>CAZTUB010000002.1:533224-693243 GCA_964615905.1 uncultured Clostridia bacterium
AGTCGCTCACGCGGTCGAAGACCTCTCGGCAAGGATGACGAACTGCTCACCTGGCGCGAGCGCATAGCGAGGCTCCGCTATGTGCCTCGCCTGATGAGACTGGTCTGGCAGACTCATCGCGGCTTCACAACCGCAATCGTCGTCCTCCGCCTTCTATATTCGGTCATACCGGTTGCGACACTCTGGGTAGGCAAGCTGATCATCGACACAGTGGTCGCCGCGCAAAACGGCGCGGTCGATTACGCGAGGCTGTGGCGGCTTGTCGCGCTTGAGATCGGCATAGTCCTCGCGGGCGAGATTCTCGAAAGAGTCAGCCGCTTGATCGAAGGGTTGCTCGGAGACCTCTTTTCAAATCACACGAGCATACGCTTGATGGAGCACGCGGCCCGCCTTGATCTATACCATTTCGAAGACCCGAACTTTTACGACCAGCTTGAGCGCGCGCGGCGGCAGACGACCAGCCGGATCATGCTCGTCTCGCAAACCCTGAACATCGGCCAGAACATACTGACGCTCGCTTCGCTTGCGGCGGCGCTCGCGGTCTATAGCCCGTGGCTTTTATTGCTGCTTGCGGTGTCCGTCTTCCCAAGCTTTCTGGGCGAGACGCGACTGGCTTCGATGACGTACTCGCTGCTCTACAGGTGGACGCCTGAGCGCCGCCAGCTCGATTATCTCCGCTACCTCGGCGCAAGCGACGCGACCGCCAAGGAGGTGCAGATGTTCGGGCTGGCGTCCTGGGTGGTGGGGCGGTACCGCAAGCTCTCCGAAAAGTTTTACGAAGAGAACAGGCGGCTCTCGATAAAGCGCGCGCTCATCTCAAGCTCGCTTTCGGTCGTCGCCACGCTCGGTTATTACGGAGCTTATATAATCATCCTTCTGCGCGCGGTCGCCGGAACGATCACGCTCGGCACGCTGACCTTCCTCGCAGGGTCGTTTGCGCGCTCGCGCAGCCTTATCAGCCAGTTGCTGTTGAGCGCGAGCGATATATACGAGCAGAGCCTTTATCTGAAAGACCTCTTCGGCTTCTTCGAGATGGAGCCGACCATTAGCTCGCCCGCCGGCGCGCCCATCGTCCCGCAGCCGATCAAAGAAGGGTTCGTCTTTGACGACGTAGGCTTTCGCTATCCCGGAAGCGACGTGTGGGCAGTAAGAGGCGTCAGCTTTCATTTGCGAGCGGGCGAGCGGGTCGCTTTCGTAGGCGAAAACGGGGCGGGGAAGACGACGCTGACAAAGTTGCTCGCGCGGCTCTACGATCCTACGGAAGGCCGAATCCTGCTCGACGGGCGCGACCTGCGCGAATACGACCTGGCTTCGGTCCGTCGAGCCATCAGCGTCATCTTTCAAGATTTCGTGCGCTATGACCTCCGTTTTGACGAGAACATCGGCGTGGGCGAGATCGACAACGTCGCGGCTTATCTCGATTCGAAGGCGACAGCTCTGCCGCGCGAAGATGAAAAGCCTGTGCCGCAGCCGATCATAACTGCCGCGGAAAAGTCGCTGGCTTCGTCCCTGCTGCCCAGGTTTGTCGAAGGCTACAGGCAGATGCTCGGCCGCAGGTTTGACGGGGGCATAGACCTGTCGGGCGGCGAGTGGCAGAAGGTAGCCCTCGGTCGCGCTTACATGCGAGACGCGCAGGTGTTGATTTTAGACGAGCCGACCGCCGCGCTTGATGCGCGCGCAGAGTACGAAGTCTTCAAGCGGTTTTCCGAGCTTGTCCGAGGCCGCATGGCCGTGCTCATATCGCATCGCTTTTCGACCGTGCGTATGGCCGACCGCATCATCGTGCTCAAAGCCGGGAGCGTGGTCGAAGAAGGGACGCACCGCGAGCTTGTCGAGCGCGGAGGGCTTTACGCGGAGCTGTTTCTGCTTCAAGCCGAAGGGTACCGCTAGCAGGGTATGGTCAAAAAGGATGTCGTAATCGTCGGCGCGGGAGCCGCTGGGCTCATGGCGGCTATAGAAGCGGGCAAGCGCAACCGCGACGTGATCGTGCTTGAGCGCGCCGAAAAGATCGGCAAGAAGATCGCCATCTCAGGCGGCGGTCGCTGCAACTTCACCAACACGAATACGGCTTCGGAAAACTTCATCTCATCGAATCCGCATTTCGCCCGCTCTGCGCTCGCGCGCTATACGCCGCACGACTTTATCGCGCTTGTCGAGCGTCACGGGATCCGCTACCACGAAAAGAAGCTCGGCCAGTTGTTTTGCGATAACAGCTCGCGCGAGATTATCGACATGCTCAGGCGGGAGTGTTTCAGCGCAGGAGTCGCGATACGGACCGGCTGTCAAATCAAGGAGGTGAAGAAGACCACGCGGTTCGTGATCGAAACCGAGGACGGTGTTTATGAATCGGACTCGCTTGTAATCGCCACGGGCGGGCTTTCCATTCCAAAGATCGGCGCGACCGATTTCGGCTACCGGGTGGCCGAGCGGTTCGGGTTGAAGATAACGGATTTGAAGCCCGCGCTCGTGCCTCTTACGTTCACGGATGAAGACAGCGAGTGGTTCGCGGATTTAAGCGGCCTTTCGATTGACGCGGTCGTTCGATTCGGCGGCCAGCAGTTTCGCGAAAACATACTCGTAACCCATCGCGGGCTGAGCGGCCCCGCGATACTTCAAATCTCTTCCTACTGGAACCACAGCGACCCTATCCATATCAACCTGTTGCCCGACGCGGAAGCAGGCGGGATACTCGCGCAGCGTCGTGCGAGCGACAGCGAGATGGCGACGACCCTCGGCGAGATGCTTCCAAAAAGGTTTGCGCGAAAGTGGTGCGAGCGATACGGGCTCACGCGACCTGTGAACCGCTACACGGACAAAGAGATTGCCGAAGCTGCGCGCCTGCTCAATGATTGGCAGGTGCGCCCGCGCGGGACCGAAGGCTACAAGAAAGCCGAGGTCACGCTGGGCGGGGTCGACACGGCCGAGCTTTCGTCAAAGACTATGGAGTCGCGCACAATCGAAGGTCTTTACTTCATAGGCGAAGTCGTGGACGTGACGGGCCAGCTTGGCGGCTACAACTTTCAATGGGCGTGGGCCTCCGGCTTTGCCGCCGGCCAATTTGCGTAACAAGTGACAAGTGACAAGTGACAAGAAAACGACTCACAGACGATAAAACTCTTATATTGATGTGTTTAGAGTGCTCACTGAATTTTCTTGTCACTTGTCACTTGTCACTTGTTACTTCCTCCTGGAACTTTTCCGCCGTTTCGGGCGAATCTGTTATGTCAGACGAACGTCGGGTTATGATGAGCTGAGAATGGATTTGGCCTTACCTCATAGCGATGATGAACTGCTCCGGCTTGTGATAGCCGGGAACGAAGATGCTTTCGCCGCGCTTTATAGAAAGCGGCACGGGGCCGTCTACAGATTCGCTTTGCAGATGAGCGGCTCGCCCGCTATCGCCGAAGACGTTACGCAGGAAGTCTTCCTGGTGTTGATACGCGAGGCGCGGGCTTATGATTCGTCGCGGGGGTCGCTTTCGGCTTTTCTTTACGGCATCGCTCGAAACTACGTCTTGAGATATTTGAAACGCGACAGGGCTTACGTATCGATGGCCGAAGACGCCGACGAGACTGCTGTGTCGGCCACGGGGCGACTGGTTGCGCAGCAAGACCCGCTCGGCGACCTGACACGCAACGAGACGATAGAAACCGTCAGGCAAGCCGTACTCGCGCTGCCGCCACATTACCGCGAAGTTGTCGTGCTGTGTGACCTGCACGAGACAAGCTACTCGGAGGCGGCCGACATACTGGGTTGCGCTGTGGGCACAATCCGTTCTCGTCTGCACAGGGGGCGCGGAATACTCGTAGAGAAGCTGCGAGCGGTCGACGCGACCCCCGACAGGTCCGAGTCTGTGGGTTGCTTTATATGACCCGCGAGGTGCTTTATATGAAATGCCACGAAGTAGAATCGATTGCCACTGACCTTGCGCGAGGCCAGATCATGGATGCAACGGTGCAGGCGCGCGCACTTGCTCACGCGCGCGAATGCGGTAGATGCGGGGCCTATCTGGCAAATCAACGCGCGCTCGGCGCGGGGCTTCGCGCGCTTGCTCAAACAGACGCCGCTGTTGATGCGCCCGCGCGGTTGGAAGCCGCGCTGCTTAAAGCATACCGCGAGCAGCATTGTGAAAAGCCTGTCGCTACTGCCACGCTTGCGAGCGCGGCAGAAAGCCACGGCTCGAAGGCGTGGATGCGGTGGGCGGTGGCAGCGGCGGTGATTATCTTGATCGCGGGCTTTGCTTTGATGAGACGACAAGAGGCTCCCGCGCCGCCCGAGCAGGCTCGACAGGTTCAGCGCGATCAGGAGAGACAACCTGAACAAGAAAAGACCGTGGCGAAAGAGGTAGTACAAAGCCCGCAGCCTGAGCCCATGCGCAAGCAGGTAGTTGCGCGAGGCAACGCTTCAAGCGGCGTCAATTCAAGCGGCGTCAATTCACGCAACAGGCCGCGTTCCGCGCAACGGGCCTTGCCCGCCACGCGGGATGCGGAGGTGACGACGCCGTTTATCGCCTTGACTTCGGAAAGCGACCTGATGTCGCTTGATCGAGGCCAGGTTGTGCGAGTCAAGCTGCCGCGCACCGCGCTCGAATCGTTCGGGTTGCCAATGAACCAGGCGCGGGCGGGCGAGCCTGTGAAAGCGGATGTGCTGATAGGCGAAGACGGGCTGGCCCGCGCCATCAGATTTGTGCGCTAACCGAAAGCAATCTTTTAATCGACATTTTAGCTTTAACCGAAAGAGAGGACAGTTATGAAGATGAACACTCGATGGGCAACGAGCATATTTTGCTTGATAGTTTTGCTGAGTCCGCTGGGGAAAGTGGCGGCGCAGGAGAAGGTGCGCAAGCCGAGGGCCGAGGGCGGCGCTGCGCCGGAGCGTGTAGTGGTGACGACCGCCGAACAGGTCGAAGGCAGAAGCTGGTCGTTCGCCAACGGCGGGCCGGACAACTTTATCTTTATCTCTTCCGAGATGGCTTTTGACGGCAAGCTCGTCACAAACGCGCCTTACTCGGCCGAGGCTGTGACCGAATCTATCCAGACGCTCGCGGACGGCAACCGCATCGTGCGAAAGAGTACCGCGCAGGTCTACCGCGACAGCGAAGGGCGCACGCGGCGAGATCAGACGCTTGGCGCGATTGGCCCGTATGCGGTGGCAGGCGAGCCGCCGCAAACGATCCTTATCAACGACCCTGTGGCCGGGGTTCAGTACTCGCTCGACCCGCGCAGCCAGACCGCCCACAAGATGCCCGCGATCACCTTCAAGCCGGGCGAGCTGTTTGAAAAGACGCCGGGCGGGTACACATACACCGTTCGCTCAGGGATGAAGCCGATGACCGACGAGGAGCGCAAGAAGGTCGAAGAGCTTATGCAGAAGAGCCGCACCGCCGCGCTTGCAGGCACGTCCGGTGTCGTTTTGGAAAAAGACGGCGTCCGCGAGTTCGACCCGCAGAGAGAGTCGCTCGGCAAGCAGATGATCGAAGGCGTCGAGGCCGAAGGCTCCCGCACCACGATCACAATTGCGGCAGGGAAGATCGGCAACGAGCTTCCGATCAACATCGTCTCCGAGCGGTGGTATTCGCCTGAGCTTCAGACGGTTGTGATGACAAAGACCGTCGACCCGCGTCACGGCGAGAACATCTACAGGCTTACCAACATCAACCGCAGCGAGCCCGCGCGGTCGCTGTTTGAGGTGCCCGCCGGGTACACGATCAAGGAAGGCGGCCCGTACCGCTTCAAGGTCGAGGCGTCCGAGCCCGTGGTCGTGCGCAAGAAGAAGAACGGCAACGAAGATCAGTAAACGGTGACCGGTGGTCGGTGGTCAGATATAAGGCCCGGAAAAGCATTGGCTTTCCGGGCCTTTGTTATTGACTGAGGGCCGCTGTCCCCTTGCCTCTGACCACCGACCACCGGTCACCGGTCACTTCTTCGACCACCCGACCGTCGAAGATGTTGATGGCGCGCTGGGCGTGACGGGAGTAGCGCGTGTCGTGCGTGACAAGGCAGATCGTGGCCCCGTCGCGGTGAAGATTGCTCATCAACTCCATCACCGTCTCGCCGTTGACCGAATCGAGATTGCCTGTGGGCTCGTCGGCGAGCAGGATCGACGGGCGGCCTGCGAGCGCGCGGGCGACCGCCACGCGCTGCTGCTGGCCGCCCGACAACTGAACGGGGAAATGTTTCATGCGGTGCGACATGCCTACTTTTTCGAGCGCCTCAAGCACATATATCTTCCGCTCGCGCGCAGGCAGGCTCCGGTAGGTGAGCGGAAGCTCGACGTTCTCATACACGGTCAGGTCTGCGATCAAGTTGAAGCTCTGAAAGATAAACCCGACCTCGCGGTTGCGTATGCGCGCTCGCTGTGCGGGCGATGCGCCAGACATCTCCTCGCCGTCGAGCCAGTATGACCCGCCGCTCGGCGAATCGAGAAGACCGAGAATCGAAAGCAGGGTCGACTTGCCGCACCCCGACGGGCCTGAGATCGAGACGTACTCCCCGCGATTGATCTCAAGATGCACGCCGGCGAGCGCGTGCGTCTCCACTTCGTCGGCGACAAATATCTTGGTGATCGATTCCAGCCTTATCAACGGTTGCATGGTCGCGCAGGTCATACTCACCTCCGACTTCGCCTGCTAGGGTCTGCGCGCAGGTCTTGGCTTTGGAGCGGGCCTTTGGTCCGAGTCCACATCGATGTCCAGATCAAGATCGACGCCGTCCGTGTTCTTGTCTCGAACCATCAGCAGGCCGAGCGCCCAGATAGCCTTTCGCCGCACCTCGACATTTTCATCCTTCATAGCCTCGTTGAGCGGCTTGAGCGCGCGCCGGTCGCCTTTGAGGCCGAGCGCCCAGGCTGCCTTCTCGCGCACCTGCGCGTCCTGGTCTTTCAGGCTTTCGATAAGCGGCTCGACTGAACGTGTATCGCCTTTGAGCCCTAAAGACCACGCAGCTTTTTCGCGCACCTGTGCGTCCGCATCCTTTAACGCTTCTGTCAGCGGCTCGACCGCGCGCCGGTCACCCTTTAACCCCAAAGACCACGCGGCCTTCTCGCGCACTTGCGACTCTTGATCCTTCAACGTGTTGACAAGCGGCTCGACAGAGCGACCGTCTCCGACAAGCCCAAGCGCCCAGGCAGCTTTTTCCCGCACCTGCCAGTGAGCATCTGCCAGCGTCGAGATCAAAGGCTCTACGACCCGCTTCTCTCGCTTTAGCCCTAGCCCCCAGGCCGATTGCTCGCGCACGCGCCAGTCTCTGTCGGCAAGCGAGCCGAGCAGAGGATCGACCGTGCGCGCATCATCTATTGGGCCGAGCGCCATGACGGCGTTCTTGCGAACAAACCAGTCATCCGATCTTAGAGCGCCGATAAGCGGCTCGACCGATTGACGACCGATCATGGTCAGCGCGCGCGCAGCTTCCTGGCCGACGGTGGTCTTCTGGTTCGAGCGGTAGTTCTTTCTCCACCCGAAATCTTCCCCGCACCCAACGTCCTCTATCTCGCTCGTGTCGCCGAGCAGTTGTATCAGCTGCGGTATGGCGGGGGCCGCCGCCTCTTTCATCAATGCCAGCTTGCACACGGCTTCGGCTCGCTCTTGCGGGCTGGCGGAAGCGAGGGCCCTGATCCTGGGATTCAAGTCGGCGCTTGAGTCCTGAGCGGCTGCCGGTGTCACGCCCGCGCCCTTGACGGGGTCTTTATCGAGGTTGAGCCAAAATCCTGTGAGCAAGATTGCGATTGTCAGGGCTATTAATCTCTTCATATTCTTGATCTCCTTTATGCCGTGATCGAGCACACTCCAGCCGTAGAGCGGCGATGACCGCCCGACGATTCGAACCCGGTTGTCTCTGTTTACTATTACGATTTGGCTGACGCTCTCGAAAGAGCGTCAGCTTTCAAGTTAAGGTCTTTTTGCCGGCATCGGTTTGACTGCCGGTGTAGTTACCGGTCGAGAGCGAGTGACCGGGTTTGTTTTAGTGACTCTATCGCCGATCTCTTCCGAGTCAAAATCGACATCGACATCGACATCAATATCGGTATCTTGGTCGTTGTCAGCATTACCGGGGTTCTTTGTCGCCCGGCCGTGTCGCATCAAGATCATGCCTAAAGCCCAGGTGGCGCTTCGACGGACATCGCTGTTCTGGTCCTTCATCGCTGCGCTCAGGCCGCTTGCGGCGCGGCGGTCGCCTATCATGCCGAGCGCCCACGCGGCTTTCTCGCGGACGTCGGCCCGTTGATCTCGCAGGGCAGTCATCAGCGGCTCGACCGCCTGGGCAGAATGTTGCATCCCCAGACCCCACGCCGCTTTCTCTCGCACTTCTCCGCTTGCGTCTTGCAAAGCCGCGATAAGAGGGGCGACTGTGCGCTCGTCTCTCTTCATGCCGAGCGCCCAGGCCGCCTTTTCTCTAACCGGCGCGCTTTGATCTTTCAAACTCTCGATCAAAGGGTCAACCGTGCGCGAGTCGCTACGCATGCCTAGCGCCCACGCGGCTTTCTCTCGAACGTTGGCGTTCTGGTCGCGTGTCGCCCCGATCAATATATCGACCGCGCGCGCGTCCCGTATGTGCGCGAGCGACGCGATGGCGTGCTCTCTCATCTGCGCGTCCGGGTCTTTCGCAGCATCCATCAGCGCGTCGATCACGCTGCTGTCGCCCAGGTGTGTGAGCGCGCGCAAAGCGCCCATACGGACTTCGCTGTCGCTGTCCTTTAACGCTTCTCTCAAAGCCTGGACCGCGCCGCTCACCTCTTGCTGCGGCGTCTGGTTAGAATCCTGTGGAGCGTTGCCCCCGCCGGAAAGAGCCTCCCCGAACAGAGCTTCTCCAATAAGTGCGCTTCCATTTACAGGTTCCACTACGAGCGGCTCGGTCCCGGCCGAGATCGTCAGCGGAGCGCCTTCCTGTCCTTCCTCAACCGGCTCTGTCTTCTCAGTCGCAGGTAGCAGCGAAGAAAGGATCGAGGCGGCCTTCTCTCTAGCTGGTGTGGCCGCCTGCTGCACGCGCGAGTCGCGCCCGTGAGACTCGGCTTGAACGGAAGGCCGCAACGCCGCGAGCGGCAGGATGAGACAGGATACGGCGACAACCGCCGCGAGGCGAGCCACGCGGTTTAGCCCACGGCGGCTTAAATTCGGATCGAGTATTGCCATAAGTCTCCCTTCGAGTTGTGACCGCCGCGCAATGGCGACCGCTGCAAAAGATGAGCAACGCGCCCGTCCGAGCGAGCGGGCTATGTCGAGCAGGTGGCTCGCGTAATCCGACGCCTTCGTCCCCGTGTCGAGCACCTGATCGTCACACGCCCGCTCGCGCTCTAACCGCAACTGCCTGAGCGCAAGCCATACGAGCGGGTTGAACCAGTAGACGGCGCAGACCACATGCGCAAACGACTGCGTCAAACAGTCTCTGCGCTTCACGTGCGCAAGCTCGTGTAACAGGACGATGTGGCGGCGGTCGGCTTCCCACTCATCAGCTTCGGCCGGGAGCAGGATCGCAGACCTGAACGAGCCCCAGGTCAGCGGCATAGTGACGCGCTCGCTTTTAAGCAGCGCGACCTCGCGTTTAAGATCGATCTGCCAGCTTATGCGCTTCGCCAGCGTGGTCCAGTCGCGGTCGGTCATCCGCTCGGATGAGCGGGCCATCCTCCAGACGCCCGCTGTACCTATCGCAAGCCTTGCGAAGATGGCAAGCGCGCCTGCCATCCACAAAAACAGGGCCCACGCCACCGTGTGAAACGGCGTCTGGGCAACAGCCGGTTGCTTCACGGCGATTCTCTTTTGCTCGGCGATTGTCGCGCCCTGCTCGGTTGCCCCGCGGGCAGGCGACGGCGGCGCGGAAGGCTCAGAAACCTGCGACCGGCCCGTCAGCGGTGCGGCGGCCATAACCATCTCTGCTTCGTCCGCCGCCTCAAGCGGCATCGGGACAATCGAAACAGGCTCGGACTTTGACACTAGACGCTCACGCAACAGTGGGACTCGCCAGGCCGGGAGCGATAGAGAAAGCAGCGGCAGCGCAAGCAGGCTCAACAGTCCGAGGCTCCAAAGGAAGTGCCTCGACGCCGCGGAGGCGCGGCGAAAAAGGATTTGCAACCCGCCTACGGCCACAAGGACGATGGCCCCCTTGATCGCTACGTCGAGCAGGAACCCGAGCCATACCTCTGCGCCAGCGTTGATCGAAACGGGGTCGATTAGCGATTGCATAATCATCGTCCTTCCTTTCTGGCCTGCTCGATCAGGTCGGAGAGTCTGTCGAGGTCGCTGTTCGAAAGATTCGGTCTCGATATGTCTATCAAGGCGGCGACTGCCTGTTCGGTAGAGTCGTTGAAGAAGGTCTGCAAGAGCTGTTTCAGCGCGGACTGGCTCGCCTTTTCACGCGAAAGCGTCGGCGAGTAGACGTATCGCGGCCCGTCCTGGTCGTGCTTGAGATACCCTTTCTCCTCAAGCAGCCGCAGCATGGTCCGCACCGCCGAGTAACTTGGCGGGTCCGGCAAGTTCTCCATGACTTCCGTAGCCGTCACCGAGCCGCGCTGATATATGATGTCCATGATCTGCCGCTCTCGCCTGCTTAGATTCATGTGCGACTTCTTTACCATTTGCCGCTCCCGTCCTTTCCAGTTGATGCTAAAAAATTAGCACAGTGCGAAGAAATTAGCACCATCGTGAAACCTTGTCAACAAAAAAAGGGGGGAGCGGCGGTCACGGGCGCGGCGGCGGGGCTGATTTATGAAACAGTGAGGCGGCCGCGCGCGTTTGACGGCTTGTAGCTTGACAGCCTACAGCGGTGCAGACAAAATTCAAGTCGGGCAGCGCAAAAACTCAGTCAACGGGTGGGCAACTTGACTTCCACAAAAGAGACGGATCTAAAAGCGAAGAAGCAATCTGCGCGCGAGGCGCTGGATGCGTGGGTGCGTGAGATCGTTCAATGGCATTTCGACCCCAGGACGGGGAGCCCTTTCTGGCTTGAGTACGCCGAACGGCTCGACTGGGACCCTAGGCGCGAGGTTCAAGGCTACGACGACCTTGAGCGGTTCGGTAATTTCCAGGACGAGTGGCTGCGCGGCGGCCCCGTGCGTCGCTGGGTCCCTCGCGCTTACGCCGATAAGCCGGTCTATGTCTTTGAGACGGGCGGCAGCACGGGGGTTCCGAAATCTCGTATCAGCATAGACGATTTCAGAGTCGATTATGAGCTTTTTAGCGCCACTTTGCCCGACGAGCATTTCCCGAAGGGCGCAGACTGGCTGATGCTCGGCCCGTCCGGCCCGCGACGGCTCAGGCTCGCAATCGAGCACCTTGCGCAGTATCGCGGCGGCATATGCTTCATGGTCGACCTGGACCCGCGCTGGTTCATCAAGATGCTCAAGATGAACCAGGCGCAGATGGCCGAACAGTACAAGCGCCACGTCATAGACCAGGGGCTTACGCTGCTCAAGGCGCACGACAATATCCGCTGCCTGTTTACGACGCCGAGGCTGCTCGAAGCATTGTGCGAGAAGGTCTCGCTCAAGAAGCTAGGCATCACCGGCGTATTCTGCGGCGGCACGGAGATGACGCCGCAGTTCTACCGCTTCGCCGTCGAAGAGTTACTCGGCGGGGCATACTTCGCGCCGACCTACGGCAACACGCTTATGGGGCTAGCCACGCACAAGCCGCTTGAGCCCGAAGACAATTACGCGGTCATATATTATCCGCCGTCCCCGCGAGCGATGATAGAAGTGGTTGACCCCGACCAGACCGACCGCGTGGTCGAGTACGGCGAGACGGGGCGCGTCAGGCTGACTACGCTTACGCGCGAATTCTTCATGCCTCGCTTCCTCGAACGCGACGAAGCCGAACGCGAGCCTCCCTGCGGGCTCTACCCGTGGGACGGCGTGCGCAATGTTCGCCCCTTCTCCAGGTTGCAGGCGGCCGTAGTCGAAGGTGTCTATTAAACGAACGGGTGACTTATGCTCTCAAAGAAGCTCTACCGGACAGTGGTTGTGATTCTCGTTATCGCATTGACAGGCGTAACTGCGGCCCCCGCGCAGGAGTGGGCGCAATGGCGAGGGCCGAACCGCGACGGCGTTGTAGCGGCGTTTTCGCCGCCTGCTTCCTGGCCTAAAACCTTAAAGCTGAGATGGAAGACGGCAATCGGGTCGGGCTTTTCATCGCCGGTCGTTTCGGGCGGGCGAGTTTATGTCCACGCTCGCCAGGATGAGCAAGAGGTTATATCCTGCTTCGATTTGAAGACCGGAAAACCCGTCTGGGACAGCCGCTACGCGGTCCCGTTCACAAAGAACCAGTACGCGGTCGAGATGGGAAAGGGGCCGAACTCTACCCCGATCATCCATAAGGGCAGGCTCTACACGCTCGGCGTGAGCGCGATTCTATCCTGCTTTGACGCGAAGAGCGCGAAGCTTCTGTGGCGAAAAGATTTCTCGAAGGAGATCGACACGTCCAAGCTTTTCTGCGGAACGGCGATGTCGCCCGTGATAGAGCGCAACATGCTGATTGTTCACGTGGGCGATGATCGCGGCGGCTCGATGATCGCCTATGATGCCGACACCGGCAATGAAAAGTGGGTCTGGAAGGGCGACGGCCCCGGCTATGCCTCGCCCATCGTCGTGGATATCGAAGGCACGCGGCAGGTCGTTACTCTCACGGACAAGTCGGTCGTCGGCGTTTCGGCAGACGCCGGAAAACTGCTCTGGAGCATGCCTTTCCCTGACGAGTGGAACGAGAACATCGTCACGCCGGTCTTCTATCAAAAGATGCTGATACTTTCAGGCGTGAGGAAAGGAACGCTCGCCGTCAAAGTGACGCGAGCCGCTGACTCGTGGAAGACCGAGCAGGTCTGGCACAACCCCGACCTGGCGATGTACATGAACTCGCCGGTCCTCGACGGAGACTTTTTGTACGGGATGTCGCACAAGCGCAAGGGGCAGTTCTTCTGTATCGACGCGCGGACGGGCAAGGCTCTGTGGACGACGAACGGGCGCGAAGGCCAGAACGCCTCGGTGCTCAATGCGGGAAAAGTTCTGCTGATACTGACGGCGGACGGCGATCTGATAGTGGCCAACAAAAATGACAAGGCCTTCGAGCAGATCGCGCGGTATGACGTGGCAGATTCGGCCACGTGGTCGCACCCCGTGGCTTTCGGAAATCAGATTCTGGTTAAAGACTCGACGAGCCTCGCGCTCTGGGCATGGGATTGATTGGGGATTGAAAGGGGATTGAAAGGCATTGAGCCCGTCAGCTCCCCTGAAGCTTTTTAAGCATCTCGATCCCGTTCGTGTTATTCGGATCAAGCTCGACTGACCTTTTATAATTCTTTATCGCCTGCTCTTTGTCGCCGTCGAGCATGTAGGCTTCGCCGAGGCTGTCATAAACGTTGGCGGACGCCGGGTAAGCTTCGACGTTCAGCTTGAATACCTCAATCGCTTCCTTGATCTTCTTCATCCCAATCAACTGGTAGCCGAGCCTGTTCATCTGGCCTTCGTTAACATGGCGAGCGCTGCCGGGACTTGATTGCGCAGCGCGGTACTCCTTCAGGGCCGCGTCCGCGCCCTTATCGAGTATAGCTTTAAGCAAAGTCCTGCCCGGCGAATCATACGTCTCATAGTTGAGCAACCCGATTGCAGGCTGCGCGCCGCCTACGGCCTGTTTGATTATCTCGTGGTGAATCGACAGGCCGTTCGCGCTGTTGGCAAAGATAACGATCCCTGACTTCTGTTTCGGGTAGGCCACGATGTAAGCCTTATGTGGCCCGTTATCGCCCCAGTGCCAGATCGATTTGCCGTCGGCGGTCTGTTGGAGCCCCCAGCCGAGCCCCCACGCGAGCGAATTGGAAAGCTTGCCGGTGCCGGTGCCGGTGCAGTTGATACAGCCTGCGAGCTTTATCTGCGGCGCGAGCATCTGCCGCGCGCTCTCTTTCTTCAACCCTGTGCCGTTTATGACGGCGATAATAAACCTGGCGTAATCGAGCGCCGTCGTCTGAAGGCTGGCCGCCGCATTGGCCGCCGTCACCTTGTTGATCGCGACCGGCTCGCCCACGGAGTTGTGCCCCGACACCCACTGGTTTGCGAATCTCTCCTGCCAGACGAAGGTGCTGTTTTGCATGCCGAGCGGCTCGAATACGGTCTTTCGTAGGAAGTCATCGAGCGGTTGTGCAGTGATATGCTCGACGACCCTTTGAAGATAGACGAAGCCTTCGCCCGAATAGCTGAACCTGCCGCCCGGCGCGAAATGGATGACGAGCGGCTTGTCGCGGGGCCGCCAGTTCGGGAAGCCCGTGGTGTGGCTCAACACGCGGCGCGCGGTGATCTGGTTCAATCTCTCGTCGCCTTCGATGTAGGGCTTCGGCAGGTATTTTGAAAGCGGCGCGTCGAGATCGAGCTTTCCGGCGTCGACAAGCTTCAGCACAGCGTAGGCAAATAGAGGTTTCGATAATGACGCCGCGTTGAACATCGTGTTATCTGCGACGGGCGCTTTAGTTGCGGCGTTCATAACCCCGAAGCTCGCGTGCCAGTAGATTTGCCCGTCTTTGATAATCGCCGCCGAAAGGCCGGGAACATCGCCTTTGCTCATCAAGTCGCGGATTAGCTTTTCAATGTGCGCGGCCGCTTCCGCTTTTTCATCAATCGTGTTTAATGAGTGAGAGTCGGCCGCAGGCCGGACGGTTATACTCGCGGCGGCGTGCGGCGCGCCCTGTAGCGCGGTGAGCATCACGCACGCTACGGCAATCGTTGTGATCCTGGATTTCATATCTTTGTCCTCAAGCTAGTTTAGACCGGGCGACTGAGATCGAGAAGGAACAAAGTATACGCCTGTTCGTAAGATTATGTTCAAGAAAGACGGCTTGCGGTCCAGTTGTTACCGAATTGTAAAATGTAATCTTCTCAAGCGGCGAAGCTTGACACGCCGCCGGTCGAAAGCAACAATTTGAGCAAGGTGAGTCAAATTCAAAGATCAGATTTCGTACGAAAGGCCGGTCAATCCCGTTAAAGCAAGGGTGAAGAATATGCTCCATATCCCGATACTGCGCAAAGGCGAGCCGTACAGAAGCCTCGACCTTTCGCGCGCACAGCATCACCGGACTCGCGAGCCGTTTGTCGAGATCAGCCAGGCCAACGGCGGGCTGATCCGCCGCGACCTCCTCGACCAGGAGAGCGCGAAACGCGCGCTCGCCGCCTTTACGGTCAAAGAGCTTTTGGAGATATGCGCGCGGGCGGCTGACCATTTCATCAACGACACGCTGCCGCTTGGCGACACGGACCAATCGCCCCAGGATTATATCGAGCAGGTTGGGGCGACCACGGGCCTGCCGCACGTGATGGCGCGGCGCAATATGCAAAAGATTCGCGGCGTTATGGTCGAGATGGAGAGCGTGCTCGCGGGGCTCACGAGGAACCTCGACCTCAGCGTGCTCGACCGTGGGTACGGCGATATAAACGGGCAGGCCGTCAGCTTCTTCCCGCGCACAAACTCGCTCGGCGTTGTGCTGCCGAGCAATTCGCCCGGCGTCCATTCGCTATGGGTCCCGGCGGTCGCTTTAAAGACGCCGCTCGTCTTGAAGCCGGGCAGCGCAGAACCCTGGACGCCCTACCGCATCATCCAGGCGTTCATCCGTGCGGGCGCGCCCCGCGAAGCGTTCAGCTACTACCCGACAGACCACGCGGGCTCAAGCGAGATACTGCGCCGTTGCGGGCGCGGCATGATCTTCGGCGATTCGACCTCGACAGGCCAGTGGCAGAACGATTCGCGCGTGGAGATTCACGGGCCGGGATTCAGCAAGGTCGTCATCGGCGATGATCTGGTAGACGATTGGGAGAAGTATCTCGACGTGATCGAAACGTCGATACTTGAAAACGGCGGGCGCTCTTGCGTGAACGCTTCGGGCGTGTGGGTCACAAGGCACGCCGACGAGATTGCCGAAGCCCTTGCCGAACGGCTGGGCCGCGTGATGCCAAAGAGCGCCGACTCTGAAGACGCGCAGCTCGCGCCGTTTGCAGACCCGGCGGTCGCCGCTCGCATCTCAAAGCTCATCGACCAGGGGTTGAGCGAGCCGGGGGCGCGCGACGTGACGGCTTCTTACAGAAACGGCGACCGTCTTGCCGTTTATGAAGGCTGCTCGTATCTGCTGCCGACCGTCGTTCGCGCCACAAGCATCGAGCATACACTTGCGAACCGCGAGTTCCTCTTTCCTTTCGCGAGCGTGGTCGAAGTAGACGAGCGCGAGATTCCTGTTGCGCTTGGGCCGAGTCTCGTCGTCACGGCCATAACCACGGATGAAGGACTGATCCAAAGACTGCTTGCGTCGTCAAACGTCGACCGCCTGAACCTCGGCGCGATTCCAACTAACCGAATAAGCTGGGACCAGCCGCACGAAGGCAACCTGTTCGAGCACCTCTACTCGCGCAGGTCGTTTCAGAAAGCGGGCGCGGCATAAGTTTGTAAAGATGGCTCTGTAAGAAGCAGTGAAGTTATGAAGATACTCTACCTCACGGCGGGCGCGGCTGGCATGTATTGCGGCAGCTGTTTCAGGGACAACGCGCTGGCGGCGCAGTTGATGGCCGACGGGCACGACGTGACGCTCGTGCCTATCTACACGCCCACGCTCACGGATGAAGAGAACGTCAGCCAGGAGAAGGTCTTTTTCGGCGGGATAAGCGTCTACCTGCAACAACGCCACAGCCTGTTTCGCAAGACGCCCTGGCTGATAGACAAGCTGTGGGATTCGAAGCTCGCGTTGAAGCTTGCGGCGAAAAGCTCGATTCAAGTCGACCCGAAGGCGCTCGGCGAGCTTACGGTCTCTATGCTCAGAGGCGAAGAGGGCAACCAGCGCAAAGAGCTTGAGAAGATGATACACTGGCTCAAAAGCGAGCCTGCGCCCGACATTATCAACCTGCCGTTCACGCTGTTGATCGCGCTTGCGCGGCCTTTGAAAGAGGCGCTCGGCCGGCCCGTCTGTTGCACGCTTCAGGGCGAAGACCTCTTTTTGGAAGGGCTCACGGAGCCTTATCGCAGCACGTCGCTTGAGTTGATTCGTAAGAACGTCGAGTTTGTCGACGGCTTTATAGCTGTCAGCGATTATTACGCAGACTTCATGTCGGGGTATCTCAGCATCCCGCGAGATAAGATCAAGGTCGTACCGCTTGGCATAAACCTCGAAGGCTACGCCGCGAAGCGAAATTCAGAAGCGCGCGCGTTTACGATAGGATACTTTGCCAGGGTCGCGCCGGAAAAAGGGCTGCACCTGTTATGCGAAGCCTACAAGAAATTGCGCGAGCGGGCGGACTTCCCCCCCGCCCGGCTTGAGGTGGCAGGCTATCTCGGAGCCGAGCACAGAGCCTATCTCAGCCGAATCGAGAGCCGAATGAGGGAGTGGGGGCTTGGGGCTGAATTTCATTATCGCGGGGTCCTGGACCGTGATGCGAAGATAGATTTCCTGCAAAACCTCGACGTGCTTTCGGTCCCCGCCACGTACGACGAGCCGAAGGGGATGTTCCTGCTCGAAGCGATGGCCTGCGGCGTGCCGCTAGTACAACCACGGCGCGGCGCGTTCCCTGAGATCATAGAAAAGACCGGGGGCGGTATCCTCGTCGAGCCCGACGACGCCAAAAGCCTCGCAGACGGGCTGCTCTCTCTCTACGAAGCCCCGGAGCTTCGTGCGCGGCTGGCGCAGCAAGGCTTCGACGGGGTGCGCGCTCATTACAACGTAGCGCGCATGGCGGTGCGCGCCGTTGAGGTTTACGCGGGGCTCGCCGCCGAATCGGCCCCCGGCCAGAGGGAATCGGTCCCTTTGAAGGCCCCTGTGGCCGAGCCCGCTTGATCTCACCTTATAATCTCAGAGGTAAACTTTGCTCCAAGTCACTGGCCTTGTTAAAGAGTACCCGACGCCACGCGGAACGATCTCGATACTCGAAGATTTGTCGTTAAGCCTGTCTCGCGGCGACGCGGCCGCGATCATGGGACCGTCAGGGAGCGGCAAATCGACGCTGCTGTACATCATCGGCGCGCTCGATCAGCCTACCGCCGGAAGCGTCACGCTCGACGGGCGCAACCCGTTTGCGCTCACAGAGCGCGAGCTTGCGGCCTTCAGGAATAAAGAGATCGGGTTCATCTTTCAGGATCACTGTCTGCTTCCGCAATGCTCTGTGCTTGAGAATGTACTTACGCCCACCCTTGTTGCGGAGACAAACGGCAACTACACCGAGCGAGCCCGCGCGCTGCTCGACCAGGTCGGCTTGAGCGAGCGCATAGAGCACCGTCCCGGCGAGCTGTCGGGCGGCGAGAAACAGCGCGTAGCTCTTGCGCGCGCCTTGATCCGCAAGCCGCTCTTGTTGCTTTGCGACGAGCCTACGGGAAACCTCGATCACGCGTCCGCCGACCGCGTCGCGTCGCTTTTGCTTGAGCTGCACAAAAAGCAGGAGACCATCCTGATAGTGGTGACGCACAGCGCGGAGCTTGCGGCAAGGTTCTCGAAACGATTCGAGCTGGTCGATAAAAGGCTGCAACAGGTGTGATGCGAACCTCGACTCTCGTAAAGCGCAATCTCGCGTACTACTGGCGAACGAACCTCGCCGTCCTGCTCGGAGTCGGGACGGCGGTCGCGGTGCTGGCTGGCGCGTTACTGGTCGGCGATTCGGTGCGAGGGAGTCTGCGCGACCTCTTTTTGATGCGGCTCGGCAAAGCGGACTATGTAATGACTTCGGCGGGATTTTTCCGCGAGCAGCTCGCTTCAGAGATCGCATCACACTCGCGCTTTCGGACTGCCGGGCTCGACCAGACCTGCCCGCTCATAGTCTTTGAAGGTCTGGTTTCGCATCAAGAGAGCGGCCATCGCGCGGGCAACGTGCAGGTCTACGGAGTAGACGGGCGGTTCTGGGGATTTCACGGCCGCAGTGGCGTAAAACCGCCCGACGAGCGCGAAGTTCTCCTGAGCCCGGCACTTGCCGAAGAGCTTGGAAGCAAGCCGGGCGACTCTCTGCTTGTAAGCGTAGAGAAGCCCTCGGCCATCCCCGCCGAATCGCTGCACGGTCGCAAAGAGGAGATGAGCCGAACGATTCGCCTGAGCGTAACCGGCTCGATACCCGCCTCGGAGATGGGCGAGTTCTCCGTTCGCCCGCAGCAGGGAGGGGTTCGCGCGGTCTTTCTGTCCTTAACCCGTTTGCAAAAAGACCTCGAACAGACTGGCAGGGCCAACGCTATCCTTGTATCGAGCGCGAGGCCGGACGAAGGCGATGCGACGGCTCTTGAGCAGATCGTAAAAGAGACGTTCAAGCTCGAAGACCTCGGCATAAAGCTTCGGCGCTTTGACGACCGTCGAGTCGTCTCGCTTGAAACCGAAAGCGCCGTCCTGAGCGATTCGCTCGCGGACGCGGCGCAATCGATTGGCGACAGGCGCGGCTCGCCTTTTTTGACTTATCTCGTCAACTCTATCGCGGGTGCATCGGGCGAAGTCCCTTACTCGCTCGTCACGGCGGTCTCCGAAGAACAGTTTCAATCGCTGGGGCAATCTTCATCGCCCGCTGCCCGGCAGGGCGAGCAAGACGGTGTGCCGCCCATACTGCTCAACGATTGGGCCGCGCGCGATCTCAAGGTTAAGCCGGGCGACCGGGTCACGCTCGAATATTATCTGTGGCAACACGAAGGGCGGCTCGCGACACAGAAGGCAGAGTTTCAAATCGCGGGCGTCGTGCCTATCTCCGGGCTCGCCGCCGACCGCGACCTGGTGCCGGAGTACCCCGGCATAACCGAAACCGACAGCCTTTCGGATTGGGACCCGCCGTTTCCGATGGACCTCGGAAAAGTTCGCCCGGTTGACGAAGAATATTGGGACAGGTACCGCACAACGCCGAAAGCGTTTATCCCGCTATCGACGGGCGTGCGACTGTGGGGCTCAAGATTCGGTCATCTGACCTCGCTCCGGTTCCCCGTCGCGGCTGGTGTCGCGGGTGATAAAGATTTGCAATTATTTTCCTCCGCTTATGGCGACGCCCTGCGCGACAGGCTGGACCCTCTGGCGATGGGGCTTGCGGTCTTCCCGGCCCGCGCGCAGGGTTTGACCGCAGCGACCGGCGCTACGGACTTTGGCCAATACTTCGTCTATTTCAGCTTCTTCCTGGTCGTCTCGGCGCTTTTGCTGGCCGCGCTCTTTTTCAAGCTCGGCGTAGAGCAGCGGCTGAAAGAGATCGGTTTACTCCGCGCGTTCGGGTTTCCGCCGCCGAAGATAAGAAACCTCTTTCTAGCCGAAGGCATAATCCTGGCCGCCGTAGGCAGCCTGATAGGCGCAGGCGGGGCGGTCCTCTACGGCTGGCTGGTGATGTTGGGGCTGAAGACGTGGTGGGTCGGCGCTGTGGGGACGACGCTTTTGAGCCTTCACATCGCCCCCGTATCGCTAATCGCGGGTGGGCTGGGCGGGATGCTGACCGCGCTTGCGATCATCGCCTGGACGCTCAGATCACTCGCGCCGCTTGCGCCGCGCAGCCTGCTCGCGGGCACGCGTGAGGTCGCGTTCGGGTCGAAAAGCGGAATAAGGTCGCGGTTATTTTCGGCGCGCGCGGGCGGGGCGATCTTTGGAGTCGCGGGCGTGTTGCTTCTCGTGCTTGCATCGGCGGGAATGATGAGCCAGGTCGCAGGCTTTTTCGGAGCGGGCGCGTCGTTGCTTATCGCGCTCCTTTGCTACCAGTCGGCTTGGCTAAGAAAAGAGCGGCGGCAATCTATTCAAGGCCGTGGCCGGTGGGCAGTCTCGCGGCTTGGGTTTCGCAACACGACTTACAAACCGGGCCGCAGCGTTCTGTGCATAGCCTTGATAGCGTCGGCCACTTTTATCATAGTCGCGGTCGATGCGTTCAGGCGCGACACGAGCGCCACCACTCTCGATCCGAAGTCAGGCAGCGGCGGCTACGCTCTCATGGCAGAGTCGCTAATCCCGCTGGTGCCAAACCCGAACACGGCTGAAGGCAAGGAGTCCTTAAACCTGTTTTCGCATGGCGATAGCGCGCTCGATGATGTGAAGTTCGAGCGGTTCCGCCTGAAGCCGGGTGATGACGCAAGCTGTTTGAATCTGTACCAGCCGAAAAATCCCCGGATACTCGGCGCAACCGACGGCTTTATAAAAGCCGCGAGGTTCGACTTTCAGGATTCGCTTGCCGCGACACCCGAAGAAGAATCAAACCCCTGGCTGCTGCTCGATAAAGAGACGGGAGACGGCTCCGTGCCTGTGATCGCCGACGCAAACTCCATCGCATACGTGCTCCACATGAAACTGGGCGACGAGTTTGTGCTGGACCAGGGCGGCGACGCTCCCATACGATTGCGGCTGGTCGCCGCGCTTTCCGACAGCGTCTTTCAAGGCGAGATGCTGATGTCGGAGTCGAACTTCCTGCGACTCTTTCCTGAGCAGGAAGGGTACAGATTATTCCTGCTCGATCTGAACCCTGAGAGGGCGTCGGAGGTTGCAGGAGTGCTCGAAGAATCGCTTTCCGACTTCGGATTCGACGCGATCCCTACGTCTGAGCGGCTCGCGGTCTTTCACCGCGTGGAAAACACATACCTCTCGACTTTTCAAACGCTCGGCGGGCTGGGGCTCGTGCTTGGAACTCTGGGGCTTGCGACCGTGCTGCTACGCAACGTGCTTGAGCGCCGCCGCGAGCTTGCGCTGCTGCGCGCAGTCGGCTACGAGCGAGAAGACTTCGCGATTATGGCGATAGCCGAAAACCTATTGCTGCTGCTGTCAGGGCTCGCGCTCGGAACGCTCTCGGCCCTGCTCGCGATTGCGCCTGCCTTCCTATCACGAGGCGGAAGCCTCCCGACCTTTTCGCTCGGCCTGCTTTTGCTCGCGGTCCTTTTGACAGGGCTCATAACCTCGGTTGTGGCGACGCTGGCCGCGCTCCGGTCGCCTTTGCTCCCCGCTTTAAAAGCTGAATGAGTCGTGAATCGTAAACCGTAAACCGTAAACCGTGAACCGTGACAAGCCAGAGGTACCCGAACGCTAAGACTGTTCTTTCTTGTCACGGTTCACGGTTCACGGTTTACGGTTCACGATCCTCACAAATTGTGGAACAAGCCGAACACGCGCGGAGTCTAAACCCCGTGGAGGTGCCGCTCATGAAGCTAAAATTGACCGATCTCTTGCTTATCGCGCCGCTTCTGGTGATAGCGGGCCAACCTGTCTGCGCGCAATCGACTGACTGGCTGCAATGGGGCGGGCCCAACCGCAACTTCACGTCGCCGTCGAAAGGGCTTGCGAGCGTATGGCCGGAAACGGGTCCGAAGCGGCTGTGGGCGCGCGAGCTTGGCGAAGGCCATTCGTCAATCGTCGTAGACGGGCCGACCATCTACACGATGTACAGCAAAGGGAACACGGAATCTCTGATCGCGATGGAAGCCGCCACTGGCAAAACGATCTGGGAGCACAAGAACGAATTCTCCGCAGAAGGCATCGACTTCGAATACGGGCGCGGGCCGCACTCGACGCCTCTGATCGCAGGTGACAGGATATTCACGACCGGCACGCGGGCGGTGTTGAACTGTCACGACAAGCGGACGGGGAAGGTGATCTGGTCGCACGACCTCTACAAAGAGTACAAGGCGACTTTTGAAGACAGGGGCTATGCGTGCAGCCCCGTCGCTTATAAGAACACGATCATCATCTCTGTCGGCGGGCAGGGGCAGGCGCTGATGGCCTTCGACCAGAAAGACGGCAGAATAGTCTGGAAGAAGCACGATTTCATGACCTCGCCCAACTCACATATCATCATAAACGTGGACGGGCAGGATCAGCTTGTGGCCTTTCTCGGAAAGTTCATCATCGGCGTCGATCCCGGCAACGGCGACCTGCTGTGGAGCCATCCGCACGAAACCGAGTGGGGCCTTAACATCAGCACGCCTGTCTGGGGCGAAGGCAACCTGCTCTTCTGCTCATCGGCATATAACGGCGGGAGCCGCGTGTTGAAGCTCGCGCGCGCAGGCGGCAAGACGAACGTAACCGAGCTATGGTTTCACAGGAGGCTGCGCCTTCATCACTCGAACGCCATGCGAATCGGGGATTACATCTATGGTTCGAGCGGCGATTTCGGCCCGTCTTTTCTCACGGCGATTGACGTGAACACAGGCAAGGCTATGTGGCAGGACCGGGGCTTTCCCAAGGTCAACTTCGTCTATGCCGACGGCAAGCTTGTGATGCTGGACGAAGACGGCAATCTCGCGCTGGCCACGCCGACGCCGGAAGGCTTGAAGGTGCATTCAAAGGTCGCGCTGATGACGAACAGGTCGTGGACCGCGCCGACGCTTGCAGGCACAAAGCTCTACGTGCGCGACCGTAAGACGATTGTGGCTCTCGACCTCAAATAAGTTAAGACCGGGAACTGAGCAGGGGACACTCTCCTGCTCAGTCCTCAGACCTTTATTTCCCGATGCAGAAAAGGGTGTTGTCGGAGCGGATAAATATCTGGCCGTCTGAAATGGCCGGGCTCGCCATGCACCGTTCGCCCATGTTATTCGTTCCGAGCAGCTCGTAAGCCGGTTTTGCCGCGACCACCGTGGCTTTGCCTTCTTCGCTGAGCGCGTAGACTTTGCCGTCGGCCGCAAGCAGGCTCGCGTAATACTCGCCGCCCGCCGGTATTCGCTGCTGCCAGGCGACCTCGCCCGTCCTGGCATTAAGGCAGGTCATCACGCCGCCGTTTTTCACCGCGTACAGGTAGTCGCCCGCGATTACAGGAGACGACGAGTAAGGCGCGGAGCGATCATACCGCCACGCTACGTGCGTGCTTGTCACGTTGCCGCGCCCGCCCGGTCTTATCGCCATGATGACGTTCCCGCCCGGCCCGTTCGACGCAACGTAAAGCATGCCGTGAGCGATGACCGGCGTCGGGGTGACCCACGTGGTCAGCCCTTCAACGGTCCATAGCTCTTTGCCGTCTCGCGCGTCGTAGGCTTTGACGCGCCCGCTCCCGGATATGACTATCTCGTCCGTCCCGCTCGCGTTCCAGACGACCGGCACGGCCCAGGAGCGGTTCACGTTCGACCGCGACGTCCTCCACAGGGTGTCGCCTGTCGTTTTATTCAGCGCCAGAAGGAAGTCTTCGGCGTCGGTGTCGCAGTTTAGTATCAGCGCGTTGCCGTGGAGCACGGGAGAGCTTGCGCTGCCCCACTCGTTCGGGAAAGGGCCGAGCGGCTTTTCCCAAATCTTCTTGCCGTCGAAATCGTAACAGACCAGCCCGAACGAGCCGAAGTAGACGTAGACATACTTGCCGTCGGTCGCAGGCGTAGGCGAGGCGGGCGCGTTCGTCGGATGCATTTGCTCGATTTGGCGGGCCGCCACTTCGCGCTCCCAGACGATCTTGCCTGTCGCCTTGTCTATGGCGAGCGTCAGCAGCTTGCTGCCTTCGCGTTTGTACGCGGTCAAAAAGATGCGGTTGCCCCAGGTTATCGGTGATGAATGGCCCGGACCCGGAAGCGCGGTCTTCCACCGGACGTTTTCAGTGCCGCTCCAGGTGACGGGCAGCCGCGTCTCGGTTGAAGTGCCCTGGCTGCGCGGCCCGCGCCATTGCGGCCAGTTGTCGGCCGAAGCCGCTTCCGCCAGCAGTATGAAGGAACAAGCGGCAACCGCGCCTATCTTTAGTAGTCGAGTCGCTTTAGCTAATCTCGCGCTTGAGTTCATCTCTCCTCCTGTGAGTCGCTTTTCTATCAGAGGTAACGTGGCCTCGCCCGTGCCGTTCCTTAAAAACTTGTAAAAAGATGTAACAGCGATTGCCCCCTCTTCTACTTTCAAAGAGAATTGTTTACTATACTTCCATTCCATTTTAGGAGAAAAAGCTGTGCGTTTAAGACACTCTCTCTCATTTGCCTTCCTACTTTTTTCAGCGGCAAGCGTCGTCGCGGGCGACTGGCCGCAATGGCGCGGGCCGAATCTTAACGGCCTGAGCGATGAAAAGAACCTGCCCGTTCGCTGGAGCGGGACCGACAACATCGCCTGGAAAGTCGCCATGCCCGGTCTTAGCGGGTCTACGCCGATCATCTGGGAGAACAAAATCTTTCTCAACCTGGCCGAAGGCGACGACCTCTCTTTGTGGTGCCTCGATAAGAAGCAAGGCACGGTGCTGTGGAAGAAGCGACTCGGCGGCGGTAACGTCAAGATGCGCAAGCACAATATGTCGAGCCCTTCGCCCGTTACCGACGGGCGCGCGGTCTATGTCATGACCGGCACAGGCATACTCAAGGGGTTCGATCTAAACGGCGCGGAGCTGTGGTCGCGCGACATCCAGAAAGAATACGGCCAGTTCGGTTTGAACTGGGGCTATGCGTCGTCGCCGCTTCTTTACCAGGACGCGCTCTTTGTCCCGGTGCTGCACGGCATGAAGACCGACGAGCCTTCTTACCTGCTCCGCATAGACAAAAAGACGGGCAAGACGGTCTGGCGCGTCGAACGCCCGACCGAAGCGATACAGGAATCGCCCGACGCTTACACGACACCCGCGCTGCTCAAGTATGGAAACACTGTCGAGATAGTCATAACGGGCGGCGATGTAGTGACAGGCCACGACCCGGCCACGGGAAAGGAACTCTGGCGGCTGAAAGGGCTGAACCCGGAGAACCAGCCGTTTTATCGCATAGTCGCTTCGCCGGTCGTGATTGGCGATATGGTCTACGCGCCGAGCCGCGTGCGCCCGCTCGTAGCTATACGCGCCGGCGGTCGGGGCGACATCACCTCGACTCACAAGGTGTGGAGCTTTCAAAACGGCCCGGACGTTCCGACTCCCGTGAGCGACGGGAAGTACCTCTACCTGGTAGACGACCGTGGCATCATGTGGTGCCTGGACGCGAAGACGGGCGAGACCGTCTGGGGGCAGAAACGGGTCGCGCCCGGAACCTATAGCGCGTCACCCGTGCTTGCCGACGGCAAGCTCTATGTCACAAACGAAGACGGGGTGACGACCGTGGTGAAAGCCGGGCCTCAGTTCGAGGTGATGGCCGAAAACCACCTCGACGAATATTGCCTCAGCTCACCGGCGATCTCTGGCGGGCAGATTTTTATACGCACATCGGGCCATCTTTACTGCATAGGCAAAGCGGAGCGTAAATAGCGACCGGCGACCAGTGACAAGAGAGGCGAAGTGTGTGAAAATTTCTTGTCGCTTTCACACACTAATCACTATCGCAGGAGAATAGACCATGTTATTGAAACGGAGTGCGCGCGCCTTGCAAGCTCGCGCTTTAACACTACTGATAATCACCGCGCTTGCATTGGGAGCGGTCGCGCCTTCGCGCGCGCAATCGACTGCGAGCAAAAAGCCCATCACACACGAAAGCATGTGGATGATGAAGCGGGTCGGCGCTCCCGTAGCTAGCCCCGACGGGCGGTGGGTGGTCTTTTCGGTGACCGAGCCTGCTTATGAGGAAAAGGACCAGGTCACGGATTTATGGATTGCCTCGACCGACGGCAAAGAGAAGCCCCGGCGGCTCACTTCGAGCAAGGGCGGCGAGAGCGGCCCCGCCTGGAGCCCCGACAGCCGCAGGCTCGCTTTTTCCGCGAGACGGGAAGGCGACGAGACCACGCAGCTTTACATCATCGACGCAATAGGCGGCGGCGAGGCCACGCGCTTCACCTCGCTCTCGACGGGCGCTCGCTCGCCCGAGTGGCGGCCCGACGGGCAGGCCATTCTCTTTAGCAGCACAGTCTATCCCGGCGCCGCGACCGATGAAGACAACAAGAAAGAGGCTGCCGCTCGCAAGGCGCGAAAGTACCGCGCGCGAGTTTATGAAGGCTTCCCGATTCGCAACTGGGACCGCTGGCTCGAAGACACCGAAACTCACCTCTTTGTTCAAACGCTTGAGCCGGGCGCAAAGGCGCGAGACCTGTTCGCAAACACAAAGCTCGTCCAGACGCCGGGCTTCAGCGCGGGCGACAGCGTGAACGCGGCGTGGTCGCCTGACGGCCAGTCGATACTGTTCGCCGCTTCGGTCAATCGAAACGCCGCCGCTTACGCGAACGTCTACAGTCACATCTTTCAGGTCCCGGCCTCGGGCGGCGAGCCGCGCCAGATCACAAACGGCAACTTCAGCTATAGCGGCCCCGTCTTCCGCCCCGACGGGAAGGCGCTTTATGTCAGAGCAACCCCCGAAAACGACAAGGTCTACAACCTGACACGGCTTGCGAGCATCAGCTGGCCTGCGACCTCAGAGCCGAAGATCATCACAGCATCTTTCGACAAATCAATCGGCGGGTTCGCCTTTACCCCTGATAGCCGAACCGTCTACCTGCTCGCGGAAGACGCGGGGCACGAGAAGCTTTACTCGGTAAGCTCGGAAGGCGGCGAGGCGAAGCTCGCGGTCGATTTGACGGCGGGCGTCTACACAAACCTGACTATCCCGGAAGACGCTTCGCAGCCGGTGATACTTGCGAACTGGGGCAGCGCCGTCAGCCCTGCGGAAGTTGTTCGAATCGACCCGGCCGCGAAAAGGCATCAGGTGATTAGCTCTGTAAACGCAGACCGCGTGGCCGCGATTGACTGGCAGCCGCTTCGTCATTTCTGGTTTACAAGCAAAGCGGGCAAGCGAATTCATAACATGATCGCCCTGCCGCCGAACTTTGATGAAACCAAGAAGTACCCGCTGCTGGTGTTGATGCACGGCGGGCCGCACGGCATGTGGCGCGACGAGATTACATATCGGTGGAACTATCACCTGCTCGCGCAGCCCGGCTACATCGTGCTGATGACGAACTTCACCGGCTCGACAGGGTTTGGCGAGAAGTTCGCGCAAGAGATACAGGGCGACCCCTTTGCCGGTCCCGCAAACGAGATCAACGAAGCGGCCGACGAGGCTATTCGACAGTTCAAGTTTGTAGACGGGGCGCGACAGGCGGCGGCGGGCGCGAGCTACGGCGGCCACCTCGCAAACTGGATGCAGGCCACGACGACGCGGTACAAGTGCTTGATTGCGCACGCGGGGTTAATCAACCTGGAAAGCCAGTGGGGGACGAGCGACGGCATCTATCACCGCGAGGTCAACAACGGCGGCCCCGTCTGGGAGCAGGGCAAGGTGTGGCGCGAGCAGAACCCCATCAGGCTCGCAAAGAATTTCCGCACGCCGATAATGCTTACGGTCGGCGAGAACGATTTTCGCGTGCCGCTAAACCAGACGCTTGAGAACTGGAGCGTCTTGCAACGGCTGAGGATTCCAAGCAAGCTTATAGTCTTTCCTGACGAGAACCACTGGATTTTGAAGGGAGAAAACAGCAAGTTCTTTTACCAGGAAGTACACGCGTGGCTTGCCAAGTACCTCGGCACAGTCGATAGCGCGGCGCGTTAGATTCTTTACCGCTCAGGGACGAAAAGGTCACAGGGTAATAAGAACGCCCTGTGGCCTTTTCGTCCTTAATAAAGGCCCGTTCGTCACAAGAGTGTTCAACGCGGCACCCCGTTTTGATAAAAACCCCCGGCCAACTTAAACCCGTGGATGAGATCACAGGCATTTTGCGGAGGGCACTTGGAGTTCTTCAAAAAGCATAAAGAATACGGGGCCGTTTTTATAAGGCTTATCATCGGCGTTTTTATCATCTACGGCGTTCAAGACAACGTCTTCAGCCCTGAGCACATGAAAGAGTTCGCCGATTTTCTGGCGGCTCGAAGCGTGCCTTACCCCGTGGCGGGGGCCTATCTTTCGGCCTACACCCAGATGATATGCGGCATCTCGATACTGCTGGGGGCGTTTGTTCGCTACACGGCTGTTCCGTTCATCATAAACTTTATCGCCGCGATCATCATCGCGCACCTCGGCGACACATTCCGTGGGATGTTCCCGGCGCTTGCCATGATCTTCATAGGGCTCTTCTTCCTGTTCAACGGCGCGGGGAAGCTATCCGTAGACGACTACCTCGAAAAGAGGCGCGAGCGGGCCGTGCATACGAATTGACCCTGAAGCGCAAAGCGAGTAATCTCTCCCAATCGACAGGCGACCGGCCTGTTTGAATCCCTGCTCCGAAGGAAGGCTCATGCGCACAAGACCGATTATCGCTTTCTCGCTTGCCCTCGTCCTCTCTTTCGCCGCTTCCGCAAACGAGAGGTGGCCGCAGTTTCGCGGGCCGTCGGCAACGGGCGTGGCTGACGACCCCCGCTTGCCGGACACCTGGAGCAAGACGGAAAACGTGGCCTGGGCGACTGAGATTCCGGGCACGGGATGGTCTTCGCCCGTCGTGTGGGGCGATAACATCTTTGTCACCACGGTAATAAGCAAGGAAGCGAAAGAAGCGCCCAAGAAGGGGCTATACTTTGGCGGCGAGCGCAAGGCCGCGCTCGATGAGCACCGCTGGGTCGTCTACTGCGTCGATTGGAAGACGGGCAAGATTCGCTGGGAGCGCGAGGTTCACAAAGGCGCGCCCGCGCACTCGCGCCATCTGAAAAACAGTTACGCGTCGGAGACGCCTGTGACCGACGGCGAGCGCGTCTATGCATACTTCGGCAACATCGGATTGTTCTGCTTCGACATGAACGGAAAGCCTTTGTGGTCGAAGAAGTGGGGGGCATTCGACACCAGGTACGGCTGGGGCACAGCCGCATCGCCCGTGCTTCATAAGAACCGAATCTACGTCGTCAACGATAACGAGCAGGAATCTTTCATCATCGCACTCGACAAGAAGACGGGCAACCAGGTCTGGCGCGTCAACCGCGAAGAGGGGAGCAACTGGGCCACGCCATACATCTGGGAGAACCCGCTCAGGACAGAGATCATCACGCCGGGGACGAAGCGCGTGCGCTCTTACGATCTCGACGGCAAGCTGCTTTGGGAGTTGAGCGGGATGTCGTCAATCGCGATCCCGACGCCGTTTTCGCAGTTCGGCCTCGTCTATGTTGCGAGCGGTTACGTCGGCGACCAGCACCGCCCTGTTTACGCGATACGCGCGGGCGCAAGCGGTGATATATCGCTCAAAGAAGGCGAGACGAGCAACAAACATATTGCGTGGTATCAACCGCAGGCGGGGCCGTACAACCCATCGCCAATCGTCTACGGCGACTATTACTACACGCTGCTCGACCGGGGGTTCGTCACCTGTCACAACGCGAAGACAGGGCAAGAGGTTTACGGCAAACAGCGAATGGAAGCAGGCGCGGGCGCATTTACATCATCTCCATGGGCTTACAACGGTAAGATATTCTGCCTGAGCGAAGACGGCGACACGTTTGTCATACAGGCAGGGCCGGAGTACAAGCTTGTCGGCAAAAACAGCCTCGACGAGATGTGCATGGCGACGCCTGCAATCGCTCGCGGCAGCCTTATCATAAGAACCGCGTCAAAGCTCTATCGCATCACGCGCACAGCCGCGCAGAAAGCGGCCTCATAGCTTAACGTGTCCTGCTCATACGCCCGGCGTCTCGCCAAGCCAGGCTCTCAAATTAGACCTCTGCTCAGCGGTCGCCTTCGGGTCCGGCTCAAGCCGCCATTGACTGAGCGGCTCTTCCCCGAGCGTTACGTCGAGCCGCAAAATCTTATCACGTCGCGCGACCATGATCGTTACGCGCTCGCCGGGCCTGTACTGGTCGAGGCGCGCCGCCAATTGCTCAGGCCGCACGCGGTAATCGTTTATCGCCAGCACCTCGTCGTCTACGCTCAGCCCCGCCTCGTAAACGGGCGTCCCTCTCCGCACCTGTGAAACGACGAGCCGCCCGTTGTCGGTCTTTGTCACAAGCCCCGTCCAGGCCCTTCTACGCGCAGAGCCATGATCGGCTTCGACGGGCCTGAAGCGCAGCCCGTACCACGAGAGCGCCTCCGCGTAATCGAGCTCTTCGGTCGTCTCAAGCGCGCGCGTAAACCAGCCGCTCAAATCGACGCGTGCAACTTCTCCGGCGGTCTTGCGAAACTCCTCGCGCGTGAACCCGCGCTCGCCTGAATAACGCTCGTACGCGAGCCGCATCACATCGTCAAGGCTCTTGCGCCCGTCGGTCGCTCGCCTGATCTTTGCGTCAAGAAGAAAAGCTATCACCTCGCCTTTCAGATAGTAGCTGATTGAAGAGTTCGGCGAGTTCTCGTCGGGCCTGTAAGCCTTGATCCACGCGTCGAAAGAGGCAAGCTCGACGGGTTGCTCCAACCTGCCCGGCGTCGTCTGCAATGTCTGTATGCGAGTCGAAAGTGCGTTCAGATACTCGTTGCCCGTCGAAAGCCCCGCTCGTTTCACAAGCAGGTCGCCGTAGTAAGATGTGACGCCTTCGCTCACCCACAGGCTAGGGCTGTAAACTTCCTTTTCGTAATCGAACGGCTCGATCTCCACTGGCCTCAACCGCTTGACGTTCCAGACGTGAAAGAACTCATGGCTGACAAGCTCAAGCCAGTTGACATAGGCCGTCCGCGTGCGCGTCGCCCAACGCGAGGTCATCATCAGGGTCGAGTTCTTATGCTCAAGCCCGCCGCCCGCTTCCGTAATCATGTTCAAAAAGACGTAGCGGTCATAAGGCAGCGACCCCCACAGCCTCTTTTGCTCGCGCACGATCTTTTCGGCGTCGCGCGCAGAGCGCGGGCCGTCCCACTGCGTGGTGTCGCCCGTGTTGACCAGGAAATGCTTCTTCCCGTCCACGTCGAATTCATAGACGACGGGGTTTCCTGCCACGATGGGCGAATCGACCAGGGTGTCGAAGTCTTCGGCGACGTAGTGATGAGGCTCGCCGCTTGCCGCTTTCTTCATGGCCGTCATCGTAGTCTTCCACGCGGCGGGCAAAACGAGATTGACTTGGTGCGGGCGGCGGCCCCCTTCGGCAAGCGTTATGAAAGTCGGCGCGCCGTTTATCATGGCAAACGAGTTCTCGACCCAGTTTGTCCTCACGGTCATCTCGCGCGAGTAGACGCGGTATGAAACCTTTATTACGCGAGCGCCGCCTGTCGATATACGCCAGCGGTTCTTTGTGGTCTTTTCAAAATCGAGCGGCTTGCCCTCCACAGAGCGGGCCGCAAGGTCTTCGACGTTGCGCGCGTATTCGCGTATCAGGTAAGAGCCGGGAGTCCATACCGCCATCATCATCTCGACGAACGGCTTGCCGCCCGTCGGCACTTCCGCATCGACCGTGACGTAATGTGTCTGCGGAGCCGGAAAGCTCAATGTGTACGTGATCGGCTCCGTCGTCTGTGCAAACGTCGCGGCGGGCGAAATCAACAGGATGAGCGCGATTAAATATTTAGTTTTCAGTTGAGAGATAAGACCGCATGCCATGCTCTCATTTTCTCAAATAGAGAGCATGGCATGCCAATAAATCTAGGGACAAAACGGGTCTCAGGATTGGGGTTTGAAGTAGAGCACAAGCCCCGCGCCCGCCGCGACCATCAAAAAGCCGAGGTAGAGCAGCGGGTTTGGAGTCGTCTTTGGCGGGTGCAGCCACATAGAAAAGAGCACGTTCACAAGCGGCGCGCCGCCAAACACAAGCGGCATGACGTATGTCGGAAGCCCGCCCGATTTGAACGCCCAGATGATGCAGATCGCGCCCGCTGCGCCCAGCGCGCCGCCGATTGTTGACCACAGAACCCCGTCGCTGTTGAAATTCTTCAACTCGCCTTGAGAGCCAAGCGTCACGAGCGGCACCAGCACCCCTATCAGAAAGTAAGCCACGCCCACGCATAGAAGCGCGCGAAGGGGGTTGCCGAGCTGCACCTGACCTTTGTGGAGTATGGGGCCGTAAAGACCCCACGACAGCGCAGCGCCCAGCGCGAATATTATCCAGATCATAGGTTTCCTCATTTGAACCGGCCTCAGAAAGATATTCGCAATCCAACCTGTATCTGCCTGCTCGATGTGATAGTCGTGCGAATCAGCCCGAATGATGAAAGCGGCTGTTCGTTGTCGGCTCGCCCGGCGAATGCGATCAATCCGGGGTTGCCGAAGTTTGTCCGGTTGAACAGGTTGAAGGCTTCAAGCCGTAACTCTATGTTCGTGTTCTCGCCCAAAGCTGCCCAGCGGGTATTCTTGACCGCCGCAAGATCGAACGTGCGGAGGTTGGGGCCGATAAACGCGCCGCGCCCTGTCGTGCCGAGCGTACCTGCTGGTTGAAGCATAAACGCAGTCGGGTCGAAATACCTGTTCGGGTCTCCTGTGACGGCGTCTTCGTATGTGCGGCCGGGAGCGAGGCTCGCCCTGTCAAAGCCTATGCCGGGTCCGAGCGACGGCGACCACAGGCTCCGCGAGCGGTTGTTGGCGACAAAGACCGTCAGCGGGTTGCCGCTTCTGAGGCGGGCTATGCCTGAAAGCTGCCAGCCGTCAAGCAGCTTCCCGGCCGCGCCTTCCATCCCGCGCGCGAACGGTATCTCCCAGATAAAGTTTACGACCCAGTTGTGCTTCGCGTGAAAATCCGACAGCCCCTTGTTGTAGTCCATGCCCGGAAACTCAGGGAACGCAGTGGTCGTCCCGTTCGTCGCGTCGGAAAAGAACGTCGAGGCCTGCGTCGTGTCTATGCTTCGCGAAAACGTGTAGGAAGACTGCACGCTCAATCCACGGTCGAACTGCTTTCTAATATCAAAAATCAGCGCATTGTACCACGAGTTACCGTCGCTGCTCTTTAATTCTATCGTCGAAAACGCCGTGTTCTGTCTCGGCGAGCCCGGCGGGAAGAAGATAGTGCCATCGGCGAGCCGCGTCGGCACGGCGGTGTTTACATCGTTGCTCCTTAAAAGGTGGACGCCGCGCGAGCCCGCGTAGCCGATAGTCGCGACCGTGTTGAACCAGAGCTTGCGTTGCAGGTTCAAATTCCATACGTGGACATAAGGGTTTTCGAGGTCGAATTGCACGGGGCGAATCGAGTTCCCTACGCCTCGCTCGAACGGCGGAACAGGGAAGGTCGGGTTCGCGATGATGATGCGCGGCGTCGCGGGCGGGTTGGTCACGGTGACTATGAGGTTCTGCTGGTTGTTCGTGTTGAAGTAGAGCCCGTAACCTCCGCGCAGGGATGTCGAGCCGTCTCCGAAAATGTCCCACGCAAAGCCGACGCGCGGCGACAGGTTCTTATAAGTCGGATTCTTATAAAGCGGCCCGATGGTGGGCTCCGTGTCGTCGATGTTTATAAGCGCAGAGTCGCGCCCGTAAATATCGACAGGCTGCGTGGTGAACTCATACCTCAGCCCCGCGTTGATCGTCAGCCGCTGGTTGAGCTTGAAGTTGTCCTGCACGTAAAGGCCAAAGAGAGTAAACCGCCAGTAGCGGTCGAGCGCGCCTTCAGGCGTAAGCCCCAGGAATCGCTGCGGGCGGTTTTGCAAGAAATCGCTCAGGTTCGCGAAGGTGAATATGCCAAGCCCGAAGGTCGGGTTGAACATGTTGTCCTGGTATCGCTCGACAAGCCCGCCCACCTTGAGCAGGTGGCGACCGCGCGTATGCACGAGGCCGTGCTCAAAGCTGAAGACGTTCTGCACGAGCTTTACGTTGAACGAAGTCTGCGGCCCGAACCTCGGTATCCCCCCGATGTCGATATTGCCTATTATCTCGCGCCCCGGAATAAAGGGCGTGAGCGCACCCGACGTGTTCGCCTGAACATTCTGCTCTATCCGCGTGCGGCTGAAGCCGAGGCGAAAAGTGTTGAGCGTCTGCGCGGAGATGATCTGGCGATACTCGCCCGTGAAGAACTGGTTGCGCGAAAGGAACGAGCGCGGGAACTGCGGGAAGTCTGTCGGCAGAAACTGCTCCGCGTCGTCGTATGTGTAGCGGGCAAAGAGCTGGTCGTCCGCGCCGACGTTTCTATCAAACCGCGCCTGGAAGTAGCTCTGGTCTATCCGCTGGCTGAAGCCGAAGCTGTGTGTCGCGAGCCCGTCGCCGCGCGCAGGGCCTGTCGGCAGCGGGAACTCATCGAGGTACGGCCTGATGACAGGGCTTATGGGAACGGTGATGGTCTGCCCCGGATTTGTGGGCGAAGGCAGAATCCCCAGTCTCGCATTGAAGTCGGGCACGACAGTCGAGATAGTCCTTCCTAACCGCTCGCGCAACGCTTCATAACCGAAGAAGAAGAAATTGCGGTCGCGCGTTATGGGGCCGCCCAGCGCGCCGCCGAACTGGTTGCGCTTGAATTCGGGCACTCGCTCGCCGTCAAAGAAGTTTCGCGCATCGAGATTATCGTTGCGGTGAAAATGGTAGAGGCTCCCGTGAAGCTCGTTCGTGCCGGATTTTGTGATGACGTTGACCTGGCCGCCGGAGTTGCGCCCGAACTCGGCGCTGTACGCGTTCGTCTCTACGCGGAACTCGCGGATCGTTTCGATGCCGAGCGCGGTCCCGGCCGCGCTTCCCGCCGGGCCGTTTGTAAAATCGTTTTGAATCGTCCCGTCGAGCAGGTATACGTTCGACCTGGGGTCCTGGCCGTTCACGCTCATGCCCACGCCGTGAGCCACGACCGATCCTCCGTCGCGGTGCGCGTAGGCGATCACGCCGGGTTGAAGAAAAGCAAGGTCCGTATAATTCCTGCCGTTTAGTGGCAGCTCTTCGATGGCCTGCGCGCTCACGAGATAACTCAGCTCAGGTGTCGCTGTGTTCACAACCGCCGCGTCGCCCGTGACAACAACTTCCTGATCGACCGCGCCGACTTCCATCTTGAGATCGATCACGGCGGTTTCGTGGACGGTCAAATTTATCCCCTGCCGCACGAGCGGGCGAAACCCCGTTAGCTCCGCGCGCAGCTCGTAGGCTCCCACGGGCATGGTGGCAAGCGTAAACTGCCCTTCGCTCTCGCTCACTGTCGAGCGCACAAGCCCTGTGCTGATGTGTCGCGCAGTGACCTTCACGCCGGGTATCAGCGCGCCTGTCTCATCCTGTATCGTGCCCGTGATAGTGCCTGTAGTCTGCGCCGCCAGGCTGGCGGAAGCGAGAAGCGGCAATGCGCAGGCAATAAGCGCGAAGATGAATGTTACCCTGAAGATTCCGGAATTGAATCGGGACCCAATTGCTTTAGGACGCATATCAAGAGTACTCCCTTTATGTTCGTATAGACGGCTCGGAAAACCTCAAATTTTACCAACCGCGCTGCGGTGTTGCCAAACCGGCTTGTGCCAGCTGGCTCGAAACAGCCGTGATTTTTGCAAATAGCCGGTGGCTTTTACCATTTTTTACAGCTTTTTGTTACAACTTTTGCCGCGAGAGATCGTTACCTAAGTCGGAGAGCTGCCCGCGCCGGAGTCGGAAAAATACGAGATTTCGGATTTAGCTCCGGGCTTTTGCAATCGCGGGAAAAGCGATGTGGCCGACTGTTGCAATTTGCTCAAGCGCTGTGCAATAGTACGCTCTTGTCCGGCCCGTGGTTGCAAGCAAAACGACATGAAAAGAGTCCTGCTTGTCACACTTGTTTTGGCGCTCTACATACTACACCAGGACCAATGGTACTGGCGCACGGCCACGCCGCTGTTGTTCGGGTTCCTGCCCGCGGGGCTCTGGTATCACGCGGCCTATCTGATCGCGACCGCGCTCGTCATGTGGGCCCTCGTGTGCGCGGCATGGCCCGCTTACCTCGAAGATGAAGTGGACATCGACGAACACGTGGAGGTCGAGTCGAGTTGATTCCCGCAATATTCGTCTTCGCATACCTTGCCATAGTCGTTTACATAGGCATATTCGCTTTTCGCAAGTACCACACCGGCGAGAAGGCAGAAAGTTACTTTCTGGCCAATCGCTCGCTCGGCCCGTACGTCTTCCTGCTGTCGCTGTTCGGCACGAACATGACCGCGTTTGCCATACTCGGTTCGAGCGGCCACTCGTTCAACAACGGGATAGTGACGTTCGGGCTGATGGCGTCGTCGTCGGGGCTTGTGATTCCGCTCAGCCTCTTTTTTATCGGCACGCGAATCTGGGCGCTCGGCAAGCGGTTCGGCTTTATGACCCCTGTCGAGATGTTTCGCGACCGCTGGGAGTGCGGCCACATCGGCACGGTGATCTTCGCCGTCCAGGCCGCGTTGCTGGTCCCTTACATCATCATCGGGGTGATGGGCGGCGGCACCGCGCTCTCGGCGATAAGCGGCGGCGCGGTCCCTTACTGGCTCGGCGGCGCGATTGTGGCGATGGTCGTCATGAGCTACGTCTTTTTCGGCGGGATGCGCGGAACGGCCTGGGTCAACACGTTTCAGACGGTGCTCTTTTTGTGCTTCGGCGCGGTCGCGCTCGTCGTGATCGGCAACGGCATGGGCGGGTTTGAAAGCGCGGTCACCGCTCTGGGCGAGAGCGCGGGGACCAAAGCGCTGCTGACCAGAGAGCGCGTCTCGCCGCTCTACTTTTTCAGTTACACTTTCATACCGCTCTCTTCGATAGCCTTCCCGCACATAGCCATCTTCTGCCTGACCGCGCGCAAGATGAGCCAGTTTAAAAAGACGGTAATCTTCTACCCCATATGCATGCTGCTTCTGTGGCTCCCCTGCGTCTTTTTGGGTGTGATGGCAAACCGTATGACGGACGTGCCGCAGATTCAACAGAAGATCGAAGCGCGGAGCCGGCTTGCGACCGGAGGCGCGCAGATGAGTGCTGCCGAGCGGGACGATCTGCGAAGGCAGACCGCAAGCGATGACGTGCTGCTGGTGCTGCTTGAGCGATACGCCCCCGTGTGGCTCGCGGGGCTTCTTGGCGCAGGCATCATGGCGGCCGTTATGGCGAGCGATTCTCAGATACTGGCTTTATCAACCATGTTCACCGAAGACATATTCGCCTTCTATGGAGGGCGACGAAGATTCGGCGAGCGCGTGCAGGTACAGACGGGCCGGATCTTTGTGATCCTGCTCACGATCTTTGCCTATGTGATCGCGCTCAACGCTCCGCAGACGATATTTGAAATAGCGATACAGTACGCCTTTTCAGGTTACTCTGCGCTCGCGCCGCTTCTGGTAGCCGCGCTCTTTTGGAAGCGAAGCACACGGTTCGGCGCGCTTGCAAGCGTCATCTGGGTGGCCGTCGCGGTTATCGCGGTCGCAATCTTCCAGGCCGCGGTGCCCGCGCCCGCGCCCGGCCCGCCTGTCGTCGTCTGGACGGTCGCAGGGATCGATGCGCTTTCGCGCACGCCTGGCGGCACCGCCGTCTTCGGGTTTATGCCCGTTGTCCCGATGACAATCATATCCGCGCTGTTGATGATTGCGGTGTCGCTCATGACATCAAGACCGAGCGAGCAAACAATCGCGCGCTATTTCCCGGACCGCGCGAAGTCGCAACCGAAGCCGAGCCGCGAGGGCATCGACGCCCGTACGGCTTGAAAGTTTGTTGAGCTGAATTGCCAACCAGCACGGAAGGGGCGCGAAAGCGAGCCTTCCGCAATAGGAGCCAATATGGCCGATGCTACGTCAGACTCGCCCGCCCCCCGCCTGACGCCTATCCAGTGGCTCATCTGCGCGGTCGCCGCGCTCGGTTTTGCGTTCGACATTTACGAGCTGCTGATGCTGCCGTTGATCGTGCGCCCGGCTTTGATGGAACTGGGCGGCATACAGCCCGGCTCGCCGGATTTCTTCAGATGGGTCGGCCTGCTCTTTTATGTTCCGGCAGTGGCAGGCGGCGTCTTCGGTTTGATCGGAGGCTACCTGACAGACCGTTTCGGCAGGCGGCGCGTGCTTGTCTGGTCGATACTGCTCTACGCATTTTCGGCGCTCGGGGCAGGGTTCGCCACATCGCTCCCGATGCTTCTGGTGCTCAGATGTTTGACATTCATAGGCGTCTGCGTCGAGTTCGTGGCGGCGGTCGCGTGGCTCGCGGAACTCTTCCCGAACCCGAAACAGCGCGAGTCCGTTCTCGGCTACACGCAGGCTTTCTCGTCGCTTGGCGGGTTGATGGTCACGGGCGCTTACTACATCGCTGTAACCTACGGCCAATCGCTGCCGGCAATCTACGGCGGTCACGAAGCGTGGCGTTACACGCTCATATCGGGCGTTATCCCCGCGATCCCTCTGATAATCATTCGACCGTTCCTGCCTGAATCGCCCGCCTGGGCCGAGAAGAAGCTTGCGGGCACTTTGAAGCGCCCGAGCTTCGCGCAGCTTTTCCGCCCGGAGTACCGCCGGACGACCTTGATTACGGCGCTGATGGTCGCCTGTAGTTACGGCGCGGCTTTCGGCGCGATCCAGCACATACCGCAAATCGTCCCGGGATTGCCTGGAGTAGCAGACCTGCCTCGCCCGCAGCAGCAACAGGTCGTAAGCTCCGTGCAGTTCATTCAAGAGATGGGCGGCCTCTTAGGCCGATTTATTCTCGCGGTGCTGGCGATCTATATAATCAGCCGCCGGCGGCTCCTTCGCATCTTTCAAGTGCCGGGCATGATACTGCTGCCGCTGGTCTTCCTCTTCCCGGCGAGGAGCGATCTTGAGATGCTCAAGTGGGGCATCTTCTTCGCGGGGATGCTGACGGTGGCGCAGTTCAGCTTCTGGGGGAATTATTTGCCGCGCGTCTACCCGACGCACCTGCGCGGCACGGGCGAAAGCTTCGCGGCAAACGTCGGCGGTCGAATGGTGGGAACCTCGGCCGCGCTCGTAACAACTCAGCTTGCCAACGTGATGCCCGGCGGCAGCGCGTCGATTAAGTTCGCATACGCGGCGGCGGCGGTCGGGTTTGCCGTTTACGCCATCGGTTTTACCGCGAGCTTCTGGCTGCCCGAACCGCAGCAGGAGAAGCTGCCTGAATAAATGGAGAAGGCGTAAACCGTGAACCGTGACGAGTCAGAGGAGAGTACCACGCTGCGTATCTATTTTCATCTTGTCACGGTTTACGGTTCACGGTTTACGCAAGGAGATATGAAATGAGACGCAGAGCATTATTAAGCGCGGTCGCAGCCTTTCTATTGATAGCGGGCGCGATGGCCGCAGAGAAACCGAATTTTACCGGCACGTGGGTTATGGACAAGAGCCGCAGCTTTGGCATCCCACCGGATATGGAGCAGACCCTTATCGTCGTACACAGCGGCGACAAAATCACTGTCGAGATCAAGATATTGACTTCGGCGGGCGAGCGCGTCATAAACGACGTCTACACGCTCGATGGCAAAGAGAGCGAGTTCATAGCTCAGACTCCGCGCGGGCCGGGCGGCAAAGGCAAACGCAGGGCGAGCTGGCTTCCCGACGGCAATCGAATCGTGATAAACGAAGACTCGACGGTCGAAACGCCCAACGGGCCGCTCGCGCTTCAGCAGATGCGCAAATGGAGCATGTCGGCAGACGGCGGCACGCTTACTATCGACTACTACACGGACAGCGCGCGAGGGTCTGGCGAATCGAAACGCGTCTATGTTAAGAAGTGAGCGCGAAAGGAGTTTGTGTGACGGACCTTCGCTTTCCAATCGGGCAGTTCAAGTTCGAAGACCGGCATCTTTCCGATGCCGAGCGCGCCGCTTACATCGACCAGATAGCTGAGACTCCGCGACGACTGCGCGAAGCGGTAAGAGGGCTTACGACCGAGCAACTCGACACGCCCTACAGACCCGGCGGCTGGACCGTCAGACAGGTTATCCATCACGTGCCCGATAGCCACCTCAACAGCTACGTGCGATTCAAACTCGCGCTTACAGAAGATGAGCCGGTAATCAAGCCTTATGATGAGGCCGGGTGGGCTGCGCTCCCCGATTCACGCATCGCGCCCGTCGAGGCGTCGCTCGGCTTGCTCGACTCTTTGCACGAGCGATGGGTCGTGTTGCTCGGTTCGCTCGCGCCGTCAGACTTCGCGCGCAGCTTCAGCCACCCGGAGCGCGGCAGGGTTTCGCTCGGCACAAATCTCGCGTTGTATGCCTGGCACGGCAAACACCACGTCGCGCACATCACAAGCTTGCGCGAGCGAATGGGGTGGATAGAATAGAGATTCTTTTGAGCGGGTCGCAAGCGGCTTGCAAGGGTTGTCGCGTTCGAATGAGGAAGCTGTGAGATGGATAATCGAGAGGTTAGTCTGGATCGACACTCTTCAGCGCCTGACGCTCCGCTTAACACCTTTGGAACGATCAATCGAACCTTCGGTGTCAACGGCTTCAATCTGTCAGAGGTTTCGATTCCCCCGCAACTGCGACTGAGCTTGCACGAACACGAGTTCGCCCAGATTTGCATCGTCTTGAAAGGCGAGTACGTCGAGACGGCGCGCGGGCGACGGACCTCGCTACGCTCAGGAAGCGTGGTGATCCGACCGGCCGGTGAGCCGCATTCGAATATGTTCGGCGGCCAGGAAGCTTCTACGCTTCTAATTGATATTGACCCCGCCCGTTACAAATCGGTTCGACAGCTGCTGATTCCTGACGATCCGGCTTACATCCGTTTGGGCGTCGTAGACGACATCCGCAAGGAGATTGAGCTTGAGCTGAGGCGAAATGATGAAAGCTCCGCGCTGGCACTTGAAGGCTACATACTGCTTCTGATTTCGCGCCTCGCCCGGTACTTGAAATTTGCGCGCGATGAAGTGTCGCCGTTATGGTATGACAAAGTCATCGGGATAATTAATGCGAGCTACAAAGAGAGCCTCAGCCTGGCTTCACTTGCGCGCAGTGTGAATATACACCCGGCAAAGATGGCGGCGGCCTTTCGCCGCTACCAGGGTCAGTCTGTCGGTGATTACATCATCGCCTTGCGGCTATCTCATGCGAGGTCATTACTCCTTGAATCATCCCTGTCCCTTGTCGAGATAGCCCACAGCACGGGATTTTATGACCAGTCTCATTTCGGGAAAGCCTTCAAGCTTCGCTACGGGATTAGCCCCGGCAGGTTACGCCGCATGTTGCGCGCGGTCTGATCGGTTCATACCAAATCTGTTCCGACAATACTATACTTCGAAAACCGAACCGGCCATTATATCGCCAGCTACAAGCTCATAAGCGGAGATATACGATGTTCAAGCTTTCACTCCAGGTTCTGCGAAGCATTGCGGCCGTTGTCGTGGGATACATGGTCATTGTTGCCGGGACAACTCTGGCATTCGAAGTATGGCTGGGAGGAGTAGGCTACCACGAATCACCGCCGCGGGAACTTTTACTGGCGAGTGTGGCGGCGGTCCTGTCAGGCCTTTCGGGCGGTTTCGTCGCGGCCTGGCTGAGTAACCGTAAGCCGTTTCTGCACGCGGTCGGGGTGCTCGCGTTTCTCATAGCTGATACCACTTATGTCATAACCTCCGGTATCAGCAAAGAGCCGTTGTGGTTCAGCCTGCTGTCGAGCCTCACTCTTATGGTGTCGACAGTCCTCGGCGGTTTGATCCAACGGCAGTTGCGGCAACGGAGAAACACACTTTCTCGCGCAGTCTAGCGCATGCTACCTGCGGCCCTTGACCGGCCTTGAGCCTTTTGTCGATTTGCGCTCGAAGAAGATATGCGCGAGCGCGAGCATCACCGCTGCAATCGCGAGAGCGTAAGCTCTGTAAGCGATGATCTGCGCGGGATTCTTTGCCTCGCCCGTCAAATCCGAAGGGGTCCATAGCCCGTATAGCACGGGGTTATAAAGCCAGTGGTTGTAGCCCTGGTTGTAGAGATACAAGAGGCCGCCGCCTATGGCAAAGCTTGCGGCATAGGCCAGGTATTTATCGCGCAGCAGGACGTTGAACGCGGTGGCGGTGGCGACCAGGAAGATCATGGTCGGAATCAGGATAATCGCATAGATCACCAGGTAAGCTGAGATTTCAACCGGGCCGTGGCCTTTATAGATTTGCAGCGCGATTGCGGTCGCGCCTACCATAACCATCAGACAGATCGAAAGCAGCAGCGTGGCCGCGAACTTTGAGAGCACCAGAACAGAGTTTGGCGCAGGCAAGCTCCAGAGAATGGGCTCGATTCTCAACTCGCGGTCGCGGTGCATCGCCTCGCCCGTGTAGAAGACTGCGACGGCGCACAGAAACAGCAGGAGCGTTTCCGCTGTGTAGCCCGCGTAAGTGGCAGAGTATGACACGCCCGGAGCCACTTCATAATAGGCCAGCCCGACGACGCATAAAAGCGTGGCGAGCGGCGCGAGCACGACTAGACTGCGCTCGGCGTAAAGCAGGCGAAACTCGATATCGAGGGCGGCGAGAAACTGTTTTAGCTTCGCCCCGTATCCTTCGGTCACCGTGGCGACTGCGGGTATCGCCACTCTTTCGGCGGGCGCGACTGCTTCCGGTAGAGCCGGTTTAGAGAGGCTTATGCCGCCCGTCTCTACGTACAGCCGCTCGGCTCTCGTTATTAGATTGATAGTCGTGATCGGGCTATCGTCCTTCACTTTCCTGAACCGCTCCACCCTTGAAAACCGCGCGTAGAGGATTGCCAGGCAAGCGACTGTGACGAGGACCATAAACAGACGGTTGGCAAGCACGTCCGCGTCGTAATTGAACGCTAGCTGGTTTATAAATTCCGGGTTCTCCCAGTCGGCGTTGCTCACCTTTGCGTTGCCGCCGTTCCAGTTCATGAGCAAAGGGTCGAGGAGAATTTGCCAGCGCGGAGGCAGTTTTTTCAAGAGCAGTATCTGGTAGGCTGCGTAGACCGGATAAAAAGAGACCGCCAGCAGGTAGACGACCTTCGGGTTGCGCGTGAGCGTTCCGACCGTGAAGTGTACAGCCGCAAACACTATGTGGGAGAGGACGACGAGTATAACGAAGTGTTTGAGGTAGGGGGTCAACCGCGCAGGCCCGACAATCATCTCGGATGCGGGGAAGGCTTGAAGCGTGAGGAGCGTGAGCACGAATGCCATCTGGCAGCAGATGAGCACAAAGAAGTTGCCGAAGAATTTTCCGAGGAGATATGTCGCGCGGCTGATCGGCTTTGAATAGATGAGCGGTGTCACCCCGGCCCGTAAGTCTCTAATCACCGGATCGCCCATAATGACCGCAGTGAATAGAGGCAGGGTCATAAAGGAGAAGCCAATAAAATTTCTGAAGATGGCATATTCGCTGTTTGTATCCCAGCCGAAGTAGGCGGCAGGGCCCTTGGCGGTCCACAGCCACGCGTTGGCCCCGAACAGGATCGCCATCGCGTAAGGAGCGATGCGCTTCGAGTTGAGCAACACCTCCGCGTGGAAGACGGCTGCGAAACGTGTCTGAGCAGGGCTTCTCAATTGGCTTTCTCCGGTTGGCTGGCGAGGCTGAAATAGTAGTCTTCGAGTGACGGAGTCGCGGGCTCAAACTCTTCGCCCGGTCGCTCGCCCTTCGAATAGACCCTGACGCGCACGCTGCCGGCATAGGCTTGCGATGAGATGATCCTGAGCCGGGATTTTTTCAATGCGGTCGCCTTTTCGCGCGTGAGAGCGGCTTCCCAGATGGAGCCTGTAATCTGATTGATCGCTTCGTGTGGAGTGCAGGAGGCGATGATCTCCCCCTGCCGTATAATCGCCATCTGCCCGCAAAGGTTCGACACGTCAGAGACGATGTGAGTCGAGAGAATGACCACAGTGTCTTCGCTTGCGATCTCAGACAGCAGGTTGTGGAAACGGACACGCTCCTCAGGGTCGAGTCCGGCCGTGGGCTCATCGACTATAATCAGCTTTGGCTGTCCAATTAGCGCCTGAGCGATACCCAGCCGCTGGCGCATGCCGCCGGAGTACCCGCCGACCTTCTGCTTGCGCGCCGACGAGAGATTGACCCTTTCAAACAGCGCGTCTATCAACGCGCTTCGCTCTTTATCATCCACGACGCCTTTGAGCTTCGCCAGGTAGTTGAGCATCTGTTCGGCGGTCAGCGTTGGGTAGAGCCCGAACTCCTGAGGCAGGTAGCCGAGCAATCTGCGCGCGGCTTTTTTGTCTGCCACCACGTCAACGTCGTCAATCTCGATGCGCCCCGAATCGGGTTCGAGCAGGGTCGCGGCTATCTTCATCAGCGTAGTCTTGCCCGCGCCGTTAGGTCCGAGGAGCCCGAACATCCCTGAAGGGATTTCGAGTGTGATCCCTTTGAGCGCCTGGACTCCCCCAGGGTAACTCTTTTTCAATTCTTTGATCTCAAGCATCTGTGTCCTTGTCCTCACGAACGTCAAGTTCTATTAGACAGCGTTGCCTATCAATTGAAAGCCCGCCCAATAGAAAGGGTGTTTGAGCTGAGGGTCGGCAATCATCTTCAGCATCGCCTGCCTCAGGGCTTCCGCTTTGCCTGCCGCGCCGCGCCGAATCGACTCTCTATGAAACTCGACCATCGCGGCCTGCGAGGCCTGGTCCCACTGGCTCAAGACTGTTGTGGGGCAACCGGCAATAAACCAGCCCCAGGTCATCGCAAGCGCGCCCGCTCCTGGTTTGCCGGGGAGGGTTTCGCAAAGCGGGAAGACGGCGAGGTCTGCATTCACATCGAGGCTCACAATCTCGCGAGCTTCGAGCCACGACCTGTCTGCGAGCGGGATGCGCGAATACATCGGGCTTCGATTATCGAGCAGGCAGCGAGTGGCGAAATGCAAAACATCATACTTGCCCGCTTCATTCATTATGCGCTGTTTGTCGCTGTGTGTGCTGCTTTGCCGCGCGCCGTACAACTCGACAAGCGACTGCGCATGACTATCTGGCGACGGAGCGATTGCGAGCAGCCTGCCGGTCTGAGCCCGCGACGCGACTCTTTTTGATCTCGGTTTTACCATCTCGCGCAGCGCCGAAAGCGACGGCGCGAACGAGACGGCATGATCTTCTACGAGAAACCGCCCCGGACGGGGCGCGAGCGCGGGGAAGGGAAGCTCCCACAACGCTCCGTCGGGTACTATGCAAAGCGATGCCTGATCTTTTAACTGCTCGCGCGCCGTTTTAATCAACAGGTCGTATATGTCGCGCGAGTGATCTTCAAAAGCCGGGTCGCGCCGCGCTATCGACTCGCGGAACCGCGCTATCTTCTCTGACAGTTGTTTGCGCGAAATGTCCAGAACGTAGACCGTGAGCCTCAAGTCTGAAACCGAAGCTCCGGCCCTCTGGCTGCTTGCGGGTTGCGGCTGCTTTGTGAGAGCGAAAAGGTAACTCTTTTCACCGGCGACTACGAACTCAAGCAACGCGCTTCCCGTGGCTTCAATCAGCTCTCGCGCATCGTTCGCGCTCAACGGGCGAGGCTCGCCCCTGAGCGCCTTCAACCGGGGGTATGCGGCCGAGAGCCGCTTTTGAAATGAGCCGTAACCGAGCCGCGCGCGCTCAAGCTGAGCTTTCAAGCGTTCGAGTTTCGGCTCGTCCCGCTTCGCGCGCCCGCGCTCGCGGTCAACCTGAGCCTGTAGCGAGATCAGGTCGCCTTTGAGTCTCTGTTCCTCTGCCTGCTGTGGAGCGGGCAAGCCTTTGCTCGTCTCAATTCGCCCGCTTTCCAGAACATCGAGCACTTGCCGGTTGTTTGCGCGCTCGGCAAAGCCAAAAGCCTCGTCCGTTCTGTTCTGGCTCAACAGCAGCTCGACCATAGCGATGTAGGGCGCGCGCCCTTCCTCTAAAAATCCCGCCCCTTCGCGCCTGCCGGTCCTGAGCTGAGAGCGTATGGCCTCGACAGTCTCGATGGCTTCTTCAAAAGCGGCGTGTGCCTGAACCGTCTGGTTTAACACGCGGTGCGCCGCTCCGGCGGTCGTACGCGCTCGCCATAAGACCTCGTAGTTGTCGATCTCCTTTGCAATCGCGGCGGCTTCGACCGCAGACCGTATAGCCTGCTCTGTAGACCGCGCAGAGTAATGCGCGCCCGCGATCCTTTCAAGCGCGGAGGCGACGCCCTCTTTATCCGACAGCGATTCGTAGAGTGCGAGCGACTTTTGATAATTTTCCAGCGCCGCCGCGTAATCGGACTGTGAGTACCGCACGTTGCCGATGCTTGCATAAGTCGCCGCTACCGCAGGTTTGGCGTTCAACGTTTCATACTCGGCCAGCGCCTGTTTGTAAGCATCGAGCGAGCGAGCGAGATCGCCTTGAACATACCTGGCCCCGCCGATCTGACTCCACATAGCCCCGACGCCCGCTCTGTTAGCCGATTCCTGATAAAGCTTCAACCCTGCCTGGTAGGCCGCGAGCGCGCCTTCGATGTCGCCCTGCCGCTCGGTCACGATTCCTATGGCGCGATTGGCGTCGGCAAGTTTTCTCTTGTCTCCGAAACGCTCGCGCAGGCTGAGGCTCTGGCGATAGTAATCGAGCGCGGCCGTGTAATTGCCCGTAGACGCCTGGACCTGCCCAAGCCCTGCCAGGGCGTTGTCCACCCCTTCGTCAAACCCGCGCGCTTGCTCAATCGTGAGACTCTTTTGATAAGACTCAACAGCCTTGTCGTACAAACCCTGCTCGTGCCGAACGTTTGCGATATTGTAGTGCGCGGCGGCGATTCCGCCGTCGTCTTTCACCGCTTCGAAGCGTAAGAGCGATTGCCGGTAATGATCGAGGGCCGCATCTAACTTGCCCTGCTGATAAAAGACGTTGCCGATGCTCGCAAGCGACGCGGCGGTGTCCGCGCCGTTACTAAACTCGCGGCGAACGGCCAGGCTCTTTGTAAAATACTCAAGCGCAAATTCATAATCGCGCCGGTCATAATAGGCGTTCGCAATGTTATCGAGCGCGTCGGCCTGTGCGCGACGGTCTTTTGAAGCTTCGGCGCGCGCAAGCATCGTTCGGTAAGTCTCAAGCGCCTGGTCGTAGTTGCCCTGAGTCATGAAGATGAGGCCGACTTTCTCAAGAGCCTCAGCGACCAGCCAATCTTCGCCAGCCTCATCATACATCCGCGCCGCGTCTCGATAATAATCGAGCGCGACTTTGTAACTGGCTTCGCTCCGCGCCATGTCGCCGAGGTTCTGGGAAGCCTCGCCCATCCCGCGCGGGTTGTTGGTCCGCGCGGCGATTCTGTGCGCGAGTTTGTGCGCGTTTAGGGCCTCAAAGCGGCGGCCCTCGCCTTCCAGCCTCTGGCCCAACCGGGCGAGCGCCTGCCACAAACCCGACGCGAGCAGCCTTGGGTTCTTGTCGAGCAATTCGTCGCGCTCCCTGCCGGTTGTCGCAAGGGTGAGCGCGAGCGCGAGTTCTTCAACCGGGGTGGCGCTCACGACAGGCTTCCACATCGAGTCGTCTTTCGAGAGCGTGAGCGCGTCGGTAGCAGCCGCGTCGCGCCAGACCTTCCACCCGCCCTTTTCCTTTACAAAAGCAAGCCTGCGGGCAAGTGTGTTCCCGGCTGCTGCGAGCAGGATCGCGCGGTCCGATTCGATCTCGATATTCGATACGACGGTGGCGGGAATCTGCTGCGGTTCGGTTGCGGCAAGCTGTTCTATCTCGCTGAACCGCGCGGCGAGATAGGGGGACCGCTCGCTCCACATTTTTACCAGGGCCTCAAGGTCTTTGCGACCGACGGCGGCAAGGTAGCTCGCGGCCTTCTCGCGCAACTCCGCTTCATCCGAACTCTGACCGGTTGCCGAGATCGTCCGCGTCGAAAGTGCGCCGCCTGTGATGAAAAGGGCTATGACTATAGACCACAGAACGGGGTTGCTTCGTTGCGACACGTGCGAGCCTCCTTTTCTCAGGATCAAAAGACCGGGAAAGCTGACGTATTACAGACAAGTGAGGTGAAACGTAGTACAGGCGGGTTAGACACCGAACCTATGAAATATGTTCCGGCGGGCGGCGGTCGGCTCTCGGTTAAACATTTCTCTATGCGAGAGCCGACCACCGTCTACAGATTACTTCTAAACAGTCGTCCTTCGATGCGCGATCAGCCTGAGCAGCCCGTTTACAGCTAGGTGCAGCAGGAGGTAGACGATCAGCGCGACTATGTAAGAGAGGCGGAACTTTGCCGCCCCGCTCCCCGGATCGTCGACCAGCCCGCGAAACGGCGCGAGAAGCGGCGAGGCGAGCGTGTCTATGAATCGCTTGAACCCGTTCGAGTCCCGTGCCCCGATCAGCTCAAGGATTATCTCAAGCCCGATTATCCCGTAGATCAAATAGAATATGTAATCGGCGACCTGGGATATGCGAGCGATGCCGCGCGCGCGGTCAATATCGGCTTCGGTCTCTACGACCTCCGCCACGGACTTTCGCTTCAGGTGATCGGCTATCACGGCGGCGTCGGCTCGATCTGCCGAATTCAAGGTCGCGTCGCGCGCTATCTCTGAATGGACCTCTTCGCGCACAGTGCCCTTGATCGCTTCGTGCTGCGCTACTTTACGCGACTCGTCTATGATAAGTTTTTCGTCTTCAACCATTCTCTTGCCCCCCTAAATTGAAACGTCTATTGCTAACGGTTGCGGGTAATCAAGCTGATTATGGCCACGAAGATCGCCGCGCCGATGATCGACCATATGATCGGGAAAGGCTGACCGGCGATCTGGACGTTGAACAGCTCCGGCAGCCCAAGCGCCCCTGCCATCCAGCGGCCAAGCAGCGCGCCTATGAACCCAAGGGCTATCGATACGAGACAGCCCCCACGGCTGTACCCGGCAATTGCCTGTCCGATTGCTCCACAAATACCTGCCACCAGCAACAAGATCAGAAGTGACCACAGGTCCATTGCTCACTCTCCTTCGCCGCTCGATTCAGCAAAACCGATGCCGTCCGCGCGACTTATTGTATTTTCAACAGGTTAACGCCAAGATCGGTACATGCTACTACATTTCCCCGCTTGATAAAACCGATTGCCTGCACGATTCTCGTACGCGACTAAAGCTTGCCTTCAAGTTTTTTTCAAGAAGATAGGCCGTGGGTTCAAGAATGGCTCAACCGCTCCGGGTTAACTTTCACGTGTCAGATGATGGTGATTTCAGACAGGGGGCAGATGGAAGTGAGAGCTAAAGAATCGAAATCCGGCATCGTAAAAATCCTTGGGCTGATCCTGGTTATCAGCTCAATCGGGTTTGGCTTGAGCGCGATAAACCGCGCGGCCAGCGGATCGAAGGCAAGCGCGGCCCGACCTGAGCCTGCCGTGGTTGCCACGGCCGACGGCCGCCAGATAACCGCAAAGATTTATAGCATGTATGTCCGAAACGGGATCGAAGCTCTCGGCCTTTCGGACCAGACCGCAGAAGGGCGTCAGAAGATCGAGCTTCTTAAAGAGGGCGTGATCGACGAGTTGATAGATCGCGCGCTCATACAGGCGGAAGCCGAGCGCCGGCAGCTTTCCATCTCGGACGAGACCTTCGAAGCCACTTACAGCCGCCGCGTAGGCGAGATGGGCGGGGAAGAGAGCTACCGCGCATACCTTGCGGATCACCAGTTGACCGATGACGAGTTTCGGCAGGTGGTAAGACAAGAGCTTTACGGCCAGCTTATGAAAGACGAGCTGGGCCGCGAAGTCACAGCCACGCCTGCCGAGGTCAGGGGGGTTTATGAGACACACCGCCAGAGTCCAAATTTTGCCAATCTTATGAAAGAGCCGGAGCGCGTGCACGCTGCCCACATACTCGTGGCTGCGCGGCGCTCTCAAGTGGCCGCCGAGTTAAAGTCTCAGTCGAGCGCGGGTCCGGCGCAGATCGCTCGCCTCGTCATAGAAGAGATGACGCGCCGCCGTGCGCGCGCCGAGATGATTCACGCCAAGATCAAAGCGGGGGCCGATTTTGCCGCTCTCGCACGCCAGTACTCGGATGACCCCGGCACTCGCACGCGGGGCGGCGATCTGGGCCTTTTTTCCCGCGACACTCACACGCCGGGGTTTGACGAAGCAGCCTTTGCTCTCAAGCCCGGCCAGATCAGCCCCATAGTCGAAACAGATTACGGGTTCCACATCATCAAGGTCGTCGAACGCAAAGCCGAACGCACCCGAAGCTTTGACGAAGTTCGCGCGAGCCTTGAGCAGCAGCTGCTTGCGCGCAAGCAGGCAGAGCATCTCTCGCGATGGCTTGAAACCCGCCGCCGCGAAGCCAATATCGTGAAGACTCTAAACTAGCATTGTCCAGGAGGCCAAAAAAGATGTTACGCAGATTCAAGATCAGACTCATATCAGCGGCGCTCGTCTTACTTGCAGGCGCTGTCGCCTCGAACGCAGCGACTCTTTCAGAAACTCTCCAACAGAAACTTCAGACGCTTTCAGGCTCCGCGCCCGCTGGCGTCGTCATAGTATCGTTCAAGACAGACCAGGGGCTAAACAACAACCACCTTCAAATCCTCCGCAATCTTGGGATCACGAAAGGGCTCACGCTTCAGAACCTCGGCATGGTCGCCACGCCGGTGACGATAGACCAGGTTCGCGCGCTCGCGGCGAACCCGGCTGTTCGTTCCGTCTGGTCGAACGACCGGCTCTACTACTACATGCAGGAAGCGCGCATGCTCACGGGCGTCGATAAGCTTCGCACAGACAGTCGTATCACCGTCGCAAACGGCGGGCAGCCGGTTTCGGGCAAGGGCGATTTTTCCGTCATCATCAACGATTCGGGTATAGACGCCACGCACAACGATCTGAAGTTCGGCAGCCACGTCATCCAAAACGTCCAGATGATTACCGACACAGAGACGCTGACAGGTTTCACTTCGCTGCTGGGGTTAGAGAATCAGCCGAATACAGACTCGCACGTAGGCCACGGCACGCATTGCGCCGGTATAGTCGGCGGCACGGGCCAGATGTCCGGCGGTCGCTACCAGGGCGTGGCTCCCGGCGCGAAGCTGATCGGCATCGGGTCGGGTTACGGGTTGTTTGTGCTAAACGCGCTCGGCGGTTTTGAATGGGCGCTCGCAAACCAGTTCCTCTATAACGTGCGCGTCATCTCGAATTCGTGGGGCGGCGGCGGCGCGTTCAACCCGGATGCGCCGATTCATATCGCCACAAAGGCTTGCTATGACCGCAACATCATATCGGTCTTTGCGGCAGGCAACAGCGGCCCCGGCAAGGGAACTTACAACCAGTGGGCGAAGGCCCCTTGGGTCATAGGAGTTGCGGCGGGGACGAAAGAAGGCGGGCTTGCAAGCTTCAGCTCTCGCGGGCTGCCTCGCCAGGAACGGCTCGCAAACGGCGACACGCTCGATGATTTCGACGCTCCGACGATCACAGCCCCCGGAACCGGGCGAGAGTTTGAAACCAACGCGGGCAAATTCACCGCCGCCATGATCTCGACGCGCGCCATCACGAACGTAGTCTCGAACGGGCTCGACGCGGACCTGGAGATTCCCGTGGCCTACATCCCTTACTACACGCAGATAAGCGGCACGTCGATGGCCACGCCGTTCGTCGCAGGGACTATCGCGTTGATGCTCGACGCCGACCCGACCCTTACGCCGGACGAGATCAAGCAGATTCTCACACAGACCGCCAGCCGCATGCCCGGCCGCGAAGATTATGAGATCGGCGCGGGTTACATAAACTCTTACGCGGCGGTCGATAAAGTCTTCAACCGTTCCAAGAGCTACGGCACATTCAGCGAGCCCGCGTTCAACGCGCAGTTCACAGTGGGCGGCCCCGCTCCCGAAGCATTCGTCATCGACTACAGCCCCGCCGCACTGCCAGGCCCAGGCTCTGCCAACTCGAAGCGGTTCACCGTTCAAGAAGGCATGAGCGTGCTCGACGTATTCGCGAGCTTTGACACGGCTGCCGGAACGGGCGACGGCAATACGATAGCGCTGCTTTTGACAGACCCGACGGGCGCGAAGCACTCTTCGGGAATAGCCATCCCGATACTCGACGGCAACACTCGTCAGATTCTTGTTAAGAACCCGGTTGCGGGCGAATGGCTGCTGGAAGTCAGGGGCGTGCGCGGTCTTGCGGCGGCCCCCAACGCCAGCCTGCCCACGTCGGGCGCGGCGGCCCCAGGCCCCGTAACCGGAACGATCACCCAGCAGCAATTCACGCTTTCGCCTGTAGCAGACATCCAGGGACACCCGGCGCAGGCGCAGATCGAATCGGCGCTGAAGAACCGTCTAATGGATACATCCTCGGACGGGTTGTTTCACCCCGACTCGACCGTGCTGCGCGGAGACTTCGCGCGCTTGCTCGCGCTCAACACACCCGTCAGGCAGACCGTGAACTCGACTCCGAAATTTTCCGACATCTCCGGCGACCTGCTGGCGATTGCCGAATCGGTTACGGCGGCGGGGTCGACGCTCAGAGATTACACCTTCACGCCTGCCGGTATGATTAGCTCAGCGGGCGCGAGTTTCAACCCCGCGCAGCCCGTCACAAGGCTCGACCTTGCGGTGGCTCTTGTGCGCGCTCTCGGTCTCGACAGCGAAGCAAAGGCGAAGGCCGGCTCTCAAGTCACTGTCACGCTTAACGGCCAGACGATGACGCTTGCCGACAACGCGTCGATCCCGCTGGCCCTTCGCGGCTATGTCCAGTACGCGCTGGACAAAGGCATCCTTCAAGCCTACTTCGCCCTTGAGCAGGGACCGTTCGACTTCCAGCCTGTATTGAAGGCTCGCGTTAAACCGACGGAGACGACGACGCGCGCCTTCCTCGCCTTCGCGCTCGACAACTACCGAAGGCACTACGTCGCAGGCAACTGAGTTGCCCCCGGGCGTCGCTCTAGCCCAGACACCAGGGCGACGCCTATTCTGCCCCCGCCGGTTCGGGAGTGGCAATGTCTGGATAATGAGTGCGCTCTCCGAACCGGCATTTAAGAAGTAATTTGAAGATAAACCATCGGGAGATGAGACGATGAAGAGAGTGATTGCGACATTCACAGTTCTGATGCTGGCCCTGATCTTTCAAGCATCGAGCGAGAGAGGCAACCTGGTTGCGGCCACGCAGCAGGGAGCGCGCGTTGACCCCCTGCTCCAGACCGCGCTCGCGCAGCGTGCTACTGTGCCTGCCATTATCACTTACAGCTCTCAGCCGAATACTCTTCAACTCAACCGCCTTAAGACGGTCGGCATATTGAAGGGGTTCGCGCTCAGACAGCTTCCGATGGTCATCGCCGACTTGAACGCCGTGCAGCTCAGCGCCGTGCGCAACCAGCCGGGCGTAATCTCCGTCTGGGCCAATCGCGTGATGAAGCCGTTTATGCACGAGAGCCGCGCTTTCATAGGCGTAGATAAATTGATGGCCGACGGCGAAGTGACCGCAAGAAATACCGCCAACCCGGGCCAGCCTGTTTCCGGCAAAGGCATCGGCATCGGCTACATCGACACAGGGATAGACGGAACGCAGAAGGACCTTGAGTTCGGCAGCAAGACTGTGCAGAACGTGATCCAGCCGCTCGCGCAGGGCGTCGTCTCGGACGCGGGCCTCGTGCTCGGCGTAGGCGTATCGATCTCCGATTTAATAGCCGGAACGGGTTTCGTTCCCCCCATCTATATCGAGAATGCTCCGACATCCGACCTGGAATCGGGACACGGCACGCACGGTGCGGGCGTTGCCGCGGGCACCGGCGCCAATTCCGGAGGTTTTTATGGAGGCGTGGCGCAAGGTGCTAAACTGGTGGGAATCGACGCGGGCGACGACAAAGGCCTCCCGCTCGTGGCGATTCTCACCGCTTATGATTATCTGTTCGTAAACCAGTTCCTCTATAACATACGCGTGATAAACAACTCGTGGGGCTCAAGCCTCGACGCCGAAGGGATCGACCCCGCAAACCCCGTCAACGTAGCCACGCGGCGCGCGCACGATCACAACGTCACGGTAGTCTTTGCGGCGGGCAACGCGGGCGACACCCCCACTTCGATCAACCCCTACTCGACCATGCCGTGGACGATCTCTGTCGCGGCGGGCGAGAAACAGGGGCTCGGCACGCCAGCAGGCTTCAGCTCGCGCGGCGTGGATGACGGCACAGGCTCTGACATAGCGGGCCAGCCGTCGGATGAGACCCTGCCGCCAAACCTGCGCCCGGACATCACCGCTCCGGGCGTCGCGATCATCTCTGTTAAAGCTCACGGCGTTTCGCCGATCATGAACGCGGGCGGGGTAATAAACGGCGACCCGCTCAAGATACCGCCCGCCTTCCTGCCGAACTACCTGTCGTCGCAGGGGACGAGCTTCGCCTGCCCGCACGTTTCGGGCGTTGTCGCTTTGATGTTGGAAGCCCGCCCCACTCTCACGCCCGATGAAGTAGTCACAATACTGAGAAACACCGCCACCCCGATGCCTTTCGCAGAGCGGGTGGTCGGCGCTGGGTACGTCGACGCGCACAACGCTGTCCGCAGTATCTTGAATCTGTCGGCGGTCGCAAAGCCCAACCTCTTCCCGGAGCCCGGCCTTGAGATCACAGACCCCGCCGACGACCAGCTTGGGACAACCGCGCAGGACATTCGCAGTGCCGATTTCAGCTACGACGCGGCGGCGCGACAGATAGTCTACACGCTGACCGTAAACGATATGTCACAGCGCACGCCCGGCAGTGTGTGGACCCTCGATTCGAGTTTCGGCCCTAGCGCCGTATTCGTATCAATCGCGATAAACGAGTTGAGCGAAGCGACGTATGAGTACGGTATATTCACGACCTTGCCTAACGGAACGACTAATCAAGAGTCGCTCGGCGAGGTCGATTCCGGTGTGATCGAAGGGAACCAGATAATCGTCCGATTGTCGCTCGACAAGGTGAACGCGGCCGTGGGCGGTGACGTGCTCAATAGTATCTCGACCGCGACCCGGGCCAGGTCGCAGATACTTATCGGCACGTCTGCGAGCGGTGGATTGTTGTTGCAGGCAGACGCCGCGAGCGGGTCCGATTTCGAGGTGAACGGAGGCTCGTCAACTCCCGGACCTGAGAGCAACATTGCGGGGCAGCTCGCATCATTTACCGAGCGGTTCGCGGGTTCGATCAAACCTGGACAGGGAGCGGTCGAGATACCGCTCGGCGTGAGGCTCCCGGTCTTTGACGCCAAGCTCAACTGCCACCCGGCGAACGAGCAGTTGACCCTTCAACTTATTGACCGGAACAACCGTGTGGTGGCGCAATCGGGCACAAGGAGCCTGACCGCGCCCAACCTCGCAGAGGGCGATTATAAGCTCCGTGTCGCGGGCTCGCCCTCAAGACCTGTCGATTTTGTTATCAAAGGCAGGCAGGCGTCTTTCTAAGTTTTGAGGCGCGAGGACTGAGGAATGAGCGGGGATATACTTCCCCGCTTTTTTTTTCGCCCTGCGCAGCATTTCGCCGTCAGGCGATATGTGAATATTGCGGGCGAGTCATTAGCTGTTCGGAAAAATGAAGGAGATAGAAGCAAAAGCGCGATGGTACGACCGTTGCAGTTAGCAGAATCGAGCAAGCCCTAAAGGCCTGCTCTAATCCAAAAACGATGAGAGTCGTTTCGGTCTAACACGCGCAACGTTCTGACTGGCGGCGTGGTGTGGGGGCGTGGCCAAAGTCATGCCCGGCACCTCGCCGCACAGAACGGCTCCGGTTAGAGCCTTCATGGATTGACAAAGAATACGTCCCAGGCCCATCGGCCTAGGTCCGCGCCCCGTGAGTCATAGACTTTAGCGCGGTAGCGGAACCAGTTGCGGTGCTCGTCGCGCCGCTTCTTCTCTTTGAAATCGAGATCGAACTTGCTCGCGCCCGTTGCCGGCAAGGTAAACAACTCGGCAGGCTCGGATACGCCGTTGTGGTTTACGTCCCTCCATAACTTCAATGAAGCGAAGACAGCATCGCCAGCATCAATCGCGTCGTCGAGGTTGCCCCCGTTGAGCGGTTGGTCAAACTCTGCCAGGGCAAGGAACCCGTGCGGGTGTGTCGTCGTGAGCTGTGGAGTGTAGTTGCCGAACAATTCCGTTCCGTCGTCGCCAAGGCCGTTGCCGTTGCGGTCAAGCACGAGAAAAGCATCATCCGAGTTGGCACCCGTCCAGGCGATGCGTTCAGCATTCCCGTTTGGTCTGAGATCGAAGCTCACTCCGTTTGCTGCGTCGGTCAGGGCAAAGCCGTTGCCTTGAATGTCTATAAGAATCGGGCTGCCGGGCGGGCAAGTCGGTATAGGGTCTACAGGCTCAAAGTTATCGCCAAAGTCGATGTCTGTGCTGCACCCGCCTCCTTCTCCAATAGTGGTACAGGAGTAAGGGTGCCGCCTGGTTTTCAGCAAATCGAAATTACATCGCTGGAACACCTTCTTATTAGCACATACCGGGCAGAATGATTCGGTAAAAACAACGGTAGCAAATTGAATGTCCTGGGTTACTTGACCCTCTTCAAATCGCGGTGGATGAAATATGGGGAAGCAATCTCTGGCGGTCCCCAGGCTACAGCAAGAGGTTTGTGACCAGAGGCGTTCACCTGAGACACTGACATTCCAGTTAGTTTCAAGCCCGTCACTCCATCTAAAGAACCATGTGCTGGTCTTAGTCAGGAAGCAGGGGTTTCCTCCGAAACTCGTGGCGTTAGAACACGCCTCGATAATGTCCTCAGGGTTTTCAATCCCAGGTACGAGCGTAGCGCGGCATTCGGCTCGAACGCCGGTTACTAAAAGGCACACTAATAACAATGCTGTTATGGTTCTCTGCATAGTCGTCTGCTTCCAATCGCGGTCTGGTCGTGCGAAAGTCCTGTGGTTAGTTGAATGGGTAAAGCGATAGAAACTAAATCCTGAAACACTTCGACAAAAACTATTGCTTTTCGTAAAGGTTGACCCAAAAGGTTAGTTTAGCTCTGATTTGAGTCACTTGCTCCGGTTGAGTTAATACCTCGTGCCCGGTGTCCTGTTGTAGCCTTTCAATATCACCAAGCACATCCAGCTTCATGCCGATATAACCATTCTTAAAATAATCTGAGCGGGCGTTGTCCGGTTCATCTAATTGAGCATTGATTACCGATCTGATCCTCTCTAACTCTGTTGCGAGTTCTGCATCAGGAAGATTCGTTGCGTTACGCAACAAAGAAGTAACAAAGGCGATTACCATTCTTGTTCCTGCTCTATAATCCTTAAGCTCCTGAACTGATTTCCTGTGGCCCGCAAAAGTATCGTCCTCAAATCCGACTGCGTAAATGACGATGCCTGCATGAGGCAACTCCGTATCAATGGGCTCGACTATTTCCATAATTGCCCCAGAAAGGATACCGTCTCCCTCAATCTCGCTAGATAGATAATCCGTATTAACTATGGTGCTGCCTACAGAATATTTAAAGACGGTTATCTTTTTCGTGTATTCGTTCTTAAGCGATATTCTTAAATATTTACTGGGGGTCTTTTCCATGCCGACCAGTTTGAATTTCGGTGCCTTACTTAGCACTTTAATGTCTTCTGTTTTTATAGAATCCTTAACGGCTTTATAGCGCGCCTTCAGTTCTTCAATCCTTTCGGCATCGCTTTTTTGGCGTGGTTGACTCGGTTCCTGGCGCGGGGAGCTTGACGACCAGGCACTTATGCCCATAAAGATGACACAAATGCCGGTAATGGCAGCTATCAGTCTAAAACTTCCGAAGACTTTCTCGAGCTTGGCCATAAATACCTCCTGACAAATTCGCAGACTTAGAGATTGACGCTAAGTGCAAAGAGCGCGGTCACAAAATTTGATTACCTGGGTTGGAACACCTGTTGGTTTGACACGCCCACTATACGCCCATACTTACTCGAGTCAAGGTGAAACGTGTTTAGCTTACAGAATAACTAATCTTTATTCATGCGCCAGGTGATTAAAAATAAGAACTCTCAGGCCAAGGGCTGGGATTCGTGTCGTATATTTTTCACTCGAAAGGGCGGGCAAGGCGAACAAAACGGCAAGCCGCCGAATGATACGTGCGCGCACTATTCTGACGACAGGAGTCCTGTCGAGAATTGCACCACGCGGTATGAATGGATTAAATGCCGGCGGCTTGCCGGGTCGATCAAATTGTATGCGGGCTTGACATCGAGTTTACTTCCCAGGCACTCCCGTGATCGAAGTCAGCTCGACTCGGACATCGCCCCACGAAGGCGCTGCGGTTATAAGCACGGGCAGCCGCCGCGAGTCGTTTGTGACATAGAACCGAAGGTTGTAAGGGTCTTTGGCTTCGCCGCCGCGCACGGTCTTTGTCGCTATCCTGACCACGTTATAATCGCCCGCGCGCGTAGAGATCTTTTCGCGGGCTTCGGGCTCGACCCTCACAGTGTAGAGCTTGTTGTCTTCAAGCAAGGTGAAGGTGCGCGTCTTGCCGACGGTCAGGTCCATCCCACGGACCGCGTAAAGCAGCCCGGCGAGATCGTACGTGTCGGCAGGTATCGTGATCGTGTTGCCGTCCGAAAGTTTTGCGGTCCCGCTCTTTTGGTCGAGCGTGACAGAGGTTTGCGAGCTCTTTTTGCCGTGGCGCATATGCTTCTCCGCGCGAAACGGCTGAAGCGTCGACGCGTTGATATATGATTCGTAAACGTCGTTTACCTTGAAGACGAGCGCGCTCACAAGCCCCACGGACTTTGCCTGCGCCGCGACGTGAAAACCGTCAACGCCGTCAAAGCTGCGGCGGTCTTTCGTCTCAATCGTAAGCTCTCCCGCGACGATAAAGCTCGACCACGAGACTTCGTAGTTCAATCGCTCGCCTACTGTAAAGAAGCTCTTCGATGCGGCAGAATCGGTCTTGTCCGCGCGATCCGCTTTGATGCTTCTCGTCTGGGCGTGCATAGCCGGAATCATCAGCGCCGCCAGAACAATTGCTACGAGCGGTTTTGGAAACTTCATCACTCTATCAAACTCCTCGTTTAATTACTCCACAGCCTGTGATGCGCTCCACTTACTTCATGATGCCCGCTCGCCGCTCAAAACGGCAAGTCGCAAAACCGGACGAGGCCCAAAACCAAAAAGGCGGGGCTCGCTGGCGAGCCCCGCCTTTTCAGGCGCAATCGGTTTACGAGGTTTCAGTTTCGCTTCTCTGTCTTCTCTTCGGCCTCGACCCTGCGGGGGCGCGTGGTATCGACCGCCTCCGCTTCTTTGAAGAAGCCCGACGAGGGGTCGAGCGCAATGGCCTGGAAAGGGTTGACAGGGTTGCCGTCTATTCGCAACTCATAATGGAGGTGCGGCGAGGTCGCGCGCCCGGTGCTCCCGGCCCGCCCGACGATTGTGCCGCGCTCGACCTTCTCTCCCACCTTCAGGTCGAAGCTCGAAAGGTGCGCGTAGTAAGTCGTCACTCCGCCGCCGTGATTTACGATCAACAGGTTGCCGTAGCCGTAATACCAGCCCGCAAACTGCACTACGCCCGCATAGCTTGCCGCCACAAGGTCGCCGCGCCGCGCCTTCAGGTCTACGCCCGAGTGGAACTTTGCGCGCCTCGTAAACGGGTCGCGGCGGTAGCCGTACAGGCTCCCGATCTTCGGCGTCGAAGTCGCGGGGCGCTGCTCATACTTTTGAGCCTGCCCGTCGTATGCCGAGAGGTCTATGTGCTCAAGCGGGATCGAGATGATGTTTGGGTTCTTCTTGACGATTGAAGGCGCGGGAGGAAGCACAAGAACTGGAGCAGGCTCCTGGGCTGTCTCCGCTTGCTCTGTTGTCTCTTTGCTCTGTTTTATCTCTTGATTATTAGTGCCGGGGTCTTTGGCTTTAAGTTCTGGGGCTTTAGATTCTGGGGCTTTAGATTCTTGGGCTTTAGATTCTTGCGATTTGAGGTCCTGCGCGGAGGTTGCGATGACCGATATGAATAAGATGAGGCTAAGGGCAAGTCCTAACTCTCTAAATACACGGTTTAGTTTCAAACCTTGCTCCTTTCGAAACTCGAAAATGGTCTAAAGTTCTGACCCTAAATCTGTGATACTGCTTGAAAATTTAGGAGGGTGCTGCCAGGAGGCCCAATATTATGGATCGACCCTGTGGTTGTCAATAATAACGTCCGTAAAGTGCGGGCGAAAAATCTTGTAAATTTGTTGCGGGAACCTGGGCCGAGGCTTTCTGGAAGCAAGGCTCAGCCTTGAGCTATAATCCTCTTCCTGAATGATCGAAAGGAGAGAATGTGAAAGAGATAAACCCGCAAGAAGCATATGAGTTGATGCAAAGCGATCCCGATTATATATACCTGGACGTGAGGTCCGTGCCGGAATTTGAAGCGGGGCACCCGGTCGGGGCGATCAACATCCCTATCCTTCACTTTGCGCCGGGCGTCGGAATGTACCCGAATGAGGATTTCCCTGCGGTAGTGGAAAAGAACGTTCCCAAAGACGCGAAGCTGATTGTGGGGTGCAAGTCGGGCGGGCGCTCGGCTCAGGCGTGCAATTTCTTGAGCCAGATGGGCTACACAAACACCACGAACATGCGCGGCGGCTTTACGGGTCTCGCAGACAATTACGGGCGCGTGGTAGAGCCCGGCTGGAGCATGCTCGACCTTCCCTCGACGGACGACAGCGAAGAAGATCAACGCTACGAAACCCTGCTCGCCAAAAAATAGAGGCCGGCGGTCAGTTTTGAGAAGGGAAGAGATCAAGCTCTCACGCTCTCTTTGCCGACCACCGGCCAGGGTTCTACGGTTTTTGCTTTTACTGTTTTTTAGCTGCCTTTCGCGCCTGCTTTTCAGCCTTGCGTTGGGCCCTGTCGACCCCCTGTGCGGCGGGCGCGGATTGCTGCCTTATTACCTGCTGTCTCTGCTGTTTCTGTACAGGCTGCCTCTGCACCACAGCCCTGTTGACTTGCGGCTGAGGCTGTGAAGCCTGACTGGCGGCGCGGCGTTCGGCCTTGCGCTGCTGCTTTACGGCCTGTCGAGTGACAACCGACTGCTGGCGCTGAACCGGCTGCGGAGCTGCTACCTGTTGCTGCTGCGCGCGCGCCGCCCGCGCTGCCTGTTTTTGAGCCTTGCGCTGCTGGCGCGCCTGGTCTGTCATACTCTGCTGGCTCGCTTGAACCCGCCGATTTTGCGGCTGCGAAGATAGTTGCGACTGTTGTCGCGCGGCTGAGGGCTGTTGTTGTTTGCGCTCGGCCTTGCGTTGCCGCTTCATCGCCTTCCGAATCTCGACCTGGTTGTTTGCGTTAACCTGCTGCTGAGTGTTGACGGTCCGGCCCGCACGCTCAAGCCGCTTTTGCGCTTTGCGCATCTCGCGCGCTGACTGATTGGGCTGGCCCTGCCCGGCGACGGCCGGGGCTTGAACAGTCCTGATGCCTTGAGCTTCACGCTTCTCCTGCTTGCGAAGCTGTTTCATCTCGCGGCGAGCTTCCTGGTTGCCCTGCGCCGCCTGCGTCTTGAGCGCGGCTATGCGCTGGCCACGCTCCTGCGCGACTTCCGAAGCGTTGGGGTTGGGTAAGACCATACGCCTGCTGTTTCCGGCGGTGATCACTTGGCCGTTCCTCTCAAACTTCAGCCTGTTCTTCCTCTGCTTATCGGTCACCTGTTGAACGTGGAGAGATTCAAGCATGCGGTTGTGCCCGGACGGCACAACTGGGACCGCGCTTGCTACGACAGGCGTGTTCAAGAGTCGCTGCTCTAATTCGCGCCTCATGAACTTCTTGCTTCTTCTTCGACCGCCATCGAACTGGACGGCCGCGTGGCGCAGGTTGTCATAAGCATAAGGGTCGATCACCGCTCGCGACTGCGCGATCAACTGTTGATTGATGCGTGCCACCCTGTAAGGGTCGATGCGGCTCGTGAACCCGTCGACCGGAACCACTGTTATAGCCTGCGGCACATTCATGTTGATGTATGTGCGCTGCACGCTCACGTACTGGTTGACGACGTCCACCGGCGCGAGATAGCGCGGCTGGAAGTTCCTGTCGTAGTACCGGGGTATATACCTTTCGCCCGGCGCGAGAGGAACCCAGGCTATCTGGTTCGTCTGGCTCAGCGGAACAAAAGCCACGAGCGCGGGCGAATACTGGTAACGCGGAGTCTGTCGCTCAGGGACCCACACCCAACCGCGACTTGATACGTTGGCCCAGCGACCGTAATGGTAAGGAGCCCAGCCCCACGGCTCGCTCGATACCCAGGTCGGCCCCCACACGCTCTCCGTCTCCCAGTACCCGTCTCTGTAAGGAGCCCATTCCGAGCTTACGCGCGGAGCCCAGCAGTGACCGTGGCCGTCTACGTCCACCCAGTCGCCGTACTGGTCGAGGTCGTACAATCCCGGTACGTCATACGAATCGACATACTTGTAACTGACAGACCTGCGGTAGGGCTCATAGTAGTAAGGGTCATCGAGGTAGCGGTCATAGCTTCTGTAGCGACCGTCGTAATCTGAATAGCGGTACCCGTAATAATCGTCGACCAGCCCGCCCGCGTAATCGGGAGCGAGCTTTGACATCAACACCTGCGCGGCCGCCTGGCCCGCGAGCGTCAGCATCTCGCCTTTGCCGATCTCACCTGAACCGGCAAGCCCCACGACCTGAGCCACGCCGCTCAACACAGAGATAAGCGTGCTGCCCTGATCGTCAAAGCCGAGCTGATAAAGACCGGGCTCTTCGAACTGGACAGCGCCGTTGGGCGTCGCCACTTCAAAAAGCTCATCCTGCCCTAGCTCGCCTAGATCGAAAAACGCCGAGCCGTCGCGCAGCGCAAGCTGCGTTCTGTTGTCTGCAAGCGACAGCACGTCCATAGAAGCGCCTGAGTCGAGCCGCGCAAAGTTGCGCCCCGTAAAGGCGACGCTCGTGCGCGCTCCCTCCTGCGCGTATATGCGGTCACCTGTCGTCAGCGGCGCGTTCATCACCGCGTCCGCCCATTCAAGCTCGCCCTCCTGCTCCTGGTCGAAAGTGCGCGCTATGCCGACCTCACCTTCGACGCGCTCGATTCGCGCCGCTCGCGGCATAATCGCTGCGTCCGCTTTCGGCTCACTTCTCGTCAGCCAGAGCGCAAGCCCCGATATGCCGACAACCGCTACCAGAGCGGCGATTATGACGACGTTTTGTGGAATCTTTGAGAGCTTCCCGTTCGTCTTATTGTTCATTATTTTTCTCTCCCCCCTCTGTCCTTGCACGTCCAGTCTGGACTGACTTTTCGCTCGGTAGACCCTTTATAAGGTGCAATAATCATGCCCAAGAGGCGGGCCTTTTATGAGAAGGGCTTAGCTTCATTTATAAGAAAAGTTAGGCGAGCAGGCGGGGCCGAGCCTGTACGTTTTTGAAACGATCAGGCGATAGCCGTCTACACTATATCGTATCCGCGTGGCCCATTAGGAATAGATATTGGGGCTTTGATCTCCCCTGCAAATATTCGACTGTTTTTGAATTATCGGCTGTAGACTATGCGACCGCCCGCGATTGTGTAGATGACTTCGGTCTTTTGTATCCGGTCGGGGTCGATCTTGAAGATGTCATCCGACAACACGACAAGGTCTGCGAGCTTGCCCGCTTCGAGCGTCCCTTTTACGCGCTCAGCGAATTCGGCGTAGGCGCAAAGCGATGTGTAAGCGCGCACGGCTTCTTCGACGGTTATCTTCTGTTCGGGGACCCATCCGCGCGGGTTCTTGCCGTCGAGCGTTGCGCGAGTAACTGCCGCGTGTATGCCGAGCAGGGGCGAAAGCGGCGCGACGAACCAGTCCGAGCCAAAGACGACGGCGGCCCCCGCGTCTATGAGCGAGCGGAACGCGTAGGTGGTCTTGATCCTCTCAGGACCGATTCGCTTCTCAGCCCATCGACCGTCGTCGACCGCGTGATAAGGCTGCATAGACGCGATTACGCCGAGCCTTGCGAATCGCGGTATGTCATCGCGGCGAATGTGCTGCGCGTGCTCTATGCGGAACCTGCGATCACGAGGCCCGTTCTCTTTGGCAGCCTCTTCGAAGTAGTTGAGCAGGAGATTATTAGCGCGGTCGCCGATGGCGTGGACAGAGCATTGCAGCCCCGCGCGGTCCGCGTCTTTTATGTCCTTCTTCAATTTGCCTTCAGGGGTGTTGTCGGCGACCATCAACCCGGAAGTGCCGGGCGCGTCGGTGAACGGCTCGAAAAATAACGCGGTCGTCGAGCCGAGCGACCCGTCCATAAATGCTTTGAGCCCGCCCAGCCTCAGACGATGATCGCCCGCGCCGTGCCGCGCAACATAATCGGCCTGCCGCTTCCACTCGCTCATGGGTGTGCGCGCGTAGACGCGCACGGTCAGACCGCCTCTGTCTAAAAAGCTTTTATAGAGATCGAACTCGCGCCACGATGTTATGTCTTGAACCGAAGTCACCCCGACGCGGGCCGCGTACTTGAGCGCGGCCTTGAGCGCGTCGTCAAACTCTGCGGCGCTCGGCTCAGGCATCACGCGGTAGACCAGCCCCATCGCGTCGTCTTTCAAAACGCCTGTCGGCTCGCCCGTTCGCGGGTCGCGGACAATCGTCCCCCCTTCCGGGTCTTTCGTCTCGCGTGTGATCCCCGCAAGCTTTAGCGCGACCGTGTTGGCAAGCGCCATATGGCCGTCGAGCCTCGATACGAAGACGGGGTTGCGAGGCGTGTGGCGGTCGATAAGCTCCCTGGTCGGAAGCGTTGCGCCGGGCCAGTTTTCGTGGTCCCAATCGCCGCCGGTTATCCACCTGTCAGGCGCGAGCTTTGCCGCGTGCTCTTTGATTCTTCGCGCGAACTCTTCTTGAGTCCGGGCATCGCGAAGCTCGACAGAGAGCAGCCGAAACCCTCCGTCGATAAAATGTGTGTGATCGTCTATGAAGCCCGGCAGCGCGAGCTTTCCCGCCAGATCGAGTATGCGGGCAGGTTTTCCCGCGAGCTTTTTGATCTCGTCATTCGTGCCCACGGCGGTGATATGCTCGCCGCGCATGGCCACGGCTTCGGCCCAGGGGTGGGCGGGGTTGCCTGTCCAGATGCGCCCGTTTACAAGCGCGAGGTCCGCGACAACCGCAGCGCGCGAAAAATCGTCTGCGATCAGCTTTGACACGAAAGGGATAATACGGGCCTGCTTGCTGTTGTCAACCGTGAAGACGACGGCTATATACCTCGCTCCGTTCGGCAGGCGTATGTATGCCGCGTCGTGCCGCGTGGTAGAAGTCCACCCGGCTTTCGCATAGTAGTCAGCGCCCGCCGGGAGGCCGCCCGCAGAAAAAGCTGTCTCCTGCGAATCCGGGTCATCGGTCTTTGCCAGGGGGTCGCGCTTGAGCAGGTTCATCATGTCGCGCGACCGCGAGGGCGACACAGCGCCCCCCGCGACTATCTCGTGCATCAAGCGGGCAACGGCTTCCGTCGTCAGCTTGTTGCGGTTCTCGAAGTTTGGCCCAAGCCCCTGGCGCTCGCGCCCGTAAGGCGATTCGCACCAGGTCTTTTGATTGACGTTGATCTTTTCGTAACCGAGGCGCGCGAAGTAGCGGTTAACCGCGTTGCGCTTTTCGATCCACTGTTTGAGCGCGGCTTCGTCCAGCTCCGGCCCGCCCGTGGTCCCTGTTATCGCATCGATCACGTAATGCGTGGCGTCGTTTGATGAATCTACGACCATGTCGCGGAGCGCGCGGTCGAGTTCCGCCGAAGGCTTGAGCGTGCCGCGCTCCAACTGGTCGTGCGCCGCGACGAGATAAAAGAGTTTGACGACGCTCGCGGGATAGATCATCTCCTGCCCGCGATGGCTGCCCCACGAAGGAGCCGTGGGGTCGTTCAAGTCGATGATGGTCAAAGCGATCTTGTCAGCCGTAAGCCCGTTCGGGCCGAACTGTTCGACGGCCGCTGCTACGACGCTGCCGGCGAGCTTTTCAAGCCGTTCCGAGCGCACGCGCTCTGGTCTTGATTGCGGGTTTGACGAGACGGTTTGCGCAGGCAGGCGCGCGGGCAGAGCAAGCAGGGTTATAAGCCAGAGGCCCGCCGTCAGCGAGCGAGCGCGTGCGGTCACGGTAAGATTCTTGCGCCTGTGCATGCTGGTTATCGCGCGGTCTTTTTACTCTTCCATATCTGCTCGTAAAGACGAGCGACCCCGGCCGCCGAAGGCCCGCCCTCGATTATCGCTACGTCTTTGCCCCGCAGTTCAATCGAGACAATACCTTCTGTCGTCTGGTAAGTGTGCCTCTGCGCGGCCGCGGCTGCCGGGGCGGCGTCGGGCTGCCGGGCTGTTTTATAACGCGCGTGGGTTCGCTCGGAGTATGCGTCAAAGAACTCTTTAGCGTCGCGCTCCGTGTCCCAGGTCGTGTACTGAGCGATCAAGAGAGCGCCGCTTTGCCTCTCTTCAAAAAGCGCGTAGCGGTCGCCGCCCCAGCCTTCGGCTGCCGCGCGGGCCGCTTGCTTGGTGATGAACTCCGACAGCAGCAGGCGGTAACCGAACTCGCCGTTTACATCAACGTCTGTCTGCTTCCACTCTTTGCCAAGCGTGGCGAGCATGTCGCCAAGCTCGATCTTTACGGGGTTGTCGCGCGAAAGGAAGCGCTGCGGGTGCAGTATCTGTTCGGTCGAGGCCGGCAAGTTTTCATAGCTGTTGTTGAGCGCCTGCCACGAGCCGTTCTTTAAGATCGATTGTACGAACCCGGCCCCATAAAGGTATGGGAACTGTAGAGTCTCGCGAAGCACCGCCGGCGCGTTTGCAAGCACAGGGTACTTCGCGTCCTCTTCGGGGTCGGACTGAGATGTAAGAGTCTCTGTCAACGATCCGAGCTTTGTGAGGTCGATTCTGAGCCCGCGATCCTCGAAATCGTACTGGAGCATGACGAGCGTAGCCTCGCCTTCGACGAGCGCGTGCGCGGCAAGCTCCGCGTCCGAATCGCCCTTGGGCCACCGCTCGAACCGGCGAAGATTGAAGTGCTGGTCCTGAAGCGCGTGGACAAGCTCGTGCGCTATGACGGTCCTCTGCTCTGAGAGAGGGATCCACGAAGCGAGATAGAACTCTTGAGTCTTCGGCTCATAAAAACCGGCTACCTGCTCGCGCAAAAGGCTGACAACGTAATCGCGCAGCCGGAAGTCTTTGGCGACAAGGCCGAGCTTGCTCAACGTCTTTGTCGTCGCCTCGAACTCCTCGGCAGTCGTCGTCTCGTCGAGGTCTCGGATGACGCTCTCTTTTATCTGGTCGCGCGTCTTCAGCCCGCTTTTTACGGGGCGCTTAACGTCGAGCGCGCGAAGTCGGCTTACGGTCTTTAATATCTCCTCGGTCGCGCCCAGAGGAGTCGCGTCCGGTTTCTTTATCGAAGCAGGAGCCTGGCTCGCCGTCAGCGCCACGCCCGCCGATAGCGTGAGCGATAAAACGGCCGCCGTTGCGACTAAAAATATTCTTTGCATCCTGAGCCTTTCAGTCTTGATCTTACGTGTTCAAGGATTGTCGCCCCGCCGGGCCAGTTTGTCAATTTTTTGACCTCACCGGCGGGCGGGCTCTGGCGAGCCGCTCGCGGCTGATGTTAAGATTCACAGTTCACGCAACCAGGCTGGAGATGGTCTGAGACAGGGAGACTTCAAGATTTCATGCGCGCGCACGTAGTTACATTCGGCTGCCAGATGAACGAGTACGACACGCACGCCATCCAATCCGAGCTTGCGGGGATAGGCTACGGGTTTGTTGACGATTTTCGCGAGGCCGATCTCGTGCTGGTAAACACCTGCGCCGTGCGCGGCAAGCCTGTCGAAAAGGTGCAGACGCTTCTGGGCGAGCTGAGAAAAGAGAAGCACCGCCGTAAAAACCTGACCGTAGGCATGATGGGGTGCCTCGCGCAGCTCCCCGAAGGCCAGCGCATGGCTAAGAAGTTCGGGCTCGACATACTGCTCGGTCCTGGCGCGATCACCGAGATCGTTCCGGCGATCACTCGCGGCAAGTTCCAGTCGTTCGAGTTCAAGCGCGAGCTGCAATTCTACTCGCCGCCCGCGCCCGTAGGCGCAGTGACGGCAAACCTCACGATCATGCGCGGGTGCAATCATCGCTGCACGTATTGCATAGTCCCTGCGACTCGCGGCGCTGAAGTTTCGCGCCCCGCGGCCGACATAATCGCGGAGGCCGAGGCGCTCGCGCGCGCAGGGGTGCAGGAAGTCACTCTGCTCGGACAGAACGTGAACTCGTACGGGATGCAGCCCGGTACGGGCGCTCGCCGCGCTCTTATCGAGGGCTACCCGTCGTTTGCCAGCCTGCTTAGGATGGTAGGGCGCGTCGGCATCCCGAGAGTGCGGTTCGTGACTTCTCACCCGGTCAACTTTGACGATCAGATAATCGAAGCCGTGGCCGATACGCCGTCGATCTGCCGTTACATACACCTGCCCGTACAGTCGGGCTCGAACCGGGTATTAAAGCGCATGGCTCGCGAGTACACGCGCGAGTTTTATATCGACCGCATACGAAAGATTCGCGAGCTGCTGCCCGATGCGACCATCTCGACCGACATCATCGCGGGTTTCCCAGGCGAGACCGAAGAAGATTTCGAGGAGACGCTTTCGCTCTACCGCGAAGTCGGTTATGACCTCGCGTATATGTTCATATACTCGGAGCGCGAAGGGACTCCGGCCGCGCTCCATTTTGGAGATGTAGAGCGCGAAGTGAAGGTGGAACGACTCGGCCGTCTCATAGAGTTGTCGAAAGAGGTCTCGCTGGAACGAAACCGCGCCTGGGTCGGACGCCGCGTCGAAGTGCTCATCAAGGGTCCGTCGGAAGAAGAGGGCGCTGCGCAGGGCCACACTCGCGGGAACCACGTGGCGATTGTCAATCAAGACCTTGCTCCCGGCATCCATACGGTAACGGTCCACCACGCGACTCCGAACCGCCTCTACTGCGCGGCAGAGTCAACCGCCGCGACGGTCATCTCCGCCAGACGCGGGCGCGAGCTGAAGGTGCTTTCGTCGCCAAATCTCTAACCCGTGCCGCCGCTCGAACCTAACTCTTTATTAGCGGGCAGCCCTGCTCATAGAATGCGGCATAGTCACATCGCGGCAAAGCTATGGAAAGACCCGGTAGCATTATTGCAATCGACGAGCCTCAGACCCTTGCTCGCTCAGCCCTATACTGGATATGCGTATCATTGCTCGTCGTGGTCCCGCTCGTCTTTGGCACGGGCTTTTACCGAAGCTTTGTGACGCCAAAATATGCCTTGCTGCTCGTAGGGGCATCGACCCTCGTCCCGCTGCTCGTCTTGATCGCATTAGAACCGGGGCATCGTGTAGGTTCACTTTCAGGCTTGCTTAAATCGAGGCACGCGGCAATCGTCTCTCTCTTCTTTGCGGCAGTTTCGATTTCGACCCTTTTCGGCGTGGCCCCGGTTGCGTCATTGTTTGGCAGCAACTATAGCCATATGGGGTTGATAACGCATCTGTGTTTCTTTACCTGCTTCGTCGCGATCATCGTGGCGGTAGGCAAGAGCAAGGCTCGCTTGATCGGCGTGCTGTGGGCTATGTCGCTCGCAGGGTTAGCGGTTGCAGCATACGCTCTAGTTCAGTTCTTCGGCCGGGACCCTTTTCTTTCTTCGAGCCTTTACACTTTCGATTCCGCGACAGGCGCTGTGGTCCGTCCCACAGGCACGCTCGGACACTCGAATTACCTCGGCAATTTCTTGCTCTACACAACGCCGCTCAGCGCGGGGCTTGCGTTGGGGGCTATGGGCCGCGCTCGCCGGTTGATGGCGATCTCAACCGCGCTTTCGGTTGGCGCGATCATCTTCAGCGGGACGCGCGGGGCCTGGGTCGGGCTTGGGGTGGGCGCAATAGCGTTTGCCGTTTTGGAGCTTGTCGGGCGAGCGCGCCGCTTGATCGAAACCGGCAAGCGTAGAGCGATTCGCGTAAGCCTGCTGGCCGCGATCATTGTGGCGTCTCCTGTCCTTGTCGTTGCGTCGAGCCCCGCCTCGCGTAACGTGCTTCAAAGAGCGAGGTCATTTATCACGGACGGGCTCACAGGCTCCGGGCGCACCCTTTTGTGGTCGGCATCGATCAGGATGGTTCCGGCTTTCGCGCTCACGGGGTGCGGGCCGGAAGGGTTTCGCAAAGCTTTCCTGGCTTACAAGACGAAGGAGCTGGCGCAACTGGCTCCGCAAACCAACAACGAAAGCTCGCATAACTCGTACCTCGACGCGGCCGTCTCTCACGGGTTGCCGGGGCTGATACTCTACGTCGCAATCATAGCGTCTTCGTTCGAGCTTTTGATCGCCGCGCGGCGGCGCACCGGCAATCAAAGCGAGAGGGTAATAATCGCGGGCCTCATCTCTTCATTCGCGGCAGTGGTCGCGCACAATTTCTTTATCTTCGACCAGATTCCGACAAGGCTCTACTTTTTCACTGTCGTCGCGCTCGCCTGCGCGGCAGCAAGCGTAATGAGCCCGCGCGCCCGGACAATCGGCAACCCGGAGAGCGTGAAGCCGTCAACTTCAACCGGCTCTTTGCCGCGCCGGGCGATACTGATCGCCAGCCTGACGATACCGCTTCTGGCTCTCTTCTATGCGGCTTCTTTAGCGCGTGCGGACAGGGAGATCAAAAACGCTTTTGTCTTTGCCGCCAAAGGCGACTGCGCTCGAACAATAGAACAAGGCAGGCTCGCCGCAACGGAGAGCATCGACCCGGCCAACGACTACGATTTTCTTTTCGCCCGCGCATTGCTCATGTGCGCAGAAGACAAGAGCGCGGCCCGTGAGAAGACGGTGCTGGTCGATCTCGCCACCCGGCACGCCACGCAATCGATTGAACACACGCTCACGCCCGATTCCAGCTACCTGCTTCTGGCCTATCTCGCTTTACTCGAAAGCGATACGGCAAGGTTGCGCGAGAGCGCCACACAGGCGATAAAGTGGGACCGCTTTTATCCGAACACGCGGTGGCTGATGGCCGAAGCCTATCTCGCCCACAGCGACCGCGAACAGGCGGCGCGCGAAGCGGGCCTTGCGCTTGAGATGAGCCCGTCCTTGCGTCAGGCGTGGCGTGCGCTTGCGCGAGCGCGCGGGGAGAGCGGGCCTTCGGTCGAGCAGCTAATTGAAAAAAGCCGCGCTCTTATGAGTGAAGGCAAGGCGAGAAAGGCTCGGCGGGTTCTTCTAAGGGCGATGCGCAAATCGAACGGAACGTGCGCGGATTGCCGTTACCTGCTCGCGTCCATATACGAAGCCGCGAACCTCAACGAGCAAGCGGCCGCCGAATGGGAGGCTTTCATGCGCGAAGTCCCTGACCGCGCGGCGGCAGAGCGAATACAGCTTCGCATAGACGCGCTTAGGGAAAAGAGATAGAACCGCCGCCGATCCATTTCCTGCGTTGTCTTGAATCGGGTCAAATCATAATGCTATATTGGTTTGTCTTGAAATTGAGGTCGCTGTTTGCAGTCTTAACAAGTAAAAATAGTTCAGGAGGACTAAGATGGCAAATCAAGAAGATTCCTCGGCGGTGGAGAAACTCACATACCTGCTCATAGGCGCGGGGATAGGGGCGACGGTGGCCTTCCTGTTTGCGCCGAAGGCGGGGCGTGAGCTTCGCGGCGATATTGCGGATTACACCAAGCGCGGCATAGACGCGGCGGGCGAAGGCGCTCGCGTGATCGGCAGCCGCGCGACGGAGTTTTACGATGCGGGACGCGAAAGGGTCACGGACGTTTACTCTACCGCGCGGGATAAGGCTACGCAGGGCGCGGGCGTGGTGTCGGATGTCGCGGGTCGCCAGCGAGAGCAGATTGCCGCCGCTATCGAGGCCGGCAAGCAGGCTTATCGCGAAGAGAAGCGCAAGGCGGGCGATGTTTCGGCAAGCGGCGCTATCGAAGGCGAGGAAGCCTAAGCCTGACTGGGATAACTTTCACGGCCGTATGTGCCGGGGCGGGGCAGGGACCTGGTCGAGTCTCGCTTTCATAAAAGGCGCGTCTAAGCCTGTGAGCAAGTCCCTTGTGCTTTAACAAGGAGGGCTCGTGGATCAACAGACCTTCTACACTATAGTCGCTATCGCGGCTTTGATCATAACCCTGAGCTTTATCATCCAGGCGGCGATGTTCATATTCATGTACGGCGCGATCAAGAAACTCACAAAGGTGGCCGCCGCCGTCCAGGCAAAGGCTGAGCCGATACTGGAGAAAGCCGGGCCTGTCATCGATCAGGTTCAGGGCACGATAACCACCGTCAACGAGACGGTCGATAAGATCAGCAAGCAGGCCAGGGAGACCTTTGACAAAGTGACGGTCGAGACGCGTGCGGTGGCGGCTGCCGTCTCCGTCTCCTCTCAAGAGATCGCAGGTCTGGCGCGCCGTCAGGTCGAACAGGTATCCACTACGCTCGATTTGACAACCTCCGTGCTTCAACGGCAGGTCGTCGAGATTGATGCGCTGCTGGCTCGAACGCAGGACCGCATAGAGTACACGACCGTCGAGGTTCAATCGACCGTGCTTGAGCCTATACGCGAGGTTTCGGCTCTGCTCGTGGGGATGAGGCGAATGATCGAAACGCTGTTCGGGCGCGACCGCAAGCAGATCGACCAGGCATACCAAGACGAAGAGATGTTTATTTGATAGACCTGCTGCGCGCGCGGCCTGGAGTTGACAAACTTTTTACTCCACGGCACCTGGGTTCTCACCGAGAGACCCAGGTGCCTTTTACATAGTTGAGGCATCATGAGGAGTGACAAGTGACAAGTGACAAGTGACAAGAAAGAGATGGTGCGAGGTGTGATTTCCTCTCTCTTGTCACTTGTCACTTGTCACTCTCCCAGATTTAGGGTGAGTGATGACGACCGAGACGCCGTTTGATTTGAAGGCTACAGTAAACCTGCCGAAGACCAGCTTCGCGCAAAAGGCCAACCTCGCCCAGCGCGAGCCTGAGCGGCTGGCCCGCTGGCGCGAGATCGACCTTTATCACGAGATACGCCGCGCGCGCGCGGGCCGACAGATCTTCGTGCTGCACGACGGGCCGCCTTATGCCAACTCCGACATCCATATCGGGACGGCGATGAACAAGATTCTTAAAGATTTCATCGTAAAGACGCACTCGATGATGGGCTACGACGCGCCTTACGTGCCGGGCTACGATTGCCACGGATTGCCAATCGAGCTTTACGTAGACAAAAAGCTCGGCGCTAAGAAGGCGCAGATGAGCGCCGTCTCTATTCGCCGCGCGTGCCGCGAGCACGCCGCAGAAGCGCTCAAGCGGCAGACAAAAGATTTTCAGCGGCTCGGCGTGCTTGGCGAATGGGAAGACCCTTACTTGACGATGTCGAACGCATACGAGGCGGAGACTGCGCGCCTTTTCGGTCGCTTTGTCGAGCGCGGCTACGTATATAAAGGGCAGAGGCCAGTCTACTGGTGCATACACGACCAGACCGCGCTCGCCGAAGCAGAGGTCGAGTACAAGGAGCACACGTCGCCTTCGATCTATGTGAAATTTCCGCTGCCCGAAGACCAGGTGGCGGAGCTTGAGCAAAGAATCGGGCCGGGCGTCAAAGTGACGGACGGCAAGCCCGTCTATGTTCTGATATGGACGACCACGCCGTGGACTCTGCCCGCGAACCTCGGCATAGCCGTCAACCCTCGCTTCGATTACGCGACGGTTGATGTCGGAAGCGAGGTCTACGTGGTGGCGCGCGACCTTGTCTCGTCCGTGGCCGAAAAGTGCGGGCTCGAAGAGGCGAGAGTTACGGCCGCGTTTCGCGGCGAGCTTCTCGAAGGGCTCCAGGCGCGGCACGCGTGGATCGACAGGCCGTCGCTTTTGATGATAGGCGAGCACGTGACGCTTGGCGGCGAAGCCGACGCCGAAACGGAGCTTGATGTGGCCGACCAGCAAAAGAAGGCCACAGGCAAGTCGGGAACAGGGTGTGTCCACACGGCTCCCGGTCACGGCCACGATGACTTTGTGATAGGCCAGCAGTACCGCGCGCAGCTTCAGCCTGTCTACGAGCAACTGGCCGCACGTGGCGCGATGGGCGGCAATCTCACGGGCGCAGAGGTCTACTGCCCAGTAGACAACGCGGGCCGGTTCGTGTCGGAGGTTGAGCGATTCGCCGGTATGAGCGTCTTTGAAGCCAACGGCCCGATAGTCGAGTTTCTGCGCGAGACGGGCGCGCTCGTCTTTACAGAGTCCTACGCGCACAGGTACCCGCATTGCTGGCGCTGTCATAACCCCGTCATCTTTCGAGCCACGCCTCAATGGTTCATCTCGATGGATAAGAGCGCGGGTGACGCGCCCGCGCTTCGCGAAGGGGCGATCAGGGAGGTCGAGCGGGTCAACTGGGTGCCGGCGTGGGGCCGCGACCGCATGCGAAATATGTTTGTGGGGCGGCCCGACTGGTGCGTCTCACGACAGAGGGTGTGGGGAGTGCCGATACCCGTCTTTTACTGTGCGGGTTGCGACGAAGCGGTGGCCGACCCGCGCGTGATCGACCATGTCGCGGACATATTCGCAAGCGAGACCTCCGATGCGTGGTATGCTCGCGAGCCTGAATACCTGCTGCCCGAAGGGTTCGTCTGCAACGGGTGCGGCGGGTCGCACTTTACCAAAGAACTGGACATCCTCGACGTGTGGTTCGATTCCGGCTCGTCTTCGCTCGCGGTGCTTGAGCGCGAGCGCGGCCTGCCGTGGCCAGCGGACATATACCTCGAAGGGCCCGACCAGTATCGCGGCTGGTTCAACTCGTCGCTGATGGTGGCGCTTGCCGCACACGACCAGGCGCCTTACCGCACGGTCATCACTCACGGCTGGACCGTTGACGGCGAAGGCAAAGCCATGCACAAGTCTACGGGCAACGCCATATCGCCAAACGAAGTCATCAAGGCTTCCGGCGCGGAGATACTTCGGCTGTGGGTCGCTTCTTCGAACTATCAAGAGGACGTGCGACTCTCGGAAGAGATACTCAAGCGGCTGGTGGATGCGTACCGAAAGATGCGCAACACTGCGCGGTTTGCCCTCGGCAACCTGTCGGACTTCGACCCTGAGAACGACCGCGTCGCCGAAGAAGAGATGTGGGAGGTTGACCGCTGGGCGATTGCCGCAACTAATGAGGTGGCGCGCCGCGTGATCGAAGGCTACAGAAAGTTCGAGTACCACACGGTCTATCACGCGCTTTATAACTATGTGACGGTCGACCTGTCGGCGGTCTATTTCGACATATTGAAAGACAGGCTCTACACGTTCGCGCCCAAGTCGGCCGCGCGCCGCAGTGCGCAAACCGCCATCTACGAGATCATAGACAAGCTTGCGCGCTTGCTTGCGCCGATACTCGCTTTCACCGCCGACGAGATATGGGAGAATATCCCCGGCAAGCGCGAGGCATCGGTCCACATAGCCGAATTCGCAAGCGCGGAGCCGCGAGACGGCGAAGCCGAATTGCTCGCGACCTGGAAGAGGCTTTTCGAAATCCGTTCGTCTGTTCAAAAGGCGCTCGAAGACAGGCGCAACGAGAAGGTGATCGGCGCGTCGCTTGAAGCAAGGGTCACGCTCGGAGCCGGGGGCGAGACGCTCGACCTGCTCAGGCGGTACGAAGACCAGCTGACGGCGCTCTTTATAGTCTCGTCGGTCGAAATCAGGGAAGACCACCCTGACGTGTTGAAGGTCGAAGTGGCGCGCGCGCCGGGCGAGAAGTGCGAGCGGTGCTGGAACTATTCCGAGACGGTCGGCCAGAACCCGCGTTATCCCACGCTCGACGCGCGGTGTGTCGAGCAAGTCGAAGAAGGCTGGGGAAGGGATCAGGGCTAATGACAACTTCCGAAGTCAGGACGAGCCGGGTCGCGGGGAAAGCGGGGTATCTGCTCATCGCAGGGGTTGTGCTGGTCGCGGACCAGTTGACAAAGTACTGGGCCTCGGCGGTGCTGCGCGACAGCGTCGATAAGGAGGTCATTCCGGGCTTTTTCAGCCTGAGCTACACCGAGAACCCCGGCATTGCTTTCGGCATGCTCAACGACGGCAACGTGCGCTGGATACTTGTCGCCGTCTCGCTCGCGGCAACAATCGCGGTCGTCTTTTACATACTGCGCACGCCGCGAGCGAACCGCCTGCTTTTGTGGGCGCTCGCGCTGCTTGTGGCAGGCATCTGCGGCAACCTGATTGATCGCGTGCGGACGGGCCGCGTGATAGACTTCCTGCTCTTTTATTACAAAGACTACCAATGGCCGGTCTTTAACGTGGCGGATACCGCTATAACCATAGGCGCGGCGCTTATGGCCATAGAGCTTTTCCTCTCCCCGCAGCCCGATCAGGCAACCGCCCCTCTCGAAGCCGAATCTCACGGGATCGAAAATGCCGGGGAGTTGACGACTAAGGATTGACGAGGTCGATCCTTACACGGGCCTCTTGCACGCGCCGCTCCCGGCCCCAGGATTTAAGATGTATCCAGAGCTTTTCAAAATACCCGGTCTCGGCGTCACCATCTCGACTTACGGGCTGCTGCTGGCAATCGCTTTCATAACCGCTCTGTGGCTGACCGCGCAGCTCGCCGCGCGTGACGGTCTGCCGAAGAACCGCGTCTATGACCTCGGCCTTTATATTCTCGCCTCTGCGCTTATAGGCTCGAAGTTGCTCATGATCATAACCGAGTGGGGCGCTTACGGCGGGGACTGGAGCCGCGTCCTCTCGTTTGATCTGCTGCGGTCGGGCGGCGTCTATTTCGGCGGGTTTCTAGCGGCGCTCGTGGCAAGCGTAGTCCTGATGTGGCGATGGCATCTGCCGTGGGCAAGGACCGCCGATGCGTTCGCGCCGGGGATAGCCATAGGCCATGCGGTAGGCCGGTTGGGCTGCTTCTCGGCAGGGTGCTGCTGGGGCGTCCCGACGAGTTCCTCGATAGGTGTCACGTTCACCGAAAAGGCGAACGAGCTGACGGGCGTTCCCATAGATTCGCCGCTCGTGCCGACTCAATTGATCGAAGCGGCGGCAAATCTAGCGCTGTTCGGCGTGCTGCTTTGGGTCTGGAAGCGGCGCAAGTTCGAAGGCCAGGTCATATACTCTTACCTGATTCTCTACTCGATAGCGAGGTTTACGATAGAGTTCTGGCGAGACGACCCGCGCGGCGAGCTTCTGGGCCTGTCGACTTCCCAGGTTATCTCTATAGCCATGTTCGTGCTGGGCGCAGGGCTGATGATCTACAACTGGCGGCGGACACGAAAGGCCGAAGCGTCAGGGGTGAGGATTCCGACAGGCGCTCCGGCTTCGCACCCATAGTCCTTTGAGCAACGAACACCAACTGTTGACGGTCGAGCGCGAGCAGGCGGGCGCGCGGCTCGATTCGTTCCTGGCCGCGCGCGCGGACCTGAGCCGCACGCGCCTGCAGCGCGCAATCGAAGACGGCGACGTGCTGGTCAACGACCGCCCCGCGAAGCCCAGCTACCGCGTGCGCGAAGGCGACACGGTAGAGCTCGATCTGCCTGAGCCGCCCCCGACAGAGCTTCTTCCCGAACCGATAGCCTTAAAGATAGTCTACGAGGACGACGATCTCGTAGTGGTCGATAAGCCCGCGGGGATGGTTGTGCATCCGGGCGCAGGCATAGAGTCGGGGACGCTTGCAAACGCGCTCGCGTTTCATTTCAACCAGCTCTCCGAGACCGCGGGGCGCATACGTCCGGGCATAGTCCACCGGATAGACAAAGAGACTTCGGGTCTGCTCGTCGTGGCGAAAAACGATTCGACGCACGAGAAGCTTTCCGACCAGTTCCGCGACCGCCTGGTCTTTAAGATGTATGTGACGCTCGTTTACGGGCGGGTGAGCCAGGAGCGCGGCGAGATCGAAGCGCGCATAGGCCGCAGCCGTCACAACCGTACACGCATGGCGGTGCTTCGCGGCGGCGCGGGGCGCGCGGCGCACACAATCTTTGAAGTGGCCGACCGCTTTAATGACTTTACTCTGCTCAAGGTCCAGATAAAGACCGGGCGCACGCACCAGATTCGTGTCCACCTGGCACATATAAACCACCCCGTCGTGGGCGACTCGACTTACGGGATGGGTCGCGAAAATACTGTTAAGCAGACAACCATAAAGCGAGAGATTGCGCGGCTCGGCCGCCACTTTCTGCACTCTGCGCAGCTCGCTTTCACACACCCCCGCACAGGCGAATGGCTCGATTTTACCTCACAGCTGCCGCAGGAACTCACCGGGTTTTTAGCCGTAATCATCTGAAGAAAGTCACGAGTGACAAGTTACAGGTGGCAAGAAGGAAAAGCCACACCCGCCTTAGGTCTTTCTTGTCACTTGTCACTTGTCACTCGTCACCCTTATAATTTTCATTGGCTAAAGCATCGTAAACTAACACCCTGTGCATCAGACCCGAGTAGTCGGAGGTTCCCCGAAAAAGATGAGACGTTTATCAGGACTCGTATCTTCAGTCATCACGGTATTCGTGTTTGCCGCCGTAGTCGGATTCGCGCAAAAGCCGGGAGATAATAAACAGAAGCCCGCGCCGCAGACCCGCAGCCGTGACGACCAGGTGCTTACCGCGCTCGAAGTGCGACTGCCCATCACCGTAAAAGAGAAGAACAAGTTCGTCACAGGTCTTGCACAGAACAACTTCGAGGTATACGAAGACGGGAAGCGGCAGAAGATCGAGCGGTTTATCGCGCCGAGCCAGTTGCCGCTCAACATCGCCATCCTGATGGATACGAGCAATAGCGTGAAGCTCAAGCTGCCGTTTGAAAAAGACGCGGCGGAGGACTTTGTCGCGACCGTGACCACGCACCGCCGCAAAGACCTTGTGCTCTTTAGCACGTTCGATTCCGACGTGGAGCTACACCAGGACTTCACAGACGCGCAAGAGCCGCTCATCCGCGCTATCAAGAAGGTGAAGGCCGGCGGCTACACGCGCATGTACGACGCCGTGTACCGCATTATCGAAGAGAAACTTGCGACCATTGATCGCGCAGACGCCCGCCGGATTATCGTCGTCCTTTCCGACGGGTCTGACACCGCGAGCCAGCGCTCGCTCAAAGAGGCTATCGAGATGGCGCAGCGATACGACGTGACCATCTTTGGCATCAGCACAAAGAACTTCACAGGGATAGGCGCAGGGATGGTCGAATCGGGCGATGATAAAGAACTGCGCCAGCTTTGCGAGCAGACGGGCGGGCAGGTTTTTCTGCCTTCGCAGAAGATCGAGCTGTTTCGCGCCTTCAGCCAGGTCGCGCAGGACTTGCGCCAGGAGTACGTGATCTTTTATTCGCCGCTCAATCAAGAAAAGACGGGCAAGCGCCGCGACATCAAAGTGAAACTGATCGCAGCCGACGGGAAGTTGTTCCACAAGCAGGGCTACACATACTAGACCGCATCGAACGGGCCGCCCGCGAGGCGGCCGGAAGCGAGTGAGAGGCTTATGAGAACGGTTCTATCTTTAATCTTGGCGGTAGGGCTAGCGGGGTCCGCTTTCATATCGACCCCGCGAGCAGAGCAGCGACAGAAACCCGCGCCGAAACCTTCCGAGCGCCAGCAAAAAACCGATCCCGCGAGGGACGAGAAGATCGGCGAGAGCGACGACGAAGTACGGCTCGGAACCGAGATCGTCAACGTGTTGTTTAGCGCGGTTGATCGCAACAACCGCATCATAAGCGACATCCGCGAAGACGAGGTGACGGTGCTCGAAGACGGGCGCAAGCAGGACGTCTTCGCCTTCAAACGCGAGGCGAGCCTGCCGATCAACATAGCGATTCTCATGGACTTGTCCGGCAGCCAGGAGTACACCTTCCCGCAGGAGAAGCGCGCGGCGGGCGAGTTTCTGCGCTCGATCATAAGGCCGGGCAAGGACGCGGCCGGTATTCTCACTTTTCAAGATGATGTCGAGCTTGTCCAGGGGCTGACCTCGCGCGTTGACACGCTCAACCGCGCGTTTGACGACATACAGTTTTCGCGCAGGTTCGGGCCCGCGACCACGCGCCGCCAGGCCACCGCGCTTTACGATGCCATCTACGTCACGGCGGATGAGATCTTGGCGCGCGACGATTTCCGCAGCGCGGGGGAAGACTCCATCACGCGCCGCGCGATTATTCTTTTAACCGACGGCGTCGACAACGCCAGCAATCGCAAGATCGACGAGACGATTGACCGAGCGTGGCGGTCGGGCGTCGTGATCTACGCCATAGGTATCGGCGACAGGTTCAGGTTCGAAGGCGTTCGCGAAGACGTGCTGAGAAGGCTTTCGGAAGAGACGGGCGGGCGGGCATATTTCCCGCTTGGGCCGGACGATCTGCTCGACGGGTTCCGGCAGATCGAAAACGAGCTTCGCAGCCAGTACCTGATAGCTTACTCACCATCCAACATAGCGCGCGACGGCTCGTTCCGCCGCATCGAAGTACGTTTGCCAGGGCGTAACGAGGCGAGGGTTATTCACCGTCGCGGCTACTACGCGCCAACGGAAGAAGTAAAAAAATGAAGTTTAAAGTTTATCTAGCAGCAGCAGTTTTCATCATCACATCGGTCATCTCGCTTGCGGCAACAATCGGGGCCCAGCAGCAGAAGCCGCAGACCGACAAGCAACAGCAGGGCGACCAGGATGAGCCCATCAAGCTTGGCACCCAGATCGTCACCGTTCCCTTTAACATCACCGACAAGAAGAACCGGTACATCAACGACCTTACGAAAGACGATCTCGAAGTGAACGAAGACAACAAGCCGCAGCAGATCGTCTCGTTCGAGCGACAGACGGACCTTTCGCTCACAATCGCAATGCTGATCGACATCTCCGGCAGCCAGCAGTACACGCTGCCTTATGAAAAAGCGGCGGGCCAGCGATTCCTTCGCAAAGTGCTCAGGCCAAAGAAAGACCTGGCAGGCGTGGTGACGTTCGAGCACGAATCTATTCTCGTTCAGGATTTGACCGACAACATCGAGAAGCTTCATCGAGCGATTGACGAAGTAGAGATACCGGTTTCGAGCGCGGCCACCGTGGGCGGCGTGGGGACCCCGCCGATAAACCCGTCGGGAACGGGATCGACTTCGATGTACGATTCTATCTACTCGGTGTCGTCCGACCTGCTCGGCAGCGAAGCCGGTCGCCGCGTCATCATCTTGATCACGGACGGGCAGGACACTTCGAGCCGCGTCAAGATGCGCGAAGCAATCGAGCGCACGTGGCGCAAAGAGATCATCGTCTACACGATAGGCATAGGCGACAGGGATTACGGCATAGATTCGGGTACTCTCAAGAAGATCGCGAGCGAGACGGGCGGGCGGGCCTTCTTCCCGCGCAACGAAGAGGATCTCGATAAAGCCTTCGCTCAGATAGACGAAGACCTGAGGTCGCAATACCTGTTGACCTATTCGCCTGAAAACGACACGCGCGACGGATCGTTTCGCACTATCCAGCTTCGCGTAAAGAACAACAAAGACCTGACCGTCCGCCATCGTCGCGGCTACTTCGCGCCGAAAGGATAACCGTCGCTGGTCGGCATTCGGATGAAAGGCCCGGAGAACTCTAACCTCTCCGGGCCTTTTGCCGTCTTACTGGCGGGTCGCTGATCGAGAGCTTACTGGCCGGTTACTTTTCCTATAACGGAAAGCGAGCGCCCGACCGCCGAGGGCTGGTTTCGGCCTTCGCGGCGGTAGGAGAAGAACAGCTCGTTCTGGTGCATCGTGCAGTAAGGCGCGATGTGTATGTTGTCTTCGGTGAACCCGCAAAAGACAAGCTGCTGCCAGTTGGCCGCCTGAATATCGAGATGAGCTTTGCCTTCCGCCGTGAAGTTTATCAGCAGGTTGCGCCAGTAGCGGAACTCGCTCTTGTAACGCGTAATGACATCCTCGCCCACTTCATAGCATTCGGCGCAAGCGGCCGGCCCAAGCGCGGCGATTGATGTGCGCGGGTTCAGCCCGTGTGACTGCATAAGGTCTGCGATTGTTCGCTCGGTTATGCGTCCGACCGTGCCGCGCCAACCGGCGTGTATCGCCGCCACAACCCCGCTCTGAGAATCGGCTATCAGCACGGGCAGGCAATCGGCAGTCTGTATGCCCAGCAGGACGCCTGTGAGCCGCGTAATCATCGCATCACATTCGGGCTGCGCTCCCGAAAACCGGTCTAAGGATTCGACCGCGCACCGCTCCGTCGAATGCGTCTGGCGCGCAGTCACGATCTTTGCCCCTCCCGCGCCGAGTGCTTCCAAAAACCGGCGGCGGTTCTCGTCCACGCTTTCGGGGCTGTCGCCCTTAAAGTGAGCGAGGTTCAAATCGTTTTCAGGTAACGAGCTTACTCCGCCCAGCCGTGTGCTGAACGCGTTCGTGAACCCTTCGCGTTCCAGAGGCTCGCAGACCAGAAACCGTATGCGAACGACCCCCGCCGGGGTTTCAACCTCGCGCTCGCGCAACGCGAACGCGTCATCGTCGTCAAAATTTATAACCTCTTCTTCCATAATTAATCTTAATGCTAGCGACTACCGCCCCCCTAGCGCAATGATGTTGCGCAATGTGCGTTGACAACCATTTTGATGGCGGCTTACGCTAAGGTTTTATCCGTAGTCTCTGAAAGGTGACCGTATGCTAGATGTCAATTTTGTGCGCGCCGAATTAGAGCAGGTCCGGCGAAAGCTCGAAGCGCGCGGCTTTCCGCTCGCGGAGTTGGACAAGTTCGACGCACTCGACAACAGCCGCCGCTGGCTCATAAGCCGCCGCGACGAGTTGAACGCCACGCGCAATCGCGAAAGCCAGGAGATAGGCAAGCTCATGAAGGCGGGCCAGAAAGGCGACGCCGAATCGCGCCGCGCTGCGGTTCGCGAGCTTGGCGATGAGATTGCCGCGACCGAAGCAGAGCTTAACTCTATCGAAACCGAGTTGAACTCGCTTATGGTGACGCTGCCGAACCTGCCGCACGAAACGGTGCCCGTTGGCGCGGACGAATCGGCGAACCGCGAAGTGAGACGCCGGGGGACACCGCCCCAATTCAGCTTCGAGCCGCGCGACCACGTCGAGATAGCAACCCGTCTGGGCATACTCGATCAAGAGCGCGCGACCAAGATCACAGGCGCGCGGTTCTCTATACTGCTTGGCGCGGGCGCGCGGCTTGAGCGCGCGCTTATAAATTTCTGTCTCGACCTTCACACAAAGCGGCACGGCTACAAAGAGGTAGTCCCGCCTTTTATCGTCAACCGCGATTCGCTTTTCGGGACGGGCCAGCTGCCAAAGTTTGAAGACGATCTGTTCAAGCTGACGGACGAGCGCGGCTTCTACCTGATCCCGACAGCGGAAGTGCCGCTCACAAACATTTACGCGGGCGAGATTTTAGACCCCGGCCAGCTGCCTATAAAGCTGACCGCATACACGCCCTGCTTCAGGTCCGAGGCGGGCAGCTACGGCAAAGACACGCGGGGGCTGATTCGCCAGCACCAGTTCGACAAGGTCGAGCTTGTTAAGCTCGTGCGGCCTGAAGATTCTTACGCGGAGCTTGAGTCGCTTACAGGCGACGCCGAAACGGTGCTCGAAACCTTAGGGCTTGCGTATCGAACCGTTGTCCTTTCGACCGGCGACATGGGGTTTTCCGCCTCGAAGACTTATGACATAGAAGTCTGGCTGCCAAGCCAGAACACATATCGCGAGATCTCGTCGTGCTCCAACTGCGAAAGCTTCCAATCGCGCCGCGCGCAGATTCGCTTCCGCCGTGAAGGAAAGTCGAAGCCCGATTATGTCCACACGCTGAACGGGTCGGGGCTGGCTATCGGTCGGACCTGGCTTGCGATACTTGAAAACTATCAGCAGGAAGACGGCAGCGTCATCATACCCGAGGCGCTGCGCCCTTATCTCGACGGGCTTGAACGAATAGAATCGTGAACCGTGACAAGATGGGTAGAAGAAGCAGACATCGCTTCCTCATTTCTTGTCACTGTTTACTGTTCACTGTTTACTTTATAAAAAGCTGAGGCCATCAATACTTGCGCCGGAAGCGGTTATTGAGAGGGTTCTGACTCGGTTCGATGCCGGGGCTCGGCTTCAGGCCACTGACCGCTAAAGGGGTGAGGCCCTCGGCGGTGAGTGGAAGTGGCCTGCGCTTGCCCGCTAGCATCAGTTACCCGGCGCTAGTCTTGATGGCCTCATTAGAGAGCACCATCAGGCGTCTCAAGCTTCCGGCTATTAACATCGCAAGACGCGTGCCAGCCGTATACAACCATTTTGGGCCACTTTTCGGGGCGATTTTCAAAACCGGCGGTTCACTTTGACTCTCTTGCGTCAGGGTTACGAGCTTTTTGACCGAACACGCCTATAAAGCGGCTCTCGGCGAGCGGGATCGGGTGAGTCTCAACGCCGTACCCGGCAGGCATCTGTTTTTCAAGGGCGGCAAGCAGGCCGGGCGTCGAATAAATCATCAACTCCTGCGGCGGCTTGATACGCTCGATCATCGAGCAAAAGACCTCTTCGGCCCGGTCAAGCGCGCGGCTCACGAGAAGCTCAAAGCTGCTCCAATCGAAATCTTCAAGCCGCGCTCTCGCGATTGAAACGTTCGCGATATTGAGGCGGGCGACAGCCTCCTGTAAAAAAACCGCCTTCTTGTGATTCGATTCAAGCGCGGTCATCTGAAGCTCCGGTTTTGCGACGGCGAGCGGGATGCCTGGGAATCCCGCGCCGCTTCCTATATCGAGCGTGCGCGGCGCGCCCGCTATAAATCGGCTGCCGAAGATCGACTCTGCGTAATGGAGCCGCGCGGCTTCCGAGGGCTCAATGATCCGCGTGAGATTGACGCGGCGGTTCCAGGCGCAAAGCATATCGTAATGCCCCGTCAGTTGTTCGTACTGCCGCTCTGTAAGCGGCTCCATCGCGAAGCTCTCTATCGCGGCTTCAAGCGCCGAGCGGAATTCGGTGATCCGTTTGTCTGTCGTCATAAGAACTCTCGCGGGTCAATTATAGCGAGCCAGGGCGTCGCGCGACGAGACTGGCAGGCATGTTAAGGCAGTCAAATTCCTCCGATTTTCCATCTTGCATCTCCGGTATTCTTTGATACAATCGGCGCGACATCCGGCACCGCAGGCCCATAACTCAATACTGTTCGGCGCTCGCTTCGAGCAGTTTGCAATCAAATTGTGGAGGACGTATGGAACAGACCACCCTCACCGTCATCACCCCTATCAAAGAGGGCGAAATAGGCCCGCTCAAAGACCTGTTGAACAAGATCGGCGACGATATAAAAGATAACGATTACATAAAGTTCACATCGCTTCCCACGACACATTTCGCGCGCTGGGTGATAATTCCCGAAGACAAGGGAAAAAGATATAAGCCATATCTGGCCTTTGAAAGCAACTTTGACGGGGGCGTGAATGACTATCTTGACGACTTCGCCGACAGGGCGGGCGACGGCCTCGATCAGATTTACGGCAAGTGTGAAGGCTACCCGGCAGAAGGGACAAAGAACCGCAAGGCGTTCAAGAAATACATGCGGGATCATTCGCTCAAATATTCTGCGCGCTATATCGCGTATCGCGGCCGGAAGGTCAAGGACATACACAATAACACACGTGTGCGCGATAGAATCGAAACCTTCCTGGACGACGGGTACGACAGCCACGCGCTCGACGGCGTCTCGGAAGCGGAGTTGCGTAGAAAGATTCAAGGATTCCTGCGCGACGAGCAGAGCAAAGACCCGACGCTTGCTACCGCGCCCGTCATAATCTCGTATAGCTGGCGGAAGGTCGCGCTGGTCCTTTCGCTCGCGGCCGCGCTTTTGACCCTCTTTCCGTTCCCGGTCTTTTTCCTGCCGCTCCCGCTCTGGGCCAGACTGCTTCTCTTTTTCACCCCGTTGCTTCTGCTCGGCCTGTTCCTGCTGGTGCTGAGGATGCACGAAAAAGCGGATGAGGCTAAAAAGGATCAACAGTCTATGGAATTTGTCTCGGTCGAAGAAGCGATCTTCAGCAGAGAGAATCACCAGGTGCAGAACCAGTTAACCCACATCGTTGAGATCAAGCGGGGAAAGTTCAGGCTATACACTTTGAAGGCGGTGCTGTGGATTATAAACCTCGCAGCGAAGCTCTACTGGTATAAGGGCGAGCTTGGCTCTATCCCAACCATACACTTTGCGCGGTGGGTCATACTCGATAACAAGCGGCTGCTCTTCTTCAGCAACTTTGACGGAAGCTGGGAGAACTATCTCGGCGACTTTATCGACAAAGCGGCGGTCGGGTTGACGGGCGTTTGGAGCAACGCGGTCGAGTTTCCAAAGACGAGGTTCCTCGTCCTTGACGGGGCGACAGACGAAGAGAGGTTCAAAGAGTGGGCGCGGGAAAAGCAGATACCCACACAGGTCTGGTACAGCGCGCACGCCAACGAGACCGTCAAGAATATCTTGAATAACTTTGAGATACGCAACAACATCGAGAACGGTTTGAACCAGCAGCAGACCGAACAATGGTTGCAGCGATTCTGATCGAAGGAGATTTATAATGTACGATCTAAATCTTAGCGAGATTCAGGGAATCATCCTGCGAGGCTACAAGCACCACAGGTATTCAAAGTATCTTTTTTTCCAGATAGAGGACCCGGCCAGGACAAAGCAGTGGCTCAACGGCGTGATACCGGAAATCACAACCTCTGTGCCGTGGTCGGATAATGCTGCCAGGCCCACTACGAGCTTCAACATAGCCTTCACATACTCAGGCATCAGCGAGCTAGGTTATGAAGACACCACCAACACCTTTTCAAGAGAGTTCAAAGAAGGCATGGCCGAAGAGAATCGCTCGCGGATGCTGGGAGACACGGGCGACAGCGCGCCGGAAAAATGGGAGCTGGGTGGCCCCACAGGCCCGCTGGGCAAGGACAATATACAGGTGTTGCTGATGCTGTACGGAGTCGATTGGGCTTCGCTCGACGAGTACGCCAGACGGCATAAAGATCAAATCGAGCAGACGGGCGGACTGAAATTATTATACGAGCAGGACAGCTACATAAACCCTCAGAACGAAGAGCCGTTCGGGTTTCGCGACGGGTTGTCTCAGCCTGCCGTCGAAGGTTACGGGCATAGCCTTTCCGATGCCGGTTCGGACGAAGGCGGAACCCTTAAAGGAGAGACTACAGTTAAGGCAGGGGAGTTCATTCTCGGCTACCCGAATGAATACAATCAACTGCCCATCACGCCGACCGTGGCTATTGTGAAGGATGAAAAGGGAATCCTGCCGTTGCTGCCGCCCGACCCCGACAAGCCCGGTCAACCTACGACCGATACGATAAGAGACTTCGGCCAGAACGGTACTTATATCGTCTACCGCAAACTCGAACAAGATGTCGCAGGCTTCTGGTCATTCATGAATAAAGCGGCGGGCGGGCCGGGCAAGGGTGCCAAGCTGGCGGCGAAGTTCATGGGCCGATGGCCGAGCGGGGCTCCGCTTGTGCTCTGCCCGGAGCAGGACGACCCTGCCCTGGCGGCAGACCCCGACAGGGTCAACGATTTCAAGTTCCAGGAAGCGGACCCGCACGGCTTCAAGTGCCCGAAAGGGTCTCATATCCGAAGGTCGAACCCGCGCGATTCTCTCGACCCCGGACCCGAAGAGTCACAGGTAGTCGTAAACCGCCATAGAATTATCAGGCGTGGCAGGCCTTACGGAATGGCTGCGCCCGACAGCCCTGCTCAGCCGAACAGGGACAACAGCGTGGGGATAGTTTTTATCGCCATCAATTCGAGCATCAAACGCCAGTTCGAGTTTGTGCAGCAGATGTGGGTTGACGATCAGAAGTTCGACGGGCTTTATGACAACATGGACGGCGTCACCGGAAGCGTTGAGACTTCGACCACGATGACGATTCAAGATAAGCCAGTCCGCAGGCGAATAAAAAACGTCCCGCGTTTTGTGACCGTCAAAGGCGGCGGTTACTTCTTCCTTCCGAGCATAGCGGCCTTGAAGTACCTGTCAAGCTAGGTCTGAGTAGAATTGTTCGACTGTGGGTTCGGTGCGCGGCTTCTGATTTCTTTCGTGCCGGTAGTTCGAGATGATTTCGTAGACGACTTTGCGAGCGCGGTTGATGCTGCCGAGCGGCCTGTGCTCAGCCAGGCTGTGCCAGGGAGTAAACGACAGGTTCTCTGCGAACTCCATTCGCTCAGGGGAATCGAACTCCTGCCGGGGAATCTTTATCGTAGCCACTTTTATAAACGGCGACTCTTTCTCGTCCCAGGTAACGCCCGCGTCTTCAAGGGGCGTACGGCGCGGGTCTGTTTGAAACTGTACCAGGAAATCGAAACCTGCGTCGCGCTCTGCCAGATACCGTTTCATCGCCTCGCGCAGGTAATTCTCCGAAGGGTTTTTCGGAATCCTTGTGACTTGCTCCTGATGAGGTATGACAGAATATTTCACGACCTTCGACCCAAACTGGTATGGGGTAGTGCTCCAGAAACGGGACTCCAGCAGGCTGGTGTGTTTCTTGAGCGATGTGGCGAGGTTTCGAAGGACGCGCAGGTGCGAGTCGAGCGGGTTGAAAAAGAAGCCCATCATCTTCAGCGGGCCGCCGTCGAGAGCCTTGAGCATACCGTAGAAATCGACCACGTCGCGGTTAAGAAATCGCGGCACGGTTATGACGAGAAAATCCTGCGTGGCCCCGAGCTTTTCGGCTTCCAGTAACTTTTCGCCTTCGACTCCGAGGAGCTTTATCGCCATGCCGCGAATGTCTCTTACCTTATCGGCCTGCGGTTTTGCCGAAGCGTTCGAGAAGCGTATGTAAGCCGGGTAAGTTCGCGGCTCTTTGAAGAGGCCGACGCGCAACTCATCTCGAAGGTCTGGATCGATTATAAATTCGGCTTTGACGCAGCCGATGTTTTTGGGGTGCGCATCCCGCAGCGTGCCGCCCGGAGAGTATGCCTTCTCAATATCGCTTCTCAGGCTGGCGGCGATCATCTCTATGTACCTCTCTTCTTGAGGAACCAGAGTCTCGGCGTGTGCCGGTTTCGGCGCAGTGCCTCCAGTCATGATCTTTCTCCTGAAGGGTCAAATAAGGCTTTGGCGATTTTACATACTTTCAAGAGGAATACAACGACAATCTCGAAGGCCTTTGCGCGCCCGACGGCTTCGGCTGATAGTCAGCCCGGTGCGAGTCGCGTTAAAATAGGTTCTGCAAGAGAACTTTAGGACGCGGGAGCGCAAGTGGGAATAAAAGCCATCTCGTTCGATTTCTGGAACACACTTTTTAAGGAGCGACCCGGCGGGTTCGCGCTTTACCAGAGCACGAGGCGAAAACTGCTGGCGGAAGCTTTGAGCGCGACGGGCGAGTTTTCCGATCATCAATTAGAGCGGGCGTGTCTCATAGAATCCGAGTCGCACAATCAGGTCTGGCTAAACGAGCACCGTACTCTTCCGGCGGCAGAGCGCGTCGGCAGGATACTGACGGAGCTTGAAGTATGCCTGCCCGACGAAGTTACATCGAAGCTCGTAGTTGCCTATGAAGAAGGCATTCTTGAGCGCCCGCCGGAATTGATAGAGGGAGTGCGCGAAGCCCTCGGATCGCTTCACGGCAGGTACAGGCTCGGCATAATCTCGGACGTGGGGTTTTCTCCGGGCCGCGTCCTCAAACAGGTGCTTGCGCAGGAAGGCTTGCTGGACCTGTTCGACTCGCTCGTCTTTTCAGATGAGGCGGGGCGCTCGAAGCCGCACAAAGATGTTTTTGACCGCACGGCTCGTTCGCTTGAAGCCGACCCGTGTGAGATAATCCACATCGGCGACCTTGAGTTTACCGACATCGTCGGCGCGAAACGAGCCGGCTACCACGCGATACGGTTCACGGGCGTGACCCCTATCGGCGCGCAGGAAGAGACGATAGCCGATCACGTTACCTCGGACTTTTCCGAAGTGCCTGAGATTGTCACGAACATCGAGAGGTAAGAGATGAAGTTATTCAGCCTTGCAGACGCCGAACGGTCTATGGACATAGACATAAAGCTCGTGTCCGTGCGTGCGTCTCGTTATCGCATGTTCGGGTCGCAGGAGCGTATACCTCATTCAGAGCTTGCCGTGGCAGACCTCCGCGACGGCGTCGAACCGGAAGATTTCGCCGCAAAGTTCCGCGTGCTTGATCGCCACCCAGTATCGAAAGTCATGCTCGTCAGAATCTTATGAACAGCGGTCGTAAAAGATGCGCCTTTCCGTGATTAGGGACCACCGCTATATGCTGTTTCGGCTGGCTTCGCGCTTTAGCTTGTAGATCAACCCTCTCGCCTCTTGATCCGTCAGGTCGTCGCGCGACTCTTTCCCCGTCAACTCCATGAGCAATGTCCGCTGCGCTCGGCGGTCGCCGGGCCGCAACTCTTCGAGCAGGTTGAGAATGTTCTGCTTTTGCTGGTCGGTCGCCGATTGCTCGGTTTTAGATTGCGCGGGCCTGGCCTGTTCAGCTTTCGCGGCGGCGGCCGTGGCCTTTTCACCCTTTGAAATTTCGCGCGCGGTCTCTTTCTGTGGAGCCTCTCGCGGCGCGGGTTCCTGATTGCCCATGCGCGCGGCCTTGTCCATCTCCTCGCGGCTCGCGATGCCGCGTTTCACTTCAAACCCGCACAGCGCGAGCGCGCGCCCGCAAGCGGATGTCTCGCATACCTCGATATAGCTTGTGCGCTGGACGTAGCCTTCGCTTCTCAGCTCGAACGCGTGGCCGGTTGCGGCCGGAAGTGTGTCTTCGGGGTTGCGATATACATCGGCGCGCATCAGTATAAAGCCGCGTTCGGCGTCGTGCTCGATTATGTTTGTGATGATGCGCCCGTCCGGGTACCGCTCATAAAAACGCTCGATGCGTTCCGCTACCGTCACGTAATCTTGAATCGGGTTTCCCCTTGATGGTCCTTGCGGTGGCAAAACGTTTCCTCCTTTGTTAGTGACAAGTGACAAGTGACAGGTGACAAGAAAGAGGCAAGGGCCAAAACCCGCTCCGGTCTTTCTTGTCACCTGTCACTGTTTACTTGTCACTTCCTTAATAATTTTCACAGTGTCTGTGTAGCCGTTCTCTTCGGCATAAGATAGGGCGGTTCGGCCATTCAAATCTTTCGCGTCTACGTCGGCCTTTGCCGCGAGCAGCGCGCTTACGGTTGCGACGCCGCCGCGTTTGGCAGCGACTATCAACGCCGTTTCACCTTTCTGGTTTCGAGAATTGATGTTTGCGCCCGCCTGTATCAGCATCTCGACCATATCAGGACGCGATGCCCTTGCCGCGTACATCAACGCCGTCTCTCCGTTGTCGTCTGTCTTGCCAGTGTCGGCGCCGTTCGCGAGAAGCATCGTCACGATCTCCGTGTAACCGCTGCGGGCGGCCTGCATAAGCGCGGTAGTGCCGCCGACGCTTCCGGCGTTCAGATCGACTTTTTCGTCGATCAGGCGTTTGACCTCTTTCGTATTTCCGGCGCGCGCCGCGCTTATCAGCAGGTTGCCGCCGCTGAAGACGGCAAAAGGTGTAATAAACATCAGCATAAGAATAGGGATAACAAGCCAGGCGAGAGTCGATTTACTCAACAGGCGCGGCCGTTTTCCTATGCCTTCGTGCTCGACATCACGAACTAGCGCTTCGTCTATGCTCTCGCCTCGCGCCTGCCTGGCCTTGAAATAGAGCATCGCGAGCGGGATCGCCCCGTACGGCGTATGGCCTATTATCAGGAAGAACCAGCAGTACAGGAGCGCAAGGACCGACGAAGGCTTTACCAGGTCGAAGAAGCTCTCCGAAGGCCCTGCCAGCAGCCAGAACGTCATCGCCATGATAAACGGGAGAAAGATCAACGAGCCAAGCGCTACGGCAAACTCTCGCACCTGCAACGCAATTGCAGATGGCCGCTGCCGTCTCACTAGCTCGCGCGAGCGGTCGAGCGCCGCGTTGCCGCTTACGCCTTCCATCACGATAACAGAGCCTGCGAGCGAGTGGTCTACAAAAGCTTGGACGCCCGGCTTGACCAGCCTCAACAGGTTTACAAAGACCTGGAGGTGGCTGCGTAGCGCGGTGGCAAATATCGACGGAAGGTTTCTGCCGATTGTCTTGAGTATCTCTCGGAGCTTTATGCTGTCGCGCGGCCTCAACCTCTGTTCTCTTATCACGAGCGTAACGGCGGCTGTGTGCACGCGGTTCACCGCGAGAATCATTAGAAACGCGACTGTCCAGAATACGAAAGCTGATGTCAGAGGGTAGTTCGGCTCAAGCGGGCGAAAGGCGAAACCGAGCAGAGTCATGATAACCGCGAAAGGCACGTATATCGCGAGGCTCAGGGCAAGAAAAGCTTTAACCGAATCGTTATAGATGTGCTTGGCCTTCTTTATTATGGCGACTTCGCCCTCGGCGGTCGCGCGCAGCGCAGCCGCGAACGATCCGGCTGTTGCCGGGCGATCATCGGGGCTCTTGGCGAGCGCGCTCATGACCGTGTCGCCGACCGAGTGCGGGATGTCTTCGCGGAGCGCAGCCACAGGCGCAGGCGGCTCCTCTGTGTGCTTGCGGATCAGTTCTGTCGTATCGCCCGTAAACGGCGGCTCGCCCGCAAGCATCAGGTAAGCGATAACGCCCAGGCTGTAAATATCCGAGCGCGCGTCGAGCGTTTCGCCTCTACACTGTTCGGGCGACATATAAAGCGGCGTCCCGAGCACGGACCCGACACGCGTCAAACCGGCGGCGGAAGCTGTGCTCAGATCATATATCTCCCGCGTGCCTGACGGGGAGACCCTGTGCGTCTCGGCCTGCTCGCCGGGTTGATTGGGCATCATCTGAGTTGCTTCTATATCGTCTGCGGGCAATGGGGAAGCGTTGGTCGCAGCTGTGTCGATTATGCTCGTCTTCTCTTCGCCCGGCAGGTCGTCTGTCACTGTCGCCGTCTGTATCTGCGTAGCGGCTTCAAGGTCTGTGGCCCCGCCGTACTGCGTATCTCTGAAGTGAGGCGCGGTAACCCCGACCGCCCGCATCGTGTCAGAGCTGCCGGAAAGATTCGCCCGCGTGAGGTTTTCGCTCGCGGGCACGGCACTCTCTTCCTTATCGGGAGCGGCGCCGGGGTCGCGCAGTTTTGCGAGTCCGAAATCGAGCACCTTGACGTTGTACCCGCCGCGCCTGTCGGGCTCAATCCATATGTTGTCCGGCTTCAAGTCTCTATGAATAATGCCTTGCTGGTGCGCGTTGTCGATGGCGAGAGCTATCTGCTCGACAATATCTACGACGATTTCAAGCGGGAGCGGCCCTCTCGCCTTGAGCATGTCGCCGAGCGTGCCGCCGTCGAGGTACTCCATAACGAGATAAGCGATCTTGCTCGCGCCGATGTTTGTAAACCCGAAGTCTGTCACGTTGACGACGTTCGGGTGGCGCAACCGGCCTGTCGCTTCGGCTTCGCGCTTGAACCGCTCGACAAACTCCTCGTTAGCCATAAACTGCGGGGCGATAACCTTGAGCGCGACGGGCCGCTTTGTGCCGAGGTGAGTGGCAAGATAGACCGCGCCCATGCCGCCCTGCCCGAGCAGTTTGTCGAGCTGATACTTGCCGTCGAGCGTGCGGCCAATTAGCTCTGCCAGTCTTGCCATAACTTCCTTCATCGGTGGTCGGTGGCCACCGCCTTACTCCCATTCGATAGTCGAAGGCGGCTTGGAGCTTATATCATAAACGACGCGATTGATGCCCCGTACCTCGCTGATGATGCGGGATGAGATTCGTTGGAGAACGTCATAAGGCAGTCGGGCCCAATCGGCTGTCATCCCGTCGAATGATTCGACCGCCCGAACCGCTATCGTGTTATCGTAAGTGCGGTTGTCGCCCATCACGCCGACGCTTGAGACCGGAAGCAGCACGGCGAAAGATTGCCACACGCGGTCATAAAGATCGGCCCGCCGCATCTCTTCAAGCACTATCCGGTCGGCGAGTTGCAGCAAGGCCACTCGGTCTGCGGTCACTTCGCCCAGTATTCGCACGGCCATTCCGGGGCCGGGGAACGGCTGGCGACCGATGATCTCTTCGGGCAATCCAAGCTCGCGGCCCACGCGACGAACTTCGTCCTTGAATAACTCGCGCAACGGCTCGACCAGCTTCAGATGCATCTTTTCAGGCAAGCCGCCGACATTGTGATGCGACTTTATGACCGCCGACGGGCCTTTAACAGAGACGGACTCGATCACGTCAGGGTAGAGCGTGCCCTGTACGAGGAAATCCACCCGGCCGAGCTTTTGGGCCTCCTCCTGGAATATCTCTATAAACTCGTTGCCGATGATCTTGCGCTTTTTCTCAGGGTCTGTGACGCCCGCGAGCCGCGCCAGGAACCGCTCGCCCGCCGCTACTCCTACGACGTTGAGGTCCATCTCTTTGTAGGCTTCGAGCACTTCTTCAAACTCGCCTTTGCGAAGCAGGCCCGTGTCTACGAATATACAGGTCTGGCGATGGCCTATCGCGCGCGCGACGAGGGCCGCCGCGACCGATGAGTCGACGCCGCCCGACAGCCCGCACACAACTCTACCGTCGCCGACGCGGCGGCGAATCTCTTCGATGGATGTCTCGATAAACGAACTCGTAGTCCAATCGCACCGCAACCGGCAGACACCTACCAGAAAGTTTCGCAGTATATCTTTGCCTTCGGGCGTGTGCGCGACTTCGGGGTGAAACTGCACGCCGTAAAGATCGCGCGCGGGGTCTTCGATTGCGCCTATAGCCGCGTCGGTCGTGGCGGTGATACGAAACCCATCAGGCGGCTGGCTGACGTAATCGCCGTGGCTCATCCATACTTTGATCGAAGAAGGCAGCCCGGCAAGCAGGCGGCTTTCAGGGTTGATCTCCATATCGGCGTGGCCGTACTCGCGGCGGTCGGAAGGCTTGACCTCGCCGCCCAGAAAGTGCGACATCAGCTGCACGCCGTAGCATATGCCCAGGACGGGCGCGCCAATATCTATGACGTCCCTGTCGGGGTGCGGTGCGCCTTCGTCGTAAACCGATGATGGGCCGCCCGAAAGGATTATGCCGCGCGGATGCTTCCGCCTTATCTCTTCGACGGGCGTGTTGTAAGGGATGATCTCTGAGTAAACGCCAAGCTCGCGCACGCGGCGGGCGATGAGCTGCGTGTACTGCCCGCCAAAATCGAGTATGAGCACTACTTCATGTTCCTCGGCCATAAGTTGAAAATTATAAGTACCCCGTAACCTGACTGTAAAGCGCGCGCGCCTCGCCGCCTCTCTCAAACCGCCTTAAATCGCTCGCCGGATCGACTCTTTAACTGTGTATAATGGGTCATCAGTTGAAACGGAGGTTACGCCCACAATGAAAAGACTGGTTGCCCTGCTTCTTTTCGCGTTCTTTGTTTCGCCCGCGCTACAGGGTCAGGAGAAAGAGCCGCCGCCCCCTCCACCGCCGCCGCCTCGCGTATACACGGGGGAGCGACCGAAGGTAATCAGAAAGTCCGGCGGCGTGCTGCAAAGTCAGGCCCTGAGCAAGCCCGCGCCCGCCTATCCGCCGCTGGCAAAAGCCGCTGCTGTATCCGGCGCGGTTGTGGTCGAAGTGACCATAGATGAAGAAGGCAACGTGACCGCTTCGAAGGCCTTGACGGGTCACCCGCTGCTCAGAGATGCCGCTGTCGACGCGGCGAAAGGGTGGAAGTGGAACCCGACTAAGCTTTCGGGAACGCCTGTAAAAGTAATAGGCACGATCACCTTCAACTTCACCCTGACTCGTCCCGTGACGGAAATAGAAATCGCCGATTTGGAAGAAGCCGTGCGTAAAAACCCCGGCTCAGCCGAAGCCCGCTTCAAGCTCGGAGAGGCATACTACCGCGCCGAAAAACCGGCCGAAGCCGAGACCGAATTCCGCGAGGCCCTGAAGATCGACCCTGCTTACGGGGAAGCTCACTACAAGCTGGGTCTTGCGCTGATAGTATTGAAGCGCTTTTCGGAATCGGTGAATGCATTCAGCGAAGCGATAAAGCTCAGCCCCGATTATGCTGAAGCGTTCGTGGGACTGGGTCTGTCCAACGTAGGGCTTGAGCAATACGAAGAGGCAAGCGCGGCTTTTAAGAAGGCGAGGGCGCTTGCTCCGAAGGCGGGCGAGCTTTATGTCTACATGAGCCTGACCTATTCCGCGATGGGGCGTACAGAGGATGCGCTCTCTGCGTTGAAAGAGGGGGTAAAAGCGGCCCCCGGCCACATGGAGCTTCATTACATGCTGGGAAGATACTATATTCAGGCAGGCGATAAGAAAGCGGCGATGGAAGAGTATGATATATTGAAAAAGGCCGCCCCCGCGCTCGCCGAGTCGCTGCTTAAAGAGATAAATCGGTGAGCTGGGATTCAGGCGATGCAGGCTTAACAATCAACCTGACGGCGAGGTGCTAAATGTTCCGATCATCTATCCCTGTTCTTCACGTTAGCAACTCCACTGCGGCCGAAGAGTTCTATTGCAACCGGCTCGGTTTCACACGGCAGTTCGCCTACCGCGTCGATGAGACCAGACAGGACCCTTGCTATATGGGCTTGAGCCGCGATGGAGTGTGGTTGCACATCTCATCCTTTTCAGGCGATGGAGTATCCGGCGGGGTCGTCTACCTGATGGTCGACGATGTAGACGGCCTGCGCGCGGAGTTCGTCGCCAAAGGTGTACAGATTGATCTCGAACCTACGGATCAGACCTGGGGCAACCGCGAGATGTACATAAAAGACCCGGACGGCAACAGCATTCGTTTCGCCCGTGAAGGCAGCAGCTAACGACCTGCGCGCCATACCGATTCGGCGACGGGAAGCGCATACGGTCATATAACTTTGACAAGTCTAAGCGGCGGCGGGTAATATATGGCTTCTGTTTTAACGGGGCGTGGCTCAGCCTGGTAGAGCGCTCGGTTCGGGACCGAGAGGTCGTTGGTTCGAATCCAATCGCCCCGATTTTTAAATTCAATAAATTAGCGGAAGCCGTCGCTTCCGCTTTTTCTTTGTTCACTCTTATGCTCACTCTTTGCATCGGCTTGGCTCAATCGTGTGAAGATGAGATCCTTGTTGAATTCTTTTCCACACTCTCAATAAGATAACCTTTGAAGTTTCTATCCTGTAGAGCGTTTATAGTAATGACTACAGAGGATGTAGAAGATAGGGCCAACGTAAGCTATAGAAGGCACTCTGTTTTAGAGGTTATCAAACATGACGAAGGGTAATATTATTAAACTGAACTTTTATAATGCCCTGCAATTCTCAATAAAATTTAATAGTGCAGGACTTATTCATTTTCTTACTGCTCGTTTCTTAGAGTTAAATCAATCCGACGAGAATTTTATATCGTTGGATGATCATTCGGGCATCACCAGAGAGGTAATAAGTGACGCGCTAATTTGTAATGGCGAAAAAAATCTAGCGGGGTTTAATGACGCTACTGAAACTGATTTAAAACGTGCTCAAGCCAAAGCTGAAAGCGCAGAGGAGTTCATCCGCAAGAATTTCGAACCTTTTTTGAGAGATATAACGCAGGCTTTCATTCTTACATCTCTTTATGAAAGCAACCGTAAAGATATGAAAAAGATTCATCAGGATGTATTAAGAGAAATGTCTCGGAAAGTTGAAGAGGGCTTACAAAAATGGGTGTTCAACCCTGGACCAGGTGGAAATACGAGAGATAGAATTTGGACGGATAAGTTGCTAAAGGAATTTGCTAAGAAGGTCGATGAACGATCTGAGTTGGCAAAGTACCTAAAGAAATATTTCGAGTCTAATGGGACGGACAGTGAGTGGGTCGAATGCTTGAAGAAATCAAATAAATATAAGCAACTTGCGTTTAACTGTAATGAGAAGGCTTTGGATGAAGTACTGAAGCTTATTTCCCAAAGGTTAAATCCAGAGTATTGGAACTCTCTACTTAAAGAGAATTCTCTCTTTGCCGATTTAAACACCTTTCGTCGGCACCACTATATTTCAAATGGTTTTCCTAGTGTAAGCAAGCTCAAACGATTATTGACTCCAAAGGCTTTCGCCTGTGAGTTGGCTGTGCGTGAACTGAATATAACAAGGTCAGAAGGGGAAGACTATAAAGTTGAGACACTTTTAAAAAAATACCAGAAGGCTAGAAAACTAGAGCGCGAAAGCTAATATAGCCTTAATGCCTTATTCTCTTTCCCCAGTTAGAATTCACGATAGCGCTTTCGCATAAAACCAGCCTGCGTACTATTAAACCTGCGCGAAAAACTTCCATTTCGCTTAAAAGCCTACGTTTTAGCGATCTTTTTGCGCATTTTTCAATTAATACTGGAATGCGCAAAAAGCAAGTATTATGGTGAAACCGTAAGCAAAAAGGGATAACCGAATTTACATGAAAGAAAGGATCTGGAGAAATGGGAGTCTCAGAGAAAGATAGAGTAACACTTAGCGAAGCGGAATTTTGCAAAGCAGTTGGAATCAGTAGAACGACCGCTTGGCGTCAGAGAAATGCGGGCAAGCTTCCCCATTGCCGCATTGGGGATAAAATCCTTTATCTACCCCGACATGTCGAAGAATTCCTTACTTCTTGTGAATGTCCAGCTTTTAAACTACACCGCAAAAATGAATAGGAAGACAAAGTTGAATTTTATGTAGCGCTGGTTTTCTAAGGCAGGAGATGAGATGCAAAATTCGCTTGATTATGCTTACTCCTATTATAGACAACAATGGATGCCAATTTACTTACCTTCTAGGTCAAAGAAGCCTGGCCGCATCAATTGGCAAAATGAGCGATTGAAAGAAGAAGACCTCCCGACATACTTTAGCAAAGAAGTGAACATTGGGCTTCTGCTTGGTGAACCTTCCAATGGACTCTGTGATGTTGATCTAGATTGTAAAGAGGCAGTAATCCTTGCTCGAGAATTCTTGCCCGAAACATGCCGAAAGAGCGGGCGGGAAACCTCACCACAATCCCACTGGTGGTACTATTCAAAAGGGTTAGCCACATGTAGATACGAAGACACTCTACTTCGGGGCTCGAAAGAGCGGGCGATGATTGTTGAAATCCGCAGCAATGGCGGCCATACCCTCGTGCCACCAAGTATTCACCCAAGCGGTGACAAATATATTTGGAACGAAGAAGGTGAGCCGGCTGAAGTATCAAACCAACTGCTGCTTTCTTCGGTTAGCAAGCTTGCCGCCTGTAGCCTAATTGTTCGCCATTGGATCAGAGGAAAGCGTCATAATCTTGCTCTTGCCTTAGCTGCAACATTGCTACGCTCAGGCTGGTCGATTGAGGATGTCAAGAATTTTATCGTGGCTGCAGGCCGAACAGCAGGAGACGAAGAACTCAACGACAGGCAACAAGCTATTCGCGACACCTATAAGCGGCTTTTACAATACGAATCGATAACAGGCTTTAGTCGTCTAAGCGAGCTTTTGCCCAAAGATATAATTGAATCCGTTACTAAATGGCTTAACCTGCCTAAGCTTTCAATTCACGCTCAAGCTCTTGAACTCACCTCCCTAGACGAGAGAAATATTAAAATTAGACCTTCCAAAGCTACCTTACTCATTACCCTTGCGTCAGAAGTTGAATTGTTCCACACGCCAGATGGTGAGGCTTTTGGTCGCATACAGGTTAATGGGCATTATGAAGTCTGGCCTCTTAGATCAAAGTCTTTTCGTAAATGGTTATCACATAGGTTCTTTACAGATTATGAGAAGGCACCTGGCAGCCAGCCCTTGATGGATGCTCTTACTGTTCTTGAAGGGAAAGCACTATTTTCTGGCCCTGAGAGAAACCTCAATACAAGACTAGCAGAATATGAAGGGGCAGTTTACCTAGACCTTGCAAACAATGGATGGAATGCTATAGAGATCACTCCTGGGCAGTGGCGTATAGTTGATTCTCCTCCTGTATTTTTTCGCAGGACTGCTGGAATGCTTCCACTTCCTGAGCCTATACCATGCAATTCGATCGAGATTCTGCGGCAATTTATAAACATTAGATCCGATGAAAGTTGGGCGCTGTTAATGGGCTGGCTCATCGGCGCATTTAGCCCAAGAGGGCCTTACCCACTGCTCGTTTTACATGGAGAGCAAGGCTCCGCAAAGAGTACTACTGCAAGGGTGCTTCGGTCACTAATTGATCCTAATTCAGCAGGCCTAAGAAGCGAGCCCAGAGATGCTCGCGACTTAATGATCGCGGCGAAGAATGGGTGGGTGATTTCTTTGGATAACCTCTCTAGCATGTCTGTGTGGCTGAGCGACGCACTGTGCCGGCTCTCTACAGGAGGAGCCTTCGCTACTCGCGAATTGTACTCGGACGCTGATGAAGTGCTGTTTGAGGCTAAGCGACCAGTGATACTCAACGGTATAGAAGAGCTCGCTACCAGAGGAGACCTGCTGGATCGATCAATGATCATTTACTTACCTGCAATATCAGAAGACATCCGAAAGCCGGAGTCATTGTTCTGGAAGGAATTTGAACATATCCGGCCACAGATGCTTGGAGCATTACTTAGTGCAGTCGGTACTGCATTGGGCAACAATGATTCTATAAAATTAGCTCGGTTGCCCCGCCTCGCAGACTTCGCAATCTGGGCAACTGCTGCAGAGTCTGCTCTGGGCTTGAGTTCAAATCAATTTATCAATGCATATACAAACAACCGTGAAGCAGCAAATAGCCTTGCTCTTGATGCTTCACCTGTTGCAGCAGCGCTTATTTCGATGACAGAGGAGATTAAGGCCTGGTCAGGAACAGCGACCCAGCTACTGGGAGAGCTAAACGAAAGGGTAGATGATAACACCAGGAAACAACAGGGTTGGCCTCGCAGGAGCAATACTCTTTCGAACAAGCTACGTAGGCTTGCGCCGAATCTCAGAGCTATGGGTGTAGAGCTTCAATTCGTGCAAGAAGGCCATAAGAAGACTCGGCTGATTGAAGTGCAAAAGATAGTGGAAAGACCGTCCGCATCGCCCGCTGGACAGCAACTATATGAAGAAAAGCAGGACAGCACGGGCGGTCTGCGGGGACAGGCGGGCGATTTTTCTCCTGCCGCGGACAATCTCCTTAGGGGATGAGGAAAAGGCCTATGGAGTTTCTAAATACCTGAGAATAGGTCCTCAGGATCAGGAATCGGTGGGTGCGGACGATGCGGACGATCAAATGCGCAACTCTTATTTCAATATTGAAGAGGTTTTTTTTGCCTGTGTAGCGTGCAGTAGCGAGTTCGAATTGGCCTCAGAGCTTCACATCAAACGAAATCTGCTGTGCGCGGCCTGTGCCACCGAGCGTACATTATTTGTCAGTGAAGATACATAATGAAGGAGAATGCAGCAATGAAGAAAAAAGATACTACCCCAGTGCTAGGACAGATGTCATTGCCACAAAAAAATAATGAGGTGCTGGCCCCTAAGATACAGCCCGTGCAGGGACAGATCGAGTTTAAGTATGTAAAGTGTGGCCACACTAACTGCCATTGCGTGAGTGGTAAAGGGCATGGGCCTTACACATACATCCGCAGGCAGGCTGATGGTAAGAGAGCTCGAACGTATATAAGGAAAGAACAGACAGAGGTGGTAATTAAGGCCGCCTCACAGCACAAAGCAAGTTGTGAGAAGGCCCATAGGGAAAGGCATCAGTGGAAGGACTTACTCGCGGAGATAAAGGGCGCTGAAAGACAGCACCGAATCGCGATACGAAATCTTAAGGGGAACACGGATGAAAAGAGAAAACGAGAAGCCTAGGGCTGAACAAAAACAACAGAATGCTAATGAGATGCAAGGGCTTCTAGAGCTACAACCCGAGGCGCCAACACCCATACAGCAGGCCACCCAAGGGGCCTCTAGAGTGGGTGGTTCTAAGATTGATAGCCTAGATACGAACTCACTCAACGCACGCTGGGCGTTAGAGAAGTGGTCAGTAGTCCGCGAGCTATGGCGAGCGCAATATCAGATGGCTACCTATTACATGAAACCTGAAGGGGGCAGCCACAGTCTTGAAGAGGCCATTAGGATGGCCAGCATTGAGCTTGGCGAGGGAACGATGCTTGAGGAAGAGATGGAACGTATCTGTTCTGGTAATGTAGATTCGATCAGTTGGTATGGGCTGGACAGGGTGTTCCGCGCAAAGCCTTCTTACGCTCAAAAGATATGGGAGGAAGTCAAAGAGCAAGCTCTGAACGATTTCATTGGCGGCCACTTCGCTGCCGAGATGTTCGAACACACGGACTGGCAGAATAATGTCTGGAAACGGGCTCACTTTGTGGTGGTTTATGAAGAGATGACGGAAGCATATAAGCCACGAGATGCGATCGAGCAAACCATGGTGGAGATGGTTGCGGTGAACTTCTTTCTGTGGAGGCATTGGGTTACGGAGCACCTGCAGAGAGCCACAACAGAGCCACGATGTGAGAGCCAAGACTACAAGGAGTGGCGCAAGGACCGCAAGTATTCTCACATGCTGAACGGTAATATTGAGAGGCGAGAGTATAGCGGCCAATATTTGGATGGCGCTTGGGATATGCCCTACCAGAAAGTGGCAGAAGCTATTGGGCACGCACTTGAGATGGCCGATAGATGTCGCAGAGCTTACCACGCATCTGTGAGATCTCTACGGGATTGGCGACGCTACTCGGTGCCTGTGACAATCAACAATCCTCAGCAGGTAAACATAGCCGCAGACGGAGGACAGCAGGTCAACGTACAAGAAGATAGAAAGAAAACAAAGGGTAGCAAGTCGAAGACTCCTGTTAGGTTAGAAAGATCAGTTCAAAATGAGACTTAGTGATGGGTCTAGTAGGGTTCTTTTTGATGAGGATAGATAATGATGCTCAGGGTGAAGAAACCTGGAACGAATCTGGCTTGAAGGTAGTGCGGGAGGCGCTGTAGATCCCTAAAATGCAAATGTGAGAACGGAGCTGTAAGTTTTGCCACGGTGCCTAACTTTTTCACTGATCTTCACTCACGTCCGCCGCAACCTGCAATATTGCAGTCTTAAGGACAATGTAGGCTGAACTGCGACGATTCCAGTCTCGAACGCGTAAGAAACCTCAAGGGATTTGTATCTTGAAAATGTCAACTTTGGTTTCCAGGCATTTCCGCAGACTAAGGTCAGATACTCCGATTGAATACCAATTGTCCGGCTTCTGGTAAAAATCGAGGCCACGGCCGATCTTTATCACCCAGCCATTATCGAGGCGAATTTCTCGATCATGTATGTTGGCGCTGAGTTGAATATCTAGAAAAACATCCAGATCGAGTAAGCTCTGTTTTAGCCAAGACAGTTTCTCTTGCATATCGGCTAGTGAAGTGTCGTCATCATAGCTCGTAATGAGGTTGATGCGCTTCAAACTCCCTGGCTTAACAAGAGTCTCACAGAATCGAACGAGATTCTGGACTTGGTGCGGCGCCCGTATGTATGGGTCCTCAATGGTAGCCTCTTTTGCTCCGCGCAGGTATGGTCCGATAATCGTCTCGTAAGTGTGGCCAGTATCTCCGTATCGAATAGTAAAGTGCTGCTCTTCCAACTCAGGCAGCCGGTGTTCGGGAGTGCTCGCAGTAGCCTGTACTGATTCTTCAATAACACTCGCTATTGAAGAACCGGGAGACGATATAGCCGGCTGGTTCTCGTATACTTCCTCAGTTATATAAGCACCATCGCCTAAAGACCTGCGCGACGGATTTTGTGTGGCCGGAGCATTCTTTGATTCTGGACAATAAACTACTACCTCCTCACCACTGGGTCTAATGTAGGACAAATTGATCTTTGCGAACTCGACATCCGGCTTTCGCTTGTTCATCTGCTCCTTGACACGACGACGACATTCTACGGCATAAGCCACATACTCCTCGAATTCTTCGTCGGTGGGAGCCGATCCAGGATGAAGAATCTTCAGCAATGAGCAGACGGTCTTCTTAATCCCTTTCTCGTCTCGCCCTTCGACCGCTTTGCCAAGTTGAATTCGTTTGTTTACCTCCTCATAGCGGTTGGTGTGCTGGAATAGATAGTGAAATGCCTCCGCCAGATAATCCGTAATAAAGCCAAAGTCTCCCGTTAGAAGTTCACTGCTATTCTTAGGCATCTCCCACCCAGGCAGATAGCAAGCGAAGCGGTCCATGACCGCCAAGTCAAACTCTCGCGGTAAGGGTTGAAACAAATCATACTCGGCTGAATTGACAATCTGTTCTATAGAAAGATCAATATTTCCGACGAACGCCAAACTGGCATCAGCGATCACCTCGACTCCCCGAGAGAAGCGACCATTAGCCATGAAGTCCTTCATAATTTGGATGGTGTCAGGGTCTTTCACCTTGATACCAGCCACTTCGTCGAAAGCGACGGTGTCCCAAAAGCCGACCAGTCCAACTTTACCTCTAGCGTTGTTATAAAATAAGGTCGCCTTTGTAGCCTGGCCTCCACTCACAAGAGTCGAGTAGGGAGAGAATTCGCTGAAGAAGTATGATTTCCCAGTGCTTCTCGGTCCCAATTCAATAAAATTGAAGTTTGGCTCGACAAGAGGAGCCAGTCGGACGACGAAGTGAAACTTGACCCGCCTAGATAATTTAGAGGGCTCCAGACCAACCGAACGCAAGATGGCATCTATCCACTCGTCTCGCGTGAATGCGCTACGGCCTTCCGAATACTGGTTAAAATCGAACCGGCTTAACTGAATTGGCCTGAGTTCCTCGACGTAGAAGGCGTAATCATCTTCATCAACATCGTTATGCGTGATGGTAACCTCTGCCCATATTCCACCTTCAAGTAGGCGATCATTGTCTTTATAGAATTTATGATTGATAGCGATTCGTTGAGAGTTGAAGTTTTCAAGCGCTGCCCAGTGCCGTTTCTCTTTCTCAACATACCTGACATGTACCTTATCTATGAAACGATGTTTACCTTTAGTAGCGACTCTCGATTGGGCGGCGTTTGCTTCATCCGGGCGCACATAGTTGTCTTGCAACGTTGCGAGCACAGCATCCATCCCCGCATCAATCTCCGTAGGGTTGTTGCTGGCGCAGTACTTGGCCAAGAGAAACTCCAGCACGAAAGTCGGAACATTAGTCCCTTTCTTGATACGGTGGAGTAAATCTTTGCGTACAACTTTGCCGTCAAACACGCTGTTAAGCTTTTGGTCTAAAGCGTCCATGGTTTATACCGTATAGTCCGTTTCTAAATTAAGGTTGCCATAGGCGGCAAGTGTCGTCGGATTAAGCGCCTTTACTGTAAACTTTCCTTCGAAATCCAACTCCATCCGAATGACGATTTGCTTTCGTGATCCAGGAGTCAGCATGATTGTCTGGGTGGCTGCATTCACATCTCCGCCCGGCCTGGGCTCACCCACAACATTGCTTTTTTCGTCCTGCGCTTCGAGCAAAATCTCTATCTCACTTCCTTGTGAGAACAGGTCGTCTGTGAATAAAGCCACTTCAATAACGGGCAGGCGAGTTGTTACCTTCTTCGCACCGCCCTTGTAAGATAGCTCTACTTTGAATTGTCGTTTTTCTGCCTGCGCGCCCGATTCCAATCGTACAACCAGGACGGGAACAACGGCTTCTGCCAGAGAAGCGCCACCGTGAAAATAAAGATGCCCAGCCCGATAGGGAGCCATGCTCCTCGGCCCAGCGCATTGAGCAAAGGAGCCGCGAATCCCAAGTTTCTCGGCAGCAACGGCAAAGTTATGGCTATCGGCCACACCATCGCCAAGCATGATGCGGTCGTGAGCCTTGACCGGCCAGTTGCCCTGTGGCTTTACGCACACGTCGCCAGCCTCAGCCTGAGCATTGAGAAAAAAGCCATGATCGGTAGCGATTACTGCCTCGGAGAAGGCCATCTCGCGCAGCTTGTGCAGTGCGACGCGGATCAGTTTGAGGGTGCCTGGAATTAAACTCAGTGTCGTTTCCGGGTTATTTTCGAGCTGGCTATCGATCTCTGTGCTGCGCAATACGAGTAGATCAACCGTAGGAGCAAGTTTGATTTTCCTTCGCACAAAATCACTTAGCGACATCTCCTCAAAGCGATCACCGAGACGTTTGCGGAAAACATCCATGCGTTGACTGACATTGGTAACGAGCATGTCTGCGAGCTTCGGCACCAGTGAGCCGGATACATTCTCAATAGACAGCTCGGTCTTCGCTCCTGGCAAAAGACTCGCCATACCGACGGGAGTTATTGTCGGTAGTTGAGCATAAGCCGTGTGTAATTCTACCTGACCATCTTCAGAGATCAGTTTCTCAAGCTCAACCCCGAGTTCATAGCGTAGAGCATCTATCATCAAATAGGCGATCTTCCTACCGCGCTCCCTAACACTTTCGGCGACAAACTGGTCGTAAACGTCAGCATTCGCGAGCCGCTCGGCGGGAGGCCAGCCGGCGCTCTCAAGATGCTTGATGAAAATCCCCTGAACCTTTTCAACTAACCTCCGATATCGGGCTCTAGCATGCTCAACAACATCATGCAGTAATCCATGCGGGTCCAGAAAGTCACCAACTGCCTGCTCGAATTCACGCTGCAAACGATCAGCCTCGCGCAGGCTAGTGACATAGAAATCGAGCAAGCTTGCCTGTGTGCGGGAGTGGTCCGGCAATTGGCGCTCGAAATCGTCACATGCTTCAACGAGATTCAACGCCGCCTGCACCAATCCCCATTGCCCCTGGCTTTCCCCCTTGCCGCGCCATACCGAATTCCCATGCTTGCTCAAAACCTGACGAGTCAGATTCGCATCATCCTTGAGCAGACCCTTGATGGCGCGGTGCAAGAAGGTGCGTTCCTCAAATTGAAAGGTGTCTCTCTTCCCGAGGTCCTCAATGCCGCCACATACTTCTGAAAGATTAAGCTCCGATTCAACGGCCTCGGCCTTTTGAATGTAGGTCGCTCTTGTGCGGAGGTCATTCCGAAATCGCTCGCACAGGTCATTAACTAGAAGTGCGGCCTCTTTAGATGCACGCGGAACACCGGCGAGGGCAGCGGGCAGCGGCACTGGCAGATCAAAAACAAATTCGCTGAACAGCAGAAAGCGCCACAATTCATATGCCAGCGCCCCCAAGCTCTTTGCCCGAGTCTTGACCTCCATGCCAAGAGTCGCGCGCAAGAACTCACGCGCTTCCTTGATCCAGCCTTCCTGGTTTTTCAATGCTGTGGACTGATCGGTTGATGGAGCGAGCAGCGCAGCCAGAATGTCCTGCGCTGATTCGACATTGAGCGACGCCCGCAACTGTGGCCAGCGCAGGCCGCCGCCTATCGCATCAATGACGGCGAATGGCGGGGAAGTGTTCTCTTCGAAGACGCGCCGAATCTCTGCGGCATGGTCCGGTTTAGCGCGCAGGCAAAGATTCTGGTACTCGTCTCCATCATTTTCAGGAAAGACGGCCCCGCATTCCGCATACACCGCGAACGGGTCTATCTCTTTCTGCTCATCGGTGTCGGGCCTTTTGGCTGGCACATAAACCAGCAGGGCTTTGATTGAGGCATTTGCATCTCCTAGTTCTCGCAAAGCGCCAATCGCTGCGGCCCGGCTTTCGAGGCTGCTCTCCGTAGCATCAACCACCTTTACCTTATCACTGGCTATCGCCAGGCATAGCTCACGATAGCGGCGCTCCGGGTCATACACAACCAAACATCCATGCTGTAGACGCGGGCTAATGATGCGCTCTCTGATAAAATCAGCAATCTGCATATAATCTATCCGTTAATGCAACTGTGTGGCTCATAGGCCGTCAAGCCGACTTTCCTATCGAAGCGCTTCGTTGGCGCGCGATTTCGTTTGTTACTTCAATCTTCGGGTCTTCGCGTCTGCGCCACGCCTCGGAAGAATGCTGGACCCAAAAGAAGGGGCGAACTTGGTGGTGTTCTGCAAGCGTTACGTCCAACGCACTCTTATCAATTACACGATCAGGCCAAAGCGACAAGGCGATTGCCAGCTCATCGTGATTACCCGCAGCTATCTCTGCCCAGAATTTGGCGAATGGTTCAGAGCGTGGGACGAGCGCGGATTCTAGTTGATGCGCCAGATCGGCACAGCCCTTGGCAGTGATACTTTTCACGAAGCGTTCGCGGGCGGCTTTGGTGCGCTGTTTCGGCAATTGTAGATCCAATCGCCTGGCCAGCGTCGGGTCTGCAAAACACTTTTCGGCGACGCGCTGCGGGTACAAGAGGAGCGCGGCTTCATGATCGTCCCAATCGCCTTCCGCGAGGTGGCGTAGAACTTCATCGGCGTTGATCGCGGCGGCGTCCCCTTCGGCTAATGCCGCGAGTAGCGTCTTAACCCGGTCTCTGGCATCAGAACGCTGTCGCCGCTTCTGTTCGGCAATCTCAGAGTCGGGAGCGTTTAATACGCGCCAGCGGTCGCCGTCTTCGACCCAGAATAAATCTTCGAGTCCGTGAGCGATAGCTAGGCTGCGGTCCTTCGCGCATTTCGGGACGACGCGCTCAGGCCAGATAGGCATCGCTAGATGCGCCCAATCGTAGTCACCTTTTTCGAGCGCAACCCAGGTCTCTTTCAATGTTTTCTGCCATTTTGGTAGGCGGAACAATTTCCACAGCGGAGCGGCGGTAATCTGCACGCCATCATTAAGGTTTGGACGCCAGGGCAGCTTCGCCAAACGCAACAACTCGTCGCGCAGTTCTTGTAGCTCAAGCTCAAGGTCCTGCAACCGCTCAAACTCTTTCTCTTCGGCGCGCGAGCGGTTGGCGCTCGTGCGAAGTTTGTTGAGCGTTTCGCTCGTATCGCGCAGCTTCGGCCCGACGAAATCGTTGACGCATGAGTAGAGCGTCTGATCGTTCAGGCGATGGTAATAGAGCCAGAGTGTATAAGCGCCTGACGCGGTTGATAGCGGCCAGTAGATTGGAGCTTGGCGGCGGCTCTTCGAGTAGCGTTTGAGGTGGTCTGCGAAAAAGGCGGCCGGCTTGCGGAAGAATTCGCGGAGCATGCGGACGCCGAGAATTTCACAGGCTTCCTGTTCAATAGCATTAGCGCGATCTTTCCAGATGACGTGCATAGCTTCTTGCAGGCGGCTTTCGATGTCTTCCGGGTGACCTTGATCGTCAACGAGAATGCCAGGCCACGAAATGCGCAGCGAGTAGGTGTCTGGCACGTCCTTTGGTTCGACTGGAAGCCCTTGATCGTTCTGCAACATCCCCGGCGGACAGACCGGCAGCGGCGCAAACGGATCGGGCAACTCCGGCGCAATCTTTTCACCAGTGGCGAAACGAATGTCCCAACGGCCAAACACCATGCCAAGCGCCAGGCTCACCAAGAGGTCCGAAGCTGTTCCTTCTTGTGGTCGTGAGAAATTGCGCTCTAAGAAAAGATATCGTTGCCGTCTGAATAACAAAACCTCGGCTTCACTTGCACCATAAGCCGTCCAGACTGCTTCATCAATCCTATCCTCCACCTGACCCAAAGCAGTGACATCTCCCACCTGCTTCTGCAATTCACGACCAAAATGAAAGAAAGGCCCAGTTTCGTCATAAGAGGAGTCGATTTGACGAATACGAGTAGCAGCGGCTGTCAAGCTAGACATGTCCTTCACCCATTGGTCATCTAGCCTAGGGATCGGCACCAGCTTTAGAGCCGAAACGTGCCATTGTCGCCCATCTGTCATCATCCGCATGAAGTCTTCTACGGCCGATGAATTCAGGAATCCCAACAATGCCATGGTACTAATCCTATCACGCGGAAAAAGCACAGGGCCTTTCATATCATAGATAGAATCAGGAGGATGAATGCGGAACTTCAAGCTGGCGTCATTGACCTGCGAATATGTGATTCCTGGAAGTCCGAACGTATCTTCGTTTTTAATCGTTCTTGAGGCTGAACCATACTCTTGCGCGGCATTCGCTTTCATCTCATGACATGCATGAGCAGATCGGACATACAGCGACTCGTCCGATATAAACGATACTGGCTCCCCGCCCTTTGAATAGAATGAGAACCCGCTGTGCCTGGCCCGAAGCTCGCAAAGGAGGCGAAGGAAGCGAAAATTATTGCCTGTCGCTATTCCTTGTCTGATATCCGCTATAGAGTTCAATTTCCCTAGCGTTGAGAGCCGTTGAGCTAAAGATTCTGGAATCCAATAGGCGATGGCAGACGATGGTAAGATGGAGAAGTAATCCAGCGGCCTGACGAATATATCTTCGTCCTGCGCGCCGATTCTACACTTATCCAAAAGCATGCGAAGCTTTAGCTCACGATCATTAATGTTGCCAATTCTGATACAGACCAATTGGTCATCGCCTTTCTGCTTAAACACGTAACAAGCGGTGCGAATAGTCGCGCCATCAAGAACATCTTTACCAAGATCTACCAGCAAGCTCAATGGAGTTCGCTTGATATAGTACTCGTTCCGAAGGTCTACCATTGTCCCAATGAACAGTCCAGTTCTAGGGAGAATCGCTCCGATTAACCCGCCTTCGCTTCGTAGGAGATGCATGCGTTCCACAAACATCGCATAAATATCTCGGCCTGAGTTAGAGTAAAGTTCTTTCGCTTCGGCAAAGGCTTCAGAAGGACTGCCAAACGGCGGATTCATTAGCACTACATCATAACGTTTGCGGCAGATGTCTATAAGTGCAAAGCCCTGCGCGGCGTCTTCGGCAAACAGGCGACGCTGATAGCCGCCCTCCTCAACCTCTTCCGCATAGGCTTTCAGCGCAACGTAGATGCGTCCTTCCGCTTCTTGCCAGAACTTCTCGTCCGTGATGCCGCTGATTTCGAAGCCAAATCGCTGTTGCTCAGGCTTTGCCAATTCCGGAAACAAGTTGGCCTGTTCGCCCTTCGGGCGCTCGATCCATTTCTGCTTCGCTTCGTTGACGGCAGCGGCAATCTCTTCTTCGATCTTCAACAGCGAGCCCGCTTCGCCAGCCAACTTCATCTCTTCAAAGACGCGTCGTACAAGTTGTCCGAGCAAGTGGTCTTCAGCTGTCGCCGAAAAATGCTTCTCAATGAACTCATTCAATAACGATTCTTCGCCCGGCATCGGCTCTGCGCGGACGACGTTCGAGCGGCGAATCTGTGGGCGCTGCTTCGGCTTAACACCCTGTTGCTGCCACGCTCGTTGCGCCCTGAGCCACAGACTCAGCCCGGCTATCTGCACGGCGCGCGGATCAATGTCTATACCGTGAATGTTATGCTCAACAATCAAGCGCGGCACATCGCGCAAGAATGCTTGCTTATCCGAATAACTCTCGTGCAAAGGCTTCATCTCAGAGGAGCGGCTGAAAACATCTGCGCCCTTCTTATATTCAATGTTCCAAGCCTCTTCATAAATCTTTTCAAGCAGATCAAAGGCATAAAGACCAAAGTGCATTGAGCCACAGGCCGGATCGAGTATACGAATCTCTCGCGGGTCCTTCATCGGGCGATAAGGAATGTAAACCGGCTGCTTAAGCAGTTCCTCTTGCGAGAGATTTTCAGGTGCAGGTCGCTGGGCTACTTCAACAAATTTCGCCCACAACTTCTTCCAGGGTTCTATGGAGTAAGCTCCGCCTCCATCGTTTAAAGTAAAGTCGCATAGGGCCGCCCACATCATCAGAAGACTCTCATCATCCTCATTGGGATGGCCGCTGATTACATCGTGAATCAAGCGGGTGAGGCGATTATCACTCTGGGAGTGATATGCCTCATTCATGATCTTTGGAAATTGATCCGGCGGGATAGCAAGGGAAATCCACCGCGACATCGGTCCATCGTCGGGTAACGCAGATAACTCTCCACGGTAGGCAGTCTCAATCACCTGAGGAAGAGATTCTTGCTTTTCCTCAGAGGTACCGAAGATCGCGCTATAAGCCTGTATGGGATCACCTAAGAAAATCTCGCTTGGCCTGCGCACCAGGTAACGGCACTGGTCCACAAGCTGCGTCTCGCCGCGGGCCATCTCATACCAGATGCGGCCAAGCGTGTTGTCGGTCAGGAACTCAACGACGTAGCGCGGCGTGAAGAATTGATTGCGGACGGCAAGCTCGCGGCTGTTGCGCGGAGCCGCCGACTCGTCGCGCATCTTTTTCCGCTCTTCTTTCGAGTTGAAGTATTGATAAATCCAGCCGATGGTTTCGTCTTCGGCCCACAGCGGCGCAATCTCAGCATCGTTGATCAACCCAAGCAGTTCAAGCAGCGCGGCTTCGCGTGGAAACAATCTCCCGAAATGAGAAAAACGGTCGAACAAGACTTTGAGATCAAGCCCAAGCTCATCAAACAGGCTGAACAAGTAGCTTCGATACGCATCACCGGTTTCGCCGAGCCCTGCAGCGGCGAGCCGCGCGTAAAGTTGAAAGCCTTTTGATTTGTAGCCACTAGCAAGGGATTCTATGAGCAGGTCGCGCGCTTCGGCCATGCGAATTGCTGCCAGACGATTGAGCACCGTAAACGCCTGTTCGCGCACAATGCGGTCGAGCGCTTCGCGAGCGCCGCCTGACGGGCTTGTAGCCAGATAATGCGCCAGCGTATCTCTCAGAATACGCGCCGTCTCGCGGCGGCTATCGTCCAGGCGGCTCAAGCTGTCTATCGGCGACACGTTCCCAGAAATCGGATCGAGTCCATATTCGTTTTGCAGTTGCCGAGTGAATTCTTCTGTGAGCACTTTGCGCGCGTCGCTCACAAAGCGTTGTAGACGATTCCTGGTTGCTTGATCGAATGCCATAATCCTTATTCCTGGACCGTGATGCTTACTTCGACCTCGGCGTATAGCGCCAACTGCGCTTTGATCTCCTGCAATTGACGAATCAACTCGTCAAGCTGGGCGGCTGTGGTAATGCTCGCCGGGATTGGAATTGATCTCTTCAGCCGGGCCGGCCCTTTTTCTCCCGACTGATCGCGTTCCTCCTGGAGCCGCTGGAGACGGCGCTCCTGTCCTTTGCGCTGAATCGTACCTTTAATTGCGCTTAAGCTGGTGTTGATGTCGTAATCCCTGGCGAGAAGCTGCTTGAGTCCCGCGAGGTCATGCGCCACGTAAATGGCGAGACCATCCAGATCGCTCAGAACATTCCCTTGCTCTTCCTGAGTGAGCTCTTCCCAATCCGGCAATCGCTGCAAATCTTCCGCTCCTTCTTTCAAGCGAAGCTTCTGCTGCTCTTTGAGTTCGCCAACCGCATCACGGACCCGCGCTTTGATCTTCGTCAGGAGTGAATTCAAATCGGCCGCGTGTTGGTAGAAGTCGTCTTTCTGTAGGCGTTGATTTAGCAATTCCAACTCTTCCGCCAGCTCGCGCCGCAGCTCGCCGGGAATTCCTGTGTCGGGCAGTGAACCGATCTCACGGCGGTGTGTTTGAATCTCGCCAAGCGTGCCGTCAAGTCCGTTCGTAAGTGTGCGCTTTACTTCGCCTGCCCATATGAGATTGTCATAGAGAGCCGATTCCTCGCCGCCCAGACGTTGAGGCGCATCCGATGCGTCAGTAAACATGATGTCGGCAATCTCCTGATTGAGCGTGCGAACGCGCTCCACGCCGGCAAGCTGTAACGCCGCGAGTTTCTCGGAAAGCGGCCCATATTCCCTCTGAAATCCTGGGAAGTATTTGACGGTTGCCTTGCTGATCTCTTGCTCAAGAGGGATGATCGTGTCGCCGATCAAATTCGTGAGGCGCTCGGCTGCCCTGCCAAGCGTTTCATTGGAAGGTCGCTCGTCACGCAACGCAATGCCCACGGCGCCGAAACTCTTATTTGTCTTTAGAGCATCTAATGCCTGTTGTCCCGCTGCCGTGACTTCACGCCCCGACACTTTCAGCTTAATCTCACCGGCTACGAGCATCGCCGCAAGAATGTAGCGAACCGTATCGGGCGACCAGCCGAAGGGGTCGTTGCTGAAGTGATCGAGCAGTCGCTTCCCCTCAACGGTGCCGTTGCGGTCAATGTAATCGCGGATGCTGACAATTGCTTTGTGGTCAGTCTTGATGTTTGGGCGGCCACTTGATACTTGCACCAATCCCAACGGGTCAAGCGCAGTGGTTATGGCCGAAGGGTTACCAGTGCGAAGGAACTTCTCCGCAAGTGATGTCTCCACCCTCACAGGGGCCTCTACATAACGGTCAAAAACCTGCACCGCAACATCTGCAAGAATCTTCTTCAAGGCTTCAAGCATGTCCTGATCTAGAGTAGTAACGGCAGTAGCCTGGCCTCTGAAGACGAATGATCCTTGAGTCAGCGATTGTTTTAGCTTTTGCTGTAGCTGCGAGGACAGCTTCGTAGCGCGATCCAGCTGGCTGGCACAGTATTCTTTGATTTCCTGATCCGGGTCGGTGCGGTGCATCTCGGCAATTCGCTGGCAGCGGTAGATGTCCGTGGCCAGGTCGTCAGCTTCAGAACTAGAACGCCCAAGCAAATAAATCATATTTTGCCCATTCCGTTGGCGTGATTCGTCAAGAATACGAGTTCTGGCCATCTCATAGTTGGTCGGGTCAACAAATTCGACTATGGTTTGAACCGTGTTCTGCTCGCCCGCCAGACCGGTCAGACTGCTGCCTGATTGAATCTTCAGCCCCGCAGTCACGGTATGCGTACCATGCATGCTCGTTCTCGGCAGCGGGTCAAAGGTTTCCCGCAAAGCGTCGTTAAAGATGCGGCGCACATCAATGGTGCGCGGCGGAATCTCGCCACGCTCGCGGTCTATGTCTCGCAGCTTCTCGCTGAGGAAGCAGAGATTCCCCTCTTTATCGCTAAGTGGCACAAAGGGATCGTTCAACATCTCCTCGACGGCTTTACGGACTTCGTCGAGCCGCGACGGATGATCAATTGCCGGGTGTAAAAGGCCTGCGAGGTTTTGCGCGTTGACTGGCAAATTGCCTTATATTGGGCATTGATCTTGGAACCAGCTCAACAAAAGTTGTCTGGAGAGACGTCGATAGTGATCGCGCCCATCCACTCTGTTTTGGAGGACGGACAACCATCCTGGAAGACTACCTGCTGCCGACAGTGGTTGCATTCGACGGCTCCTATCTCGCGGCGGGTACGGATGCGGAAGGTTTCATGAAGGCGAGTCCAGGAGCCGAAAAATTCTCGAACTTCAAAATGTGCCTTGCCTGTGTCAGTTCTGAGAGGAGCAATTGTAATTTAGAGCGCTGCTCGCTCTCACACTGGCGTCCGCTGCTCGCAAAGTCTAGGTATGAGGATGTTTTTGCAAATGATGCGGCTATCGAAGCGGTATGTGCACTTCATTTGGGAAAGGTCATCTCCGTTTCGAAAAACGTGATTGAGCATGATTTTAGATTGAGGGGGATAGATGTCCCCATTCGATGGACTATAAATATGGCTGCCCCAGTCGAGCATATGAGCGAGAAGAGCGTACTTGATGCGTTTGAAAGAGTGCTAAAGGCGGGAGAGCTGATGGAGCCGATCTTCAGCGAAGAGCCAGGGCCGCGAGAGCTATATGATCTGCTCGGCTGCTATGAGGATGCCAGGGTGCTTGCTGCTAAACGCAAGATGGATTGCTTTGTTTACCCGGAAATTGCTGCCGAAATCGCCTCTATGTACCTCTCCAGGTCTGCCCGTGACGGAATATATGCATTCATAGATGTAGGAGCGGGAACGCTAGACGCCAGTATTTTCAGGCTGTATAGCGCAGATGAAGGGCCGCAGCTTTCCTTCTATGCTGCCACCGTCTTAAAGTTTGGCGCAGCTCATCTGGAATCAATTGCATCCCGCCAACTTGCTGAAAGAGCAACGGGCTGGTTTAGAAGTATTAAAGAGAGCAGAGCATCCGTAGGAAGCGCGCAGTTCCTTCTGCCGGAAGAAGCTGGCAAGTTTCTTAAGAATGCAAACGACTGGATAGAGGACAAGGTAAAAATGGGACTACAGCAGCTGCTCAAAGACGCATTTACCAAAGAGCAACATGCAAAGCCCTGGCAAAATCTTCAACTACTTATCGGAGGCGGCGGATCTAAAGTTCCAATTTACACTAATGCATCTAAGTCGGCCTTTGGTGGTCTGGCTAGGAACCTGGCTTCCGGAGTGTTGCCAGTGCCGCAAGATTTTAACCTGAATGGCTTGCCCGGCGAAGCATTCCACCGGTTTGCGGTAGCATACGGGCTTTCCTTCAATGATGTTAATCTTGCGGATATAAATCTACCCGCCCAGGTGTCTGAGTTAACAGCAGATGCCGTAGGGCCTGTAAAGATAACTCGTGAAGCTCCAACAAAAGATGTTTGTTAGCATCGAACAGAACCTATAGCACGGTGAGGAGGGAAACCGATTAGTGTCATCCTTTTTCTCCTGGCTCGATTACTCAGAGCATGAAAAACGTAAAATGCTTGACCTTGTAGAGCTGTTCAAAGAACAGGATACAAGAGATGAGCTTGGGATCGGAACCGTCAGGGACGCCTTCGCTGACCTGCTTTTCCCTGGAACCAGCACTATTCAACGCCGCGCGCGCTACTTTCTTTTCATACCCTGGATATATCTCGATCTCGAAAAGCGTAAGACTTCTGCGAGCGAAATGGCAGAGGCTGCGCGAAGGCGAGAAGTCGCTCTCATTGATGTGCTTGCGGCATCGGAAGACGGCGAAGGTACAATAGGCATCGTGGCGCGAAAAGCTTTAAAGAGATTACCGAGTAATGTCTACTGGCAAGGTCTTGAAATTTGGGGCATACGACTGTTTCCTGGCTCGCAAGACCAATATCACCGGTCATTAGATGATTATTACTCATCCGCTGCTCGAACAGGGGATAAAAGGACTGAGGAGAGGAGTGAAGAGCGAATCCCGCGAAACTGGCATGTTGGTATTCCCCCTGCGCCCAGTGATTTTCCAAAGAAAGCCTCATTTAAGCTTACTAGGGTCGAGGCCGATTATCTGCGCGAGCGCATAATGACGCGAGCGCCAAAAACGCTGCTCGCGTTTCTTGTTGATAAGGGCCATGTGGCTGACCGCGTTGGTTTTCCCTGGCAACATTATCAGTTCCCTGAATTCCCAGGTCATATTCGCGAGCAACTAGAACATGCGCGCAACTTTTCAGATGTGATTTATGGCGCGGCGCTGCTTTACAACCTGATGCTTGCCGAGCAGGCAAATTATGGAGATTTGATCGCACGTTACCAGGATGAGATTCAAGACTGGACAGATAGTATTCAAGATAGCCGCCACTGGCTTTCAGAATGGGACCGTCAGCGTTTCTGGCAAATAGTTGCATCAGGAGAAGCTAAGATCCCGCAGCCTACCCGCATGTTCGTAGATAGCTGGCTCAATCTTGCTCTTACATCCAACTCCGAGAACTTTGTCAGAAGCTCTGGAGCACGTGACTTGATTCGCCGTCGCGAGAGTCAGCTTAAGGGTACGCTCGCCCGCCTGGAAAGTAAGCGCGCCCTCGAACTCTGGAATGGCGCCGCTGGAGCAGCAAGGCTCAATTATCGCTGGCCTGTAGCACAGACAACTATCATTGATATACTAAATGGTCTTTCAAAACGGTAACGACATGCTTGAACCGGCTAATCGCCATCATTTATTGGAATCTCTCAGGCCTCCGCCAGGATATCAATTTGATTGTGCTGTGGCTACGACTTATTCGCTCGATCTACTGGCTGCGCTGACTACACCTCTGGCCTTTACACTATTCGATTGGGAAGACCGTGAAGGCAGACCTGTTTACGATCCGATGGCGCTGCTAGAAGCAGTGCGGCGTTATGCTGATCGCTTGAGCATCTTTTGCCAGGCTGGAGGAATTGCCCCGCCACGCCGCAGCCATCCTCTTTTCGCACAACTTGAGAATTCCATCTTCGAAGTTGCGGCAACCGACGAGCGTGGGGTGTTTCATCCGAAGCTATGGATTCTGCGTTTTACCTCATCCAAAGAACACGAGCCTGTGCGTTATCGGCTTCTTTGCCTGAGCCGTAACATGACTTTTGATCGCTCCTGGGATACGGTGCTTTCGCTTGAAGGAGACGTGCTTGATCGGAAGAAGAATATTGGCGCTAATCGTCCGCTGGCGGATTTCATCAAAGAGTTGCCTCTACTCTCGCTACGCCCGCTTCCAGAAAAGGCCAGCGCTCAGATTAATCTGATACAAGATGAGTTGCGACGGGCCGCGTTTGAAATGCCAGATGGGTTTGATAGCTATACCTTCCATCCTCTCGGAATCAGAGGCTATCGAGAATGGCCTTTCAAGTATAGAATGGACCGGCTGCTGATCGTATCTCCTTTCATAAGTAAAGGCATCCTTGTTCGACTGAGCGGTCTGGCCGCAACGAGCATACTCGTATCTCGCCCTGAAGAGCTTGCTTCACTCGACGCCGAATGTCTTGAGAGATTTGATCGTAAGTGCTATCTCGCCTCCGAAGCTGAGCCTGTGGAGGAAGATTTAAACGACAAAGAACCAGATGACGACAAAGCCATGGCGAGTGGGATAAATATAGGAGCACAGCTATCGGGGCTTCACGCCAAGTTTTACGTTGCGGACCGAGGATGGTATGCAAGCGTCTGGACAGGGTCGGCCAACGCCACTAACGCCGCATTTAACAGGAATGTGGAGTTCATGGTCGAGCTGGCCGGTAAGAAGAGCCAGTGTGGCATCAATTCCTTCCTCACCTCTGCCTATGGTGTGACTAGCTTCGGCGGTCTGCTTCAAGAGTTCACTTCACCAGAGCTTTTGAAACCCGATTCGCTGCTTGAAGAGCTTCGCCACTCACTTGAAGACGCACAAAGAAGACTGGCTAAAGCGGGTTTCGCAGCTTACGTCATTTCGAATGAGGAAGGAGGCACATTTGATCTTGAGCTAGGGATGAATCAAGACCTGCAGCCTGTCACCTTATCAGAGATCGAGGCATGGTGCTGGCCAATCACTTTACATGAATCGATGAGTCTGCAAGTTGACAAGGGGGCTAATCGCTCTACCAAGTTTAGGCAGATGTCATTTGAAGCCCTTACATCATTCTTCGCGTTCGAGCTTACCGCGACCAGGCACAACAGGAGCCAGTTGCTACGTTTCGTTCTCAATATTCCGTTAATTGATGCTCCGGCGAATAGATGCGAGCGACTGATGCACGGTCTTTTGCAAAGTAAGGATCAATTCGTTCGCTTCTTGATCTTCCTGCTGGCAGAAGGTGGCGCTGATGTGCGCAATATTCTGCTTGGCTCACAAACCCGAGTCTCTGGTAAAGCAGGCTCAACGGAAGCGCATAGTTCCGGCTTTCCTCTATTTGAATCTCTTGTGCGCGCCCTAGATCGAAACCCTGCAAAGCTCGATCACATTGCGCGGGTCGTTGAAGACTTTCGCAAGTCTGAAGAAGGACGCAGCCTGCTTCCAAATGGGTTCGATTCAATTTGGGAACCGATATGGGCCGCCAGAGAAAGGCAGAAACGGTGAGAGATCAAGACACCCGACCAGACCCTGAGATTGTTCTTCGTGGCCTGAAAGATTTCCAGCGCGATACGGTCGAATATGTATTCAAACGGCTTTATCTTGATGGGAATTCAAGCAGGCGGTTTCTTGTCGCAGACGAAGTTGGGCTAGGCAAGACGCTTGTGGCGCGAGGCCTCATAGCCCGCGTGATCGATCACCTGTGGGGAAAGGTAAAAAGAGTCGATATTGTCTACATATGTTCGAACATTGATATTGCCCGCCAGAATATCAACCGGCTTAATGTCACCGGCCAAAAAGATTTCACGCTCGCTTCGCGCATAACCATGCTGCCTGTGCGCATGCATGAGCTGGATAATAACAGGCTGAATTTCATCTCATTCACTCCCGGAACTTCGTTTGATTTGAAATCGAATCTCGGAATCGGCGAAGAGCGTGCGTTGCTTTACTGGTTACTAAAAAAGGCCTGGGGCTTACGGAGTAAAGGGGCACTCAATGTATTTCAGGGGGATAAAGATACGGATAGTTTCCGCCGCCTTGTAGATCTGTTCCCTTATAAAGAGAAGATTGATAAAGCACTCGCGCAAAGTTTCGTAGAGAAACTGGATAGACACATTGCTGCTGCTCAACGAGACGGGCAACTTGATATTCGCACGCGCTTCAATGAGCTTTGTGACCGGTTTGCTTATTCGAGAAAGAGAAAGAATAGGCCGCGTGAAGATAGGGGAAGCAGAAATCAATTCATCGGAGAGTTGCGAGGATTGCTGGCGGAAACCTGCTTGGCGGCCCTGCAACCAGACCTGATTATTTTGGATGAATTTCAGAGGTTTAAGCATCTGCTGGACGAAGACGACCCGGCAAGCACGTTAGCGCGAGAGCTTTTTGCTTATTCCGATGAGCATTCTCAAGCCAGAGTTATTCTGCTTTCAGCGACACCATACAAAATGTATACATTGCATGAGGAAGCGGATGAGGATCACTATAAGGATTTTCTCAGCACGGTAAAGTTCCTACAAAAGGACGCACAGCAATCAAGCAATTTCGAGCATCTTCTTAATGACTACAGGCGGGAACTGCTTCGATTTACTGAAGGCATCGAGCGGCTGCGCGAGATCAAAAAGGAGCTTGAAATCCAGTTGCGCCGGGTAATCGTGCGTACGGAAAGACTCGCAGTTTCAGAGGACCGCAGCGGCATGCTTGTGCAGGTGGTAAGCAGTGGCATGAAGCTTGAGCCGCAGGACCTCATCTCTTATACCACTATCCAGAAAGTGGCTAACATTCTTGAGCAAAGTGACATAATCGAATACTGGAAATCCGCTCCTTATCTTCTGAACTTCATGGATGACTATCAGTTAAAGAGAGCCTTTAAAGCTGCTCTCGATGTCCCTGACCGCGCACGCCAGCTTGCAGACGTTGTTGCACAAGACGAGGGGGCGCTGCTTTCCTGGAGCGATATAGAAGCCTACAAAAGAATTGATTCGGCCAATGCTCGCTTGCGCAGCATTACGGCTGACACACTGACAAAAGGAGCCTGGCGGTTACTGTGGATACCCCCTGCACTACCTTATTACAAACAGGGCTGGCCCTTTTCGAGCGAAAGCTTGGCAGGACTTACAAAGCGGCTCGTTTTTTCATCCTGGCGAGTTGTACCAAAAGCAGTCGCGGTGATGATGAGCTATGAAGCCGAACGGCAGATGATCAGGTCATTTGAGCCCTCATCTAAGAACACTCCCGAATCACGAAAGCGACGGCGCCCACTCTTACGCTTCGCCCGCACAGATGGAAGGCTGACCGGAATGCCGCTTATCGGGCTTCTTTATCCAAGCCTAACGTTGGCGCGCGAATGCGATCCCCTGGCATTCATTTTTGAAAAGGATGAGGACGTTGAGCTGATGAGCATAGAACAAGCCCTTATTCATACGCAGAAGCGCATTGAAGAGCTATTGGATCGGTGTGGCATAGAATGGCAGCAAACAGGAAGCGAAGATGAATCCTGGTACTGGGCAGCTCCAATACTGCTCGACCTGAAATTCAATAGACAGACTACCCTCGAATGGTTTCAATACCCGAACCTGGCTGACATTTGGGCCGGAGACAATCAAGTACACGATGATACAGAAGAATCACATTGGTCATCTCACGTTGACCATGCGCGCGAATTTGTCCTGGGATGCGTTCAACTCGGACGTCCCCCCTCTGATCTCACTTTAGTGCTTGCGCAGATTGCGCTTGCCGGGCCTGGTGCTGCTGCGTTGAGAGCCTTATCAAGAGTGGGTGGAGCCACAAATGCCCCATCATCGCTTGAGCTACGCCATAATGCGGCGCGGCTCGCACATTCCTTCCTTTACCTTTTCAACTTACCGGAAGTGATCGCGATGATCAGGGGCATTAATGCCGAAGAGCCTTACTGGCGCAGAATATTGGAATACTCCGTTGCTGGCGGGCTGCAGTCTGTGCTCGACGAATATGCCCACGTACTGCGCGAATCTTTAGGCCTATTAGATCACTCTCCAGTGGAGATATTCGAACAAATCTCGCGCGCGATGCATCTTGCCATTACTCTTCGGACTTCAAACATAGGGGTAGACGATATAACGATTGATCCAGATCAAACCGGCATCACCATAAGTAAGAGTCGCGGTATGCGAGGACGCTTCGCTCTACGCTTCGGTGAGGAAAAATTAGATGAGAGCAGGGATGTGACACGCAAAGATCAGGTCCGAGGAGCTTTCAACTCGCCTTTCTGGCCGTTTGTTCTAGTAACCACTTCAGTTGGACAAGAAGGATTAGACTTTCATCCTTATTGTCATGCCGTCGTCCATTGGAACCTGCCCTGTAACCCAGTAGATCTTGAGCAGCGAGAGGGCAGAGTGCATAGGTATAAGGGACACGCCGTACGGAAGAATCTAGCTCTACTTTTCGGCTCTTCAGTGCTTAGCTTACAAAATACTGATCCCTGGGAGGCTCTATTCGATTTCGGAAAGCAAATCAGAGGGGAGAATATTTCTGATCTCGTGCCTTTTTGGATATTGCCTGTAGAAGGCGGGGCTAAGATTGAACGACATGTTCCAGCTTTGCCAATGAGCCGCGAGCTTGATCTTATAATAGAGCTTCGTGCAGCATTAGCAGTTTACCGAATGGTATTCGGGCAAAACAGACAAGAGGACTTACTTGACTACCTGCTTAGTCGAATACCAGAATCAAAGATTCTTTCCCTCATGGATGAACTCCGAATTGATTTAAGCCCTGAGCGGGGCTTGTAGCACAACCCACACTCAAGCAGTACCGCTATAGGCTATTGTTAATTGGAAGGACCTTGCAATAGTTACGTGATCTGCGGTTATACTCGCAGTCTATTATTGTGCAAAAAACTTACCAAGTGCACATAGCAGGTAATGGAGGACGACAAGTAGATCTACAGAAACAGATGAAGCGAAAAACGTAATACCAAGGCCAGCGTCTTTGCTTTGGAATGACTTTATCAATACATCCGCCTCCATCTGGTTTAAGATGGCAGCGACGCGAGAATATCGAATTCTTAATCTAAATTGAAGAACTGAGATTGATGCGCGTCCTATCCGTATGATGTGCTCTAAAGCCGAGCTTATAAAGTGAGGAGCAAAATTCTTTGCCATCCGGAACTCAATGCAGAAGAGGTTGAACAGTCACACGTTCAGTCGAAACAGGTATGGGAGATTCGCCGATGCCGTGAGCGATCAGCTCGCAGATGAGCATACGCGTTCGATGGTCTATGGCATCGTCACGCAGGCGATTATCGATATAGGCAATCTGTTGGGCCAATCAGCGGATACATTCGCCCAGCAGACACACCTTTGGCTTCTCGATGCTTTAAATGAGATTGGAACGGCAGAGGAAGTTGTGAGGAGAGGTTAAAGAGGTATAGTCGAAAATAGACCAGAAACATGAGTAGATGCTTATACAGTAGATTGATCGGCTAATTTAACTTTATGAGGGGCAGGATAGAAGCCCCTCATAAAGTTATTTTATTAGGTCGCCGGCAGGAGCTTTGTTAGATGTTCTTATTATCTTTCCGATAAAGCTCTGGCGCATGGATTAGCAATTGATAGTATTGTAGTATTTCAAACAGATTGAGTAAGGTTAGTATCTCATTTGTTCTCTAAGTAATCTAGAGTCTGTTATGAACTTTCAGGAGGTCAAGTCAGCCAAAAATCATAGAGAAATCACTTGACCGAGAATTTGAAAGTGGCTGTTCGCCTCTGTCTAGATACATAGCGGGCGATACGCACCACAAACATAGCTTTTCTTTCTGAAAGTTCAAAACAATTCTAATCACGAATAAGTTCAAAGAAAATAAATATCGGTGCCAATTGGCTATGAATGGGCAAGATTCAAACCACCAAATAGACACACTCCTGCTCCCTTTTTTGCAGGCGACTAATGAAGAAGAAGCGGAACTTCATTTAGATCGGCTAATTGCACATATCGCGCCAATAATTAGAGGGATTACCAAGCGGAGCCGAGATTCTGAAGATGCCTTCCAGGAAACTATTAGGTTAGTGATCAATCAACTGAGGGAATTCAAGTCGTATCCTGATGGCAAAGCGATCAGTAATTATCTTCATTATGTCAAAACGATAGCTTCTCATGTTGTCAAGGGGCAATTGCGCGAAGAGAACCCGCAACGTCGCAGTCTAATAGATTCGCTACGCTATGTACTTAAGAACAAAAAGCAGTTTGCTATGTGGGTGAATGAGAATAAGGAGAAATTCTGTGGCCTGGCGGCGTGGCGTCATCAGCAGTCAAGCTTCACACGTAGCGATCGGCTGATCAGACTGCTCAATTGCCCGCAAATATTCGAAGAAGTAGTGCTGGGACAGGATGTTCAAAGTTTAGACAACGCTCAACTGTTGGCAGAGATTTTCAATTGGGTCGGCCATCCTGTCAGATTCGACGAACTAGTTAGGATCATTTGCGATTTGAAGCGGCTCCAAGACCCCGCTCCGGTTGCCGGAGCCTATGAAAGTGAATCTTTAAGCTTGAACTCAATACTACCAGACATCGGCCCGCTTCCGGACGAGGTGGCACAATGGAGCGAGTTCTTGAGTCGGTTATGGATAGAGATTGAGCAGATGCCACGCCTGCAGCGAATCGCATATTTGTTGAACTTCACAGCAGCGAATGGTCAAGTGGAGTTGTTTTTGACTTATGGAGTGGCTACCATCAGGCGTATTGGCTCTGTGTTGGAATTAACAGAGGAACAGTTTTCGCTTGTATGGCCGGAGTTGCAGTTGAGCGATGAGACCCGCCACTATGCCGAAGCACTTACCAGCTATGATGAAAGATTTGCTTTGCTATGGCAGCACTTGCCGCTTACGGATGCAACTATTGCTAGGATGCTTGGTACACAGCGGCAGAAGGTTATAAACCTGCGCAAAGCGGCAGGTGACCGCCTCTCTCGGCGCTTGATTCATCTGGACGGTGCAGTTTGAATTTATTATCAGGATAGGTAATATCAGATGCTAACTCGCATCATAATATTCAGTGATCCGGATTGGGGTATGTGACTCTCACTGTACTTTAATATGTTCAAGGAGCAATATACGATCTTTGTCTGTATATACTAGATCATATTTGATGGACAACCGCCGAGTGTCTTAAAATCGCCTGGGCTTAACATTTATTAGAAGCCATTTCAAATATATGCTCTGAGTAAAATTAGGATATAACCAAGATGAAAGATCCAAGGTGACTATCATCTTTATATTCATAGCGCACCAAACTCCGCCGGAAGTTTTGCCGTTAAGAAAATAGAGGCGCAACATTTTACCTTGATTTATACCGGCAGAGTTTGCGTCCGTCATGCGCAACTATTATTAGTCAGTTAATTCTTTGCGTCGTATCCAGGGTAAATTTAGCACAACTATTTTTGTATAGCTTCTAGTGTCAAAAACATTCGGTCATAGCGGGGAAACAGGTGTCGGATCATCTTTCGAAACAAATTCTCGATCGTTACCGCCGCCAGCGGTTAGAAGCTTCGGAACTGCTGGTACTAGATGACCATGTCGCAAGCTGCGCGGCGTGCCGCGAGCGGCTGCGCGAAGTGAAGTCCGGCCGAACTGCGCTCGAGGCGTTACGGGCGAGCCTGCAGGCTACAAGCCAGACCACCCCCGAGCATCTGCCATACGAGCAGCTGGTTGGTTATGCTAAAGGCCAACTTGATGAAGTAGACCGTGAACTTGCTGAGAGCCACCTCGAATTCTGCGAGCACTGTCTTACACAGGCGCGAGGGTTAAGTGATTCGGTCCGACAAGGGACTAATAGGCAAGGCGCTTCTCCGGTAGCAGCCCTTACTCATATTTCGCTGTCTTCGGTACGGACAATGGTTAGGTCATGGTTAGGACCGTTTTCTCGTCAGGAGCGTATCTGGGTGTATGGCTTCACAGTGGCATTGTCAGTGTTTCTGGTTACAGCGGCTGCAGTGTATGTTTATAAACATAGAGACACTCAGGAGACTTCATCATCTATTTCACAGCCGACCCCAATTCCTCTGCCCGAACAACACCCGCCGGCCCCGGCGCCTATCTTGGTTGCCATTAACGATGGCAACATACAAATCACGCTAGATACACTAGGTAATTTTACAGGGTTAGAAGCACTCTCACCAGACGAGCAGCAGCATGTCAAAACCACATTGAGGACGCAGAGAGTCCCAACGCCGAAGACGCTGGGAAAGTTGAGTAATTCATCGAGCCCGCTCATGGGAAGCCTGACCGGATCTGATTTTCGGTTACTCAGTCCTATCGGCAAGATTGTCATCACCAACCGCCCAACGTTTCACTGGAAGTCGCTCGCCGGAACGATCAGCTATCAGGTTACAATCACCGACCCGGAGGCTAATTACAAAGAAGTCGGCACCAGTCCGGAGCTGAAGGTCACAAGATGGACTATGAACAATCCGCTTAAGCGTGGTCGCATTTATAATTGGCAAGTCATTGCGCGAACACAAAACGGGGAAGTAAAAGCCCCTGCTTCGAATCAGGTCGAAGCAAGATTCAAAGTGCTGGAACAAGCAATAGTAGTTGAATTGGCAAGGGCAAAAAGAGTCTACACTGGTAGGCATTTAGTCCTGGGAATACTCTATGCTCAAGCCGGGTTGCTACAAGAGGCTGAACATGAGTTTGAGGCGCTGGTTAGTGCTAACCCGAGGTCCCCGATTGCTAAAAAGCTATTGAGCGATGTTCGAGCCAAAATACGCTGACGTCAATTGTGCATTTACTACCTCAGTTTGATTGCCCGCCGTCAATATCCATCGCCAACAACGATAAAGCCAGCCCAGTGAAACGGGTGCCGATACTTGCTGTTGCCCTTGATTTTCAATGCCGCCTCGCGCAGGATCTCTGGTACGGAGTTGCGCACAGATGGTCCGGAGGAGCGGATTTTAAGCCGCCGGTGAAACTCGACCATCAACGCTGCGCTACTGTCTGATCGTACCTTCCACTGGCTCACCACCATCGTAGGTACTCCTGCCACGAACGATGACCACATCAACCCTATCATCCCTTCTCCCCTGCCTACTCGGCCGCGGGCCGTTTCACATGCCGAAAGTACCATTAGATTAGCCTTCAAATCTAACTTCATCAGCTCCCAGGCCTCAAGAAGGCCATCCTCTTGACTTCGCTCATCGGTCTGCGCCAGCAGTATTTGTGAATACATTGGACTTCGATCATTTAGAATTGCGTGGGTTGCTAGGTGCAGTATCTGATAGTCACCGGCTTCTGACTTGAACCGCTCCTCACGGGCTTCCGCACCAACGTAGACCTTGCTGTTAGGGCTATACATTATCCCCAGGGTTTTGACCTGTTGCTCAGCTTCGGGAAGAGGGTCGAGGCTCTGGTCCATTAGCACCGACTTGACTCGCTTGACGGTTTCATCAGCGAGCGCTGGATTCCCCAGAGCCAGGAGAGTGGAAATAGGTTTCGACTTCTTACTGCGGTCCTTAATCATCTCGCGTAAAACCGTGAGTGATGGGGTGCAGAAGAAGGATTGCTTTTCGATGAGGTAGCTATCCTGCGAAGGCTGCAATGCCTGGAAAGGCAACTCCCAAAGTGGCCCATCGGGTACAATAACGAGCCGATCCTTTCCGCGCAACTGCTCTGCCGCTGGCTCAAGTAGCAATCCATAAAGTTCGCGTGCCATTTTCGAAAAGCGATTATCTGCATTGGCAAGTAATCGACGGAAATCATCTGTGCGGTCAGTCAAGTCTTTCTGGCTGATCTGTAGGGAATGTACTTTGATCCTCACTAGGGCCTGCTTACCTTCATAATGCTTTGTCAATACAAAGAGATAGGTCTTCTTCTCAGTCACCACAAATTCAAGGAGCACGGTCCTAGCATCAGGTAGCAATACACTGGTTTCCTCAAGCTTTAGCGGTTCCACCTCACCGCGTTGCGCTCTAAGCTCTGGGTGAGCGCCATAGATATTATTCTCGAAGGCTTCAAGGTCTAGGCGGGCTTTCTGTAGACGAGCTTTCAATTCATTCAAGTGAGCTGGGTCAGCTTGCAGGCGGAGGTTTTCGCGGTAAACCTGAGTATTGAGGGAGGCAACCTGACTGTTCAATTTGTGCTCTTGCTCCCGTTCCGAGTCTGTCATCGCTTTGATAATGTTGATGCGGCCGCTGCGGAGCACGTCTAAGAGGACACGCGCCTTAGCCCGCTCAGCGTATGATAGCGCTCCAGCCAAGTCATTCTGAGCAACAAGCAAATCGATCATGGCGTGGTAGGGAGAAACCTTTGATTCGAAAAAGCGTTGCTGCTCCTGCTCACCGCCCGCAACCTGAGCGCGAAGATTTTCGATTATGTCGATTGCCTCGATGAAAGCCTGACGCGCTTGATCGGTCTGGCGAAGGGCAAGGTAATATATTCCGGCGGTGAATCGCGCTTGCCAGAGCGTGCTGAGGCTGCCGGTTTCGCGGGCCAAGGCGGCGGCAGAATCTACCGACTTAAGCGCCTGTTGGTGATCACCTTGCGCCTCTTGAACACGCCCAATGTTGTATATCGTTCTCGCGACTCCCCGGCGATCATTCAGAAGTCGCCTAGTTGCTAAGCTTTTATGGTAATACTCGATCGCCTGCGCATGGTGACCCTGAGAAGCGTAGACCAATCCGATGTTGTCTGACGCCTGCGCAATTCCATTTTTGTTGTTCAAAGTTTCGCTTATCTTTAGACTATTCAGGTGATTTTCCAGTGCCTTTGTATAGTCACCCTGGGTGCCGTAAACAACACCGATGTTGCTTAGGAGGTGGGCAATTCTAACTTCATCTATCAATCCTTCTCGGGCCTTCTGGTAATACTCTATTGCTTGAGCGTAGTTGTTTTGCTCGTAATAGAGACTCCCAACATTTGCTAGGATATCAGCTACGCCGGATTTATCACCTATTTCCCGTTTAATTGGCAGGCTCTTCTGATAGTACTCCAATGCTTGTGCAAAGTTCCCCTGACTGAAATAGATATTTCCGATATTACCTAAAGTGCGGGCAATTCCTGCCTTATCATGCAGACCTGTGCTTATGGTCAGACTCTTCTGGTGGTATTCTAGTGCCTGTTGGTAATATCCTTGCTCTTGATATACATTTCCGATGTTTCCCAAAGCTAGGGCGATGTTCACTTTGTCGCCTAAAGGCTCGCTTATTGCCAAGCTTTGCTGGAAGCAGTCAAGTGCTTGCAAATAATCACCCATATTTCCGTAAGCGATGCCAGAGTTATTGAGCGCGCGGGTCATGCCATCCTTGTCCGCGATCGTCTCGCTGAGTCTCAAGCTTTGTTGGAAATATTCCAACGCCGTTGCGTGGTGGCCTTGCAAACTGTAAATGATTCCTGTGTTACGCATTATCCGGATGGTACTGCGACTGTCACCGATGCCCTCTGACAGGCTTTGCGTGTGGCTGTGGACAAAAGCAGCTCGTGGAAGATCTTGTTGGTTGATGAGCCTCGTGCCCCATGTAATGAGTGCATTTACTAACTCTGTTGTTACTGCATCCTTATTTTCAGCAAGTATTGCATTCCATTCTACCTCTGACTTCGATTTCACGAGTGATTCTGCCAGATCCTCCGCTGCCGGCCTATATCTCTGTATTCTCCACTTTCCTTTTTCTTTGATCAAATCGATATCGCGCACCAATCGCTCCTCACGCTGATGTTTGGTTTGCGGGTTAACGACGGTCATCTCGAATGTGACGCGCAAGAGGGCTCTGTCACCGTTCACCCTGAGACGCGATATGGTTGGAATGCCTATGGTCAGATCCTCAGTTGTGAACTGCTGCTGAATCGCTTTCTTGTCCGAATCTGAGCCCTGTGACTCTTGGCTCCATAACACCAGTATCTCAGCAATATCCTTCTTCCTGTAAGCGGCAAAGAATTTTTCTATAACAGCCCGCAGGTCGTTTTCTTCGGATTGCTGCGAAGGATCGCTGGCAGGGCTTGGCTGGACTTGTGACCAGCTCAATGAAGTGAAACAAGTTGCAATTACGATGACGCGCAACCATTGAGGCTTCATTTGGAATGTCATGGATCCTCCTCTTAAGGCACTTCAGAATTGAGATCAGCAAGGGGTGCCGCGCGACTGATAGATCTGATTATGATGGACGAAAGGCCCGTAAGCTCATCACTAACGCACGAGATGAATTTCGATGAAGCTTTAAGCCTCGGATACTCAAGAATAATTTTTCACCACCCGGGTAATATGCCTCCCTCCTTTCGCACCCTTATAGATTAGGGATGTTTAGTCGATGCGTCCGATAGACAGTCACCGGCCAAAGAGAGTTAACTCCGGAGGTTCCGGTTTGCTTCTTTGCACAGAAAGTTTCACTGAGTGTGAAGCAGAAGTCAACATGGAAGGGTCCGCCGATCCCTCGATGACTACCCGCAACTCTGGCGGCGATCAATTGACTCTTTAGGGCGGCTACTTTACGGGAAGGCACCGCGCTTTCCCTCACTCGACAGGTTATTTGATATGGGAGGAATTGAAGTGAAGACATTAAAGGCTTTTCTGTTGCTTTCCCTCGCGGTGGCAGTGATATTGTCGCTGCAAATGTCAACCTATGCGCAAACCAACTGCCCAAGCGGCATCAACATATATGTTAATTCGGGTGAGGACATGATCTCGATATGGTCGCCGCTCTCAAATGGAGACTACCACATCTCCAAAGGGTGGAACTCTCAGGGGCATTTTAATCAAGATTATTACTCACTTGACCTGAATATAGCTGGAACTGGTGATCTAGGGAAAGCGGTATATCTTCCGATAACCGGTAGAGTATGGTCTGCTTACCGGCCCCCAACTACGACCTCTACTAATTATGGTTATACCGTTTTAATATGGGATCCAGGAAGCGGAATCGTAGTGCGCCTCGCTCACCTTGACAGCTTTTCATCGATAGTCCAAAATACGCCCTCCGGCTCTTGGCTAGGCGCCGGGACTAAAGCTGGGTACATCGGTGAAAGCGGCTGCCCAGGTTGCGGGACGCACCTGCATATGACCGCTTACCGAAATGTAAAGGTCAGCGGATCTGCAACTGAGCAACAGATCGTTAACGCCCTTTCGCAAGGCATAACACCAGCAATAGCTCAAAAACAGAAATTCCGCTTAATAGCGCCATCTGACAACTGTGATTTGATCCGCTTTGATGATGGCCCGACAATCTATACTAGCAACAACGGAGTCCTTTATCCCGTCACGCTAGATGTTTGGCGTTCGTGGGGGCTGTCTCTCAATATAACCCCACCCCAAGGGTACGGAACATACGATACGACAAATGGGCAGATACCAATCCGAGTACTGCCCGCATACCAGCGGAGTTGGTACTCAATCAGCAGCCAGCTCGCGTGGCCGAGGCGTGATTCTGCGTTCCGTGGCACTCAATACCCGGACACCTATGTATTCCGTTGGGGCCAGAAATACCTGCTGAACGCAAATCAGTTTGGCGACCAATCATGGCACGAGTATCGGTGGTCTGAGATTCAGTTTATGAACCAAAACTTTGTTGACCAGATCGATCCAAGAACTATAAGGTGATGGTGAGACCTCGTTGGCAGCCTTGTGAGCCGGTTGCCATTGGCAACCGGCTCACACTCGCGTTGAGGACACAAACGCACTAATGAAGTTAACCTGTATTGTGAAAGCGACCAAGTAGTGTTGAAGAACACTGACCATGTTTAAAAGGATAATGATTGGCTCGGGCGAAGCGCTGGTTTTCGTATTAGGGAAAATCGCCAGGTGTGATAGGCCAACCCATACGGCGCTTATTGTGTTTGGATGAATGTGTGATCAACTAGGGCTTCTGTGAAAACTTGGTAGGCTTCGCGCTAGGTCTGGAGTTTTTCGGTCAAATGAGAAGACAACTGAAATGAAGCAATCTTCAAAAGTCAGGGTGGGAATTTGCGGATTCGGCGCATCGGCAACACATTTCCACCTTCCCCTCATGGAAGACAATGCCCGATTTGAGCCGATAGCCGTGTATGACCCAACAGCAAAACGGGGGGAGATGGCAAAAGAATTTGGCTTTAAGTATGTGTTCAATCCGGAAGATCTGAGTGCAAGTATATACGAACTAGGGTTAGACCTAGTGATAGTTACCTCTCCAAGCTGCTTTCATTATGAGCAAACTAAGGCGGCATTGAACGCGGGCGCACACGTGCTGGTAGATAAGCCTCTAGCCCTTTGCATTAGAGAAGTCAACTCATTAATAAAGCTTGCAGCGCGTAAGAACTCCGTCCTGATGGCTTTTCACAACAGGGCATACGACAGGGACCACCTCAAGGCATTGAGCCTAGTCGAAGGGGGCGAACTGGGAAAACTAATTAGAATAGATATGTCTATCAGTTCCTGGGGGCCATCCAATCAATATGCTGTTTCCGAATTCCGCCCTTCATGGCGATCCGAAAAGAAATATGGTGGGGGTGGTCTAAATGATTGGGGGCCCCATATCTTGGACCAATTATTAAGATTTACACAATGGGAGCTGCCTAAACGAGTGATTGCGATCAGTAAGGCCTCAGTCTGGACGGATGACTGTGATGACTTACTGATTGCAATCCTTGATTGGGGATCTTTCTGTGCCAGACTGTTGATATCCGCTGTCGATATGCACCCGCTAGAAAGACTACGTATTTGCGGATCTGCGGGGACTCTAACAGTTCGTGGAAGTGATAAGGATGGAGAGATTAGGACGTATACACAAAATAAGTCGCAAACCTATAAATACTCAAACACGCCGCTATCTGCTGCGCCTTTATATAGTACCCTCCTCCAAGCTATTACAACAGGTTCTGGGACGGGGAGGGCGGCGCTGCTTGGGAATACAAGAAAGGCCTATCTTCTTTTGGAGAAAATACGTTTGAGCCTGGAATCTGTAACTGGGAGAGGAAAGCAATGACAGTCCCTGCATCTTGGTATGGATCGAGTTCTTTTGCATTAGCGGAGCAATTCTCCCGCGCACAAGACATGTCTCGGCTTGAAGCAATCTCTCTGGCATGTGAGCAGAAATATGGCACGGACGCCTACTTTGCTATGCATAGGGAAGAGAGGATACGAACAAATTGGACCTCGGCGTACCTGAGCATCTGTGAAGAATTGTCTATCGATGAAGATGGTAAGATGGTCCTAGTTGTCGGAGTGAACGATGGAATGGATGTCGAGACATTCAGTAGATGCAGGGTGATTGGTGTTGACCCATGCAGGAAGGCTCTAGCCATAGCTAAAGCATGTTACCCACATCATGAATTTCATCAGGCAATCGCTGAATCGCTACCGCAACGGGATAAATCCGTTGATGGTTACATTGCACTGAGGGTCGTAAACTGCTCGACAGTCCATATGACAAAACTTTTTGCAGAATTCAAGCGCATCTTGAAAGAAGGCGGGACATTCATATTCTCAATCGCTACAGGATTCTTCGAGGGTAACGTACTCAGGCCGGGTGTCTTTAAAAACGGGAATATAGATACAGAGTATGCCGGCATCGTCACGGAGAGGCTCTTGAGCAATCTTCAATTCCTGGGGGCAAACATAAAAATAATACATCACGACATTGAGACATCCATATTCGGCACTAACGGCTAGGATAGGATGGAAATGAGATCAAAGGTAATTACAGACAATAAGCAATGGGATGATCTTATCAAGTCATCTCAAGAAGGAACGATATTTCATACCTCCACCTGGCAGGAGGTATCTGGTCAACGCTTTTTGAAAATTGGCCTCTTCGAGGGAGACTGCCTTGTAGCTGGGGCAATCGTGCAAATTGACGAGGAGGGCAGAGGCGCACTTGGAGGTTTGGCTCCGTACCTTGGCCCCGTCATTGCCAATTCTTCTGATGTTACAGCTGATTCGGAGAGACGTCAAAAAATCACAGCAGAGCTTGCACGGCTAATCCGCTATGAAGTGCCGGATGCTAAATTTTTCGTATCTCCCTGGTTTATGGGTATGCGTCAATTCATTTGCGAAGGCTTCGAAGCGAAGTTGCTTTATACAACCACAGTGGATGTTAGGAACCTAGGGAAGACGCACGCTAACTTTTCGCCAACACTCAAACGCAATATTAAGGCGGCCGAACGAGAAGGGCTACTGGTGGAACTTAAACAAGACCCGACAGATTTGCTAAGTCTTGTCGACAAGTCCTTTGAAAGACAGGGCAGGACAGTATGGTTTAACCGGGATAAAGCAATGACCTGCATCAAAGAACTCGCCACACGCGCAATGGCACAATGCTTCATTACACAAGATGCTGAGGGAAATCCTGTAGCTGGCGTGGGTATCGTATGGGATTGGAATCGCGCCTATTATTTGCTAGGAGGTTATGATCACTTAAATGCGCACCGTGGTGGATCTTCGCTGGCACTATGGACAGCTTTGCGATATACCCGTCAGGAACTTGAGTTGTCAGAAGTCGATCTGGAAGGCTCGCACATTCTTGCCATAGAGCGCTTCTTCAGACAGTTTAATGGTGTTTGGCTACCTTTCTATTACTTGAGGCAGGCAACAGGACCCATGATTGGACATTAGGAGGATGGAGATGTTAGCCCTTTTAGGAGGGACACCTGTGATAACTGACAAATCATTACATAGGAATTATCCGCCTGTGCGCCGACGTGAACGAGAGCGTATAGCTGCAGCCCTCGACAGCGAGATTCTCTGGGGGCCTTGGGCTCCAATGACGCGAGAACTAGAAAGAAGATGGGCCGATAGGATCGGCGTGCGTTATTGTGCAGCTTTGAACTCCGGTACAGCCGCGCTCCATTGCGCTCTGGTGGGGTGCGGCATAAAGCCAGGCGATGAGGTTGTTGTCCCCGCCTACTCCTTCATAGCAACGGCCAGCGCTCCTCTTATGGCTGGTGCAATACCAATTTTCGTTGACATAGAATCGGATACAGGAAATATCAATTCCGCCCTCATAGAGTCTGTCATTACAGAACAAACCAAAGCTATCGTCGTAGCACACCTGCATGGGCTTCCAGCCGACATGGATGCTATAAGAACGATCAGTCGAACTTATGGGCTGCATATAATTGAAGATTGCGCACAGTCGGCAGGCGCGAGATATATGGGGGCATCTGTTGGAAGCCTTTCTGACGCCGGAGCCTTCTCCATGAACGCCACGAAAGTATTAGCAGGGCCTGAGGGCGGACTTCTAACGACCAACGACGAACAAGTTTTCAATCGCGCCGCAAGAATGAGGGTATTTGGCACAGAATGGCGGAATGGTGAAGAAAGGATACGAGATGCAGACAGCCTCGGTTTTAATTATCGTACCAATGAACTGATGGCCGCGTTTACACTGGCGCGACTCGAATCGTTCGACGATGAGCGAGAGAGCAGGATCAAAAATGCGCTTCATTTTCTCAAGAGTGTGAAGGATCTACCGGGTCTGTCGTTCCCACCAACGCCAGAGGATCGGGATCATATTTTTCAAATGATTCGCCTACGGATTGACAATCAGTCTCTCGGGTACGCGCTGTCGGCAGAGGAATTGAGGGAGCGAATCGTTCTAGCATTAACTGCTGAGGGGGCGAATTGGTGGATTTGGGAACGAAAGCCCTTGCCGTCTTACGCCATCTTCCGGTCGCTCAACGCTGAAGGCGGAAACTTTCCCTGGTGCGCATCCAAAACAAGAAAGGATATGACTTATCGCACAGAGGATTACCCGGTCAGCTTAGATACGGCGCGTGACAGTATCTTTACTGCTTCTCATTTTCCGCCGAATGGGTTACAGCTTATGGATTTATATATAGAAGCATTCCGCAAAGTATGGGCGAACCTAGACGCGGTGGCCGAGATCCCCCTGCCCCCTCCGGAAGATAGGATCCAGATGCCATTTTGAAGAGGAAAGGGAGCGGTCTTTGACGAGTAAGAATATGATCAACACCAAGATGGCTGTTATAACGGGACCGCCTGGAGTTGGCAAAACTGCCTTGTCTCACAAAGTTTGCGAAACCATTCACGAGAGGTATGCCTGTGTAGCAGTGCACGTCGAGGTAGATAACCTGCGGTGGATGATCGTGGGCAACGTGCGGGAACAATGGCCATTTCCAGTTTGGCTCAGTTTAACTGAAGGCGTAGTGCGTGAATCTAGGGCTTTTGCCGAATTCATACTCGTCGATGGACTCTTCTATGAATGCGGTACCATACAACAGTTCGTGCTCACTCATCCTGGCACAAAAGTATTCAGAGTAGAGGCAGCGTTAGACGTCTGCTTACGTCGTAATCGTTACCGTGAGTCCACAGCAGAGCGACTGAGAGATGAAGATGTAAAACGCTTATATCTCCCAGTCGATAGTTACGCTTGGCATGTGCTCGATGGAAATCAGTCAATCGAAAACGTGGTGAAGGACCTTATTATTGCTCTCGGCTAAACCCTGATTTTATGGAAATATCAATCCTAGTGCGCTGCTCGGATGATCCGAGGTTATTAAGATGCCTCGACAGCATAGACGTACCTTGTCAAGTGGTTGTTACGATGACCCCGAACGAGGAGTTTCAGAAGGAATTGGAGGCCAGAAGAATACCTTACGCGCTAAGCCCTAAAGGAAACCCAGCTGCCACAACACTGGCAGGGCTCAGTCATTGTATTCACAGAAAGGTCCTGTTAATAGATTGTGACTGTACCTTTGAGCCAGGCGCGATTGAGCGCATTTATTTGCTCGCGAAATCTGCAGACATTGTCCGACCGACTGTAGACTTCGAAGCGCTTGATTGGTCGTCTTATGCAACCCAATTAGCGAGGCATTTCCAGTATACCTACCGTGGGTTTGTTTACGAACCAGGATTATTGCTACGGCTCGATCGTCTCCTTCCCTACATTGGGGGATACCTTTTCACTCCGTTCGCGCCTTATACACCAGATGGGGAATTGGACTACCGAATCCGTCAAATTCAACAGCATATAATGCTGAATATAGTCACCGACCCAAAACCCACGCTTGTTCATGCTTCGCTTGGATTCTCTAGACACCTCAGATCGTACTGGCGTTACGGATTAAGCGAGGCCAGCCGTATGATCTATCTGAGGCAGCCTGTTCTTTCAGAAGTAATTGGAGGTTTGGCCTACAGGTATCGCATGGCGTGGTCGAGAAAGTACCGATTCCCGACCGGCATTCTCATAATGATCAGCGATTTGGTTTATATCTGTTCAATAGTTATCCATTGGCTTGCCTTGCCGAGGAGGAGGCAATATGAGCGATCAAGAAACAACTCTTAAGGAAGCTGTGCTACACCAGGAAAGTTACAGCATCTGCGGTAATCGAATTGTCCTGTGCAAGATCAAGGCTGGAGATGACCAGACACAAAAAACGGCCGAACTCTCTCGTTTATGTTGGAGCAATCAACGACGTATCACAGATGGTGTGGGCTCTCTTTCAAGCGGCCAAGGGAGCATCCGTTTCTGCTTTGTTAATCCGGACGGCAGCTTAGAAGCTGTTTGTGGGAATGCTTTGCTTGCTTCTGGACCCTTTCTCGGTTACTCCGCACCTGCTGTACTAACCATTGCGCCCTTCAACAACATAACCATAAACATACATGTGGAGAATGACGGATATACGCTCGTAGCCCCTGTATTCGTTGGTGAGAAGTTGATAAGTGTCAAGGGCTTGCCAGAATCTCGGATTCATAATGCAGGGTCTCCGCATCTTGTGGCCCGGGTACGAGATGCGCAGCAGATCAATCTTGCCGAGATCGGACTTGAAGTATCCACCTTATTGAATGTAAACCTAACTGTGTTCAGCTTGTATATGGGTAGAATAACAGCCCGCACATACGAAAGAGGTGTCAACGCGGAGACCTATGCTTGTGGAACAGGCGCAATGGCCGCAGTGACAGAAGCCTACCTGCAGTCCTTGCTGCCCGACAGAGTAATATATCCGGGTGGCACCTATAAGGTGAAGGCCAGCATAAACTCCTGTCGTGCGACAGTAGCTCTGCACCTGAATAAAGACTCCATACGACAACTCGATGAATGCTCAAGCGATACATAACCTAAGCCGGACATTGGGTCTTTGTTGCCAAGCAGAAGAGGTCCTTTCTGTTTGGACCAAAGCTTTGGCGGCCAGCAGTATAGATAAGTATCATGAAGCGCACCACGCTCTGGGTGAGGCACTGTCTTCACGTGTGGGACGCCTTTGTATCGTAGCACCTCTGCGCTCCTGGGATTCAACAGAAATGAATGTGTTGGTCTTTAGCCCTCTTTATCAAGAATTTGACGTTGTGAGAAAATCATGGGATAAAACCGTTCCATCTCTGCCACTACACCTGCCAGTAGAGTTAGATGCTGGCGTTGGACCTTACGCTACGGGCCGGCATTTGGTGCTATTATTAAATAAGGTAGCGCCCGCAGGCAAATGGATCACACGGTCGGCCCAGATGTCGCTGGAGTTCATTACAACGTGGGAGCATAGACTCGATGCTATGATACCTTGGCTAGCCAATAGAGCTGATTCCCACACAAGAAACTGGCTGCAAAATATAAGCGATGATAAAGTGCGAAGAATCCGAGCAATAATAGAATCGATTCTTGCACATGAGATTGGTCATACTACCGGATTGCTCCCAATCTTTCCGAAACTACCAGCGTTTATTAGGTCGGTGCTCCTATCTATCCCAGAAGCAAGACGTCCGGCGCTTCGCCATATCTTTAACGCGTTGGGCGACCTGACGGCGGATGTTGCCAATCTTCAAAAAGTTACAGATGATGTCCTCCTTATGACCACTGCTTACCACTTTTATAATCTCTACCACTGCTTAGAATTGGAGCCAACAGTGAGTGAAGGAAGATGGGAGATTCTCACGAGAGATCCTGATTGTCTAGGAGCCATCCTAGTTTACTCAGCCATAATCAAAGCGGAAAATGCTGGTGCATCAGTCATTGCGAGCTCTTCTATTAGACAGGCGTTTAGGGATCTGAATCTCGACATTGAGCGAATACTATACGATCTCAAATGTGGCCATACAGAGTCAGCCTTTGAACTTCTTGAATTGAGTAGATATACGGATCTCAAATGGCTGCTTAAGGGCAGGCATCCAGCATCCGAGTCCTGCTTCGAGAATAGAATGTCTATTCAAAAGATTGTTGGAACTGCTCTAGTGGAGTTTCTTGAAGGGTTCTCTAGATGAGAATTGTAATCGTTGGCAATGACCTAAGGACAGTAGCGCTTTCGAGAGTTCTCATTGCGGAAGGCCATGAAGTAATAGCTATCCCAGGATTGGTGGAATGCTCGATTCCTGGCTTGATATCTCGGCCCCTGCGCCGCACTAGGAGCGATGAACCGTTGTGGCAGCAAGTTAGACATGTAGACGAAATAGTTGATACTGTAAACCATTTAACCCCTCATCTAGTTGTCTGCCTGCATGTAGAATCGTCTGACGCCGGGCTTGTCGACGCGCTGATTGAGCGGCCGAAGGGCTTCCAAGTGTTTGGTGTACGTCGTGAGGCATGCCGAATAGAAACGTCAAAAGAGTATGGCTACTCAATAGCGCAGGCAAGCGGCCTGGCAGTGCCAGCCAGCCAGATCATACGAAGTTGTAATCGTTATAAAGTAAGTGACCAAAATATAAGATTCCCCCAATGGCCGTTGGTTATTAAGGCCGATGGCTTAGCCGGAGGCCATGGAACGGTGATAGCCCAGAACTCAGCCGAGTTACTCTCTGCTTTCGAATCTCTACCCGCGGGAGATTTGCTTATTCAAGAATATGTGCCAGGCCATGAATTCGCTCTTTCACTTATGTGCCAAGGCCGACATGTAACAGTTCTCAATGTAAACTTTGAGTTCAAGCGTGCCTATGATAGAGACAGGGGACCGAATACTCCAGGTATGGGGACGGTGGCCCGGAATGGTATTGATGTAGGATCAGCAACCCATATGTTGGGACGGCTGCCTGATGTATTGGAATCAATTGGTTACTGTGGTCCTCTTGATATTAGCTTTATGTTAGACCCTTCTAAAGAGAAGCCAGTCTTCTTGGAGTTTACGGCGCGGTTTGGTGATCCTGAACTGTCGAGCGAAATCCTTTTGCTGAATGATGTGTCAGAGTTATTGTCAAATGTTGCTCAAGGTGTTGAGAGTATAATTTCTTTCCGTCCGCATTTATGGGCAGTTGGTGTTGTTGCAAAAGGAGGATCTCACAGGCAAATGGATTGTGAGGAGGAAATCACTCACGATACTATGCTCATACCTAAAGGGAATGAATCTTGTTTCTCGGGTGTTGGAAATTCACTAGACTCGGTCCTAAGACGGACTTATTCAATTCTGAAAAAATCAGTCTCCAGCGAAACTATATTTCGCAGTGATATAGGTCATAATGCTCTGTCACGGTGGGAATGGTTCGAGAAGCGCTTCTAACTGTGGAACTTGCTGACATTCAATTAATCTAACTGTGTCGCCGCGAGGCCGCATGAACTTCAGCAATGAAGTCTTGTCCTTAAACGTCTGAAGCATTTCGCGGCTACTATTAGGGAGTGATAGCCGAATGGCTAATCCAAACCCAGGTGCTCAAGTGACCCAGGAAGTGTAAGGCATAGACTACGGTTTATGCCCTTTCGGAGAGCGCAGGTGTTAGGCAAATTGCCCATCGCACAGTACTCTGTCTTGACAGCAACCTTAAAAGCAGGCAGCATAAGGAGAGAGCACTTAGGGAACACGACAGAACATAAGCCGTTAATTTATAGCTGGTGGAAGACAGGACAATCCGTCCATTTAGAGGATGTCTGAAAAGCCCTGTTTACATTTAATTGGGCTGGTGCTGGAGCAAATCGCTTGAGAATCAATCGTATTATCGCTTCTCCTGTCACTGTTAGATACTAATAATCCTTTCTCATTCTTTGTTACCGCCTGAGCCATGCTAACGTGCGCTCAACAACCCATCTCGGCTTTAACGCAGTGAAGCGCGGCATAGGTGATGGCTCTTCATCAATCGGACATCGTACCCATTTGATTGAACGCTGCACGATCTCTACTGCCCCACTGAATTGCTCCTTGACTCACTCGATGACCTCACTAATATAACCCATATCGGACAGGTGAATTGACCTCGTGAACATCTGCTTGATTTGGTCGAGCAACAGGCATGTCCCATCACGATCTAAAATGTCTGCTGCATGCACCTTCGCCTTGAGCGCCAAGCCTAATGTAGCCATTAGGCTTGGCGCTTACACCCAGAAATCCCCTTCCCGCCATCGTAGCCCTGTACACCGCCACGTTCTGTCGTTTTCACGGGCTGTGAGTTGATGATTGAAGCTGAAGGCTAAGCTTCACGTCCGGCCTGCACCCTCACCCGCTCCTGTAAGGTAGTATGGATCTGTTCCCAAACTCTGGCTTTTCGCCAGGAACGGAATTAGTCATAGACGGTCTGCCACTTTGGGAAGTCGTGCGGCAGCAGTCGCCACGCGCAGCCACCTCACAGTATGTAAAAGATCGCGTTGAGAATCTCATGGATGCCGGTAGGTTATGGGCAATCTCCAGCCTTAGCTAGAGAGATAAATGTTTCAGCAGAATCCACTCCGTATCTGTTAAATCACCACTATAAGCCTTGCGCCTCATGAGCAAAGCTTACTATTTCTAGCTTTTCACCATTTAATTATTCTCATCCCTATATTCTACGGCCTGCAATGCTCTCGCGGCATTCCGAGCCGTTAGCGTGTTAGTATTCACATAACGAGTGGTCGTACTTATGCTGTTGTGACCCAGCAGCTTCGATACCATCTCCCCAGGTACCCCCCTCTCGATCAGCCGCGTAGCGAACGTATGTCGCAGGTCGTGAAACCTTATACCTTCTATACCTGCCGTGGCACAGGCAGAGATGAAAGACCTCTTCACATTATTGGAAACTCCGAACACCAGCTCATCTGTCTGCCTAGATGATACTTCGTACAACGCCACCACTTCCTGAAACAATCTTTCTGTCATAGCTAGCGTCCGCTCTTGCTCAGTCTTCGTGTTGTAGGCCTTAATGTGAATCAGTCTTTCATCTAAATCTATGTCTCCCCAGCAGAGAGTGATGATTTCGCCGCGCCGCATCCCAGTATCTAATGCGCAGACGACGATAGGCTTAAGGTGGGTCCTCCTGCTCGTGCAGGCATCAAGCAACCGTCCTTCCTCTTCAATTGTAAGTATTCGCTCCCTCATTTTTTCGTGTGATTTCTGGATTAGCGGAGGGCCTGCTGAGAATGGGTTGCGTAAGACCCACCCCTCCCTCATTGCTATGTTGAACATGTTGCGTAATACTTCCAACTCCCGATTGACCGTAGTTACTGAGCGTGGGCGGTATTGTCTAGTCGGCGTATTAATTCGTTCGAGACGGAAGCGGCTAAGATCGCCGTAGGTGATAGAGCGGAGCTTACGCTTACCAAAATACTCTTTGAGGATGACGATTGTATACTTATGAGTATGAAGCGAGCGAAGGCCCGAGACTTTTCGTCCATCTACGTATTTGGCCGGTTGCAGATGCTGCTTTTGATAAGCATCCACAAGCTCGTCAAAACTCATACTCTCAGCGTCAAGCGAACGAGTGCCAAAATCATCGAGTTCTCTAAGCATGTTTTTGATGAGCCGATGCGCATGGCTTTTGTTGTCCGCTTTCTTTTCTTTCTGCCTGCGTTTACCAGTCTCATCCGCCCATTGAACGCGAGCGTAAGGAATTTCGTTGCGCCATATAATCGTGCCGGTTCTCTGTCTTCCCATAATTTCTCCCATCTGTAGTAAATCGAGCGAAGAGGGAGTGTTTCACCGCACTCACTCTTATTATTCACTCATTCACTCAAAACACTGAGCGATTATATGAAACAGAGGGAGACCTGTTCAATAAAAAATCATTGATTTTATTTGTGTTTTTAACGAATGGGGATCTAAAGAAACTGGGTGAAACAGGCGGGGACTCGGTTCGGGACCGAGAGGTCGTTGGTTCGAATCCAATCGCCCCGACTTTCAATCCCAACACTTAGCGAGAGCGCTCGTTGCTCTCGCTTTTGGTAGGCTGCCCGCAGTTTATAAATCCTGCTCCGCACGAATCGGCTTAATCCTTAGAAGCTTGGCAGCTACCACAGTTAGAAACATCCCGAAAAAGCTTAAGAGCGCACCCATCTTCAGCGTGTCCAAAGTCTCACCCGGCGGGAACGCCACCGCGCTTATAAAAAGCGATACAGTAAATCCAACCCCGGCCGCAAACCCTACAACAACAACATCAGCCCAGCGCATCCCCTCCGGTAGATTTATCTTTAACACCCGCCCCATCAAGCAGAACAACACTATGCCGAGCGGCTTCCCGATCAGCAGGCCCAGCAGGACCAGCCACGTCCCGGCCCCCACGCTGCTTAGTAGCACCCCTGCATTCACTAGGCCGAATACACCAAGGATCGCCTCTACGGGTGGTTTCCACCAATGCTCAAATTGATTCAGTGCGTCCGGCAACGCCTCCTTTTCTTCGTCGAAGACTCCGGTGTCTGTCGCGGCGTGCGGCATAGCAAAGATGACCGGCACTAGGGCGAGCGCCGGATGAAACCCGCCATAGAAGAATCCTAGCCAGCTTAAGGAACCGCTAATTAATATATACGGCCAGAAATTCATAACGCCAATTCTCTTAAAGACAAGCGCTACGATGACCGCTGCCGCAACCAGGCCGATAAAAACGAGCAAGCTAATATCCCCGGTCGGATAGAACAGCGCGAGAATGAGCAGCCCCAGCCCGTCATCCGCGATGGCCAGCAGCAACAGGAACGGGATGGCCGGGTGTTTCGGGCCGAAGACAAATCTTGCGACAAGATAGCTAAAGGCGATGTCGGTAGCACACGGGATTGCCCACCCTCTTGTCAGGTCAGGTCTTCCAAGCAAAAATGCGCCCATAACAAAGATCGCGGCCGGCACGACCATTCCGCCAGCGGTCGCAAGGAGCGGCATCGCAGCCTTGCGTGGTGATGCCAATGGCCCGCCCGGCAGGATTGCCTCGAAGACCTCTTTCGCAGCGATGCCGAAGAAGAAGGCCATACCGATGTCATTCACTAAAAAGTGAATTTGATGCGTGAGCCTTTCGTAACTTGCCAAATGAACATTGGCCCAGACAAGTCCGGCGACAGTTCCGATGATGAGCAGCAAAGAGTTTTCTACAAGAAACGTGATATAACCCCGCGCTTTATGAAACATTGGTTTGCCCCGCCCGCATTCTAGTGTGCCTCATTAAGTTGTTTGTCCTCCCAAATATCTGACCCGGCCATGTAAACATGTGAGATTTTCTTATCGCGCTGCTGTTTCTTTATGTCCTCCTTCTGTATAACATCAAAGAGATTCAAACCGATTAACGCGAAGTAGATTGAAGGAGACGGCCGCGATCATGCAACAACAGATAGACATTCTCAGCCCTCAATTCAAGGCCGACCCGTTCCCCTTCTTCAAGCACCTGCGCGTCAACCAACCAGTCTACAGCACCACCCTGCCCGATAAAACCACGGTTTGGCTTGTGACTCGCTATGATGACGTAAACGCGTTGGTGAAGGACGAGCGGTTTGTTAAAAATCGCTATAACGCCATGACGGCTGAGCAGGTCCGCAAGCAGCCCTGGGTCCCTCCGATGTTCCGTCCGCTGGAGCGAAACATGCTCGACCTGGACCAGCCCGACCACACGCGGCTGCGGCAGCTCGTGCACAAGGCGTTCACGCCCCGCCTGATCGAGCAGATGCAGACGAGAGTACAAACCCTTGCAGACGAGCTTCTTGAGAGAGTCTCCGGCAAAGGCGAGATGGATTTGATAAAGGATTACGCGCTGCCGCTGCCGATGACGATCATCACGGAGATTTTAGGGGTTCCGTCTGAGGACCAGGACAAGTTTCATAAATGGTCAAAGGTCATCGTGTCGGTCAACCAGTTCAACAGCAATTGGCGGATCATCCCGGCCGTCTGGCACTTTAATCGTTACCTCCGCAAGTTCTTTAAAATCCGCCGCGCCGATCCGAAGGATGATCTTATAACGGCGTTGATCCAGGCTGAAGAGGCCGGTGATAAGTTGAGCGAGGACGAGCTGTTTGCAATGGTATTCCTGCTGCTCGTCGCCGGGCACGAAACGACGGTCAACTTGATAGGCAGCGGGATGCTGGCTCTTTTAGAGCATCCCGATCAGATGGAAAGACTGAGGGGCGATCCTTCACTGATTAAACCCGCTGTCGAGGAGCTTTTGCGCTACACCTCGCCGGTCTTTATGGCGACCGAGCGATACGCTCGCGAAGATGTGAGTATTCAAGGCGTGACAATACCACGCGGGAAGATGGCGTTGGGGGTGATCGGGTCAGCTAACCGGGATGAAACCGTGTTTGACAGCCCCGACACGTTAGACATTCTGCGCGACCCGAACAAGCACCTGGGATTCGGGCTAGGGATTCACTATTGCCTTGGCGCACCGCTGGCCCGGTTGGAGGCACAGATTGCCATTAATAAGCTGCTCGGACGGATGCCCGATCTGCGCCTTAAGACCTCTCCTGACTCATTGCAATGGCGGCCCAGTCTAATCTTGCGTGGACTGGAGGCGTTGCCGGTGGAGTTCTAGCATCTCGCTCAACTAGAGCTTTGACAATCGCCTCGCAGCGAAACATAATCTACTATCGATTGAGCCTTCCAGGTAGGGGTAGCGTACTCGACAGGGAAATGTGATTGAAAAATCCGTCTACAGTGCTGGCTGGTTAAAGCTTTACTTTTCCAGACCGCTCGCTGTAGGTCGGCGGAATGTAGGCTATCCGCAGATCAGGTTCCGACAATTCTTCGAGATGACCTGCGATTACGGAGGTTCATTAAGATGACGATCAATCTCTTGCTCTTGATCCTTCTCACGTCTCTCGCGACCGGGCCTCTACAAAACACAGCACAGAAGAGAGATTCGGGCAAAACTGAAACATCCGGGGGGCTTCATACAACCACCTTTGAAACCCCACACGGCAGAATCAAAGTGCATTTGCCGGACGACCTTGCTGCTGGCGATACGATTTCAGGGACAGTTATTGCAGAACCGGCTGGCAGCACTGAGCAACAGAGGCAAGAAAATTCGGGTGACTTGCAAGGCTACGTGGTCGAAGTCGAGAATCAGAAGTCTCCAGCTCAGGTCAGCGCAATAAAATGGAATGTTCCCACCACACTTGCCGGTAGACTTGCGCGTGTTACCCTCCACGACACGAAAGGCAAAAAGGTTTCTGCCACAAGCGTCCCGGTGCTTGCCGCTGCCATGCCTTCTACCGACGGCTTCAGGCTTCCTCAAGTCGGTCAGGCCGGTCGCACAGTCCAGGCGCAAGGGCCGTTTGACGGAGACTTTTCTAACACACGCGCAAGTATAGGCGGCCAAGCAGCCAGGGTGTTTGCTGAGTCTCCAAGAAAGCTCATCGCCGAAAGCCCGGTCAATGTAGTTGGGGCGACCGAAATTGAGGTCAACGAAAAAGACGTTTCAACAAAGGGAGAGTTTCGCAATGTCAAAATTTCACTCACAGCGCACAGGACATCCCTGCTCAAGGGCGAAACTACCCAGATGCAGATAGAAGTAAGTGGTCTCCAAGACCTCAAAGAGCCGATCAATTTGCAGGTAGAAAACCGATCCACTGATGTTGTAAGCGTAGAAGGCGGCGAGACGCAAGTAATCACAATAACGCCGGGAGAGGTACAAGCCGGCGGACAATTCCTGACGACTCGCACGCTGACAGGAGTTCGCGCTGGCGCATACGTAATCTCTACTTCGATTCCGGCGAGCGGGCCTGTTTTCCAACCCGCGCCGGGCGCCCTACAACCACCACCGGAACCCAAACGGAAGCCGGGCGCAGGAAAGCTTGAGGGCGACAGCGAACGGAAAGACACCGTGGAGGGACTTCCAAACGTAGAGATTATTGTTCAAAGGAAGGTAAGGGGAGCCAATGACGTTATCACCCAAGAGGTCAAAGACTTCAACGGGGTCAGGCTTGAAGAGAGGATTGAGCGAAAGCTGAATGACAAAGGCGAATGGGAATATATTCGAGCCGTCTACACGGAAACTCGAACCGAGAACGATCAGCAAGTAAAAACTACGAGCGTTATCAGGTACTCCCCATTCGGTCTATCTGTCACTCGCACAACAGGCCAGGGGAGGACGGCAAAGACGGAGAAATGGCAGAGGAGAACGGGGGACGGCAAGTGGTTCAAAGTAGACGATAAGGACAACCCAATCGTAGACAACGAGGGGAAACCTTTACCTCCACTTACAGAAGAGGAGGTAAAACAGATTGTGCCTCAAATCCCCAGGTGGTTCCTGAATCTGGAACTCCCGAAAAAATGAAGCTTTGAGAGTGGCTACAGCAAATACAAGATGAGCCCTTTGAGCACCGGCCGCATTTGCTAGATTATCAACTATAGGTACTATATATAATAGTGTTTGAAGTGAGCGGAAGATAGGTTTATGTCTAAGAGACTACTGGTCGTCGATGACGAGCCGAATCTGTTGCGAGCGGTTGCCGCATGCTTGCAGGCGGAAGGGTACGAGGTCAGGACTGCGCGCAGCGGCGGCGACGCACTCGTCAGCCTCTCGGAGTATATTCCAGATTTGATGATAACTGACATACGCATGCCGGGGATGGACGGCCACACCCTGGTTCATAGGATTCGTGCTTCGCCCCGCACCGCTCTTATACCCGTGATTTTTTTGACCGCTAAAGATCAAAAAGCGGATCGCGTCGAAGGCTTCCAAACGGGCGTGGATGCCTACGTCACCAAGCCCTTCGAGCCGGATGAGTTGCTGGCGGTTATCACCTCGATATTCAATCGTCTCGAACGGACTCGCGCGGAGATGGCGCGGCTCGTCGGCGAATCTGAGCGGGCGGAGCCCGCGCCGGTTTATACGGAAGAATTGACCGAAGCCGAAGCCAGGATCGCCGAAGCCGTGGCGCGGGGGCTGAGCAACAAGGAGATCGCTTCCGAATTGGAGATAAGCGTGAGAACCGTAGAGAATCATATCAGCCACATACTCGCGAAAAAGGGGTTCGGCAACCGAGTCGAGATTGCTCGTTACATCATCGAGAGCAGATCAACCGATTAGTGCCACCCACCTTAATTTATTCTTATGACCCGGCAGGTGTGGTGCAATTATACAAGCGCGTCCCATAAACCTGCGTTTTATGCAGCTTATCCGGACTTTGCGTTGATTTAGCCGAATCGAACCTCACGATACCGATGGCACGACTCCTGCCTCAACAATGAGGGTACATGGTCCATAACGACGCGAGAGACTACCAGCCGCTGCGCGATTACGCGCTCATCGGAGACGCCCACACCGCAGCCCTTGTCGCAAGCGACGGATCAATCGACTGGTGCTGTTTCCCACAATTTGACAGCCCGGCCGTATTTTGTCGCTTGCTTGATAAGAGTCGTGGTGGTTGGTTCCGCGTGGGGCCTCAAAGCCGATACGCCGCCTCTCGGTCTTACGTCGAGATGACGAATGTGCTTGCAACAATCTACTCGACTGACGACGGCCAGTTTCGTGTGACAGACCTCATGCCGGTTGAGCCTGTCGGCGCAAGCCGCCGGGGGGAGGACATAGCATCAAGACGTCGCATCCTGCGGTTGATCGAGGGGCTGTCAGGCAGCGCCGAGGTAGAAGTCAGTTTCTGCCCCACGTTCGATTATGCCCGCACGCAAGCTGCCTTTGATATACACGAAGGCGGCGCGATTGCACGCGCCGGTCGCGAGGCGCTCGCGCTCAGTTGCCCGTTCAAGTTTGAGCCAGATAATACGGGCGGCCTCATCGCGCGCGCGCGCATCAATCGTGGAGAGCGCGTCTGGCTCGCCCTCTCTTACACCGCCGATGCCGGCAGCGGGCCGATACCGCTTGATGTAGGCGACGCGGAAGGCGAGCTTGAGAGAACATTGGGGTACTGGCGCGAATGGTCAGGCAGGTGTAGCTATGAGGGGCCATACCGGGAGATGGTTCTCCGCAGCGCGCTTACGCTCAAGTTGCTGACGTTCGAGCCCACGGGCGCGCTGATCGCGGCGCCCACCACTTCGCTGCCCGAAGAGATCGGAGGCGTGCGCAACTGGGACTACCGATATACCTGGTTGCGCGACTCCGCGCTGATTTTATCCGCGCTGCAACTGGTCGGGCACTATGACGAGGCCGTCGATTTTTTTGAGTGGCTGAACAATCTGGCAATTGCGCAGTCTCCGCGACTCCGGATCATGTATACCATTGACGGCAAATATGATGTCTCGGAGCAGACCCTGGGCCACCTGGAAGGCTACCGAGGGTCGTGGCCCGTGCGAATCGGCAACGCAGCATTCAGCCAAACCCAGCTCGATATCTATGGCGAGGTGTTGAACGCCCTGCACCTTTACACAGAGCGCATGGGGCAGCCCGTGCGTGCCGAATGGCGGGACGAGGTCCAGTATCTGGCCGACCAGGCGGCGACGCGTTGGCCCGAACGTGATCATGGCATCTGGGAGGTCAGAGGCGGCAAGAGACATTTTCTCTATTCGAAGCTACTCTGCTGGGTGGCGCTCGACCGTGCTATAAGGCTCTCCGGCCGTTTAGTTTCAATTGAAGACGCGAAGCGATGGGGGCAGGCGCGGGACGAGATTCGACGGACCATCCTGGCCGAGGGGTACAACAAGGACGTCGGGGCATTCACGCAAGCCTTCGGAGAACGCGCGCTTGACGCGAGCGCCCTCGTGATACCGCTCACGGGCTTCCTGCCGGCGACAGACCCTCGCGTCCGCTCGACGGTCGAGAAGATACAGGAGCAACTGACTTCGAACGGCCTCGTATACCGTTACCTGAGTGAGGACGGTCTGCCGGGCGGGGAGGGGACCTTCGCCCTGTGCAGCTTCTGGCTGGTAGATAACCTCGCGCTTCAAGATCGTGTTGACGAGGCGCGGCAGCTGTTCGAGCGAATCATCAGTTATGCGAGCGACCAGGGTCTGCTTTCGGAAGAGATTGAGCCCGTGAGCGGGGAGTTGCTGGGAAATTACCCGCAGGGTTTCACACACTTGGCCTTGATCCGCTCGGCCTACCTCATCTCCCAGACCGGCGCAATTTCGTCGGAAAAGCAAAATAAGGTATGACAAAACGCCATGGGTGAATACACCTATAAGGCGAATACACCTATAAGGCATGGGTGTTCACCCGCTTACTCGCGCTCAAGAGTTCCCGCAGCATGATTGCGGCGGATTTATGCTTAATACGTGAATGATAGATTCCTGAAAAGGAGAGCCGGGTAGCGAATGAGCAAACTGATAATAGTATCGAATCGCCTTCCCATGGCTATTAAAGGTGATTGAGGGCAGATCTCCATTGTCAAATCGGCAGGCGGGCTTGCGACTGGGATGCGCGGGCCTCGCGAGCAGTTAGAGTCACTGTGGATAGGCTGGCCCGGAGACGTCTCTCGGTTTGATGCGGATCGACTCGGCCAGCTTGAAAAGCACCTGATCACAGCACGCCTGCCGGTACCGACCGGCAAAAATGTAATAAGAACGGTGATAGTAGAGCGCTGGTCGTTCATCACGTACTCGGAAGTTATGTGGTTAGTTCAGCGTTGATTTTTCCCTGATCGGTTTTTATCTACGATTGCCGCAAGAATAACGAGAAAGGCGAGCAGGCGCACTACATACAAATAGGTCGTATCTTCATAGGTTTGAGTCGTGAGGGCGAGCAAGACCCGTTGTACGCCCAGTATCCCAAAAGCGACCGCGAACATCATAAACAGGCGGTCACGCGTGTCCGCCCAGAATCGGAGAAAGAAGAGCGTGGCTACAAAATATGCCATCACGATCATTCCGGTAACAAGCTGGTTCATCGTCTCTCCCTAAAGCTAAGGCTGCGGAGTCATTTGCTATCCCAGATTAATCCGTAAACAAGGAGTCCGAGACCGGCGAGCGCCGGAAGGCTGCGAATCATAAAAAGGTCTATGTCAGGGAAGATCTCAACGTCTACGAAGAGCAATATGTTATTAATCGCAAGCCCTACGAAACATAGCCCGCTCCAGAAAAGCAGGCGGACCCGGTTGTGCCAGTAGCCGCGCAAAAGCAGGACGGCGCAGGCCAGGCTTGTTAACGCGCACAGAATGTAGACTGCTGTTGCCATTTTATTTGTCCCTCTTAATTTTGAATGCATCGGCAAACGTGCGAATCTTTTCGTTAGGCTTGGAGAAGATCAGGGTGATGACTGTGACCCGCCGCTCTTTGTAGGCTTTTGACAGCTCGGTCACAACCCTGTCAGGGTTATCCGGGCCGGGGCTATAGCGGTAAAGTAGCCCGGATTCGTCTCTGGCAGCGAGAAGATTGATCGACTGCAAATCGGCCAACCGCGCCGCGGCCGACTCCGGTTGAGTGTAGAGTGCCCGGCTCACGTCGCCCGCGCCCCACTCCCTGTCAGGATTGTCCTTAAGAAGGAGCAACACTTCCAACGCTTCTACCGAGTCGATGTGATCGGCTATGAATCTCTTTACTTCTTCCGGGATGTCTTCATTCGTCACGTCTTCTCCTGATTGGCCTATTCTAGCTCATTTCGCCACCGCCCTATGAGTGGCCACATCTGCAATGGTCGAAAGCGGGGCCCGGCTTGATTGTCGAATTACTGTGATGCTGCCGTCTGTCTCAAGCACAACCGCACCTACTTCCTCAAGATTCCCGACACCCATCGCACGCACCGCGGCGCGAATTTCCGCCTCATTCACTCGCTCAACCATCATGGCTCTCCGTAGAAACTGCCCGCTATGAAACAGAAGCATGGGTTCAGCCTTGACGATGCGGCTGACCGAGGGCGACCGCACAGACAGCCACGTGATCGCGAACTGAAGAAAAATCAGGGTCGCGAAAGCGATCAAGCCCTCGGCCAGCGCGACATCCTTTGAGAGAACCACGGTGGCGAGCGTCGAGCCGAGCGCGACTGTCACGACGAGATCGAAAGCGTTCATTTTCGATAGCGTGCGCTTGCCTGAGATTCGCAACAGAAGTATCAGACCGGCATACGCAAGAACGCCGACAATGAGTGTCCGCCCTAACCCTGACCAGCCGTTAAAGAACATCATGAGACCTCATAAAGAGCCCCCGTCTTCGGGCTCGCTCTCTTGCCCCGTGTCTTTCAAAGTCTCCTTGATCGGAGTGAGCCAGCGGAGGGTGATGAAATTAATCAAGCTCAAAACGATTGCGATCTCGTATCGGCTGAACGCCACCGCCGCCCCTATCGCGCCAGTGTTCCAGATGCTGGCCGCGGTTGCCGTCCCGCGTACGTTTGCGCCTTCTTTCAGTATCGCCCCGCCGCCGATGAAGCCTATGCCGGTAATCAACCCTTGAAGGATGCGAGAGTGCGAGTCCACATCGCCTTGTAAGACCTTGTCGGCAACCAGTACGTAGCCGCAACTTGCGACGGCGACCAGGGGGAATGTCCTGAGTCCCACGCTTTGGGCAGATTTTTCACGGTCCCAGGCTACAGGTAAGGCTAGAACGTATGCTATAGCTATGCTCGTGAAATGTGAGAGTACCAACGCCCAGTCTATGAAAGGAAGATTCACCCGCTTCACTCCTTTAATCATCGCTGCCCGTCGAGGCGAACAGGTGTTCGGGGGCTTTACGTCCCAAAGACTGAGCCGCCTGAGTAATATACCTGTTTACTGCCAGGCGGTCGTGCGCGGAATCTATACTCCGGTCACTGAGTTCCGTAATTAATTCAACGTGCCGCCAGAGCGCGCGACGGCGAGACTCCTTTTTGGTCTGGCTCGCAACCCGCTCTATTGTTTGTAGCACACGGAAAATTACGGCAACATTGCCCTTCGCACTCTGTCGAATCTCATGGAACGCCCCATTCACCAGGCTGTTGAATGTAGGGCCGCATGCGATAACTCGCAGTCTACTCTGTGAGTGACGGTATCGAGGTGGGATTCGTCGCCCGGCGAGGTGATATAGAATGGCGCCCAGGTAATCCACGCAGGTCACGGCTGTGGTGGTGTCATTCACGCCGGGAGACAGGGCCTTCAACGCGATATCGACAAGCTGTCTGATCCCGAATCCAGCATCTTGCCTGACCGTGCGGTACTCGTCGATGGCGTACAGGTCGCCGACGGCCCGTGCCTGTTTCGGCTCAAGCGCACCGCTTAGCAGCATTGAAGCCAGCGGCATCCCTTGAATGACAAATTCTCCAACCCCCCTCTCCATACGCAGCACCGTATCATGTTTCTCGGCAAATCTCATAAGGGCACCGGGATCGACGCTCTGGATGTAGCCCGTGGCGGGAGATGGCACTGTGGTCCACGACACACCCTCTATCAAGGGCACTTGCTCATCGTTTTCCGTGTCATCCGGTTCATCCCCTACTCGTTCAGGAAATAGGAAACTGACCGCCTGGATTGTTTCTCCGGCCACGGAAGCAATGAGGCTTGAGGCTTGAATGGATGTGGCAATGTGGTGAATGAAGTATATTAGGAACCCTATGCTTACCACCGCGAGCACGATCGCGAAGACGACCGAAACCGACGGCACGAACGCTTCTTCGCCCCCTCTTATAGCCCTCAAAACGACAAGACAATAGATGAAGATGCTGACAAAGATACCGAGCACAAGTTGATTGGCGCGGTCCCGCATGAAATTTCGCAGTATTCGGGGAGTGTACTGGTTAGAGGCCAGTGAAATCGCGACGATGGTGAGCGAGAAGGTGACGCCGGCCACGGTTATCATGGAGCCCGCGATGGCCGAGAGAATGTTGCGCGCGCCTTCGGCGCTCGCTCCAAACAACCTCGGCCACTCTGCGAGCACGTCCCGGTCGATGCGCGAGTCCGCTTCGATAAGGCCCAACGCTGCGACGACTGCGCCCAGTACCATGACCGAAGGCACAAACCACAGGCTCGACCTCAAGTATGTCAGAAACTTCTGCAATCGGGCTGGCATAGTCTGGCGTTAAAGCTTGCTAGGTCCTATCTCAGCGCCCGTTCCTGTTCGCGCTCGCCGCGCCTTGAGAAACTTGCAGATTGTTTACGACGTTTGTAACCCTCTCGATGCTCCGGGCGATCTCAGCGGCGCTATTCTTTTGAGCGTCGTTTGCGACAGTGCCGCTGAGCGTGACGACGTTGTTCTCAACATCGACATTAATTGTGCTGTCTCTCAGGTCGTCCGCGTAGGCAAGCGCCGAGCGAGTCTTTGTCCATATCCACAGGTCGTCAGCGCCTGTCCCTACCGTGCGCCCGAGGTCACGGGCCTCTTTCACGAAGCGGTCTTTGGCCTTCTCGAAATCTTCGCGAGACAGGTTCCTATCGTCCCTGCTGTTGCTGTTCGCCGTTCTGTTGGCGTTCCCGTTGGCGTTATCGCTCCTCGCGCACCCGGCAATCAAGACCGTGGCAAACATAATTCCTAGGGCGAAAACTAAGAGTCCTCGCTTGGTCATACTACCACCTCCATGTGACGTTATAAGCAAGCGCCAGTTCGTCCAGGTTCCTTCGCAAGCCGTTCCAATCCTCCTGGGCGCGAGAACTCAGACGGTGGCGACGCATGAAGTTATCTATGAGCATCGCCCGGTTGAGCACCTCTTCCACGTCACCGGCGGCAGACTGCTTCTTGCCGAACCTGTCTTCCAATCGATCCGTCGCGGCCTCAAAGTCTTTGACGAACTGGTTGATGTTATCTTCCCGGTTCGTGTCGTCGAGGCGGCTTCTGTCCAACGCCGAGTCGAGGCTCTTGCGAAACCTACCCGCGTTCAGTTCGATTTGACTAAGCAGACTCTCTACCTGCTTGTCGTTCACACGGTATGCGCTCGTCAGGACGCCCGACCAGCTCCACTGTACGTTGTAGGCGCGCGACAGCTCATCCAGGTTCCCGCGCAATTGCAGCCAATCATCTTGCGCGCGAGCCGTGAGGCGGTGGCGCATCATGAAATTGTCGATTATTACCGCCCGCTTGAGAACTTCTTCGACCAGACCGGAGGCCGACTGGTTATCGTCAAAGCGCCCTTCCAGCCGGTCTGTGGCGGCTTCGAAATCTTTGATGAACTGGTTGATGTTATCTTCCGATCTCGAATCGTCCAACCGGCTGCGGTCGAGCGCGTCTGCGACACTGGTGCGGAAGCGGTCGGCGTTCTTTTCGATCCGGTCCAGCAGGTTCTTAACTTCTCGCTCGCTCAGCCGGTACGGGCTTTGCGCCTGGGCGGAGGTCGCCAAGCCTGCAAGTGAGACCACCGCGAGGATGGCTATAAGGTAGCGTACTCTTCTCATGATTTACCCCTTTGTTTGGTTTGGCCGCCCCGGTGAGCAGCCCGCGTGTCATTGCTTTGACACCACATTGTTTAACATCGTCACTATCTCTTTGTGACCCTGGCTGTTGGCGAAATCCAGGGCCAGGTATCCAGACTTGTCCTTCTCACCAACACTTGCCCCTTTATCTAGCAAGGCCCGTACCACCTTCGGATGCCCCCAATAGGCCGCGAGCATCAGCGCCGTGCGCCCAACATCATTCTTCGCATCTATTTCAGCGCCTGCGTTTAACAGCAATTGTACGATTTCGACGTGGCCTCTGGCCGCGGCCTCTATCAAGGGCGTGCGCCCGTCGCGGTTCCTGGCTTTCACGTCAGCGCCCTTAGCCAGCAGCCACTGGACAAATTCCGTCCGTCCTGTTTCTGCTGCCGCGAGCAGTGCGGTGCGCCCATACTTGTTTTTCGCGTTAACGTCAGCGCTTTTATCAAGTAATAGTTTCACGACTTCGGGGCGTCCCCAGTACGCGGCCAGGATCAAAGCCGTTGAGCCTTCTCCGTCTGTTGTATTGACATTCGCGCCTTTATCGAGCAGTGACTTTACGGCCTCTGTATTGCCCCTCTTGGCTGCCTCAAGCAGTGACTTATTGTTGTCCCCGGCATGGACAGTCAGCGGGATTAACAGAGTAATTAACAAAGCTAAAATTCGATTTCGTTTCATGGCTTCTCCTTCTTTCATGCAAATTGTTTTCGCAGGCCGTAGTCAGTCGCTTATACCCTTCACGTTTATCTGGTTGCTGGATGCTATAAGCGGGATGTTCAGGGTAACACTGGCTCCCATACCCTTCCCCCCACTTTCTGCATGTACTTTCCCGCCGTGTGCCTCGACTATGTGGCGCACAATCGCCAGGCCCAAACCCAGGCCGCCCTTTCTATTCGTATTCGTGCTATCAGCTTGGCGGAAGCGATCAAACATATAAGGCAAGAAGTCCCGGCTGATGCCTTCGCCCGTATCGCTCACCGTGAGTTGGGCATTGCGGCCACTGCGCTCAAGCCGTATCTCGATGCTCCCTCCGTCGGGAGTGAATTTAATGGCGTTCGACAACAGGTTCCATACGACCTGCTGCAAGCGACCCGAGTCTCCTGAAACTTGGCCCAGGCCCATATCAAGGTGCGGCCGGAGTCGGATTGACTTGGCAGCGGCCAGCGGTCGTATAGCCTCCAGCGCCGCGTCGATTATGGGAACGAGATAGACAGGTCGAAATTCAAAATTCAAAGTCCCGGCGACGGCGCGCGATACGTCCAACAGGTCTTCGACCAGCACCTCTTGTATCCTCGCGTTGCGCTCGATTGATTCAAGCACCTTGGCCAAGCTCGATTCATCAGGCTGTGATTCCCGAAGCCGGAGAATCTGCGTCCAACCGAGTATGGCGTTGAGGGGGGTGCGAAGCTCGTGTGACACCATTGCCAGGAATATGTCCTTTGCACGGTTCGCTCTTTCGGCCTCCTCGCGCGCTTCCTGCTCACGCCTGAGCAAATGGACGCGCTCTTCTTCCATCCGTTTCCGCTCAGTATTATCGGCAACCGCGGCCACGACCCCGGTGATTCGGCCTCTGACGTCGCGTAAGGGCGCGGTCCAAATGCTGACGTCAACCGGCGATCCATCCTTATGCTGAAGACACGTTTCATAACCCGTGAATAGTTGCCCGCGCATGGCGGCACCGAAGTTAGAGTCGAAATCCGCCTGTCTGTCAGTAGGTATTGCAGGGACTGGAAAGCCAATCACCTCGTTTGCCTCCCACCCGAAAATGCGCCGGGCGGCCTCGTTCCACATCATTATATTCCCGCGCTCCTCTAATGAAATAATCGCTAGCGGCGAAGCCTGAATTAGCGCCCTGAGAGTGCCGTTAGTCTCGAGCAGCGCGCCCTCGGATCGCTTGCGCGTGATGACCAACAGGCTGATGAGTAATGCGATGAGCACGAACAAGCTTACCCGAGACGCATTCGACAACCCGCCGAATGATGAGCCAGGCGGCAAAAAGAAGTAGTCGCCCGCCAGGGCTCCCAGGACAATCACGAGTAGCCCCGGACCAAGCCCGCCGTACCATGCGCTTATCATTATGGCAGGGGCAAACGCGAGGAAGGGGCTCGCGCCCCCTGTCGCAAGTGCGACCAATAACGCCACCCCTGTTGTCAAAATCGCTACGGCGTAACGCCATAGAAACGGCGGCTTATCTTTCAGCATCACCCCTTCATTAGGCTCACCTTGTTTCTTCTTATCAAACATTAGGGCAGTTTATTGCGTCTCAGGCTGACATATTCATGATAGTGGCCAGGACGGGCCTGAACATCAGTATGAACCCTCAGTAGTCATAGGTATTTACACTCAGGGATTTTGCGGTAAACAGGTCGCAGGCTAGTTTAGGGATTTGCTGATACTCGGGGTCTTAGAGGCGGCCCGATCTGGGTTAGGACCTGTCGCTCGCGGCAGCCTCCGCTAGCTCGCCCAGTCTGTATTCTTCAAGTAGACAAAGGTAGCTGAGCGCGAGCGTCTCGTCGTTCAACTGAGCATTCAGATCCAGTTCGCGAGGCGGTATGCGGTCACTGAGCTGTGCGAGCGACCACTTCAGAAATTGGTGGAGGGTCCCTCTTACTATGGGGTACTGGAATGCATCGCGTTCCATCTCGCGCACGATCTCCGTTGCCGAAGCTCCACAATACCTTTTGGAACCAGTCTTAAAAACCATGTCGTTAATACATCCCTTCTTTAGGCCAGGATAGAAGATCATAGCAACCACAGATCGTCTATGAATCAGTGGAATCACCGACCTGGCATGAGTGTTTCCTCCTATGCCGTGAACATGGCCGCCTGCTATACTCTTTATGAACTCTTTCACTCACTAAAGTGAGTTATCGTATGCCCAAAGCAATGTCAGGCGGCATCCGCGCTCGATTGCTTATACTGGTTATAGGCATCACTCTCCCGCTGGCTTATGTCGGACTCGCAGGGTTATCGGCAATGTGGTCGTCGGGCCGTAAACAGCTTGACGATTCGGTGAAGAAGCAGGCCGAACTGGCCGCCGTAGCTTTCGAGCAATGGATCAACGCCCAGCGCGAACCGCTCGCGACCGTCGCGGATTACTCGACCGAGCAACCTGTGAGGCGAGCAGATTTTTTGAAGGGCCTTCGGTTCCTGGTGGATAACCGCTCGCACTGGGTTGGGCTTCGCATACTCAACGAGATGGGCGACACGGTTATAGTCGAGCCGCCAAAAGCCCCGCCGCTCGTCACGGGGCTTACCGGCAACCTTTTATCAGAAGTGCAGAGCCGATCATTTGCGATTGAGACGGATTGGACGCGCGGGCCTGAGCAGGGCATGCTCGTCATAGCCGTTCCTATCAAAGACGGCGGGGCGATCATGGCCCAGATCGACGTTTCGGCGATGAGCCAGTCGTTCTTCCGTGAAGCCAGGCAGAGCGAGCAGGCAGGAGTAACTGTATTCGGCCCGCAACGCCGCATACTTTTATACCGCAACCCAACGCCTGAGACGTACCTCGGCACCGACCTGAGCGGCTCTCCATTCTTTGCCACCCTCGCCGGTCAACAGTCCAGCGTCATCGAATTGAAAAGTCCAATTGACGGAGTCGAGCGCGTGTATGGGCTGGCAAGCGCAGGCGCAACCGGCTGCGTGGTCGCGGTCGGGGTGCCCAGTGAGTCGCTATACGAACCGGCGCGGGAGCAGCTTGATCGTTACATCATCTTCAGCGTGCTGGCGTTGCTTTGCGCGGTGCTGGCGGCCCTACTAATCGCGCGAGATATCGCTCAACCTGTCCGCCGGTTAAGCGGGGCCGCGCACAAATTTGGTAAAGGAGACCTCTCTGCCCGCGCGTCAGTTAAGGTTGGTGGCGAGATCGGGGAGCTTGGCGAAGCCTTCAACGCGATGGCTGCTGAAATCGGAGACCGCACGACTCGTCTGGCAGAGCTTGACCAGTTGAAGTCGGACTTTGTCAGCGGGGTCTCGCACGAGTTGAGAACCCCTTTGACGACGATCAAGACGCTCACGCGCGTCCTGCTCCGCAGCAAGTTGACCGAGGCCGAGCGCATCGAATACTTGGAGACTATAGCCACAGAGTGTGACCGACAGATCGACCTTGTCTTGAACCTGCTCGACCTGTCGCGGATAGAATCCGGATCATTAAATGTTGTTCTGGCTCGCGTCGATGTCGGGGAAGTCATCGACGCTTGCATTATGATCGAGCGTCATGCAGCTGAGGCTCGCCGTCACGAGCTGCGTGCGAAAATGACTGAGGATCTGCCATCCGCGGTCGCCGACCGTGTCGCCTTGCGCCGGGTGCTGTGCAGTCTGGTGGAGAATGCGATCAAGTATACACCAGATGGAGGGCGCATCACTCTCGCGGCGTCCTCGGATGACGAGCAAATGATGATAAGCGTCAGCGATACAGGCCCCGGCATAGCGGCAGAGGACTTACCGCACATCTTTGAAAAATTCTATCGCGGTCGGCACGTCTCAGCTTCTCGATCAGCGGGATCGACGGTGGAAGTCGTGGAATCGGCAGAAGTGCCAGGCGTCGGATTGGGCCTGTACCTGGCGCACACGATCATAGAAGAGATAGGCGGGCGGATCAGCGTAGAGAGCGAAGTCGGGCGCGGCAGCACCTTCACCATCTACCTTCCGGTTTGGAAAGCTGATAGACAGGACGAGACACCATAACGCAACCTCTTCTTTTCAGCTTCATCACGCCGCAGGGCTCGAATCCCGGCATGCAATGCAGCTATCTCAGACCGCAGCTCCCGTATGGACCTGACTCCGGCCAGATCCGCTTCTTCCCCCAGATGAACTCGACAACCAGCAGGGCCAGCCACACGAAGCCAAGAACCAGCATCGGAACTTCAAGCCAGTCCTCCAACTGTCGCAGGACCTCGCTTCGTTCGCCATCCAGGGCCATCGTACCGGGTATGGGCTAATCGTTCATAATCTCTCACTGGGGGGGATAGAGCGGCCAAAATACGGGGACAAGCAGTAACACGACTACCATCAAGA
>CAZTUB010000003.1:0-147251 GCA_964615905.1 uncultured Clostridia bacterium
GGCCGGGTTGCAGATCATTCGCCACGCGCTCGAAGCCGAAGCCGCGCTGCGCGACCGCGACATCAACAGCATCATCACCGAGTCGCAGACGGAGATATTCGACTACTTCGCAGAAAAGGTCTACCGCGCGGAGCCGACGGAGGTGCGCGACCTGCTGGCGCGGTCGTCGCTGCCGAGCTACGTCACGCCCGACATCCTTCGCGAAGCGCTCGGCCTGGCCGTGCCGGCAGAACAGCTCCACCAGATAGTGCGAGAGAACATCTTCTTGAACAGGGTCGCAGGCGAGCCTGACATCTTTATTTACCACCCGCTGTTTCGCGACTTTCTCTGCAAGCAGCTTGAGGAGGAGACGACCCCAGCGGAGCGAGCGAGCATGCACAGAAGCCTCGCCGTTTACTACGCGGAGCGCGAGAACTGGGAGCCCGCGATTCACCACTTCTTTGAGGCAGGCGACGAGCAGGGCGCGGCCGAGACGCTGATAGCCGCGCGGCGGCAGCTTCTGGCCAACGGCCAGACCGCTACGGTCAGCAACTACTTTCCGCTATTTTCAGAAGCGACGCTTGAGCGAAACTTCCGGCTCTATAACCTGATGGGCGAGATGCGTGTGATCGAAGGCGACACGGCGAACGCCAATCTGATGTTTCAAACCGCGCTCAGGGCTTCGAGGCTTGCGGGCGAGCGTAAGACCGAAGCCTCGGCGCTGGCCGGGCTTGCTCACACGGCGGCGCGCGAGCACAACTTTATCGACGCGATCCGCTTCGCCGAAGAGGCCGAAGCCTGCGTGCCCGCGATATACGCCGCCCCGCAGGCGGTCACTGTACAGACCGCGCCGCTGGAATCGGTCGGGCTGGCCGCTCGAATCAAGAACGTGATAGGCGCTGTTCGGTCTTTCGAAGGCCGCTACACAGAGGCCAACGACTTGATGGAAGAAGCGCTCAAGCTCGCGCACGAAGCGGGCGACGCGCGGCTCGTGCGCACGATCTCTCAAAACCTCGCGCTCCCGGCTTACATGGAAGGCGACTTCCCGGCCGCGCTTCGTTACTTTTCGCGCAGCCCCATCTCGGACCATTCGGGCGGGCAGATGCACCCTGATTCGATCACGCTATTTTTGAACCGCGCGGCGATTTACACTGCGCGCGGTGAAATGGCGCTGGCAGAGCAAGACCTGGAAAGCGCCATCGAGTTGACGAACGTATTCAACCTGCGCGGGTTTCTGCCGCGCATACTCGAAGCGAGAGCCAATATCGCCCGCGAGCGACTCCAGTTTGACGAGGCTTCGGAATTGTATAACAGTGCGCTCAATGAATACCGCAGGGTTGACGCCGACCCAGTAAAAACCGATCTTTATTACGAGCGGGCCTTGCTTGAAATGCGCAGGGGCGAGCACGACCAGGCGGTTGAGCTCATCAACCTTATGATCGCCGACAGAAAAGAGTGGCGCCGCGAGATAGAAGAGGCGCTCGGCAGACAGATGCTAGGCCGCATACTGCTCGACCGCGACGCGAAGCAGAGAGCCCGCGCGCTGGCGGAAGCCGAAGCAGGCGAGCCGCTCCTGCGGCGGTTACAGTGCAACTACTATCTTGCGATAAGTTGTTATGTCAGGGCACGCGCGCTTGCCGACCGTGACGCTGAAGAAGGCGCGCGCGCGCTCAAAGAGTTCCTATCGCTGGCGGAGCGATTCGACTACAGCTACTTCATCTCAAACGAAGAATCGTTTCACCCCGCGCTTAACGAGCTATGCCTTCTTTACGGACTGAGGCGTGACGGGAGAAAGGTGACAAGTGACGAGTGACAAGTGACAAGAGAGGCCGGAGCGGGTTTTGGCCCTTTCCCCTTTCTCGTCACTTGTCACTTGTCACTCGTCACCACCACCAATATGCTGCCGCAATTCTTCTTAAAGACCAAGCTCCTGCCTCCACGCCTCGGTCGCCGTGTGCTGGCTCGCCCTCGCCTCTCTGAACGCCTCCGCTCCTTCCTCGACCGCCCCGCCACCATCCTCTGCGCCAACGCCGGCTGCGGCAAGACCACCCTCGTCACCGACTTCGTTCGCTCTTCGTCTCTCACCTCCATCTGGTACCAGATCGACCCTTCAGACCTCGACCTCGCCGTTTTCTTCGGCTACCTCGTCTACGGCATACGCAACCTAAAGCCCGACTTCGGCTCCGTCACGCTCGGCTTTATCTCCGAGACTGAAGACCTCGCCTCGAAGACCGACCAGCTCGTCGACGTGTTCGTAAACGAGGTGAGCGAGCAGATAGAAGAGAAGACCATCGTGGTGCTGGATGATTACCATCACGTAGATTCGAGCGAGCCGATAGCGGCGGCGGTCGACCGGCTGTTGCAGTATGTGCCCGACGTGTTGCACATAGTCATAACGAGCAGGAGCATGCCTAACCTGTCTGTGACCAGGCTCAGGAGCAAGGGGCTCGTGGGCGTGTTGGATCGCCAGGATCTGCTCTTCACTCTCGACGAGGTTCAACAACTCTTCACGGAGTTGCTGGGCCAGTCCGTCAGCCAGGAGCTTGTCACAAAGTTCCACGAGCGCACGCACGGGTGGGCCACGGGGCTTTTGTTGATCGCGCAGGCCATCGAGCACAGGTCCGAGAGTGTGATGAAAGCCGTCCCCGGCCGTCCCGCCGCCCTGAGCAACCGGCTGGCCGAATCTGCCATACTCGAAATACTCAAACAGAGCGAGGAGGAGATCTTCGATTATTTTGCCGAAGAGGTGCTTGAATACGAAACCGCCGAGACGCAGGATGTGCTTTTGCGGCTGTCGCTGTTCAAACACCTCGACCCGCTCGCGGCCAGCTGCGTCCTTCCTTCCGACGAAGCTTATCAACTGCTCTCATCGCTCCAGCGGCGCAACCTCTTTATCTCGCACGTCGAAGGCGGTGACGTTGACGAATACAGTTTTCACCCGATGTTTCGCCGTTTCCTGCGCCGCCGTCTCAAGTCGCGGATAGGCGAAGCGGGCGTGCGCGAGCTTCACCGCCAGTACGGCGACCATCTGATGCGCGCGGGCAAGTGGCAAAAAGCCGGGCTGCAATATGCCGAGGCGCGCGACATAGAATCAATCGCGAAGATCATGGTCGAGCACGGGCGCGAGTTGATAGACGCGGGGCTGTTTGAGATCGTAAAACGCGGCTACCAGGCAGTAAGCGAGGTTATTGCAGAGCCGCAGCCGGAGATTCTAAGGTTGCGTGCGCACATAGCGCGGATCGAAGCCGAGCCGGAGCTGGCCGAGCGGCTTTTTACAAAAGCCATAGACGCTGCTCGCGCGATAAACGACAAGCGGTGCGAAGCGAGCTCGCTTCACGGGCTGGCCGCCGTCATCGTTCAGCGCGGCGAGCACGTTCGAGCTTACGGGCTTGCGCGCGAGGCGCTCGCCAAAGCCCCGCCCGATGACCTCATCTTGCAGGCTCAATGCGAGCAGCTGATCGGAAATTGCCAGTTCCTGCTCGCAGTGCCGACGGGAGATTTCGACCAGGCGATTGAGACCTGGCAGCGCGGAGTCGAGCTTGCGCGGCGTGGCGGAGGCGAGCGGCTTGCGCGCATAATCTCGCACAACATAGGCGTGCCGTATGCTTTCACGGGCGATTATGCGCGCGCGCGCGAATCGTTTGCGCCGCTGGTCGAAGGCGAAGCCGCGCGAGTGCCTTTCCCGCAGCAGGCGCTCGCCTACTGCAACCTCGCGAGAGCAGACCTCGCGACCGGCGATTACGCGGCCTGCGAGCGGTACACAGAGAAGGCTATGGAGATATGCCGCCTGCTAAACCTGACGAGCGAGCGAGCGGAAGCCGAAGAGATCATAGGCAACCTGCACCGCGCCCGCCGCCAGTTCAACCGCGCTCGCGAGCATTATCTTCGAGCCGAGGAGTTGTACCGCGACGCGCGAATACAGATTGAATCGCGCGAGCTTCCCGACGAGCAGATTCGCCTGCTGCTGGCCGAAGGCAATCTTTCGAAAGCCCTGGACGCGGCTGAAAAGCTGCTTGAGAAGCGGTCGAGGCTCGGTTACGCGGTCCCCGTGGCGAGAGCGCGCCAGCTGCTCGCGCAGGCGCAGCTTGAAAGCGGGACGGGCAATCCGAAAGAGCTGCTCGACTCTGCGCTCGCGCAGTTCACCGCCTGCCGGTCGAACGTTTCGATAGCGCGGACACACCTGCTCCTTGCGCGTGCGGAACAGGCGGCGGGCAATCAGACGGCTGCGCTCGCACATTTTGCGGAAGCCGTCGGCGTTGCGCGCCGCTACAAGCACGAGCACTGGCTCAAGACCGAAAGCGCGCGGTCACAGTCGATCTTTCAGCTCGCGTTCGCAAATAATGTAGAGACTGCATACCTTACTTCGCTGGGTATAGCCGTCGCGGAGGCGGAAGAACCCGTCGGCGAAAGCCTCGCTCAAACCGCCGCTCAATCCAAAGAACCCGTCGTGGTTGAAGAGCGCGAGACCGACCTTACGATCAAACTGCTCGGCTCGGTCGAGGTATTGCGCGAGCAGAACCGCCGCCTCGCCCCGGACGCCTGGACGCTCAGCCGCGCGCTGAAGATTCTCTGCTTTATCGCGTCACGGCAGAACCACCGCGCGACAAAGGACGCGATAGTCGAGACGTTCTGGCCCGACACGCCGCTCGAAGACATAGACAAGAACTTCTGGCCGACGATCTCGCATATACGCCGCGCGCTCAACAGCAATCAGGACGTTAAGAAGAACTTCGTGCGCTACCGCGAGAGCGCGTATTATCTAAACCCTGAGTTCAACTACCTGCTCGACACAGAAGAGTTCGAGCGGTTGATAGCTGCCGCGCGTTCGCATCGCCGCGAAGGCAACGACGAGGAGTTTGCCGAGCGGGCGCGGCGCGGCGTGGAGCTTTACAGGGGCGATTTCCTCGAAGAGTTTTACGACAACTGGGTCGAGGATCCGCGCACATATTATCGCAACATCTATTTCGCAACGCTCAAGGACCTGGCAGATTATTATCACCGTTCCGAACGATTTGAAGAGTCGCTCGGATATTGCCAGATGATCCTCGGTCGCGATCCGTACCGAGAGGACGTTCACAGACAGTTGATGGAAGCTTATGCGCGCACAGGCAACCGCTCAGCGGTCAAACAACAGTACGAGAACTTGAAAGCGCTGCTGGCAGATGAGCTGGGCGTTGACCCGCTTCCGGAGACTGCCGCGACGTACCGCAAGCTAACAGATGGGACGTAAACCGTGAACCGTGAACCGTGACAAGAAAGAAGAGGTGCCCGTCGTGGTACCCTTCTCTGACTTGTCACGGTTCACGGTTCACGGTTTACGAAATTTATGCTGCCGCAATTCTTCTTAAAGACCAAGCTCCTGCCTCCACGCCTCGGTCGCCGTGTGCTGGCTCGCCCTCGCCTCTCTGAACGCCTCCGCTCCTTCCTCGACCGCCCCGCCACCATCCTCTGCGCCAACGCCGGCTGCGGCAAGACCACCCTCGTCACCGACTTCGTTCGCTCTTCGTCTCTCACCTCCATCTGGTACCAGATCGACCCTTCAGACCTCGACCTCGCCGTTTTCTTCGGCTACCTCGTCTACGGCATACGCAACCTAAAGCCCGACTTCGGCTCCGTCACGCTCGGCTTTATCTCCGAGACTGAAGACCTCGCCTCGAAGACCGACCAGCTCGTCGACGTGTTCGTAAACGAGGTGAGCGAGCAGATAGAAGAGAAGACCATCGTGGTGCTGGATGATTACCATCACGTAGATTCGAGCGAGCCGATAGCGGCGGCGGTCGACCGGCTGTTGCAGTATGTGCCCGACGTGTTGCACATAGTCATAACGAGCAGGAGCATGCCTAACCTGTCTGTGACCAGGCTCAGGAGCAAGGGGCTCGTGGGCGTGTTGGATCGCCAGGATCTGCTCTTCACTCTCGATGAGGTTCAACAACTCTTCGCCGAGACGTTCGGCCGCCCGCTCTCGCCTGAGATGGTCAACCAGTTTCACGAAAAGACCGACGGCTGGGTTACGGCGCTGCAACTGATACAGCAATCGCTCGATAGGACGAGCGATTACGAGCGCGGCCAATCGCCCGGCGTGACAGAGCGCGAGAGCAACCTGCTTGCGACCGCCTTCCAGCAATCCGAGCTCGATATATTCGACTACTTCGCCGAAGAGGTGCTGCAGTTCGAGCCTCGCGAGACGCGGATGATGCTTGCGCGGTTGTCGCTGCTTGACCGCATAGACCCGGCCATATGCGACGCGGCGCTCGGCATTAAGAGCTGTCGGGACCAGTTGCACGCGCTGGCGCGGCGAAACGTCTTCATCTCGCACACATACGCGTCGGGCGCTGAAGAAGAGTACCGGCTACACCCGCTCTTTCGCAGCTTTTTGAATCGCTGGCTGGCAAATGAGATCGGGGCGAGCGAGGTCGCGCGGATTCACAAGGAGTGCGCTGAATATTTCATGAGCGCAAGCCAGTGGGACCTTGCGGTCAACCACCTGACGGAGGCCGAGGCAGGCTCGGACGTCGCGTTGTTGCTGGCCGAACACGGCGCGGCGCTCGTCGGGTCTGGAAGGTTCGAGACCGTCAAGCGCTCGTTCGAGCGGTTATCGCAGGAAGCGATTTCGAGCTACCCGCGCGCGCTTATCACTCGCGCAGACGTGGCATTGATCGAAGGCGATCACGCGCGTGCGCTTGCGCTCTACGCGCAGGCGGCGGAGGCGGCCCGGTCGCTTTCAGAGACGACTATCGAAGCCGAAGCGCTGCGCGGCCAGGCTTACATAGCGCGCTATCGTGGCGACTGCGCCCAGGCCGTAAGTCTTGCGACACTGGCGATTGAGCTTGCGCCGGGGCTGCACGCGCTCCGTGCCCGGTGCTTCAACACAATCGGCCTGTGCCATTTCATATCGTCGCACGACGCTGAGCGGGCGGTTGAAAGCTGGCGCGCGGCTCTCGAAGAAGCCGGACAGGCCGAAGATGATCGCTTTGCCCGGATAGTGCTCCATAATCTCGGTCTGCCCTATTCGCTCGAAGGCGATTTTAACGAGGCGCTTCGCTGGCTCAGCCAGATGATAGCCCGGCGCGGCGAATCCGAATCCGCGTTTCTTATGAACGCCGACCTCGCGGGCAAAGAGTCTGTTCCCTTCCCACAGGAGGCTATAGCTCACCTCAACATCGCGCGGCTCAAGATCGTGCAGGGCAACCTCGACGAGGCCGAAGCGCACCTTGAGCGGGCCCTGGACCGGTGCCAGTTGTTCAACCTCAAAGCCGCCACGGCCGAGACGCTCGAAGCGTTCGGCAATCTTCACCGCGAGCGTAAGGATTACAACCGCGCGCTCGATTTCTACGATGAAGCTGCGCGCGCATACCGTGATGCGGGGCTGGCTATCACAGACCGCGAGCTGCTCGACGAGCGCGCAACGCTCTACCTTGCGATTGGCGAGATCGCCGTCGCAGAGCGCGAGGCGAACGAGTATTACCGCGCGCGCGCCGAAGGCTCCGCGGCCGAGCGCTCGACCGCGCTCATAACCAAAGGCCGCATAGAGATGGCCGCGGGGCGTGTCGATGCAGCCGAAAGCTCGCTTGAGGAAGCCGCGACGATTTCGGCGACAGACAGGCTCTATTACAACGAAGCTCGCGCGCTGACTTCGCTCGCGAGGCTCCTGTGGGACGCGGGCCGCAACGACGAAGCGCTCGCAAGGCTCAGACGCGCCGTAGACCTCTCGATCAGGTATGACTACTCATACTGGCTCGGCGGCGAAGCGGCAAGCTCGCCCGACCTGTTTCGCGCCGGTATGCGAGCCGGAATCGCCCCCGACTACCTCGTACAGATAGCAAGCCTCGAAGCGCCGGGCCTGACCGATGAGCAGACGGGGCCCGTGCCCACGGTCAAAACGGCTCAGCCGGTCGAGTCTTATACGGAGCGCCCGACTTATGACCTTGCGATAAACCTGCTCGGTCCGGCTGAAGTCTTCCGCGACCCCTCGGAGCCGCTCAAAGAGGCGTGGCGGTTGTCAAAGGCGCTGCACATTCTCTGCTACATCACCTCGCGCCGAAACCATCGCGCGCCTAAAGAGACGCTTGTCGATCTGTTCTGGGTCGAAGCGGATGCCGAAACCGTCGCGAAGAATTTTCACCCGACCATCTCTCACTTGAGAAAAGCGCTCAATGCCGGGCAGGTGGTCAAGAAAGATTTCATCCTCTACCGCGAAGGCGCGTACCTGCTCAACCCGCAGTACCAGTACCAGGTGGACGTTGAAGAGTTCGAGCGCCTGCTTACGGCTGCGCGCGAGGCGCGGCGAAACGGCGAAGCCGACGAAGCCGCACACCTGCTCGACACCGCTATCGGTCTTTATCGCGGCGACTTCCTCGAAGAGTTCTACTACAACTGGATCGAAGAGCTTCAAAGCTACTACCGCGATCTTTACCTCGAAGCGTTGAAAGAGCTGATCGCATATCACAGCGAGCGCGACAACCACGAGATGGTTTTGCGCTACGGCCAGATGATTCTTGCGCGCGACCAGTACCAGGAAGAGGTCCACTGCCAGGTCATGGAAGCGCACGTCAGGAGCGGGAATCGCGCTGCGGCCATCGAGCAGTTCGACGGGTTGCGCCGCATGCTGCGCCGCGAGCTTGGGGTTGACCCGCTCCCCGCGACCATAGCCCGCTACGAGGCGATCATAAAGTAGCGGGCGGCACTGTTGACTGGCGCAACGGGCAAGAGTAGTGTTTGACGGTCGATGCCAAATAAGATTTACAGCGTAACAATTACTTTACCCGACCTCGCGGCCGCGCACGCAGAGCAGGAGGCGAAGGTCGAATCGGCGAGCTGGGCCATAGCGGTCAAACTCGCCTGCGATGAGATAAGCAAGCGCCCGCACGTTATCGGCAAGCACATAAAGAGCGCAAAAATATACTTCAGCGTTATCGACAGCATCAGCATAAACGATAAGAAGACAAAACCCGCCTCCCACGCCCGCGACGACGAACCGGCTCAAGGGCTGCTTTTTCAGATCTAGTTTTGTCATACCCCTCCTTTCTGAAAAAAGGCGCTTGACTTTGTAATCACGAAAAGTAGAATCAGCCTGCGCGCCAAAAGCGTCCTTCAACCGGGTTGCGGTTCCCCAGCGCACCGCTGATCTCAAACGCAATAGGTAGAGCATGCATCCAAAAACCCGAACGATTGTCGAGTTCCTGAAATTGAACCTCCACAGAAATGTCACTCTAAAAGAGATGACCGGGTCGGCACAGCTTTCACGCTCGCGTCTATTTTATCTCTTCAAGTGCGAGGTCGGTCTGCCGCCCGGCCAGTACCTAAAGTCGCTCAGACTCGAAAAAGCCCGGCAGCTCCTGGAAACCACCATGCTCAGCATAAAAGAGATTACCGCCGCAGCCGGTTTCCGCGATCAAAGCCACTTCGTACGCGATTTTAAGAAGGCGTACAAGCTTACCCCTTCCCAGTATAGAAATCGCCACTTCGATACAGACGCCGACGCCAAACCTGCCAGACCGGCAGGAAGATCGGCTAATAAACAGTAGTAATGGCCAATACATTTGGCTTGTCTGTCCTAGTGTTTTATAAGATACTCGCCAAAGCCGCTTAGCATTGACCGAAAGATTCCCCGGGTACGCATCTTTTATCCTGAAACCCCTAGCTTGATTTGCGAGCAACCCGGAGGATCAATGAAGAAGATCGGATTATCCACACTGATACTGTTGCTGTTTGGCGCGCTTTTGAGCCCGGTAAACGGGCAGGCGCTAAAACCCGCCTCCGACACGGCAGCAGTAATCAACGGCAAACGCGTGATAACTCAAAAAGAGGTTGACGAGTCAATCGAGTCACAGGTGTTTGCCCTTGAAGAGAAGCTGTACGCGCTCAGAAAAAACGCCCTGGAGAACCTGATTACAAGGGCTCTCCTGGAAGAGGAAGCGGCCAGAAACAATGTGACAATCGAGGAGATCAAACGGCGGCTGACGCCCGACAAGGTAGAGATACCCCAGAGCCAGATCGATTTAATCTACGGCGAGACGACCGAAAGCCTTGGCGACATGAGCGAGGACGAAGCGCGGCAAAGGATAAAGATCGACCTTGAGAGCCGAGAAAGGATCGAAGGGTACAGGAGGGCAATCGACGGGTTAAGAAGCCGCGCGCTGGTCGATATAAGGCTGGCCGCGCCGGTCGCCCCGGCGATAAAAGTGACGAACGAAGGCCCGTCGCTAGGGCCGTCTGATGCGCCGGTCACGATAATCGTCTTTTCAGATTTCGAATGTCCCTATTGCAAGCAGGCATCGGTCGTCTTGCGCGAGGTGATCGAAAGCTACCCGCAGCAGGTCAGGGTGGTCTTTAAACAGATGCCGCTTGCGATTCACCCGAACGCATTCAAGGCGGCGCAGGCCTCGCTTTGCGCCTCGCGGCAGGGGAAGTTCTGGGAGTACCACGACCGGCTGTTCAACTCGACAGGTATCACAGGCGGCAGCCTGTTCGAATACGCCGCCGAGACGGGGCTCTCGACGACCGCTTTTCGCGCGTGTCTCGATTCGGACGAGACACGCGCTCAGGTCTTAAAAGACATGCAGGAGGCGAGGCGCGCGAACGTACAGGGCACGCCGACCTTCATCATAAACGGAAAGCTTCTGAGAGGGGCTACAAGTCTTGAGAATTTCAAAAGCGCCATAGATGAGGAGTTGAAACGGCGAGCGCAAGGCCCTGCCTCAAGACCGACCGGCGGCTGAGTCGTGACCACAAACAAAGAAGAGGAGACACTGAGATGAAAAAGAGTAGAAGGGTCAGGCCGACATCATTACAGATTTGGATTATGGTCGCGGTGCTCGCCTTCGGGGGTTACGCGCGGGCGCAAAAGACGACGCTTGCGAAGGGGCTCGCGCCGGTTGCGCGCCGCGTCTGGCCGGCGACGGCTGAAGAAAATCTCGTCCGGCTGGCATATGCGAAGCTGAGCTTTTATAACCGCGCCGCGAACGCTCATAACGCGAGCCAGGCTGGCGTCGAGTACAGCGTCGAGGGAGAACTCAAATTCGAGTTGTATAACCTGCGGACAGGCCCCATCGAGGATATACTCAAAGAGCCCGTAGGAGAGATGATTACGAAGCCTTCGGGCGAGGTGTTGCAGATAACCCCTCAACTCCGCAGCCAGGAAGGCGGGCCTGAGCATACTGCGTATAAAGCCGAGTGGGATAAGAGCCGGTACACGGACAGCCTTCTGGAAGATTGGGAGAAGACCACCATCGGCCGCTTTCTTCAACTGACAGGCCCCAATTTCAAAGACGTTGGAAAGTACACGGCATACGAAGTGGTCGTGCGAATGGGAAGCAAAGAGCGCCGTTATCGCGCGCTTGCGCTATATCACGAATCGATGCAATCGGCGTCAAAGCCCAGAATAGAGTTTATGGATAACGTAGTCGGGCAGAGCGCCCTGGCCCGCGCGTTCGAAGAGAGGCTGCCGCCAGTGCGTTCGCCGTGGTCGGAGTATGTGAAGACGGGCGAGTACCGCGAGTATGCGAAGCTGGTTAAAGCGAGCAAGAGGCTCCGGCGAGACGGCGACGAAAGCCCGTATGAAAAATTGATCGAAGCGTGGCCGGGAAGCTGGAGGTCGAAGGCAGCCGGTAGCCCGGCCAATCTCAGTTCCGGCTGCGCCGATTGTTCGCTCTACTGCGACAACAGCTCGTTTTTCTGTGACCCGCTATCTTGTAATTATCTGGAGTGCAGGGGGGTCGCGCCGAAGCCGCCACCGCGCTCCAAGGGGAACGAGACCGCTCAGGTTACCCAAAGATGCACGCCGACGGTGACATACGGGAGAGAGACCCCGAAATTTCGCGTAGACACAACGCATCACGGCTTTCCGGGATGGGGGCAGCACGACGTGAGAAGCAACCTGCAAGGCAGGTGCTGGCTTTTTAGCGATTGTTCGCAGAGCTGCGAGGTCGATCTCGTCAGGCTTGTCGTAAACGAGTTCGGAGTCTCGACAAGCGCGTGCCACGTGTGGGGATGGGCGGAGAAATATGACGACGGCGCGCTCTCCTGCGCGGCGCGGGATGCCGTGCAGTTCAGGGCGTGCCTTTTTTGTGCCTGCTCCGTCAACGTATCGATACCGCCGGTCAGTTCAGGAACGGACGTTTTTTATACGTTCGAGCATTCCCTGACACACACCTGCTCATTACTGGGTGGCGGCGGCGGCGGAAGCACCGCGTGCCAAATCCCCTCCTCGGGCGGTATATGCCCACCGGGTACGACTTTTAATCTAAACACGTCGATGTGCTGTTACACGTCGCCTATACTGATAGACGTAGAAGGAGACGGTTTTGATCTGACGACCGTTCACGAGGGGGTGGTAATGGACGTAGGCGGCGACGGGTATCCGGAACAGGTCTCCTGGACCGCCGCCGGGTCGGACGACGCGTGGCTTGCGCTCGACCGCAACGGCAACGGACATATAGACAATTTCACAGAGCTGTTCGGCAACTTTACGCCTCAACCCGCTTCGCAAGCGCCCCAGGGGTTTGTTGCGCTTGCCGTTTTCGATGAGCCCGAAAGCGGCGGCAACCAGGACGGTCGTGTTGACTCTGAGGACGCAATCTTCTCAAGTCTCCGGCTATGGCAGGACGCCAATCATAACGGCGTTTCAGAGCCAGGCGAGTTGCACAAGCTTTCAAGGTTCGACATAACGGCTATCGAGCTGGATTACAAAGAGTCGCAGCGAATGGACCAGCACGGCAACCGCTTCCGGTATCGGGCGAAGGTGCACGATGCGCGCAAGGCAAAGGCGGGCCGCTGGGCGTGGGATGTGTTTTTACAAGTCAAGTCGCCTTCGTGATGGCACGGCGGAAACGAGTCGGCAGGGCTGTACTGGAGGCAAGCCCGTCTCCCAAAAGCACGGCCAAACCTTCGGGGTCTGAGCGGGGATTGATTGCGAGGCTGACGCAGGCAGCAATCGTCACGCTGCTTCCAGTGGCTATCAACACAAAGCTCTGGATTATAGTGTGGCGCGGGCTCAGACCCCGAGCCTGGGATGGGACAGGCCATTACGGGCTGGCGCAGGTATATTCGCAAACGATCTTTCCTGAAAGCTTTGGCTGGGCTGGCGGGTATTTTGCGGGGATGCCGTTTCCCAATTTTTACCCGCCGTTCTTTTACTGGTGCGTTGCCTTGCTCGATCACACGCGCCTGTTTTCGTTCGAGACTGCATTCAAGCTGGTGGTGGCGCTGCCCGTCTTGTTTTTGCCTGCGAGCGTCTGGCTGCTGACGCGCCATATCTCCGACAATGACCCTGTGGCGGCAATCGCTGCCGCGCTTGCGGTGATCCCGTTGATGATAGATTTCCGGTTTCACCTGATCGGGCTTAGCTATCACAGCACGTTTTTGATAGGGCTTTATACACAACCGCTCGGTTTCGTGCTGCTTGCGGCTTGGTACACAGCCTATATCAAACCTCGGCAAAGCCGCTGCCGAATCGCGTTCTCGTCATTGCTGCTGGCCCTGACCGTCCTCGCCAACTTTTTTAACGCCGTTACCGCCGCGGTCTTCATTGCAGGAACTCTGGCAAACGACCTTGTCAGATATATTCGCGCTGCCGGGCCGGGTGAGGATCGTCAGGCGAGAGCCGCGCTCGTATCGCACATGATTTCGCCCGCGATAGCTTTTTGCCTGACGCTTTTTTGGACCGCGCCGGTCATTATCGACTACGACTATTTTGTCACAAGGCCGCACATAGTCGCACCGTCCGAGATGATATCGCCTGCGGTCTGTGGGTGGTACGTCCTTGCCGCGCTGGGAGCGGTATGCTGGCTGGGGAGGCCGACTCGCGGGATGTGGCCTTTTCTCGCTGCGTGTGCCGCGCTTGCTTGCGCAATAACATTTGCCGAGCTGGCCTCGCCCAGGTGGTTCCCGCTTCAAGCTCCGCGATTTGTGTCAACACTCAATTTCCTTCTCGCCGCGCCTGTCGGACACGCTGCCGGATTTGTCTACAGACGGGCTGCGCAATTGACCGAAAAACGAGGAAAGCCTGCGGCGACAGGGCTGCGCGCCCGACTGGTTCCTGTCGCCGCAGCCGCGATTGTGCTCGCGGCTTTCTCTTTTATAAAAAAGCCTTCTTACGCTCTGGCCTTTTATAATGCGCAGGAGAGCGGGCGCATAGAAGGAGTGCTCGGCTTCGCTCGCGAGCACAGGGGCGGACGCTATCTTGTAGAGATTCCCGATTTTTCTTTCAAAGCGGCGGCGCTCGATAGCCGGAGCTTGAACTCTTATCTCGGCGCGCAGGGCAACGAGGTCGCGAGCGTGGTCTTTCGCGAAGCCTCCCCGAACGCGATCTTTTTCAACCCGCTTGTGAATGCGTTTTCGGCTTTTCAAGACAATTTCGGAATAAGCTCGATGCTGGCCGACGACCTGAGCTTTATCGAGCAGCCTCTTTCAACCCACATTGAGCAAGCCAGATTCGTCGGCGTGAAATACCTTGTCATCGTTTCGCCTGAGATAAAGAAGCGGCTCGCACAGCACCCTGCGGTCAAAGTCGCCTACCGCAGCGCGAGCGGCTGGACTGTATTTGAACTGGATCAAGCGCCGCTTGCGCGAGTGCGCGCGCTTGAGTTCCGCCCGGCTCTCGTCGTCAGCGGTCTTTCGGTAAAGCTGCGCCGCCGAAACGAGTACGATTTTGTCAGGCTAGCCCAGGAACAGTTCGCCTGCGGATGGTTCGACGTGCTGATGGCCCGCTCGCCCGAATCGCAGCTTGACAGGCTGCCTTCCGTCGACCCGTTCGGGGCTATCATCATTGAATCTTACGAGTATAGTGACGGCGAGATTGCCTTCAAACGGCTGCGCGAGATTGCCAGCAACCGCCCGCTTATTCTGCTTTCAAGCGAAGACGCGCTTTTTCACCGTGTTCGAGCGGCGATTGCCGACTTTCCGCTCGCACACATTATTGAACGCCCCGCAGAAGCGCCCGGCGAGTGGATCGAAGGCGAGAGGCCCCGCGTTCATTACGACAGCAGCTCGATCAGGCGAACATGGCTTTCCATAAGAGAAGTGCTTGAACGGACGCGCGCAAAGGTCGCACTCCCGCAACTCGCATTCGCGGCAGGCGAAAACAGTATCGAGATCAAAGCGGCTGGAACGGCCGAGGGCGACAGCCTTCCGGTGATAATCGAGACGACCTTCTCGCCAAACTGGCGCAGAGACGACAATAGCCAGGTTTACACGGTCACCCCTTTTTTTATGCTCACATTTGTCGATAAAGACGCGCGGATCCATTACGGTCGCGGCACGGCGGCTACGGCCGGGCTACTTTTATCGGCAGGCGCGGCAGGCGCGCTCTTGCTCGCGGTGCTAGCCAAACAACGCTTGCAATTTATGCCGGAGCATTAGACAATCCGCTTCGACCTGTTCGACATTCTCCGATAGGAGGGGAACCGCATGGGAACCATTCTAATTATCATCCTGATACTATTGCTGATTGGCTCAGTCCCCCGGTGGGGTTACAGCCGAGGATGGGGCTACGCCCCGAGCGGCGTGCTCACATTGATCTTATTGATTGTGATAATCCTTGTGCTGACCGGACGGTTTCGCTAAACAAGAGCAGAGGACCGAGTGGCTGCGCCGTCACAGATGATGTGGATACCGTTCCCTGCTCACTCCTCGGTCCCCGGTCGTTATTTTTTTGAATAGAGGTCGATGACGCGCTCGATGCCGCGACGGCAGACCGCGCAAAACGGCACGTCGTTGCGCGTAAACATTATGCAGTCGACCTGCGGCCTGTAGTAGCCGGTTGCTTCGTACATCGCGCCTTCAAAAGCGCCTACTTTACCGGCGTATTTTTCAGCGGCCAGACGCTTGCTCTCCAACTGCTTTTGCTCTTCAAACAGCGCCTCCATTTCAGATTCGGGCCGGTTCTCACTGCGAATCACGCGGCGGCGAGCCTGCATCTCGCGCGAGTATGCTTCAAAGGTGGTCTTGTCCCACGGCGTGGGAATAGGCGTGCCCGGCGTGACAAGGTCCTTCCACTTGAGATTTGCGGGATCGAGCAGCGCCGTGGCATTCGGCTCCCAGGGTTCTACGCGGGCGGTCGCAGGGGCGTAGGCCACGGGCGAAGTGTAGTATTCGTCGGCAAGCCCCGCGAAATGGTGGCCAAACTCATGAATAAAAAGATAAGGCGCGTAGCGGCTATCGGCAGCCGCCGTGCTGTAAAGTCCGAAAATTCCGCCGCCGCCGTAGGTCTTGTTGTTGACCAGTATCTCTACGAACTCGTAAGGCGCGAACGAAGCTATCTGCCGGAAGGAGCGGTTGTCAAAAGTCAGTACGTAGCGCTCGCTCCCGAAAGCGTCGTAGGTCGCACCAAGCGGCGACTGCCTGTAAGTCCCTGTCGAAGGCCGCGCCACGCCCGATTCAGCCGCGGGCGGGCAGAGCGCCCAGACGTTGAAATCCCGCCGCCGCTCTTTGAAAGGCGAGACCGTAAAGAGATAATCCGCGAGCCGTCGCGCCTCGCGCTCGAACTTCCCGCGCTCGGCCTGTGTGTATCCGTCGCCCAGTATGAGGAAGTCCACCTTTGTTGCCGGGTCGCCGCTTTTTTGTATCTCGATAAGCGGCGCGGGCGTGGTAAGCCGTGCGCGGTCGATAAAGATGTCTTTAGGATCGACGATAAACGACCAGATCTCGCGAAACGCGTTCTGAGCGTCCCGTTTTTTTAGCGTTACCTGGACCGCGAAGGCGGGCGCGGGAAAGCGGAGCGATTCGTGAAATGTGCGATTAGCGGTTTTAGCTTCGTCGGTCGTCTCCCATTCCCCGTAAATGGAAGCGAACCCGCGCGAGTACAACACGCGATTCGTCTGGCGGTCGATCACCTCAAACAGGTACTTCCCAAGGTTCGTGTCGTCAACCGAGCGGTCCGGGTTCCCAGGCCACGGGAGCGGCTCTATCACTATGCGGTCAACGCTGAACAGCTCTTGAGCAGAGTTGCCCGTGTGATAGTAATCGACCCTCATCGTTTGGGTAGCGGCGCGCGCCTCTGCGCTTACCGTAGCCAGAGCAAAGCAGAACAGCAGAATTAATTTTCGCATGACGGGGATTGTACTTGTTCTCTCGGATCAAGTGAAGTCACAGCCATTCAAGCTGGCTGTGCTGCTGGCCCACGATGTGCAGGAACAACGACTCAAGAGTGGCAAACCGCTCGCCGTCGAATTCGATTGCGCCGCCTCCGGCAAGGTCGCTCATAGCCCCGCGCCACGCCAGGCGGCCTTCCTTTATGATCGCCACGTCGTCGCATAACCGCTCGACCGTCTCCAAGACGTGAGTGGTCATAAAGACCGTGCGACCCTGCGCGACGAACCTTCTGAGCCAGTCCTTGAGCATGGCAACGCCGGCCGGGTCTATGCTCTCGAACGGCTCATCGAGAAACAGAATTTCGGGGCGATGAATTATCGCCGAAGCGAAGGCGACTTTCTTGCGCATCCCCGTGCTGTATTCGGCAAGCCGCTTTCTGGTCTCCTGCGTCAGGCCGAGCACTTCGAGCAACTCTTCGACGCGCCGCCGCGTAGTCGCTTCGTCCAGGCCGAACATGCGCGCGTTAAAGGCGAGATACTCGTGCGCGTAAAGCTGATCGAAAAGCGCGAGCCCTTCGGGCATCACGCCAATGCGTCGCTTCAAATGCGTAGCTTCGCCTGTGAACGGCTCACCGAAAAAGCTTATGCTCCCGGCCGTCGGGTCGAGCAAGCCTGTCAGGCAGCCTATCGACGTGCTCTTCCCCGCGCCATTCGGGCCGAGAAAACCGAAGAGCCTGCCGCTCGGCACGTCGAGCGAAAGATTATCGACCGCCGTCAAACTGCCGTAGCGTTTTGTAAGCCCCTCGATTCTGATGGCGATGTCGGCGCTTTGTTCCATCATCTAGTCTCAATTCCTCGATCCACCGGCAATCACTTCGATCAGGCGTTCGCGGCGCGACCTGAGCACACCTGTGACAAGGCCGAGCGAAACCCTGTAGAAGCCCGCGCAACCGGCCGCCATAACCAGAAACACCCACCAGTAATTCATGATCTTCTCAAACCCGCTCCGCTGCATGATAAAGAATGCGAGCCCGAAAGCCACGCCGGTTCCGCCTATAAGCACAAGGTTGCCGCCCACAGATAACTGGTTTCCAACTATGCTGTTAAAATCGACGCGCTTCGGCGACAGCACGCTCGACCACAAACTGAGCGCGTTGAAGAAAAAAAGGCCCGCCACGCCGCTCAGCAACAAGACCACCGCCATCACAGGCTCGTATGAGACACGATTAATAAGCGCCCACAGCAAAAGACCGGGCGGGAGGGCCATACCGCCTATGAGAAGCGACGCGAAGCTCGCCGCTCGAAGCGAATACTCAAAGGTGATCGGCAGCACGGCATACCGCCTTATGCCCGCGTCATCATAACCGAAATGATTCAGCGTCACCGCGCCGGTTGACACTATCCCGCCGTAAAAGAAGACCGCTATGGTTAAGATAAAGCTGTTTTCGGCGCTGCCGTCGCGGAGAAACATATTTCCGATAGCGCCGAGCATGAGAGGCGTGATTGCAAGGTTGAACCTGACTCGATTGCAGCGCAGGTGATACCTGAGCGACTTTGCGACAAGCGGCCCGTAGCTTTTCCCGAACAGCCCTGCCACGAGGTCATAGGGGGTCTCCCAGGAGAGCTTTGAAGACCGGGAAGCGCGCGCCCGCGCCGGGCGGCGCTCCAACCCGACAAGGATCATAACGAAAGCGCAGGACCAGCCGGCCAGGGCAAGGAGATCGAACAGGGCGACCTGCGGCGCGGGGCCGTTGAGCAGGCTGGCGGCGAGCCCCGGCGGCGTGTATCTCAACAGGCTGCCAAGGCCGTCGACCCAGCCCTGGTTTGAGGGCTCGGCTACGAGCGGGACCACAAAACCGGAGAGTGATACAAGCGCGAGCCCCACAACGCTCAGGACGGTCGCGCCAGCTCTGTATTCGAGCAGGCGGTCTACAATCGAAAGCAGCGCGACGGTCGCCAGATAGTTCGAGATTATGAAAAGCAGCGCGGCAGGCACGCCCAGAAAGATCGAGCCGACGCCGAGCGCGGCAAACCCTGCGGCTATGCCTAAGGCTACGGCAAGGAGCAACGGCCAGAGCGGGTCGAGCAACGCCAGAAAGTGGCGGACCAACAATCGAGCCGTTGGTTTTAGCGGGTAGCGCCTGAGCGCGGAGTCCGAGAAGGCCGCGCGCGGGCCTACTCCGAGCAACAGGCTCAACACGACTCCATTTGTGAACAACCCGCCCAGCGTCAGCCTGGCAATATCCTCGCCGCGCCCAAACTGCACGCCGACGATGGCCGCGCCAATCCCGCCCAGGCTCAACAGCAAAAAGACCACCCCGATCAACGCGTACAGCATTATTGAAAAAGCCATCTTGCCGTTGCTCGTGCGAGCCTGCGCCCAGAGCAGCTTGTATCGAAGACGTAGTAGGGACCAGAACATAAAAAAGGCGCAGGCTTGCTTTAGAGACTCGATATGCCTGTGCTGCCGAACCCTCCTTCGCCCCGCGAGGTCTCATCCAACTCCGCGACTTGAACGATTGTGCCTTCTACTATCTTTTGGATCACGAGCTGAGCGATGCGGTCGCCGCGTTTTATATGGAAAGGCGCGCGGGCGTCTGTGTTTAGCAGGATCACGGCTATCTCGCCGCGATACCCCGCGTCTATCAGGCCGGGCGAGTTGACGCACGATACACCGTGACGTGACGCGAGCCCGCTGCGAACGAGCACAAACCCTGCGTAGCCGCGCGGTATCGCCACGGCTATTCCGGTCGGGATAGTCGCCCGCTCGCCCGGCGCGAGCACAAAATCTATGCGGCTCGCCAGGTCGAATCCCGCGTCGCCTTCGCGCTGATAGCGGGGCAGAGTCAATCCTTCCTCCAGTAATTTTACGCGTATCTCTATCATCTCGGCTCAGCGGCGCGGCCGTTTCACAAGCAGCTTGAAGGTGAACGGGTACTGGTTCTTTTCATCCGCTTCGTGACGGATGACCTGCTCGACTGCCCAGAGGCTTTCGTCGTATTCGGGAAAGAACGTGTCGGCGTCGACAACCGCGTGGACTTCTGTCAGGTACAAGCGGTCGGCCAAAGCGAGCGTCTCGGCGAAAATCTGCGCGCCGCCGCAGATAAACAGTTCCGACTCGCGCCTGTCGCGCGCCACGGCGATTGCCTGTTCGACAGAAAAGACAACCTGGCAATTTTCGGGCTGACAGCCTTCGGGGTCGTAATCACGGTTTCGCGTGACGACTATCATATGCCTGCCGGGCAGCGGTTTGCCTATCGACTCAAAGGTCTTCCTGCCGACCACTATCGCATGGCCCATGGTCAGCTCGCGGAACCTTTTCATATCGGAAGACAACCGCCAGGGGAGGGCGTTACCTTTGCCTATCCCTCGCCGCTCGTCCATAGCGACTAACAAAGAGATGATCACACCGCGACCTCTGCTTTGATGTGAGGGTGGGCCTCGTAGCCGACCAGCTCGAAGTCCGAATAATCAAAATCGAAAATGGAAGCAACGCCCTGGTTGATCCTCATTCGAGGGAGCGCAAGAGGCGTGCGCGAAAGTTGCAGCCGCGCCTGCTCGATGTGATTGGAATATAGATGAACGTCACCAAAGCTATGAATAAACTCGCCCGGCTCAAGCCCCGTTACCTGCGCTATCATCATCGTCAGCAGCGCGTAAGAGGCTATGTTGAACGGGACTCCCAAAAAGAGATCGGCAGAGCGCTGGTAAAGCTGGCACGAGAGCCGATTGTTGCCGACATAAAACTGAAACAGCGCGTGGCACGGCGGCAGGGCCATCTTCTCGACCTCGGCCGGGTTCCACGCGGTGACGATCAATCTCCTCGAATCGGGGTTCGATCTTATCTGCTCTACAACGCGGCTGATCTGGTCGACGCGCTCGCCCGATGGAGTCGGCCAGGCCCGCCATTGCGAGCCGTAAACAGGGCCGAGGTCGCCGTTTTCATCGGCCCACTCGTTCCAGATGTTCACCCCGTGTTCTTTAAGATAAGCTATGTTCGTGTCGCCCCTTAAAAACCAGAGCAACTCATAGATGATCGATTTCAGGTGAAGCTTCTTCGTCGTTAAAAGCGGGAAGCCTTCACTAAGATCGAACCTCATCTGGTAGCCGAACACCGATAGCGTGCCCGTCCCCGTGCGGTCCTGCTTTCGAGTCCCGTGATCGAGAACGTGCTTCATCAAATCCAGGTATTGCCTCATGTGAGGGGTATTTTATTCGCCGTCGCGGCCGGGAACAAGTTAAAGAAGATAGTGACAAGTAAACAGTGACAAGTGACAAGAAAGAGGAACCGAGGCGCTGGCCTCCCCTCTTTCTTGTCACTTGTCACTGTTTACTTTCAGTATTTGGTGACAAAGGTCTGGTCTGACCGCTCTCCGGTGGAGGCGTTGAAGACGCTAAACTTCCCTGCGAAGCCTCTGGGAAAAGTCTTCTTCATCCCTTTCTTGCCGAGCGGGACCGTCAGCCGCGTAAGCGTGCCGTTAGCGATCTTGTACGACTCATCGAAAACAGGCGTGACGGGAAGCGCAACATCGTTTACTTCGACTACCGCAGAGCCTGCGAGGAACCCGATACCATCTATAATCAGCTCTTTCTTTTTAAACTGTACGGTGCCGACAACGGGGCGTCGTGGAGCAACGACTCTGTTTGTCAGCGCGTTGTAAGCGTTGACCTGACCCGCGCTTGAGATGCCCGACGAAAGCATGACGGTCGGCTCTGACGTTGAGACTATTCGGCGCTTGACCTCTGCGGGCGTCAGCCCCGGCTCGGTGGACCAGACGAGGACCGCTACACCTGAGACGTGCGGCGTGGCCATAGAGGTGCCGTTGGCGATTGTGTATCCCCCTCCGGGCGCTCGCTGCGGGTCATGCGGATAGACGCTCAGAATCTGGTAACCGGGCGCAGCCACGTCAACCGTGCGGCGGCCGAAGTTAGAAAAGTCTGCAAGCCAGCCTGTCTGATTTATTGCGGCTACAGAGATCAGCGTATTTATATCCTTGCTCCAGCTGGTCGGAAATTCGGGCGTAATGTCCGTGTCGGACGCGTCGTTACCGGCCGCGCATACGACGAGAATCCCTGCGTTGCCCGCAGCGACGATGGCCTCGCGCAGCACGAGCGATTCGCCTTCGCCCCCCCAGCTCGCGTTGAGCACGCGGAGGTTGACGCCGCGCCTTCTTTGGTCGATAGCATATTCAATGGCCGCGACCGCATCGGCGGTAGAGCCGGTGCCGTTCTTCTTGCCCAGGAACTTCAGCGACATAAGCCTGACTTTCCACGCGACGCCCGTCACGCCAAGGCCGTTGTTACCGGCAGCGCCGATGGTCCCCGCTACATGAGTGCCGTGAAAGTCTACGCTCGCGTTGTTGAACAGCTTGTTGTCGTCGTCGGCAAAGTTCCATCCGTTTATGTCGTCCACATACCCGTTGCGATCATCGTCAAGGCCATTGCCCGCTATCTCGCCAGGGTTGACCCACGCGTTCGGCGCAAGGTCCGGGTGCGTCAGGTCAGCGCCCGAATCGATCACTCCCACGACGATATTCTCGCTTCCGGTCGTTATGTCCCAGGCAGCCACCGCGCCTATATCGGCTCTGGGGTTCCCGTTCTGGCAGTCGTCGCAATTCGGGTTGAACAGCCCCCACATGTCGCTGAAATTCGGATCGTTCGGTCGCGTCTCCGTCGGGTAGTAGAGATAATTCGGCTCGGCGTATTCGACCCTCGGATCAATCGAAGCGCGTCGAACCGCCTCTTCGACGGTCACGCTCCCGTCAAGCTCAAGAACGTAAAGACCTGCACGCACGGACAGATCGCGCGCGGCGACAGGCCGGGCTTTTGCTCCCGGCAGCGGCAACATTCTATCGTCTATGAAGTCTCCCGACGCAACAGGCTCCGAGCCCTGCTTGAACTTGATGAGTACCTGGTTCTCGACGTAACGCGGTCTTGAATTATCGCCCGCCGCCTTACCGGCGATATTCGTAGCTGCGCTGGTACCGGGGATAAAACTCGCCGCGACAAAAGAGAGGGACAAAAAGACTGCTGCAAACTTCGTCATCTTTACCTCGACAGTTGTTATGACAGGGGGAGACGCTACTTGGATGCGACTTTAGCGGCTTTTGTTTGGCTACGGGACAATCAAGACACCTAAATTATATGCGGTGTTTGCGGGGGAATTCAATATGCACAACTTTTTTATAACAAAGCGGGCGCGGCTATCAGGTAAGGCAAAACCGCCGGCAGATCGGAGCGGTTTTCCGGCGCTTTTCGCTGATATTTTGTCTATTCATTATCTGGCAAGTGTTAGAAAGACATCCCAGGCCCACCGCCCCACCTGCTCGCCGCGCGCGTCATAGACCTTGGCGCGGTAGCGGTACCAGTTCCCATGCTCGTCCCTCTTCTTCTTTTCCTTATAATCAAGGTCAATGGCCGAAATTCCGAGCGAAGGCAGCGTAAAAAGCTCGCCTTCGTCTGATCTGCCGTTATGGTTCAGGTCTTTCCAGAGCCGCAGGCTGGGGAATATCTCGTCACGCAAATCTATTACTCCGTCGCCGTTACCTCCGTTAGCGGCTTTATCGTACTCCGCGAGCGCCAGAAACCCGTTGCGCTCGGATGATTCCGGTTGCGCTGTGTAGTTGCCAAACAACTCGACCCCGCTGTCAATAGACCCGTTGTTGTTATAGTCAAGTGCCAGCCACGCATCATCCGACCCTGCTGTGGTCCAGGACAGCCCCTCCGTAGCTCCGTCGCCGTTAATATCAAAGCTGACGCCGCGCGTGGCGTCCGTAAGGTCGAACCCGTTCCCTTGTGTGTCTATCAGAATCGGACTTGGGCACTGTTGCGCAAACTGCTCGCCGCTGTTTACGCAGATTTCGATACCGCAGCCGGGGCACCCCCCGACACCAGCATTCTGCCGTTGCACTACGATACTGTCTGTCTGGGCCGTTGGGGCCACAGGCATCGCGCCGCCGGTGACATTTGTGATTACAAATTTGTATTGTATCGTCCCTATGTTCTGATTGTTGCTGGGGGTCGCTATCCTGAAATCGAAACTTACGGTAGTTCCTGCCGGAACCGACTTGGTCATGACCGGGCCCCCGCTACCGCTGTTATGATTTACCGAATAGATGACGTTACCGGTATTAGAAAATTGCTGATACTCGACCGTGACGGTGGTATTTGTGGCCTCTGATGAAGCTATTACAGGCACGCTGATACGAGAGCTGTCGTTAGATTCGTAGATTGCGATCTTGCCTTTATCAGGCATCCCAAGACTTACCTGAGGCGCGAAAGTCGCAGCCGACAGATTTGGCCCGGTCAAGCCAAATAACAGGTTGCCGTTCGCAATGAGCAACACGAGACATAAGCCTAGCACAAAAAAACCTCTAAGCATTATTTGCTCCTTCGATGAGCGATTCAGGACAGTCGATGAACTGGGCGGCGACTATATGTTTTTTAATCTTTACTGTCAAGAGAAAGATGGTTAGATATACTACACATATTATTGAAGCCCTTTAAGTGGCCACACAGGGTTGACTCAAAATGAAAGCAGGGCGCTCGATATGCGCCCTGCTTAAATTAAGAGTTTCAGCCTGCCCTCTGGCCCAGGCTTAGAACCGGAGCTTTATGCCCAGCTGGGCCTGGCGCGGGTCGCCAAAGCCTGAGCGCACAGTGCCGTCGAAGTTTTGCAGCAGCGGGCGCGGCACCGTGATCTGGTTGGTGTTGTTGAACAGGTTAAAGACTTCGACGAGCGGCTCAAGCTGGACGTTCTCGCCGAACTTGAAGATACGGCTCAAGCGAAAATCGAACGAATAGAACTGGTTCTTCTTTCGCGTGGTGTTGCGACCAATGTCCTCGCCGTTTACGAAGGGGCGGTCCACGAAGTTGCCGTCGAGGTTGGCGTCGGGGCCCAACAGCACCGAGTCAGGCTGCGCCGACCGCGCCTGGAAGATCGTCGTGAATATCACGTCATAAGGCAGTTGGAAAACGCCGAACGCGTTGAAGCGGTGGCGCTGGTCGCGGTCCGAATACGCGTACTCCGGGCCAAAGTCTGTCACGTCCGCGTAACGGAAGGTGAACGGGTCGCGCTCGTTGTCGTCGTCGGAGTAATCCCAGCTCAGGACGTAATTGGCCTGGAACTGGAACCGGTGGCTGAACCGCTTTGCCGCCGTGAATACGAACCCGCGATAAAGCGACCGCGCGCTGGATTCCGTAGTCGCAAGCTCGCCTATGCCTGATCCGTCGGGCAGCGCGAACGGCTGCGGGCCGTCAAAGAGCTTGCGACCGTCGGGCGCGAAATTGCCTATAAACGACGGCGTGTTGCGATTGACGAAGCGCGTCAGGTGGACCGTGTTCGCGTAGTTGAAGCCGGCCGACAGCGTCAAATCCCTTGCAACCTCTCGCTCGATGGAGAGGCCCCATTGCAGCGTGCGCGGGTTCTGGAAGTCTTTAGCAAAAACGCGAACGCCGGGGTTAAAGGGAACAAAGCTCGCCGTGTCTGTGAATATGCCGAGGTCTGCCGGAGGCGTCGGCAAGAACGGCAGGCCGCAGCAGGTAAAGATCGAGCCGGAGATCGCGCCGTCGGTGTTTCGCGGCCCCGCAAGCACGAGGCCCGGCACTCGCGCGTAATATATGCCCGCGTTGGCGCGAATGACCGTCTTTGCATCGTTGGTCGGGTCCCAGGCAAGGCCGAACCGGGGCTGCCAGCCTTTCTTCTCCGAAGGGATTGTGCCGTCTGACGGGAAGCCCGGCTGGCCGACGAACTGTGCATACCGCCGCTCGCTGAGCGGTAAGATCGGCTGATCCTGAATCTGCGCGTAATACCTGAGCCCGTAGCTGATAGTCAGGTTCGAGCGCGGCTGCCACTTGTCTTGAACGTACCACTCCGGCTCAAGCTGCGTGAACTCCTGCGTGCCCGCCTCTTCAACCGTGCGCCCGCCGAGCGGGGCGAATTGCAGGTAAAACAGCAGCCCGGCCGAATCGGCCGGGTCGTTGAGGTACGCCTGAAAAGCCTCGACCGAAGCGAATATGTACCTGCCGCGCCCGAAGCCTACGAAGGTCTGGCTCGTCTTTGTCCGGTTGAAGTCAAACCCCATCTTGATCGAATGCGAGCCGCGAAGGATCGAGAAGTTGTCCGTAAATTGCCACCGCTCGTCTGTTTCGGGAACCGGCAGAAAGAAGGGGCGGCCGAACCGGAAAGCGGTCGGCTGGCCCGTTTCGGGGTCCGTCCCGCCGATTGCCACGTCGGGCAGGTCCGGCCCGTCATAAAAACGCGGGCGCTCTTCGCGGGCGTACTGGAACCGGAACTCGTTTAGCAGTCGCGCCGAAAAGCTCGTCACAAGCTGCGTGATAAACGCGTGCGAGTTGTCCGTCTCGCGCCCGTTCGCGCTGCGCCCCCAGGTCGGCACGTCGAACGTGCCGTTTACCTGCTCGGCGCGGCTGTAATTGTGGCGCACCGTAAGCAGGTTCTTAGAAGTGATGTTCCAATCCAGCTTGCCCAGCAGCGCGGTCGCGTCGTTTGTGCGCTCGATTATGCCCTGCTCGCCGGGGCTGTTGAACCGCGTGGCGAAGATGTCGACCAGTCGCGGGTCTATGCGGTTGGCTTTTGAGCTGTTGGCGTCGCTCTGGTCGAAAGAGAGAAAGAAGAACGCCTTGTTTCGTTTGATCGGGCCGCCAAAGCTGCCGCCGAACTGGTACTGGCGGAAATCTTCTGTCGGGACTCTAGCCGCCACCGCGTCGGGGTTTTGCGAGGTCAGCGCCTCGTCTCTAAAGAAGAGGAAGCCTGACCCGTGAAACTCGTTTGTGCCGCTCTTGGTGACGACGTTGATAAACCCGCCGCTCGAACGCCCGAACTCGGCCGAGCCGCCGTCCGTGACTACTTGAAACTCCTTCACGGATTCGAGCGATATGGTGAACTGGGGCCGCTGCCCGCCGCGCTGCTCGCCGAAAAACGGGTTGTTCGCGTCCGCGCCGTCAATCGATATGTTGTTCTGAATCCCCTTCTGGCCGTTAATCGTGATCTCTGCTCCGTCCGGCCCCTGGACTATCGAGACCGTCGGCGCAAGCTTGATAAAGCCGACGAAGTCGCGCCCGTTCGTCGGCAGGTTCTCGACCGACCGCTCGTTGACAAGCGTTGCGGTCTCGGCCCTTGTCGTCTCTACGACGGGGGCTTCTGCCGTTACGGTGACGGTCTCGCTTGCGGTCGCAGGCTGCAAGGTCAGCGCAAGGTTTATAGTGCGGCCAACCGTCACCTCGATGTTCTCGCGGATGAGCCGCCCGAATCCCGCTTTGGAGACTTCGACCGTGTAGGTCCCAAGCGGAAGCAGGACGGCGCGGTATCGACCGTCCTCATCCGTGACGCTCGTGCGCTCAAGGCCGGTCTCTTTGTGTTTGACCAGGACTGTGGCTTCGGGGATGACCGCGCCGTTCTGGTCATAAACTATCCCTTCGATGACGCCTGTCGTAGCCTGCGACTGGGCGCGAGCTAAGGGGGCGACAACCAGCATACCGAGCAGGAGCAGGGTCAACATGCGAACAAAACAGGGCTTAACTTTTGAGTCCATCAAAATCTCCTTCCGAATGGGCTTGTCTTAAAAGAACTATTGTCAGGCCGCGCGCGCAGCCTCGCGGTTGAAACCTATTACCTGCTTGATCGCCCGCCGGTGAAGAGTGTCCGGCAAGTCATGTGGTTTTTAGACCGGGGAATTCCTGAGCGAGACAGCGACTTTATAGGATAAGCAGCCGGGAATTTCAAGGCTCGGAGATACTATTCTCGTTTTTATTTGAGGGGTGATAAATCGAATGCCGGGAACCGAAAATCTAACGGCCCCCGGCATATGAAGCAGACCTGACCGCCCGGCTTACGCGCCGAGCATGCGGCTGACGGTTTCGTAGCTCGCATCGAGCGCCTGGTCGAGTTTTTCAGGCTGTGTGCCGCCGCCTGTAGCCATATCGGCGCGGCCTCCGCCTTTGCCGCCGATCACCTGAGCGACCTCGCGCACGATCTGACCGGCATTCAACCTCCCGGTCAAATCATCGGTCACGCGCGCGACGAGCGATGCCTTGTCGTCCGTCACCTGACCGAGCACGACCACTCCGGACTTCAGCTTTTGCGATAAGGTGTCGGCAAGCTGGCGCAAGCCGTTCGCGTCGAGGTCCGAGACCCGTTGAGCAAGCACGCGGACGCCGTCGACCTCGCGCGCGTTTTCGGTAGCCGAGGCGCTCGCGGCGTGAGCGATCTTGAGTTTGAGCTGCTCGACTTCGCGCTCATACCGGCGGACCTGCTCCATCAGCTTATCGACCTGCGCGGGTATCTCTCTTCGCTGGACCTTGAACCTGTCGATCAACTGGTCGATGACCATCTCGTCTTCCTGCAAAAGCGCGATGGTCGCGTCGGCGGTCCATGCCTCAAGCCTGCGCACACCGGCGGCGATTGAAGAATCGCTGACTATCTTGAAAGGGCCGATGTCGCCTGTCGCGTGGACGTGCGTGCCGCCGCACAGCTCCGTAGAAAATCCCGGAACGCTGACCACGCGAACGTCGGAAGCGTACTTCTCGCCGAACAGCGCCATCGCGCCGGAACTTAACGCTTCTTCAAGCGGCTTTACCTCGGTCTCCACCTGCCGGTTCTGCAAGATCTCGTGGTTGACGAGCCGTTCGATCTCGGCCACCTCGTCGGCAGAGAGCGGCGCGTAATGCGTATAGTCGAACCTCAAGCGGTCGGGAGCCACGAGCGAGCCCGCCTGCTTGACGTGAGGACCGAGCACTTCGCGAAGCGCGGCGTGCAACAGGTGCGTGCCCGTGTGGTTTGCCTTGATGCGGCGGCGGCGCTCGCCGTCGACCCGCGCCGTAAGACGGTCGCCCACTTGAATCTCGCCTCGCTCGACGCGCGTCTTATGAAAGTAGTACCCCTGCGCGGGGGCATAAGTGTCTTCGACGGTCGCAAGCGCGCTCTCTCCTTCAAAGACCCCCGCGTCGCCGATCTGCCCGCCGGATTCGGCATAAAACGGCGTGCGGTCGAGCACTATCTCGCCCGTCTCGCCTGCCGCGAGGCGCTCTCGCTCTTCGTCGCCCACGATGATTGCGAGCACGCCTGCGTTTGCGGTCTCGGTTTCGTCATACCCTGTAAAGAACGTCTGCGGGACGGTGGCCGCGACACGCCCGTATATCTCGCGGGCGCGTCGAGCGGTGGCTTGAGCGGCAACGGTTGCGCCGCTCTGCTGCTGAAGCTCGCTGAGCGCGGCGTCGAACTGCTCGTTGAACTCCTCCTCGCTCATCTCCTGGCCGTGCTGGCCTAAGACTACGCGAATAAGATCGCGCGGCACGCCGTACGTGTCATAAGTGCGCGCAAGCTCAAGCATAGGCGGCGAAGCGGGCTCGTAGGTTTTGAAAAGCTCTTCAAGGCGAGGCTCACCCACGTTGAGGATGCGGCCGAAACGCTGCTCCTCGCCGCGAACGGTCTGCTCGATCTGGCGGCGCGACGCTATAAGCTCAGGGTAGGCTTCGCCCATCATATCGATCACAAAATCCGTGACCCTGTGGAAGAAAGGCGGCTTGAGCCCAAGCTCTTTTACGCCGTGAAAGATTGCGCGCCGCATGATCTTGCGCAGAACGTAGTTGCGACCGACGTTGCCCGGCGCGATGCCGTCGGCAATCGAGAAAGCCGTGGCGCGGGCATGGTCGGCAACCACTCGCATCGCCACGCCTTCCGGCGAATCGTATACGTAGCCGCGCGACGAAAGCTGCGAGATAAAATCGATTATCGGCCTTATCAAGTCGGTCTCGTAATTCGTTTTCACTCCTTGAAGCATGGCGGTGATGCGCTCAAGCCCCATGCCTGTATCGACAGAAGGGGCGGGCAGCGGCTCAAGCCTGTAGGAGCTGAACTGGCCCTTGCGCTCGCCCTCTTCGATTATGCTGACGCCTATGCGGTTGAACTGCATGAAGACGAGGTTCCAGATTTCGACCGTGGTATCTCCGGGGCCGTTCACATACTCTTTGAGATTAGACTCAGGGTCTTCGGGGTTCTCGCCCGTGTAGTAGTGGATCTCCGAGCACGGCCCGCATGGGCCTGTCTCGCCCATCTGCCAGAAATTGTCCTTGCGGCCAAACCTGAGTATGCGGTCGGGCGACGCGCCGACCTGCTCCCAGTACCGAGCCGCCTCTTCGTCTGCGCCGACCTCGCCGTCTCCTTCAAAGACCGAAAACCAGAGCCGCGACGGCTCGATCTTCAACTCGTTTACGAGCAGGTCCCACGCGAAGTATATCGCCTCTTTTTTGAAGTAGTCGCCAAACGAGAAATTGCCGAGCATCTCGAAGAAGGTGTGATGCCGGGCCGTGTGACCTACTTCGTCAAGGTCGTTGTGCTTGCCGCCCGCGCGCACGCACTTTTGCGAAGAGACCGCGCGCGAGTAGTCGCGACGCTCTGCGCCGAGAAACACGTCCTTGAACTGGTTCATGCCGGCGTTTGTAAACAGCAGCGTCGGGTCGTTCGCAGGCAGCAGCGGTGAACTCCTCACCGTGCGGTGCTGGCGCGCGGCGAAATAATCTAGAAACTTTTGTCTTATCTCGTGTCCGGTCATAATAAACTATCTTTGTTTAGAGTCGAATAGGAAGTATAACAAACCGCGTCAGGATGGGGTAGGCGTGTTCAGGCAGGGGTTAAGAGAAGGCCGCTTCTTCGTCTTTGACGCGCAGCAGGTCAAGCAGCAGCCCCATGTTGCTCGTAGCCTGGATCGTGCGCTGGAACTCTGTGTCTGATTTCTTGAACTCGAAAACGCCTTCGGTCACGTCTAGAAACAGCGACAGCGCGTCGACGCTGACGTTCAGCTCCGAGCGGGCGCCGACGATGTTGCCCTCGTTGATATAGATCTCGCCGTTGACATTAGGCGAGTGGATAAAGAGCGCGCCCGTGTGCTTGCTGTTTTCGATCATCTGGATTACGTCGAAAAGCGAGACGATGGCGAAATTGCCCATGAGCACGTTCTGAGCCTGCGGTTCTGGCTGGTGGTGCGCGGCGGGCGGCTGATGCGTGACCACGGCGTCGGGTTCGGGCAGCGGCTTTCCGTCTATGAGGTGCTCAAGTATAGCGCGGTGCTCGCGGCTGAGATTCGTAAACTGCACGCCCATGCCCATCTGCGGGAGTGCATAGCGGACGATCCCTTCGGTCTCGATAAGCCTGTCTTTCACTTTGAACTTGAGCTTCAAGACCGTGCCGACCGTGATGGGGCTCATGGAGTCTATGAACAGGCCTGTCGCGCTGAGATCGGTGATGCGAGTAGTAAGACGGCTTATGCCCGCGCCTTCACACTCCACCTCGCAAATATAGCTTATGCGCTTTGCCTCTCTTCTCTCTTTGCCCATCGAAACAGTCCCACTGAATGTAAATAAGGCTCACTCGTCATCGACCGCGTCTCTAATCGCTCTTAGTTTGCCGATAACGAGATCATACTCAAATCCGAGTCGCACAAGGTAATCGAACATGCGCTTTTCGCCCGCTTTATCCGTGGGGCGACCATGCGTGCGAATGCGCTTTTCTATCGCCCTGTCTATCAACGCCCCCTGATCCACGTCTTCAAAAACGCTGTCGAGCGCGCGCGCGATAGTCTCGCGCGCTACTCGCTTGCCCGCAAGCTCGCGCGCCACGCGCGACCGGCCTATGGGCTTGGCGTTCAAGCGATAATTGGCATAACTGCGAGCGAACGCCGTATCGTCCACATAACCGAGCTCCTTAAGCTTGACGATGCACTCATCGACAAGCTCTGCTCGCGCCCACGGCCTTGCTATCAACCGCTCCCGCAACTGGCTCTCGCTTCGCGGTCGCGCCGCGAGTATCTTCAACGCAAGCGCCGTTATGCGCTCGCGAACCTTCGTATCGCTCAGGCGAGGCTTATTGGTTTCGGCCGCACCTTCGCCGCCAGCCGACTCCTCAGCCGGCCTCACCTGTTTACGTGTTCTGTACCTTCCAAAAGCCAATTTACAAATTGCTTGGTTTCGGGCTTGGCCGCGTCGAGCGGGCCCGTGCGCCTGCGCGACCGCTCCATCTCTTCGCGCGCCTGGTCCGAAACGGACCTTACGCCTGACACTCTCAGCTTGAACTCGTCGGGGTTAGACGCCCCTGCCATCGCCTCTTCGTATGTTATCAACCCGCGAGAGTACAAATCAAACAACGACTGGTCGAAGGTCTGCATCCCGTACTGCGAAGTCCCCTGCGCGATGGCGTCGCGTATCAGCGAAGTCTTTTCCGGCTGGATAATGCACTCGCGTATGTAAGGGGTGACGATCATCACTTCGACCGCGGGCACGCGCCCTTGAATCGGCTCCGCCGCGCGCACAAGCCGCATAGAGATGACCGCCCGGAGCACGCTCGACAACTGCAAGCGTATCGCTCGCTGCTGGTGCGGCGGAAAGACAGAGACTATGCGGTTGACCGTTTCGGTAGCGTCGAGCGTGTGCAGGGTCGATAGCACAAGGTGGCCAGTCTCCGCGGCGGTCAGCGCCGTCTCGATGGTCTCGTAATCGCGCATCTCGCCCACAAGTATCACGTCAGGGTCCTGGCGCAGAGCGCCGCGCAGCGCCTCTGAAAAGCTTCGCGTGTCGACATCGACCTCGCGCTGGTTGACATAAGACTTCTTGTCGCGATGAAGAAATTCAATCGGGTCTTCGACCGTAACAATGTGGCCCGTGCGGCACCGGTTGATATAGTCGATTATTGCGGCAAGCGTGGTCGATTTACCCGACCCCGTGGTCCCTGTCACAAGCACAAGCCCGCGCTGCTCGTCGGCGATCTTCTCGATCACGGGCGGAAGCCGCAGCTCGTCCGTGGTGCGAACGGTCGTCGGTATTACCCTGAGCACCATGCCGACCGTGCTGCGCTGCTGGAATATGTTGCAGCGGAACCGCCCAAGCCCCGACACGGCATATGCGATATCTATCTCGGAATTTTCGTTGAACCGCTGCTTCTGCCGGTTGTTCATGATGGAGAAGGCCATGTTGAGCGTGTCTTCAGCCGACAGGCGCTGAGCTTCGACCATCGGCTGAAGCTCGCCGTTGATGCGAATGAAGGGAAAGCTGCCAGCCTTTATGTGGAGATCGGACGCGCCTTTGCTGCACGCAATCGTCAGCAGTTGATCGATACTTGATGACATCAGCCAAAGCCTCGTTGAAAGCGTTTGTCTACTGGAGATCGCGGGGACAGCCAGAACGACTGTTGCTTTCGGATGCGCCCGATTTGAAAGCTTTTCGGGTTACGCTTTGGGTCGCAGGGGCAGTCTCAAACTTCTTGCGGGGAACCTTAACTATCAGCGTCCGTATTATAGACGCATACCCCACGTGCGGCAATAGTTTCGTGATTACTCGAAAATTACGACTGTGGAATTGAAAAGAAAAATCCCCTTGCGGGGCGCAGGGCTCAAGGAACCGAGCCCTGCGCGGGCTTTTGCTGATTCGGCGAGATAAATTTTACGTCAGTGCCGTTGCTTGTGAGTTTCATGACCTTGTAGCCGCGAAACTGCTTGCCGTCGTATTCGAACTCGTAGATGCCGCGCTGGCGCGGAGCAAGCTGCGCGGGGGTCACAGGGACGTTTCGCGTCTCGGCAGACCCGTCGGGGCGTTCCAGGCTCACTTCCACAAAGAGCCCTTCGAGCGGCTCTTCCGAGCGGTTATCGACCGCGCCTCGCGCCTTGACGATGTTCTTGTTCACTTCAGGGTTGGTCGCCGGAAAGATAGAGGCTTTTGGCTGCTCGACCTGAGCCGAAACGGGGGCCTGCCCCCGGTTTCGAACGCGCGCGGCCTTCTCGTTGACCCACGCTTGAAATTCAGGAACGTAGAGGTAAGCGAGCACAGCGCCCGCCACTATCAGTATCGCCAGCACGAGCGCGATGGTCCCGCCGTGCCCCTTCGGCTCATCCGTGTCATTGCCGTAGCGGGTCAACGACCCGATCCCAGCATCTTCTTTATGGAGCGCGGGCTCGCCAAGCACAAGCGGCCCCTGCGATCTTTCGGCCGGAAGACCCAGCACAGACCCGGCAACCTTCCTGCCCGCCGCCTTTTGTGAAGCCCCCGAAGCCGGGGCCGCCGCCTCAGGCTGCTGCGCCGACCACGGGCCGGATATGACGGTCGACTGCGCGGCAGGCGGTTCAGGCCGCGCCAGCTCAGGCACAGACGGCTCAGGCTTACGTTCGGAAGTTAAAGGCCGGGTCGCGGCCTCGATCCCTCTCGCGGCCTCGCGTGGTTTTAACGGCTCGATGCGCGGCGGCTCAAACGGCTTGCGGCGATTGACAGGCTCGATGCGCGGCGCTTCAAACCGCGCGCGAGACCGCTCCTCAACGCGCGCGGAGGTTAACGGCTGAGTGCCTTCATCAGCGACGGGCTGCCGGGCGTGCGGCTGGGGCTCGTATGTAGTGACTTCGGCGAACGGCTCGCCCTGAGCGTCAAGCCCCGCCCATACCTCGTCGTCAAACGGCGTTAAATCGGCCGTCTCTCGTGTATCATCCGGCTCTGCATCGGGTGAAAGCTCGACCTGTTCGACCTGCTCTACGACTTCTTCCTCCACGACTTCGGGCTCTTTGATTTCGGGTCGGGGCGGAAGCGGAGCGGTTGTCTCTCTCGCCTGTTCGTCGAGCGCATCGGTGTAGACCAGCGCCTCGGTTTCGCGCCGCGTCACTTCCGTTTCCTGAGTGACGGTTTGTTGGTCGAGCGCCCTCGTGGGCACAGGCTCGACCGGCACAGGCTCATCCGGCACAGGCTCGACCGCCTCGGTCTTTGCTACGACGGCATTACCGAGAAGGCTGCGGCTCGACAAGGTCCAATCTTCTTCAGGCTCTTTCTCAACTCGCTTGAGCCGCGTCAAAAAGTAGACGATGCCCGAAACGGCCAGGAGGAACAGAACTATCGCGGCAGCCCACACGATCCAGGGGGTCTTCTGTGGTTGCGCTTGAATTAGATAAAAAAATGACAAGACCATCTTGTTCTCCAGAATACCAGTCTGCCGGTTGCGGGCTCAAGCTCAATCGCCGTCGGCAGCGCGCGCGCCCGGAGCAGGCTCAGCCAGCTTCGCAAGCGCGGCGATTACGAACTCCTCTTCCTCCGCCGCTACCGTGCGCAGGTCCAGAAGAACGCGGTTGCGCTCTGTGCGCGCTATGACGGGAGGAGTCGATGCCCGCAGGCTCGCTTCAATCGAAGAAGCCGTCAGCTCGCCGTCTTCAATCGCTATGAGCACGGTCGGAAGCTTTACTTCGGGCGCTGCCCCGCCGCCGACGACCGACCCGCCCTCTTCAAGAGATGCTTTAAACCTGCCGCCGGTCGCCTCGGTTATCTTCTTTGCAAGCTGCGCGGCGCGGCCCTCTATCTCGCCTCGCGTCTGCGAGATCGCGCGTATGACGGGGATTTCGGCGTGAGCCACCCCGCGATCATAGAGACTGAGAGTCGCTTCGAGCGCGGCGTATGTCATCTTATCGACCCTGAGCGCACGCATCAGCGGGTTACGGCGCACTCGCTCGATAAGCTCGCCGTCGCCCGCTATCACCCCTGCTTGCGGGCCGCCCAGCATCTTATCGCCGCTAAAAGAGACCAGGGAGATTCCCGCCCTTACCGACTCCGCGACGACAGGCTCGTCAATCACCCCGAACGGCGCAAGGTCGATCAGGCAGCCTGAGCCGAGGTCTTCAAACGAAGGAAGGCCCGCGCGGCGGGCGAGGTCCGCGACCTCGCTCGCGGAGGGGCGCTCTGTGAACCCGACAACACGGTAGTTCGAGGGGTGAACGCGCATAATCAGCTTTGTGTTCTCGTTTATCGCGCGCTCGTAATCTCCAATGCGTGTGCGGTTGGTGGTCCCGACTTCGCGAAGCCGCGCGCCGCTCCTCTCCATCACTTCCGGTATGCGAAAGCTGCCGCCGATCTCGACCAGCTCCCCGCGCGAGACTATGACCTCGCCGCCCTCCGCAAGCGTGTTCAGCACCAGCAGCACGGCCGCCGCGTTGTTATTGACGACCGTCGCGTCCTGGCTTGCGGTCAACCGCGCGAGCAGCTCGCGGCAATGAGATTCGCGCTTCCCCCGCTCGCCTTTTTCAAGGTCGTATTCGAGGTTAGAGTAAGAGCTCGCTATCGCGGCCACGGCGCGTGTGGCCGCGCGGGCGAGCGGAGCGCGGCCCAGATTCGTGTGGACTATCACGCCGGTCGCGTTGACGACTCGGTCGAGCGAGGGGCGGGCGAGAAGCGCGTGCCTCGCTTCGGCTCGCCGCTCGATCTCGCGCGCAAGCCGCCCCTCGTCGAGAGACAGCGCCCGCGCGTCGCCGTCTGCGCTTGCGAGCAGCTCGCGGCGAAGCTCGTCTGTGATCTCGCGAAACAGATCGCGAACACGGTCGCGGCTCATAGTGGCAGCGAGCCGCCCCGCCGCCGCCGTAGTCAACAGCCGGTCAATCGAGGGCAGTGATTTAAGAAGGTCATTCGACATGTGATTATGGTTGACACTCGTGCGCGCCTGGCTTACATTTTAGCACAACCCCCACACTGATCCACGCGCCCCCATGCGAGTGATTTAATGATGGATCCCAAAGTCGTAAACCCGTTAGATCAAGACCTGGACCGCCTCGAACACGAAATGCGTCGGCTGAAGGTCGAGTATGACATCTATTTCAACGGCGGCGCTGTACGCCCGCCCATAGACACGAGGGGGCGTGTGGAGACGGCCATCAAGCGGTTTTATGATGCGCGCAACGTGACGTTCACACAGCGGTTCCGGTACAACAGCCTTGTTGCGCGATACAACGTGATGCGCGAGCTATGGCGGCGACAGACAAAAGATCGCGAGGAGAGCGGGCGACCGCCCACGGTCGAAGCAATCGCGGCGCAACGTTCCTACAAGGCGGTCATACGCTGCTGCAATCCGAAGCTTGAGCCCGAAAAGGTGAGCGAGCTTTACGATCACCTGATAGCCGCTAAACGGGAGTGCGGCGAACGTATCGGCGGCCTCAGCCTTGAGGTCTTCACGCAGTTCCTCGCAACGCGCGCAGAGCACATCAAAGAGCATGTGAAATCTGACCTCGTCGACTTTGTCATAGGCGTCGACAACGGCCACGTGAAATTCACCGCGCGGCCTGCCGAAGGGAAATAGACCGTCAGTCGTAAACCGTAAACCGTGAACCGTGACAAGAAGGAAGAGAAGCGCCAGGAGTGGTACTCTCGTCTATCTTGTCACGGTTCACGGTTTACGGTTTACGACTGACGGCTTACGGTTCAAATCACACGCGCTTGACGTCTTCGGCCTGCGGCCCTTTCGGCCCCTGGACGACTTGAAACTCGACCGTCTCTCCTTGCTTGAGTGACTTATAGCCTTCGGCCTGGATGGCCGAGTAATGCACAAAGACATCGGCGCCGCCCGGCTGCTCGATAAAGCCGTAGCCTTTGGCGTTGCTGAACCATTTGACCTTGCCCTGTGAAATTGACATGGGGTGATCCTCCTCGAACTCTCACAATATTTCGAGCTGTTAAGAGACGCTCTAACCGGTTGAATTGCGCCCAACCGGTTAGATAGCAAGTCGGGCGACCGGGAACTCGTTTGCGAGTCTGCCGCCTCGTGCAAGCCTTAAACGCACAAAACCGCAAAGCGGGGCTCGCAAACCTCCGAGCCGATCTTTGCGGCTGTGATTAAGCTTTCACCACATGCTGCTCTAAACTTCCTAATGCTTGGGTAAGTATATGAAGTAATTTGCTCGAAAAGCGGCCGCATACTAGCGCAAGCAATTTAGGCTGTCAAGAAAAATCCCTCCCGCGCCTCCCACTGTTGCGCCGGGCAGATTGGAATTGCTATACAACTACCGCAATGAAACCAGTGAACGTGGCAACGGTCGCGAAGCTGAGCCCGTTTCGCTATCCCGGCGGGAAGACCTGGATAGTCCCGCGCGTGCGCGAGTGGCTCAGGCGAAAACCACGGGAGTTCTTCGAGCCTTTCGCAGGCGGCGGCATTGTGAGCCTGACCGTGGCCAGAGAGGGCCTTGCCAGCCACGTCACGATGACAGAGCGCGACGAGCAGGTAGCCGCGGTGTGGAAGACGCTGATCGAAAACGCCGAAGGTGACTGGCTTGCCCGCAGGATCGTCAAGTTTGATTTGACTCTTGAGTCGCTCGAAGAAGCTTTAAGCCGGAAGCCCCGCTCCACGCGCGAGCAGGCTTTTCAAACGATACTCAAGAACAGGACGCATCGCGGCGGCATACTGGCTCCGGGGTCCGCCCCGCTCAGGCTCGGCGAAAACGGGCGCGGGATCAAATCCAGATGGTATCCGGAGACGCTAAAGAAGCGCATACTCGACATACACGCCTTACGCCACAGGATCACTTTCATCGAAGGCGACGGCATCGAGCTAATAAGGCAAAACCGGCGGCGCAAGGGCGCGGCCTTTTTCGTTGACCCGCCTTACACGGTCGCGGGGAAAAGAGCCGGTAGCCGTCTTTACAAGCACAGCGAGATCGACCATCACCGGTTATTCAAGATCATGGCCGGAGTCTCAGGCGATTTCCTTATGACGTATGACGACTCGCCCGAAGTGCGCGAGCTTGCCCGCACATACAACTTCGATACGCGGCTCGTCAGCATGAAAAATACGCATCACCGCGAGATGACAGAGCTGATGGTCGGGCGCGACCTCGGCTGGGTCAGATAGATTCGTTTAAGGAACGAGAAAGCGGCCGGCGAGCTTCTATACTCGCCGGCCGCTCGGTTTTGAGAGGTAGAAAGTCTGCCCCTACCTTCTGAGAAGTTGCACTGTGACCGTGCGAGTCAACGGGTTGACGGTGAACCTGAACAGGCGCGACACGCTGCCAAGCCCCGGCGGGACCAGCCCCGAACCTGCGCCTGAACCGCCCGACGCCCCCGCTCGCGGAACCAGCAGCGTCTGAACGCTCTCAAGACTGTAGTCTTGAGCAAGGCCCGCCCAGCCGACAATGCGATAAGTGTAGTTCGCGTTTGGCTGAATAGCCGCCGAGACGGTCTCCGTCGATTCCGCAGAGCCCGAGCTTGCGATCACGCGGCCCGCCCCATCTCTCAGCTCAAGGTCCATATCGACGCCCGTCAGCGCAGAAGTCAACCGGCCTATGACCGCAACCGCTCCCGTCTTTGACGTGAACGGCACATCGACGAAGGTGACGCCCGATGCGATTTGCAGCCCCGTGTCCGAAGCCGGAACTATGCCTGTGAACACCTCTGAGAAGGTAGACTGCTCGAAGTTCGACAGGTCCGGCGCGGGCTCAGGCTGGTAACGAGTCTCCTGTCCGGGGGCGACCTGCACGCGAGCCGTTATCACCGCGTCAAAGGTGAAGAGCTGCGCGGTCGGGTTGTTGAAGACCAGATGGCGCGCATCCGAGGTCTGACCCGTCAGTAGCTGCGGGCGGTAGAAGAAGCTGGCAGGGCTTGAAGCGGTCCCCTGTCCTGCGTTGTCCGCGTTCGCCACTTTTATATTCGGGTTCGAGATGGATACGATGCGGAATTCGATTGGCGTGTACATCGTGCCGTCGAACGCGCCCGCGCCCAGGTTCTTGATAACCTGGTCGAACTCGAACTTGCCGCCCGCGAAGCTGACGTTGCTGACGGCGGATTGCGTTTTGTTCGTAACGTCGATGACTGCGCTCGGTACGGCCGCCGCCGCGCTGTTGTCGCTTACACCGACCTGGCGATTGGCGTTGACGTTCAAAGCGCGCACGACGTATTCGCCGGTCAAGACGTTTTTCAAACCGCGAGGTATGTTGCTGCCCTCGATCAAGCCGCTATCGACGTAGCTCGACTGGTTGCCCTTGACGTAAGCGATGTGCATGAAGCCGTCTGTCGAGCCGTCGCCGTCGATATACTCGCGCCCAAAGACCGGCGGGTTCTGCCGCACATTCTCTTTGCCGATCTCGCGCTTCAATATCTCGTAAGCGAACGCCCCGGCGACCGGCTGCCACGAGACGCGAGCAGAAGTAACTGATGCGGGGGCTACTGTGACCGAGGCGGGCGCGGAGAGCTTGCCCTGCGAAGCGGAAAACTCCGAAACCTGCGTCGATATGACCTGGCGGCCTCCGATTGGAGCTTCGGCGTTGATGCCGATCTCGCGCGCGGCAAAGACCTGCTCGATGAGCGAGCGGTGTATGCCCGGCGAATCAGGGTCCGTCGGGTCGGAGGGGTAGAGCGCCTGGTCTGCAAGGATCAGCGCGGTCCGCGCGCGGACGAACGTGTCGGGGTTGAACGAGCCGAGAACGTATATCGCGCCTAAGAACATGCGCTCCCAGGTCTCTTTGCCAAGCGATATGGGCTCGCTCGCCTCTCCCGTTATCAGGTTCGGGCGCTTAAAGTTTCCGCCCGTCTCGTACATCAACATCAGCTCGCGCAGGTCCCACCCGGCGGCGGCAAATATCTCGCCGTCCTGATGCTCTTCAAAGGCCCCGCCGAACGTGCCGAGCCGCGAATAAAGGAGCCCCGAGTCGGCGTGTCGAATCCACTGGCGAAGGTCGGGGTTGCCGCCCGCCGCGCGCACAGCGGCCCGGCGCTTGAACCCGTTCATCACGTACGCGCCGAGCACAGGGTTTTCGGCCGCGGTGTAGGCCCACAGGTCTGCCTGCGCTTCGTTGAGCGCGGGGCCTTCGGGCGTGCCTTCGAGGCCCGCTATCGGGGACGAGATAGAGTGCATGCCTTCATGATAAGGCACGCCGAAATCTACGGCGGTGTTGTTGAAATTGTAGCCGTGGCCGTAGCTTGTGGGGTTGACCACGACGCTTTGACCCGCGACGTTTTCCGCCTGCGAAACCGAGAAGGCGTTGTCAAGCCCCAGCAGCTTCTGCGCGAACTCAGGATCGTTAGGGTTAGTAGGCGGGTTGAGCACGTTCGGCATGTGGACGTTGCCGATGAGCGGAAGCGACTGGTTCGGGTACGTGTCCGGGAAATCGCCTGTGCCTATAAGGTTGTGAACGCGGTCGCCGGATACGTGCAGGTAGTCGATATATTCGATGAGCGAGTTGATATAGAAGAACTGCGAGACGCCGTCCTGGTGCGAGGCGTGCAGCGCGTTCGGGCCGAAATGGTCTATCTCGTTCGTGCGGGCTTCGAGGTTGGCCGGATCGTTTATGCGGAAATGCCACGTCCCCTTTGCGGCCTGACCGAACGGGGTTCGCACAGGAGATACGTCTTCGATGTGCGCGTGCAGACCCGTCAGCGTGCCGTTTACGCCCGTCACCGCGTTCGACGCGTCAAAGTTGCGCAGCTGGATGCGAAGCTGATCGAGCGGGGTCTGCGTCGCAGGGTTCACGCTTATGATGCCCTGGTCTTTCAACTCGTCAGTTATCCTCGGATAGGTCGGGTAGATGTCCGCCGTAAGCGGGAGCGGCTGCTGGTAGCGTATGAAGTCTTCGCGATAAAGCACCTGGCCGTTAAGCGCATCGACCTGGTATTTGAAAAAGCCGAACGGGTTGCGCGAGAAGAGATAGAACTTCCACGCTAACCGCGCGCCGTGTGGCGTCGGGTAGACGTTCAATTCAGGATGCGGTACGGCCGCAGCGCCGAGCTGCGCGGCAAGAGTGTCGAGCGCGGGGGTTAAGACTTCCGCGACGCCGCTCACCCACGGCACGCTGAAACGAGCGAGGTCCGACTGGGCCGCCGCAACCGCCGCGACCGTGTCGAGGCTCGGCGACGAGCTTACAGAAAGCGTCGAGTGGTACGGCCCCGAAACCATCTTGATGCGGCGCTGGCCGTCCATCATCACCCCTATGCCCCCGCCGACGACCGGCAGCCCGTTATGCGTCTGCTCGAAGTAGAGCAGGTTGCCGCCAAGCGCCTCGGTATTTCTCTTCAGCCTGAGAGTCGAGAGATCGCCGATGCCGAAAAGCGCAGAGTTGGCGCTTATGAAGGCGCGCGCAGCCGCCTCCGGCTCAAGCTCGGAGGGCTGTGAAGCAAAGTCGTAGATCACGTCTATCGAGCCTGTCGCCTTGTCCCATTTCGCGGTGATAGACGAATCATTCAGGCTGGCTTTGAGCGCGCCCAGCGCCTGAAGCTGCGTTGCCGAAGGCAGGTTAGTAACGAACCGGGTCATGTTCAAATCGAAGTTCGTCACGCGCCTCTTGTTCTGGTCGAAGTCGAGAACAGTGTTGCCTGCAGCGCCCACGGCGGGGCCGAAGCTAACCGCGCTCAAAATTACCGCTACGAGCGCGAACAGGCTAACGATAGTGATTGCTTGCTTGCGGCCTGCTCCGCGCGCGCTGCCCCGTGCAGGGTTTTGATCTCTTAATATGCTTGCGGCCATAATGCCCTTCCTTTCGATAACGGTGTGGCGGTCTTTAAATCTCGACCTGGCTTTGACGATAACCTTCAGGTATTGACCGATTCTTGAACTAAACTTGAAACGCAGTGGTCGGTGGCCGGTGGTCAGTGACCTCTTCTCAGGAGAGAAGAGAATGTTCGCACTACATCTCTTCTCTGACCACCGGCCACCGGCCACTGACCACTGCCTAGCAACCCGCGAGGTTGATGATCGCGAGGTTGTCTATGTACCAGCCGCCGGACGGCCCGGCCGAAGTTGCGGCGTCCGACGTCATGCGGAATCTGACGAAGACCGGGAGCCCAAGCGGGTTGCGGATTCCGCCAGGCGCAAACGCGCCGAGCGCCACTCGCACGTGGTGGAGCTCTTTCGTGCCCGTGAAGGCTCGCCTGCCCTGCAACGGCGACAGGATCACCGGATCGACCAGCGTCCCATCGAGCTTGCCGTTATAGGTTCCCTGGACGATAAAGTTGACGGCGTCAAAGGTGTTGACGTTATTCGGGAACGGGTTCGCGCCGAATACGGGAGCGCCTAAAGCTATCTCTATCACTCCGCCGTCAAACGCGGCCTCTGTGCGGAACAGGTGATCGAATTCGAGGAACGATGTGGCCGTAAGATTGAGCGGTCCGATTATCGAGGAGAAATCGCTCAACCCGCCGCCCTGCGTCCCGCCCGGATCAGGCTGGCCTTCGGCGGGGCTGAAGTCCGGCGCGAACATCACCGATGACGTCAGGTCGCCAAGCTGTACGCCCGGCACTCTCTGGAAAGAGAGGACTCGAACATCGGGCTCGGCTGAATCTATCAGAGGCGGCACGAATCGAGTGTTGGCCGAAGCCGACTCGAACTCTTCTTTGGCAAACGTCTCGACGCTCGATACGTTCGGGGTCGTCGCCACGTTGAAGCGCACCTTTGTGTTGCCCGCGTTATTGGTATCTTTTTTTCCGCTCGCCGTATCGCGCGCCTGGACGATGTAGTAATAGAGTGTCCCACGGCTCACGGTCGTGTCGCTGTAGGAAACGCCGGTCACCCCGGTTGCAATACGGTTGGCGACCGAGGGTGTAAACTTCGGCCCTTCCGTGCCGTTGTCGGCATCGAATGTGGCCGAGCGGTAGATGTCGTAGACGATATTGGCGGCCGGGTTCGTGCTCGTCGCAGGTCGCCAGCTAAGCTCAAGCGACGTGCAGTTGCGCGGGTCTTCGACTTTTTCGATCCCAAAGAAGACCGGCGCGGCGCTGTTTACCGGGTCGCCTATGGTTATGGTGACGCTTCGCGTATTGGCCGACGAAACGCAGTCGGCGTTGCGCGCGGCCCGCACCTGATAATAGAAAGTCTCGCCGCGACCCAGCCCCGCCCCGTTGTTGGTATCGCGGAACGTAACGTCTGCCGAGGGAATCTCTGCCACCTTGACGAACGGACCGTCGGCGCTCGTCCCGCGCGAGACCACGTAGGTTGCCGCGTCACGCACCGGAAGCCCGCCGTTGATGGTAATCGTCACCTGATTCTTTACAAGATTTTTCACAGCGAACGCAGGCGCGGCCAGCGGTCCTGCGGCTTCGCACTGGCTGACGGTCGAAGGGACCGTGAAGTCTTCGATTGCCACGGGAACAGACTGTGTGGCGATGCTGCCTGAAGCGGTCGAGTCTGCATTCACGCCGACCCCGTGGCTTGCGAAAGCACGCCAGATGAGCGCCTGGTTTTCGCCGCCCGTAAGCTCGCGGTCCGCGAGCAGAATCGCGTCACGCGAATCGACGAACGAGGGGTTCAGCGGCGACAACTGCAACCCGCGAAGCACGAGCGTGTCGGCCAGCCGCGCGCCGCTTACGACGGCAGAGGCGAGCGGACCCCGGCGGTCGCCGCGCGCTGCGATCTCTGCGGCGACGAGGCCCGGTCGGACTATGTGCTGGACAGGATCGATTGTCGAGCGATTCAGCCCGCTGAACGCAGTGCGGTACTCAATCGGATGCTTGGAGTCTACAGATTGAACGCGGCGGCTGCCTATGTAGAAGCTAGAGCCTGAGCCCATGCGGCGAGTGCCGTCAAAGAATACCCCGTTCGGGTCTTTCATGATCAACAGCTCTCGCATGTCCCAGAGGGTCGCGGCCCAGACTTCGCCGATGTCGTGGACTTCGAAGGGGACCGACGCGCCGAGGTCCGTGGGCTGCTGGTCGCGGCGACGGCGCACGGGGCCGTTTATCCCACCGTAAGACCAGCGGTAGTTTGTAAGCGGCAACCGGCGTATACCTATGTCGAAATTCCCTGTCGGGTACTCAACGACGCAGTCGTCGTCGGTCATCGAAGCGGCTATATAATCGGACCAACCTTCGCCCTGGCCGCCCGACTCTCCCACGAGCGTAAGCCCAAGCCCGCCCGTGCCGCCTTTGGCCGCCGAGCGATTCGAGACGCCGTGAAAGAACTCGTGCGCCACTACATCGAAATCGAGGTCGCCGTCAGAACGGCGGAATCCCCCTTCGGTAAACAGGTACATCTGCATGCGCGGGGCGAGCCCCTCGGCGGGGGTGCCCATATTGGCGTTGTCTGTCCCGGAGCCGTCCATGACCTGCGCGCTCAAGCCGTCGGCCGCCGTCCCGCCCATCCCAAAGTTGTCCTGCTGGAAGTTCCATAGCGACTCGGTGAAACCGACGCTGTAGGTGTAGTCGTGCAAAATGTTCGTGTAGTAGAAAAGTGCGGCCACCGCAGGATAAACGTCCGCGTATGTGCTCGGCGGGAAGAACGGGTCGCCGCCCGCGTCCACGCCCCCAAATTCATAACTGTTGACGAAATCGAAATGGCTGTCGGTGAACTGGCGCGCGAAAGAGAAGCCCTTGATCCCGTGCGTGCTCTCGTTATCGTCCACGTGATCGTCTGCGACAAGCACGTTGTTGCCTTCGGTGTAGTTCGACTGGAAGACGGACGAGAGGAACCGCCCGTCGCGTGTCGCGACCGTGCGGCCAAGCTGCGTCAGCGTGGCCGAAAACGGCTGGTTGCCGTCGCCCGTCGGAGAGTTGGCCGCCACGTTGCGCGCACGCGCTTCGGCGGTCATCGTGTAGCCGTAGGCGCGCGTCGCCGCGTGTCTCGCGTCAGATTCTGTTATCTCTTTGCCGTCCGTCATGGTCGGAAGATAGAACCACCCGAACGGTGATGAAGGGGTCGGGTTTGACGCGTCGGGAAAACCGCGAAGCACCTGCCCGTAGTTCGGGCTGTAGACGAGCGGGTTTTGATTGCGCCCGTTCACCTGGCTGAATCTGAACCCGACCGCAGGCGCGGCGGTCGAGTTTTCCGGCGCGTATGTCGGAGCGGCGCCGGGCGTCGAGGTTCTCCCTACTCCCGCAGCGCCGGAAAGCGCTGTCGGCATGCCGTCGAAGACCTTGCCAACCGCGCTCCCCGCCTGGTTGAAGGCTTCGACCATGTCCTGAACGTCGGGCCGGAAAGTCGACAGCCTTCCCGTCCCCTGCCCTCCGCCGCGCTGGCCTAAAAATGCCGTCAGGCTCAACCGGCGAAGCACCTGGCCCGTCTGCGCGTCAACGACGTGCTCCCACATGATGCCGTTGTACTGCGGCGTGGTCAGCACGAACTTGTAAGCGACGCGGCCCGTGTTGCCGAGCGGGAAGACCGTGCGAGATACGATTATGTCATCGGTGAAGACGCCGCCGCCGCTGAACTTTTCGGCCTCAACATACTGCGGCGCAAGGTCGCCGTAGGTCGCTACCTCGCGGACGCGGCCGAGCGATTGCGGGTTGAAACCCGTTATGCCAAGCTCGCGCGCGGCTGCCGAGATGGCTTGATCGGGCGATAGCGCGAACGAGTTTGTGATCTTCATCTGCGGGAAGCTCTCGCCGCCGACATTGATGATCTGGCCCGCGCGGTTGACGTTTACAAGCACCTCGCCGTGATAGACCGGAAGCCCGCTCGCCTGCTGCTCGAACAGCATGATCGTCGTGCCTGTGTCGGGGATGACGGCGCGGCTCTTGAGTCTCAAGCTCTCCAGGTCGCCTTCGCTGAAGCGAAACATGTCGCGCCACTTAAATAAGAAATCGCGCGCGATCATCTCGGCAGGGGCCGAGCTTGGCGGCGTGAGATAAGCCGAGTAGCTGAACAGGTGTCGCGGGGTGGCGGTCAACCCGTTATATCGCACCTGGACCGGAGCGCCCACGCGAGCCTGTAGCGATGTGAGCGATTTCAGCTGGCCGGCAAGCGGGGCGACTAACGCGGCCCCTCTTGGCACGCCTTGCGGCCCGCGCGCGTCTACCTCTACCGGGCGATTGGCCTGCGCCGAAGTCTTGAATCCGAAATTTGTTGTTAATAGCGCGGAAGTTATAAAGATGGAAAGCGCCATCACCGGGAGGGCTCGCTTAGTCTTCATTTTCATCTCCTTTAAAAACAGCTGTTCGGTCGCCGCAGGTTTGTCGAAATCGCCTGCTCGCCTCGAAATGTAGCCCTGGGGAGTTGAAAAAATGTTGACTTAAACTTGAAAGCGAGTTTCCGGCCTTCATTTTTCAGAGATGAAAGCCGGAAACTGGAAGCCAGTCTTATTCGCCGAACATCAAGCTGAGCAGTCGTGTCGCAGGGTTGATAAACTCGACGCGTTTTACTATACGGCCGGGCTCGAACCGGGGTCCGGGGACCGCCTCGAACTGGCCGGGGCCGATCTGGCGGATCGTTGCCGGGAACGCTTCCATCAAGCCACGGTCAATCGCTATCTGCACGTAGCCGCGCAGAGCCGGTGGAATCTGGTTGTTCTCGATAATCGGTTGATTGTTGACCCGGATGGTCGTGCCTGCGAGCGCGCGAGCTTGAGCGTCGAGCCTCAAAGCGCGAACGAGCGCAACCGCCTGCTCAAGCCTGTCAACCTCTGTCAAAGGCCCGAACACAGAACCTGTGTCCACTCCCATCACGCCTTCGCGCTTGAGCGATTCCGCGAAGAGGGCTTCGGGAGTCCCGGCGGTCAGGTCGATAAAGCTCGACTCGTTGGGCAAGAACTGCGGCACGCGCGCGCCGAGCATCAAGGCGCGAGCAAGCTCTGCGCGCGTCAGCGAGTCTTGCGGGCGGAACAGTCCCATGCGGGTTTGCATGATCTGGTCATACACAAGCCTGTGCGCTTTGGTCTTTGTCGCGGCGTCGAGCTGGAATACGTCTCTCACTTCGTCGATCTGATCGAAGGTGTAGTGCGTGACCTTCAATCTGTAAGGCTGTGTCGTGATGACGCCCAGGCCCGCGAGCCCCGCGCTTATGCGCGCCGTGTAGTTTCCGGCTTGCGGGAACTCCATCTTTACCGCTTCGCGCGCGCCGAACAACGCGGCTAGATTCACGGCATTCGAGCTTGCGATTGTTTGAGCACCGCTCATGACCGATAGCGCCAGGTCGTTTATCACTATCTTTGTGTTGTCTATTAGGAGCGCGTCTTCGCCGACGCTTCCGTCCCAATCGAGCTGGACAAAGGTGAAGCGAGTGCCGGGCGGCACTGTGAAGCTATGCGCGGAGTTTCCGCCCGAAGGCACAGAGCCTTCAAGCTCTACAGAGGGCTGTTCGTCGAGCGATAATCCCTTTCTCGTGCTCAAAGCAAACCCGAATTTGCCGTACTCCTTTTCGGGGTTGAACGCGAGATCGACCGCCGCGTGAACGTTGGCGAGCCCGGCTCCGACTTCGAACTGGTCATAAGTGGCGAGCGGCGTCGCCGTCTTCTCAAGTATCGCCTTTACGTCACCGGGCAATAGCTGCGGGTTCGCTTCGAGCATGCAGGCGACTATGCCCGCAAGGTGCGGGGCGGCCATCGAAGTGCCGCTTATCTGCGTGTAATTGGCGACGAACGCCGGGGGAATCTCTGCGTCGGCATTGAGCCCGCTGGCGACAAGGTTTGTGCGCGAGCGCGCGGCGATAACGGCGGAGCTGAACCCCTGTTCGGCCGGGCCGCCTGTCCCCGGAGTGAGCACGGTCGGGTGAATCGTAGGGTCGCCAAAGATTCCGCGAGACGAGAAGCTTGCGAGCCGGCCGTCTTTTGTCGAGGCCCCGACGTTTATAGTCCACGGGAGCGACGCCCAGCGGTTTTGCGAATTAGGGCGAGGACCGTCATTGCCGTTGGCGTAGACGACGACTATATGAGCTTCGTCGTGCAGCTTTCGGCTGGCCACGTTTATCGGATGATCGGGGTCGGCGGCCACAGCCGAATTGCCCCAGGAGTTGTTCACGACGCGTATGTTATAAAGAAACTGGTTTGTGTATATGTAATCGAACGCGGCCACCTGTCCGAGCACAAACAAGATGCCGCCCGACCCCAGGCCGAGCAGTTTCGCGCCGGGAGCCACGCCCTGGTAAAGCCCTCCGCTCGACTGGCCTGTGCCAGCGGCGATGCCTGCGCAGTGCGTGCCGTGGCCAACGTGCGTATCCGTGTTTATGACGTTTTCGACGTAGGCGGGGGGCAGTATCCCTTCGACAGGGTTTCCTAAAGCATCTGCGCGCAGGATCAGCCCGTCCTGGCCGTTCGGGTTGACTAACACGTTCTGTATCGTCTTGCTTGTTTCGCTGTTGAGCGGGTTAAAAGCCAAATCGGAGTGAGAGCCGTCTATCCCCGAATCATTGATGGCGATTGTCACGCCGCGCCCTGAGACGGGCTGCCCGCCGTTGCGCGCTGTGAGCGCGGCGTCGGTTGTGAGTCGCGTCACGCCTATGAGCGGTTTCGTTTGATGCAGGTTGAACTGGAGCGGCGTGTTTAGATAGATCGACCTCAACGAGTTCCAGCTCGTCATCCGGTTGATCTGGTCGGGGGTGGCGTTCACCGCAAGGATGGGAAAGTTGACCATGCGAACGCCTACACTCACGCCGAGCGACTGGACCTGGCCGACCATCGAATCTGTAATCTGGTTGCCGTGAAAAGTGAGGATGACGCAAAAGCGGCTTGTCGGCGAAGCGGCGGCCAGCCGCGCGGGCAGCTCAGGGTCGATTCGCGGGGCGGCGGTCGCGCTCGCCACGCCGACCAGAACCAGCACAAGTGAAATGACCAGATGCCTGTATCTCATAACTCCTCCCACTCAACTCGTTTCAAAGACGGTTCCAAATTCTACGGTGTCGAGATTAGGCCAGGTCTATTGACTGATTCTTGAATAAAACTTGAAGAGTGAAACCTGAAGAGCGGGGGGGGAGGACCGAGTCAGGCGTGCCTTTCCGGCCTGGGGCTAAGTCCTCGGTCCTCACCACTTAGCAATACCGGGGCGAGGAACCCTGAAAACCTCGCCCCTTTCTGGCTTCAGTCTACCCGCGCGAGGCTGACGGAACCGGTCGCGGGGTCAGCTATGAAGCGCAGCTTGATCCTGAACTTCCGCTTCCTGGCTTCGGCCTTGTTGCCAGACATTGCGAGCGCCGAGCCTGTTTCGGGGAAGTGGCCCCGGATAACTGCCGTAAATTCAAACAGTTCAGCCGCCGGGTCGGAAAATCTCAACCGCCTCGCGCCGGTCGTCTCGCCGGGCGCAAACCGCAGGTCCGCGCCTATCGTGTTCGAGTAATCATAGACGGCCGGGGTAGTTACGCCGTCGCCGTTGTTATCGGCGTTCGACGCGCGAACCGTTCCGCTCTGCGAGCGAATTGAGACAATAGTCATCTTGAGCGGCGCAAACACGGTCCGGTCAGCCGAAACATTCTTGAGCGTCTGGTCGAACTCGAACACGCCTCCTGAAAGGCTGACATTCGCAAGCGCAGTCTCTATCAGGTTGCTCACATCGGCTTCGGCGCGTCGATCAACTCTAACCGTGTGGACATTGCTGTACGGGCCAGGCAGCAGGCCGTGCTCGACCGCAAACAGCCCGGCTACGCGATAACTGTATAACCCGTTGCTGCGGTTGGACACATCGAAAGAGGTCTGCCCGCCGTCCACGTCTTCGAGCGCGGCGAACTGGCCGCCATCCTTCTGCTCTTCGATTCGGAATTTCGCAGGGGCCGAAGCGCCCGAAGCTGTGTAAGAGAGCGAGTAAGCGCCGTTGATGTCTTCGGGCGGGTTGCCGCTCACTTCCGTACCGTTTAAGGCGGCAAGCGAGGGGGCCGCGAGCGTCACTTGAGGTCGGACGGCGCGATAATAGAAGGGCATTCTGAGATTCTGGCCGCCGCTCGCACGCGCGGCGGTTATGTACCACTCGGCCTGCGTGGGGCTTTCGGGAATCGATTCGCCGCTCACGTCTGTCTTCACAAAGAAGCTGGCCGAACCGCCCGAAGGGACCGATATGGAGGTTATGGCATTGCCCGCCGCATCTGTGAAACTGACGCGGAACCCTGACTGGTCCACATTGCGCACACCTGCTGCGGCCAGGTTGTATGTGCCCGCGCCCTGGCCATTTGTGATGTCGTGTATCCAGACCTGTTGAGAGATCGACGCCGTCCCGATGACGTTCGCTATGGGCACTTCGCCAAAGCTATAGCTCGGCGTGAAGTCAGGGCTTCCGGCGGAGGTCGCTGCCAGTATGCCGAACGTGCGCCCCTGCGGCTGGCCCGTTGTCGCAGGCTGCCCGACGCCCATCAATGCTTTTGCGTTTGCCGCCGCCACCGCATCGACCAGACCGCCGCCCTGATCGTTTATCGTGTTCGCGCCGGTTGCGATGGGCGTGCCGTCAATCTGGCGCAAGTTGGTCGCGGTGTTTACAAGCGCGGCTTTCACCATCGAAGGCGTCCAGGACGGGTTCTTCTGTTTTATCAGGGCAGCGATGCCTGCGGTCATCGGGCTGCTCATGCTCGTGCCCGAAACAGATATGTAGCGCGTAGGATCGAACATATAGGCGGCGTTTACGTCCGGGCTTCCGACGGCAATCGTTGCCGAAAGCACATCGACACCCGGCGCTGTAACGTCCGGCTTGACCTGCCCGAAACCGGCCACAGGTCCGCGCGAGCTGAAACTGGCCATCGCGGGGTCGAACAACTGCGCCTTGTTGATACGGATTTGCCGGGCCGATACCGCGCCGACTGCGGTCGAGCCGATCAAGTCTTTAAGGTATTCGCCGTTCTCTTTCGACAATCCGACAACGGGTATGGTCGCCTTTCTGACGGTCGCCGCATTCAGGTCGCCGTCAACGTTGTTATAAATGATGGCGGCAACGGCCCCCTTGGCTGCCGCGAATGCCGCTTTGTTTGAAAAGAGACCCGTTCCGGCTGCCCCAGCGTCGACCGTGCTTCCGCGCGCGATCAGGGCTATCTTGCCGCTCACGGAATCGGGCACGTCCGCGGGAGTTTCAGCCAGACCGCAGAAGACGTAGTTTTGCGCGATGTCCGTGTTGATTGCAGCCGCCCCCGCAAGCGCGTAAGCGTTCATGCGGGTTCGTCCGCCGCCGATAACGTCTACGCTGTTAGGGCCTGAGCCGGGGTCGATGTTTGCGCCGACGGTGATGGCTCGGCGCGACGAAGCAGGCTGGCCGACGGTCCCTTCGCCGGGGCCTTCGTTACCGGCAGACGCTACGACAATCGCGCCCGCAAGCGCTGCGTTATCGCAAGCAACGGAGTTGGGCGAATCGGCATTGCCCGCCCCTCCGAGCGAGAGGTTGATGACGTGGGCCACAGGCTTTGGCTGGCCAGTGATAGTGCGCGGCTGGACCGCGTCTTCAATCGCAGAGATGATCGAAGCCGCGACCCCGCTGCCGACGGCGGCCAGAACCTTGTAGGCCATGATCTTCGCCTGGGGCGCAGCGCCGTGGACGGCTACGTCATCGGCGGTGAGGGGCAACCCATCCGGCCCCGGAGCAAAACCTTTGTAACCTGCCGCTATGCCTGCGACGTGAGTGCCGTGGCCGTAATCGTCCGGCTCTACGGCGGGCGTGAAATTCATGTAATAGATGACCTTACTGTTTACCCCGAGGAGCGAGAGCGCAGGTGCGGCCCCGTATTGTGGCGGGGTCAGGTCGCCGCCGAACATCTCGTGAGTCCAGTCGACGCCCGTGTCAATGACGGCGATGTTCACGCCTTCGCCGTGCGCCCCGCCCGAATTGAGCGTGTCGAACCGCGCCAGCTTCGGCGGGTTGCCGTAAAGCTGCGACGCGCGCGTGTAACTGACCGCTCGGTCCAGATGCGGCTGTATCCTTTCGTTCGGGTGTATCCCTATGACGTCGAGTAAGGCAGAGACCAGCGGGATTGTCTGTTCCGGCACCTCAAGCGCGATGCCGTTATAGACGTAGTTCCATCGGTATTGAAGCTCAGGAGTCACGGGCCCGTTCGGCGCGCGGACACTCGCGACGGTGTAAGGTATACCGGCCGCCGTGAGACGCTGCAAGAACTGGTTTTGAGCGTTGATGATCTGTTGCCTGTAAGCCGATTCGTTAAAGCTGCGGTTGGCCGCCCGCGCCTTGGCCTTTGCTACGACAACGGGGTCCCCGGCCAGCTCTACGATCACAGAAGTTAAACGCTGCGAGGCGCTCGCCTCTTGTGCGAACCACGCGCGCCCTGTCAAGATCACGCCGAATAAAGCCCCGATTGCGACGATAAGAAAGAGGCTGCGAATATTTCTGGTTCTGATTTTATCGTTTCTCAACATTGAGCCGGTCTCCTTAAACTTGTGATCGAGCAACACGACTGGCTGGCCCGCGCCGCTCTAAGCCTGTTTCGGCTTTGATCCTCAAGGTAAGGGGCGACTATTGAGCGATTCTTGAACTAACCTTGAAATTGAAAACTGGCTGCGGATTGAACCTGTGGGCGCTGTTGTGCGATACTTTTTGACTGCCTCAGGTAAAGCTTTAGTTGAAGAGAGTTTATAATTTGCGTCGTGTGATTAGCTCGCCGCGCATAAAAACAGGTCCGGTAAAAAGGAGAGGATAGATGCTTAAGAGATATTTTGTCGTCATAGCGGCGCTCGCGCTCTTCGCGGGTACGGCTATCAGCGCGACAAGCTATAAAATTGACACAAACCACTCGAACATCAGCTTCGCGGTCCCGATACTTGGCGGCACGTCGAAAGTCACGGGAAAGTTTTCCGACTTCACGGTCGACGTCAATTACGATGAAGCTGACATTACAAAATCGTCCGTCAGCGCCGTTATCAAAGCGACAAGCGTAGACACGGGGATCGAGCGCCGAGACGCGCATCTTCGCAACCCTGACTTTTTCGACGTTGAGAAGTACCCCGAAATCACCTTCAAGAGCACGCGCATCGAAAAGAAGGGCAGGCAGATGATTGCTCACGGGACCTTCACCATGCACGGCGTGTCGAAAGAGATTTCGTTCCCTTTCACCATACAGGCGCCGCCAAAAGATGTGACAACGCCCAAACCCTTTGTCGGGTTTTCGGCCCGCCTGAGCCTGAACCGTCAGGACTACGGCGTGGCTTACCGTAACAAAAATCTCCCCGCATTCGTGGGCGACACCGTCGATATTCAGATCGATTTGATAACCAGATAAGCCGCGAGCCTAAACAGGCGAGGCCGAGTTTCCGGCCTCGCCCGTCTCGCCGCCTAGCCCGTCTCGCCGCCTCGTCACGAGCCCCGCCCGCAGCAAGCGACGCTTGTGCTCCCCGGCCTCCGAATTATGCTTGACATTAAAGCGCGGATGTATAAAATGGCCCAGTCTTAGTTTTGTAATCTTTGTGACGCTCCCGAATTACCGTCTTAGCTTCTTTGTCTGTACTTATAACCCGTTTGCTCCTGTGCGCCGTCGGCCACCTCGCTTGCACAGGATTATCGAAGCTCGCGCTCTTCCTACTTGTTAACCGTGCCCGGAAGAGAAACTTACAAGAAGTAAAATCTGTGGGAGATGCTCATAAGGAGAAGTGCATGAGAGATTCCTTCAAATCTCTGGCCGCAAAATTCCTTGTGCTCTTAACCCTTCTCGTCGCAATAACGATGCTCTCTCTGCCGGCCACGCAGGCACAGGATTTCTGTAACGACCAGTGCGTCACGCTGGACGACGGCACGAGAGGCTGCCTGGTAAACGGCGGCGGTCAAGGCCTTGGCTGTCGTCTCACGCCCACGGGCTGCGTAAATATTCGCTGTAAATCGGGCGGCGAGGGGCCGGGGCCTATCCTTGATTAGTCGCTTTTCGACTTGATTAGAAGTCAGCCGGATTATCGAGATTTCAATCCTCACCTGAGCGCACTATTTGTAAGTCCGCTTTGAATATAGAATGCTCGAAAGGAGAAACGCATGGTGAATCCTTCTAAGTCTCTAACTATTAAATTCTTGCTTCTGGTCGTGTTGATGGCAGCAACGATGATCTTTTCCTTACCGGCCACGCAGGCACAGGATTTCTGTAATGACCGGTGCGTCAGGCTGGACGACGGCACTAAGGGTTGCCTGGTAAACGGCGGCGGCGGGGGTATCGGGTGCCGCCTCACGGCGACGGGCTGCGTGAGTATTAATTGCAGTTGCAGCTGCGGCGGCGGCGGCGGCGAAGGGCCGGGGCCGATCCTCCCATAATTGCTTTACAGATTATGACAGGATCGGTATATATGTTACCTATCCCAGGTCAAATTCTCTGGAGGTCCGCGTTGCTTATCCAACAAAGCTTGTCTTTCAATAGCTTCAATGGACTTCCCCAAAATCTATCGCTGGGCCGTTCGCGGCGCGGGCAAGCCTGCTAATGCGGACGGCTCTCGATATATTAAGGTAGGGACCTATGAAGACCTATTTCGTCGGATGTTGCGTCCTGTTCGCGGTAGCGGCTACAGCGCAAGCCCAGCAACCGAATGATGAAAGCAACAACCCCCGCCCCGGTCTAATAAGCTCCGGCCCTGATTCAAAGATCAAAGCAAGCATGGATGCGGAGCGACGAGTTCAGACATTGATGCGCATCCATGAATACGCTGCGCACGTCGAAGCCTTCCGGGACACGAAGGCAAAGGCAAGGACTCTCACGCGGCTGGCCGCGCTTTTGTGGGATCACGACAAAGGCTCAGCAAACAGGTTATTCCTGAGGGCTTATGACTCGATACATCTTGATGAGCAGGGAAAGGAGAGTGAATCTGTGCGCTCCGCGCGCGGAGGGTTGCCGCCGCGCGAATGGCTGCGATTGAAATGGGAAGTCCTTGGCGCGATGTCGAAAAAAGACCCGGCTTTATCAAAACGTCTGATCGATGAAATGTTCGAATCGAGCCAGTCGGCTTTCAGCGCCGACGACCGCGCGGCGATGCTCATAAGCCTTGGCAACTGGGTAGCCGGGGATAACCCCACCCAGGCAATCGCTTTTATGAAACAGGGGCTTGCTGGCGGGAAGGTTGACGGGATTCGCACGGTCTTTACTCTCGGAGCGATTCGCGCGAAAGACGCAAAGGCGGCCGACGCGCTCTTTGTCACGGCTGTAGAGAGAATGGTTGCGTCACCCCATGTGGATGCTATCGAGTTGCTCAACCTCGGAGCCTATCTATTTACTTCACGCGGACAAGACCCCGCCAATTACGGGGAGATATTCAACGTAGTAATCGGGGGCGTAATGACCCCTGTCGTGAGCGTTGAGCGCCCCAACGCGACGGCCGCGCTCGCGCAGGTTTATCTGAATGCGGCGGTCACTATACTTTCGCGCCAGCTTGCGGACCCTCAACAAAAGAGGGTCTATTACATTGCCGCTTACCAGTTGATGCCGAAAGTGCAGAGGTATATTCCCGCCCGCGCGCCGGAACTTGCAAACGCTATGACGGCGCTATTGCCGGACCTCCCTTCGCCTCTTGCTCAGGATTCGGCATTCACCGATCTACAGACAACGCCAAATCTGGATTTTGAAGAGTCCCTAAAATTACTGGGCGAAGATAACGCGAAGGCGACGGGCAACGAGCAGGCTCGCGACACACAATGCCTGCTTCTTGTTCACGGCCTCTATACCGAGAAGGACTTTACCGGCGCGCGCGCGCTGGTCGCAAAAGTAAACGACGCGGCATTGAAGTCTCAGCTCACGAACCTGATAAATTTTGGCGAAGCGAGTAAATTGCTGGAACAGAAAAAGGTCGATACGGCAGAAGAGATGGCCAACAGGCTTCAGCCCGGAGTCGAGCGAGCGATTCTATGGCTAGGCATTGCGCGGGCGCGTCTGGATGAAAGCAGCCGGGCCCGCGCCGCCGAATCGCTTAACGCGGCGGTCAAGGATGCGCGCAGGGTTGAAGATTCGAGACGCCCGTTTCTGTTGCTGTGCGCGGCAAGTGAGTATGCGAGATTTGATAATGTAATGGCGATTGTGACTTTGCAGGAATCCGTGACCGCTTTCAACAAACAGGAAGATGAGACTTGGGAGCGCGTCGGTTTTTACCAGGAAGTCTCGACCGGAAACGACAGCAGGCCTTTCGCCCTGAGCATAAAAGGGATAGAGCCGCGTTTTTCGTCCGCGTTGTCAAACTTTGCTCAAAGCAGACTTGAGCAGACCGAATCGATCCTGATGAATCTGGAGAACCCCGCTTTGTTGGGGGCGGCGTTCGTCGCCCTTTCAACGGCTTTGCTCAAATGATTGAGGCTGGCCCCGATAGCCCGCCAGGTACAGAGCTATGAAAATAAGAGTGGCGCTTTGCCTCTATTTTTGTCTACTGGTCTGCGCGCATGGGCTGCGTAGCATAGATAACACATACGCGCAGTCTCCGAAGTTAATTCGAATCACGGAGGTGTCGTTGCGCCGCCTGGCAACCAGGACCGTCATGCCCGGGTTTCCGCCGGAAGCCAGGCGTCGGGGCGTTAGAGGGGTGTCGGTCGCGCAGCTGGATGTGGACGAGCAAGGGTCTGTGGCGGCAGTGCAGGTTCTTGAAGCGCCGGATGATTCGATCAAGTCTGCTGTGGCGGACGCGATAAAGCAATGGAAGTTTAAGCCGTCCACGATAAACGGCGAGCCGGTGATGATTCGTGGAAAGCTGACCTTCTATTACGTCAATAAGAACGGCAAGGCACGAGTAGAGAACCCGAAGTTGAGCGTGTGAAGCCAGACCGCGCCGGATAAGTTTACTAGGTTTAGGATGAAAAGCCCCGCCAACAAATACCATGTGATTATCAATATCGGGATCGCTTTGACGGCCTTCGCACTCGTCGCGGTGCTGGCATTGCGCTTTGGCGCGAACGCAAGACCCGACCGCTCTAAAAATAAGGGCAGCGATCACACGGGTCCGGCGGTCAGGCTGCCGCTGTCAAACATCGACTGGGAGAAGAACCGGCGCACAGTGATTCTGGTCATAGCAGATGATTGCAGCTACTGTCACGACAGCGCGGGCTTTTACCGCATCCTCTCCGATGAGTTGCGCAAGACCGGGAACGCAGAGCTTGTCGTGATCTTTCCAAGCTGGAGCACAGCCGGTGAAGATTATCTAAAGAGCATAGGCCTATCCGGCGTCGAATATAGACACGAAGCTCTCAACTTGCTCAGCGTGACGGGCACGCCTGATCTGCTTTTAGTCGATAACCGTGGGGCCGTTACGAGCAGGTGGTCCGGCAAGCTTGGGCCGAACGAAGCGCGCGACCTGTTCGACCGGCTGCAACTCGATAGCGGGCTTCTAAAAGAGGATGCGGGCTCTCACCAGCCACACTCGCCCGTTCCCGTCGCGCTGATCGACCCGGCCCTGCTAAAGCGGGCTATAGACGAAGGCGGCAAGGTGACGGTCCTCGACATTCGCGCCCGCGAAGAGTTTGCACAGGGCCACATCCCTACTTCGAGAAATATTCCGGCAGACGAGCTGGAAGTCCGGTCGATCAATGAATTGCTGCCGTCGGACTATATTGTGTTGTACTGCGATAGCCCTGGTGAAGATTTGAGCAGGTTCGCAAACCTCGTACTGCGCCAGCAGAGATTTGAGCGCGTGTCGGTCCTGAGCGGCGGTCTGGCGGGCTGGCGCAACTCCGGCTGGCAGCTACTCGTCAGATGAAATTTCAAGACGAGCCCGCATCGGATCGTGCTCCGCGTGGTGCGACGGGCTTCTGGCAAGGGGGAGCAACTCCCGGTCAATCCGAACAGGGTCTATCTTACTTAGTGAATAATCGAGAGCCTGCGCTTGAAAAAAGTCGGTCCTTTCAATAGACTCCCTTTCGCTTACACGCCTACAAATCAACAGTGGAGTCGAAAGGATCGACGGGTGATCTTGAAAACTTGTTTGCTCGTTTGCACGCTTGCGCTTTGTGCCGCATCGGCTCAGGCTCAACAGGGCGCCAAGAAGGGTGAGTGGCGTTTTTACGGGGGCGACAACGGCAGCACGAAATACGCTCCCCTCAACCAGATCAACGAAAAGAACGTCAAGGATTTAAAAGTAGCCTGGAGCTGGGACTCGCCCGACCTCCCGCTTCAACAGCAGAACCGCATGCTCGCCTCGCTCGGCTTTGCCCCGACTCCTGTGATGGCAAACGGCGTTCTCTACACGAGCACGTCGCTCAGCCAGGTGGCCGCCATAGACCCGGCGACGGGCAAGACCATCTGGGTCTATGACCCTAAAAGCTACCAGGCGGGGCGACCGACAAATCTCGGATTCGTCCACAGGGGCATCGCCTACTGGACCGACGGCAAAGAGGAGCGTCTCTTTATAGGCACGGCCGACGCTTACCTGATCGCTGTCGATGCAAAGACAGGCCAACCCGTCACGACGTTCGGCGAAAACGGCAAAGTGAACCTCGCCAAAGCCGTGCCGCTTGCAGTAAACGCGCGAAATTATGCCGTCACTCACCCGCCGCTCATCTGCCGCGACGTGGTTATCGTCGGCGCGTCGATCAACGACGTGCCGCAATCGAAGGAGGCCCCGCGCGGCGACATACAGGCGTTCGATGTGAGAACAGGCAAACCGCTCTGGGTATTTCACACGGTCCCTCAAGCCGGCGAGTTCGGCGTCGAGACGTGGGAGAACGAGTCGTGGAAGTACACGGGAAATACGAACGTCTGGACGCTGATGAGCGCGGACGAGGAGACAGGCTACGTCTACCTGCCTGTGGGCACGCCGACAAACGACTGGTACGGCGGGCATCGGCTCGGCAATAACCTCTTCGCGGAGACGCTTCTGTGCCTCGACGCGAAGACAGGCCGACGCATCTGGCATTTTCAAACCGTGCATCACGGGCTGTGGGATTATGACCTGCCCGCAGCGCCTGTGCTGTGCGACATAAGAGTGGGCGGCAAAAAGATCAAAGCGGTCGTGCAGATTACCAAGACCGGTTTTACATTTGTCTTTGATCGAGCTACCGGCAAGCCCGTCTGGCCAATCGAAGAACGCCCTGTGCCTCAATCCAAGGTGCCGGGCGAGAGGACTTCGCCGACGCAGCCCTTCCCTACCAAACCCGCGCCTTTTGAGACGCAAGGGTCGACCGTCGACAACCTGATAGACTTCACCCCGGAGCTTCGCGAAGAGGCGAAGAAGATACTCGAACAATACGATTACGGGGTGTTGTTCACACCGCCTACAGAACGGGGCACTGTAAATCTGCCCGGCTGGGGCGGGGGGGCGAACTGGTGGGGAGCGGCTTTCGACCCCGACACAGGGTTGTTCTACATCCCGTCGGCAAGCTCCCCGATTGTGGTCAAGCTGGCCAAGCCTGACCCCGCCCGGTCGAACTTTAACTACGTAAGAATTGGCGGGGGGCTTGGGGCAGGTGTTGACGGGCCGCGCGGGCTGCCCCTGTTCAAACCGCCTTACGGGCGCATAACCGCGATCAACCTCAACACGGGTAATCACGAATGGCAGATACCCCTGGGCGACGGGCCGCGCGCCGAGGTCAACCAGATTATCGGCAACGGTAAAGACGTAGGCCCGCTCGGAGCAGGCGGCGGCGGGCCGCTGTTGACAAAGACATTGCTTTTCGTAGGCCAGGGAGCGAGCGGTCGCGGCGGCTCAGGCGGCGGCGGCGCAAATGTTCTGCGGGCTTATGATAAAAAGACCGGCGAGGTTGTCGCCGAGATCAGACTACCCGGACGACCTCACGGCACGCCCATGACTTATGAGATTAAAGGCAAACAGTACATAGCGATGACGACATCAAACGGTCGCATAATCGCTTTGAGCCTGCCTTGACGGCGGCGCGAGAAATTTTAGCCGAAACTAGACCTTTGCGAGCGTCAGCCCCTGCTGGTCCTGGTACTTGCCGCCACGGTCGCTGTAGCTCGTCTCGCACTCTTCGTCGGATTCGAAAAACAGAATCTGTATAAAGCCCTCTTCTGCGTAAAGCCGCACAGGCAGGTTGGCCGCGTTGTAGAGCTCGACAACCAGCCGGCCGCACCAGTTCGCTTCCAAAGGCGTTGTGTTAGCGATAAGCCCGCAGCGCGCATAGGTCGATTTTCCTATGGCGAGCGCGGTCACATTACGTGGCATCTGGAAATGTTCTATAGTGACGCCGAGCGCGTATGAGTGCGGGGGAAGCAGCCAGTAATCCGAGCCGTCGTCGGCCCTGCGTATCGGCACGTCCAGCAGGCTGTTCGGGTCGAAGTTCTTGGGGTCTATCTCCGTGCCGGTGACGGGCGAAAATACCTTGAACTCGTCGCGCGCGAGCCGGCAATCGTAACCGTAACTCGACAACCCCGCGCTTATGATCCTTCGGTCATCCACGCTTCGCACGAGCTTCTCTTCAAAGGGCGTGATCAACCCTTGCTCGCGGCACATGCGCTTGATCCATGTGTCAGACTTGATCGCCATCCGTCCTCCGCAGGCAGCCTCTCAAATTATTTGGAGCGCTCAACTGTAGCCGCCCCCGTCGTCTGAAGTCAACTAAGGCCTTGAGGACTGGAAGCCCCAGGATAGAATGTTTTGATCGGGCTGCGCGCTGGCGGTCATCACCACGCTGAACGTATCGTTCGACCAGAAGCTTGAATGGTTCTCTACCGCGCCCTCAGTCTGCTGCTCTTCGCGAGGTTTTCCGTATCGCTCCGAATAAAACGACTGCAACCGCCTGTACAGGTCCGAGGCCGTCGCGCGGTCGAGCGCCGTCAATCGAAAGTAATAACTGTAGAGTATGTTATTTTCGAAGTTGAGCTCAAGCCGCGCCTGGCGGTCGAACACGCTCATCTCGGTGAATGCTTTGGCAAGCCCTTGCTGGTGCAGGTATTCGCTGTAGCCTTCGATCTCAAGCTCGCCCAGGTCCGGTACGCGTTTGCTCGCGTCTTCGTAGCTGATACCGAGCGGGAGCGATCTTATCAGCAACAGCTTCTCTTCATCGTTCGCGAGGCTCACGGGGTCGCCCTGCACCTCGTCGGCAGCCGACTCGACAGACTGCCGGTTACTGTTTTGCGACTGCTCGTTCGGCTCATCGCCGCTTCGACACCCGGCCAGCGACGCTATGGCAAAGATTACCAACCAGGCGATACGGCGCTTATAACTCAAGAAGCTCACCACCCTTTTCTCCGAATTGGAACCCACGGTCTTATTCTACTACCTGCCCTAAAAGAGATGACAATCGCTTTCACCATCACGACCTTTAACGGTGTTATTGCAAGTATGTTGCAACAACGAATTTTCTTTACAAGCACTTGTATCGTCTGTTACAAATCCCGTAAGCATTAGCCCAGTGGATGGTTGTATTTGCGAGAACGGGAAGAGCGGACCTGATCACATCGAACAGGATACTACCCCTCGTTGAAAAAGAAAAAGCTTTACCCTTAACGCGTCTCTAAAGCGAGGCCTTCACAGACGGTTGAGCTGGCGTGTTTCTTTATCAAGAGCCGGATAGTGAAACTCGATCTTGTAAGTCGAGGTGTGTGCGTTTTCGCCTCCCGTGTGCCAGCAGCCAGTCGCCGGTTTTAAGAACGGCGAAGTTATGTTCGGTTAAAGGAGCCAGAGGTATGAGCCAGGAACTTTTGATGGAAGAAAAGAGCAACGCCGAAGAGGTAAACGAATCAATCGCCTTTAAGAAACATCTGGGCATGTTTGTCCACCCCAGAGGCTCTCACCTGATCGACAGGACAAAGCCGCTGGGCGAGTGGATACGCCAGCGCACAGAACTTAGCACCTGGCCTTACGCGCGCACGCTTGAGCAGTCGCCCGCCACGATTACAAGGCTCAAGAGCCAGAACGGGATCGTGGTCGAAGGCATGAACTTCGGCTCGCAGGACTATCTGGGGCTGGCTTCACACCCGGCTATTTATGATGCGGCGGCGCGCGCACTCTACGAGTACGGCCCGCACGCCGCCGCTTCGCCTATGCTGCAAGGCAACACGGCGCTGTCGCGTAAGCTTGAGCAGGCTATCGGCGATTTTTTAGAGACAGAGCATGTATTGTTGTTTCCGACCGGCTGGGCTGCGGGCTTTGGAACGATAGTGGGACTTGTCCGCCCCGGCGACCACATACTGATAGACCAGCTCGCGCACGCATGCCTTATGCAGGGGGCGAGGGCGGCCACGCCGAATCATCACTTCTACAGGCACAACTCTGTCGATGACCTGCGCGCGCGCCTTGCCGGCATTCGCGCGAAAGACAAGCGCCACTCGATACTTGTCGTGACCGAAGGGCTTTTCTCTATGGACTCGGACAGCCCTGACATCGCCGCCATGCAGGCCGTGTGCAGAGAGTATGAAGCGGTGCTGATGGTCGACGTGGCGCACGACCTTGGCGCGACGGGGCCGGGCGGCACAGGCCAGATCGGGCTACAGGATATGCTCGGCAAGGTCGATCTGGTGATGGGGAGCTTTTCAAAGACCTTCTCATCAAACGGCGGCTTCCTTGCGACAAGGGACCTCTCTGTCCGGCAGTACGTCAGCATCTACGGCGGCTCGCACACATACTCGAACGCGCTGTCGCCTGTGCAGGCGGGCGTGGTGCTTGAGGCCATGAAGATCGTGCGGTCGGAAGAAGGCGACCGGTTGCGGGCACGCTCAAAGGCCAACATCGATTACCTGCGGGCGCTGTTTACGAGCAACGGCTTGAACTGCCTGGGCGATCCTTCAAACGTCGTACCCGTCAGCGTGGGCGACGAGGTTGTGGCGAAATGGACCAGCCGTTTTCTTGAAGAAAACGGGCTGCTTGCAAATCTGGTCGAGTTTCCGGCCGTCGCGCGTGGCGCGGCCCGGTTCCGTTTTCAGGTCATGGCTTCGCACACAGACGAGCAGATCGAATTGGCCGTCGAAGTCTTTACGCAATCGCTCGAAAAAGCGCTCTTTAAATAGTGACAAGTAACAAGTAACAAGTGACAAGAAAGAGGTACCGCCCAAACTCAGCCAGGGTATTTCTTGTCACTTGTTACTTGTCACTTGTCACTAAAACAAGCTCGTCACGGTTTACGGTTTACGGTTCGCGGTTTTAATATGAGCACATGCCTGAGCAGAGCGTTCGCCAGTTGTTAGAGTCCGAAGTCGAGCGACGGCCTGACAAAGATTTTCTGTTTACCGAGCCCGAAGGCCTGGTTTTCTCTTACCTAGAGTTTGACAGGCTCGTAAACCACGCGGCGCGGCTGCTTGTTTCAGCCGGGGTAAAAAAAGGCGAGCGGGTCAGTCTCTTTCTCACAAACCGCCTGGAATACCTAGTCTTTTATTTCGCCTGTTTTAAGATTGGCGCGTGGGCCGGGCCGGTCAACGCGCTGCTCAAACCGCACGAAGTCGAGTTTATCCTCAACGACTCGGAAGCGATGGTCGCGGTGACGGAACAGGGGCTTTACCCCGCTATCGAACAGTCCCGCGAGCGGCTCGCCTCGCTCCGCAAAGTTATTCTCGTAGACGCGGACGGACCGACCGACTCTGAAAGTCGAGGGTACCGCTCCCAAAACATCATCTTCTTTGACCGCGCGGCCGCGCTCGCCGACCGAGACGACACAGTCGCTGATGCAGGGCTCGCGCCCGAAGACGAAGCGGTCATCATCTACACTTCCGGGACCACGGGCAAGCCCAAAGGCGTGCTTCTGACTCACGGCAATTTGACGGCCAACGCCGAGCAGATAGCCCGCTGGCTCGCTTTAAGCGAGAGCGACCGCGCGCTTATGATAATGCCGCTCTTTCATGTCAACGCGTTGATGACCACAGGGCTTGCGGCCCTCGCCGCAGGCGGCAGCATCGTGCTCGCGCCCCGCTTTAGCGCATCGCGCCACTGGGAGATCATCGCCCGCCACGGCGTCACATACTTCGGCTCGGTCGCAACCATGTTGTCGCTTTTGAACCACACTTACCCCGAAGGAATCCCCGACGGGGTGGACATCAGCAGTTTGAGATTCGCGCTTTGCGGGTCGGCCCCCGTCCCTGTCGAGGTGATCGAGAGGTTTGAGTCGCTCTTCGGTCGCCCCATAATCGAAGGCTACGGGTTGTCCGAATCGACTTGCCGCTCGACATTCAACCCCCTCGACCGTCGGCGCGCAGGCTCCGTGGGGCTCCCCATAGGCAACGAGGTGAAAGTGTTCGACTCGAACGATTGCGAGGTCGGGCCGGGCGAGATAGGCGAGATAGTCCTGCGCGGGCCTAACATCATGAAAGGCTACTATAACAACCCTCGCGCCACCGCCGAAGCTTTCCGGTCCGGCTGGTTTCACACGGGCGACCTCGGATACAAAGACGAGGAGGGCTTCTTTTACATAGTCGATAGAAAAGGCGACATGATAATTCGCGGCGGCGAGAACATCTACCCTCGCGAAATAGACGAAGTGCTCTATCGCCACCCCTCTATAAAAGACGCGGCGACCATCGGCGTCCCCGACACGCTTTACGGCGAGGAGGTAAAATCTTTCGTGGTGCTCAAAGACGGCGTGCAGGCAACAGAACAGGAGCTGATGGAATTCTGCCGGGCTTACCTTGCCGACTTCAAGTGTCCGAAGAGAATCGAAGTTCTCGACGAGATTCCGAAAGGCCCCACGGGAAAGCTGCTCAAGCGAGAACTTCAGGGGAGGTGACAAGTGACAAGTGACAAGTGACAAGTCAAAGGTAAGGAATAGCGTCGTGATTGCTCTTTCTTGTCACTTGTCACTTGTCACTGTTTACCCTTACTTAGCCAGCAGGTAAGCGACCCAGAAGGCGAGCGCGAGGCAGCCCAAAAAGAGCGCGCCACAGGCCACGACTTCGCTTGCGCGCATACGTCTTGAGTTGTAGAGATGAGGATGGCGGGCTTCGACTCGCGCTATTGAAGTGGCTATCCAGTGCGAAGCCGTTAGCCAGACGATAAATCCCGCAAGCAGTCCTGTGAGCGCGGCGACTATGTACACGTTAAACCCCTCGTCATAAATATCCCGGCCCCGCATGAAATCGAGCTCTAAAGCTTTGCCACAAGGCGCATCTGGCGAGGCGTCATCAGCCAATTCACCTGGCCGTAAAGCGACGGCACCATCTCTGTTACGTTTATGCAGCAGATGCTCCCCTTTTTCAACTGCATGGAGAATGAGGAGCCGCACTGCGCTATCCTTGAAACAAGATCGCCCAGATCAGGCTGGTGGCCTACGAGCGCGATTGCTTCCGCGCTCGTCTTGTTTTTTATCTCGGCAATCAACTCGTCTTGAGAACCGCCGGGCGCGAGCGCTGCTGTCTGCTCGACGTCCTTCTTGTTGACGCCGAGCGCGGTCGCGACTATCTCTGCGGTCTCTACGGCCCGGACAAGCGGGCTCGTCAATATCATATCCAGCTCAATGCCCAGCTTGCGCAACCCGCGAGCGATCTCGCGCATGCGGTCGCGGCCCTCGGAGGTCAAGGCACGCTTTTCGTCCGTAAAATCGTTCTTCTGCCCAAGCGGCTGCGCAATCGCATGCCTTATAATGTATAGGTCCATTGACTGGCTCCTTTTCAGAAAACGAGTTTTGATTATAAGATACTGGTTGCAAGCCAGTCCACAAGACTGGCTTGTCGAGAGCGATTACTTATAATGATCTTAAACCCAAAACCCTTTGAGCTTGGCCGAGTATTTGGGATACCGATAAGAGCACATTATAGCTGGCTGCCCGTCTTCCCTTTCTATGCCTGGGCGATAGCGTCTTTTTACCTGCCGCGCGAAGTGCAAAACCTCAGGCTGCCGGAACTGCCCGTTTACCAGTACTGGCTGTTAGGCGTGCTCACGACCGCGCTCTTGTTTGCCTCCGTGCTCGCGCACGAGCTTTCGCACGCCTTGATGGCCCGCGCAGAGGGGCTCGGCACGGGCAACATCACGCTCTATATCTTCGGCGGGCTCGCAACGCTCGAAGGTCAGCCCGCCAACCCTGCGTCCGAATTCAAGATAGCCGTCGTCGGCCCCGCCGCAAGCTTTATCCTTGGAACGATCTTTTTAGCCGTTGACCAGCTAGTGCTTTTCAACACGAGCTACCGGACGATAGGGCAGGTCTTCCAGCACCTGGGGCTCGTCAACTGGTTTCTTGCAGGCTTCAACATATTGCCGGGGCTCCCGCTCGACGGCGGCCGGGTGCTGCGCGCGCTGCTATGGCACTTCAACAAAAACTTTCGCGTCGCCACTCAGATAGCTTTGCGCGCGGGGCTTATCATCGCCGTCACGCTCGTCGTGTGGGGCGTCTACACCTTATTGTTTAAAGATTTCATAACAGGCGTATGGTGCGTGACCATCGGCCTTGTGATCGCGCTCATGTTAGCCACCGCCGAAGGCCGTTCGCGCGGAGTCTGGCGCGTCCAGCGCGGCACGGTCGAAGACGTGATGAACCGTGACGTGGTATTGATCTCGCCCGATATGAAGGTCGCTGACTTTATCAATAAGGTGCTCAAGAACAATCGCCACACGAGCTTTCCTGTGGCGAGCGATAAGCGGCTGCACGGCCTCCTGCTGCTCGAAGAGCTGAAGTCGGTCGACCGCGAAGACTGGCCGCGCCTTACCGCCCGCGACTGCATGCGCCCCGTCGACGAGTCGATGTTTATAAGCGTGCTGACGCCTGTTGCCGAAGCGCGCGCGCGCGTGGAGAGCAACGGGCTTGGCCGCGCGGTCGTGCTCGATTCAAGAGGCCTGATCGTAGGCTACGTCTCGCTCCACGACATCACAAACAAGGGTTGATCGAAAAGAGAGGCCCGTCGCCCGCCGCGTTATTTGGCTTTCGCCTCTGTCTTTGCTTTGGCCTCGCTCGAACGATGCTTCTTCAGAAAAGCGTTGACACCCGCGAACAACGACGCCGCGATTCGCTCGCGGAAGTGGCCCGTCAGTAGCAGCGCCTCGTCGCGCGGGTTCGACATGAAAGAGACTTCCGCAAGCACGCTCGGCATGCTCGCGCCAAGCAGCACCGTGAACGGCGCGTGCTTCACGCCACGGTTGGCAGCCGTGCGCGGGCTGGCAGCGCCAATCCCGCGAACCAGCCCCGATTGAATGTAGCGCGCAAGCTCGCGCGATTCGGCCACGCGGTTTCCGGCCGAAACGCTCGTGACGATCTGGCTCGCGGGCTCTGCTTTCTTTGCGACCTGCCCGGTCTTTGACGCCTGTCCATCGGCAGTGGCTTCGCCCGATTTTTCGCTCCCGAGTCTGGCGTTCTCACGCTGCGCCGCTTTCATATCCTCGGCAGACGCGCGGTCGGGGCTCAAGAAATATGTCTCGACGCCCGAAGCCGCTCGCGACTCGCTGGCGTTTGCGTGTATCGAGATGAACAGGTCGGCGCGGCGCGCATTTGCTATCGCGGTCCGTTCTTCGAGCGCGACGAAGCGGTCGGAGTCTCTCGTCAAGATCACTTCGACATCGGGGAAGTTGCGCTTGATGTAAGCCCTCAGCCGCCGCGCCACGTCGAGCACAAGGTCTTTTTCACGCAGCCCGCTTCCGCCTATCGTCCCTGTGTCGTGGCCGCCGTGGCCTGGGTCGATGACGACGCACTTTATGGGCGCGTCTTCGCGTTTGGCATCTATGGCGGCCGTAGCGGTCGCGCCTTTATCCGCAGGGTTGAAAGGCAGAATGGGGTCGGTTATCTCCGGCAGCGAAAGAATAGCCCCGCGCATATCCGAAGCAACGGGCTTTCGGTTCCGGGCCACGAGATCAGCTCGCTTTACTGACTCGCCCGTCGCGGGTGCGGCAGTCGAGCTTGCAGTAGTCGAGTCTACAGCTTCGACAGGCTCGTCAATTGAGTGCGCGCGAACCGGCGCGGGTTTTGTGAGAGCGCCCGCCGCGTGCACGTCTATCACAATCCGTTCGGGGCCTGACAAACGGAAGATCGAATAGTCCGAGGCCGTTCGGAGGTCGATGTTGATCTCGACAGTCGTCGATCCTGCGACAGGAGTGGCAAGGCTGTCCGTATACCTAAGCCCGTTCATTAAAGCCGACTCGCCGGTTGCGCGTGCCCTGCCTTCTTCCTTAACCGTCACTCGCCTGAGCAACCCCGATTCATTCAAGATAAACCTGCGCCCGTAAAGCGACGACGAGACAACGGCGTTCTGGAGCCTTATGCTCAGGCGGCTTCCGTCCGTTTGCACGGGAGAGTAGATAGCCTGGTCGGATAGGTCGATGACCAGGCGCGTATAGTCCGGCCCGCTGAAGCTGCGCACATTCGTCAGCCGTGCCGCGCCCGGTAAGCCGATTCGGCCGCCTGCAAGTTTGTCTGGCGAAACCTCGACATCGACAGGGCGGCCGAGAAGTTGCGCCTCGAACCGCGTCAGCACGGCTCTCGCTTCTCGCGCCATCACCGAGGAAGGAAAATAGGCGATCAGCTCCCGGTAAGCAGTGGCCGCGCCGTCGAGGTCCTGCAAATTCTCCTCGTAAATCTGAGCTATGTTTATCAGCGCATCGCCGACGAAATTGCTCTGCGGGTGGTTGGCTACGATCCTGCGAAGAGTTTCGACCGCCTGCTGGTAAACCTCCGAATCGCCTGTCGCGTCGGCCATCTCGCGCTGGAGTTCTGCCATGCGCGCCAGGGATTCAGCCGACGAGAACGAATCGGTGTTTAGCCTTATCACTTGCCCGAACGCGTCGAGCGCGCGGGAGTAATCGCTCATGCTGCGCTCTTCGAGCGGGCGCGCGTGCAGCTCGCGCATAAGCTCGCGCGCGTGGTGGAAGAGATTTTCGGCAAGCGAGCGCGGACCGTGCGAAGGCAAGGCTTCCGGGTCCGCGGCATTCAAGGTCGTGCGGACGGGAATAGAAAATACCAGCGCAAAGACGACTATTTTAACCGCCAGCTTGTTTCGATCCGGCCTGAACATAGACTTACAAATTATGTTGGGGACGTTTTATAAGGGGACCGGCAAAGAAGTCAAGGGGAAGGTTACAGGTAAACGGTGACAAGTGACAAGTGACAAGTGACGAGAAAGAGCAGAGTAGATTGAGGATTCATACCCTGTCTTGTCACTTGTCACTTGTCACTTTCCCTCTAATAGTTGTTTGACAGGCTCCTGCTGGTCCCTCGCGAAAAAGTCATGGCTTCGGGCGCGGCGGGGTTTGCCGCAACCGCGGGGGCGGCCGCTACTGTCGTGTGCTTAGACCTGCCGTAGCGTGCCGATATGCTGCGAACATAATTTTGAGTCTCGCGGTAAGGCGGAACCTGGTAGCCGTATTTCATAACAGCGCCTTCGCCCGCGTTATACCCGGCCAGCGCGAGTTTAACATCACCGTTGAAAGTGTCGAGCAGGAAACGGAGGTACTTTGTCCCGCCTTCTATGTTCTGCGCCGGGTCGTATATGTCCGTGACGCCGAGTCGCCGCGCGGTCGCGGGCATCAACTGCATCAACCCTGTCGCGCCTTTGTACGAGCGAGCGCGCCAGTTGCCGCCTGACTCCTGGTGCATCACGGCCATCACAAGATGCGGGTCCACTCCGTGTCGCGCCGCCGACTGCATAACAAGCTGGTCGTATTTCGCATTGCCCGTTGTGGCGGTGACGGCAGGCCGCGCAACCACCTGGCTTTCAGCTCTTGCGCCCGGCAGCACGACCGGTTGAAGCACGGGCTGCTGTGATTCGGAAGCTGGCCCTGCGGCTTCGGATGGGCCGGGATTCGCGCCGGGCTGCTTTGCGGGCTGTTTGGCGTCCGCGCTCATGCCGTCGGGCTTAGATGTAGCCGGCACGGTATTGTTTACGGCAGGGCGGTCGTAGACGACCATGGCCGGAGTGCGCGAGGCTTGCGCCTCTTGCGCGCTCGCTTCAACTCCGGCAAACCCCAGCAAAAAGATCGCTATCAATGCGGCAGATGGCTTCATCGCTTTTCGTCCCTTACGCTTGTTCATCAAAACAGAATTGCTGCCTACAAGGGGACCGGAATTCAGTGGAGTTGAAAAGCGCGTGGGAGCCTTTTTCAACCTCACTTCGGTAGCCAGTCATCCTCTACTGAGAGAGGCCTTGGCTTTGCGACCCAGGATCGCTCCTGGTGTGCCTTTATCGGTGACGCCCAAAATAGCTTTTGCGACGTGGGCCAGTCTAATGTCGCTCCTATGCTTTGTCAATAATTAGAAATTTTGCAAAGATGTTACAGTCGCCTGGCTGTAACCGGTTCGGGTTAGATAAAGCCTCTTTTCTATCAGACAGACTGGAAGGGTACAAAAATATGAACGGGACTTTTGAGATTGGACAGCGGGTTCTGAACTTTATCGACGGGCGGTGGGTCGAGTCTCAAACAGGCAAGTGGACGGAGCGGTTCGACCCTGCGGACAATTCCGTCCTCGTCGCAACCGCGCCGGACTCCGCGCGCGAGGATGCGCGCAACGCCATTGAAGCCGCCGCACGCGCGCAGTCTGCGTGGAGCGAATGGCCCGCGCCGAAACGCGGGCGGCTATTGTTTGACTGGCTGGCATGGCTCGACGCGCGAAAGGACGAGCTTGCGCACGTATTGACCCGCGAAGAGGGAAAGATCATTGCCGAATCGGCAGGCGAAATAAAACGCGCGCTCGACATACTCGAATACACCGCAGGCATGGGCCGCAGGCTCGGCGGGCAGGTCTTCGCCGCAGAAGAGAGCGGCGTCTTCTGCTACTCGACCCCTCACCCGCTTGGCGTTGTCGGGCTGATAAGCCCGTGGAATTTTCCGGTCGCCATACCTGTATGGAAGATCGCCCCCGCGCTCATCGCGGGCAACACGGCAGTGCTCAAGCCTTCTCCGCTCACACCGCTTACCGCCGCAATAATCGTTCGCGGGCTGGAAGAGGTCGGGCTGCCCGCGGGCGTCGTCAACCTCGTCCACGGCGACAGCGAGCCGGGCGCTGAGCTTATCTCGAACACGGCTGTGCGCGGAGTCTCTTTCACAGGCTCGACCAAAGTCGGAAAGGCCATAGCCCGCGAAGCCTCCGGACGGCTGCTCAAATTGCAGCTGGAGCTTGGCGGCAAGAACCCCCAGGTCGTGCTCGAAGACGCGGACCTTGAACAGGCGGTGAGAGGCGTGATGGCCGGAGCGTTCGGCTCGACGGGGCAGCGCTGCACGGCCACAAGCCGCGCAATAGTCGTGGGGGGGATCTACGACCAGTTTCTCGAAACCGTAGCCGCGCGCGCGGCTTCGCTCCGCGTCGGGCCCGGCACGGAAGCGGACGTAGATATGGGGCCGCTCGTCGATTCGCGCGCTATGAGCGGCGTCGCGCATTACGCGAGCGTCGGGCGAAATGAAGGGGCGAGCTTTCACGCGGGCGGGAGTGCGATGACTGGCGACAACTACGAGCGCGGCTTCTTTTTCGCGCCTACCGTCATAGAGGCGCGTCCCGAAATGGAGATAGCGTCAGAGGAGATATTCGGCCCGGTCCTGTCGGTCATTCGAGCCCGTGACATCGAAGAAGCCCTGCGGATAGCGAACTCTGTCCGGTACGGTTTGACGGCCTCTGTCTTTACGCGCGATGTCTCGCAGGTCTTTCGATTCGCGCAATCGGCCGAAGCGGGGATCATCCACGTGAACCGCCCAGGCGTGGGCGGGTACTCGCACGCGCCTTTCGGAGGCATAAAGGAGAGCGGATACGGCGGGCGCGAGGTGGGCGACGAGGTGCTCGGTTTTTACACCGAAACCAGGGTGGTCTACATAAACTACGCGTGACTTCAGGGAGAGTAAACAGTGACAAGTGACAAGTGACAAGAAAAAGATGGGCGAGGCAAAGGTTTCTTGTCACTTGTCACTTGTCACCTCCCCTAGACTGAGGGCGCAGCGAAACCCGTAATCGCTGTATCGGAACTCAGGGGCGAGGCGGCTGCGTGCCGCTACCCGCGTAATCTTCACTTGATGTCGCCACGACCCGCCGCGCGAGGCGCGCCGTTTGCCCGCAGCAGGGCCTTTCGGATTGCATAGTGGCGACACAGCGTAGTAATCGTCCGCGTACCAGTCCGAGCACCATTCGTGGACGTTTTCTGAGATGTCGTAAAGCCCGTACCCGTTTGGCGGGCGCAACCCTACACGCTCCGGCCCCGCGAGCCACAGTTCGCCGTAGCGCGGCTGTCGGTCTGGCGAGTCGTCGCCCCAGGTGTACAACCGCCCTTCAAGACCCCCGCGCGCCGCGCGCTCCCATTCGGCTTCGGTAGGCAGCCGGTAAGGTTTCCCAGTCCGCTCGGCGAGCCAATCGCAATACCGTGTCACGTCAAACCAGCTCACAGAAGTCACAGGCTGTTCCGGGTGATCCAGCCCCGCACTGACCGACCCGCGCGGCGCTTGACCGCCGACGGCTTTGACAAATCTGCTGTACTCGCCGTTGGTGACCGTGTACCGGCCAAGCCCGAAGCTATCGACGCGAACCCTGTGCACGGGTCGCTCGCCCGCAGCGCCTGTCTCGCAACCCATGAAAAACTCGCCTCCGGGGATCACAACAATATCGGGCTCGATCTCTGTTTGCTCGTCCGTCATAACTTGCCTCCAAGATAAACACGCGGCTCATCGATGTCCAGCCGCCCGCAGGGTCCGAATCTTGTACTCGCCAAACGTCACCTAGGCGGAGCCCCTGACTATCTGGCGAATAACCTCTCCTTTCATGCTGTAAGTTGCTGCCCCCACGTCTTCGCCTTTGACACGAACAAAGACGAACAGCTATAGTCCTACGCTTCAACCGGCCTCCCGTAAGAAGTCTTTAACGCGGCTGGACAGTCGGGCTCGTGACAGCCGTGCGCAACTCAGGATTGCCGTTAAACCGTCACATTAGAAATAGTTAGCGCGTCTGATGACTGTGCGGTGTCAAAATGACCTTCATTTGGTCATCTTGGCACGTTGCGAGTCATTTAGTCGCAGCCCAGGCGAGCTAACGGCGGGACTTTGTGTCAAAAGCTGAGCAATCTATGTTTGGCGGGTTTGGCGCGGCCTCCGGCTGAAACAGGTAAACGTGGGAATGATTAAGCTTAATAAGATTGGGCTGTAACCGATTTCAAAGGTATATCAATTGCTCTAACCCATCTGGGCTACTGTGAACAAGCGGGTATGGAAGAACAAAGGGTATAACAAGGCCGGGCGACCTCAAAACGTATGAAGACCTCCACCAAATTGAAAAGTTATTACAAAGAATTCAAGTTCCTCGCCAAAGGCGTACTTTCGACGGATCACCCGATTCTGGCGCACATAATCCCTATGCGGAGGTGTAACCTGTCGTGCACCTACTGCAACGAATACGATGATTACTCAAAGCCCGTGCCGCTTGAGACTATGTACAGGCGGCTCGACAAGCTGGCCGAGCTTGGCACGACCGCGATCATCATAAGCGGGGGCGAGCCGCTGCTTCACCCGGAGATAGAAAAGATCATCTCAAGGATTAGCCAGCACGGTATGTTGACCGCCCTTATCACAAACGGCTACCTGCTGACGAGGGAGCGAATTCTCAAGCTGAATGAGGCAGGGCTTGAGTACCTTCAAATAAGCATCGACAACGTCAAGCCCGACGACGTTTCAAAGAAGAGCTTGAAGGTGCTCGACAAGAAGCTTCAGTGGCTTTCAGAGCTTGCCGAGTTCAAGGTCAACATCAATGCGGTCATAGGCGCGGGGGTAAAGGCGCCCGAAGACGCGCTCACGATAGGCACGCGCGCCGTAGAGCTTGGGTTTTCAACTTCGCTAGGAATCATCCACGACGCGCTCGGCACGCTAAAGCCGCTCAAGGGCGTCGAGCGCGAAGTCTATTTCAAGATGAAGAAGCTCGACAAGAAGGGGCACACCCGCGTAAACGGGTTTCAAGACAACCTTGTCGACGGGAAGCCGAACAACTGGCGGTGTCGCGCGGGCGCGCGGTATCTCTACATCTGCGAAGACGGGCTGGTCCATTACTGCTCGCAGCAGCGCGGGTACCCCGGCATACCGCTTGAAGAGTACACGCTCGAAGACATTCGCCGCGAGTACCTGACAAAGAAGGCTTGCGCCGATTACTGCACAATCGCGTGCGTTCATCAGGTGGCAACATTCGATAACAAGCGCGACCCGCAGACGCTTGGCATGAAAGGCGCTGTGCGCAGGGATACCGTCAAGGCAATTCAGAGGCTTTACCAGATCGAGCAGACAGAATAATGCGCATTTTATAATCAGGACGTGTCAGCAAGAGGCCGCTTTACCCACACGTGCGGTCGCTACCGAATGAGAGGAAAATCGGTAAATCAGGGCGGAGTTGGTGGGAGAGATCAAAGCTTCGCAACCCGTGAGGAGTGAGAAGATATGTATAAGCCAGTCAAGTATGTGGAGAAAGGGCTAACCTATGCCGCGCGAGGCGCGTGGGCCGTTTTTGACAAGGTCAACCAGATCAAGCAGAACCCTTCTTTCACGCCAAAGTGGTCAGACAAGCCGCTTCTGAAATCGTACCAGAAGACCAAGCCGCCGCTCGGGTGGCCTCGCACGACAGACTCGCTCTGCCCCAAGTGCATACCCGAAATCCGACAGCAGATCATCGACGGCAAGCTCCCGCACGAGATCCTTCTCAACGAGAAGGTCGGCGAGATCAAGGCCCAGATCATCGAGCGCGACGGCAAGATCCTCATGGTCAAGGACTGCCCCACTCACGGCCACTTCGAAGACGTTATGTCTATCGACCCGGCTTTCTTCAAGCATCTCGAAGAGGTATTCCCCGGTCGCGACATCCCCGCGCATAACGACGATAAGCTGCACAACCACGGCAGCTCGACCGTCAAACACGGTCGCGGGTCTGTGCTGACGATAGACCTTACGAACCGCTGCAACATGATGTGCGACCCCTGCTTTATGGACGCCAACCAGGTGGGGTTCGTGCACGAGCTGACGTGGGAAGACATAAAGCAGTTGCTCGACGACGCCATCTCGATCAAGCCTCGCCGTCAGATGAGCGTGCAGTTTTCGGGCGGAGAGCCCACGCTTTCGCCTTACTTTTTGGATGCGGTTCGATACGCCAGAAAAGTCGGGTTTAACAGCGTGCAGGCGGCGACGAACGGGATAGAGTTCGCCAAGAGCCCTGAGTTCTGCAAGCAGGCGGCGGAGGCGGGGTTGAGGTATGCGTACCTGCAATTTGACGGGATAGGGAACGCGGCGAACGAGCACAGGAAGGTGGGAAACCTGTTCGATGTGAAGCTGCGGGCGATAGAGAATCTGCACTCGGCGGGGGTGGAGATAGTGCCGGTGACGACGATAGTAAACGGCATCAACAACGAGCAGGTTGGAGCGATCATCAAGTTCGCTCTCGACAACCCCAGAAAGATTGCGTTTCTCTCGTTCCAGCCCGTCTCTTTCACGGGCCGCGACGAGGAAGTGACAGACGAGCGGCGACACGCGCAGCGCTACACGCTCTCGCACATGGCGCACGACGTGAAGAACCAGACGGGGCTAGGAGAGCCGACTCGCGACTGGTTCCCCATTTCGTTTATGAGCACGTTTAGCGATTGGGCGGACCTCGTTCACGGGCCTGACGCAGACTGGGGCCAGCTAAGCTGCGGCTGCCACCCGAACTGCGGGATAGGCATGGCGGTGATGGTCGATAAAGAGACGAAGGAGGCCGCGCCCGTTACAGCTTTTCTGCACGCGGATCAATTGGCCAAAGACATTGCCAAGGTCAACGACGCGGCGCGCGGCAAGTTCTTGTCTGTGGTCGGCATGGCGCTCGCGTTGATGAAGAACTACGACCCGTTCCAGGCGCCCACGCATTTCAAGCTGACAGACTTGCTCACCAAGTTTGACAAGGCTTTCGGCGCGACGGGCAGGGATTACGGCAAGGTTACAGGCGACCGCACCGCCGAAGACATCGAGAAGCGGCGCAAGGACCGTTGGAACTTCCTGTTCATCGCGGGCATGTGGTTTCAGGACCTGTTCAACTACGACTTCCGGCGGACGGAGCAGTGCATCATCCCTTACGCTACGCAGGAGGGCGAGATCTCATTCTGCGCATACAACACGGGCGTGGGCTGGAGAAACATAATCGAGAAGATGCACATGACGGCCACGCTAACGAAGTGGTACGAAGAGCACGGTCGCCACGAGATATTCGCGGGCGGCAAGGCGGTCGGCCTCGAAAGCACGGATCATTCACTCGTGCTCGACCAGAACATAGTTAAGGCCGACGTGCAGCACGACCTGGACGACCTCGGCATAGCCAAGAACGCGCGCGAAGAGAAACTCCGCGCGCAGCGCGAGCGTCTCAAGAAAGATCAAGAGAACGCGCGCATGGCCGAGCTTTACCGCCAGCACATTCTGAAAGAGCCAGCAGCGCCTGCTCCCAAGCTTGTGCAGCTCAAAGTCAATGAGCCAAAGCCGACGCCTGAAACGACGGGCGCGGGTTTCGGCGACTGATCGAAGATAGAGAGCTTAAGACGGAAGCCGCCGAGGTCTACCCTCGGCGGCTTTTTTCATGGCGGCGGGTTTTATGGCTGAAGGTCACCGCGCTTCAAGCTCTCGCCGCCGACCGAGGATGAAAGCCCAGACCGCGCCGCCCGCGACCTTTGCCAGAAACTGCCCGAGGATTACCCAGGGCATAAACGCGCCGAACGCAAGCGTCGGGAAGACTATGCTATCGACCGCAGCGCTTACGAGGTTTGAGCCGTTGACCTTTACGAGCCATCGCTTTTTTCTAAGCGAGTGGTAGCTCAAAGCATCGGCCGCGCCCGATAGAGCGAAGGCCACAAACGAAGCGAGCGCGACCGGCCCGGCATTGCGATTTACCGCCCACGACAGGATCGAACCCGACGCGATGAGCGCGGCCATCTTTATCCAGAGATTCTTCTGCCGCCACGCTTCGTGCAGGCGGTCGCGCGCGGTGATGTCTAGGCCGATAAATACGAACGCGGTTGCGATTGTAGCCGACGGGCCGAACGCGGTTATTACCAGGTTGGCAATGACGATGGCGGCAAGATAGACGGCTATCAGTAAGGTCACGTTCACAGAGATCAGTATACAATTTTTGGTTTCCGGTTTTCAGCAACCGTTTATGCGAGGTCGCGGCTAGCCTCTCGCCGCGTAATTTCGCTATACTGCTCTTTCCGCAACCAACCCTATCTCAACGTGAGGTGACTGCGTGTTTCAAAAAATATTTGTGTGTATCCTCGCATTACTCCTGGCCGTGACGGCTCAATCGGTGCCGGGACAAGACCAATCGAAACAAGAAGCGGACAGCCAGAAAAAGCCCGCCGCGTGGGATGTCGAAGGCGATCATGGCCCGACCACCCTGGTCGAGTTCGACACGGACGAAGGGACCTGGATGAGCTGTGACGTATCGCCGGACGGTCGCACGATAGTCTTCGATCTGCTCGGCGACATATACAAGATGGCGATAAACGGCGGGCGCGCAGAGCTGCTATCGGGCGGCGTCTCGTGGGAGGGCCAGCCACGGTTCAGCCCCGACGGGCGGATGATCGCCTTTACGTCCGACCGCGACGGCGGCGACAACGTATGGGTCATGGACGCGGACGGCAAGAACCGGCGACAGATCACAAAAGAGACTTACAGGCTCGTAAACAGCCCCACATGGACGCCCGACGGGCAGTACCTTATCATGCGCAAGCACTTCGTCGATACGCGGTCGCTCGGCGCGGGCGAGATATGGATGTACCACGTCAACGGCGGCGGCACCGGCGTCCAGTTGACAGAGAAGGCCAACTGGACCGCGAATGTCGGAGAGCCGGATGTCGACCCTTCGGGCAGGTTCGTCTATTTCGTCGTAAGCACGGCGTTCGATTACAACAAGAATGTTTACGACTCGATCTACTGGATAGAGCGATACGACATGACCAACGCGCGCCGGTCGCAGTTCGTTCGCGGCGCGGGCGGGTCGATAAGACCACAGGTTTCGCCTGACGGAAAGCACCTCGCCTTTATTCGCCGCGACGGGTTGAAGACGGTCCTCTACCTGCGCGAGATCGAGAGCGGGCGCGAGTGGCCGATTTACGACCGCCTGACGCGCGACCAGCAGGAGACGTGGGCGGTTTTCGGGACTTACCCCGGCTATTCGTGGATGCCTGACGGCAAGAGCATCGTCGTGACTTCGATGGGCAAATTCGTCCGCGTCGACGTCGGCACAAAGCAGGCGACCCCTGTTCCCTTCACCGCCCATGTATCGCAGAAGGTGGCGAACGCCGTCAGGTTCGAGCAACGGGTCGCCCCCGACGCGGACAACGCCCGCCTTTTGCGGTGGGCCAAACGAAACGGCAACCGCATACTTTACAACGCGCTCGGCCATCTCTACGTCAAGCGGGGCGATAGCCCGCCCGCGCGGTTGTTCAAGACGCGCTACCTTGAATATGCGCCGAGCTTCAGCGCCGACGGGTCGAAGATCACATACGTTACGTGGGATGACGACGAGAAAGGCGCGGTCTGGGTGGCGAACGCCGACGGGTCGAATGCTCGAAAGATCACTACCACCGCCGACCAGTACGTGAGCCCGGTCTTTTCACCCGACGGCAGCCGCGTCGCGTATCTTAAAGGTCGCGGCAGCGTCTATCACGAAGAAGACCTTGCCAGTGAATCGAACTTCGAAATCCATTACTGGGACGGGCGGAACCATAATTACGTCATAGACCTTTTCAGCCGTGGCTCGAACGCGCGCATGCCGATTTTGACTTTCGACCCGACGGGCGAGCGCGTCCAGTTTATGGAGACTCGGAGCGGCAACACTTACCTGAGCAGCGTGAAGCTGTCGGGCGATGATTACCGCCAGCACATCGAATCGAAATACGCGGCGGAGATAGTGCCGTCGCCCGATAACCGGTTCGTCTTTTTTAAAGAGCTGCACAAGCTCTACCTGGCCCCCTTCCCAAAGACGGGCAAGAGCTTGAAGCTCAGCGCGACCGAGACAATCGTGCCCGTCAAGACTATCTCGACCGCGTCGGGCGACTGGCTCGCGTGGTCACCCGACAGCAAATCCGTTCAGTGGACGACGGGCGAAAACTTCCACGAGCAGACGCTTGAAAATATCTTCAAGCAGCTGGCCCGCGACGAAAAGCCCGCACCGCCGCGCTCGACAAGGATAGGCTTTGAGTTTGAGACGGCTCGCCCGCGCGGGGTTGTGGCGTTAACCAACGCTCGCATCATCACCATGCGCGGTGACGAGGTGATAGAGCGCGGCAGCATCCTTGTCGAAAACAATCGCATCAAGGCGATTGGCGCAAATATCGAGATACCGCAAGCGGCCCGGAGGATCGACCTGGCGGGCAAGACCATCATGCCGGGCATAGTCGATGTGCACGCGCACATGGGCTACAACACGCTCGACATCATCCCCGAAAAGCAGTGGCCTTACTACGTCAACCTCGCATACGGCGTGACGACGACGCACGACCCTTCGGCCTCGACGCAAACGGTCTTCGCTCAGTCGGAGATGGTCAAAGCCGGAGAGATGGCAGGCCCGCGCATATTCTCGACCGGCTATATACTCTACGGCGCGGAGAACACCGAGAAGGCGGTCATCAACAGCTACGAAGACGCCAAAGCGCATCTCGCCCGTATGAAAGCGGTCGGCGCGTTCAGCGTCAAGAGCTACAACCAGCCGCGCCGCAACCAGCGCCAGCAGGTGATACGGGCGGCTCGCGAGCTTCAGATGATGGTAGTCCCCGAAGGCGGCTCGACCTATTTCTACAACATGACGATGATCCTAGACGGTCACACAGGGATAGAGCACGCCATACCTGTCGCGCCGCTTTACAAAGACGCGCTGACGCTCCTTGCAAAGAGCCAGACCGGTTACACGCCGACGCTGATCGTCGGCTACGGCGGCCTCTGGGGCGAGAACTACTGGTATCAGAAGACGAACGTGTGGGAGAACGAGCACCTGATGCGCTTCACGCCGCGAGGCACAATTGATGCGCGAGCGCGGCGGCGGACCATGGCGGCCGACGACGACTTCTATCACATGGAGCTTGCGCGAACGGTCAAAGACGTTGTGCGCGCGGGCGGCAAAGTCCAGCTCGGCGCGCACGGCCAGATCCAAGGTCTTGGCGCGCATTGGGAGCTATGGATGCTGAACCAGGGCGGGCTGACCGCGCTAGAATCGATCCGCGCCGCGACGCTCGCCGGAGCCGAGTACCTGGGGATGGACAAAGAGATCGGGTCGCTTGAAGTCGGAAAGCTCGCGGATTTGATGGTGATGGACAAGAACCCGCTCGACGAGATTCGAAACAGCGAGACTATCCGTTACGTGATGATAAACGGCGCGCTCTACGACACAAAGAACATGGATCAGGTCTGGCCCGAAGCAAGGCCGCGCGGCAAGTTCTTCTGGGAGAGGTGAAACAGCGGCCGGCGGCTGGCGCTTAAGGTAAGACGGCCTGCTTTCATAAGGCGATTTGACCGGCCGCCGCCCGCCGACCGATGCTCAAATGTCGAACTTCGATCTTTCGCTCTTACTATTTTTGCAAGTAGCGGTGATCCTCGGCGCGTGCCGCGTCTTCGGGTGGCTGGCCCGCGCGGTCCGCCAGCCGCAGGTGATGGGCGAGATCATCGCGGGTATAGCGTTGGGCCCTTCGCTTTTCGGTCTGTTCCTGCCCGGTCTACAGGCAGGGTTGTTCCCCCGGCCATCTATGACGATCATCTACGCGGTCAGCAAGATCGGGCTCGTGCTTTACATGTTCTTGATAGGGGTCGAGTTTGACGCGGAGGTGGTGAGGCGTCGGATCAGGAGCGCCGTCTCCGTTTCGTTCGCCGGGATGATCGTCCCGTTTCTGCTTGGGGGCTCGCTCGGTCTGTACCTGTTCGGCTACGGCCAGTTCTTCGCGGGAGGCGTTTCAAGATGGACCGGCGCGGCCTTCCTTGGCGCGGCCATGTCCATCACGGCCTTCCCTGTGCTCGCGCGCATACTTCAAGAGCGCGGGCTGACAAACACGCGGCTGGGCGCTCTGGTCCTTGCGGCCGGGTCGATTGATGACGCAAGCGCGTGGTGCATCCTTGCAATCGTGCTCGCAAGCTTCACGGGTAATCCGGCGGTCGCAGTCCTGGCAATCGGCGGCGCGGCCGTATACGTCGCGGTCGTATTGCTTCTCGGCAAGCCTTTGCTCAAACGGTTAGGCCAGCGGGTCGAGCGGGAAAAGCGCATGAGCGCGACCATGCTCTCTTTTGTCCTGATGCTTTTGATGTTATGCGCGTGGATGACCGACCGGATAGGTATTTATGAAGTCTTTGGCGCGTTTATTTTTGGAGTGGCACAACCGCGCGGCCTCTTTGCCGAGGAGATCAGACGGTTGATCGAGCCTTTGACGACGACCCTGCTGCTCCCGCTCTTTTTCGTCTATTCAGGGTTGAACACCTCGATAGGCCTTGTCGATAGCGCGCTGCTCTGGCTGGTAACGGCCGCAGTCCTTCTGGCCGCGTGCCTCGGCAAGGGCGTCGCCTGCGCAGCGGCGGCTCGCCTGACAGGCCAGACGCGGCAAGAGTCGCTACAGATAGGCGTGCTGATGAACACTCGCGGGTTGATGGAGCTGATTATCCTCAACATAGGTCTTGAGCGCGGCATCATCACCCCGACTCTTTTCGCCATCATGGTGATCATGGCTATCGTTACGACGCTTATGGCGTCACCGCTGTTTGAGATGACCCTCAGAAAAAGCGGCCGGTCGGCGCACCTCGCCGGTAGCGGCTAAGTCTAAGATTCTTATTGCATAACCCGTGCGCATCGTGCGAGGATTAGGCATATTTATCTGCTGAGAGGTGCAGCGATGACAGCAGACTTGCCGGCGTTACTGCTCGTTGACGACGATGCGAACATACGAGAGATGCTTGAGCTACTGGTCGAAGAATGGGGCTATCACGCAACCCTTGCCGCAACCGCAACCGAAGGACTGAAACACCTGCTTGAACATCGGTTCGATGTGATCATCCTCGACAACTGGCTGCCCGACCTTGACGGTATCGAGTTGTGCCGCCAGATCAGAGAGTTCGATAAGAAGACCCCCATCGTCTTCTTCTCCGCCGCAGTCATGGGGAGCGAAGACCGCGCGGCGTTGCTCGCGGGTGCGAACCGTTACATCTCCAAAGGCATCGGCCTGAGCTCGCTGCGCGAGGCCCTCGAAGAAGAGATCGACAAGACCCGCAAACACCCCGGCAACCAGAAAGCCCACAGACAGTAGGCGGCTTTCAGAATCGGCTCGATCTGAAACCGGAAACCGTTGCTTGCCTCAAGCCACGTCCGAGGTAATACTCTTTGGGTGGGCAGCAGAGTCTCTTACCAAGAGTGCGTTTGCCAATTCTTACTGTAGACAGCGTCGAGAAAGTTTATCAGGGCGGTCGCGGCGTGGCCGCGCTCCGGGGCGTGAGCTTTACAGTCGAGCGCGGCGAGTTCGTCGCGCTGATGGGGCCGTCGGGCTGCGGCAAGTCTACGCTGCTCCATCTGGTCGGCGGGATGGACCGGCCGAGCCGTGGGCGCGTCCTTTTAAACGACACGGTTATCTCCGCGCTAGGCGAAGAGGCGCTCGCTTCGTTTCGCCGCACGCGGGTCGGCTTCGTCTTCCAGTTCTTCAACCTGCTGCCGACGCTGAGCGTAGTGGAAAATGTCGCGCTCCCGCTCATGCTCGCGGGCGCGAGCGACCGGGCCGCAAGCAAACGCGCAGACGCGCTCCTTGAGCGAGTGGGGCTGGCTGCGAGGGCCAGACACTTTCCCTCGGAGCTTTCGGGCGGCGAGATGCAGCGCGCAGCCGTCGCCCGCGCGCTCGTCGCGGAACCGGAGCTTGTGCTCGCAGACGAGCCGACAGGAAACCTCGACTCCGAAAACGGCGAACAGGTCATGCGATTATTCTCAGAGCTGAACCGCGAGCTTCATATCACGATACTGCTTGCGACTCACTCCCAGGAGTCCGCTCTATACACTGACCGCACTATCCGCATGAAAGACGGCCTTATCGTCGACACCGGTCTTCCTGCGCCCGAGCTTCGGGCCTCGCTCAACAGATGAGGACATACCTGAAACTGTTCAAGCGGTTCATACTCCGCGCGCTCGCGCGTGACCTCGTGCGCTCAAGCATAACCGCGCTCGGCATAAGCCTGGGCGTAGGCGTGATGATCGCCATACGGCTCGCAAACACGAGCGCGCTCGATTCGTTCCGCACCGCTACCGAATCAATCGCCGGGGAGACTTCGCTTCAAGTGACGGGCGCGGCGGGCCGCTTTGACGAACAGATGCTTCGCGACATCGGCTGGATTCGCGAGTACGGCGTGGCAAGCCCTGTTATCGAAGGCTACGCGATGACCGAGGGCGAGGGCGAGTTCTTGCAGGTGCTTGGAGTCGATGTGCTGCGCGACAGCCAGCTTCGCCGCTACCAGCTTCTCAAGCTCGGGGCAGATTCAACCGGGGCGGCAGAGGTCGGCGCGCGCGACTTTCTGCTGCTTCTCGCGGACCCGCAAGCCATCGTGCTCACAGAGAAATTCGCGAGCCGCCGCAACCTGTCGATAGGCGACAAGCTCCCGCTCATCGTGGGCGACGAGCGGCGCGAGTTCGTCATACGAGGTCTGTTGTCAGATCAAGGGCCTGCCCGCGCGCTCGACGGCAACTTCGTACTGATGGACATCGCCGCGGCTCAATGGGCTTTCGACCGCATAGGCTTTCTCGACCGGGTCGACATAAGGCTCAAGGACGGTCTGGACCCGGAGGCCGCGCGGGCCGAGATCGCTTCGCGGGTACCGTCCGGGCTCACAATAACAAGCCCCGAATCGAGCTTTGGACAGGTCGAAAAGATGATCTCGGCCTTTCACTTCAACCTGAACGCGCTTGGGTCAATCGCGCTACTGGTCGGGCTGTTTCTGATCTACAACACTATCTCGATCTCTGTAATCACGCGGCGTGGCGAGATAGGGATACTCAGGGCGGTCGGGACAAGCCGGAAGACTGTGCTCGCGCTCTTTTTAGGCGAGGCGTTGCTGCTTGCCATAATCGGCACGCTGATCGGCCTTGTGATAGGCCGCTTGATGGCAGCGCTGGCCGTGCGCGCCACCGCGACGACCGTCGAGACGTTCTACATAGCGACGGCGGCGACCGAATCCATATCCGCGCACTCGCTCGGACCTGTGGAGGCGCTGTTCGCCTTTGCGGTCGCGCTGCCGCTCGCGCTTATCGCGGCGATGGTTCCCGCCCTCGAAGCTTCGCGCGTCAGGCCTATCGAAGCCATGCGCGGGGCCGAGCGGTTGTCGAGAAGCTTTCGGCCCTCGCCCAAACACCTCATGATCTCGGTCGCGCTTTTCGTCGCGGCTTACCTGTTGAGCCGTTTGGGGGCTGTCGAAGGGTTGCCGGTCTTCGGTTATCTCGCGGGGCTTGCGCTGATGTTCGGCGGGGCCTTTCTTGTGCCGAACGCTTTGTGGCTCGTGTGCGAAGCGCAGGAACGCGTGCTGACAAAGGTCGTTCGGCTGTTTCGAGTCGAAGCCCGTCTTGCGAGCGCGAACCTGCGCGGCGCGATTTCGCGCGTGGCGATTTCGGTGGCGGCATTGGCCGTGAGCCTCGCCATGATGGTGTCGATCTCGGTGATGATCGGCAGCTTTCGCGAAACGGTCGCGTACTGGGTCGATCAGACGCTCAAGGCGGACATATACGCTCGCCCGATTCTTCCAGGCGCAAGCGGGCGCGTATCCGAGGAAGCCATACAGAAGATGAAGGCTGACCCGCAGGTGGCCGCCGTCGATCCCTTCGTCACGCAGCGGTTAAGCTACCAGGATAACTTGATAAGCCTGGCCGCTGGCGATTTTGAGGTGCATCTCGAATACGGGCGGCTGATGTTCAAATCGCCCGCCGACGCGCTTGCAGCCGTCCGCGAAGCAATTAACAGCGACGCGGTGATCGTATCGGAGAGCTTCTCGCTCAGGTTCGACAAGCAGCCTGGCGATACGGTTGAGCTGCCCACGCGCGCGGGCCCGCGCGCGTTCAAGGTCGCGGCTGTCTATTACGACTACTCAAGCAACAGAGGCTCGGCGGTGATGGACCGCGCGACCTATGCGCGCCACTTTATTGACCGCGCGCCTTCGAGCCTTTCGATCTACCTGAAGCCGGGTGTCGATCCTGTAGAGACGCGCGAAAGGCTTGCGCGTGAAATAGGCGGCCCGTTCCGCTTGATCTTCACGACCAACGGCGCGATTAGAGAGGAAGTCGTGCGCATATTCAACAGCACTTTTCGGATCACGTACGCGCTTGAGCTGATCGCCATAGTGGTCGCAGGGCTTGGGGTGATCTCGACGCTTATCGCGCTGATCCTCGAACGCAAAAGCGAGATAGCCGTGCTCGGTTTTCTCGGCGCGACCCGCGCGCAGATTCGGCGCATGATAATCGTCGAAGCGGTACTGCTCGGCGGAGTCAGCCAGGCGGTCGGCATCCTCGTCGGCGTGTTGCTGTCGCTCGTGCTGATCTTTGTCATCAACGTGCAATCGTTCGGGTGGACCATTCAGTTTCATCTGCCGCTCGATTTTCTTATCCAATCGACCCTGTTGATAGTTGCGGTCACTGCGCTCGCCGGGCTATACCCGGCCACGCGGGCCACGCGCGTGGCGGCAACCGAGCACGCGAGGGAAGAATGAAGAACATCGCCGCAACGCTCTCAATTTTAGTCCTGGGCCTGTTCGCCTTTGCGGTGATAGGGGCAAGCGGGCAGGTCGGCTCGCGGCAACGGCCGCAGCAGCCTGACACTGAAGCTGTAGACAAGGAAGGGTGGAGCGAGGCGCGGCCCGGCTACGAGTTCTCTTTCCCGCGCGACCACGCGGCGCACGCGCCCTTTCGCATCGAGTGGTGGTATTACACGGGCAACCTTGAAACTGCTGAGGGCCGCCGGTTCGGGTTTCAACTCACTTTTTTCCGCACGGGCGTGACGGTCGCGCCCGCGAACCCGTCGCGATGGGCCGTGCGCGATCTGTACATGGCGCACTTCGCCGTGTCGGACATCGAGCGCCAATCCTTTCATTCGTTTGAGCGGCTCAATCGCGCGGGCGTAGGCTGGGCCGGGGCCGAGACGACCGCCTACAGGGTATGGAACGAAGACTGGGAAGCTCGCCTTGACGGCTCGGACCACCTGCTCAGCGCGACCGACGGCGATTTCAAGCTCGACTTGAGACTCGCGCCGCTCAAACCCGAAATCACTCACGGGCTCACGGGCGTGAGCCAGAAGGGCGCTACTGTCGGCAACGCGTCGCATTATTATTCGATCACGCGATTTCAAACATCAGGCAGGCTTGTCGTCAGGGGCCAGCCGTTTGATGTGCGCGGGCTTAGCTGGATGGATCACGAGTTCGGCACGAGCTTCCTCGAGCAGGGCCAGACGGGCTGGGACTGGTTCTCTGTCCAGCTTGACGACGGGCGCGAGCTGATGCTCTTTCAGTTACGCCGCCAAGACGGCTCGATTGACCCAAGCTCAAGCGGAACGCTTATCGACAAAGAGAACCGCGCGTTTCATATACGGCCGGGCGAGTTCACGCTCACGCCTTCAGAGACCTGGCGCTCTGAGACGAGCGGCGCAGCTTACCCTGTCGCGTGGACGATTGATCTGCCGAGATTCGCCTTGCGGTTGAGCGTGCGCGCGGCCTTCCCGAATCAGGAGCTTCACACGCCGGAAAGCACGGGGGTAACCTACTGGGAAGGGAGCATAATTGTGGACGGCACGGCAGAGGGCAGCCGCGTCGGCGGGCGCGGTTATCTTGAGATGACAGGCTATTCGGGTCAGAATATGGGCGCGCTCTTTCGCTAGCCCCGGCTCAAGATAGTAGTAACCGCACCGGCGCGTCGGGAGTATTATTACATTTGGAAAGAAACCTGAAGCGTAAACCGTGAACCGTAAACCGTGACAAGTCGAGAGAAGAGGGGCACGCCGCGCATCTCTCCCATCTTGTCACGGTTTACGGTTCACGGTTTACGCCCCTGGAGGGTAAATGTTAAAACGCTCAATCATTGTCCTGTTATTGGTCTCCTGCCTGGCGTTACAGAGCCCGACGGCAATAGCGCAGGTCCCGCAGGAGAAGGTAGACCTCGACACCATTGCCAGAATAAAAGAAGAGGGTCTGAAACGCTCCCAGGTCATGGATATACTCAGCCATATCACTGACGTATACGGGCCGCGCCTTACAGCCTCGCCGAATTTCAAGGCCGCCGCCGAGTGGGCTAAACAGAAGCTCAGTTCGTTCGGGTTGCAGAATGCGCAACTCGAATCGTGGGGGCCGTTTGGTCGCGGCTGGTCGCTTGAAGGGTTCACGGCCAACATGATCCGGCCGAACTTCACGCCGTTGATCGCTTACCCGAAAGCGTGGTCGCCGGGCACAAAAGGGGTTGTGCGCGGCACGGCCGTATATTTTGACGCGAAAGACGAGACGGACCTCGAAAGATTCCGTGGCAAGCTCAAAGGCGCAATCGTTCTGCTTTCGCCGCCCGCGGAAGCCAAGGCCCACTTCGAGCCTAAGGCGCGGCGGCTCAGCGACGAGCAACTGCTCTCGATGGCGAACGCGGAGCCTTCGAGCGCGTCGAGGTCGCGCCCTGAGCCGACGGAGGAGCAGAAAAAAGCGCAGGCGCTCCAGCTCAAAAAGTGGGAGATGGCTACGGCTGAAGGCGCGGGCGTCGTCATAGAGCCTTCGGGGCGCGGCGGCGACGGCGGGGTTGTCTTCGTTCAAGGGGCGACCGTCCCTCAGCCCGCCGACAGGCCTTACGGTCAGCGCATAGGGGCGTATTCAAAGGACGCCCCGGTGATTCCGCCGCAGATCGTTATGAGCGTCGAGCATTACAACCGGATCATTCGCGCGCTTTCAAAAGGCGCGGCCGTTGAGCTTGAGATAAACATCAACAGCCGGTTCCACGATCAAGACCTGATGGGCTACAACATCATCGCAGAGATTCCGGGCACAGACCTCAAAGACGAGATCGTGATGATCGGCGCGCACTTCGATTCGTGGCACGGCGCGACCGGGGCGACAGACAACGCCGCCGGTTCGGCCGTGGCGATGGAAGCGGTCAGAATAATTCAGGCGCTTGGCATCAAGCCGCGCCGCACGATTCGCATAGCTTTGTGGGGCGGCGAAGAGCAAGGGCTGCTCGGCGCGCGGGCTCATGTCACGAAACATTTTGGAAGAAGGGTAGAAGCAAGCAGCGATGCCGCGCCGCAGTTCGAATTGAAGCCCGAACACGAAAAGTTCTCCGCTTACTACAACCTCGATAACGGGACGGGGAAGATTCGAGGCATCTACCTTCAAGGCAATGAAGCGCTGCGCCCGATCTTCCGAGCGTGGCTCGCGCCGTTGAAAGAGATGGGCGCTTCGACGATAACCGTCAGCAATACGAGCGGCACGGACCACCAGGCGTTCGACGCGGTCGGTTTGCCGGGGTTCCAGTTCATTCAAGACCCCGTGGAGTACGGAACGCGCACGCACCACACGAACATGGACACATACGAGCGCATACAGGAGGAAGACGTAAAGCAGGCGGCTATCGTCATGGCCACGTTCGTATATAACACGGCCATGCGCGACAAACGGCTGCCGCGCAAACCGCTCCCCGGCCAACCGTAAAAAGAGCGATGAGGACTGAGCGGCGGGCCTGTCCCCGTCCCCGCTCAGTCCTCGTCGCCAGTTCTGATTATTGCCGTGAGCCGCGAACTGCGCCCACTGATGCGTTCGACGTTTTGAAGTAGAGCGAGGCCACGCGCTGAACATCTCCGGGTGTAAGCTTTGACAGGTCCTGTATAAACTCGTCAACCTTGCTCGCCTGTTGCTGGCTGAAGACCGTGCGCGCATATTCGATAGCGCGGGCCTCGTGAGACTGCATAGAGGCTTGCCGCGACAATGCGGCAAACGCGCGCGCGCTTTCAATCTCATTGGCGTTCAACGGGGCGCGCGTCAATCGATCAAGCTCGGCGAGCGCAAGCTGACGCGCGCGCTGCTCCCTGTCCGCGTTTGCGAATATCTGCGCGTAAACCGCCCCCGATGTCAGCAGCGGCTCAGCGTCAAAACGGGCTTGATAAGCTACAGCCTGCCTGTCCCTCAACTCCGTGGCGAACCGCCCGCCCTCGCCGTTGAGCACCGCCTTTATCAACTCTAAAACAACCGTGTCCGCGCTGCCCGCCTTCGGCCCCATAAATCCGAGCGACACGACAGACAGCGGCGAGCGGCGCGCATCGGCTCTTTCAGCCGCAGGTCGCGGGCCGGGGACCTTTGCCGAAAAACTCTTATCGACTTCCCTGCGCCGAAACCCTTCCGCAACCACGCTTGACACAAGCGCCGACCCGTCCGTATCGCCTACGATGACGACAAGCGGGAGCTGCCGCTTGACCGTCTTTGCGTGCCACTCGCGCACCTGTTCGGCGGTCAGCTTTGCCACAGATTCTTCGCGACCGCGAGAGGGCAACGAGTAGGAATGAGTTGGGAAGAGCGCCTGGAACAGGAGGTCGTGCGAGCGCGACAGGCTTGAATCGCGATGCTTGCGGATCGTGCCCGCCTGTAAGACGCGCGCGCGCGCCACATCCTCATCCCTGAGCGCGGGCTCCTCGACCAGGTCACGCACGATCTTGAGCGCGCGGTCCGCGTTGCGCGAAAGCACGCTCAGCATCAACCCGAAAAAGTCGGGGTCGGATACGATCTCGATCTCAGCGCCTAGCTGGTCGAGGTCGCTCGCTACCTGCGAGGCGGTGCGCCGCGCAGTGCCGTACATCATGGCTTGCAGCATCAACTCTGTCAGCCCGCTTGTGGCTTCCTCCTCGGCAAGCCGCCCGACCTGCATCAACACGGCCACGGCGACCGTGGGCTGAGTGTGATCTTCGCGCACGTACGCTCGTGGCCCGTTGAGGGTAGAGAAGTCTCTCACGGCGAGCGGCTCGACTGATTCCATTGCCGTCTGCTGGTCCGATGATTTTTCGGCCCCTTGCGCTATCACAGCCGGTGCGGCATTCGGGTCAATCGGCGCGCGAGAAGAGTTGACCGCCTGATTGAATCCCGGAGCCCATCCGGCGACCGCAGCCGAGAAGCGTTCAGAATCGAACGTGCGCGGCGCGGCCTGGGACGGCTCCAACTCGTGCACGCGCGTGTTCACAGGGGTGAGATATTTAGCGGCTACGCGCTGGACCTGTTCGGCGCTCACGGCGCGAATACGGTTTCGATAATCGAGCGCGGTGCGAAACCCGCCGCCGTAAGCTTCGGCTTGAGCAAGCCGCGAAGCCCGGCCCAGGTATGTCCCCATCTCGTCGACAGACTCTTTTTCAAGCACGCCGCGCGCGCGCGCCATATCGCCTTCGGCCGGCACTTCGCGGCGCAACCGGTCGACCTCCCTGAAGAACTCGGACTCGGCTTTATCGATCTGAGCGGGGTCCGTCCACATCTGCGTCGCCAGCAACCCCTTGTCTGCTGAGCCGATGTAATGAGATTCGACGCGGCTCAAGACCGCAGCGCCATCGAGCAGCGTCCCCCTGAGCCGCGCTCCGCGCCCCTTGCCGAGGATGGCCGCGATCAGATCGAACGCGGGCGCGTCTGTTGAGTCGGGCCCCGGAACCTCGAAACCTATGCTTATGACCGTCTGGCTTATGTCCGCGCGCTCGGCGCTGTAGCGCAGCCCCGGTTGTCTTGTCTCAGGTTCTTTTGTCTCAGGTTGTTTTGTCTCAAGCTGTTTTGCCTGCTCTGCCGGTGCGGCACCGGGCGGCGTCTCGGCAGGTTGAGAAGGTTCAGGCCGCGCGGGTCTGCCGCCTGTTCTGGCCGGGGAGGGCCGAGTTTTTGTTTGAATCTCTTTTTTTGCTTCGGGCTGGGGCGTCACGCCGAAATCGCCGTAGAGCTGTTGAATTGTGACCAGGGTATTAAACGTCGAGACATCGCCCGCGATTGCGAGCACAAGCTTGTCCGGCCTAAAGCTGTTTTTATAAAACCCTTCGATCTGTTCGCGCGTGGCCGCGCCGGATGCGGCTGCCGAGCCGTCCTGATTAAAGGCCAGATCGTACAGGCGGGCCATCGAGTAGCGCGCAGGCTCGTCCTCGTTCACCCAGAGGCTCGCGGCTGTATGCGCGGCCTCTGCCTGCGAGAGCATGTCCGCCTGAACTTTGAGCGCCTGCGCGATCTGCTTTGACGGAGCGACAAAGTAAAAAGAGGTGCTCCGAGCCGCAACGTCCGATCCGGCGATTGCGCCGAGCGATTGCAGCAGCGCGGCCGGCGACTTATCGGGATTATTCGAGTTGGCGGGACCGCCCCCCGCGCCGTTAAGCATCGCGCTCGCAAGCAGCCAGGATGCGCCGCGAGCGGTCGCTGGCTCGTCAAGATGACCGGCCTTGAAAAAGGCGACTGCCGAGGCCAGGGGAAAAGCGTGCTGCTCTGAGATGACGACGGTCATCCCGTTTCGCAACTGGAACCGCGAGACGTTGCCCGCCTGCTCCTGCTTGATTACGGCGACCGAAGCGGGCACTTTAACCGGCGGCGGCGGCGGAGCGACCGGCTCTCTGGACGGAACCCTCGGACGGCCTCTACCGCTCTGCGGTAAGACCACGCCAGTCAGAATAATCGTTACACAAACGATCAGGGAGACGAATCGGTATACGGATTTCAAATGATGCACAGCGTTGCTCCTTGCTGACCACTACCACGAAAATGATAGAGGCCAGCTTTACCTGGAGTCAACGCGGGCGCTCTCGCCGGCTTATAATTCCTTGCCCACCACCGTATGCTTCACCTGCCACTCGTATGTCGTAAAGAGCAGATCGACGGTGCGTGTATACCCGACGACGATCTGGACCCTCTTATCGCGCGAGCTTAGGGTGATGCTGTCTTCGGGCAGCTCGTTATCGAGCCGAATCTTTCTAATCTCTTTTGTTATGTGGTCTTCTTTCGACCCCCGGACCGTCGCCTTGTTGGCAAGCTCGTTGACGTCGTATATGACACGTTTCTGCTCGGCGTAAACCGGCACTAGCTTGACAGCAAGAAAGACGACTACGCCGGCTACTACGAGCAGCAATAAGGTTGGAAGGCCTATCGCCCCGCGTTCCCCTGCGCGTGAACGCTCAATAACAATTGTTTTCATGACAGTTACTCCGCAACTTTCTTGATATTGATACTGCTCTGCGTGTGAGGGCGACGCGAGCGACCGCCGGGGCGAGGCGGCTTATCTACGCCAGAGCGTCTTTGAGGGCTGAGCGAACCAGACGAGGGGGCAGGTCCGATTTGATCACGACGCGGCCTATCTCGACCGGCAGCACAAAAGCGACCCGACCGGCCTCGGCCTTCTTGTCGTGAGTCATCGCGGACATTATACCATCGAGCGCAAGATTATTTGCTGCGGGGAGCCTTCCGACCCCGGAAATGGCGTGATCTATACTCTTGCGGGCGTCTGGGGCTAGGAGTCCCGCGCGCTCGGCTATCAAAGAGGCGGCCCGCATTCCGTGGCCGACCGCTTCGCCATGAAGGAAGCGGCGGTAACGGGTGACGGCTTCGAGCGCGTGGCCGACGGTGTGCCCGAAGTTCAGTATTCTGCGCAGCCCGCCTTCGCGCTCGTCGCGCGCCACCACGTCGGCTTTTATCGCGCACGACCGCGCTATCGTATGAGCAAGCTCACCTCCGTCGAGACTTTTTATGCGGTCAAGGTTGGCGGAGATTCTTTTCAAAAGCCGCGCATCGCGAATGACGCCGTACTTGATCGCTTCGTAAAGCCCCGCACCAAGCTCGCGCGCGGGAAGCGAGCGGAGAGTCTCAGGGTCGATGACGACGAGCGACGGCTGATGAAATGCGCCTATGAGGTTTTTGCCCAGAGGGTGATTGACGCCCGTCTTTCCGCCGACCGAGCTGTCGATCTGCGCAAGCAGCGTCGTAGGCACCTGGACGAAACGTATTCCGCGCAGGTAAGTCGCGGCGACAAACCCCGCCAGGTCGCCTGTGACTCCGCCGCCGAGCGCGACGATCAGGTCTGACCGCTCTACTCGCCGCTCGATCAAAAAAGTGTAAAGCGATTCGGCCGTGCGTAAAGACTTAAACCGCTCGCCGTCTCCGATAAGAAAAGTTTCAGCGCGAAACCCCGCTCGCTTCAGCGAGCGTAAAACGCGGCTCCCGTAAAGCGCGCCCACGCGCGGCGTTGTGACTACAATAGCGCGGCGAGCCCTGTCGCCAAGCCGCTCGCGTATCGACGCGCCCGCGCCGTCGACCAGACCCGGCTCTATCTCGATTCGATAACTGCGGTTGTCGAGCTTTACCAGGATCGTTTTCATCTGAGCACTGTGGTGAACTCCTCGATAAGCGGATCGAATGTGATTGGACCGAGCCCGAGCTGCGTTGCCATCTCGTCTGCGGTGTAGCGGTCGCCCGTCTCCCAGATCTCTCTCAGATGGCTGCCTGCGCGGCGCGAAGTCCACCACATGGCTCCGAACTTTACCTTCAAGTGCTCGCGCAGCACGACTTCAAAAGCCCAGGCGCGCAAGTAGCTGGCCGAGTAGAACGCGTCGTCCATATCGAACAGGAAGTCTGTACGGGCCGTCTTGAACATCGTGGCCGATGACTGAAGCTCTGAGTAGAGCCGTGGTGCCTGCGCAATATTGCCTGTGGTGTGAAGCTCGCGCTCGTATATGAGCTTTGCCGCATACCGGCGAATGGTCACGAGCCTTGAGACGACAGACGAGCGGACGTAATCCTGGCTGTCATTGAATCTGAGCATGCTGCCGAGCCACGCGGGCTCGCTCGTCAGATGGTCGAAGAGAAAAGCGAACGTCTCTGTGAGCGCATAATCGCCTGTGTATTTGAATTCAGGCTGCAAGGCCGGGTTGACGCCGCCGTAATGCTGCGCGTGGCCGCCTTCGTGGAAAAGCGCCTGGTAATCGGACTGCCCGCCGGAAGGCTTTACGACAAGCCGCACGTCATCCGGGGCGGTGATCGCTACGCAAAAGGCCCTGGAGTTTTTGCGCGGGCGCGGCTCGCTGTCGATGGTTATATTCGGCTGCGCTTCTACGTCGATGCCGAGCCCGGCCATCGTATCGGCGTATACGCGCAGAAGGTCTGAGGCGGGGAAATAATTGTCATACCTGGCGAGATGGAGAAAGCGGTGCGCGTCTGACCGCTCTGCCTCTTCGACAGAGACGCCGAGGTCTCTGGTCAGGGCCGCGTTGAGGGTTGAGGTATAGACAGACTCTGTTCGCGCAAGCAGCGTCTCAAGCTGGCTGGCGAGCGCGCCGTAGTTTAACCCGCGCACCTCTTCGTAAAGGGCCGTGTACCCGGCATAGCCGAGCGACCGCGCCGCCTCGTGGAGTTTTTCCAGGCGCTCTATGCGCAGGTCGTTTGACTGGTCGATCACGCCGGCGCGCCTCTTATAGAGCGCGCGGCGAAGCTCCCTGTCCGGCTCAAGCTGAACCGCTACAATCGAGTCTTGAAAGCTCAGCCGCCGGCCCTGCCATTCGACCGTGGCCGCCGCTTCATACCTGCCGATCTCTTCGGTCAGCTCTGTGACAGAATTTTCGAGAAAGTGGTCTACGGCGAAGCTGAGCAGGCGGTTTGCGGCCGCGCGCTGCGTGTCGAAATGATCGACTGAACCGGCAAGCTCGCGTTTGAGCCTGGCTATCGAGTCTTTCGTAAAGAGGTCGGAATAGCGATCATAGATTCTGGCTATCTCAAGCTCGGATTTTTGACCCGAAAGGAACAGGTAATACTCCCGCATCGCGGCCGTGTTGAAATCGACGTAGTCGCGTCTGTACTCTTCAAGCATTTAACCCTCGCGCGTCCGGCAAGCTTGAAAATATAGAGGCGCGCGTTGAAGTGTCAAGCTTATAGGCTCGTGGGCGATTATCGAGCGGGCAGGCAAAGACAGGCTAAACAAAAAAATAGGCGATGCAGCGTGGGATGACTGCATCGCCTTGTTTCCGGTTACTGTCCTCACCACAATAACCGAGAATCGAGAACAGGAAGTGATGTTGCCATCACCCGTATCTCTTGCCCCACACAGGCTTGAGCAATCGCGGTGCCAGACCGTTACACTTCCTCATCCCGGTTATAATGTTCAGCATTTCGGCAAACTTAGTGATTTCACACCGTTTTTTCACATCTCAAAAGACGGGCCGCGCGTGTAAAAAATACATATTTTGGTGGAAATATTTACCCCTCGAATCCACAGCGGCCGCCTCCGGCCGCCCCAAGTTCACGGTCAAACTGACTTGCCCTTGGCCTACCGCATCGGTTCGCTTTCCTGGGCCACACTCAGGCCACAACTGAGACGGCCGAGTGCCTGAAGCCGTGGAAGCCGTGGGCGCTTTTGACTCGCTCAATCCCGGCCCGCTCCATAGCAGAGTATATTTCCTCACCCTGAGAGTATTCGGGTTGTAAGTACCACCCTCCTCGCACAAAACGATTCCGCGATGGCCCTGCGGATTCTGTAGTTAATAGTCGGCGTCGCTCGCGCAGAAGGTTGATCGGATTATCTAAATCCGGCAATGCGACACTCTACGTGGGCCGAGCTAGATTGGAAGTGTTGCCCGCAAGCGACCGGAGTTCTTTAAGCACGGCTGACACCAGTCGGTCGCATCGAGCGCCAAGGAATTGAAACGCCTCCGTCGTGACCGCGCCGGTATGGGCATGTATATCCTTCCGCAGCGAGGTGCGTGCCCGGTGCAGGCGAACTTTTACCGCTTCTTCACTGATGCCAAGACACTCGGCTGTTTCGGCTGTGCTCAACCCCTCGACCTCCCGCAGTATGAAGACCGACCGATAGTTCTGGGGCAACCTGTCAGTTGCAGCTTCCAGTGCCATCTCCATCGTGTGAGTCAGCACTTCCTGTTCGGGCGATGGCGACCTCGCTTCTAAATTTATTACCTTCCCCATAGAGACAGGCGCAGCGTCAAGCTCTACGAACCTCCGGCGGTTACGGAGCCTGGAAAGCGCCTCGTGCACCGCGATCCTTGTAAGCCACGTAGAGAATTTAGCGCGGCCATCGAACTGATCCAGATGCTGGTATGAGCGGACATAGGCATCCTGCGTCACATCTTCCGCTTCGGCGTCGTCGCCCAGTATCGACCGGGTCACACGATATAGCCGCTGGTTATACCGGCGCATGAGCACCTCAAAAACGTCTGTGTCTCCGGCGCGCACCCGCTCGACGACTTCCCCGTCGGTCATCGTGTTTGCCGTATTAGTAATCGCTGCTGTATTAATCATCGCTCATTACCTCCGCAACCAATCGCCTCTTAATGGTCCTGTTGCTGCCTATGTCCGAACAACCTCGACCGAGCAGCGCGCTCGCGCCGCGACGTATGATGAAACGATCTCAGACCTGATCTTTGACCTCGCTTGCACATAGCGCGCGTCATCCTTCAAGTCGTCTATAATCACCCCGCGCCTGTGTTTGATCACCCATCCATAGACGCTTCGCACCCTCAGGCTTAGCGAGGCTGCCCGGACTTCGATGCATCGCAAAATTCGGTCAGGTTATTTCGGGCGGAAGCTCCGCGCGATCTGATCTGTAGTGTCCCGGCTTACATCAAGCAAGCCCACCCGCCCGGTGAAGCGTAGAATCCACACCTCGTCTGTCTCTTCAAGAAAGTAGTATGTCCCCGCAGCCTGGCGACTCCCTTCGACGTAGTAGAACGCGATCCTTATGCCGCGCAGTGAGTCGCCTTCAAAAGGCTCCCTGTCGGCAAGCAAGTACTTGCCGTCATAAGACCTCAAATCTTCTAATTCCTTATCGACAACTCGGGCCAGCGTGCGCCCGCCCAATCTGTCCCTCGATATTCTTAATAAGCCGTCATTCCGTTGCCCCAGTACAAACTCTGTCCTCTCTCTCCCGACGGCGTCTGTGTAATTGACGCTTCGCCAGCGTTCGCTCAAGGTGATGTTGAACCTGTTCGCCCTGTCGATGAATACTCCTTTAGATTGCGCCATGCCGAAGACGGCGCAGACGATCATCAGGGCTATTGAGTTTATTGCCTTACTAATCTTCATAGTTACTCACCGATGCACGCATAAATGGCTTTGGGATTAGCCGAACCTGACTAATCATTTTCCTTTGGAGAGTCTTGGAATCAGACAATCCTTAGTCCCTAAATTGACCAATGCGTTACCATTAAGGACTGCAAGGCGTATGCCATCCCAATGCGACAAAATCTGTCTATTTTGCAAGTAATAAGGTGCCTGCCCTGCCAACTTTCGGCCACCGGTGAAAAATATTTAACAGTCTGAACACCACAGCGAATTTCAAACTGCGGCCTGCAACCACATTAGCAGGGGGGCATCCAGCCTGGCGTGAGCTTGTTGCAATCTGTTTATTCAGAAGGGAAGGCGGGTAGTATTTCGAGGGCAAGCAGGGGTCAGCAATTCTGCTTGCCCTCGAACACCTTGTAGGTCATTCCTTACGGCGGTTCATACCTGATGCCTGTAAGTGGGGCGATGGTCTAAAGGTGATAGTCTCCCGAAGCTTCGGGCTGGTAGAGAATCTCTTCGACTTTCAGCCGCCTAAGCCCCGACGGGACTTCCCACTCAATCGTATCCCCGACCCGGTAGCCGATCATGGCTGTGCCGACCGGCGCCAGTACGGAAATCTTACCTTTCTCGGTATCCGCCTCAGTAGGGAACACCAGCGAATAGACCAGTTCCTTACCAGTATCCAGGTCTTTAAGACGGACCGTAGAGCGCATGGTGATCGCGTCGCTTGAGATCTCCTTCGGATCGACAACCTCGGCGCCATCTAACTCGTATTCCAACCGGTTCAGGTAGGACTTGTTCGAATCGCCGCCGTTGTCTCGGGCGACCTCGATCAGCTTTCTCAGCCGAGCGAGATCAACCTCAGTTATGCGTATCGTAGCTTCCTTCGTTATAGTTCCCTTTGCCATTACTTCCTCCAGTCTTGATGTAATCCCTGCTTGTCGCCCCGCTCAAAGAACGCGGACTGCCTATGCTTTTAGGCAGGTATTAAGTAAAATGCTTGCTCAAATCCCTATCCCGAATAACAGGATAAGAGAATGCCCAAGGATAAGATCCTGATTGTGGATGACGACTCGGCGGTGCGATGGACCCTTGCGCAGGCGTTGCGCGGGAGCGGCTATGACCCTCTTGAGGCGGGTACCGCTGCCGCAGGGTTCACCATGTTTGATGCCGAACAACCCGCTCTCACCTTGCTCGATATTAATCTCCCTGACGAGTCGGGCCTCAGCGTTCTCAAGAAGATAAAAGAGCGCAACCCTGAAGCGCTGGTCATAATGATCACGACCGATGTTCACGTCGAGAATACGATTGCCGCATTGCGGGGGCAGGCATACGACTTCCTGGGGAAGCCGGTAAAGCTGGATGAGCTTGAGGTCAGAATCCACAACGCGCTGGAAGCCGGGCGGTTGCGCAAAGAGGTAAATCTTATCCGCAAGGAGCGGGCACGCGAGTTCGAATTTGACCAGATCATCGGCAGCTCACAGGCCAGAAACGAGATGATCGCGCTCGCGCGCAAGGTCGCCGAAAGCGAGGTGTCAACGGTCCTCTTACAGGGGGAATCCGGCACCGGCAAAGACCTGCTGGCGAAAGCGATTCACTACGGCTCGCGTCGCGCCCGCTCGCCTTTCGTCCCCATAAATTGCGCCGCCATCCCGGCAAGCCTTATGGAGAGTGAGTTCTTTGGCTACGAGAAAGGCGCGTTCACGGACGCGAAGGCCCGTAAGCAAGGTCTGCTTGAGCAGGCCGAGGGCGGCACGATCTTTCTCGACGAAATAGGCGAGATGGAACTCAACCTGCAAGCGAAGCTGCTCCGCGTTCTTGAAGAAGGCGCGTTCAGGCGCGTTGGCGGCCTTAAAGACGTGCCGCTCGACGTGCGGGTTATCGCCGCGTCGAACCGCAACCTCAAGGCCGACAGCGAAGACGGGCGCTTCCGGCTCGACCTCTATTACCGCCTCTCGATCATTCAAATCGAGATCCCACCCTTGCGTGAGCGCGGCACAGACGTGCTCATCCTCGCCGAGCATTTTATTGAGCGTTTCAAAGAACAGATGCGCAAACGCATTCGCGGCCTCACGCCTGAAGTGGCGGAGATCTTCCGCAACTACCGATGGCCCGGCAACGTGCGAGAGCTCCGCAACGTAATCGAGCGGGTCATGATTCTCGAAGACGGCGATATGATAACTACCGCCTCCCTGCCCCGCGACCTCGTCGCGGATGCAACAGGCAGCGCGGAGCGGGGGGTCGCAATAGACCCTCCACCGCCACAACCGAGCAATGATGCCGCCAGGCCGCTCGTTTCTCTTCCGCCGGAAGGCATGCCCCTCGATAAAGTGGAGATGTCGCTCGTGCGGCAAGCGCTGGCGCGCAGCGGCGGCAACCAGACGCGCGCCGCCGAACTGCTCGGCATCTCGCGCGGCCAGCTCCGCTACCGCCTGAAGAAGCTCGAAGAGGCGACGACAGACCATTAGCCCCGTGAAGCGATCAGGATTGCCTCAGAAACGCGCCGACGCCGCCCACTGCTCGGAGCCGGTCGGCCGCCTCGCCACGGAGTTGTTCCACCAGCCCGCCCATAGCCCTCACGCGCTTCGCCGCGCGGTTGAACAGGTCATCAACCGCCTGAACCCGTGCCCCGCAGTAGCCGCACACTTCCTCGTCTTTCGCTGACAGGTTGTTACAATTCGAGCAGCGGCTGCCTCTGGCAGCCTGACCTTCGGCATAAACGAATCGCCAGACGCGGCCTGCTTGCAGCGCTGTCAGCGTCGCGTCGAGTCCGAGGATGGCTCCGTCTTGCTTTTCCGCAGCCGGGATGAGTTCTCCGACCAGCGAGATTTCGTCCTCACGCTCAACCGATTCGACCAACTTGAGCGTCGCTTCAAGAACCTGCTGCTCGGTCGCGTCCACGGGCAAAGCCGTCGCCCCGATCACCTTAGAGCGCAGCCGCTTTGATAACAGTCGCTGGACCTCACTCGTAGCCTCGACAGGCCCGGCCAGCACCAGGCGGTCAAACGCATGGTTGGCAGCCAACTGATCCGCCGTATCCGCAACCTGCTTGAGGTGGAGCAGCGCCTGCGTGTCGGACCTGCGTTGGTGGCGCATCTGGGAGAGCATGCGATCCCTGCCCGATGACTTGACGTGTGTAACTTCAGCGGGCGCCCGCAGGGATTGCCGCCCTTCGATTCCGCCGAGGAAAACTGTAAACAACCGCGCCTGCGACCTGTCGGTCAGGACCACGCCATAACGCTCGTTCTCATCGAGCATCTCAAGCAGCGGCTTCAGGTACACCGCATCACTCCATCGTATGCCGGTGACCACAGGGACGTTGACCTCGCCGGTCCAGAAGAAATCTTCCGAGTCATCACAAACTATGATCAAGCCCTTCATTCGCGGCTCATAGTCGGCAACGAACCGAAGCACCCTTTCGGCGTTCGACTCAAACGCATCCCGACTGCGCTGGTCGAGCCGACCTTTAGCCGCGCGCAATCTGTTGGCCAGCTTGACCTCGAACATGCGGTTTCGGTTTGCCGCGCGGGATTGATCTACGTTGAGATAGACGGTCAACACAGGACGGTCCGGCCTGACCGGACGCTTTATGAGTTCACCCATATCAAATTTCGGCATCATGATAATTCCCTCCCCGTTCACTTCGTAATGCGGCCCGCGTTCTATAACCCGGTCCGTGATATGCGCTTTATTCGCCATGTCTACGAATGTAGATAGTGAGTGCAAGACTGGTGCCGAATCCAAAACCAGGACTTCCACCGAAATGTAACGAGTACTCGCCACACTTTGCCAAAAATCAGCCACCCCAGTGCGTGAAATCTTGCACCGCCGGTTTTTGTATATGTCCTGGATCAATTGATCCGGGTCTGAAGCGCCCTGCGAGCCGTTTCTTGACGGGTACGTCGCTTGCAGTTCCTCTCTGGCTAGTGAGATCAATAAAGAGCGCTAGACGATAAATTGACAGAGGTTATATAAAAGGATTATATGGCGCGACAAACTACAACAAAGAAACAGAAATCCGAGAGTCAGAAAAAGAGCAATAATACCGGATTTGAAGAGGCCAATTACCGCACGATATTTGATGCGGTTGACGACGCGATCTTCGTTCATGACCCGGAAACGGGCGCGATAGTTGATGTCAATCAGAAGGGCTATGAAATGTACGGGTGGTCCCCGGAAGAGGGCCATGACCTCAAGCCGAGCACCTGGGGCGTAACCGGAACGCCTTTTAAAGGAGAGATCGTCTTAGAAAGAATAAGAGCGGCGGCCCAGGGGGAGCGTCAACTCTTTAAATGGGAGACCGAGGATAAAACAGGGCGCAGATTCTGGGTCGAAGTAAGCCTCAAAAGCGTCTGTATCGGGGGCAAGAATAGAGTGCTGGCTGTTGTGCGCGACATCAGCCTGCGTAAGCAGGAAGAAGAGCAGTTGCGCGAGCAGGCGGCCTTGCTCGATCACGCGACGGACGCAATCATCGTTCAAGATTTAGACGGCGAGGTGCTTTACTGGAATATGGGCGCCGAGCGAATGTATGGCTGGCTGGCCGTCGAGGCAAAAGGCAAGAACGTCCGTGACCTTTATTATAAGGAGAACCTGTCGCAGTACAGGGCCGCTAAGAGCGCCCTGCTTGAGAACGGCCAGTGGTTCGGCGAGATACGCCAGCGCACAAAAGACGGCAAAGAGATCATTGCCGAGGGTCACTGGACGCTCGTGCCTGAGGAGGCCGGGAAGCCGAAATCAATGTTTGCGATTAACACCGATGTGACCGAGAGGAAGAAACTCGAAGCCCAGTTTTTGCGGGCGCAACGTATGGAGAGCATCGGCACGCTGGCGAGCGGCATCGCCCACAACCTCGGCAACCTCCTGTCGCCGATTCTCCTGTCGGTTCAGATGCTCAAGCGGAAGTTCATCGACGAGGAGAGCCAGCACATGCTCGCCATTCTCAAGATCAACGCCGAGCGCGCAGGCGAGATGATAAAGCAGGTGCTGGAGTTCGCAAGAGGCATCGAGGGGGAGCGCATAGAGCTTCAACCCACGCACTTGATAAGAGAAGTGGTGAAGATCCTGAAGGGCACGCTCCCTAAAGCAATCGATATTAGAGTCTCCATCGCAGAGGACCTCTTCCCCGTTACAGGCGACGCCACTCAGATGCACCAGGTCTTGATGAATCTCGGTGTGAACGCGCGCGACGCAATGCCTGACGGCGGCACTTTAACAATCGAGGCCCGAAATACTTACCTCGATGAGAACGATGCCCGCATGCACTTCGAGGCCAGGCAGGGCCATTACGTCCTCATAAGCGTTGCCGACACCGGGACCGGTATGCCGCCCGATGTCATAGAAAAGATATTCGAGCCCTTCTTTACTACCAAGGAGCAGGGCAAAGGAACAGGGCTCGGGCTGCCGAGCATCAGAGGGATAGTCAAAGGCCACGGCGGGTTCATCGATGTTCAAAGCGAAGTGGGGAAAGGTACGGAATTCAAAATATACATTCCCGCCGCCGCATCCTCGCAGGTAAATCGGCCCGAAGAAATCCAGCCGGGGTTGCCTCTCGGACAAGGCGAGTTGATCCTCGTCGTGGACGATGAGATTCCACTCCTGGAAATAGTCAAAAGAACGCTCGAAGAGAATGGTTATAGAGTTCTGACGGCGCGCGACGGCACAGAGGCCCTCGCCGTGTATGCCGAGCATAAGAGGGAGATCAGCGTTGTGCTCATGGATATGATGATGCCTTACCTGGGTGGCGCGGCGACTATCCGCGCCTTACAAAAGCTCGACCCGGGTATCAAGATCATCGCCTCAAGCGGGCTGTCGGCAAACGATAATATGTTTGAGACTGCCAGCGAAGGCGTGTGTGCGTTCCTGATGAAGCCCTACACCGCCGAGACGCTGCTGAGGACGCTGGCCGATACGCTTGGCGCGGTTTAGGTTTGAGTCAACCCGGCCGGAAGCCGGGAGCTATTCTCGATTTCGCTACCTTCTTAAAAGCCCTATGAAAGCAAAGCCCTATGAAAGCGCAGCCGCATTCAGCCCGTTCTTACATACGGCGCCCTTGCGACGGCGGCTGCGCTTTTTGTCAACACGGCGCTGCTTTCCAGCTCCGGGTGCTCGCCTCCCCCTTCCTCGATGCGGACACTGGTAACCAGGCGGCCTGACACCAGGCTCGCAAGCTCGTGACATCGCCTGACCAGATCCAGCACCTGATGCCATTCACATTCCCTGCAAGCAGGGTCGAGCCTTTGATGGTGGCGGTTGCCGTCGATGATCCTTGCGATCTCGGCCAGGGGGTCTTCAGACCGATCACCGCCTCCAGTAAAGCTAATATCAAGCTCGACCCGTACCTGCCGCGACTGGCCAAAACGAAACACGGCGCGGAGGCTTGCAGGTGTAGATGCCTTTAACTCCGTTTTCATGATCTCTCCGCTAATAGAGTTTGTCAGAGAGTTATACGGCGGAGGCTTGCGCCTGAGACGGCTCACCGGCAGCGAGCTTTGGCAGTGTGACCATCAGTATTCCGCTTGTGAATATTGCTTCCGCTCTTTCTGCGTCAATCTCGACAGGCAGGTCCAGCATGTGGAAGGCCTCTTTCCCCAGGAGTTCTCTGGAGAAAGTATTCTCCACTGCTTCGCCTTCGATCAGATCGGCCCTGCCGCTGATGAAGAGCCGTCGCGGCTCGGCGCTGATCTTGATATTCTCGGCGCTGAAGGCCGGCATTTCTGCCTCCACATCCAGCCGATCTTTATAATCTCTGACTTTGATCGAAAGCGGCTGTAGTATCTCTGACTCTGCGCGGAGCCAGTCCGCAAGTTCTTCACCGTGCTCGCAGCCACGACTCTCGAAAAGTTCAAAAGCCCTGGCTGCAACCGCTTCCTGGAGCTCTCTTAATTTATCGACATGGGCTTCGGGTTTGATCAACTCAGGGGTCGCAGCTTTGGTTGTTGTTTGCGCTTCGCGCGCGGTTTGATGTTTCATCGCTTTTCCTTTCTACGTTCGGTTATCACCTGAATAAATGCGGCGCTACCTGCGCGCCACGGCTCTTAAGGAGTGCAAAAGCTGTGCCCCCAAATTAAGTGATGCAACCCGCATGCAGGCACAGGCTTTGACTGATTACTGCAAAGAATTTGACATCGGGATGGCTGATTTCTCGCAACCGGGCGAGACGTTATGCACATCATCTCGCACAATCGATGCATCGACTTCAAATGCGGACCCGGCACATTGATTGCACCCCTACAAGTTCTCAAAGCTAATCGAAGGAGGAAGAGTGAATGATCGCGAACGCACAGTACAAGGCGAAGCAGTTTGATCTGAGTAGGCTTAACGGAATCTCTGACCAGACACTGGAAATGCATTTCCAGCTCTACGAAGGCTACGTCAAAGAGACTAATAGACTCGCGGAGAAAATCTCCGAGTTCCTGAAGGATGGCAAGGTAGATCAAGACGAGATGCCCGCTTACTCGGAACTGAAGCGGCGTCTCGGCTTCGAGTACAACGGGATGGTGCTGCATGAATACTACTTCGGCAATATGAAGCGCGGCGGGTCAGGTGACCCTGACAAAACTGCGGCGTTCTACCAGGCCGCGGAGGGGAGCTTTGGCAGCTACGACACCTGGAAGGCCGATTTCATGAGCATAGGCAAGATGCGCGGCGTCGGCTGGGCGATATGTTATGAAGACCCGACCAGCGGCCAGCTATCGAATCACTGGATCAGCCTGCATCAGATAGGCAACGTCGCGGGATTCAACCCGGTGCTGGTGATGGACGTTTGGGAGCATGCCTTTTTGCTCGACTACAAACCGGCAGATCGCCCGAAGTATATCGAGGCGTTCTTCTCGAACATTGATTGGGACGCTGCCGAACGACGTCTACAGCACGCCAGGCACAACAGCGCATCTTTGCCGCGCTGACCGGCAACGGGTTGAGGTGGGGGCCGACATGGACGCTATCACATGAGCATTAATCCAATTGTTGAATTGACAAAGGCAGGCCAGTCCATCTGGCCTGACGGCGATGAGTAGCGCGGTGTCACCTCAAATCCGACGATTTTCGAGAAAGCCATTGATGGCTCAGGCGATTACTCTGACCAGTTACGCGAGCAGGCCGAGCGCCAAAAGAGCGCAGGCGAAATATACGAAGCACTTGCTGTGCGCGATATTCAGATGGCGGCGGGCTGCTCGCGCCAGCGTTTGATAAGACCGATGACGCAGGCACGATGACACAGATGGAAAACTGAAGCCGCGCGCCCCGACCCGGTTCACTTTCTACTCGGTGAAAACGGGCCGATGCTTGAGCCTTAAATTCTTACGGTTTGCGGCAAATTATCTACGAAGTCTGAACTCGGCTGATTCTCCCTGCCCAATGTCCAGGACGGCGGATCACTGGCGGGGAAAGAGTCCGCCAGTATCGAGTCAATCATAGTTTCCGAAAGCGTTTCAGAAATCATGCGGTCGGTCATTAGTTCCCTCCATCGTGATGTAACTCCCTGTGAGTTTCACTTATTACTTAAAGCCATCGGGTCGCACGCCATTAGTTAGTGCAAGGCGGGTGCCATCTTTAACTGTAAACGTTTCGCTGACCCAGCCCATGTTGAGGTCGGGCGCTGGCAATAACATGCATAGATGTGAAATTTCCTGCTGCTCTTTGGCTGTAATTTTACACCCGCCGCCGTTAGGACACGGAAATCCTGTAGTTGCGAAGCGGCACATTCGTTGCACTAGTCTATGTTTGAAATCGAATGGCTTGAAGACATGGCAGGATCACGTTATGCGCAAAAATGAACGAATAGTGCTTGAGCGAGTGCTCTACCCTACCGACCTGTCTGCGGAGTCTACCGACGCGCTTGCGTACGCATTGGCTTTGACGCGGTCTTACGGCGCAAAGCTCTTGCTCTGTAATTCGGTAGGCTCTCAGCAGGGCGTGGCTGAGGATGCCGAGCGGCGTCTTGGTGAAACCATCGCGCGACCGGTCGGCGCGGGCGCGGACGCCCCTTTCGACTGGGGAGCCATTGTAATCGAAGGGGACACGGCTACAGAGGTTGCGCGCGTAGCCGCCGAGCAGCGAATCGATCTAATAGTGCTGCCCCAGCAGAGGTCGAAAGGCGCAGCGACCCTGTTGGACTCTACTGCTCAAGCGATAAGCCGCACAGCGCCGTGCCCTGTCCTCATTGTTCATCAACGTGGGGATCTGGATGGCACAGCGGCAGGCGGGATTTCTTTTAAGCGCATACTGGTGGCTTATGATTTTTCGGGCGACTCGGAGCTCGCACTCACTTACGGGCTCTCACTCGCGCAGGAGTTTCAATCGGAGCTTCACCTGATCCACGTGCTGGCTCCGACTTTTACGCCAGCCACTTGCGAGCCTTCAATTGCCTCACCGAGTACTGAGAACCCATGTCACGCGGCGGCGAAGAGGCTCCGAAATGTCGTGCCTGCCGAGACTCACCTCTGGAGTGAGGTCAAGCAAGTGGTAAGTCAGGGGCAGCCTTATCGTGAGATCCTCAGTTACGCGAAAGAAAATGAGATCGACTTGATCTGTATCGGCGCGAGTGGTGCCGGTTTTGGCCTGTGGGCGCTCTTCGGGTCTAATACAGACAGGATTCTGCGCCAGGCGGAGTCGCCCGTCCTCATCGCCCGCCCACTCAGGCCTGTTGGCCAGAACTCTAGCTATGCGGTTAGCTGCGAGACGGCGATTTGAGCAACAACTATTCACGATGAAAAGAGGAAAGATGATTGAGGAGATTTCAGCTTTTGTGGCGCGGGCTTCCTATGAAGACCTGTCGGCAGAAGCCCGACGCCAGATGAAAGTAAGGATTCTCGATTCGCTGGCCTGTGCGCTGGGTGCGATTGAGCTTGAGCCCATGCGCAAACTCCGAAAGCAGATAGGGGTATTTGGAGGAAGGCCGCTCGCCTCGTTAATAGGCGGGGGGAAGGCATCGCCCGACCGAGCCGCGCTTTACAACGGAGCGCTGGTACGCCATCTGGGCTTTAACGATAGCTTTCTAACCGGGAGAGGATCATACCACCCGAGCGACAGCCTGTCGGCGGTCCTTGCGGCGAGCGAATACGGAGGTGCGTCAGGGAAGGAGTTTCTCACGGCGCTAGCAGTCGCGTATCAGGTGCAATGCCGACTTTCTGAAGCGCCGACTTCGGGGACCGGAGGCTTCGGTCACATTACGCCTGGAACCTGCGCAGTCGCCACGGGCGTTGCTAAAGCGCTGCGGCTGGGTCAGGGACAAACGGCGAACGCTATAGCCGCAGCCTCCGCAGCTGGCAGTGCGCTGCCGATACACAGTAGAGGCGTGCAACCTCGACCTGAGATCGTTCTTTACCCGGATTCCGCGTTCTCGACGGCGCAGGCCGCCCGGCTCGCGATGAGTAGTGTCAATAAGACCAGCGGATCACCCGAAGCCAGTGGACATTGGTTGAAGGCCGCTGCCCCCGACCTTGAAATTGATTGGGGCAAGGAGGACATGGAAGCAGTCCGGCGCACCGTTATTAAGAAATATAATGCCGAGACCCACTCGCAGTCGGCGCTTGAAGCCATCCTCTATCTTAGAGAGAGGCAACCATGCCATCCGAATCAAATTGAGCGGATCGAACTCGACACGTTCGGCGTGGCCTTCGATCTTCTCCCCGGTAATGGGCAGGGGGTTAGAGATGAGGTCCGCACCCGCGAGGAGGCCTACCACAGCCTGCCGTATCTGCTGGCTGTGGCGCTGCTCGATGGAGACGTCGGACCTTCACAATATAAGCCGGAACGGATTCTTAAAGAAGATGTGCAGAACCTTATGCGCAAGGTCATAGTCCGGCCCGACAGCGATTTCAGTCGACGCTTTCCAGAAGAGATGCCTGCGAGGGTGCGAATCTACTTGCGTGATGGGCAAATCCTTCTTAAAGAGAAGCGCGATTACGAAGGGTACTTTACGCGGCCCTGGACCTGGGAGCGGGCCGTTGAGAAGTTTATGGGTCTGACAATGTTTCAGGCAGATTATGCGTTGCGTCAGCAGATTATCGAAAAGGTACTCGATATAGAGCACGTCGAGGTGAAAGAGTTGACCGAGCTGCTTGCCAGGGTTGGCGAGACCACCAGGGGCGAGGCACGGGAAAGGGTCTTTACCTTCAGAGAGCATAAACGAGCAGCCTGACGCATAAAGTAAACAAGGAGATGTCCATAGAGGAGGTTGAATATGACACGAGCGGAGACCACTAATACTGAGGCCATTACAAGACAGGGCGAAGGTTTCGCCGATGACCAGGCGGCGCGAAAAAGTTCATCGCTGTATGGCAACGTCATCAGGCAATTTGATAAAGCAGCCGATCTGATGGGCCTCGATCCGAATATCCGAACGGTGCTTGAAAAGACGGCAAACGAGATTATCGTCCATTTCCCTGTGAAGATGGACGACGGGCGTATCGAAGTGTTCACAGGCTATCGCGTTCAGCACAACAGCGCGCTCGGCCCGTTTAAGGGCGGGCTTCGCTTCCACCCTTCGGTCGACATTGACGAGGTCCGCGCGCTTGCGACCTGGATGACCTGGAAGACTGCGCTGGCGGCCATACCGTTTGGCGGTGCAAAGGGAGGCATTCAAATCAACCCTGGCAGCTACTCAACGGAAGAGCTGGAGCGCATAACCCGCCGCTTCACCTTCGCGCTCGGCAACAATATAGGGCCTGAGTACGACATTCCTGCGCCGGACGTGAACACGAATGCTCAAATCATGGCATGGATAATGGACACATATCTTTCGACCATGCCTCCTCATGAGCGGCATCGCTCGACCCACGTGGTTACAGGTAAGCCTGTTAAGTCGGGCGGCAGTCTGGGCCGCGAAAAGGCCACGGGTCAAGGTGTAGTCTACCTGATTCAGGAATGGGCAAAGGATCACAGCTTCGACCTCAAGGGCGCGAAATACATCGTACAGGGATTTGGCAACGTCGGCTCGTGGGTCGCGCGGCTTATGAATCCGCTCGGCGCGAAATTAATCGCGGTCGAGGATGTCACAGGAGCGATAGCTAACGCCGGGGGGATCGACCCCGACGACCTTTCCGAATATGTCAAACGCGGCGGAGGCGTCTCGGGTTATCGAAAGGCCTCTCCCGTAGATCACGAAACTTTTCTGCGCACCGAGGTTGACATATTTGTTCCGGCCGCGATGGAAAACCAGATCACAGCGGAAACCGCGCCGCTCTTGAGGGTCAGGCTTGTTGCCGAGGCGGCTAACGGCCCCACCGACCCGCAAGGCGATGAGATTCTTCAGGCGAGGCGGATCGAATTGCTTCCTGACATTCTCAGCAACTCCGGCGGCGTAATTGTCAGCTACTTCGAGTGGCTACAAAACAAGCGGAGCGAGTATTGGGACCTTGAAGAGGTCGATTCGAAGCTTCGCAAAAAGATCGTCGGGTCTTATGAACGGGTGCGTGCAGCGGTCCGGGACCTGGGCACGGATTGGCGCACGGCCGCTTACGTCGTGGCGCTATCAAATCTGGAGAGGGTTTACAAAGAGCGCGGAATCTTTCCTTGATAGAGGAAAATCTCGTCCGTATATTGCTTTGTTGGCGCTTTGGCGTGCCGGGCTTGTATCCTTGTTTTGGACGAGAACTAGATCGAAAGGAGAGCGCCATGAAGCTGGATGGATTCCGCGTGTCGGACTCACAAAAAGGGAGTGCAAGGGCCGCCTTAGAGAAGTACGGCTACTCTGAAGATGATTTCGAGTGGATACAAACCGAGGATAGCCTTCTAGGCGGAGAAGGTCGAATCCCAGGCACGGAAACGGTGTACGTGATATATAACCCCACCGGTTTCAGGCGAATGTATGACGGAGCGAATTGGGAAACGGAGTTCGAGGAAGACTTAAAGAATCAGATATTCAAGAATGATTCCTAACCGATTTTCCTGAGCTTCGTATCTTGCTCATCCCTGCTCGGATTCCGATCTCTCTGTCACGTTCTCACCTGCCATCCAACGCCGGGGCTTCCGCCCTGGCGCGTCCGGCCTTCTCTTTCGCGCCGCCCGCCTTCTCGCCGTGTGGCTCGGCAACCAAATCCATCAGGCACTTCGGGCAGGTGCCGCGCGACTTCTCGCGGATGTCCGAATGCATCGGGCAGGCGTAGATGACCACACGCCGTGTTGCCTTACTCTTCGCTTTTGCGCGCTTGCGAGCGGGTTTGTTCACCTGTTGATGATTCCGATGACGATGCCCGTCGTGAGTTGCAAACGCGCCTGCCGGTTCGACAAACACTAGCGCTACAACGGCGACGCATGAGATGAACGATGTATAAACCTTTATCCTCATGGCAAGCCTTCCTCCCATCGTCTTGTTACCCTTGGTATGCGGGGTCGGCGTGCAGCGCAGCGGCGACTTCATCTCAAGCCGCCCCTGCGCTCTCAGCAACGCCCGCCACCCAGTGATGCGCGATAAGATGACTTAACGCTTGGTGACGCTGTTGCTGCCGAAGTTGGCCACCCAGATGGTGGAACCGGCAATGGTTACCCCTACGGGGCTGCGCCCCACGGGGAGTGCTCCCAGGTTCACGCCGTCACGTGCGCGCAGCCCTGTCACGCTGTCGCCGCCGTTGTTGACAACGAAGATGACACCATCTTTGTGGATGGCCGAGACCGGGCCGTCGCCCGCTCTGTAGGTGCCTACCAACGCCCCGTCTGTCGTAACCCTCATCACGGTGCTGTCGCCGAAGTTCGCGATCCAGAGGTAGGCCCCGTCGAAGGCGATGCCATACGGGCCATCGCCGACCCTGTAAGTGCCGACAACCACGCCGTTCGACTCCCGCAGCTTCGTTATCGTGTCGCTGTTGTTGTTTGTGACATATACGAACGCGCCGTCCGTGGCCAGACAGAGTGGCCGCGTACCCACCTCGTAGGTGCCGAGTGTCAGGCCGTCCGAGGCCCGCAGTTTTGTCACGGTGCCGCTGTTGCGGTTAGCCACCCAGACGTTGCCGCCTGTCGAGAGCAGCCCACCCGGCCCCTCGCCGACGGCAAACGTACCGGCCACTGCGCCGGTGGCCGGGTCAAGTTTCATGACGTTGTTGCTGAGGTAGTTCGCCACCCAGATGTGTCTGCCGTCGAAGGCCAGCGCGACGGGGCGGCGGCCTACGGCGAACGTGCCGGCCGCCGAGCCGTCGCTCGCCCGGAGCCTGGTTACAGTGTCACTGAACTGGTTAGCTACAAAGACGTGTACGCCGTCTGAGGTCACACCCTCCGGCCCCTGACCGACGGCGATTGTGCTCGACGCCGCGCGGTCCACCTGATTCGTGGGCGCTGCCTGCGCGACTGTGGCCGAAATGACCGCCGCGCACAGCGCGACGAGCAGAGACTTGTATCCTGGTCGGTTCTTTCTCATCTTTCGCCTCCTTTACTGGCCTTCGCGGCCCTCGGCCAGTCAACCAGGCCGATCTCCTTCACGATTTTGCTTGGCCCGAGCAGCCCAGGGCAGCCCGCCCAAAGCGTCAGCGGCTCGTTCCCGAACCTCAGCATCCCTATGTGGTTCGACTTATCGGCATCGCGCGCGGGGTCGCGGTCAATGAACCCGAGGCTGCGACGCAACAGCTCAACATCTTTAGGGTCCCCGGTCAAAAACAGCCAGCCCGGCTTTGTCTTGTATGCTCTGGCGTAGCGGTTGAGCACGTCGGGCGTGTCCTCCTCAGGCTTGAGCGTGATCGAGTAGATAAAGATGTCCTTGCCCACGCGGTCGCCGAGCATACGTTGCACGTTGAGCAGGTTCGCAGTCGTTCCCGGACATATCCCCTCGCACCTGACGTACATGAAATTGATGAGGACGATTTTGTCCTTCATCAGATCATCGTAGAACTTGACCTTCTTTCCCTCGTGCGTCGTCAGAGTGACGTTCGGGAAGCTGCGTTCTGCCAGCCTCTCCCTCGGCGTCTTGATCCGCTTTGTCTCCCGGTCGGACGCACGCGTGATGCGGCCGTCCCAGGAGGAAGCAACCCCAAGAAGGAGGGCGACCCCAATCAGTCCAATGAAGATTCTCCTACACATGCTTCTCATGATTCGGCATCTCCTTTCTCGCGCCCGCGCCGCGTCAGACCTGCGCGTTGTGTGCGGGCCTGACGCGGCCGCGAGTGCTCGCGCTTACGGGTTCTTGTTGTTGTCGCCCTCACCGGGGACGATCTCCCAGATGAGCATCATCGCGTGATCCTCGTGCACAACGTTGTGGCAGTGGAACGGGTACTTGCCTTCAAAGTCGCGGAAGCGGAAGAAGGTCTTGGTCTGCATGTTGTGTTCGAGTCGAATAACGTCCTTGCGCCCGTTCTGAATGAGGCCGGTTGAAGCTGGCGGCGCACCGTTTATCGAAAGGAACTGGAACTCCTCGAAATGGATGTGTGCAGGGTGCTGCCACCCGCCTGAGCTGTTGTTGACCACCCAGTGCTCAACAGAGTTCTTTTGCACGCGGACCCTCACCTCCTGACACTCCGGGTCCATAGAGCGCCCGTTGATAGTCCAATTGCCGTTGCTCCTATCGAAATTGAACGTCCGCGTGATGCGCGGCGTGGCCGTCTTATCGGGCAGACCGTAGAAGCGTGTGATGGTGGCCGGGTCGACGCTATGGTCTGCAATGGGCGGCAGGTCAACGACGATCTTGAGGATCAGGTTCCCCTGTCCTGCGGGCAATACCTTACCTGTGGGGCCGCGCCCGTCCTCCTGCTCCAGCCGGTTCTCGATGTAGAGCGTCTTGCCTGCGTACTTTGAGAAGTCGATGATAACGTCCGCGCGCTCCGCGACCGATATGCGCACGCTCTCGACCTGGACGGGTCGCTCCAGGAGGTTGCCGTCGGTCGTGATCTGATGGAACTTGATTCGCGCGTTTGGGTTGCTCATGTCTGTGAAGAAAAACTCGTAGAAGCGCGACGGCCCGGCATCGAGCCAGCGGAAGCGGTAGCGACGAGGGTGTACGTGCAGGACGGGCTGCACCTTGCCGTTTACCAGGAACCGGTCGCCCAGCACGCCGTCGAAGTTGAAGGTGTCGAAGGCGACCAGCCCTGTCTCCGAGTCGTAGAGGTGGTCGCTAAACAGCATCGGGATGTCGAAGTTGCTGTCGTCGCTCACGCCGTCGCCGAAAGAGGGCAGGTGGAACCCTGTGCTCTCGTCGCCTGTGTCGTAGTCGTTGAATAGGAGGTACATACCGGCCAGTCCTTTATAGACATTTTGCGACGTGAAGTCGTGCATGTGATCGTGATACCAGAGCGTGCTCATCGCCTCCTGTATGTCGCCGCCCACGTCCTGGTGCGTCGAGAGGACGCCCGCCAATACGTTCGGGTAATGCTGGTCGTAAAACTTTCCCGGCCCGTAGTTGTTGCACGGATTGCCGTCCGACTCCGCAGGGGTATGGCCGTTATGAAGGTGCGTCGTGACCAGCTCCTTGCCGAAGCCGCCGTTATTGGCGACCGGCAGGTTGTTGCGGTTGCGAACGAGGATGGGCTGGCCGTACCGCTCGACGTAGAGCGGACCCGGCACGAGCCCGTCGAACCCCCAGAGCGGCTGGGCAGGGAGAGCGGGGTGCGTGATGATGTTAGTCAGCCGTTGCTCGACTTCATAATACTTTACCGGGCTGAACTGGTTGAATGCCTGATGCGGGATGGTGCGGCCTTCGCCGGCGGCGACGTTAGGCATCAGGGTCGGCGCGGGATTTAACGCCGCGACCGGCTGCTTGACCGTCATGCGTGTGAAGGGCTGGATGAAAGGTTGTGTCGGCGGGCTGCTGGGCCCGCTGCCGGGGCCGCTGTCGAATAAGTGGCCCGCGCTATTACGCGCCCTGACACTCAAACCCGACATCGGGACTAGCAAGCCTGCGGTCGTGAGCAGCCCCATCTTGAGCATGTCGCGGCGGCTCAAGCCCGACGAGATGATCTCGCGCCTGTTTTTGGCGGCCTGTTGTTTCTCCTTCTCCGCCCTTCTATCAATCTTCGAGATGTTCGCCATAGCGTGTTCTCCTTAGCTGATACGACTTTGGGTAGACTTTAAATTCGGAGCCTGTGGGATCAAGCGGCCGAATGAGTTGATGTTGAACTCTCGCGGCCTGACACCGCCTGCCTCCGCTCCTGTCACGGCGCGGAGGCAGGCAGAGCGGGTCTAATCACACCAGTCGCCCGACTGCTGGAGGCAGACGAAGTTGCTGCGCAGCGCCGGAAAAACTGACGAGCCGTTAGACCTCCGCACGTCGCGGATGAAAGCATCCGTACGTATGAAACCGTCGCGCGGGTCTTCGGGGATCGGGCAGATAACCCAGCGAAAGACGGGGTCGTCGACCGGGCGGGTTCGGAATTCAACCAGCCCTTTGGCCACGAGGTTGTCGAGTTGCGAAGGGCTGGTGAGGATGGGTGTGCCATCCAGGTCACGGCCGTTTGTGGCGGCGATGGGGTCGAGTTCCTTCCGTCCTTGCGAGGTGAACGCCTTCGGTGTGTAGACGACCCAGACGGCTACCCACAGTCCCAGCGGGTCGTTGCTGAAGTAGCCGTCGCGCGTGTCGAATACGTTGTCCTGCCTCTTGTTGGGAAGGAACGGGTCGAGTATCGACCCGTTAGACGCCTTCGGGAAGATGAAGACGCGGAAGCGCTCCGCGGTATCGAAAGCCTCTTGCCCGCGAGAGGTAAGTTGGCCGGAGGCGTTGCGCTCGAAGCTCGTCGAGTTGAGCACGCCGAAGATGTTTGCGTAAGTCAGTCCGCTCGTCCCTGTCGTGCCAGGGGTGGACTCGATGGTGCGGATGTTCGTGCGATTCGGATCGGTGTTTGAGTTATCAACCACGAAATCGCCGGTGCGGCTCGCGTCGCCGACGCGTAGCACGATGTTTTCCGGCAGGATGCCGTGCGCGCGGTAGACATTATCGGCGAAGTCGAACGGCGACGTGCCAAGGTCGTCGTCACCGCTCGCGAGACTGGTTGCGTTGAAGGTCAGGCCGGACAGCGCCACCATCGCCAGCGCGAAGCCGGCGAGCTGCAACGCCCATTGTGAAGTCTTGTTTCTGGTTCTCATGATTCGAGTTCTCCTTGAGGTGTCAGGTTGTCACTGCATCTATCCACGGTTTGCAAGTCAGGGCCGCGCGGGCGGCTCGCTTCGGACACACTTCGGCCATGCTAAAAACCTCCTCTTCTTCGGAAGACCTGCCCTGGTTTTCGTGGACTGTTCGAGCGAGCGGGCTATCGAAAATCTCTTAAGACTGCATTCCCGTCTGCTCTGAATGCGGGCGTAATATGACAGAGATTACACAAGCGGTATGTCGTGTAGCTGACACAAGTAAGAAAAAATTTGCGCGGCGTGAACGAGGAGCAAAGCCGCGTAGGTCTGGAGGTCTTTCAAGCGCTTGACGCGGATCCAGCCACGCCCCAGTTCGATTATGCCGCTCCGCTCAAGCTTGTTGAGGACGGAAGTCGTGGTCTGGCGTGACGCGCCGATCAAGCTGGCCAGGTCGTAATGCGTGAGTGGCACGAGGGCGTCGAGTGCCGCGCCGATTTCACAAGTGCTCGCCGAGAGTTCGTGCAACAACTCGCAGACGCGCGCCGATACGTCTTTCGAGGTGATGTCGGAAATCTTCTTTTCCATCCTCCGGCGGCGTTCGCCGACAAGACGGATGTAGTTCATAGACAGCTTTGCCTCCTCAAGGAGGTGCGCGAAGTCGCGCTTGCTAAAGACCCACATCGCTACATCATCGAGCGCCTGCGTCATGTTGCTGCGCAAGCTTTCATCGACGAGCGCGAACTCGCCGAATATCTCGCCCGGCCCGATGATGTCTATGGCGGTCTCCTTCCCCGACTCCGACAGCACAGACAGCTTGACTCTTCCCTGCCTGAGGACGTAAACGAAATCGGCGCGCTCACCAGCCATATAAATAAATTCGCCCCGGGCCTTGCACAGGTTGCGCGCATAGCTGATGACGCGGCTCATCTCATCCTGGCTGAGTCCGAAGAAGAGGTCTACCCGGTGGGTCTGGTGGTTAAGGTTGTCGTCTTTACGCTCTCGGGACAAGGCGGCAACGCCCAACGCGCGCGAGTTGCCGGAATAGGGATCGCCGTTGCGAGGGGCCGCCAATGAGGTCGCGGTCGATGATGCTGCGACTGTCACAAACATTACCTCCTAATCTGGTTCAATCCCCTGGTGCTCGCACGGCTTCAGGATGCCCCGCTGTGCATGTCGGCCATATCCACCCTCGCCTATGCGTAGGAGTGAAGTCCCGGCAGCAAGTAGCTGACGCCCAGCCAGGTGAATATTACAAGGGCGAAACCGAGTAGCGCGAAATAGGCGCTGCGGCGGCCACGCCAGCCATGCGCCAGCCGTGTGTGAAGGAAGCCCGCGTATGCCATCCATGCCACAAGCGCTCCGGTCTCTTTAGAGTCCCATCCCCAGTACCGACCCCAGGACTCGTTAGCCCAGACAGCTCCCGTGATCAGAAGCAGCGAAAGCAGCGGAAAGGCCACGCCCACCGACCGGTATAAGAGCGAGTCTATCGCCTCAAGCGAGGGCATCGCCTTTACCACCTCTTCACGTTTCCACGCAAAAATCGATACCATGAGCAACAAGACAAATAACGCTATCACCGCGCCAAACTCCACGGGGTTAGACTGAGTCTTTACTGTGAGGGCTGCGGAATTCTGCTGAACCCAGCGCTGAGCGTCGCCGAGGGTGAGTGGCTGCCGGGCCTGCTCAGACATCCACTGAGCGAATAAGGGATATTCTCTTCCCGGTATGTGCGACCCCACATCGTTCAGCGTCTTGATTTGAAAGAACAAGACGAGAACAACTATGCCCTGCAATACGGCTGCCCCGCGAAACAGTCTCCAGGCCCATAGCCTGGCCTTCTCTTCTCGTCTCAACGTATCGACGGTGAAAAGGGCCAGCGCCACAAGCAATGCCACAAGCGTGACGGCCATCAGCGGCCCGACACCCGGCAGGCTGGCGCGGACGGGGAGCGGTGATTTGTCCATGAACAGGGCCGCGGCGTAATCGGCATGAAAGGGTACCCCGTATCGGCCTATCGTCCCATACACGAGCAGCCCGAATAGGGCTACAGCTATCGCTATGGCCTCGCTCCTTACGCCGTCCTTCAAGAGGTAGGCAAACGCAAGCCCGAAGCTGACCAGGCACACACCATAACCGATTGTCGCAATCGAAACGTGTATAGGCCGCCAGTAACTATCCAGGATCGGCGGCAGCGTTCTTATGTCGTTGCCAAGGAAGGTTGCCAGAATCAGTACCACCGTCACGATGGGCATTGAGAGCGCGCCCAGGAATTCGTATTTAGGCTTCCGAATTATGATGAGGGTAGTTATAGCGGCCCCTGCGCAAAACCCCAGCGTAAGCGGGTACAAGTTATCGAGTGGAAAATAGCGCCACGCGCCGTTAATACCTTCCTTCCACCCTTCTTTATCACCTGCCTCCACCCACCTCATCATCCAGCCCGAAAGATTGAAGCAGTACCCGGCGGCGACGGTAAGAAGACCGAGCCGTGAGAGAACCTTTTCCCTGACAAATAGATTCGTCACCAATATCACGGCCGCGCTCATGTAGCTGACGAGCGCCAGCATCGTCAGCGCCCCTTCGTAGAGAAAGCCTCGCGGCCCGACGTAGATTCTGGCCAGAACAACCACCGCTGCTAATACTACAGGCATGACCACAGACCAGAGCCCGACCAGTTTTTTCGGCAGACTCAACTCAAGCTCGGCCATCATAGGCTCTGTTTGCTTTATCGCTCTGCTCATCTTCGTCCCTTCCCGACCATTACAGACCGAATTAATAAATTGAACTGGCCTTCAAAGGCGGGCCCGGTGTGGAGAATTGACTGGCCCTCGCGCCTGCTCGCCTTCGACGCGGACTCTGAGGTCACAAAATTATGAGTCTCAGCAATCAGACCGGTTTCACCTGTTCCCATAATCTTTATGAACTTCTTAAGCCGTAATCAACAAAAGGTCATGAAGCATATCCAGAAGATTCGCGTCAGCTCCCTTGACCTGATCATGCGTCAGCATATGGCCCAGCCGCATCAACTCTTCGGCGGCGGCCATCTCGCGATCACGGTTCATGCCGGCTACGGCGAGCACGCGGTCATCCTTCAGGTAGAAGGCGAGGAAGTCTCGCGACGAGACCTCGCCGTGGTAGATGATCTCGTCCCACGAAGCGGCGTGGCCGACATAAAGCAGCCCGGCGTCGAACTGTCGCGTCCAGAAAAAGGGCACCCCGTCAAACGGGGCATCACGGCCCGCCATGTTGCGCGCCGCCACACGCCCCTGCTGCTCAGCCGTGCGCCAGTGTTCTATGCGCACGCGGCCGCCCGCTCGCGGGTCGGGGTAACAGGCGATGTCGCCCGCGGCGTACAGGCCGACGGCGGCGCGCAGCCGCGAGTCAACAAGAACGCCACCACTCTCGTCCAGGGCGACGCCTTCGAGAAAACTCGTAGCGGGCCGCACGCCCGCCCCAACCACAACCATATCCGTCTCGATCCGCTCGCCGCTGTCGAGCACGACCGCCTCCACTTTGTGGTTGCCCTCGAAGCGGTACACGATTGAGCCGAGCTTGAATTTGACACCGTGGCTCTCGTGCAGACGCCGGAACAGCGCCCCGACTTCGGGGCCGAGCGTGGCCTCGAAGGGTTCACTCGAAGGCGCGACCACTGTCACTTCCAGTCCGCGCTCGCGCAGGCTGTAGGCCGTCTCCATGCCGATGAAGCTCGCGCCGACGACGACGACGCGCGACAAACTGCTTGCCAGAGATATGATCGAATCGGCGTCGGCGAAGCTGCGGAGCACGCAGACGTTTTTGAGGTCTGAGCCGGGGATATTGAGTCTTACGGGCGTGCCTCCCGTGGCGACAAGCGAGGCGTCGTAGGCTATCGTCTCTCCGTCTTTGAAAGTGATCGTCTTCGAACGCGCGTCTACGTGCGTCACCTCTTTGTGCCGGATAAGGTCGATCCCGTGCTCGTCGAAGAACTCGTCAGGCCTGAGCGGCATCCACTCCGGCTCGGCGTGGCCTTGCAGGTATTCCTTGCTGAGGTTGGGCCGGTCGTAGGGCGCGCGGTCTTCGCGCGTGATCATAGTGATGCGCCCCTGGAAGCCTTCTTCGCGCAATGTCTGCGCGGCGACGTAGCCCGCCGCCCCCGCTCCGATAATGACGAAGTGACGCGGATCAGCGGCGGTGTCGCATACGGCCATCGAGGGGCTTCGCCGGTCGTTCGCGTCATCGGGGAGGCGGACGATGATACGCTCCCCCTCGACGCGCGTGTCATAACTCACGAGCGCGTCGAGCGCAGGCGGTTCTTCCAGGTCGCCGCTTGCGACATTGAAACAGGCGTGGTGCCAGGGGCACACTATTCGCTCGCCCGAAAGCACTCCGTCGACAAGCGGCGCGCCGTAGTGCGGGCAGGTCGCGCTGACGGCGTGGAAACTGTCGCCCACACGCGCCAGCAGGATTCTCGTCTCGCCAACCGAGACTTCTTTCATCTCCCCTGCCCGCAGGTCAGAGGTATTAGCCAGGGGGAGCTCTTTACAGTTCATGCTTTCCTTCATGCCACGTTGATGAGGTGACCCATCTTCTCCTTCTTGGTGCGCAGGTAGCGGATTGCCGCCTCGGCCGGTTCAACCTCAAGCGCAACGCGCTCGACGACTTCGAGGCCACCCTCTCGGAGCGCGCGAATCTTGGCCGGGTTGTTTGACAAGACCCGCACCCTCCTCAGGCCCAGGTCGCGGAATATCTCTGCGCATTGTTCATAACACCTGCTGTCGACGTCGAGGCCCAGCCGCTCGTTTGCTTCGACCGTGTCCGCGCCGTCATCCTGCAAGGCGTAGGCGCGGATCTTGTTGATGATGCCGATGCCGCGCCCTTCCTGTTGTTGATAAACAATCACGCCGTGTCCTTCGGCTGCTATAAGCCTCATGGCCTCGTCAAGTTGCCTGCCGCAGTCACATCTGGTCGACCCGAACACGTCGCCCGTCATACACTGCGAATGAATGCGAACGAGGCTCGCGCGGTCGGGGCGCGCAACGCCCCTGACCAGCGCGATGAACTCTTCGGCTGAAGTGAACGACCGGTAGCCGATGATCTGAAAGTCACCGAATTCGGTCGGCAGCCTCGCTTCGGCGACCCTGCGGACAGTGCTCAGGCCAGAAGGATTGTAAGGTTCCGTCTCCGATAGATGTTGGATAAGGTTCTGCATTTTGATCTATCCCTTCCTACGGGTTATCCGCCTAAAGCGACTTCAGGTACTCGACCAGGTCGAGCTTTTCTTGCTCGGTGAGCGACAACTTAAAGAACGCGTTGTAGTGGTTAACGACATCTCCGAGAGTCGCAAAGCGCCCGTCGTGATAAAAGCCGCCTTTCTGATGAGTCCACAACCCTTTGAGCGGAGCGGTTCTGTAGGCCTCGTCGGGCGAGCGTTTTGCCTGGAAATCGTCTATGCCGATCTCCGACGCTTTGTGCATGTTCCAGCCCGGCTCCGTGAATATTGGCGGCACATGACAGGTAGAGCACTGCGCTTTGCTATTAAAGACCGCTTCGCCGCGCGTGGCTGCCTCCCTGTTGAAGCTCCCTTCGGGCGGGCTCGGCGCAGGTATAGCCAGTTGATAGAAATGTAGCGGCGCGAGTTTTGGCGTTATCAGGTCAGGGGTGGCTCGCACATTCCCAAAGCCGTTTTTGGCAGCTATGGGGAACTTCACCGGGTCATTCAGGCGAGGATCGTAGAACGTCCCTTGCCCGTGCATCTCCAGGTTGGCGACAAATGCATTCCAGTGGGCCACGCCTCCCCATCCGGTCCAGGTGTGAAGGTTTACACCGGCAAGCCCAAACGCTGGCGGGATTAAGGTGGCGGCCGATTTTCCGTCGGGGCGGAATGCTTTGCCGTCCAGGAATAACTCTGCGTCGAACTTGCCCGGCCCCCAGCTCTGAAGCACGGCGCGCACGGTAGCTTCATCAACTTCTAAAAGATCGGCAACGGGTTTCAAGTTTGGAGCCAGCCCTACTATCGCGCCTACGTTCAAATCCCGGTTAGCCCAGCCGTCTAATCTCTTGCCGATGCCCGGCGCGAACGAGTCATCCACCGTCGAATGACAAAACGCGCAAGAGATGCCGATTGAACTGAGGTCGCCACCCTGATCGAAGAAGCCTTTCACGCCGACGACCGCGTCAAGCTTGAGCAGGGCGAGTGTGGTCGCCGGATCGTCAAGGTTGACTTTTCCCTTCTTGAGGCTCTTGACAAGCGAATTGGGCAGCGCGTCGGAATCAACTTTCAACCCTACGGCCAGTGCCGTCATTGGGCTCACCCCCGGCCCAACTCCTCCGAGCCCTTCACCTGCTATCGCTTTGTGAAGTTGAAGGGTGTCGCCCCAAAAGGCCTCATCGCCAAAGGTGTCATCACGGAAGGTCGAGCGCCCCTCTTCCATCATCTGCTCCATGTTGACATTGATCTGTTTGTCGAATCCTTTGGCTTTCTTCCCGGACGCCTGGGTTTCGACGCTGCCCTCATCTTGAGCGCGGCCGCCGTTTGCGAGCATCAAAGCCGTCGCAATCAGCGCTAACAGAGTTACTGCTAAAGAGAGTCTTTTCTTGATTGGCATAATTCACGTCCCTTCCGACTGGTTTTTTCAGGTTAGCGAGCGAGGAGGCTATTAAAAGTATGTCCGTCGAGCGGCAGCGATTGCAGGTCATCTGAAATTGACATTACTTTCCTCCTCACCTTAATAGAGTTGACGGCCGTGAATTGGTTACAGCCTGGAAAAGAAAAAAGAGTTTGTGAGCTTTTTCGGGCGAAAGACCCGATACGGATTAGGGGGTGACATTGCAACAAACGCCTTCGCGAATGGTTCGCGCTATGACCGGAAGTGAGTTGATGAGACTTGTGGGGCGGAGGGCTCGAATGGCTTTCGCGGGTGGGATTGCCCAGTAACGACCTGGGCAATCCGCTCCCGGAGTTGTAGCACCTGGGGATTCTTCTTTTCAGCACCTTGCCTGGGCAGTCGTCAAATGATACGGGCAAAGTTGATTGCTTCTTCGGGCGAGAATAACGGTCGTAACGATGGCGACAATGTTGATGCTTTGCACGGCGACGAACAAAGCATCTTGTCGCAGCAGCGCATAAATCAGGAGCAATGCGCTGGCGCCGAGCCAGATCAGCCACGTTAAAACGCTGATCCCCCAGGCGCATTTTTCCACCCACAGGTGACGTATCTGCGGGTAGTAGGCTAGTATGACGAGCGTTGTCCCCGCCCAACCTAAGACTTCCATCTTCAACCTATGCGGCTCGCTTCAGCTCGTCAGCCGCTTTTATTGCCTCGCGCCTAACGTGGTCTGCCAGCGCCGGGTGAATTATGCTCTTGATTTTTCCCGTCTGAATCCCTTTTTCGGCGGCGGTCTTGAAATCGATAATGTCATCGACTGCCTTTTCCAGGGCGGGCTTGTTCGAAGATTTTTGCTCGTGCATCTTCCCGAAAGCGTTGCTCGTGTGCATCGCTTTCGCAATCAGCGCGTTCTCTTCCGGGTCGAGCAGGTGCGCGATGAAGGCGGCGTGTTCCCCCATAATTTGCGTCCAAAAATCGGCCGCTTCTCCCAACTGTATCGATGTATCGCCACGCGAGAATTGTTCCAGCCTCCGCGCAAACCGCTCTGCTTCGAGCGCCGTGTGGTCGAAGAAGGTTGACCAGACCAGGCTCCTCAGCTTGCCGGATGATTGCGCTTCGCCCATCTTGCGCTTCCATTCCAGATACGGTTTCACCGCTTCGATGGTCGAACGATTGAAAGCCGCGTAATTGCCGCGATCAAGGTTGGCGGTCTTCGATCTTTGAAGCTGATCGGCGAAAGTTCTTTGAAACTGCTCGGCCTGGCTACGCTCAGCAGCGAGTTCCGGACCCGGCATCAGCATCACGAAAAACATCGCGTGCTCCATCATTTGCTCGTTCCAAAACGCATTATCCGCGATGGAAAACGCCACCGGGTCGTGCGAATCCGCTTGCGGCAAGATGGTCGGCTTCGTCCCGCCGTTTTTCGATATGATGCCGCGACTCTTCAGTTCCTTGTCGCCCATAGATTTCACATCTTGAGCCAACGCCCCAACGTCAAGGAGCGAGCCGAAAAGTGTCGCCCCTACCAGAGTTGCGCCGCCGGCTACTAGAAGCTCACGACGCTTGATTTGTACTTCTTGTTTTTCATTGTATTGTTTTTTCACTTCCTACCTCCTTGCTCAAATGGATGCTTTGACAGAGCGTTCCGGCTATCAGCACATCCGAAAGCGATAGCCGATAAACAACCACGGCCCGCCGACATAATCTTTCCTCCTATACTAATAGAGTAAAAAGGAAGGGATTGGTTACAGTGTCGAAATGCAGGAAAAGTTTGTAACCTTTTTCGACCGAGCGACTCTGTATAGATGAGGAGTGCTAGAATGATTATGTCTATGGTCGATACTGCCGTCATTACCATCGCTTTAAACGCCTTGACCGACGAGGAAGTCGTCGACCGCGTCCGCGCTGGGGAGACTGAGTTGTTTGAAGTATTGATGCGCCGCTACAACCAGCGCATCTACCGCGTGGCTCGCTCCATCCTTTCAAACGGCGGCGAGGCCGAAGACGTTATGCAGGACGCTTATGTAAGGGCTTATGTCCACCTCGGTCAGTTCCAGGGCCGCGCCAAATTCTCGACCTGGCTGACGAAGATCGCCGTCCACGAGTCGCTGGCGCGGCTTCATAACCGGCGGAAGTTTGTAGAGATCGACGCCGCCCGCCAGGGGATGGGGGAGAGTATGACAGTAGACTCCAGAACGCCTTCACCTGAACAGGAGATGTTGACCGGGACGTTGAAGGTCGTGCTGGAGGCGGCTGTCGAGAGGCTGCCAGACGGCTACCGGTCTGTGTTTATGATGCGCGAGGTCGAGGGGATGAGCACAGCCGACACGGCCGAGTGTCTGGATATAAGCGAAGAGGCGGTGAAGGTAAGGCTGCACAGGGCGAAGGTGATGTTGCGCAAGGAGATATACGAGCGGACCGGGGCGGCGACGGCATCGGCGTTTGAGTTCGGGCAGGCACGCTGCGACCGTGTAGTATCAGCCGTCTTAGATAGAATCCGCTTGCTTTAAAATCGGACCTGACCGCGATTCCCGGCTGGCCTTTGCGTTAGCGTCATACTTCAGCCGCCGGTCCCTGACTCCGAGGCTCATCCCGGTTGCAAAGCCATTCCATTAGCAATAACATCATCGAATGGCGATAAATCCAGCGACGAGAACTGCCAACTTTCATTACGCGATCCGAAACATAGTCAGCGCCGCCGAAGCGCTTGAGCGATCCGGCCGCGAGATTACGCACCTCAACATAGGCGACCCGCAGGCGTTTGGGTTCAGCCCGCCCGCACACGTCATCGAAGCGGTAGAGGTGGCCCTTCGACACAAGTTCACAGGCTACGCACACTCCGCAGGGATGGTCGAGGCCAGAGAAGCCGTGGCCCGATATTCTACGAGTCTCGGAACAGCCACGTCGCCCGATGATGTGATAATAACTTCAGGCGCATCCGAAGCCGCAGACCTCGTGCTGACCGCTCTGGTTGACAGCGGCGACGAAGTGCTTATGCCCGCGCCCGGCTACCCTATCTATACGGCTATACTCAACAAGCTTGGCGCAGAAGCGCGCGCTTACCGGCTCGACCAGGCAAACCGATGGCAGCCGTCCGCAGACGAGGTGCGACGGCTCATCACCAATCGCACGCGAGCCCTCATCCTTATCAACCCCAATAACCCCGCGGGCTCTATCACGCGCGACGAGACCACGCGAGAGCTTTTAGAGATCGCCGCAGAGCACGATCTGTTGGTGATAAGCGACGAAGTCTATCGAGAGCTCTGTTTCGGTAAACAGCCGTCGCCCGCGTCTGTCATCGCCGAACAGACCGGGACGCCGCTAATCACACTCGATAGTCTATCCAAGACGCACATGCTTTCCGGCTGGCGCGTGGGCTGGATGCGCTTCACAAATACCGAAAAGATGGCCGACCTCTATCGGTCAGTCATGAAACTGGCGAGCGGGCGGCTTTGCTCGCCGACCCCCGCGCAATACGCCATAAAGCCCGCGCTCGAAGGCGGCCGCGACTTTATAGACGATTTCATGCGCGAGATAAGGCGCAGGCGCGACCTGGCCGTGTCACACGTCAATGCGATACCGGGGTTATCCTGCGCAGAGCCCGAAGCCGCTTTCTACTTGATGATAAAAGCAGAAGACACGCGCGGGCAAACGGACGAGCAGTTTGTGCTGAGCCTTTTGGAGGCGACGGGCGTGCTCGTCGTTCACGGCTCAGGGTTCGGGGCAGACCCTCGCGACGGCTATTTCCGGTTGGTCTATCTGGCAAACGAGGAGACGCTCGACACGGCTTTCAACCGCATAGCGCAGTTTCTCTCGGCCAGCGAAAATATAGCAAAGCTTCGGGTTTAATCGCTGCCGAACGGCCCGGCCAGCCATTTTGCGCGCAAGCACCGGATTGGGCGGTGTTCTTTATATTAAGCGCGAGCTAGCGTGGCCACATGGTATACTGAGCAGATGCGTCTTCTTGTGGCCACGACCAATAGAGGCAAGATGTTAGAGCTTTCGAGGCTGCTTGACGAATACGGGCTTGAGGTCGAAGCGCTCGGCGGCGCGGCTTCGACCGAAGAGATAGAGACGGGCTCGACGTTTGCTGAAAATGCGTTGCTCAAGGCTCGCCATTTTCACAATCTCACGGGGCTGCCGACGATAGCCGACGATTCCGGCCTTGAGGTCGAAGCGCTTGGCGGCGCGCCCGGCATCCACTCGGCGCGTTACGGCGGGCCTCTAGCGACCGATAGCGACCGGTACAAAAAGCTGCTCGACGAGTTGAAAGACGTGCCGGTTGAAAAGCGCGCGGCCCGCTTCGTGTGCGCGGCGGCCTTTTGTTGGGAAGGCGGCGAGCGCGTATTTACAGACGAAGCGCGCGGGGCGATACTTGGCCAGCCGCGCGGACGAGACGGGTTCGGTTACGACCCTGTCTTTTACTATCAGCCGTTAGAGCGCACCTTCGCAGAGCTGACCGCCGAAGAGAAGGCCGAAGTCAGCCACAGGGGCAGAGCCTTTCGCAGGCTTGCCGGGTGGTTAAAGCAGTCCGGCGTCCTTGACACTGCGAAGTCGGATGCTAAAATTAAGAATCCCACAGGAGAATTCTCTCCTTCCTCTTAATTAAAGAGGTGACTTATGAAACATGCTTTTAGATTTATGACGCTCATCGCCATTGCGGCCCTCGTTTATACGGGCGTGCCTGAAACGCAAGCAGCGGCAGCGGCGGTGGGCTCAATCCGAGGCGTAGTCAAAGACGGCCACGGCAACCCCCTTATCGGCGCAGCCGTCATGGTGCTGGCAGACATAGATGAGTCAAAACCTGAAAAGGTCATCAAGCGAGCCAACACCGACGGCGAGGGCAAATTCGTCGCCGCGGGCATCGTGCCCGGTCGCTATCGCGTGAAAGCCGCCGCCGACGGGTTTACGCCCGCAGAGTTTGCGGCCGATGTAAAAGCGAATAAGGTCACCATCTTCGATTCGATCCTTCTGCGCAAGGTCGGCACTCTCGCCGAACAAAGCAGCCTAAGCGCAAGCCCCAAGTTCTCTGTGCGGCGCGGGCGCGGCTCGATCTTCCATCTCGAAGAGAGCGAAAAAGAGCCTGTCGCGACCGATGAGGATACGACCATCGCCTTGACCGAACGCGCGCCCGACCTGCACGGCCAGGTCAACGCTTTCAGCCAGAGCACCGCGAGCGCCGCAAGCCCGAACAGCTCGTTCGTCGGCGCTAACTTTGCCGTGTCACAGCAGCTTGGGCGGGACGCCAATCTTGTGGTGAGCGGGCAGGTCGGTTACGGGGAGGGAGCGCCGCAGAGGTTGCAGGCGCTTACGACCGCGCACGCAAACGACCGCCACAGGCTCGCGGTCGCGTTAGGCTACGGCAGATTCACCTTCTCGCGGCGCGGGGCTAACCCGAATCTTGGCCAGTTCTCGCTGTCGGCTACCGATACGTGGCAGGTCTCCGGGCCTGTGATGGTAGTCTACGGGCTTGAGTTCGCGCGCTTCACCGAAGGGGCTTCCGGGACGAGCCTGCTTCCTAGATTCGGGGTCGCGGTTGACGCGGGCCAGAACACAAAGTTGTTCGCGGGGCTTCAGCCCGGCTCTTCCGTCGATCAGCAATCGAGTATTAATCTCGAATCGGGCGAGATAGTCTTTTCAGAGCCGCGCACCGTCGCTCGCACAAGCGAAGGCGAGGCTGTGCTCGACCGCAGCTATCGCTTGCAGTTCGGCGGCGAGCAGGCGCTTTCGGATAAGTCGTCAATCGAAATGATGGCCTTCCTCGACACGGCTTCGGGTCACGGCTTGGGGCTGCTCGCCATACCTCTGACCGGCAGCCGGAACGAGCCCGTCATTCAAAACGCCGAGCTGGGCGGGCGCACGCGCGGGGTTCGCGTAGTCTACAAGCGCCGCTTCAACGACGTGGTCGAAGGCGCGGTCGGCTACTCTTTCGGCGAAGGCCAGCGGCTCGACGCGCGAGGCATCTCGGACCCGGCACATCTCTTTGACACGGGTCTATTTCATATCTTCTCGGCAAAGATCGACGCCAACTTCGTCAGCACCGGCACGCGGGTATCGACCGTTTTGAGGCTCGCGCCGGGGCAGGCGGTCTTTGCGATTGACCCGTTCCAGGATCAGATCTCTACATACGACCCCAACGTGAGCGTTTCGTTTACGCAGGAACTGCCGGATGTCGAGTTCCTGCCGGGCCAGTGGGCGGCTATGGTCGACCTCAGAAACCTGCTCGACCAGCAGGCTTCTGTCTCCGACGAGCGACAGGAACTGGTCGCGAGCCGGTTCCACCGGCTTATACGCGTCGGGTTGTCGCTCAGGTTTTAGCGTAATAATCGGCTTTGGTTTTAGAAGCTGATGCCCCTATCAGCCGGTTTCTCTAAACAGCTATTAAGCCTTTCGCGTCCGGCGCTCAAGTGGGAGCGCCGCGACCGATCTCCGCGTGCAGGCACAGGCAGAGATCACGCGCAATCCGGCAACTGTTTACGGATGAAGAGTTAAGCGGCGCATCCGAAAAATTGGAGGATTTCCGAAAATATGGAAGGCAAAAGGGCCGGGCCTTCCGCAAACTGCGCCTAAAGCTTTATTTATGAATAGCTTTCGCGGGTGTATGCGCAGGAATAGCAGTTGCAGAAAATCCGCTGCCTGCCTGTTTGCGCGAATAAGAGGTAAGAAGTCATGACAGACCTGATGCGCAAGATAAAGCTTATCGTCGTACTGGCGATAACCTCGACTCTTGTCGTCATCAGCGTCTTAAACCTGAAAGACCGCCTCAACTCCACGCCCATCCCCGACGACGGAATCGAGTGGGTCGATACGGAAAACGGCGTGCAGGCTCACGCCGTAAGCTCCGACAGCCCTATCGCCAACGCTGTTAGAAAAGGCGATTTCGTCCGCTACATCTATTACAAAGGCAAGTACGAGTCCGTCGACAGGGCCGAAACGCTTGAGCGGTATCTGGACCAGCTGGGCGTGGGCGCGGACGCGCGCTACGCCATTGAGCACGAAGACCCGCTCTTGCAGGGCATTTACGGCATCGAGAAGCCGCTTTACGACCGGGACTTCAAGGTCGTCTCGCGCCCGCAGAATCTTGGGCGGGGGCTTTACCTTGCTTTCATAGGGCTTGTATATCTCGCCATAGGGTTGTTCGTCCTGTTCAAGCAGAGCCGCGTCGCGCTGACATACCACTTCTTCGCCTGGTCGCTCGTCTCTTTCGTCGTGTACTTCTATAACTCGACGCGCGAGTTCACCACGCTCGATAAGCTTGTGCACCTGTTAGACGCGGGGGCGCTTGTGTTGCTGGCCCCGCTCTTTCTACATTTCTGCGCCAACTTCCCTTCGGGTCGAGGGCTGTCGCTCAGGTCGCGGCCAGTCACCGCGCTGCTCTACTTCCCCGCACTTGCGCTGATAGTTGTCGAGATCATCTGGCATTACAAACCCGACGTGATCGGGCCTCTCTATTTCGACAGGGTCAGGGACGGGCTCAGCCTGATAGAACACGGCCAGTACGGGTTGTTCTTTATCATCGGCAGCGCGCTTCTGCTAAGGACATACGTAAAGGCCGGGGGCTCGCTTCTCAAACAGCAGCTCCGGTGGATCATCTGGGGGCTCGGCCTGTCCGTGCCGCTGTTTGCCGTCTACGTGGCCGCTTACGTTGCCAACATCGAGCTGCCTCCGGTTGTAGTGATGCTGGCGTTCGGGCCGCTGATCCTTATACCGTTGTCGTTCGGGTATTCGATTGTGCGCTACAGGCTGATGGACGTAGACGTAATCATGCGTCGCAGCTTCGTGCACATCATGGCAACCGCAGCGGTCGGCGCAATTTACATGGCCGTGCTGCTCGGCGTGAGCGACCTGGTCAAGTTCATCTGGGCGACCGCCGATCTCAATTCGGGCAAGACACGCGTCATCGTTGTCGCAGGGATGCTCGTGGTAGCGATGCTCTTTGCGCCCATCAAAAACAAGCTCCAGGTCTGGGCGGACCGCTGGTTTTACGGCGAGAGGTATAATCTCAGAGCGGGGTTACAGGACTTTGGCCGCACGCTCGCGCAGACGACCGCGCTGCCACATCTTCTCGATTCGCTTGTGCGAAGGCTTTCCGAGATGCTTTCGGTCCGCAAGGTCGCCATCTTTATAGAAGACGAGAAATCGCCTTCAGGGTTCAGGCTCATGCACGCTTCCGGGATTGAGGGAGAAGTCGGCCTACCCGCGAAGATCAAGGAGTTGATTCACCTTCGCGCGATGGGGCGGGGCTTTATATCGGCCCAGGATTTCCCCAGGAGCGAAGCCGATCTCTTCGACGCCGTTTCGGATGAAGAGAGCGCACGCCTGCCGCAGGCGTTTTCCGACGCAGGCGAGCGAATCGCCGAAGAGGAGTTGTATTACTACGTTCCCTGCGTCGTGCGCGACCGCATGGTCGCGATCATAGGCGTGGGCCGCACGACGACAGGCGCGCTGCTTACGAGCGAAGACACGGAGTTGTTGCGCGCGCTTTCGGGCTACGTCGCGGTCGCTATAGACAACAGCCTGCTTTACCGCTCAGAGAAGGAGAAGGCCGAAGAGCTTGCGCGGCTCAAAGATTTCTCCGAGAGCATAATCGAAAGCGTAAACGTCGGCATTCTTGTGATCGACTTCAACGGGCGCATAACGACGTGGAACAGCGCGCTCGAAGAGATATTCGGCGTTGCTCGCGACCGCGCTCTGCGGCGCAGCATATCGAACATCTTTGACGAGGATTTGATCGAAACCATCCAGAACGTGACGGGGCAGCAGGGCTGGGCCATGCGCGACGCGCGCCACATATACAAGTACAACGCGACGACAGAGGACGGCCGCCCGCTCACGCTCAACATCTCGCTCGCGCCGTTTGAAGCCGCGCCCGGCGTCGTCACCGGGACGCTCGTCGTCTTTGAAAACGTAACGGAGCGGGCGCAGCTTGAGCAGCAGCTTTTGCAGCGCGAAAAGCTTTCGTCTATAGGCTTGCTAGCGGCAGGCGTGGCTCACGAAGTCAACACGCCGCTCGCAGGCATCTCTTCATACGCGCAGATGCTGCTTCAACAGGTCCCCGACAACGACCCGAAACACAAGCTGCTTGAAAAGATTCGAGTCCAGACGCTGCGCGCGTCAGGGATAGTCAACAACCTGTTGAACTTCTCGCGAACGGGCGATACGCAGTTCCGCGAAGTCGACCTCAACGCGGTGCTCGACGACACAATCCAGCTGCTTGAGCCGCAGCTTCGCAACACGGAGATCGAGATAGTTCGCAATTACGGCGAGGATCTTCCGGCGGTTTTAGGCAGCGCCAGCAAGCTCCAGCAGGTCTTTATGAACCTGATCCTAAACGCGCGCGACGCCATGCCGAAAGGCGGGCGGCTTATGATCCAGTCCCGGCTGGTCGAAACATCGCTGGTCGTCGATTTCCGAGACACGGGGCTCGGCATCGCCCCCGAAAATATCGCGCGCATATACGATCCGTTCTTCACCACCAAAGACATAGGCGAAGGGACCGGCCTCGGCCTCGCGCTCTCGTACGGAATACTCCAGGAACACGGCGGGCGCATCTTTGTCGAGAGCCGCCCCGGCGAAGGCGCGCACTTTACCATCAAGCTGCCCACCGCTCACGCACGCCAGTTGCAGGCGGCCAGCGACTAGCTCTTTAAAGTAAACAGTGACAAGTGACAAGTGACAAGAAAGACCGGAGCGGGGTTTGGCCCTCGCCTCTTTCTTGTCACTTGTCACCGTTTACTTGTCACCTTTAAGGGCTGGCAGATTCTGGCCGCAAGCTGTTAGCATTTTCAGTTATGGCAAAGAAGGGAAATATCCTCGTCGTGGATGACGAGGAAGTAATGCGCGACGTGCTTGAGAGCCTGCTCACGGAAGAAGGCTACCAGGTCGATCTGGCACGCACAGGCGAAGAAGGGATCGACAGGTTTCAGCAGAGACCCTATGACATAGTGCTGCTCGACGTTTCCATGCCCGGCATGGGCGGGCTTCGCACGCTTGAAGAGCTGCTCAAGATAGACGCCGAGCTGGTCGTCCTCATGATTACCGCTTACGCGACTTTCGACACGGCGATAGCCGCCTGGCAGCGCGGCGCTTTCAACTGCATCAAGAAGCCTTTCGACAACCGCGAGATCATAAAGCTGATCGCGGCCGGGATTCGCCGCCGTCGAAAAGATGAAGAGCACCGAGCCTTGCGCCAGACGCTCAAGCGCTCGACCGACAGCAAAGAGATCGTCGCCCGCAGCGACAAGATGCACGACATACTCTCGTTTGTCGAACAGGTCGCGCCCGCGCGGACGACTGTGCTTGTGACGGGCGAATCGGGCACGGGCAAGGAGCTTATAGCCCGCGCCATACATAATCGAAGCAACCGCGCCGACAAGCCTTTTATCACAGTCAACTCGGCAAACCTGCCCACGGAGCTGCTCGAATCCGAGCTGTTCGGCCACATCAGGGGCGCGTTCACCGGAGCGGTGGCGTCAAAGAAGGGGTACTTTGAAGTCGCCGACGGCGGCACGATCTTTCTCGACGAGATAGGCAATATCTCTATGGAGACGCAGGCCAAGCTGCTCAGAGTGATCCAGGAGCGCGACTTCACACCTCTGGGCGATACCACGCGCCGCCAGGTCGACGTGCGTATAGTCGCCGCCACTAACGTAGATTTGAAACAGGCCGTGGACGAAGGCTCATTCCGCGAAGACCTCTATTACCGGCTAAACGTAATTCAAATAAGCCTGCCGCCGCTCAGGGATCGCAAAGAAGATATACTTCCGCTCGCGCAGCACTTCATAAGAAAGTATTCGGCCGAAAACGGGCGGCAGATTTCCGACCATCTCAGCCCGGAGGTCCTCTCGACGCTTGAGGCGTATAACTGGGCGGGCAATGTGCGCGAGCTTGAAAACGTCATAGAGCGCGCAGTGATAATCGCGCGAGGGCAAGAGATTGAGCGGGGCGACCTGCGCGAAGAGGTTCGCAACCCGCAGAAGGCTGCGCAGGCGGGCGGCCAGCGACTCGCGACCCAGATGGACCTGACCGGCGGCATATCTTTTTATGATGAGGTCAACCGGTTTCAGATAGAGTTGATCCGCCGCGCGCTTGAGATCACGGGCGGCCACCAGTCCCGCGCGGCAAAGCTCCTGGGGATGAACACCACCACCTTAAACAGCAAGATCAGGTATTACAACATACGGCCTTAGAAAAGCGGTGATTGATCCGCCGATCACTGAAGTGTCAGCGTGAAGGCGAGCGACCTTTTATTCCCTTCGATCACGACTATCTGGTTATCGTTCGCGGTTAGCAGCTTGAGCTTCTTGGCCTTCTTCTTTATACGGAGCGAGTTGGTTGCCGCGTCAAATTCGAAGCTGTGGTTGATGGACTCGCCGTTGATCTCGACGCGCGCGGCCGAGCTAAACTCCCGACCTTTGATCGTCAGCACTTTCTTTACAAAAGTGACTTCGGTTATGACAGGGACCTTCTCCGGCGGGGGAGCGGTCACCGGCTCCGTGACGTTGTAGACGACCAGCGCGAAGTCCTGATCGAGGTCGTTTTCGTTGCCCGGCACACCGTCTCCGGCGATATTCGCGGCGATGACTCTGACGGTAAAGTTGCCCGCGACGCCTTCGGGGATGGCCTCCGGCGGCAGGATGATCGACTCGACATTGTTGATGTTGTCGGCCTCGCCACCTTCCACCGAAAACTGATTGATGAAGTTATTGCCGCGATATATCGTCACACCATTGATCGAGATTTCAAGATCGAGATTGTTGACCTGCGGCGAGCTTAAGACCATGCCGGGCGCGTCGGTATAGGCGAGCGTAATGCGCAGCGGGCGCGACCTGTCGGCAATCGCCCCTTGCAGCTCAAATACCTGGCCGCTTTCCGTAAACAGGTGCGTCTGGTCTACCAACGCTCGCTTTGCATCATCGAACGAGCGAGAGAGGTTGACTAGCCCCGCTCCCTGGCGTTCGGATGGGAGGTCGCCGCCCGCGTTCTCGCCCGTCATGTATGACGCGGAGTTCATCAGATAGGCTTTAGTCATCGCAAGCGACGGCGCGCGACCGTCGCCCAGCAGGTTATGCGCGGTAAAGTATTTGCGCACGAGCCCGGCAGCTCCGGATATGTGCGGGGCGGCGAGGCTCGTTCCCGAAGACCACGTGTAGAGCCGCTGGTTGGGAGGGCGAAATTTCGGCAGGCCGGGGCAAAGCCCTTCGCCAATTGCGCCCGGCGCTGTCGTAAAGGCCCCAAATATGTGAGAGCCCGGCGCGGCAATGTCAGGCTTCACGCGAAGCTCTGCGGTCGGACCTCCCGAAGAATATCTCAGAATATCGAGCGCGCTGTCGGCCCCGTCTGGCCCGATTGCCCCGAAGCCGTCGAGGTCGCACGAGTCAATACCGTCGGGTCTGAAGCTCTCGCTGGCGGCTACGGAGATCACGTTCTTGGCCGTTCCCGGAGAGCTTACATGCCCGCCCGCCCCTTTGTTCCCTGCCGAAAAGACGAAGACCATCTCCTGGTTGCCCGCCAGGTCGGGGTTTGCGTCGCGAGCGAGTGCGTCATACTTTTGCGCGGTCAAATCGTAGCGGTTGCTGCCGTTGCCCCAGCTATTGTTCGAGATCGCCGCGCCCGCCGCGCTGGCCGCCGTTACGACCCCGTTCAAATCCAATCGCGGCGGGAGCGTTCTTGACAGCGTAAATATCCGCGACGCGCCTATGCGTGCTGTCGGGTCGACGCCGAGCCCGTAGAGGTATCCCTGCCCATCCTTCATCTGATTGCGGTTCGCGCCCGCGACGAGCGAGGCGACAAAAGTCCCGTGACTCGATTCATCTTTCGGCTCGGCTTCGCCCGTGTAGTCAAAGCTGTAAAGTACGCGGCTCTGCCCTTCGCCGTTTAAAAAGCCAGGATGTAGGCTCGACGCCGATGTTGACCCTTTATCAATGCCGGTATCGGTAATATCTATAAGAAAATCAGGCTCGAAGTTTAACCCGCGCTCGGCAAGCCAGGCGAGATAGCCGGGGCCCGTGGGCTCCGTCCCTTCAGCGTTCAGATTGCCTGCGACGATCTGTACGCTAAGCTCGTCGTGCAGCACGGGCTCAAAGGCCGGGCCGATAAACAAGACTTCGTCAAGCCGCGCTATGTTCATCAATTCGGCGGCGGGTACAGTGACCGCAAGCACAGCAAATTTCAAGAACCGCGCGGGCGCGTGATCGCTTTCGACCGCGACGCTCTTTATAAGCTCAATTGCGCGCTCCGTCTCTTCGCCTTCGATCAACTGTATCTCTACGTCGACCGTCGCGTCTTCGCGACTCAGCCAGTCGTCAAAGACCCTGTCGAGCTTTTGAACGGGTTCGAGATGACCCGCCCATCGAACAGGCCTGAGCGCATCGAGGTGCGGCTTGCCAACAAGCTTTGCCACGCGGGCCAGCTCCCGCGCCCCGCCTCGGATGATATAAGCGTTGTTCGGTACATAACCGATGATCTCGACGCCGGTGGCTTTGAGGCCGTGGAGCCATTGCCGCCTGGTCGGCCCCGCGAACTGTATGACGCGCAACTGCTTGCCAAAAGTGGCTGCCTGAGCGCTTGCGGCGTTGCCGCTCGCTAAAGTCGAGTCATCGACAGCCGGCGTCACGGTCGTGTCGACCGGCCCGCGAGAAAAAAGGATCAGGTTGGGGTTATCCAGATCGGATTTCGTAAGGGCGGGCGCACCCACGACCGGCGGCACAGAGTTTCCGGTCGCGCGGGTGTGCGCCGCTGGCGCGCAAAGCACCATCGCTATAGCCAGGAAGGCGAGCGCGAGTCTGGTCGATTGCGAAACTGAAAAACTCATTCTAAAAAGTGGGTCGAACAGGCAAGCGATTATAATTGCGCGGGGCCGCTTTTGCCAGTCCTATTGGTCCGGCCTGACCATATACATCAGGCTAAGCTGAAACGACGGAAGGGCCGCGCTGTCCGTAAATACCGTCAACCGGTCAATGTTGCCCGGGCTCTTTTCCGGCAGCGTGGCCTCAAGCAACAGTTTGTATCTCTTCCCCGGCTCAAGTGTTTCGATGCGCGCCTTCAACACCTTCCCGCCTTCGACGCGCACTATCTTCACAGGCTCTTTATCGGATGATATCAGTATCTCTGTCTGCATCCGCTGGCCTGGGATGCCTGCGATCTTCCACTGGGTAAACGGCTCGATAAAGACGGGGCCTACGTGCAACCCTGGGCGGCCTAAGCTGCGCAGTATATTCGCGGTCAAGCTCACGACTATCCTTGGCCGCGCGGGGTCGTTCGTGTGCAGGGTCGCGTTCTTTTGGATGCGGCCAATAAGGTTCGCGGTATTAACTACGATCTGAGCTTTGCCTTCCTGACCAGGAGGGATGACTCTATCCGAGTCAACAACTTCGCATCCTCAGCTTGGCGTGAACTCTTTGATGACAAGGTCAGCGGTCCCTTCATTCTTTATGGCGAAGATGTAGCTGATTGCTTCGCCCCTGTTAACGTCACCGAATTTATACGTAACGACAGGCAAAACCGCTTTCGGGGCGGCTTCGGCGACTTGCTGCGCGCAAGCGGGCCTCACCCACGCCAGCAGGCATGCCGCGATAAGAAACGAGATCGTCTTGAATGCTCTTGTGGTCATAAGAATTTCGCGAGCGAATATTAAGGTTAATCCAGTTGCCATCGTCAGCGCAACAACAAGTTTGAAGGCGCATTACCTTGAATAAAGCGCGCGGCGTTGTTATCGTTCACTTCAGCATTTTAAAAAGGAACCATTCGATAATGAGCAACAAAAGAGTGATGCTTTGCGCGACTCAAGCCCTGGGAATCTTCCTGGTGATGCTTTCAGGGTCGGTACCTGCGCTGGCGCAGATACAGTTTGACAGGCCAAAAACCGAAAAGCCGCTGCCTAACCCTTCGATGCTGGCCGCGGCCCGCGACGAAGTGCTGACGCTGACAAAACAGTTGCTCGAAACGCGCGAGATACCGCTCGACAAAGAGGACTGTAACCCCAACACGGGCGAGTGCACGCTTATCAGCAAGCCCGTCGTCTTTATAAAGGGCATCACCACTCGCAGCCAGCTTGAGCATTACTGCGAAGTCCCTGCGGCAACCGTTCGCAACTGGGTCAGGGGCAGGTATACGCTAAGGTTTCAATTGAGCCCCGCCTCCCCGAAAAGCTCGCAGGTCGGCGTATATGCGAGGTTCGAAGGCATGACGGACGGGCTGATAGGCAACGACTGGATCCCTCTCACCTCAAACGGCACGCTTGAGGACGAGTTGCTCAAGTGTATACAGGCGAGATTGATCGGCGAAGTGTGCGAGACCGAATCCCGGCGATAGATTGCTCTAACGATAGCGAGATTGGATGAAGCGATTTCAAATACGCCCCCGCGCTCGGCTGACAAAAGAAGCGAGCGCGGCTGGAAGGCCGCGAGCTTTCTCGTGCTCGCCATCGGAGCAGTCGCAAGAGTTTACGCCCTTGAGTTAAAGCCGCTGCACCACGACGAAGGCGTAAACGGAGTCTTCCTCGCGCGGCTCTTTAACCAGGGAGCCTACCAGTACGACCCGACCAACTACCACGGCCCGACGCTCTACTATCTCAGCCTCGTCACAACATCGCTTTTCGGTCTGAGCGCTTTCTCCATCCGGTTGACGACGGCGTTGTTCGGCATCGGCACAATCTGGCTTGTGCTCGCGCTCAGAAAATATCTCGGCTCGACAGGCTCGCTCGCCGCCGCGTCGCTTCTGGCGGTGTCGCCCGGGGCCGTCTACCTCTCGCGCTACTTTATACACGAGTCGCTCTTTCTCTTCTTCACGCTCGGACTGGTCGTAGCCGCGCTCTACTTTTTAGAGACAAAGCGGGTGGCTTACCTCGCGCTTGCGGCAAGCGCGGCCGCGCTTCTTTTTGCCACCAAAGAGACGGCCTTTATCTCCGTGGGGGTGCTAGGGCTGGCTTTTCTGTTTGTCAGGCTCTGCGCGGCGTGGCGGCGTCGGGGTGAATCCATACGCGCGCGCGAGCCTGAGCGGCCCGTCTTCTACGCGCTCGTTTCGGTCCTGGTATTCGCAACCGTCTTCGTCCTTTTTTACTCCTCGCTATTCACGCACTTTCAAGGCGTGGCGGATGCCTTCAAATCTTTTGAGTTCTGGGCGCGAACAGGGTCAGAGCAACACGTCCGCCCCTGGTACAGGTATCTCGAATGGCTTTTCACGGAGGAAGCGCCGCTGGTCGTGCTGGCCGCGACAGGTGCGGCCGTAGCAATCTTTAAGGCCGCGATCTATAAAGCGGCGGACAAAGCGGCGAACGGTGAAACAGCCGGTCGTAAAAGATCAGATAGATTTGCGCTCTTTGCCGCCCTCTGGCTTACGGGCATCATCACGGCTTACTCGCTTGTGCCTTACAAGACTTCCTGGCTCATGCTCAACTTTATCATCCCGCTTGCCATCAATGCCGGGTATGCGGTGAACAAGATTTATGAGCGGAGCGCGAAGCTTGCTGCCCTTGTCCTGATTTTTAGCGCAAGCCTATCGGCCAGCCGCATGGTCTCGTTAAACTTCTTTCGCTATGACGATGCGGCGTACGCATATGTCTACGCCCACACAGGGCGCGAGATGCTGGGTCTTGTCAAAGAGATAGAGCGGCAGGCGGCTCGACAGGCAACCGGGCGAGAGACGACGGTTGCCGTCATGTCGCCCGACTACTGGCCGCTGCCCTGGTACTTGCGCGATTACAAGAGAGTCGGCTATTACGGGCGGGTCGTAGCTACGGACGACGCGCTTGTGATCGGCTCGGCTGAACAGGGACCGGGGCTGGAAACCTCGCTCGCCAATCGCTACGAGATGGTCGCTGATTACCCGCTACGGCCCGGCGTCACGCTTGTGCTCTACGCCCGCAAAGACCTTTACAAGCCATAGCCGACCGCGCCCGCCGCCTGAGAAGCGGTCTATACATGGTGTGTTCTTTTGTACCGTTATCTTTTCATGACTTATCAAGAAAGCTCTCGCCGCGCGAGGTAAACTTTAAAGACCGGGCCGTTGAGTGAGATAACCCATTCTGGCAAGTAAAACCGCTATCCTCATCCGAAAAGATTGAGCCTCGTCATCGAGATATTCCTTCATAGATATTGCCCGCGCAGTGGTACTTCGATTGCACTCAGGTTTAGGGGATGCGACGAGACTCAGACGACATACTCGATGATCGAGATGATGATTTTTAGCAATAACCTGTTGATCGCGCTTGAGCTTAGAACGCGACCTTTTATACGGGAGCACAGGTTTCCCGCCCCCGCGCCGGGCTGCGCGATCAAGTCAGTACGTCATCTTCGATGAAAGAGTCGGTCATTTCGACCGATGATTCGGTCTGACCTCGCCGGAGAAAGTAGAGTTGAAGGAGGCCCCGATGAAAAGCAGGCCCAGCAAGACGGAAGTGGGTTTTACCGTACTTGAGATCACAGTCATTGTCGCGATAGCGGGAATCGTTATGGCCTTTGCCGCTCCGAGGATCACCTCCGCGATGCGCCAGCACAGGTTGAACATAGCGACGCGCCAGATAGTCGATACGCTCAAGCGAGCAAAGGTGCAGGCGATGTCGGAGAACCGCACCGCGTCGGTCGCGGTAGACCTTGCGACAAACCAGATAGGGACTGTCGTCTTTAACGACGACGGGACCGTAAACAGGGTCGATTACATACCGCTCGCCGAAGGGATAAGTTTCCAGCGCCCGCCCGACGTCATTGGTGATCCCGACGGGGGCGTGAGCGACGTCCTTGTGAGTTTTGGGGAGCAGGACGGGCTGTATCGGCAGGACTTCACTTCGCGTGGTTTCCCTGACGTCGGTTTCGGCACGAACATATCGCTGTTCGTCGGCAACGGGGAGGACTTCCGCGCCATCATGATGTCGAGCGTCGGGGGGGTGAGCGTCTTCAGGGCCGAAAGCGGCGCGTGGGTCGATTCGCGCGAGAGGAACAGCTCGCGAGACTATCGCACGCAAGACCATTGAAGGTTATCAAGCGAACAGCCAGGGCAACGCAAACGAAAGGGAGAGTTGAGAGATGAGTCATGAAGCCAACACCGAGAGCGGATTTACGCTGATCGAAGTATCGGTCGCCAGCGTCATAACGATGGTAGGCCTGCTCTTTCTTGCGAGTCTGTTTACTCTTGCGCTCGGTCAGAACCGCTTCGTCAAGCAGTTCACGTCGACTACGGCGCTTGCGCAGGAAAAGATCGAGGAACTGGCCACGGTCGAATTCGACGACAAGCGGTTGGCGATAGGCGGCAGCCTGGACGATACCCTGACCGTGGGCGACGTCGATTATTTCGACGATATCTATATCAACGAGGAAACCGGGGAGGTCCAGATCAACAACCCGACTGTCGATGGGCAGGAACCGCTCTACAGACGGTTCTGGAGCGTTGAGAACGACCCGACGCTGGCGAACACCGTCATAGTGTCGGTCCGTGTTACCTCATTGCAGTCAGGCCTGGGCAGAGGCCCTAACGAAGAGACATCCCTGACTACGATTCGCTCTAATTAAGGAGGCGAGCAATATGAGAACTAACGGCGAGAGCGGATTTTCCATGTTGGAAGTCACCCTGTGTGCTTTATTGACCGTGGGACTGATGGGAGTCATCTTCGCGGTATCGAACCGCAACCAGCAGGTCTTTGTTACCGAGATGGGCGTCGTCGATATGAACCAGAACGTCCGCACGGTCATAGACCTTATGACGCGCGACATTCAGGTGGCGGGGGTCGGGCTGCCTTCCGGCACAAAGAACATGGTCCCGTTCTTCTACACCAACGGAGCGAATGGCGCGCCCGACACGATAATGATGATAAACGGCGACCCGTTCGCGCCGGTCGCTACCCTCGACGAGCGAGCGGCGGGCAGCTCGGAGTTTTTCCTCCTGCCTCCGCACGGGCTGACCACGACCGGAAGCGGGTCTAACCAGATATTCACCTACGTCGGCGAGGAGAATAAGAACTACAAGCTCTACAGGGATTCGAAGATAGACGACAAGCAATATATCGTCTACGACGAGGAGCACGCGATGATCTTCGACCTGACCGGGGACGGGCAGACCGTCGGCAACGGCCCCACAGAGCGCATAAAGTTAGAACATAACCCGACGAGTTACTCGAACCCGCCCAGCGTGTTCGGCACGCTGCTCGACACGGAAGAGCCTGATTACGGCAATTCGAACGTGGCCCTGCTCGGGAGTATGATCGGGTACAGGTTGAACCAGCAGACCAACGAGCTTGAGCGCACAGAGAACCTGGAAGACTGGTTCCCGGTGGCGCGCGGCATTGTCAATTTGCAGATAGAGTACCGCGTCGCCAGGAGAACAGCGGCGGGTGCGGTCGAGGAAAAGGTGACCGAGACGCCGGGGGCGGTGGGCGATCTATTGCCTTCCAATACGCCGACTTCGCGCAAGCAAATACGGTCTATCGTCATCACGGTCGAGGCTGAGACTCCCGACGTGGATCCCGGCGAGCGTACATACAGGCGTGTGGTCCACAAGTTCGAAGTCACTCCGCGCAACCTCAACCTTGTGAACAGGAATAACACCACGATTGAATAACAGGCGCGCTGAAAACAATAGGTGAGTTATGGCAGATATTTTAAACCAGAAACACGAAAGCGAGCGGGGCATGGCGCTCATCTCGGCGCTGATGATCTCGTCTATCATGCTTGCGCTGGGGATGGCCGTTGTCTTTTCTGCAACGACCGATTCAACGATAACCAGGAGCCAGCGCATAGGCCAGCAAGCATTCTTTGCAGCGGACGCGGGAATCTCTATTGCCCGGCGCGCGCTTGCGACCGCGCTTGAAGAAGAGATTCAAAAGATAGCAAACGGGCAAGCCGGGTACGGCGATGGGGGCTTCACAAAGAAGAACCCGGCATCAAAGGCCGGTGAGTTTCCCGACGTTCAAGTTGTGCCGGACCCTGTGAAACAGCCGAACCACCAGTTTTATCAAAATGTTCTCTCGCGGGCCGAACAGCTCGCTTCAAGCGCGAGCCGAAAAAACAGGCTCCATGCCATAAACGGCTCCGACTTTAACGTGACGTTCCGACAGCTGGCAGGCACGGTGAGCCTTATTACAAGCCCCGGCAACTCTGCGACCGCGATAGAGACGGTCTCTATCAGGTACTCGATACAGGTCACAGGCACCACCGAGTCGGGGGGGCAGGCGTCGGCTGTAGAAAACGGGACGCTCAACACCACAATCGATCTGTCAAACGGCGGAGGCGTCAACCCGACCCGCGCGTTCAGCTTCTCCGGCTTCGGCGCATTCTTTGATAACGGCGACACCACTGCGTCGTCTGCGCTGGCAGCGGGAAGCTTCAGCGGGCCCGTGCACACCAACACGCATTTCGCCTTTCAATCGAGCAGAAACGTCCAGTTCCGCAACATAGTCACGCAGGTAGACAACTACATAAGGTACGACAGCAGCAACTTTAGCCAGGGCCAGCGAGCGATACCGAACTCTGACATCAAAGGCATAGACATAAGCTCGGAAGGGTACAAGAGGACGGGCGCTGTGCCGCTGCCCGAAAACAGCTTCTCTCAGGAATACGCGGTCATAAACGGCACGGGAATCACGGCCAAGAATACAGACGGCTCCGCCGTAGACCCGCCGGGAAAGATCCCCGTAGATGTTTCGGGTAACCCGCTGCCGATCATCGACTCGTCAGGCCGCGTCACGGCCGAGGCGCTCGCGGCGAACCTGCGCACCGAAAGGAATCTATCACCTACTATCTTAGGCGGTAAGATAGCCAACGGCGTATACTTATCGTCGGGAGACGGAAGCAATATCACAGGCGCGGGCATATACGTGCAGGGCGATGCGGCGGATATACAGTTGACCACCAACGGAACCGAGCAGCATTACATAATCACGCAGGGCACAAAGGTCACAACGATCAAGGTCAACACGCAGACCAACACCACCTCTATCGAAAGCGGCACAAGGAAGACCACATACACGGGCGTGCCTACGGATAAATCGAACCCGACCACGCCCAAGCCGGGCGTGTCGCTTTTCGTGAACGGGTCGATTAACAGCCTGCGGGGAGGGGTCAACGGCTCGACTAAGAAACCTGGTATCGCGCCGGACACCGCGCTTACCATTACAGCGCAGCGCGACATAACGATCACAGGCGACCTCAAGTATGCCAACGCCGTCGCCAACTCCGACGGAACGCCTGTGTCGGGCATCGACTCGGTCAAGAACGTCCTGGGAATCTTCACCAACGACGGCAACGTAGAGCTTGAGCCGAACAAGAATTACATCAACGGGCCGGGGCTCAGCATGGAGATCAACGCGGCGATTGTCTCTTTTAACAAGAATACAACCAACGACGGGAGCGGCGAGATCGAAGGGTCTATCGTTTATACGAGCGGCACCAGCCCGGGCTCAAGCGACAAGTTGAAGCTTGTGGGAAGCCGCGTGCAGTCCAAGATAAACAACATAGGCTACTCAAACCGCGACGTCTTTTTTGACGTGCGGTATGCCGGAGGAACGTTTGCTCCGCCTTTCTTCCCCGGCACGAAGTACAGTATGGGAGAGGAGCCGACCGCAGGCGAAGTCGCTATTTCGAGTATCGCTACGCCTAAGCCTACGGGCATGTCCTGGTACAGGGAGAACAATAAGTAAGACGGCTAGAATTAGAAGGGCTCGCTTTAGAGAGCACAGGCGCGGGGCTTCGATTTGAGCCCCGCGCTTTTTTCATGCCGCTTTTCATGCTTTATTTCATGCTCATTACCGCCGCGAAGACCTCTATGCCGTCCCACAGGTTCTGTATTCTAAGATTCTCGTTCGCCGCGTGCTGGTTATTGTCGTGGTTGACTACTGGAAGGCCTATGAGCGGAACGCCTGTTGCGGCCTCGAAGATGTAGAGCGGAACGCTCCCGCCAAGCGTGGGGGTGACGACGGGCTTTTGTCCCATCGCCTTCTCTATTGCCGCGATGATCTTCTGAGCGATAGGCAGGCTAACAGGGGTGCGCACGGCGGGGTACCCGTCGCGCGAAGTAACGCGGGCGATGAGCGGGTGCTTGAGCCGCGTCTCGGCGTCGGGTTCGTTTGATACTACCCGATAGCCTTGCTTCCTGATGTGCGCGATAAACCGCTCGACCTGGCGGCGCGGATCGACACCTTTGACAAGCCGCATATCGACGGTCGCGGTCGCTTCCGAAGGTATGATCGTCCGGGCCTCCGCGCCCACATACTCGCTGCGCAATCCGTCGATGTTGAGCGAAGGCTCGTTGATTAGCTCTGCGAGCGAGCGGCCCGCGCCGTCAGGTTTAGCAAACCCGAACTCGCGCATAAGCTCCGCGTCAACCGAAGGCATCTCCGCCAGCGCCTTCTTCTCTTCCGGCCCCAGCGGCTCTACGTCATCGTAAAACCCCTCGATCAACACTCGTCCCGAAGCGTCTTTCATGCTGGCGAGCAGTTGCGCCAATCTCATCGCGGGGTTCGGAGCCCAGTTCCCGTAGTGGCCGCTGTGCAGCCCTTTCGACGGGCCGTAGACCGTGAGGTTCGCCGTCACCACTCCGCGCACGCCGAAGTAGAGCGATTGCTGCCTGGTCTGATGCACAGGCCCGTCCGCGCATATCCACACGTCGGCCGAGAGCGCGTCCCTGTTTCGCTCAACAAGCTCTTTGAGGTTGGGCGATCCCGCTTCCTCTTCGCCTTCAAAAAAGAATTTGAGATTCGTGGTAAGCGGGATGCGCGCGGCCCTAAGCGCGTCGAGCGCTATCAGAAGCGCGATTATCGGCGCTTTGTCATCACTCGCCGAGCGCGCGTATAACCGCGATTCGGGGTTAACGCTCTGCCCCGCCACGGGCAGAGGGATGACCTGCCCGCCCTGGTCAAGCGGTTTATCCCTGAGCGCAGGCTTGAACGGGTCCGTCGCCCACTTTGAAGCGTCCACAGGCTGGCCGTCGTAATGCGCGTAAAAGCCAATCGTCCGGGTCGCGCCAGGCGTCTTTAATTCGCCGAAGACCGACGGCGGCCCGTTGCCTTCAAGCAACCGGGACTGTATGCCGCGACGGCTCATCATCTCTATCAGCCGCGCGGCGTTGCGCCGGATGTTTACGCTGTCGGAAGCGACGTTCGGGATGGAGAGAAGATCGACCAGCTCGGTTATTATCTCGGCCTCGTGCGCCTGCCGGTAGGATCGCACATTCGGGCCCGCCGTCTGCGCGTGAGTCAAAAAGAGTGTGCCGTTAAACCAACAGGCTGCGACGAGGACCGCAGCCGCGAGCTTCCGCTTCATAGTCTCCTCCAGCGATTCGTTTTAAGTTAAGCGCCTATCCGGACCGTGAGCATAGAGACAGAGCCTCCATCAAAACCTTCGACCGGAAAGCTGACCGGCTCGCCTTCGCTGCGCAAGGCTATCACATAGAGCAACGGCAGATAATGCTCAGGCGTTGGGACCGACAGCAACGCGTCGCTTCCGAGCATCTCGTAATCGACGAGCGCGCGGTCGTCGCCCGCCGTAATCAATTTGCGCGCGTGTTGATCGAACCTCGCGGCCCACTCCAGCGGCTCAGGCGTGTGCCTCCCCCAGGAATAAGAGTGCAGGTTGTGAACGACATTCCCGCTGCCGATTACGAGCACGCCTTCTTCGCGCAACGGCGCAAGCCGCCTGGCCGTTTCGTAATGAAATTGAGGCGGCTCGGTTTCGTCTATGCTGAGTTGGACGACGGGTATGTCTGCATCGGGAAAGACGTGACATAACACAGACCACGTTCCGTGATCGAGTCCCCACCCGTGGTCGCGCCCAACGGCGAGCGGCGCGAGCAATTCTTCGACGCGGCTGGCAAGCTCAGGCGAGCCGGGCGCAGGGTAAGTGATCTCGTACAACTCTCGCGGAAAGCCGCCAAAGTCATGTATGGTTCGCGGCGTGTCCATCGCCGTCACAAGGGTTGCGGGCAGATACCAGTGAGCGGAAACGGCGAGCACGGCTTTCGGTCGTGGAAGGCTATCGCCTATCGCGCGCCAGCCTCTCGTGAAGGCGTTATCTTGTAATGCGTTCATCGGGTTGCCGTGCCCAAAGAAAATGGCAGGCATAGGATTTGTCATATAGATTCTCCTCTCCGAGCTACGCTTGAGGTCGGCGCTTTCAGAATAACACTGCCCGCCGACGCTCGCCACTTCGGCCTCCGCTTACCGCCCCGCATCTATTGCCTCTGCTTGCGAGGCGAAGTAAAATCGTCTCGCTTCGACAGCGATGGAAAGATGCCTTACAATTTTACTGCGCGTCCGGTTTACGGCTTATCATTAGTCAGCATCGGCCAAGGGGTCTCGTTATGCTCCGCTTTCACGTCTCGCTCGTAGCATCGCTAATCCTGCCTGGCCTGTTCCTGCTGGCGGGCAAAGCGAGCGCCGCGCCGAACTGGCGGCCCGTCACCCAGCAAGACTTGAAACTGACGGCGACCGATATCGGCGATTCGGAAGCGGACGCGGCGATGCTCTTTCGCGAAGGCGAGCTGGACGACAGCACCCCTCAAGGCACGAGCCTCAGCGTCTACATACGTATAAAGATCTTCACCGACGGCGGTCGTCGTTACGGCGACGTGCAGCTTCCCTACAGGGAAGAGCTTGGGAAGATAACGGAAGTCAAGGCGAGGACGATCAGGCCCGACGGCAGCTTTGTCGATGTCGATAACCGCGACATCTTTGACAGGCTTATCGTAAAGACCAGTCGCGGCGTGTGGCGAGCAAAGGTCTTCTCTATGCCCGCGGTCGAAAGCGGCTCGATCATCGAGTACCGTTACCGCCAGCTCTACCCGAAAGGCTTCCGCTACTTCGCGCTCGATCTTCAATCAGAGCTTTTCACCAAAGAGCTGCATTACCGCATACAGCCGCCGCCCGTCACAAGGCTGGACGTGCGGTGGGTCACGTTCAACGCGCAGGACCCGAAGCTGTACGCACCAGTATGGGACGGCACTTACGACATCAAGGCCGGGAACATCCCGCCGTTTCGCCGCGAGCCGTTAATGCCGCCTGAGCTTGCGGTAAAGATTTGGGGCTGGCTCTACTATTCGGATGAGCTTGAGACGAACCCTGAAAAGTACTGGCGGAATTACGCTCGGCGCGCGCACGATCAGGCCAGTTACGAGACGACGCCGAGCAACGCGATTCGGCGGGTGGTCGAATCGATCACGCTTTCGACCGAGGGCGCAAAAGATAAGATCGCGCGGATATACGAGTACGTGCAGAACGAGATACAGAACGTCGGCGCAAGAAGCGAGACAGACACGGAGGCGGACGCGCGGCTCAAGCGCAACAACACCTCCGATGACACGATACGCCGCCGCTACGGAACGCCGCGCGAGATCAACAGGCTCTTTATCGCGATGCTCCGCGCGGCAAATCTTGACGCCCGCGTGGCAGAGCTTACCACTCGCGATGAGAGCTTCTTTCACCAGTCGTTCCCCGATTCGTTTCAACTAAACAGCGAGGTCACCGCGCTTGTCGCGCCTGACGGCTCGGTCCAGTTCTACGATCCGGGCACCGTCTACTGCCCGCAGGGCATGCTCTCGTGGGAGAAAGAGGCGGTCACGGCGCTTGTTTACGGTAAGCGCGACTCGCA
>CAZTUB010000003.1:147261-483443 GCA_964615905.1 uncultured Clostridia bacterium
ATAAAAACCTGTCGGTGACGTTATCTTCGGACGGGCGGGTCGACGCGCGGGCCGAGTCAAAGCTCGCGGGCCAGCGCGGCCTCGAATTTCGCAGCGAGCTCGCAGGCCTTACCTCGGATGGGCAACGCAAACGCATCGCGGCTGAGCTCAAGGAGTTGCTGCCGACTGCGCTCGTCGAAGAGTCTTCGATTACGATCTCGAACCTTACGTCGGCGAACGCTCAGGCGGGTGCGGCCTATAGCTTCTCGGTCCCGCAATTTGCCGAGCGCGCCGGTCGAAGATTATTGATGCGGCCGGCGCTTTTGACCACGCGCGATGAAAGCCTGTTTGTCGCCCCGCGCCGTTCAAACAATATATACTTTCGCTACCCCTGGTCGGAAAGCGAGCGTATGGTAATAACAGTACCGGAAGGCTTCACGGTCGAGCAGTTACCAGCAGCCGTGGAACTTGACATAGGCGCGGCCAGTTACCGCGCAAGTTTCTCGCAGGAGAAGAACCGCCTGATCTATGAGCGGCGCTTGATGGTGAACGCCATCTTTTTGAACGTCGACCAGTACGCGACCGTCAAGGCGTTCTTTGATCGCGTGCACCAGGCAGACCGGACCCTCGTCTCTTTCAAACAGGAATAGAGACCCGATCAAGGCAGGCCCGGCTCAGTTCTGCCATTTCTCTGTAAGTATTTTTGAAGGCAGCACGGGCAGGAATCTCATACCGGCGCGCGGGTCGGCCTCGCCGCTCCCCCACCGCATCTCAGCAAACGCGCAGCCGAGGCGAAAGCATACGCGGGCTAGCTCAGGGCCCTTCTGTCCATAATCTATCTCGCAATCATTTATACAGATTGCAAGCGGGCGGCCATCGGGTCTGGGGTCTTTCTTCTCTTCCATAATAGTTTCCCCTGTCTCTATAGACGCAAGAAAGGCAGAAATTCAGGCACTCTTTTTGTAAATTTTTCATGAAATCGATGAAATCTTCATAACCATCTGGCCGTCGCGGAGAATTCGGCTTAACTGGCGCGGCTCGACCATCCTGTGCGGGGCAAGTTTTTCTTGAGCTAGGCGCGGGGCTTCCCTAAAATGTAATTTTCACTTTTGGGCTGATTTCATCTATGTTTAAGCGAATATTTCACGGCTGGGAACGCAAGCTTTCAAGAAGAGACAACAACCGCAAGGTCTGGCCTTTTGACTGGGGGCTGGAATTTTTAAACGGGCATGCAAAAGGCACTCATACGATCCAGGACGCGGAGAAGGCGCGGCAGCTGCTTTTCGAGTTCAACAAGCAGGCCATTGCCGAAAGCCACGTATTCTTTCAGCACAGCCCTGTGGAAGATTACTCGTTCGACGGCCACTGGCTGACCTTTACCAGCCCCGTCCAGACGCCTTATGAAACGAACAACACGGTCTACGGGCGCTATTTCCCTGTGCCGGATAAACAAGGCGGGCCGCCTGTGGCGACCACCTCTATGGCCGAAGACGTAAAACGCGCTCGCGGGCGGGCGGTCGTCGTGCTGCCTCATTGGAATGCCGACAGCGAAAGCTATGTGGCGCTGTGCAGGCTGCTCAACCGCGCAGGGCTCGCGGCCCTGCGGCTTAGCATGCCTTACCACGACCGCCGGTTGCTGCCTGGGTTCGTGCGGGCAGAGTACATGGTGAGCGCAAACCTTGGGCGCACGCTCCAGGCGTGCCGTCAGGCTGTGCAGGAAGCGCGAGCCGCCGTGGACTGGCTCATCGCTCAGGGGTATGACCGCATCGGCCTTGTAGGCACAAGCATAGGCTCTTGCATAGGCTTTCTCACTTTCATACACGACGAGCGATTAAAGGCCGCCGCTTTCAACCACGTGTCGAGCTATTTCGGCGATGTCGTGTGGGAAGGCATCAGCACCGCGCACGTTCGCCGGGGGCTTGAGCCCGCCGTGACTCGTGAAGAGGTGCGCCAGGCCTGGCTTGCCATCAGCCCGAACTCGTACATAAACCGGCTGGCGGGAGAGTCGCGGCGCGGCCTTTTTATCTCTGCGCGCTACGATTTGTCGTTCACGCCGGAGCTATCAAACCTCTTGTTTGAAGAGTGCGACCGGCACAGCGTCAAGTTCGACCGCGCGCTTGTCCCTTGGGGCCATTACACGATGGGAAAGTTTCCGTTCAAGTATTACGACGGTTATCTCATCATAAACTACCTGCGAAAGCACCTTTGAAAATTCGCCGGGATTGTTGACAGAGGAGAATCTCTATGACCTCTCACCGTTTCAGACTGGTTGGGGCCGCGATGATGACGGCAGCCCTGCTCTTTTTACCGCTCTTTCCGCTGTCGCCGTCTGCCTTCGGGCAACAACCGGCAGATCAATTAAGCTCGACGTTCTTTACGGTCAAGCCTGTCACCGCAGGCGTATGGGCCCTGGTGGTAAAACCGGCCACGCCTTCGCTTGCAGTCTCGAACGCTGCGGTCATAGAGCTTGGCGACAAAGTTATGGTCGTAGACTCTCATCTTTCGCCTTCGGCCGCCCGCGAGGCTTCGCGGCTGATCGCCGCCCTGACCGGGAATAAGCCCGTACGGTATCTGGTCAACACGCACTGGCACCCCGACCACGTGCAGGGGAACTCGACCTACTCTTCAGCCTTTCCCGGGGCCATAGACATAATCTCGCACGTCAACACGCGCCGCGACATCATCGCGCTCGAGATGCCCTTTATCAAAGATCAAAAGCTCGCCTTGCCAAAACAGGTCGCCGACGCAAAACGACAGCTTGAGAGCGGGAAAGTGGACGGGCGACCCATGACAGACGAGCAGAAACGTCGCCTTGAGAACCAGATAGCGCAGGGGCAGGCGTTAATCAAAGAGATAGAGAATCTTGAGGTCGCGCTGCCGACGCTGACGCTCGACCGCTCGATGACGCTGCACGCGGGTGACCGCGAAGTGCGCGTACTCTATTTCGGGCGCGGCCACACAGAAGGCGACGTGGTGATCTTTCTCCCGAAAGAGAAAGTCCTGGTAACGGGCGACCTGCTTACGAATTCGATCCCGTTTATGCGGGACGCTTACCCGTCCGAGTGGAGCGCGACGCTTGCCGGTGTCGAAAAGCTCGACTACACGCAGAACATTCCGGGCCACGGCGATGTCCAGCAAGGAAAAGAGCGGCTACAGATGCTGCGGGCGTTTTTGGATGACCTGATACCGGCGGTCCGCCGCGCGATTGCCGAAGGCAAGACGCTCGACCAGGCGAAGAAGGATGTCAAGGCGGAGCTTGCGCCACGCCACGAAAAGAATTTTCCGTCCTGGAACGGCGGTGCAGAAGCCTCCATCGAGCGCACCTTTAACCAGATGGCAAGCAATCGCCGGTAAGCGCGGCCATGAGGCTTGTCTTGTAGCCGCATGGTCGGCGTGTTACTATATTGATGCCGGATCGATTTTTATCGGAGGTGTCGCAAGTGTATGCCTATTTATGAGTATGTTTGCGGAAAATGCGGCTCCCACGTCGAAATAATACAGAAGGTCGGAGATGCCCCGCTTAAAAGATGCCAGCAGTGCAAGGGCAAGATGGAGAAGATAACATCGCGCACAAGCTTTCAATTGAAAGGCTCTGGGTGGTACGTGACCGATTATTCGGGCAAGTCTAAGAGCCCGGATAAAAAACCCGAAAAGAAACCCGACCTCGCAGCTTCATCGACCACACCAAGCCCCACGACGACGAAGGCGGCTGATTAAACTGAGCCTTCATAATAATTGCCTTGCTGTGAAGGGCCGGTGGACGCCATCGGCCTCTCGAATTCCAAGCCCCCACCGCCCAGGACAGACCGCGCGGCAACAAGCATCGCAAGGTCTTTCCACAAGCTTCGTTCTCAATTTGGGAGCGGTTGTAGTTGAAATATGACAACCGGACCGATATTTGCTGCATCATAGAAGGGCAGCCCTCAAAACTAATTGAGAAGCTGTTTCGTACTAATCGAGTGAAAGGAGTTTGAGATGGCTAGCTTCCGGGACCCAGCAAGAACCTTCTCCCCCATCGAGGTCATCGAGCGGCTCCTTGAGATTACAGATTATTTTGGGCATAAACCCGTTCTGTACCTTTCATCGAGCGACGACCTGGCAACATACCTTGACTCGTTTGGGTTTGATACTTACAGCCTGACAAAAGACACGAGCGCGGCTTTTAACACTGCGTCGCGTAGCGTTGAAATATTGCCCAACGGCAACCGGTCGCACGAGAGCGCAACCGCCCATTGAGAACCGCAGGCCACGTGATGCGCGGCTAAAACCAAAAGGCAAGAGCGGAAATGACTCGCTCTTGCCTTTTAGCTTCTCTAAAATTTTCAGCTTCTCTAAACTTTCCGCCTTCGGATCACCCTCGCTTCTGACCTTTTCTTACTTCGGCCGAAGCGTGCGAATCGAGCATATCGCTGCGCAAAAGCTCGACCAGCCGCTCGTCGCCGCTCGTGACGACCTTGCGACTTGAGACGGCGGCGCGGCCAAAGACGGGCAGCGGCGCGAGACGACCGGCCTTGCGCGCACGCAAAGCGACTCGGTAACGAGACTCGCGCGGGTTTATCTCGTAAGCGGCGCGGAAATGCTCCTGCGCAAGCAGAAGGTTCTCCTGTCTCAGATAGATCAAGCCGAGATGATAAAGCGCCGCGTCGAATTTCGGATCGAGCTCGACGCAGCGGCGCAGGTGGCGCACGGCGACGTCTGTGCGCCCGTCTTCGAGGTATGCGCGACCGACGAGGTAGTACATCTCAGGCGTCGGCTTGATCGTGAGCGCGCGCTTCAAATGAGCGATGGCCTCGCGCAGCTTTCCTTCGCTCACAAGTATGCGCCCCAGCCCGTAATGCGCGGTGAAAGAGTTCTTCTCTATCTTGAGCGCGTAATTCAGATAATTCTTTGCGGGGTCCAGGTCGCCGTCGTCGCCGCAGATGACGCCGAGCATCAGCAGCGCAAGGTAATCGGCCGGCTCGTGCTCGACGGCGCGCTCAAGGTAGACGCGCGCAAGCACGGGCTTGTTGACCCTGAAGAAATGCTCGCCGATAAAATAAGCGAGCGCGGCGTTCGACGGGTCGAGCACAAACGCTTTCTCAAAGTAGCGAATACCGCGCTTTGAATTGCCCGCCAGAAAGAGTTCCGACCCCGTGTCGAGCAAGCGCGAGAAGAGGTCGAGATTCTCGCCGCGAAACGCTGAGATCATCCGCTCAAGCCTGTGATCGAACTCCTCCTGCTCGCTCGCCTCTTCGTAATGCTCGGCTATGCGGTCGCGCCAGAGCGTTTCAAGTGTACCGCCTTCGACCGCCCCGCGCTCGGAGAGGTGTTCGACCAGCGCGTCAAGCATGGCGTGGTCGTACAGCCCGCTCGTCGCCTGGCGGTGAACAAGGTCGAGCATAAGCTCAAGCCGGTCGTGCGCGCGCTGCAGGGAAGATTCGAGCGCGCTGATTCGTTCAAGCAGGTGCTCTTCAATCGTCGGCCGGATCAAGCTCTCGACCCCGCCGTATGCGGCAGCCGTCGGGGTGTTTGTGATGACCATCAACCGCGTCCCGCACTCCGAGCAGGTATCACGATTGTATGAGTTGGCATGAGTGCATTGTTGGCAAAATATCATGTCCGTCGGGCCACCTGTCTGGTTTTATGAACCTGCGTTAAAGGGCGCTTTCAACCCGGCTGCTTTATCCGGGTGCAATTCTACAACTACTTTGCTTTTCGTTAAACCTTTTTAATATTCATAAGCTGCTTTTAATATTCATAAAAGCCTTTTCCCGTTTTCCGGCCGAGCCACCCGGCGTCAACGTACTTCTTTAGCAATGGGCAAGGCCGGTATTTCGAGTCGTTAAATCCATCATATAGCACATTCATTATCGCCAGGCAAACATCCAGCCCGATAAAATCCGCGAGCTGTAACGGGCCCATCGGATGGTTCATGCCGAGCTTCATTATCTGGTCAATCGATTCGGCCGTGCCGACGCCTTCATAAAGCGCAAAGACCGCCTCGTTAATCATCGGCATCAGAACCCTGTTCGACACAAAGCCGGGGGCGTCGTTCACCTCTACGGGAATCTTTCCGAGCCGCTCTGTAAGCCCGCGCGTAGCTGCGTATGTTTCATCCGACGTAGCTATGCCGCGAATGATCTCCACCAGCTTCATGACCGGGACGGGGTTCATAAAATGCATCCCGATAAATCTGTCTGCGCGAGTGGTGACCGAGGCAAGCTTCGTGATCGAGATCGAGCTTGTGTTGCTCGCCAGTATGACCTCCGGCCTTGTGACACGGTCGAGCTGCCGGAACAGATCGGACTTCACCGCAAGGTCTTCGCTCACAGCTTCGACGACGAAATCTACGCCGCCGAGTTCTTCTACGCTGATCGTCGGCCTGATGCGCGAGATTATTTCCCGTTTCGCGTCCGAGGTCAATCGTTCTTTATCGACGTCGCGCTGAAGGCTCTTATCAATGGAGGCAATCCCGCGACTGAGGAAGTCCTCCGAGATGTCGCACATGACGACCGCAATCTCTGCGCGCGCCGCCACCTGCGCGATGCCGTTGCCCATGGTCCCCGATCCTATTACGCCTATAGTCTGTATCACTTCGCCCTCCCGGCTGGTTTCGTATCAAACCAGGTGATTATACATCGACGGGGCGGCGAAATAAAAAGTTGCTGCACTCTCTCGCGCCCCGGCTGCGTATAATCGAATGACGGGGCTCGAAGGCGGCCAAAAAAAGTTGTGACAGGGTAAACCTCCGGCCTTCGATCATCGTTGTAGTAATTGAATTTGAAAAGACTAGTTACACTCAGACCGGTTTCGGGCTTATAATTAGATTGTCGATTATCACACGATTACCGGCGCCGGAGCGTTAATAGAGATTGACAGCCAGAGCAAACAAAAAGGAGTAATGATGAAGAGAACCGCTTTTGTAGCCATACTGCTGGCGATTGTCGCGAGCGTAGCCTTTAACTGGACGGCTCCTCGCGCCAGTGCGCAGGCAGGAACCGAGCTGTTACAGCTACTGCCTGACGGCAGCGGCGTTGCAGTAATCGATGTCCAGAGAGTGACCACAAGCAACCTGTGGGCGGCCTTCTCGTCGCAGCAGAAGGTTAAGGAGGCGCTCGACAAGGCGCACAGCGAGATTTCAGACCTGGGCGTCAGCCTCTCCGACATCCGCACGGTCGCAGTGGTCTTCCCTTCCGCGGGCTCGAAAGACATCACAGGAGCCATTTCCGGCTCGTTCAACCAGGAGAACCTGCTCGCTCGCTTGCGCACAAATCAGAAGGTCAAGCTGACGAGCGAGAAATACAAGTCCTTTGACATTTACAACGTTGTAGGCGTTAGCACGGCCCCCGCAAAACCGGGCGCGCAGACTGGGAACGACGGCGCAACCTTCGCTTTTATTGACTCAAACACGGTAGTGCTCGGCTCAGTCGGCGGCGTCCGCGCTTCGCTCGATACGCGAGCAGGCGGAAGGTCTGTCGCGCAAAATGCCAAGCTCGCGTCGGCAATAGCCGAAAACCCTGGGGCGGCCATCCGCTTTGCCCTCGACCCCCCGCCCGGCATGATGAAGAGCTTCCAGAGCAGCGGCCTTCCACTTCCCGACTTCTCTTCGATCAATATGATATTCGGAGCCGTGGACGTGGCAGCAGGGGTTGAGCTTGTGGCGACTCTGCGCAACGATACAGCAGAGCATGCCAAAGCGATAGCCGACCAGCTCAACACCCTTCTCGGTATGGTGAAAGGGTTCATCGGAGCTTCACAGGACCCGAAGATGTCGCAACTGGCCGGGATGCTCGATACGTTGAAGGTCGAAGGCAACGGCGTTGACGTAAGGATCACCGGCAGCGTCTCTCAAGAAGCGCTCAACCAGGTGCTCAGTCAGATCAAGTAGCACCCAACGGCCAAAATCGGCAAACCGGAAAAGAGCGGGTCGCTTGAATACGCAAGCGACCCGCTCTTTTTCATGCCCTCTTGATTGACTCGCGCGGGCTTAGCTTATAGCATCGCCCTATCATGAAAGAGTTCCGCAACCGGACCGCCCTGATAACCGGCGCGTCCACAGGCATCGGAGAAGCCTTTGCCCGCAAGCTCGCCGCCCGTGGCGCAAACCTGTTTCTCGTCGCGAGAACAGAAGAGAGATTGCGCTCGCTGGCCAGCCAGCTTCAAAGCAGCCACGGCGTGCGCGCAGACTATTTTGCGCTCGACCTGTCGGCCGGCGGCGCGGGCAGCCGACTCTATCACGAAACAACCGAACGGCGTGTCAAAGTCGATCTGCTTATCAACAATGCGGGGTTTGGATCGTTCGGGGAATTTTGCGAGCTGCCCGTTGAGCGCGAGCTTCAGATGATACATCTGAACATCATCGCGCTGGTCGACCTCACGCACAGGTATCTGGGCGATATGCTCTCGCGTCAATCGGGCGCGATAATCAACGTGGCATCAACGGCAGGGTTTCAACCCCTCCCCTTCATGGCCACTTACGCGGCGACCAAGGCGTTCGTGCTCAACTTTTCAGAAGCGCTGTGGGTCGAGTGCAAAGAGCGAGGCGTAACTGTGCTTGCCGTTTGCCCCGGCGCTACGAGGACAGAATTCTTTGACGCGGCTTCTGTGAAGGCGCGCCCGCCCGAAGCGATGATGCAAAGCGCAGATGAGGTGGTAGAATCCGCGCTCGCCGCGCTCGCCACGGGACAAAGCAGCGTAATCTCAGGGTGGAAGAATAAGGTGATGATCGCGCTTTCGAGGCTTGCGCCGCGCCGCCTGACCCTCGCCGCGACGGCAAGGCTTACAGGGAATCGGAACTGAAGTCGATTAAACAGGTTTATTCAAAAGCTTTGAACAACGTGGAATTGCCGTTTGGGCCTGGCTTTTCAAGCAAGAGCTTTATGCTTTCGATAAGCGAATCGAACTCGACGGGCTTTGTCGTCGCGTGGTTCGCCCCGGCCGCCAGAGCTTCCGAAGCTACGGTGCTTCCGTAAGCAGTTATCGCCATAATCGGCACGGCGACGAATTGAGGGTTTTCGCGCAGAATCTTGATCATCTCTATGCCGTTCAGATTGGGCATATTGATGTCCGTAATTATAAGGTCAGGCTGTTCATCTTCGGCCAGCCGCAACCCGACGCGGCCATCTTCGGCTGTGATGACCTTGAAAGCTTCCAGCTCCAGCAGCTTGGCCATCATTTCGCGCGTATCGTCACTGTCATCGACAACAAGAATCTTTTCCGTCACTGTTAGAGTTCCTCTCAATTAGCACTCAGGGCAACCGCAGGTTTTAAGGAAAGCAATCAGCCCTGTGGGAGCTCATAAACGGCGCACGCAAAGTGGCCAGCCTGCTGACTTAAAGTGGGATGCAAAAAGAGAGTAGGATAAGATACCTTGGATGGGAAGACATTTCTCTCCCCCGAAAGAATAAGACTCGCGAGCTTGAACAAGTCCGCAACCTCCGACCGGCTTGATAACCCGCGCCGGTCCTCGATCTTGCGATCAAAATATCGAACTTCAAATATTCCGACTTCCGGCAAATCCACCCGTCGCTCGCTCGCCAGACGGTTCCAATACAGGTTGTCCACTTTCCGCTCCCTTCCAGCTAAAGCAGTCCAACCTAAGGGGTAGGGTCATTATATTGAATTCACTGCGACCTGTCTAGAATATGTATACAGAGTGTAAAGATTTTGAAGATGAAAGCTTGAATGCTTTGACCGGGCCGGACCGAGACGACAGGCAGCGGTATTAACCGGCCTGCTCCTGTCTCTGTTTGTACTCCGCCCACAAACGGCAGACCTTGATGCGGTATTGAACAAGCTCGCGGCTCACCCCGAAGCGGCGAGCGATACGGTCGGCGGGAAGCGCCGCCTGAACGGCGTGCTTTAACGAAAAATAGGGGATCAATGCGGCTGCGCCAACCGCGTAGGCGACCTCTTCCTGGTTCTCATCAAAGTTGCGGAAGTGGACGGACGTCTCGGCCTCCTCCCTGAGCATGAGCCGCGTGGGCGAGTGTCCCAGGATGACGTGACATATCTCTTCCATAAGCGTGGCGGCCTGCCGCTCCCTCGTATGATTCGGGTTTAAAAAGACGAGGCGTGACCCGTCAGGCAGCGGGCGGGTAGCGCCCCCGGACCAGCTTTTGCCGTTATCGCCAAGCAGGAGCCTTCTCGTCTCATCCGTAAGCCCCGCAATGTCACGAAGATCCATCACGCGTATCTTCACGAACGGCGCGAGCTTCCAGGGGTTAAGAGGCTGGTCTACGGGCGTGCCTGCAAACTCGCGTATCTTGAGCGCAATGCGCTCGTAGACCCTGCGCTTGGCTGTCGGAGGCAGTAGGTCATCGATTGGTCGAGACTGCTTCCTTACGTCCTTATCCATTTTGGTCTGTCTGCGTGCCGGAGAACTGGCTGTAGGCGACACGGAAAAGCTCAGCCAGAGCTTTCGCCATTTCGGGCTTTAAGTTCTTATCCGCCCGCAGATGCGCTTCGACGATATTCGGCGTCGATTCGGTCGGGAAGTATATTACAGGCTCCGCAAACGAATCCGCCACGCCCTCTCCCGCTTCGCCTAAAAGCGATGACCCCTTCATCAGCCGTTCGAGCGGTATCCCAAGCCACGCCGCCAGACGCGCGAGCGTCGGGCTGTCAGGCGTCCCGATCCCGTTCTCTATACGCGAAAGCGTCGACGCGCTCACGTTGATGTTCGTCGCCACCTGCCGCAAGGATAACTTCTCTTCCTGTCGCTTGCGCTTTACGTATTCACCCAGCTCTACAATGTTTAATGTCGCTTCTCCCATAGGAGCGAGGACCTCCTTCTATCCTACACTTGTGTATAACACAAACAGCGTATTACTTGCAACACTCTATTTTATACTTGAAACACCAGGCTCATGATGGTACAATGTTTCACGTATGAAACATACGAGTGAGCGGGCACGTAATAGAGGTAGAGATATGGACAGGAGCCAGACAGCTAACTATATGGAGTGGGCCGATTTAGAAGCCTGGCGAGGTTATGAGTTCTGGTCGGCGCAGGTTGAAGCTACGCTTGAGCCGGCAGCGCAAACGGAGCGCGAGCCGCAACGCGGCTTGGGACAGTTGACGGCGACGCAGAAGGAGTGGAAACAGGATGTCCACCCGTTTTGAAGATGAAGAGGTCTGGGAAGGCTTCGACGCTCTCTGGCGGCGCCTGGGGCAGTTGACCAGGCGAGTAACCGAGCTTGAAGCGAAGCTGACGAGCCTCGAACGGCCCTCTATTGAAACCTCTATTGAAAGCGGGGCGACGGTCTCTGAGATTTCGGTCGAATCGATAGGTGATCTTAAAGGAGCAATCTAAGATGAGCGCAGCAGCGGAAGAGTCAAATTTGTTGGTAAACAGGGCCAAGACGATAGCGGCTATGGGTATGGTCGAGCGCGATTACGAAGGGTTCACAGTCGCCGCGCCTGGGCTCAAGAAGCAGACATATCGCATCTGGCGAGACGAAGAAGGGCGCGTGCGCTGCAACTGCCCGCAGTTTGAAGAGCGCGCCGAAACCGATCTCCGGTTTCGTTGCGAGCACATTCTCGCGGTGAAGTTTCATCTTGAGCCGCCCGCCGAATTCACAGGCGGCGAGGAAGTGATGGAAGCTGGTGACACGCTTTCGGGCGGCGAGAGCGATCTGGAGATCGAAGGCAACTCGAACGTCATCGCCGTGCCGTTTGCGGGGGTGTTAAAGGAGCTTTCGCACGCCGTCTCGCCTGAGCTTATTCGCCAGCGCGTCGGGTGGAAGGACCGCGCGGGGCGCGAACACGAAGTCGATTATGTCGAATGGCACGTAGTCGCGGACCTGCTCGACCGCATATGCCCCGACTGGTCGCACCACGTCAGCCAGATCAAACAGATCGGAGATTTCGTGGCCGTCACGGCTTCGATAACCATAAAGGGCGTGACACGCCAGGGCGTAGGCACCGGGTCTGCTTACGACGAAAAAGGGATCAAGAAAGCCGAGCACGACGCGCTCAAGCGCGCGGCGGTGAAGTTCGGCGTAGCGCGCGAGCTTTATCGCAGAGAAGATGAAGCGTCCTCGCCGCAAAAGCCAGCGCAGAGCGCGAACGGGACAGGTTTTCCGAGCGACCCTGTGGCAAAGACCATGGCCGATCTGGTGACGCCCAAGCAACTGGTCGCCATCCGCGCCATCGCAAACGCGCAGAGGATCAACGCCGAAGCCGTTTGCCTCGAAGTGGTCAAGTGCCGCCCCGAAGAGCTTTCGCGCCGCGCGGCCAGCGCCTTTATCGATTATCTGAAGAATAGGAGCGAAGACGCGGCCGAGACGCGTCACGCGGGGTAGCGGTCTCGCGCAGCTCGCGGGCCGCACGCAGTTTGGAGGTTAGACATGCAGGAACAAGAATTTATCTTTGATCAGTCGGTGATGGCTCCGCTTGCCGGTCTTTCAAGCGAAGAGACGCCGCGCGTTCGACGCAGAAAAGTCTCCCCGCGAAGAGACTCGAAGAAGCGCGCGATCATCGAGCACTACCACGCCGGAACAACATCCATCATGGAGCTTGCCCGGACAGTGAAGACGCGCCCCAGCTATGTGGCAAGCGTTTTACAAGACGCGGGGCTGATTCACGGGTACTTCGATCTATACACGACGACCGCCCGCGATCAGAACACATACAGCCGCCACTTCCGAAACGCCTTGAGCTTCAAATCGGTCGAGGCCGCACGCGAGTCTATAGAGCGGATCAAGTCTTTGTATAACTACTTTGACAGCATAGGCGACCGCGCGGGCCAGCATCACGCGGAGGTGCTGGCCTTGACGGGCCGCAACCGCGCGCGCTGGAGCGGCAAGAAGGAAGAAGCAAAGATTTTTGAAGACTGGCTCTTTAATCATTGATTGAAGCGTCGGCTGAAAGCTGAAGCCTGCCGGGGTATCACACGCCCCGGCAGGCTTTTTTCTTGCGAGCTATAGTTTCAGTGTTCTCAGAAGTTCAGAATTCTCAAAGGCTCAATATTCTCGCGGCGTTGTCGTGCAGTATCTTTTGTCGCACCTCAGGGGAAAAACCTTCCAGCTTGTCAAAATCGCCCAGCCATCTTTCGGGCATAATAAACGGGTAATCGCTACCGAACATGATGCGGTCTTGAAGCCGCGTGCGAGCCTCGTCCATTATCTGTTTGGGGATATACCTGGGCGACCAGCCCGAAAGGTCCATAAAAACGTTGGCCTTGTGACCGATGATCGCGAGCATCTCTTCGTGCCAGGGCCAGGCCGGGTGCGCGCCAATGATTGTAAGCTCGGGGAAATCCGCCGCCACGGTGTCGAGATAAACAGGCCGCGTGTAGTCCATCTTGATCCCCATGCCGCCGGGCTGGCCCGCTCCAAGCCCGTTCGTCCCTGTGTGAAAGAGCGCGGGCACGCCGAGCGCAGCGATCTTTTCATAGAGCGGATAGAACTGCTCATCGTTCGGGTAGAATGCCTGGACGCCGGGGTGGAACTTCGCGCCGCGCAGGCCAAGCTCTGTGATCGCGCGCTCAATCTCGTCGATGGCGCGCTCGCCTTTCCACGGATCGACGCAGGCGAACCCTATAAACTGGCGCGGGTATTTTTTGACGATGTCGGCTACCTCGTCGTTTGTAAGCGGCGGCAGTCCCGTAGCGGTCTCTGCGTCCCACGCCAGCAGCACCCCAAGCAGGTCCAGTTCTTCATAGTGCCGCGCCACTTCATCCATCTCGCGCACCGGCACGTTCGTTCGGAAGAACTGTTCGGCGGCTATGCGGTATTTCCTTATGGCCCCGTCAAGAAAGCTGGCCGTGGGCAGGTGGACGTGCATGTCTATGGCTTTCGGCATAATGCTCATCCTACCAAACGCGCGGGCGGGCAAAAAGCTTGTATGGTAAGCTTTTCAGGTGGAGCGATAGTTCAGATCGAATGGATGGTTAAACCCGTATGGCTATTGCCACGATCAACCCCGCAACCGGCGAAACGCTCAAGTCGTTCGAGCCCCTCACCGATTCTGAGATCGACGCGAAGATAGAGAAAGCCTTCAAGGCGTTTCGCAGTTACCGGCGGACGACGTTTGCCGAGCGTGCCGAGTATATGCTGCGCGCGGCTGAAATTCTCGAACGCGAAAAGCGAGAGTTCGCCCGCCTGATGACCACGGAGATGGGAAAGCCGCTCAGGTCCGCGACTGACGAAGCGGTGAAATGCGCGACCGCGTGTCGATATTACGCCGAAAGAGCAGAAGGGTTTCTGGCAGACGAGCCCGTCGAAACAGACGCTACCGAAAGCTTTGTCACATACCAACCGCTCGGCACTGTGCTTGCGGTGATGCCGTGGAATTTTCCCTTCTGGCAGGTCTTCAGATTCGCCGCGCCGGCGCTGATGGCCGGCAACACAGGACTTCTCAAACACGCCTCGAACGTGCCCCAGTGCGCGCTCGCCATCGAAGATATTTTCCGGCGGGCAGGGTTTCCCGAAGGCGCGTTTCAAACATTGCTCGTAGGCTCGGACAAAGTCGAGCGAGTGCTTGACGACCCCCGCGTCGTGGCCGCGACTCTCACCGGAAGCGAAGCGGCCGGACGCTCAGTCGCCGAGCTCGCGGGCAAGCGGATCAAAAAGAGCGTGCTTGAGCTAGGCGGCAGCGACCCGTTTATCGTCATGCCGAGCGCCAATCTTGAAGCCGCGATCAAGACCGCCGTCAAAGCTCGCACGATCAACAACGGCCAGTCGTGCATAGCGGCCAAGCGATTTATAATCGCCGACGAGATCGCCGAGGAATTCGAGAATCAATTTGTCGCCGGGATGCAGGCTTTGAAAGTCGGAGACCCGATGGACGAAGCGACAGACATAGGGCCGCTCGCAACTCCCGATATTTTGTCGGACCTCGCCGAGCAGGTGCAGAAGACAATCGAGGCGGGCGCAAAGCTTTTGACCGGCGGGCGCGCGCTCGAACGCCGGGGGAACTACTACGCGCCCACCGTTCTGACCGACATACCGGAGGGGTCGCCCGCTTACAACGAAGAACTATTCGGCCCCGTAGCCAGCGTCTTTCGCGCGCGTGACATAGACGAAGCCATCCACCTTGCAAACGATACGAGATTTGGCCTGGGCAGCAGCGCGTGGACCAACGACCCTCGCGAGCAGAGGCGTTTTATCGAAGAGATCGAAGCCGGGCAGGTCTTCATAAACGCCATGGTTGCGTCAGACCCGCGCTTGCCTTTCGGCGGCGTCAAGCAGTCAGGCTACGGGCGCGAGTTGAGCGCATATGGCATACGCGAGTTCGTCAATATCAAGACGGTCTGGATCAAAGACGAGGGCGGAAACCGTCAGCCCGAAACCGAATAGCCGCGTTCAAAAAAGATGGCCTTCAAAAAATCGGGCGGGACAATATAAGTTGCCCCGCCCAAATTGACGTTGACGAACCGGTTCACACCTACTGCATTGTGACCACAGGAGTGATGCTTGCGGTATCGAGCCTCGACAGCGCCGCCGCATCGCCGACAAGGATTATGAGAGACGAGCCCTCGCGTATCACCTGATAAGTCGTCTTCATCTTCATATCAAGCACGAGCCTGACGACTCCAGGCTGAGGCTCGCCGATTCTCAGCCGGTCGACCTGCGCCGTCCCCACCGGCATCATCTTGCTGCCGGGCAGGTTTCGCACCCCCGCAAGGTCAACGACTATGCGGAGCGGGTCTGCGAGCGAGAACGAGTTGAACTTCAATGCACCATCCGCATCGAGGATGATGCGAAGAACGCCGCCTGAAACCTCTGTCCTTAGCGAACGGATTACGGTCGCAGGCGCAGCCGCCACTTCTCGCCGCGCGGTTGTGGGCACGGTACGCGGCGATGAGGCTGCGGGCGGCGGCGAAAGATAAGCGGGAGATCGAGTCTCGCCCGCTTCTTCCGTAATCAAAGCAATCGGTTCTGGGCGGCGACCGCGACGGCGCGGCGCGCGGCGAGTCGGTGTGCGCCGCTCGATTGACGGCGCGGGTGTTTCGGTCGTGATGACTCGCGGTGACGAGCTAGTGCTGCACTTCTTAACCGACTCGACGTCGTCTATGCTCGCGCCTTCGGGGATGATGAAGAACTCGACTCTGCGATTTAGAGCAGGGTCGCCCGACGTGTCATCGCAAGTATCGCCAAAATTCCGAACCCTTATGCGCGACGGGTCGATGCCCTTATCGTTGATAAGGTAATCGCGCGCATTGTTTGCGCGGGTGAGCGAGATGCCCACGCGCTCTGACCTGTCGCGATGGCCGTCGATTACGACAGTAGATTGCGGGTCCGATTGTAACCTTAGCGCGATGTCGTCAAGACAGGCCTTGTGCTCGTTGTTGATTCTTGCCGAATTGAACGGGAAGAAGATCGGGCCGCAAGGCACGATGATCTGCGGTCGCGGTCGCTCCGTCGGTATCTCGTAAACAGTTACGGTAGTCGAGCAGCTTCCGCCCGGACACGGCTCGCCGCACCGTGAACGGTCATTGGCTACGCTGACCGTAACCGTGACGGTGCCTCGCACTCCCGTCGTGTTCAGCGTCACTTCAGACCCGGTCGTCGACGAGAGCCTTCCGCCGGTCGTAGACCAGGTGTACCGGAGGTCGGAAGCGCCCGACCCTGTCGCGCGCAAGGTGATGCGCTCGCCTTCGTTGACAGACGTGGGGCTTGCCGAGACCGAACAGCTAACGGTCGGGCACGGCGGCTCCGTGATCTCGAAACTTGCCGTGCAGGTCGTCTGTCCCGTCGTCACGCAGTAATCCGGGCAATCGACGGCCGAAGCCGTGGCGGTTACGGTCGTGGTTACAGTGTAGCTGCCGCAATCTAACTGCGAAGTCAAAACGTCGACGGAAGAACCGCTGCCGCTGACTGGCACCACCTGGCCGCGCGCGTCCCTGACTTCCCAGCGATATTCGTATGTGAGCTTATTGTCGGCGTAACCGGGCGTGGTTGGAGTGACATTGAGCGACAACCGCTCGCCGCGATTCACCATTGTCGGCGCGGCCGCGAGCACGCAGGTCGGAGCAGGCGGCGGCGGACATCCCTTCTTATTGCCGATAGAGAAGAACCCGACAAACCCGTGGCGGCTGCTATCTTCGAACCTGACTTCACGCGGTCGGCATTCGATCCTCTCTTTGGGCGGCTTTTTCGGGGGGCCGTAGCCGCCGTACTTCTTGTCGCTGTGGTGGTCGTCGTGGTCTTTGTCGTCGTCTTCTCTGACGACAAAGCACTCAAGCCCCGAAGCCGCTCGCGCCGAGCCGCCCGTCCACGAATACCTGTAAGCGCCGCCGAACGAGATCGCGCCGTCCTTGAAGAAGAACCGCGCGCCGATGTTGAGATCGAGCGGGTTGCTGCGGAACAGGCTCGGCGTGCCGCCGCCGACGTAGCGCGTATAGGCAAGCTCGCCTACCAGCTCAACATACTTGTTTAGGGCTACAGACACGCCCGCGTTGAGCAGCAGCTTGTCGCGAAGGTCGAGCGTCTTTACCCCGCCCCGGCTGATGTCCGATGTGCGGATGTAGCCGATGTTTTCGTAGATCCTGAACCTGTGATTGCTAAACTCCTGGCCGAGCATGAGGATCGGCCCGTACTCATACTCGCCGCTCGTGCGGCCACGCGCCCGCGCGCTGTCGCTTTGCGAGATCGGAATTTTCAAGTAACCGCCGATAGCGGCGCTGAACCAGTTCTCGTCCGGGTCGATCAAGTTGAACTTGGTCCCTACGGTAAAGTCGCCCGTGCCGTTTGACGAGCTGCGTGCGCCTAGCACGGCGCGGCCCAATGAGTCGAACCCGAGGAAATCGACTTCGCCAAAAAACGGCAGGTCATTATAGAAGGCAGGCAAGTCTGTTATGAGCGATGCTCCGAGCCCCGCGACGACAGGGCCGCCTGGAATTCTCGGTGAGAAGTCTGTGACACGGTTGACGCCAAAAGGCGTTCCGAGCAGCCCTAAACGCGGCAGTATCCCCGATCCGACCCCAGTGCCCGGAAAGAAAGCCGCGCCGCCGTTGCTGTCGACAGCCGGGCCGAGAATCTCGAACGGGTCGCCGAACAACCGGACGGCGTTGTACTGGTAGCCGCTCAGCAAAAACGGGTTGCGCGATGTTACCTGCTGCCACGCGACCCAGTTGACCCACAGCTCCCAGCGGTTCGTAAGACCCACGGTGAAATTAAACGGGACCTGATTTATATCGAGATCGCCCGGGTCGCGGTCGAAATTATTCCAGAAAACGCCGAACTTGAATTCGCCTCGACAGAGAGTGCGAGTCGAGAAGGTATTAAATAACCCGGACCCGCCGAGCACTGTCGGCGCCTGTTGCCTATTGGCCAGATTATCGTCGGACTCTTGCGCTCGCGCGGTCCCGCTGAGGAGAAGAACCAGCAGGGCAAGCAGGCTCAGGTTTCTTGCTGCTCTCATTTGTGCCTCCCACTTTGATCGCCAGGGCAATTTTCACTCGTGTAAAGCAGGCTTGCTCGATTCGAGCAAACTTATAGCGAGCGCTTAAGATTCAGGTGAAGATGGTGCTCGCGACTGAATGGCATTCTCTTATATAGAGAACATCCCACGCGACTATACAACAAAAATTCGCAGAGTCAATTACCTGTACGGGGAATATGTGAGGCAAAAGAGGGCGAGCCCGACCAGGGGATCGTAGTTTCGGGCTCCGGGCGCGAAAAAAGCGGGGCGATCCGAAGACCGCCCCGCTCCTGTGGCTCGACCGTCAGGCCGAGGTTAGTTTGAGGTGTTGGTGATGCTCACAGGCTCCGGCTGAACCATCATCGTTACAGGCTCGGGCCGACGACCGCGACGGCGCGGTGTCCGACGAGCCGGACGACGACGATCAACCGATTCCGCGGGCTCCTCAGTCGTGATGACCTGAGGCGTTGCGCCGCCGCCGCACCGTTTGAGATTCGCGATATTATCGATGCTCGCGCCTTCAGGTACGATGTAGAACTCAACCCTGCGGTTGAGCGCCGGATCGCCTGACTCGTGCGGGCAGGTATCGCCGAAGTTCCGAACGGTGATGCGGGCCGCGTCGATGCCCTTGTCGTTGACAAGGTAATCGCGCGCGTTGTTTGCGCGGGTGAGCGAGATGCCTACGCGCTCTGCGGAGTCGCGGTGACCGTCGATTACGACAGACCTGCGCGGATCCTGCTGCAACTGAAGCGCGATGTCATCAAGGCAAGCCTTGTGCGCGTTGTCGATCCTCGCCGCGTTGAGCGGGAAGAAGATCGGGCCGCAAGGCACTATGATCTGCGGTATCTCGGGCCGTGAGATCGGAGCGACCGTGACGGTTGCCGAGCAGCTGCCACCCGGACACGGCTGGTCGCAGCGAGTGCGAGTCGTGCCGACGTTTACTGTGATGGTTACGCTGGCATTGCCAAGACCTGTGGTGTCGAGTGATACCTCGGAACCGCTTGTCGACGAGAGCGTGCCGGCCGTTGTCGACCAGGTGAAGCTCGCGCCGTCCGCGCCCGAAGCGTTGACGCGCAGCGTTACGCGGTCACCCTCGGTCACTGACGAACTCGATGCAACGATTTCGCAGGTGACGGTCGGGCACGGCGGCTCGGTGATCTCGAAGCTCGCTGTGCAGGTCGTCTGTCCTGTCGTCACGCAGTCCGACGGGCAATCGACAGCCTCGACGGTCGCCGTTACGGTGGTCGTCACGGTGTAGTTGCCGCAAGGAAGCGAAGCGGTCGGGACGTCAACAGAAGCGCCCGTGCCGCTCACGGTTACAGGTCGGCCCTGCGCGTCTCTGACTTCCCAGCGATATTCATACGTTACCTTGTCGTCCGTGTAACCAGGCGTCGTCGGCCGCGTGTTGAGCGTCAACCGCTCGCCGCGATTGACAACACCAGGAGCCGCTTCGAGCACGCAGGTCGGAGCAGGCGGCGGCGGGCAGGATTTGCGGCGGCCTATCGAGAAGTAGCCCACAAACCCGTTTCCGCCATCGGAGTCGAAATTCAGAGGTTGACGACCGAACAGCGGGTTGATGATAAAGAACGGCGGAACGAAGATCGTCTGCGCCTGGAACTGCTCAAGCTCGATGTCGTCTTCGTTGTTGAGGTTGCGCCGGTACGCGCCGCCGAACGAGATCGCGCCGTCCTTGAAGAAGAACCGCAGACCGATGTTGAGATCGAGCGGGTTGTTGCGGAACAGGCTCGGCGTGCCGCCACCGACATAACGGGTGTGGGCAAGCTCTGTCACGAACTCGACGTGCGAGCTGATGCCTATGCCCATGCCGATGTTTGCAATCAGCTTGTCGCGAAGGTCGAGCGTCTTCACGTCGCCTTCATCCGGGTCGTTGGTGTGGATGTAGCCGATGTTCTCATAGAGGCGGAAGCGCTTGCCGCCGCTCTCCTGGCCGAACATCAGGATTGGCCCGTACTCGTACTCGCCGCTCGTGCGACCGCGCGCGCGCGCGTCGTCGCCCTTCGAGATCGGAATCTTCAAGTAACCGCCCAGCGCCATGCTGAACCAGTGCTTGTTCGGGTCGACGAGATTGACCTTGGTACCGACATAGATGTCGCCCGTGCCGTTTGATGACTGGCGCGTCCCGAAGATCGGGCGGCCGAGCGCGTCGAACCCGGCGAAGTCGACTTCGCCAAAGAACGGCAGCTCGTTGTAAAAGGCAGGCAGGTCAGAGACGATGGCCGGGCCGAAGCCGCGAACAAGCGGCCCGTTAACGCCGCCCGGCGAAACGACGCTCGTCGGGAAGTCTATCGGCGAGCCGAATAGTCCGATACGAGGAAGTATCCCGCCAAAGATAGACTGTGTGCCGGGGAAGAAGGCCGCGCCGCCGTCCGTGCCCCCGCGCGCAGGGCCGAGTATCTGGAACGGGTCGCCAAACTGGCGGACCAGATTGTACCCGTAGCCGCTCAGCAAAAACGGGTTGCGCGATGTCGTCTGCTGCCACGCGACCCAGTTGACCCACAGCTCCCAGCGGTTCGTGAGACCCACTGTGAAGTTGAAGGGCACCCGGTTTATGTCGATGTCGCCGGGGTCACGGTCGAAGTTGTCCCAAAATAGCGCGAAGTTGAACTCCCCCTTACAAAGAGTGCGAGTCGAGAAGGTGTTGAACAACCCCGTGCCGCCGAGTACGGTTGGCGCTTTTTGTCGCTCAGCGAGGTTACCGTTGTTACGGTCCTGCGCCAGGACAGTCCCCCCCATAACTAAAAGCACCAATACAAGCGTGCTTATCGTTCTAGCCGCTTTCATTATTTTGCCTCCTGATGTAGTCATCCACGGAATGCGGTTCGTCAAATGATTTGCCTCTAAACTACAAGAGTGAACGTGTTTGTGTCCCCTCATAGAAGTACAGGTGAGTGGGATGATATTTATGTGAGCGTCCAGCTTGAGCCTTTTCCTGCGAAGGCTCCTTTTTACTTAGGAGCAAAACCCATTGTTTCCGGGCCCGTCCAAGGTATTTATATACTCGCAAACCGCCCCGTGGTCAACACTAAAATGACTTTTTTCCAACATCTCTCGCAGTTTACGCATACTGCCCGTCGACCGTGAGCCCGGATTGAGCCGGCTCAATCCGGGCCAACGGTCGATCTCGTCATTTAATCAGGCGTAGATTCCGCGCAGGCGCGTGTCGTAAGCCACGCGGTCGATAGCGAGCATGTAGGCGGCGAGCCGCGTGTTGACGTTATACCTTTCGGCAAACCCGACCACGTCGTGGAAGCTGCTGACCATGATGTCTTGTAACCGCGTGTTAACCACGTCTTCGGTCCAGAAAAACCCCATGCGGTCCTGCACCCATTCGAAGTAGCTGACGGTCACGCCGCCCGCATTCGCAAGAATATCCGGGATCACAAAGACGTTATTTTCCGAGAGGATAGAGTCTGCGTCGGCGGTCGTCGGGCCGTTCGCCCCTTCGGCAAGGATGCGGCATTTGATTCTATCCGCGTTCTGGCTGGTGATGACATTTTCGGTCGCGGCGGGCACGAGAATGTCGCATTCGATTTCGAGCAGCTCTTCATTCTTCATGTGCTCGGCTTCGGTGTAGCCTTCTACAGTCTTGTGCTCTTTCAGGTAAGCCATAACGGCCGGGATGTCGAGGCCCGAGGGGTTGTAAAGCGCGCCCGTAATGTCTGCTATCCCGGTGACCTTGTAGCCTTCTCTGTGCATAAGCAGCGCGGCCGTGCCGCCGACATTTCCCGCCCCTTGAATCACCACGCGGGTAGAGGCTATGTCGAGGTTGATCTTCTTGACAGCCTCGTTGCAGACTATAAGCAGCCCGCGCCCCGTAGCCTCGCGCCGCCCGCGCGACCCGCCTATCTCGATTGGCTTGCCCGTGACGACAGCCGTAACCGTATGCCGCATATGCATCGAGTACGTATCCATCATCCAGGCCATGACCTGCTCGTTTGTGTTCATGTCGGGAGCGGGCACGTCTCGCTCAGGCCCTATGAAGTCGAGCAGCTCGGACGTGTAGCGGCGGGTCATTCGCTCAAGCTCGGCAGGGCTCATCTGGCGCGGGTCGCAGATAACCCCGCCCTTCGCGCCGCCGAACGGGATGTTGACGACCGCGCACTTCCACGTCATCCACGCCGCGAGCGCGCGCACCTCGTCAATCGTCACGTCGGGCGAGTAGCGTATGCCGCCCTTCGCAGGGCCGCGCGCGAAGTTGTGCTGCACGCGATAGCCCGTGAAGACCTGGTAATTGCCGTCGTCCATCAACACGGGTATGTATACGGTCAATTCGCGGTTCGGCCACCGCAGTATCGTGTAAACGTTTGGGTCCAGATTAAGCAGCCTGGCGGCTTCGTCAAACCGCTGCATCATGGACTCGAATGGATTGTCTTCTTTTATCTCTTTGGCATCATCGACGAAAGCACTTGGCATTGACTCTCTCCCGGTAAGGAATATTTATGGAGTGCAAAAAACAACCATCTCGGATCGGTGTGGTAAAGCATCCGCGAATGGCCGATTATACCGAACGCAGTTCGCGCGAGCAAACAAAGCCGGACGGTGTTGAAAAATCGAGCGACGATTATCGACCGGCCTTCAACGATTATCAGCAGACTTCGCACATAGGGCTTTATACGGCGGGCCGCCTCGACTATCTTTAATCGAATGATCTCGCAAAGCCCAAGGCTTTCGTCACTTCTCAATCGCGCGCGTTTGTGGGCCGCCCACGCTCTTGCAGTCGAGACAGCGGCCCGCGAAGACGCGCAGAAGATGAAGCGGCGCGCCGCGACCGCGATCATTTTTGTAACCGTCTTTTTAGCCGCGCTCGGCGTAAGGGTGCTGCACTGGCAAGACCTGAGGGTCGAGATGGAGAAAGGCGACGGGCTCGTGACCGCGCTTGGAAGGCCCTACCGCCAGGAGGCCAAGCGTATGAGCGAGCAAGGCCACATCCTGTTCCCTTCCGAACCCGTAAGAGACGGTGACGCGCGGTCGATCATTCACCCGCCCGGTTATTCTATCTTAATCCTGGCAATCTGCGGCGCTTCCGACGATACGACGGCGCTGGTCTGGTTTCAAATCATCTCTGACGCTTTATCTGCGGCGATTCTTTTCTCGATGGCCGCAGAGCTTTTCCCCCTGGCGCTGGCTGCCGTCGCGGGGCTGCTTGCCGCCATCTCGCCGCACCTGGCTTACTACTCGGTGTGGCTCACTCCCGAATCTCTCGCGGCCGCGATGGTGCTGATAGCCGTCTACCTGATCGTCAGAGCGCAAAAGCGCCCGCGATTTGTCACAGTGATTTCAGCGGGGGCTTTTATAGGGCTCTCTTGCTGGCTGCGAGCAAACGGGCTGCTTCTCGCGCCGTTTCTCGCCGTGGTCATACTGGTTGTCTTTGATAAGGATCGACGCCTGCGAATGGCAGGCGCGTTCACCGCCGCCGCGCTTCTGGTAATAGCGCCGATAACCGTTCGCAACGCGGTCGTTTATCGTCATTTCATACCGCTCTCGCTCGGCGCTGGAATCACCTTTGTCGAAGGCATCGGTGATTATGATAAAGAAGGCAGGTTCGGTTTCCCGTCTACGGATAAAGAGGCGGTAGTAAAAGATGCCGAGTGGCACGGCAAGCCGGAATACGGGAAGAATCTGTGGACGCCCGACGGGGTCGAGCGCGACCGTTATCGCTTCTCGCGCGGCATAGAAGTGGTTCGCTCTAACCCCGGATGGTTCATAGGCGTCCTGCTTGATCGCGCAGCCGGTATGCTCAGATATAACGACTCGTTCGGGCACGGTCGCAACTGGCACATCGGGGCGGTATCGACAATCGCAGCCGAGCCGCCTTTCAACCATTCGACTAATCTTCGTGATGAAGACGAGCCCGTCTGGTCTAACGAGCCGGCCGAGATGATCGCGGGCGGCGAATTGGTTTCGCGCCGCGCCGAGACTTACTTAAACGATAAAGGCCATCTCGTGCTGCTTGCGGACGAGAGGGCAGGCTATTCCGACCAGTTTGCCTCCGCTGTCATACCGCTCAACGAAGGGACCGATTACATTTTGAGAATCCCCGTCACGCTTGAGCAGGGCAAGATGGCTGTGAAGGTGACAAGCCCCGACAGAAGCATTACGCTTAACGCGGCCCTGCTTGAAAAAGAGGAAGAAGCGAAGATTGAGACTCAGGGCGAGGCGGAGGTGATCGAGATGGCGTTTGCGAGCGGGGAGATGCCGGAAGCGCGCCTGGTCATCTCAAACAACGGCAGCCAGCCGTCGCGCCCTTCTCTGATTCTAGGCTCGCTAGCGTTGTTCGAAGCCGGTCCCACCCCGTCGCTTTGGACGCGCGCTCCTCGCTTTGTCGCCCGCTCGCTTCAAAAGAACATATTTAAGACATCAGAGATGCTCGCCGCCATCGCCGCAGGTCTGATGATGCTTATTCTTGCGCGGCGCTCTCGCCAGATAGCTGTGCTGCTGGCAGTCCCTCTTTATTACCTCTCGGTTCAATCCTGGTTCCACACGGAGTACCGCTATATCCTCGCCATCCACCTCTTTCTCTACATCCTGGTCGCGGTCACGATCTACTGTCTCGCTTTGGCTACTCGATCCCTGCTTCGCGCAGCGTGGCGGTCAGTTCGTCCGAGGCGCGCGTGATTAAAGCGGAGGCGTCTTCCGGCGTCTTGGCCGAAGCCGAGACGATGATGCGAAATCTGATGTCTTTGCCGAATCTATTCGCGCGGGATTTTATGTAGACTTCCGGGTGGGCCGCAGCAACCCTGCGAAGAACCGGCGCAAGCATCGACTCGTCTCCGCAGGCGACGGTGATCTCGCGCTCGCGATAACTGCCGCGACCGAATATCTGGCCGAGTAACTTTTGAAGCGGTCCTTCGATGATCGACTTTAGCTCTGCCGGGACGCCCGGCAACGAGACAATGCGACCGCCTCTCACATCGATTACGACCGCGGGCGCGACTCCGACAGGGTTCTCAATAGCGACCGCCCCTTCGGGCAGGCAGGCCATCTTCAACCTCGCCTCTGTCATCGCCGCGCTCGACACCATCCCCCTGGAAGCCAGCTCGCCGTACCGATGCTCGACCATCGAGCGCGCTGTCAGATTCATTTCGAGCTTGCGCCCGACAGCCTCTGCGACAGCAGCCATCGTCAAATCATCATCGGTCGGACCGAGCCCTCCGCAGGTCACTATCAGGTCGGCGCGGCGCTTGAGCGAAGCGTTCAGCTCCGAGGCTATCTCGTCCACCTCGTCGCGCACGATTGCTATGTGGCGCACCCGCCCGCCCATCCCGCCGATCACGCGGCAGAGATAGTTCGAGTTTGTATCCTGCACAAGCCCGAGCAATATCTCGTTGCCTACTGCGACTATCTCGACCGTGACCATAGGGGGATTATACAACACTGTCTGGTTATTGTGATTTGGCCTCGGACCACGTGCGGGCACATTAAAATCGCAATAATCTTTTCCGTTCGCGCGAGCGCGACGGAGGCATCTTTTTGCGCGGCTCGTATCTCAAACGAACGATAGGTCTGGGCGATGCGCCGTCCCGGTTCGTGCGGCCACGCCCGGTCCCCTATCTTCTATACAGATTGCACCTTTCGGGAGGAACGCAAGATAATGACGAGAAACAGAGTCGTTCTGGGAGCTTTTATCGCTCTCCTGTCGTTAGCCTTGACCGGCTGCCCTGAGCGCAAGCGCATCGGCGATATAACGAGCGATCCTGGCCGCTACATGAATAAGGAAGTCACAGTAGTCGGGCGCGTGACTCGCTCTTACGGGGCGCTTGGCGCGGGCGTATTCGAAGTCGACGACGGCACGGGCCGCATGTGGGTAGTCAGCGAGAGGTACGGCGTCCCCAGCAAAGACACTTACATAGGCGTCACGGGCCGCATCATCCCCGGCGTCACCTACAGCGGGCGCAATTACGGGACAGGCATGCGCGAAACCAAACGCCGCACACGCGAACGCAAATAGTTTTAGTGGGTGACAAGTAAACAGTGACAAGTGACAAGAAGGGGAGAAACGCCTGCCTGGTTTCCTCTTTCTTGTCACTTTTCACTTGTCACTTGTCACTTTCCTCAAGGTTCCTGTGGCTTGAGCAGCTCGTAGCCTTCCGACCGCGCGACATAGGTTGCCGCCGTTATGTCGCCAACCACGTTCAAGGTAGTGCGGCACATGTCGAGTATACGGTCGACGCCAAGTATGATCGCGATAAGCGCAGGGTTGATGTTGATCGTCGCCAGTATTATCACGATAAACGGTATAGACCCCGAAGGCACCCCCGCAGTCCCTATGCCGCCCAGTATCGCAAGGTAAGTGACCAGGATCTGCTGGCCGAGCGTGAGATCGACCCCAGCCAGTTGCGCCAGAAAAAGCACCGTCACCCCTTCATAAAGCGCGGTCCCGTTCTGGTTGGCCGTAGCCCCCACGGTCAAAACAAAGCTGTTTATCTCGCGAGGCACTCCGAGGTTCTCTTCCGAGACCCGCAGCGCGGTCGGCAACGTCGCGTTTGACGAAGAGGTCGAGAAGGCCGTGAGCATCACCGTCTTTATGCGGCGAAAAAATTCGAGCGGCGAAAGGCGAGAGAGAAAGTAGACCGAAAGCGAGTAGACCCCGAACATGTGTATCGCAAGCCCGACGAGCACAGTCGCTATGAACCACGCGAGCGCCACCAGAAGGTCGAGCCCGAACCGCGCGGAGTTGTTAAAGAGAAGGCAGGCGACCGCGAACGGCGCGAGCTTCATGATGATGTCTATGATCTTTGCCGAGATTTGATAAAGCGCCTCGAACACGCGGACGAGCGGTTCGGCCACAGGCGGGCGCAAGAGCGTTATGGCTATTCCGAGCATGAGCGCGAAGAACATGATGTGAAGCATGTTCGGCGTCTCTGTCGCCATCGATGCTACCGGGTTCGACGGCACAAGGGTCTTGACCACCTGCATCAAGGCCGAATCCCCCGCGCCCGGCTTTGTCAGGTCAGAGACGGTCTTGCTCGCCGCCGAGCCGTAACGCTCTTCGAGGCGGACCTGCGTCTCCGGGTCGATCCTTTCGCCCGGCCGAATCGTGTTGGCAAGCGTAAGCCCTATGACCACGGATATGGCCGAGATGATTATCGTGTAAGCGAACGATTTCAGCCCGACGCGGCCGAGCTTGCGTATGTCGCCTATGCCCGCGACGCCGACGACAAGCGATGCAAATACGAGCGGGACCACTATCATCAAAAGCAGGCGCAGAAAGAGCGTGCCGACCGGCTCGGTGATATTTGCAATGACCCACTGCACGCGCGGGTGCTCGCTGCCAACCATCGCGTTGACCGCGACCCCCGCGATGACGCCGACCAAAAGCCCTATCAATATGCGCGTGTGCAGCGGCAAGCCTTTAGGCTTATCGGGCGTCGAGTCCTTCAGGTCTGTAGTCTGATCAAGCTCGTAGCGGTTCGGGTCCAGTTCGGAGTTGGGTGTGCGGTCCGGGTCTGATTTATCAGCCATTCGCTCTCTCTTGAAGAAAAGAATTTTACACCGGCGCGATGAAGGTTATGTTTTTTGGCTGTGGCAGTCAATTAGAAACCGGTCGATGTTTGACAAAACCGGCTCGCCGCCGCGACCGGGCAGAGCGCGGGCGTATGGACGAGTACGGAACCGGTGGTGATTGGAGGCGGGGCTTGATCGTTGCTGATTGCCCCACCTCGAACCGAATCAGTGTCTCAGATCAAAGTTCAGGTCTTATGATGACTAGAGTCTAGCTCTCCGAGCCTCGCTCGCCCGCGCCTGCCGCGTGCCTCAACCCTGAGTCGTTGTCGGTTGCCGTTTCGGCTCTCTCGTTTTCGTTACCTGACGGCCGGGTGTTATACCCGCCTTGAGCAGACGCGTTTGCGGCCTGGTTCTGGCTGCCGCTTATGTTCGCAGGCGCGCCGCCGCTTGATCCGATGCCGGAGCTTGCCTGAGCATTCGAGCGCTGGTTATCGCCGCCCGATTCCTGTTGTGACGAGCCCTGTGTCGCTTCGCCCGCGATGGCCAGCACATCACTCCATCCCACCTGGGTCGATTTCCGCTTGCCCTTGATGCGAAATGTTATCCCGCTCTCGTCGAGCGAGACGACATAGGTCTGGTCGTTTATGTCTACATCTCTGTTTATTGGTTTTGTGAATTTCATCGCAACCCTCCCTCGAAACTTGTTCGAACACTCGGCAGGTCCACGATCCGGCGAGGTAAGCAAGAATTTTATTGGCTGGGCCGTCATTTGTCCACTTCGACAGCCCGGAAAGAAGCGGTCTGCGGCGTTCACGCTTACGCGAGCAGGTCTTTGACGATTGGGATAAACTCTGTGTAGACGAGCGGCTTGCGCGCGCAGGCCGACGCGCCCGCGTCGATGGCGTTGCGCATGGTCAATGCCCCGTACGCCGTTATGGCAAGTATGGGCATGCGCGCCATGTCCTCTTTGAGCCTTATACGTTTGGTCAGCTCTATGCCGTTAAGGCGAGGCATGCTGATGTCGGTGATGATGAGATCGGGTCTCTGCTCGGTCGCCACGGCAAGAGCACACTCGCCGTCTGCCGCCGTGACCACTTCGTAGCCTTCTGTCTTCAAAAGCAGCGACAGCACATAGCGAGTGTCGAAATCATCTTCAACTAGCAAAATCTTCTTCGCCATAGCGCCCCCTTTTGTTCGACTTGGCCTTGAATTTTATCACCCGCACATTCAAAAAGGAAGAGAATCCCGATTTCGATAGATCGCGGTCCCACATGCGAACACCGAAGCTCTCTTGATCGATGCGGCGTCCTTCACGGACCGTCGCAGCTCAAGTTTCGGCGTGGATTATAAAACTCCTTATAGAATCAAACCGTTAAGCCTGGGAGCGGCTATGGCCTCAAGCCCTTTTCATTTGAAATATGACAGCACAAGCGCGGGCCGCGCGCCCTGGCACGGTATTTGGCTAGCACATTCGGGGCAAAGCTTGTCCGCGCCAGGCACGCCCGGGTTATCGTTAAAGTTAGCCAGTTCAAGTCAGGGACGAGTATCTACCATGCTTAAGAGCCTTACCTATTTAACCCGGCTGCGTCATACAGATTCAGAGAAGATGACAAAAGACCCGCGCCGGGCCATACTGGTCACAGTCCTGGCGGCGGGTCTTTTGGTCGGCGGCGGCGCCGAGGGCGAAAGCTGCTTTGAGATGAAGAAGCATTGAAGAGAAGATTGCATGACTTACGAGCAGCTTTCCGCACAAAGGCTGCCTTAAAGACATACCCGCCGGAGCGCGGGCGGCGAGTCGAGCGAGGCTGCTTCAGTGCCGTCGCTCTCGCCTGCTCGCGCGAGATGTTGGGCCACTAATTCTGCGAGGTAAGATTATGGAAACCTTATTTCAGGATATTCGGTACGGGATCAGAACGCTTGCCAAAAAGCCGTTGTTTACCGCCATCGCGGTGATCGCGCTGGCTTTAGGGATAGGCGCAAACTCTGCCATCTTCAGCGTGGTAAACACCGTGCTGCTAAGCCCGCTCCCTTACAAAGAGGCGGACCGCCTGGCGTGGATATGGGAGACGAACCTGACAAACGACATCCCGAAAGAGCCTGCGAGCGGGCCGAACTTTACCGACTGGCGAAACCAGAGCCAGACGTTCGAAGACATGACGGCCTTCACTCAATCGGCGCTGATACTTTCAAGCGGGGGCGAGCCCGAGCGAATAACTGGAGGCGTGGTTTCGTCGAACTTCTTCTCGGTCCTGCGCGCTGACCCTGCGCTCGGGCGCACGTTCGTCGACGGCGAGGACAAGCCCGGAAATAATCGCGTGCTGATCTTGAGCCACGGGCTGTGGCAGCGGCGCTTCGGCGGAGACCCCGATATCATTGACACAGTCGTGACGATGAACGGAAACCCTTACACGGTCATAGGCGTGATGCCGCAGGGGTTCCGGCATCCTAACCCCGAAAGCGACACGTCGCCGCAGTTCTGGATGCCTTTCTCTTTCAGCCGGGAGGTAAGCCAGCTCGGCCGCCGGAGCGATTTCCTGCACGTCGTCGCGCGCCTCAAACCGGGCGCGACCCTCGACCAGGCCCGCGCGGAGATGGCGGGGATAACCGCAAACCTCGCCCAGCAGTACCCGCAGACCAACACAGACTGGGGAGTGACAATCGTTTCGCTGCACGAGCGATTCGTGGGCGACATCAAGTTATCGCTGATTGTGATTATGGCGGCGGTAGGTTTCTTGTTGCTGATCGCCTGCGCGAACGTCGCCAACCTGTTGTTGACCCGCGCCGCGAGCCGACAAAAAGAGATTTCGATTCGCATAGCGATGGGCGCGAGCCGTGGGCGGCTGGTCAAACAACTGATCACCGAAAGCCTCATCCTCTCGCTCGTGGGCGGCGTGCTCGGATGCCTGCTCGCGTTGTGGGGCGTCGATGCTTTGATAGGCTTGAGCCCCGGCCAGATTCCGCGCCTCTCAGAGGCGACGATTGACGCGAGGGTGCTTGGGTTTACGTTAGCCGTTTCTATCCTGACCGGGCTTGTCTTCGGGCTTGTGCCCGCGCTGCAAACGACGAAGCTCTCGCTGACCGAGACGCTCAAGGAAGGCGACCGTGGCTCGACGGAAGGCTTTCGCGGCCGCCGCATGCGCAACACGCTCGTGGTCGTCGAAGTCGCGCTGTCGCTCGTCTTGCTCATAGGCGCGGGGCTTATGATACGAAGCTTCCTGCACCTTCAGCGAGTAGACCCCGGCTTTAGCGCCGAGCGGCTGCTGACGGTTCAGCTTGGGCCGCCCGCCTCGAAATATCCCGAAAACCAGAAGGTCGTCAATTTCTACAACCAGCTTTTGGAAAAGCTCGCCGCCACGCCCGGCATCCAGGGCGTGAGCGCCGTCAACGCGCTCCCCATGACAGGGAGCGCGAGCATGTGGGCCTTCTCCATCGAGGGCCAGCCCTTAAGCCCGACCGGCGCAGACGCGGACGCAGAGGTTTACCGCGTCAGCCCCGATTATTTCCAGATGATGGGGATAGCCATACTCAGCGGTCGCGGGCTCTCGCAGCAGGACCACCAGGACGCGCCGCCCGCGCTCGTCATAAACGAGACTTTTGCCAAACGGTACTTCCCCGGCGAAGACCCCATCGGCAAGCGCATAACTTTTGGCGACCCCGCCGCCGGCGAGTGGCAAACCATTGTCGGCGTAGCGAGGGACGTGAAGCACAGGGAGCTTGACGTGGAGGCTTATTCTCAGGTCTATGCGACGTACCAGCAAACGCCCTCGCGCGGCATGTACTTGATGATGAGGACCGCGTCTGCGGACCCTCTCAGCATGGTATCGGCCTTCCGCACGCAGCTGTGGTCCCTGGACGCGGAGCAGCCGCTTTATAACGTCAAGACTATGGACCAGGTGATGTCCGAATCAATTTCGAGGCCGCGTTTCAACATGGTCTTGATGGCGGTCTTTGCCGGAGTCGCGCTTGTGCTTGCAGCGGTCGGCATATACGGCGTGATGAGCTACTCTGTCTCGCAGCGCACGCACGAGATCGGCATTCGCATGGCGTTAGGCGCGCAACGCCAGGACGTCGTCAAGCTCGTGGTCGGACAGGGCATGATGCTTGCGGGGGCGGGCGTCGTGATAGGCGCGGTGGCGGGCGTGCTCCTGACGCGGTTCATCTCAAGCCTGCTTTTCCAGACCAGCGCGAGCGACCCTCTAACCTTTATAGCGATCTCGTTGCTGCTCATCGCGGTCGCGTTCGTCGCCTGCTACATCCCGGCGCGGCGCGCCACCCGCGTAGACCCCATGATCGCCCTGCGCTACGAATAGCGGTCAACTTGCGGCGGCCGGAGGTCAGTCAAGAGGTTGGGCAAGACGAGGCTTTCCTCGCTGACCGCCGGCCGCAGGCCACCGCTTGAGGAGAACGCCATGAGCACGCTTATTCAAGACTTACGCTACGCAATAAGAACGCTCGGAAAGAGCCCCGGATTTACTGCTGTCGCCGTCATATCGCTTGCGTTAGGGATCGGAGCGAACAGCTCGATCTTCAGCGTCATAAACGCAACGCTCTGGCGCGAGCTGCCCTACGCGGAGCCTGAGCGGCTCGTTATGGTAGAGCGGGCCAGCCCCGACCCGAAGTTTCCAATCTCGCTCTGGTCTTACCCGAAATACGAGATGCTGCGCGACCAGAGCCAGGTATTTGAAAGCCTGGCCGCGTTCAGCAACCAGGACTTCCCCATCACGGGCTCGGACAGCCCTGAGCGCGTTGAAGTCGAAGCGGTTTCGGCCAGCTACTTCCCGCTGCTCGGCCTGTCGGCGAGCCGGGGCCGCGTCTTCACCCCCGAAGAGGACCTGAAGCCCGGCGCTCACGCGGTCGCGCTCATAAGCCACGAGCTTTATCGTAGCAGGTTCAATTCGGACCCGAATATCGTGGGCCAGCCTATAGAGTTGAACAAAGTCGCGTTTACGATAGTCGGGATACTGCCCGAAGGGTTTGCGGGCCAGTCCGGCAAAGCCGAAGCCTGGGTCCCGATGATGATGATGCCGTCGCTCACATTTCCGCGACGGCTCGCCTCGGCAGGCGCGCACTGGCACAAGGTCCTCGCGCGGCTCAAACCCGGCGTCACTCGCGAGCAGGCACAGGCGGAAGTCGCCGTCATCGGCAACAATATTCAGGAAGCCATCTCTAAGAAGTTTTCTCCCGAGCCCGAAACGCTCAGCGTCGTCGGGCTGAAAGAATCGAAGATAGACCAGGGGATAGCCCGGTCCTTCCTGATACTGTTTGCCGCCGTCGGGTTCGTGCTGCTGATAGCCTGCGTAAATATTGCTAACCTCCTGATGGCCAGATCGGCCGCGCGGCAAAAAGAGATGGCCATACGCATGGCGGTCGGGGCCAGCCGGCTGAGACTGATTCGCCAGTTGCTTACCGAAAGCGTGCTGCTCGCGACAATCGGCGGGGCCGTCGGGCTGCTCGTCGCGCTGTGGGGCATCGAATCGCTTACGGTGATAAAGCCCGCCAGCATACTCTCATTGCAAGAGCTTGATTTCGGCAACGCGCGCATAGACTCGCGGGTGCTGGGGTTCAACCTGGCGCTTTCGATCTTCACGGGCCTGCTTTTCGGATTGATGCCCGCCCTTCAATCTGCTCGCTCGGAAGTGAGCGAGCTATTGAAAGACGGCGCAATCGGCCAGCGAGAGACGCGCGGGTGGGTCCGGCGACTGAGCCCGCGCAACCTGCTCGTGGTCGCAGAGATCGCGCTTGCGATGGTGCTGTTGATAGGGGCGGGGCTCATGATAAGAAGCTTCGCCCGGCTGCAAGCAATCGAGACGGGGTTCGATCCGGCCAACACCCTGACCGTCAAAGCCGAGCTTCCGAAATACAAGCGTGACGCCGCGGCGGCTTTTTACGAGATGCTGCTTGGGCGCGTCAAGTCGCTTCCCGGCGTCGAATCGGCTTCGGTGGCAAGTTCCACGCCTCTATCGAGCAATTCGGGCGGGACGCTTTTGACCATCGAAGGCCGCCCGCCGCTCGACAGCCCCGGCGTCCAGCTTCATAGCGTCGGACCCGACTACTTCAAGACCCTGCGAGTCCCGCTCGTCGCGGGCCGCGTCTTCACAGAGCAGGACCGCGCCGGGGCTACCCGCGTGGCGGTAATAAATCAGAAAGCGGCCGAGACATACTTTCCGGGCGAAGACCCTATCGGCAAGCGCATAAATCTCGCGGTCGGGTGGGAGCCTGAAACCGACCGCGCAGAGATCGTCGGCGTCGTCGGCAATGTGAAGTACGGGCAGGTCGAAGGAGCGGTGAAACCCGATTTCTACCTCTCTTACTTGCAGCCGACCGAAGACTCCTCGTTTCTGCTTGTGCGAACGACAAACGACCCGGCTTCGCTCGCGCCCGCGATTCGCAAAGAGGTGCTGGCGCTGGACAAAAACGTCCCGCTTTACGACATAAAGACCCTTGAAGAGCGCGCTTCCGCAGCCACATCGCGGACTCGCTTCAGCGCCTTTGTGCTGGGGGTGTTCGCAGCGCTCGCGATGATGCTCGCGGGCGTGGGCATCTACGGCGTGATGGCATTTTCAGTAGCGGGGCGAACGCGCGAGATCGGCATACGCATCGCGCTTGGCGCAAAAAGTTCCGACGTGCTGAGGCTTGTCATGAGCGAAGGCCTTGTTATGACCGTGGCGGGGGTCGCAATTGGGCTTGCAGCCGCGTGGGCCACGACCCACATTCTCGCGAGCCAGCTTTACGGCGTAAGCTCGACCGATCTTTCGACGTTCGCCGGGATCAGCCTGATGCTGGCGGCAGTAGCGCTCGCGGCCTGCTACGTCCCCGCGCGGAGGGCTACGAAGGTGGACCCGATGGTTGCACTGAGATACGAGTAACGCGGGCGATAATCACAATGATGAGGACTGAGCGGGGAGCAGCACACAAGCTCGCCGTCCCTCGCTCAGTCCTCAATCCTTATCTAGCAGTTCTGAACAAGAGGCTATTGCTTCTTTGCCGTCCAGGTCCCGTCGGCGAGGCCGCCGAAGTTGACCGCGCCTTTCATGCCGTCTTTGCCTTCGAGCTTTCCTGTGAAGGCCATCTCCATCTCCTGGCCTTGAAAGTTGACCTTGATGGTAAAGCTCACATCGTTCCCCTTGATCGTTCCCATAAGCGGCGCTTCACCCAGGCCGCCTTTGTAAGTGCCTGTCAGCTTCTCGCCTTCCTGTTTGATGGCGACGGCGGACGTTCTGGCCCCTTGCGGGCTCTCTACCGTGAAGGCCCACGCGCCGCTTATGTCCGAAGCGGTAGCAGTCGCAGCGGGCGCGGCAGCGGCAGCAGGCGCGGCCGGGGCGGCCTGACGCACCGCAGCCCACTCGCCCGTTGCGAAGCCGCCGAAATCGGCTTCGCCTTTCATAGAATCTTTCTCGGCCTTGCCCTTGTATGTGATGACCATATCGCTGCCTTGAAACTGTATCGTCATGACGAGCGTTATCTCGTCGCCTTTGAGCACGGCGCTATCGAGCGGGCGTTCCCCCTGCGACCCTTTCATCGCTGCTTTCAGCTTGTCGCCTTCCTGGCGGATGACCAGCACGGCTTTGCGCTGGCCCTGCGGCGAGTCGATAGTCATGTCCCACGTGCCGACGACGCTCGGCGCTTCCTGGGCCGCCCCAATTATTACCGACGAAATCGCAAGGGCGATTATCATGCTTAATCTGAACACTCTTTTCATGGCTTCTCCTTTAAGCTTATCTATCAATTTCGGTCTCTCCAGCGTAGTTCAAGCGCCTTCGTTGTTGTACTGTTGCAGCTTACGATAAAGCGTCTTTCGGCCTATGCCTAAAACCTGCGCCGCGCGAGATTTGTCGCCGCCCGTGTATGCGAGCGTCTCAAGAATCACGCGCCGCTCGACATCATCGAGCGTGGCCCCGACTTCGACCTCGACGGTCTTGCGAGTGTCGGTTTCGCTCTCAGCGCCGCGCACAGTGTCAGGAAGGTCGTCGACCGTTATCATCGGCCCCTGCGCTATTATCACCGCGCGCTCGATTGCGTTTTCAAGCTCGCGCACGTTGCCCGGCCAATCGTGGCGGCGTAACCGCGCGAGCGCCTTCTCTGTTATCCCCGTGATGTTCTTGTTCGACCGCTTCTTATAGATTTCGAGAAAGTGTATGCCGAGCAGCGGTATGTCGTCGCGCCGCTCTCTGAGCGAGGGCAGCTTGATCGGGTAGACGTTGAGGCGGTAGAAGAGGTCGCGCCGGAAGCGGCCTTCGCGCACAGCTTCTTCGAGGTCGATGTTGGTGGCGGCAATCACGCGCACGTCGGCTTTTATAACCTCGTTCCCGCCGACGCGGGTAAACTCCCAGTTCTGCAAGACGCGCAAAAGCCGCACCTGCGCCGACAAAGACATCTCCCCTATCTCGTCGAGAAAGAGCGTGCCGCCCGCCGCCTCTTCAAACTTCCCTATGCGGCGCGCGCGCGCGTCGGTGAACGCTCCCTTCTCGTGGCCGAACAACTCCGATTCAAGGAGCGTCTCCGGGATAGCGCCGCAGTTGATCTTGACGTACGGGCCCGGATGCCGCGACGACCGCGATTGAATCAGGTCGGCCATAAGCTCCTTGCCCGTGCCGGACTCACCTTCGAGCAAGACCGTCGTCAAGCTGTCCGCGACGTAAAGCGCCATCTCCATACAGCGCATGACCGAGTCGCTTTTGCCGACGATCCCTATGCCGGTCTGCGACGTGTGCGCGTGCTCAAGCTCGCGGCGGAGCCTGAGCACTTCTGCCGACAGCCGCGCTTTCGACATGGCGATTGCAAGTTGGTCCGCGATTCCGAGCGCAAGCCCTGTGTCGTATTTTGTGAAGTGGGCGCGAGGCTGGCCCCACAGAAGTATAAGCGAGCCGAATATCTTGTCCTCGATCACTATGGGGGCGACTATCGCCGCGCCCGCCGAAAAGACCTCCGTCAAAAAGATGCGCGTGTACTCGTTCTGGTCGGGCCTCAAAATCTTGAGCATCTGCCCGTGCTCGACCGTCTTCGGCAGCATCTCTTTGATAGGAAGCTTTAATGACGGCCGCTTCAGTATCCCCTGATCGATCCCGGCTGCCGTGCGCAGGTTCGTAAAGTGTATGTCGCTGTTGTTGGCGTCGAGTATCGCGAGACACGCGGCTTCGATGTGGAGCAGGTCGATAGATTTGTCGAGTATGCGCGCGGTCACTTCCGAAAAATCCGACCCGGTGTTTATGTCGTTTGCGATCTCAAGCAGCGCCTTTGTGACGCGCGCCTCTTTCTCTTTCTCGCCGTAAATATGCGTGTACCGGTATCCGATGGCGATCTGCTGCGCGAGGTTGCGGACGAACTTTATCTCGTCCTCTTTCCAGTGATAAGTCTCGCGGCAGTGGTGCAGCCCGATCATGCCGAGCAGCTCCCAGTTGGAGAGTATCGGCACGATCAGCATCGAATTGCTGCCGAGTTGTTCCGAGAGCCTGTGCAGGACCTGCGGCAAATCGGGCGCGCGCGCGTCGCCGATCACCTGCGGGCTGTAGAGGTCTACGTTCTCGGAAAGACGTTCCAGATCAATCGGCAGCTCGAAACCGATAGAAGGCGGCAGATGACCGTCGCCTCGGTCCGCGCTGTAGTCGTGAGCGCGGTATTCGTGCGTGATGCGCAACAGCCCTTCGGGCAGAAGCGTCATCACCGTGCAGCGGTCGACCTCCATCATCTTGCCGACTTCGTTTACGGTCGCTTTTAAGAAAAGGTCGAGGTTGATTACAGGGAAGGTCTCGGAACCGATGCGGCTCAGTATGGCCTCGCGCGCCTCGTACATTTTGAGCTTGCGCTCAAGCGAAAGTGTTTCGGGGGTGCTTGTCATAGTAGAGCGGGCGATTTACGGCAACCGCCGAGCTTATGAATATAACACGGCGGGCTTTGAAAAAGCCCTGCTTATTCGGAGCCTCAACCTGGCCGGGTCTACAGAGTTATCGACCTGGCCTGGCTCAGGCCGCCGTCCGGGTTGCGCAACCTGATCTCTATGGGCACGCCCGGTGTAAAGGCTGATTGCGGCACGCGCGCGAGCAGTTTTTCGCCCTTCGGCTTGAGCGGGAAGCTGCTGTTGCCGACCATCAAAACAGCGCCGCTTTGTATCCCCTGGCCAGTGACAAAGAGCTTGCCGCTCCCCTTCTTGTACTTGGCGGTGTCGAGCACGGGCGGCGTTATGTTTATCTCGATTGCGAGCGCGGCCGAGGCGTTGAGCCTTCCGCCGTTAATCACAAACCCGACAAGCTGCGGCCGCACGTCTGCGCTTTCGATTATGCGCCGCCGCACGACGGTCGCAAAATCGTCCGGGTACTTCGACCGAACGAGAGCGGCCACGCCTGAGACAAAGGCCGCCGAGGCCGACGTGCCGCTAACCGCGCCGTACCAGTCGGCGGGGTTTTCCGAATTGCTGCAAAGCTCGCAATCTCCCCGCGCGAGGGTCGTCCACACCTCGACGCCGGGCGCCCCCAGGTGCACAGAGTTTGGGCCGAAGCCAGTGAGCGGCGGTCCGAACGGGTCGTCGGGGCGACGCCAGATGTTGTCGTTAAAATCGGTCGCGGCTACGACTATCTCGTTGGCTTTTTCAAACGCGCCGGGATAGACCTTGCTGAAGTCGTTGTTGAACCCGTCGTTTCCGGCTATGCATACAAGCAACGCGCCCGCGTCACTCGTAGCTATGACGGCGTCTTCGAGCAGCTTTGCCTCTTCCGATGAGACGCGGTCGACCAGAAGGAGCGTAGACCAGCTAGCGTTTATTATCTTCGCCCCGGCTGCTATCGAATACAGAAGCGCGCGCGCCGCATCGGCCACGGTCGCCTCAACGCCGCCCGGCAGGTCTTCGGCAGGCTTGTAGAATTTGACCGGGAGAATCTTCGATTGAGAGATGCCGCTTATCCCCGCTTGATTGTTCATCTCGGCAGCGATGATGCCTGCCATCTGCGTGCCGTGCCCGTAGATGTCGTGAGTGTCCCCGTTCTGCGCGTTCACGTCGAAACCGTTAACGTCATCGACAAACCCGTTGTGGTCGTCGTCTATCGCGTTACCGGCGATCTCGCCGGGGTTTGTGTAGATATTGGCCGCGAGGTCCGGGTGTGTGCGGTCAATACCCGTGTCGGTCACCGCCACCAGGACGTTTGCGCTCCCGGTTGTGACGTCCCACGCCGCCGGGGCCTTTATGTCCGCGCTCGGCGTGGAAGGAAACCCGCCGACATCGCCCCCAAGATTATTGAGCCCCCATTGCACATTGAAGTTCGGGTCGTCAGGGATGACCGTGCCGGGCTTGATTAAATAATTGGGCTCGGCGTACTCGACAGAGCCTGACCGCTCAAGCTCCGCGATGATCGGAGCTATGTCGGTCTCTTTACCGAATTCGAGCACGAAGACGCGGTCCAGCCCGCGACTGGAGATTATCTGGCCGAGCCCGTTATCGCGCCCTCCCTCGCCTGTATGTTGAGCGAGCGCCTCTACACGGTTCGCCGTCGCGCCGCCCGCCCGCTCGGCTACCGAGTCAAGGATGACCGACAGCCGGGCTGACAACTGCTCGCCGTCTCTCGCGCGCGCAGTTGATTGCGCTGCGTCTTGTGTGGTCGGTGTCGGCTTCGCCTTGAGCTTAACTATCACCTGGCCGCGAGCGTAATTGCGTATGCGCACCGCGTCAGGATTGCCCGCCGTCGCTCGCATTTGAGGCAGAGCCACGGTCAGACCGAAGGTAAGGGCGAGGAGTAGGATTCTCAGTTTTTGCATAAGTCTACAGCGCACAAATATATGATGGGCAAGCTTTGCTTATACCCGAACCGGGTGCCTTTTTCAATACTCAAATAACATAAGGGAGGTGACAAGTGACGGGTGACAAGTGACAAGTAAGGACCGGACGCGGCTTTGATCTTTTCCTCCATCTTGTCACTTGTCACTCGTCACTGTTTACTTTTAGACAAGCGAGTCGAGTGCTTGCTCGACTTCGCGGCGTGTGCGTTGCAATTCCAGCAGGAAGGGGGGCGCGACACGGTCGGCGCATTCATCCGTGAGCCGGCACCGCTCGCAGGTCCCGTTTATGTCGAGCCGCGTTATTGCAGGGTCGGAGGCGAACTTGACCGTTTGCTCGAATGTCTCGTCGCATTTGAAACCGAGCGACACGGACGAGGCGGCTGAAGGCGTGAGCGCGAGGCGTCGGGCCATGGCTATGCAGAGAAACCGCGCATCCGAATCGACAAATCGCGAGAGCTGCGCGTCTACCTTCGGCTTTGCCGCCTGCGCGCCGTTCGTCGCCCCGTGCTCGAAGTCGCCCAGTATCCGTATCGCAAGCCAGCGGCGGCAGTAATGCTCGTTGACGCCCGTCCCGCCCGGTATCAAGACCTGCGACATATTCAGGTGCTTGACCAGACGGTAAGCGCCGTTTTCGCGGTTGAACCTGAGAAAATGCATCTTCATGCCGAAGTTCTGCGGCAGCAGCTCGGTCAGACGGTACATGAATATTTCCGGCGTCACTTCGTAGCGGTCCAGAAAGCCGCGAAACCTTTCAGGCTGCCAGCTATCGAGCGCGAAGAAGTCGCTGATGTCTCGAAGCACGCGCTCGCGGTTTATCAAAAGCGCCCCGGCAAAATATGAAGCCTTGAAATCGTTTAGCACCTGCTCGAACGAATCTACGCGTTCGGGCGCGGAAGTCATCGCGCGCTCTTTGATTCCCAGCACCTCGTAGCCGATCTCGCGGGCCAGTATAAACTTCCGCTGAAACTCCGACAGCGCCGGGTTCATGAGCAAAAGCGGCTGCGCCTTCTTCTTTGTGACGAGCACCGAGCGGAAGTGATTTAGACGCGGGTGGTCGCCAAGCCTCGAATCGTCGAGCCGGTAATTGAACCTCGAAACGATCATCTCGACCAGCGCCTCGTAGCGTGGCGTGGGCTCGTCGCCTATCCCGGCCCCGCGCGCGAAATCGCGCGCAGCCCGCTCCAGTTCCGGGAAGTAATTTTCATTCAACTCTTGATAAGAGCGGAGCGCGGAGCGGAAAAGGTGCTCGACGCCGATGTTGTACTGCTCCGCAATGCCTATCAACGCCTTGACGAGCGCGCTCGCTTCCGCGGGCTGGCGCGTCATAAGCTCTACAAGCTCCGCGGGCGAGATGCCGAACAGGTGATAAGGGAAGTTGTGCAGCACGGGCGAAGCGAGAAATCCCGCGAGCGGGCTCAACTGCTCGTCGAGCCTGATCGAGACAAGGTCGTCGTAATTTCGCCCGAGGACTTCGGCCATGCGAGCGATCTTTTCGGCCTTCGGGTATTTCTTCCCGTGCTCTATCTCTGTCAGGTAGGATGTCGATAGACCGGATTGCTGGGCAAATCCCGTGAGCGAAAGCCCCGCCTGCTCGCGAAACTGCCTTAGCTTCATCCCGAAAATAACTTTATGGTTAAGCCCCATCAAATTCCCTTACCTGAACAAGTAAACCGTAAACAGCCACAGGTGACAAGTGGTTGGGAAGAGGTGACAAGTAAGCAGTGACAAGTGACAAGAAAGAGGAAATCAGTCAGGCGCTTCTCTCCTTCTTGTCACTTGTCACTGTTTACTTGTCACTTCTTTCCCGTCTTCAAACAGTCCCAGAAAAGCGCGCGCGGCGTGCGACTGGTAGCGGTCCTTGCGATAGACGAGCCCCAGTTGCCGCTGAAACTTTGCGCCCTGTATCCTGAGCGTTGCGAGCGACCCGTCTTCTATCTCTTTATCTATGCAGAGTCTCGGCACGATAGAGATGCCCATGCCGATTGACACGAACCTTTTTATGGTCTCTATAGAGGCAAGCTCCATCGTGACCTTGATCCTGACGCCGCCGTCGCTGAAGTGCTTGACCAGCCGCTCGCGCGTCGTCGTCCCGACCTTGTGGAGGATGAAAGGCTCGTCGGCAAGCTCCTGCATGCGAACGCTGCGGCGCGAAGCGAGCGGGTGATCGGGGCCGACGATCAACGCGAGGTCGTCTTTGTGAATGTTGAGCCTGACGAGCCTTGCGTCGTGCACGGGGAGCGTGACTATCCCGAAATCGAGCGTCCCTTCGACGATCTTGTCGATGATGTTGCGCGAAATGGCGCGCTGTATGTCGACCTGCACCTGCGGGTACTGGCGTTTGAAAGAGGCTAAGACGTGCGGCAACAGGTAAAGACAGGTTGTCTCGTTTGCGCCCAGGCTGAGCGTCCCGCGACTCAGGCCGCGCATCTCGCCTATGGCGAGCGCGGCTTCGTCTCTGAGCCTGAGCAGCCGCCTGCCATAATCGATCATCAGATCGCCCGCCGCCGTAAGCCTTATCGACTTGCCCAGGCGGTCAAAGAGGTGCTCGCCCAGCTCGTCTTCGAGCAGCTTGACGGCCGAGCTGACGGCAGGCTGAGTGCGACCGAGGCGGCGGCCCGCCCGCGAAAAACTCTTCTCCTCCGCAACCGCCAGAAATACCTCTACCTGCCATAGCTCCACGGGCCGCGCCCCCTTTTTAGGAATAAATAATTTTTATACTTAGCATAAAAATAATAGATTTTACAAATTCAGGTGATAGTAGTAGAAGTTGATTCGAGTTTCCCGAACCCGGTACTTATGACATTAAAAACCAGAATCGAAAAGGAGAACGCTATGAGCGGAGAAGACGCGCTAAAGTTTGCGGCCGACGAGAAGGCTGAGTTTGTAGACGTTCGGTTTACAGACCTGCTCGGCCAGTGGCATCACCTGACCATTCCTATAGAAGAGTTCGGCCCCTCGAACTTTGAAGACGGCGTCGGGTTCGACGCGTCGAGCCTGAGAGGCTGGGCGGCGATAAACGAGTCGGACATGATATTGATCCCGGACGCATCGCGGTACTGGATCGACCCGTTCATGCAGCCCAGGACGCTCTGTTTGATCGCGAGCGTATTCGACCCGCTCACCAAAGAAGGTTACTGGCTGGACCCGCGAGCCGTGGCAGAGCGCGCGGAAAATTATCTGAGATTCACAGGGATAGGCGATATTGCATACTTTGGCCCCGAGGCCGAGTTCTTCATATTTGACAAGGTATCTTTTCACAACGAAGGCCACACTTCGGGTTATTCGGTCGATTCGATGGAAGGCCCGTGGAATACCTCATCCGAGCGCGGCGGCTCAAACGGTCACGGCTATCACATAAGACCGAAGGAAGGATACGTGCCGCTTCCGCCGCTCGATTCAATATCAAATCTGCGGTCGGAGATAGCCGGTCTGCTCAGGCAAGCGGGCATATCTGTCGAGTGTCACCACCACGAAGTGGCGACAGGCGGGCAGTGCGAGATAGATTTCCGCTACGACCGCTTAAAGCAAACCGCCGATAACCTCATGGTCTTCAAGTACACGGTCAAGAACGCGGCTATGCGAGCGGGCAAGGCGGCGACCTTCATGCCCAAGCCGATCTACGGCGACAACGGCAACGGGATGCACTGTCACCAGTCGATATGGAAAGACGGCAAGCCGCTGTTTGCCGGCGACGGCTACGCGGGACTCTCCGAGATGGCGCTCCATTACATAGGCGGGCTGCTCAAGCACGCGCGCGCGATAGCCGCTTTCGCCGCCCCGACCACGAACAGCTACAAGCGGCTCGTGCCCGGTTTTGAAGCGCCCGTCAACCTCGCCTATTCGAGCCGCAACCGCTCGGCTGCCGTGCGCATACCGATGTACTCGCAGAGCCCTAAGGCCAAGCGGCTTGAGTTCCGCCCGCCCGACCCTTCGTGCAACCCGTACATAGCCTTTGCGGCGATGCTGATGGCGGGACTCGACGGCATACAAAACAGGATTGATCCGGGCGAGCCGCTCGATAAAGACATATACGATCTTTCGGCGGAAGAGTTGAGGGACGTGCCTTCGATGCCCGGCTCGCTCGACGAGAGCCTGCGCGCTATCGAAGAAGACCACGAGTTCCTGCTGCATAATGACGTGTTCAGCCGAGGGCTGATCGAGCGGTGGATCGACTACAAACGCAAAAACGAAATAAACCCGGTTCGCATGCGACCGCATCCTGTAGAGTTCTCCATGTACTTCGACATTTGACGTACAGGCGGGATGACGCGGTGTCATCCCGCCTTTTATCTATGCTCAGCTCTCGGCCATCTCGATACGGTCGATTATTTTATAGACAAGCGTTGTGATGAGCGCGGCGACAATGATCCCTGCCAGGTCCCATTGCAGGTCGTTGGCAGAGTCCTGCGGGGTCCACAATCTCTTTCCGTCAAAGAAAAGCTCGTCCCACAGCTCAAGGATTTCATAGTAAGCGCAGAAGGCGAAGGTGGTCGTCACGGAGAGAAATGCCGTGAGGTCGAGCGGCAGCCTGATGCCGAACCGCCTCGTCGTTTCGCGAAGCAGCCACATCGCGGGCGGGAGCGAAAACCCCGACCCTAAAAGGTGCGACATCTCGTCGTATTCGACAGAGCCTATGCGAAAATTGCCGTACAGTTGAAAGAAGTTGCCGAAGACATCGACCCCGACCGCCGCCGCCAGAAAAAAGACTATCAGCGCGGGCGGCTTCAGCTTGTAGCGAAACCGAAAATAGCAATAAAAGGCCGCGATCAGCCCGGCCGTGTAGAGCGCGTTGTTTTCGACTTCTCTGTAAGGCAATCTTATGAGCAGCGCCGACTTGCCTACAAAGACGATTATGCTGAAGATCAGAAACTCGCGCTCCCTGAAGGCGCGTTTCCAGGTTGACTCTTGTATCACATCAGCCGTTTGAGCCATTAACGTATCCTCTTATCCGAAGGATTGGCACATAATCTGGTGAGAGAATACCAAAAACGATGCGAACGCGCGCCCGCTTAGAGTATGCTTTCGGCGGCGGCGTTGCTTCAGAATTGTATTAACGTGAACCGCGAACCGTAAACCGTGACAAGCCGGAGGAGAGTACCAAACCGCGCAGCTCTCTTCTCTTGTCGCGGTTTACGGTTCACGGTTCACGACGGGAGGCGAGTTGGGCGATTATTCGAACGATAACCGGCACCTGATCGAGAACCTGAAAAACTTCGAGACTTTCGACGAGCTCCGCCGCTCGGATGCGTACTCTAAGCACGCTTCCGACCTGGACAGACTATTCAACGAGCCGAAAGTTTATCGCTCGCCCGGCGCGAGCCCGCGCCTGACGGACTTTCTGCGCGTGGTCGAATGGAACATCGAGCGCGGCACACGCTTTGACGGCATAGTCGAAACGCTCAACACTCACCCCGTGCTCTCGCTCGCGGACCTGCTGATGCTCAACGAGCTTGACTGCGGCATGGTGCGTTCGGGAAACAGAAACGTTGCGCTTGAGCTGAGCCGGTCTATCGGGGCGCACGCCGTCTACGCGGTCGAATACCTTGAGTTTACGAAAGGGGTGGGCGAAGAGCTGAACCTTCCGGGCGAAAACACCGCCGCGCTCCACGGAAACGCCGTCTTGACCCGACGCCCTTTCTCACGCCCGCAAATAATTCGCCTGCCCAGATGCGAAAACAATTTCGAGAGCGCCGAAAAGCGGCTGGGCGGTCGCGTAGGCATTATGATCGATGTCGATCTAGGCGGAGCCGCGCTCACGGCGACCAGCACTCACCTTGATGTGGTCAACACGCCGCGCTGCCGGGCCACGCAGATGCGCGCCTTTCTCGAAGCAATCGAAGCGAGGTCGAAAGGGCGCGAGGCGGTCATCTTTGGCGGCGACTTGAACACGCATACCTTCGCGCGCGGCACCCGCTGGCGCACGCTCAAAAGCACCGCGAAAATTTTAGCGAGCGATCAGGAAAGGCTCGCACGCAAGCTGCTCGACCCCGAAACGAGAGAGCCCGCGTTAAGAGAGTTTGCGCGGTTCGGCTACGACCTCGAACAGTTCAACGACCGCAGCGCGACAAGCCGCACGATAGTCTCAAGGTTAAGCGATGCGAGCAAGCTGCCACGGTTTATCAACCGGTGGGTGATGCGAAGGGTTCCGCCTGCGGGGCTGCTGCTTGAGTTTCGGCTTGACTGGCTGGCAGCGCGCGGGCTCAGAGCGCTGAAGGCGGGCGAGGTAACCGATTCAAAGACGGGCGCGCCGAGCGTCAGCCCGCAAACCTTTACGGGGCTCACGCACAACGGCGCGCCTTTGTCCGACCACGACCCCGTGGTGGTTGATATAGAAGTCGGGGTCCGGCCTTGAGCCCACGGCTTGCGCGAGCAACGCGGCCGACTTTATGCTCGTAGCTGAGGTGACAAGTATGAGATTGACCGAGATGGTTTCGTGCGCGGGTTGAGCGGCTAAGCTTGCGCCGAGCGCGCTCGCGCAGGTCCTGCGCGGGCTACCCGCACAGCCGTTTGATGAGAATGTGATTGTCGGCTTTGACAAGGCTGACGACGCGGGAGTTTACCGCCTGCGCGAAGACCTTGCGCTTGTTCAGACGGTTGATTTCTTCACGCCGATAGTCGACGACCCGTTCGATTACGGTCGCATAGCCGCGCTCAACTCGATAAACGACGTCTGGGCGATGGGCGGCACACCTCTGACGGCGCTCGCGATAACCTGCTTTCCCAAAAAGGGCGTCGATTTCGAGATACTCGCAGAGATCATGCGAGGGGGGCTGTCGGTGCTCACGGAAAACAACGTCCGCTTGCTCGGCGGCCACAGCGTAGATAACCAGCAGATCATGTTCGGCTATGCGGTGACAGGCTTGATAGACCCGCGCCGTGTGGCCGCCAACTCAGGCGCGCGCGCAGGCGACCTCATCATCTTAACCAAGCCGCTCGGCACAGGCATAATCTCTACCGGTATCAAGTTCGCCAAAACGTCACCGGAAACGGCTGCTGCCTCCATACGGACCATGTTGACGCCGAGCAGCCACGCGGCTTTGCTTATGCAAGAGTTCGACATCCGGGGCGCAACCGATGTGACGGGCTTCGCGCTCATAGGGCACGCCTGGGAGCTTGCCTGCGCAAGCAACGTGACCATAGAGATCGAAGCTGCGCGCGTGCCGCTTCTGCCGGGCGCGCTCGATCTGGCCGAGGCCGGTCTGCTGACGAGCGGCGACAGAACCAACCGCGAGTATGTCGGCGCGGACGCAAGTATAGGCGAGAGCGTGTCAAAGGCAATGGGCCATGTTCTTTATGATCCTCAGACCGCCGGCGGAATCCTTATCTGTGTCGCCGAGCCGCGCGCCGAAGCTTTGCTTGAGCGGCTCAAACAACACTACCCCCAGGCAAGCGTGATCGGTCGCACACGCGAGCGCGGGTCGCACTCCATCGTCGTCATCTGAACCTGTCGGGTGAAACTCTGATAGCTACCGGCGGCTCGCCCTTACAGGCGTTTCACTCATTCACTCTGACCGATCCTTAAAAGTCAATTTGCCGCTTTAGATACCCCAAACTAAACCTGAAATCCGCTGAAACGGCTTTTTTTGTAAAGAAACCGCCCCGGCAAGCTCTGGCACCGTTGTTGCCAATCGTAAGCTCCGATATTCGTGGCCCCCAAGCTCATTATCGAAATTTGAATAGGATACGTGGACCAGAGATTATGACGCTTCCGTTCGTCTCCATACTTCCCCAGGTTATTCGCCGCGCGATTGCGCTGGTTCTTGCGGCAGCCTTTCTCAGCATGTCGCTGCCGTTCGGGCGCGCCGAAGCGCAGACCGCGAGCGCGCTCAGCAAGCTGTCGCCCGCGCTGCAACAGGCGCTAACAAGCGGCTTGAATCTCGTGTGGCTCAACCCGACGCGGCAAACCGTTCGCGCGCTTGTGCAAACCAACGGACCGGTCACGCTTGGATTGATCACGGCCGTCACGCTACAGGGCGGCTCTGTTGTGCGGCAGTTCAACTCGATCAACGGGATGCTTGTCGATCTGCCAAAGACGAGCCTGCTTTCGCTTGCCGCCCGCAGCGACGTCGAGCGCATGTCGGCGGACCATCTCGCTCAACAGAGCGCGAGCCATCTTGAAGCGGCGACCGGCGCCGACAAGGTGCGAACCTATAACTCGACCTTAAAGACCTTCAGCGGGCTCGACGGAAAAGGCATAGGCATAGCGGTTCTCGATTCGGGCATCATGCCAGGGCACACAGAGTTCGCAAGCTCGCTGCTGCTCCCGCGCGTGGTCGCCGCGACCGACACGGTTTCATCAAACACAAACCTGCTCCAGTTCCTGGGCCTTCAAGGGATAATCTCGCTGCTCCCGATCATCGGCAACAAAGACGGCTACGGGCACGGCTCGCACGTCGCCGCCGTAGCCGCCGGGCGGTTCCCCGACAACAAGTCTGTCAGAGGGTTTAACGGCATAGCCCCCAACGCGAACCTGATAGACGTTCGCGTGCTTAACGGGCGCGGGCTCGGCCAGACGAGCGACGTCATCGCAGGGATAGATTGGGTCATCGCAAACAAGAACCTCTTCAACATACGGGTGATGAACCTGAGCCTTGGCGCTGCGTCGAGCGAGTCTTACGTGACGGACCCGCTGTGCCGCGCCGTGCGCCGCGCGGTCGCAAGCGGCATCACCGTAGTCGCGGCGGCTGGGAATTTCGGCTCGACTGCAAACGGGCTTGAGCAATACGGCAGCATCTGCGCGCCCGGCAACGACCCGACCGTCATCACCGTCGGCGCGGCGAACACCAAACAGACAGACGGGCGCGCGGACGACTCTGTAACATACTTCAGCTCGCGCGGCCCCACGCGCGGCTACCGCGTGAGCGCGTCGGGCGCGAAGGTTTACGACGATCTTCTAAAGCCGGACCTCGTGGCCCCCGGCAATAAGATTGTCGCGGCCGAATCGCATAACTCGTGGCTCGTGGGCAAGTACCCGGAGCTGCACGCTTCGGGGTCGGGCAACAAGGCTTTGATGAAGCTGAGCGGCAGCTCGGTCGCAGCGCCTGCCGTCACAGGGGCGGTCGCGCTCATGGCGCAGAAAAACGCCGGGCTCACGCCGCCGCTCGTCAAAGCGATTCTCCAGTACACCGCCCAACAGCTCAACGGGGCGAACATCTCAGAGCAAGGCGCGGGGCTGCTCAACATCGACGGGGCGATCAAACTGGCCGGGGTGCTCAGAACAGACATAGCGACGGCCATCTCGAAAGCAAAGATCAAGACAGGCGACACGTTGCTCAAGTCGGGCGCGTCGCTGCCCCAGCCCACTTCTACGGTCGCGGGCCAGAGCTTTAACTGGGGCCGGTTCATATTCGCCGGAGGCTCGCACATACTGTCGGGCACGGAGCTGTTCAAACGCTACCAGGGGATATACGACCCGAAACTTGTATGGGTGCGCGACCGCGTGACGGTCAACGGCTCGCCCGTCTCAAACGCTCAGTTGATAACGCGCGGAGTCGTCAGCCTCGACCTCATCCCCGCTCACTCTACAGTCTTCGTCACAGGACAGCTTCTCAGCACGAGCGCCGCCCTTAATCAAGGGATCGTGCTCAGCGAAGGAATAGTCTTGAGCGAAGGAATAGTGCTCAGCGAAGGGATAGTCTTAAGCGAGGGGATAGTCCTGAGCGAAGGGATAGTTTTGAGCGAAGGGATAGTCCTGAGCGAAGGGATAGTCCTGAGCGAGGGCGCTACAGTAGGCGAAGGGATCGTACTGAGCGAGTCTTACAACCTGGGCGAGTAGCACCAAAGGGAATCTGAGATTTAAGGGCGGGTAAAAGGCATGCGATTCATCGAGATGAACGATTACAACCGGGCGGCGCGCATATACTGGTGGGCTTCGACAGTGGTGGGCGCAACGGCGTTCGCCTATTCGGCGGCGAAGGTGTTGACGCTCGGCACGATTGCGCTCTCTCAGATAACTCTGTTGATGGCTTTCACATACCTCGCGGGTCTTCGGCCAATACGAATACCGGGCACAAAGACTTCAATCACTCCGGGCGACATCTTCATCTTTTTGACCGCGTTATTTTGGGGAGCGGCGGCGGCTACAATAGTCGCGGCCGCAGACGCTTTCGTCGCCTCATACCGCACGTCGCGGCGATGGACCAGCCGCATCGGCAGCGTCGCCTGGATGTCGGTAGCGGTGCTCGTTTCCGCGACGCTGTTTGAAGTGGCGACAGAGCTTTTGAAACTCTTTCAGCTGTACAGCAGCACGACGATGCTGGCCGCGCTGCTGCTGTTCGCCTTATCGCACTTCGCGCTAAATTCCGTGCTCACGTCTGCGCAGATTGCCTTCAAACAATCGGGGGGGCTGTTCACGCTCTGGTGGACGAACTATTCGTGGGCGAGCCTGACTTATGGCGCGAGCGCATCGGCGGCCGGGCTGATCTACCTCGGCATAAAGCAGTACGGCGTAGGCTCGCTGCTCGCGGCGGGGCCGCTTGTCGCGGTTGTATTCGCGACCTGCCATTTCTACTTCAAGCAAGCCGACGAACGCGCGAGCGCGTCCGAACGAATCAGCAAGATGCACCTGGCGACGGTCGAAGCTCTCGCCACCGCAATCGACGCTAAAGACCAGATCACGCACGACCACGTATACCGCGTTCAGGTTTATGCCTGCGGGCTTGCGCGCCATTTCGGACTTTCCGCAGGCGAGATAGAAGCCTTGAAAGCGGGCGCGCTGCTGCACGACGTCGGCAAGATCGCCGTGCCCGACTACATCTTAAACAAGCCGGGCAAGCTGACCGCCGCCGAGTTCGAGAAGATGAAGATACACACGGTCGTGGGCGCGCAGATCCTTGAGCGCGTGAATTTCCCATACCCGGTCATCCCTATTGTCCGCCATCACCACGAGCGGTGGGACGGGCGCGGTTACCCGGACGGGCTCAAAGGCGAGCAGATACCGATGACCGCTCGCATTCTCACGATAGTCGATTGCTTTGACGCCGTGCGCGAAGACCGCCAGTACCGGAAGGGCATGACGCGCGAAGAGGCGTGCCAGTTCCTGCGCACGAACGCGGGCACGCAGTTCGACCCCCGCGTGGTTGAAGAGTTTTTAGAGAACCTCGCGCAGTACGAACAAGAGATCGCCGTCCACAAGCATGGGCAGCAGCCGATTCTTACGCCAACCACACAGGCAGGCCTGTCCGAAAGCGCGCTTGAGGCGGTGCCCGCGGCAGGGCTTGCTCAATCTTCGGACGAAGCGCCCGATTACATAAGACAGATCACGGCGGCGCATTCCGAGGTGGCCGCGCTCTACGAGATGGCGCAGACCTTCAGCACAAGCCTCGACGTGCGCGACGTGGTCAACCTCACCGTAGACCGCATCGAAAGCCTCGTCGAGTTTACGACCTGCGCGATATACCTGCGGCAGAAAGAAGACGATTCGGCAATCGCTGCTTACGTCTTCGGAGAAAACGCCGAACGTATTCGCGGGCGCAGCCTCGCGGCGGGGCACGGCATCGCCGGGTGGGTTGTGATAAACAGCCGCGCGATGACCAACACCGACCCGATGCTCGACCTGGCGAATTTCTTGGATGATAACAAGACCGGTTATCGCACGGTTGCCGTCTTTCCGCTCGTGAATGGCGCGGACTCAATCGGCGCGCTCGCGCTATATTCAAGCAAGCTCGACAGCTATTCGAGCGACCAGCTGCATCTGATCGAATCGGTCTCGCGACTGGCTTCGACCGCGCTTCAAAATGCCTTTCTGAACGAGCAGACAAGGGCCAACGCACAGATCGACGCGCTCACGGGTCTTCCCAACGCGCGCGCGCTCTATGCGCAGTTCGAGCGCGAGGTGACGGGCGAGAAGGCTCAGGCTGTCACGGTACTCTCGCTGAGCTTATCAGGCATGCGCGCGGTCAACAGAGAGTTCGGCTATCAGGCGGGCGATCAAGTCATAGCGCAAGTGGCGCAAGTTTTGCGGAGAGAGATCGACGAGTCGCGCCTGTTAAGCAGGATCGCGGGCGACGAGTTCGTCTGCCTCCTAATCGGCGCGGACGCAAGCGACGCGGCCAGAGCGGGCGAGCGAGCGCGCGCGGCGATAAACCGGTTCAGCCTGGAAGTAAAGCCGGGACAAACGGCACGCGTAGGGCTGAGCTACGGCGCGGCCAGCTATCCGGCCGGGGGCCGGACGGTAGACGAGCTGCTCGCCTCGGCTACGGAGGATTCGAACAGCAATAGAGCAAATCGCCAGGAGCCCCTTCCATTTCCAGCGCTTGAAGCGCTTCCCAACCCGTACCGCCAACTGGCCTAGAGCGGGAGAGAACCCTTCGCTACCGGGGTTGATTTAGCTCGGCTCCGACGCTAGTGTTTATCTTTTGCAAAAAGATTGTTCTCCCGGTTAACAGATCGCCCTGGCCTCATGAAAGAATCTGACCGTTCATCCAGGCCCCGGCTGCGTGTGCTTATGATCTCGCAGCGGATGCCGCCTCACATTGCCGGTGCGGAGTTGCAGGCGCTTGGACTGTCGCGCGCGCTCATCGACCTGGGCGCCGACGTGCGCATAGCCACAACCCGGTTTTCGAGCGGCCTTCGAGGGCGTGAGATCATCGAAGGGGTCGAGGTTCGCCGCCTGCCTGTGCTGCGCTCGAACTCGGCTGATTCGTCCGACGGGTCTTCGGCCGCGAAAGCATCGGTCTTCGCGTCAGCGGCCAGCTACGTAGCCCGTCACCGCCGAGACTATGACATCATTCACGCGCACTGTGTTTCGACCGCTTCGATTGGAGCGGCGGCGGGCGCGCGCATAGCGCGGCGGCCTGCGCTTATGAAGCCGAGCCTGGGCGGGGCCGACGGCGAGATCAGCAAGATAGTTGGTAGCCCGTTTGCAAAGCTTGCGACGAGCGTGCTTCGCGGCGTTGACCGCTTCGCCGTGCTCGATTCCGGCATTGCCGAAGAGCTTGCGGAGCTGGGCATCTGTCGTGATCGGCTTACGCACGTTCCAAACGGGCTCGATCTCGACAGGTTCAAGCCTGCAACCAGCGAGGAGCGCAAACAGATCAGGGCGCGGCTAGGCTTGCCCGACGGGCCGATAGCCCTTTTCGTCGGGCAGATAATCAAGCGTAAAGGCGTGGACAGGTTGCTTGAAGTCTGGGGCGAGGTGCTGGCTTCGATCAATGACGCGTGGCTCGTCTTTGTCGGCGAAGGCGACCTTTCTCAAGCGGTCCGCGAGCGGGCGGCCCTGCCCGCTTCGCGCATACTTTACCTGGGAGTGCGCAGAGATATCCCTGAGCTTATGCGAGCCGCGAACGTCTTCGTCCTGCCTTCGCGCAATGAAAGCTTCGGCAACGTTATGGTCGAAGCGATGGCCTGCGGGCTGCCGCTTATCGCCGGGCGCACAGGCATAGCCGGGCGACTCGCTATAGATTCGATAGCCGGGCGGCTGGTTGACCCTGAAAGAGCTGACGAGATAGCCTATGCGCTTTCGGAAATCCTCGGCTCTGCCGAACAGGCGGCAAAGCTTGGGAGTCGCGGCCGGGAACTCGCGCGGCAATTTGATTACAGGCAGGTGGCCGCCAGGTATCTGGAGATTTACGAGGAGATGCTCAAGGAGAGGGCGCATTGAATAACGGTTCGGCAACAAACGACGGTTCGGCGACGGATGATGCGCTCTCTTTTTCAACGCCTGCGCTGTCTGCGGTCATAGAGACCGTGAACACGCCCCCCGGCCAGTACGCCTACCTTGATAGCACGCTCGCGCACCTTGCGGCACAGACGATCCCTAAAGAGCGGTTGGAGATCATCGTGGTAATAGACACGAACGTGCACCCTGCGCTCGCAAAGCACGTCGCTGGCGCGCTCCCGTCGGCGCGCATAATCGAAGCGCAGGGGCTGCACTACTACGCGCAGAAAAACCTTGGGGCCCGTCACGCTCGCGCCCCGTTAGTCGGATTTATAGATTCGGACTGCTTTCCGGGGCATACCTGGGCCGAGTCGATCATCGACGCCTTCGCCAGACACGACGACAAACTTGGCGCGGTCCAGGGTACTGTCTGGACGACCGACGAGACCTCGTTTGCGAAAGCTTTTCTAGTGTCGGTCTTCGGCCATTTGCAGGGGGCGACGGAACGCGCGACGCCGAGCCTCGCGGCGAGCAACTGCGCGTTTCGGCGCGCGGACATTGTCGCCTCCCCGTTTGAAGAGACGCCCGTGTTTCACGGGCCTGATGTGAGGATGCGAGCGCGGCTCGGCGACGAGGGCAGGTATGTGCTGCTTGTGCCGGGGGCGGCGGACCGTCATGTATTCGAGCCGGGATTCAAGCCTTTCTTGAAGCGCGCAGCCTACTGGGGGTACTGTTTTCTAAACCTGCGCCGCGACGCGCGGCCTTCGGTCCCGTACGCGAGATTGTTTCGGCGGCTTGGCCCGCTCGCGCCTCTCGCGCTGGTCCCGGCCAAGGCCATGATCGACCTGAAACGGCTGTTTGAGCGCCGCGCGGACCTCGACCTGACCCCACGGCAGACGGTTAGCTGCTCGGCGGTCCTGTTGCTCAACTCGCTCGCGGTCGGCTATGGAGCGATGCTCAAGGTCCTCGGCGTTCCCCCATCCAAATAGCGGCCGGTTTGCGGAGAGAGCCTCAGATGACGATGCCGAATTTCTTAATCATAGGCGCTGCCAAATCGGGGACGACCTCGCTTTACTATATTCTGAAGCAGCACCCGGAAGTTTTCATGAGTCCCGTCAAAGAGCCTCACTTTTTTTCGCACGAAGGTGAAAGGCCGAACTTTCGCGGCCCCGGCGATGATCTTGGTATGAACCGCAACGCGATAACTTCGATCAAGGGTTACCGCGCGCTGTTTCGCGGCGTCACAAACGAAAAGGCCGTGGGCGAAGCCTCTACTACGTACCTCTCCAACCCGAACGCGGCAGGCCGGATAAAGAAACAGATCCCTGATGCCAGATTGATAGCCATGCTTCGTAACCCCGTTGATCGCGCCTATTCGGCCTTTATGCATTTGTCGCGTGACGGGCGCGAGCCGCATGCCGATTTTGCCCGCGCGCTCGACGAAGAAGAGAGGCGCATACGCGATAACTACGCGCCGCTGTGGCGCTACACGAAAATAGGTATGTACCCCGAACAAGTGGAGCGATATCTCAAGAACTTTGACCGCAGCCGTATAAAGATCTACCTTTACGACGACTACAAGGCCGACGCGGCGGCGGTTGTGCGCGATATGTTTCAATTCCTGTGCGTCGACGAGACAGGCCCTGTGAACCTCCGTTTGCAACACAACGTGTCGGGCATCCCCAAGAACAGACTGCTCAACTCGCTGCTAAGCAGGCCGACTCGCTTGAGGTCTGCGCTTAGACCCTTGCTGCCGCAGTATGTGCGGCGCGCGGCTTTAGAGGTGCGAAACCGCAACCTCGTCAAACGGCCGCTTCCGCCGGAACTCCGCGAGCATTTGAAAGGGGTGTTTCGCGAAGACATCTTAAAGCTCCAGGACTTGATCGACCGTGACCTCTCGCAGTGGATCATATGAAAAGGTCTTCAGATGAGTGAACCGGCGTCGGCCGAGCTTGGTCGTGTGAACCGGCAGGCTTCGATACGATTTTCGGGGCTGGCTTTCGACAAGGTGCTCGGATACGTCTTTGCGCTGTTTGTCACAAAGACCTACGGCCCCGAAGAGTTCGGCCTTTACCTGTTCGGCGTGGGCGTGCTCGAAGTATTTCTCACGCTGAGCAAGCTAGGGCTTGAAAGAGCTATGGTCAGGTCTGTGGCAGGGCTTAATGCCACGGGCAGGTTTGTCGAGATCAAAGCGGTCGTGCGAACCGCTAGCCTGCTATCGCTGCCGCTCAGTCTTTTACTTGCGGCGGCGATCTTCGCGTTCAACGGCTGGTTCGCGGGTGCGCTTGGCCGCCCCAAGATTGCGCAATTCCTTCAGGTAGCGGCGCTGGCGCTGCCCGCGTCTGTGCTGGCGGACATATTCCTGTGGGCGACGGAAGGGCTGGGCAAGCAGCGCTACCTGACCGTGATACGATTGATGATCGAGCCCGCCGTCAAGCTGGCTGTCGCGGTCGTCATCTTCCTGGCGCTTGGGCGCGAGTCGGGCGTCACGTCGATCACCGCAGCATACGCGGCGGCGATCTTCTGTAGCGCGGCTCTATCTTACGCAGTCTACCGCCGTAAGGTCGCCGCCCGCGCAACAGGCGAGCCGACACAGCAGCACGCAGCAGAGCTGCTGCGCGTAGGTCTGCCCTACTGGGGGCAGGCACTGTTGAGCCGCATCTTCGCGCGAGCAGACATATTCTTGATCTTCACCTTTATATCTGCCAGCGCCACCGCTCACTACGGCGTCGCGCAGCGGACGGCGCTGCTTACGATGATGATCTCGACCGCCTTCGACGCCGCCTTCCGGCCCGCGATAGCAGGCGCGCTCGCCGCCGGAATGCGCGACGATCTGGCCCGGCAGTTCGAGCTCGTCTCGCGCCTGGCGATGATGCTCTGCCTGCCCGCCTGTATCGTGCTGGCGCTCTTTCCTTCGCGGGTGCTTTCGGTAATCGGCGACCAGTTCATCGAAGCGGCAATGGTCGTGTCGATCATCGCGGTCGGTCTTGTGGTGAGCCTCGCCGCGGGGCCTGTCACGTCCGCGCTCGTTATGGCAGGCCGCTCGCGCATCCCTTTGATAAACGGGGTGATCGCCGGGCTCGCGGGGCTCGCGATAAACCTGGCTCTTATCCCGCGAATGGGGCTTGTCGGGGCGGCTATCGCTTACTGCGCGGCGCTTGTAATAACGACCCTGCTTAACGGGGTCGCAGCGCGGCGCTCGCTCGGCGTCACAGGCGTAGGCCGGGGCCACCTGCCGCTCGTGATCGCATCGCTCGCAGCCGTAGCGGCGGGGCTTATAGCCGACCGTTTCGCCCCCGCGAACAAATACGTCGCCCTGGTTATGGTTGCAGGCTCGGTGCTGGCATCTTACGCGGCGGTTATTTTGTTGGGGAAAGGGCTGAGGACCGAGTTGATGCGCCTGTTCAAGTAACCGGCTTTCGTATGAAATCCGGCTCTCTGCTCAGTCCTTGCTTACTTGCATAGCTCGTTGATTTGCGAAATGGTCTGCTCGATCTCTCGAAGCTCCATGCTTTTAGAGACGGCCGCGGCCGACTGGTTCAGATACTGCTCGGCCCTCTTACAGTCGTTATTTTTCGGATCAAGCGAGAGCATATGCTTCAGATGAGTGAGCGCATCCTGGTGCTGTTTGGTTTCGATAAGCATAGCGGCAAGCCGCGCGCGCAGCTCGAAAGAGAACGGGTTGCTACTGACGCCGCGCTTGAGCGTCTCTATCTCCTTCGCAGGGTCTTTGCCGTGATAGAGATTCGCGAGCGACTTGTATGCTTCGACGTTATGGGGCGCAAGCACGACTGAGGTCAGAAGCAATTGCTCGGTCCCAGCCGGGTCGCTCGCCTCCCAGCGGGCCGCAGCCTGGACGCTTGTCAGTTGCGATTTGAACAGCCTCTTTTCCCGTATGATTCGCGAGCCCTGGTTTGAATCCACTACCGCGATACCTTTCTCGACCATCTCCTCGGCTTCCGCGAGCCGTTTCTGAGTGACATAGAGCCGCGCAAGCGACAGGTAGGCAGGCTCGAACCCCGCGTCACGATTGAGCGCCTGTTTGAAGAGGTCTTCGGCGCGGGCAGGGTCGCGTGTCGCGTAGAAGCCGCCGAGGTTGTGAGCGGCTCGCGGCGATTCGGGGACCGATTCGTAATTTGCTTTCCACACGGCGAACTCGTCTTTCCAGTCGCGGTTGCGCGAGAATGTGCTGAAGGCATAAAAGCCCAGGACGATTACAATCGCCCCGTAGGCGAGCTTCCGTCTATCCTTTGCGGTCGCGGATTCGCGCTCTACAATACGGCCCGCGATAAGCGCGAGGCTCAGCACGGGGAGGTAGAGGTAATGGTCCGCCACGAGCTCGTGGTGCGGGATGATCTGGCTGACAGGCAAAAGCATGGCAAAGTAAGCGAGAATCGCAAACGCGATGAGCTTATCCCGCTTGAGCGCCACAAGACCTGCGACCAGCGCCGCCGCCACCGCCGCGAGCGAGACGATAACGCGCCAGTCCGCAAACGAGTATGATATGTCGAACGCCCCGTAGTATTGCGCGATGGGCGTGGGAAAGATCATCTGTTTCAGGTACCACGCCTGAACGCGTATGGCCGTCAGCGCGTTTGAAAGAAAGCTCCCGCCCCAGTAATCGAGCCCGCCGCCGCTCGCGCGTCCGCTCGCCCCTTTAACAAAGACCATGTAAAAGCCGTAGCTTACGCCCGCAGCGACGAGCGCGATATAAAGCAGCCAGTCTTTGCCGAAGGCTCTGCCCACGGCGCTTAAAGACCGCTTCGCCCACGACCCCGCCTGTTCCTGCCACAGGTTGCAGAAGTTCCACAGGAAGATGACGAGCGGAAGGCTCACGGCCATCTCTTTTGACATGAGGCTCAAAGCCCAGCCGGCCAAAAAGAGCAGAAAGTAAACCGGCGATCTTTCGGCGCGGTATTTCAAGTAGCTCAAGAAAGCGCCTAGGTAGAAGAAGGCGAACAAAACGTCGCGCCGGCCCGATATGTAAGCGACCGAATCGGTCTGTATGGGGTGAACGGCAAACACCATGGCCGCGATCAATGCCGCAAGCTGATTGACCAGAAAGCGCCGGGCGATCAAAAAGACCAGTACCGAGTTTGCGGCGTGGATCAAGACGTTTGTCAGGTGAAATCCGAAAGGCCGCTCGCCCCAGACCGCGTAATCGAGAACGTAGCTGAGATGACGAATCGGCCTGTATGCGCTAAACAGTTGCAGGAACTCTTCGACTGACCGCAAGCGGCTGTGGCTGAAGACGAGGTTCGTATCGTCGAAGACGAACCCGTTTCCGAGGCTGTTCCCGTAACAGGCGAAGACCGTTATGACGAGCGCGGCGCAGGCCAGGTATGTATAGCTCGCCCCCGCCTCGTTTATGACCTTCGGCCTGGGCTTGCCCGGCGTCTTCTCTTGCTTGCGGTTCTTCTGTCTCGCGGACAGAGTAGTTTTCGTTCCCATTAAAATGCTACCGGCAGGACGGTTTTATCGACCTAAGACTATACAACGGCGCAGGCGTCTCTATCAAAGCAGGTGAGCAATTCTATTTGTTTTTGGCTTCTGTGGGATTGTATCTTATACGCTCGCGCAGCTCCTACGGCCTTAACTTGCATGAAAGAACCGGAAGCTAAAACCCAAACGCCGCCGATCTCGGTCGTCATCCCGCTGCTTGACGAACGCGACTCGCTGGAGGGGCTTTACGCCAGACTGCGATCCGCGCTCGCGGGACTGACTCTGAGCTATGAGATCATCTTCGTCGATGACGGAAGCCGCGACGGCTCGATTGATGTGATAAAGCGGCTCAGGGAGCGCGACCCTGCTGTGAGGTACGTGCGGTTTCGCAGGAACTTCGGCAAGTCGGCCGCGCTCGCCGCGGGGTTTCGAGCGGCCCGCTTCCCCATAATCACGACGATGGACGCGGACCTGCAAGACCTGCCGGAACAGTTGCCGCTGTTGATCGAGAAGCTCATGTCGGGCGACGACCTGGTTTCGGGCTGGCGCCACAACCGCCACGACACATTGGGCAAGCGGCTCGCCTCGCGTTTATACAACTGGGCCACTTCCCGGTTGACGGGCGTCAGGCTGCACGACATCAACTGCGGGTTCAAATGCTATCGCAGAGAGGTGCTCGACGAAGTGATGGTCTACGGCGAGCGCCACCGCTACATCCCAGTGCTTGCGAGCTACAGGGGGTTTCAGCTGGGCGAGGTGAGGATAGAGCACGCGCCTCGCGCGCATGGGAAATCCCGTTACGGGTTCGGTCGCGTAGTCGGCGGCATCTTTAGCCTGCTCACGGTCATACTGCTCACGCGTTACACAAACAAGCCGCTACACTTTTTTGGGCTGATGGGCGTGGGGCTTGCCGGAATCGGCGCGGCGATTGACCTGTACCTGATCCTGGCGCGCATCATCTTTCTGCAATGGCTGAGCAATCGCCCGCTGCTCATCATAGGCACCCTGCTGATAATCGTCGGCGTTCAATTCATCCTGTTCGGGCTGCTTGCGGAGATGATCGCTTTTTCCTACAGGCGCGAGAGCGATTACTCAATCGTCGAAACGAGCGAGCAGGCCAGCGAGCGGGCGCAGGCGATGGCCAGAGACGGTGAGCAGTGAAGGTCACTATAATCGGCCCGGCGTATCCGTTCAGGGGCGGAATAGCGCATCACGTCTACTGGCTGCGGCGAGAGCTGACCGCGCGCGGGCATAACGTCCAGGTCATATCGTTTCGCACGCTCTACCCGAAGTTCTTATTCCCCGGCAAGACCATGTTTGACGCAAGCGAGAAGAAGCTCGATGCAAACGCGCTCGCCCTGTTGAACCCTTTAAACCCGGTGACGTGGCTCGAAGCCAGACGCGCAATCGAAAGCTTCGCGCCCGACCTCGCTCTCGTCGAGTGGTGGCACACGTTCTTTTCGCCTGTGCTCGGCTCGCTCGTCCGGGCGTTGAAAAGGTCGGGCGTCGGCCTCTGTATAGAGTGTCACAACATACTGCCGCACGAGCGGCGATGGATAGACCGCCGGCTTGCGAGCTTCACTTTTTCGCCCGTCGATAATTTTATCACTCACTCGAACGCGGACCGCGAAGACCTGCTCAGCCTTATGCCGGGGAAGCAGGCCGACGTAGCTTACCTGCCGACCTTCACGGAGTTTACTTCCGCCGATGAAGCGGCGCGCGACGGGCGGACGATCCTCTTTTTTGGGATCGTCCGCAAGTACAAAGGTCTCGACGTGCTGCTCAAGGCAATGCCAGGGGTGCTTGCCAGAGTCGATTGCAAGCTCCGCATAGTTGGCGAATTTTACGAGCCGCTCGAAACCTATCTTCAAATCATCCGGGAAGCCGGCCTGGAGTCGTCTGTCGATATAGTCAACCGCTACGTCGCGAACGAAGAGGTGCCGCGCCTGTTCGCGGAAGCAGACGTGCTCGTATTGCCATACCTGAACGCGACCCAGAGCGCGGTGGCGCGCATAGCGTTCGCGAACGCTCTGCCGATAGTCGCGTCGCGCACGGGCGGCCTCTCGGAAGTGGTTCGCGATCAGGTTACAGGCTTGCTCGCGCCGCCGGGTGATTCCGACGCCCTTGCCGATAAGCTTGTCGAATATTTTACGAAGAGGCTGGGTCCCGCTTTCGCGGCGAACATCAGAAGCGAAGCGCGCGAGCGGGCGGGCGACAAATTAATCGAGATTATCGAGCGGCTTGCCCGTCAGGACTGAGGCCTGGTCCCGTAATTGAGCGCCATAATCCCGCCGCCGAATTCGCGGAAGCCTGTGGCGGTAAACCCTGCCCGGTCCATCATCTCGCGCACGCCGCGCTGGCCGGGGTAGAGTTTCAAGCTTTCAGGGATGTAGCGGTAAGTGTCCGGGTCGCCGTGCATCGCCAGCCCCACGACAGAGCCCACGACGATCAGGTAATTCAGATAGAGCCAGCGGTATATGCGGTTCGGCGGGTGGCCGAAATCTAACGAGTAGAACGAGCCGCCCGGCTTCAACACACGTATGATCTCTGAAAGCGCGCCGCCAACCTCCGGGACGTTGCGCAAGGCATAGCCGCCCGTTACGCGGTCAAAGGTGGCGTCCGGGAACGGGATGCGCATAATGTCGCCGCGATGGAAGCTAACGTTTGTGGCGCTCAACTCGCGGCGCTTGCTCTCGGCTATGTCGAGCATCCCCTGTGTAATATCGAGCCCTACGCTGAAACCTGTCTTCAGCCTGCTGGCGATTGAAAAGGTTATGTCGCCCGTCCCGCACGCGAGATCGAGCGTGTGCTCGTCGCCTCTCAAATCCAAACTCTCTACGAGCGTGCGCTTCCACCCCTTGTCCATGCCGTAAGACATAAAGGCGGTGAAGAAGTCGTAGCGAGGCGCTATGGTCTCAAACAGACGGTTGACGTACCGCTGTTTCTTCTCCTTGGACGAGATGTATTCCTTGAGATCGAGCCGCGCTTCTTTAACGGGTGTGTGGCGAATAGTCATAGCTTTTGATCGGGGCCGGGCCGCGCCGCCGCGCCTATCATAGCCTATCGAGGCCCCGGTTGACAGCGGCAAAGAACACTGCGCTCGGTTGCTTCGTAAATGGATATAGCAGAGAAAAGCTGCGGAAGGAGTACCCATAGCGGTGACACAATTTGTTAGCGGCAAGACGATCAAAGTGGCAGATTATGTTAAGGCCCGCCTTGCGATACACGTTTTCGTCTGCGCCTCTACGCTTACGGTCGATTATGCAACCACTGCTCAAGACGGCTTTTTCTTTGCAATTATAGGCGTAAAGGAGCCAATGAGACGCTTACAACGGCGACACCGATAAAGGCATCAAATTCGCAAGACAGTAATGTGCGAAACCAATCATCGGATTGGGAAAAGCGGTTTGAACGACGGTGGAAGGGAACGGGATGAATGGGAATTAATTTCGCTCCCTTCACCATATTAGGTTGAGCAGGAACGTGCGCTGAAAGAAGGTGGGATTATGGCTAACAAGGGGCAAAAGAGAAAAGTGATTACGCTTGATCCAGAGGCGAGGAGCCCGCAAGCGCATGGATTTGAATCGGGATTACAGGAGCGCGTGATTGGACAGGAGCGCGCCGTTCGCAGCATCTCATCGCTTTATCAGGTCTTTCACGCCGGGATGACAAACCCGGCGCGACCGTTAGGCACGATGCTCTTTCTTGGGCCCACGGGCTCCGGCAAGACGCACGTAGTCGAAGCCGCGGCCGACCTGCTCTTTAACGACCGCAATGCTGTAATCAAGATCGACTGCGCGGAGTTTCAGCACTCGCACGAGATCGCCAAGTTGATCGGCTCGCCTCCGGGCTACCTCGGTCACCGCGAGACGTCGCCGCTTCTTTCACAGGAGAACCTCGACAAGTATCGGACTGAAAAAGACCCGTTCACGCTTGTCCTGTTCGACGAGATCGAAAAGGCGTCAGACGCGTTGTGGCAGCTTCTGCTCGGCGTGCTCGACAAAGGCACGCTCACTTTGGGCGACAATCGCAAGGTCGATTTCTCGCAGACGATGATCTTTATGACGTCGAACCTGGGCGCAAAAGAGATGAGCGAGCTGATAACAGGCTCGATAGGGTTCGCCCCGGCAAAAGCGTCGCAGGTAGGCGAAAGCGATCTCGATCAGAAGATATACCGCACGGCGCTCGACGCGGCGCGACGGAGATTTTCGCCTGAGTTTATGAATCGCATAGACAAGGTCGTGGTCTTCAGGAGCCTGCAACAGGCGCAGCTTGATTCGATCCTCGACCTTGAGCTGAAGGCTGTACAGCAGAGGATAGACGAAGGCGCGGGCGAGACTTTCACTTTTACGCTTTCGGCAGGGGCCAAGCAGTTCCTGCTCGCCGAAGGCATCGAATACCGCTACGGCGCTCGTCACCTGAAGCGCGCCATCGAGCGCTACCTCGTTTACCCGCTCGCGAACCTTTCGGCGACGCGTCAGGTCCGGCTGGGCGATGTCGTTCTGGTCGACATAGACGCCGAGACGCAAAAGCTCACGTTCTTCCGCGACGACGCGGTAGAGACGAAAGCGGCGGCGGCCCTGGAAGCGATTCAGGCATTCGAGACCGACGGCGGAAATCGCATCGCGGCATGACCCGTGCGAAAAACTTGGGGTCGAAAGAGGCCGGGGCCTATCGCTCCGGCCTCTTTCATTTTAACCGACTGCGGCGAGGCCGAATCGGGGCTGCTGGCGGACTATCTCGACAAGGCGCGCCGTGTCGCGCGTGTTGCGGCGCAGGGTGAGCAGGTAATCGGCCTCGCGCTTTGCGGCTTCGAGCAACTGGTAATCTCGGATGATGTTGCCGACGCGAAACAGAGGGGCGCCCGACTGTCGCGTTCCGAGGACTTCGCCCGGCCCTCTTATCTCCAGGTCTTTTTCTGCAACCTTAAAGCCGTCGTTCGTATCCTCCATTATCTGAAGCCGCTCGCGCGCCTCGTTCGTGCGCTTGTTGCCCGCGAGCAGTATGCAGAAAGATTGCTCGTCGCCACGGCCCACGCGACCGCGCAGCTGGTGAAGCTGTGAGAGGCCGAACCGCTCGGCGTGCTCGACTATCATCACGCTCGCGTTCGGCACGTCTACGCCGACCTCGATCACCGTCGTCGCCACGAGGATGTGGCTTGCGCCGGTGCGAAACTCTTCCATTACGGCGTCTTTCTCTTCCTGCTTCATGCGCCCGTGTATCAGGCTCACACGGAAGTTAGGGAAGACCGCTGTTTGCAGATGCTCGGCCATCTGCGACGCGTTCAGGAGGTCGAGCTTTTCCGATTCTTCGACGAGCGGGTAGACGATATAGACCTGGCGGCCCTGCCGTATGGTCGTATCGAGAAAATGGTATATCTTGTTGCGCGCGTCTTCGCCGCGCACTTTGGTGATGACGGGCTTGCGGCCCGGCGGCATCTCGTCTATGACCGATAGATCGAGGTCGCCGTAGACCGTCATCGCAAGCGAGCGCGGGATGGGCGTGGCCGTCATGACGAGCGTGTCCGGGTTATAGCCACGGTTGATAAGCTCTGCCCGCTGTAACACGCCGAAGCGGTGCTGCTCGTCTATCACCACGAAACCGAGCTTGTGAAAGTTGACCCCCTCTTGAATCAGCGCGTGAGTGCCGATGACCAGGTCGACCGCGCCCTCGGCTATCTCGGCGTGAAGCTCGCGTTTGCGCGCGGCGGTAAGCGACCCCGTGAGCAGCTCGACGCGGTAGCGAGTCGAAGCGAGCATGCGTTTTATGTTGCGCGCGTGTTGTTCGGCGAGAATCTCTGTCGGCACCATCAGCGCCGACTGGTAGCCGTTTTCAATAGCGACGACCGCCGCCTGAACGGCGATGATCGTCTTACCCGATCCCACGTCGCCCTGGACGAGCCTGTTCATAGGCCGGGGGCTCGCCATATCCTCGACCACTTCGCGAAGCACGCGCTTTTGCGCGCCCGTCGGCTTGAAAGGCAGTATGGCGCGGACAGCCGTGCGCACGCGGTCGTTGACCTCTATCACTGTCCCTTTCGGCGACTGCTCGCGGCCCTGTCGGCGCAGCCCCATAGCGAGCGCGAGCCAGAAAAACTCCTCGAAAATGAGCCGCCGGTGCGCGGGCGACTGCGACTTGTTGTAAAGCTCAAGCGGCGCGTCGTCGGCCGGAAAGTGTATCTGGCGATAGGCCGCCGCCCGCCCGATCAGGTTGTTCCGCCCTAACAGCTCTTCCGGTATGACCTCTTCGATCTCGGAAAAGTCGAGCCGTTCAAGCACGTGGTATACGATTGATCGAAGCTGCTTGGGGCGCACATCGCCGAGCTTGCGGTAGACAGGCACGCGGCGGCCCGTGTGAATGGGGTCGGCCGAGTCTTCGTCGTCCGAGGTAAACTCGTAATCGGGGTTCTCGACTTCAAAAAATCCGCGCCGCCCGCGCTTCCACTGGCCGTAGAGCAGGACGCGCCGCCCGCGCGGGAACGAGTTTTGAAGATATGCCTGGTTCCACCAGTAAGCGCGAACCTGGCCGGTTTCGTCCACCCCCGAAAATTCAAAGATTCGCAGCCGACCGCCCTTTACGGCGTAAGTTCCCGCAAGGCGAACTTCGACCTCGATTGTCGCGTAAGCGCCGTGTTGAAGGTCGCGAACCTGAGCGAGGTTCGACCGGTCTTCATAACGCATCGGCAAATAGTTGAGCAGGTCTTCGACCGTGACGGCGAGCGGATTGCCCGCGCCGCTCGCAGTCGCCACGCCCACGGCAAGCTTCTGCGCCGTCTTTATCGCCAGGCGCGGAATCTCGTGAAGGTGAAGCTCGTATAAGGGCGTTGAAAGCTTGAGCAAAATTGATGGTCCTCGTCTCGTACAGGGGCGTTAAAATTTTAGGTGAGCCGCCCCGCCCCGGTCAAGAAAGCCGCCTTCGGAGCCTGATTTATATTTGATCGAATGATAAACTACCGCGCGGTGGACAAAGAACTCGCCCTGATAGATTTAGGGATAATCGTAATTTACCTGTCGAGCGTGATCGCGATTGGCTGGGCGGTCGGTCGAAAGCAGCGCGACATCCGCGACTACTTTGTGGGCGACCGCGACGTGCCGTGGTGGGCCATCACCTGTTCGATAGTCGCGACCGAAACCAGCACCGCCACTTTCATCTCCATCCCCGGAGTGGCGTGGGCGGGCAACATGACGTTTTTGCAACTGGTCTTCGGGTTCATGCTCGGCCGCATCCTGGTCGTCGTGCTCTTTATCCCGCTCTATTTTCGCGGCGAGCTGTTTACGGTCTACCAGATACTCGATGAGAGATTCGGCCCGCGCGCGAAACGCGCAGCCGCCGCGCTGTTTCTGGGCACGCGCTCGGTTGCCGACGGGTTGCGGCTCTTGCTCACCGCGATTGTCCTCGGAGAGCTGACAGGCTGGCCCATAGCCCTTTCGATCTTTCTAACAGGCGTTGCGACGATCATCTATACATACCTCGGCGGCATGAAGGCCGTGATATGGACGGACGTGTCGCAGATGTTCATATATATACTTGGCGCGCTTGTCGCGGCGTATATCCTGATCGGACGGATACCGGGAGGCGTTGCCGAATACCAGGCGGTCGCAGAGGCGGCGGGCAAGTTTCAGGTCTTCGATTTCACTTTCGACATCTCGAAAACCTACACGTTCGCGGCAGGGATACTCGGCGGCACTTTTTTGACGACCGCCACGCACGGCACGGACCAGTTGATGGTCCAGCGTTATCTCTGCGCAAAATCGCCGGGAGATGCGCGGCTCGCCCTGCTCGTGAGCGGCGCGATCATCTTCGCGCAGTTCCTGCTCTTCTTGCTCATAGGCGCGGGGCTATACGTTTTCTACACGCATTACCCGCCCGCCGTTGCTTTCGCCCGGCCCGATCAAGTCTTCCCGACCTTCATAGTCTCGGAGCTTCCAAGAGGCGTGGTCGGGCTTGTCGTCGCCGCAGTCTTCGCGGCCGCGATGTCGACTCTCTCATCCTCGCTCAACTCGTCTGCGACCACGTCGCTTACAGACTTTTATCGCCCGCTATGGAAAAAAGAGGCCAGCGACCGCCACTACTTATCGGTTTCGCGATGGCTGACGGCCTTCTGGGGCGTTGTGCAGATCGGGGTCGCGATAGCGGGGGCAAACGCAAACGAGAGCATTGTAAATCAGGTGCTCGCCGTTGCATCATTTACAAGCGGGCCTGTGCTGGGGATATTTTTTCTGGGCGTGTTGACTCGCAAAGTCACAGAGAGGGGCGCGCTCGCGGGACTGGTCACGGGAATTGCTTTCATGCTGTGCGTGCAATTCGCGCTCCCGCCCGTCGCGGGCGTTACGGTTGCCTGGCCCTGGTTCGCGCTCATAGGGTCAGCAGTCACTTTTATATCGGGCACTGTTTTCCAGTCGCTTTCACAAAAACCGCCGCGCCAAAGTTTAGACGCAAATTAGATGCATAGGCTCAGTCGAACATTCACAAAACTGCTCGCGGCGCTTGCTCTGTCGGTCGCGGTCGTAATAACGGTTATCCCGCAGCACTCTTTTGCCGGGCGCGCGGTCAAGGCCTTGCAGGCGCGCGCAAACCCGCCCGCTCTCAAACACGCCTCGCCCGAATCGGTCGGGATGTCGAGCGAGCGGCTTCTGCGAATAGACGAAGCGGCGCTCGAAGCCGTCGAGCGAAAGCAGACGCCGGGCGCTGTCATCCTTGTCGCGCGTCGCGGCCGCGTCGTTTATCGCAAGGCGTTCGGGCACAGGAGCCTTGAGCCGCGCGTCGAGCCGATGACCGTCGATACGATATTCGACATAGCCTCGCTTACAAAGGTGGCGGCAACCGCCACGGCGATTATGATCCTGGTCGAGCGCGGCAAGCTCAGCCTGTCAGACCCTGTTGCGCAATACATCCCTCGGTTCGCCAAATACGGGAAAGAGCGCGTGACCATAGAGCAGGTGCTCACGCACCGCTCAGGGCTCACGGCCGACAACGACATGAGCGATTATGTCGGGCGAACCGTAGACCCGCTTGAGCAGATTTACGAGCTGCAACTCGATTACGAACCGGGCAAGAAATTCGTCTACTCGGATGTCGGCTACATCGTCGCCGCAGAGATAATCCGGCGCGTATCGGGCCAGACGCTCGACCGTTTCGCTCATGAGAACATCTTCGCCCCGCTCGGCATGAAAGATACTTTCTGGGGGGTTCGCGGGCGGGTGAATCCCGCGAAGCTCGCTCGCATAGCGCCGACAGAGCTGCGCGAGGGCCGGTGGATGCGCGGCGAGGTCCACGACCCTCGCGCGTACGAGATGGGCGGCGTGGCCGGTCACGCCGGGCTTTTTTCGACCGCCGACGACCTGGCTCGCTTATGCCAGATGATTTTGAATAAAGGGCAGCTCGGTCGCGCGCGCGTACTCGCGCCTTACACTGTCGAGCGCATGCTGAGCCCGCATTCGCTCCCCGCATCAGAGATGCGCGGGATAGGGTGGGATGTCAACACGCCCTTCTCATCAAATCGCGGCGACCTCTTCCCCGTCGGCACGTTCGGCCACACAGGGTTCACAGGGACAAGCCTGTGGCTCGACCCCGCCACAGAGACCTTCGTCGTCGTGATGACGAACCGCGTCCACCCAACCGGCAAAGGAGACGTGACGCGGCTCCGCTCGGCGGTCGCGTCAATCGCGGCTGGGGCCGTGCTTGACCCGCCCGCCGCGCCGATGCTCGATTATCTCAGCTCGCCCATGCTCTCTGACACGCCGCGCGCGGCATTTAATCGAACCCCGCCGACGGGCCTGCTTCACCCCGTGCTTACGGGGGTCGATGTGCTTGAGCGCGACAGGTTCAAGCAGCTCGAAGGTCGCAAGGTCGCGCTCATAACGAACCATACCGGCCGCAATCGCGCGGGCCGCTCCACGGTCGACGTGCTCAAGGCCGCACCGAACCTGGAGCTTGTGGCGATACTCGCGCCCGAACACGGCCTCGGCGGCGGAAAAGACGAGCTGATAGACGGAGCAGGCCGCGACGAAAAGACGGGGCTTCCCGTTTATAGCCTCTACGCCGGAGGTCGCCGCCGCCCGACTCGCGAGATGCTCAAGGGCGTGGACACCATAGTCTTTGACATACAGGACGTTGGCGCGCGGTTTTATACATACATTTCGACCTGCGTCTTTGCGATGGAAGAGGCGGCAAACAGTAAGATCAAGTTTGTCGTTCTCGACCGTCCTAACCCGATAGGCGGCTACGTGATCGAAGGCCCTGTGGCCGACACCGAGTTTACCGCTGACAAGGTCGTGTCATTCACCTCCGCGCACCAGATTCCCGTTCGTCACGGGTTGACGGTGGGCGAGTTCGCCTTGCTCTACAACGCCGAGCGGAAGGTCGGCGCGGACATCTCTGTGATAAAGATGGAGGGCTGGCGGCGGGCCGATTATTATGACGCGACAGGGCTTATATGGATAAACCCCTCGCCCAACATGCGCTCGCTCACACAGGCCCTGCTCTATCCGGGGGTAGGCTTGCTTGAAATGACAAACCTGTCGGTCGGGCGCGGCACAAACACCCCTTTCGAGCTGGTCGGCGCGCCCTGGATTGACGGCCAGAAGCTGGCCGACTCGCTCAATCGCTCAGGGCTGGCGGGCGTCAGGTTTGTGCCTGTCCGGTTTACGCCTGACGCTTCAAAATTCGCGGGCAGCGAGTGCGGCGGCGTCAATATTATCATCACAGACCGCGCAGCTTTTCGGCCCGTGGCCGCAGGGATAGAGATCGCCTATCACCTGAATCGACTCTACCCGAACACCTGGGAGGTGGACGATCTTATAAAGCTGCTTTCAAACCGCGCTGCGCTCGTGGCGCTCAAGGCGGGCAAAACGCCGCGAGAGATCGCCGCCACCTGGCACGACCGCCTGGCGGAGTTCGCCGTCGTAAGACAGAAATACCTCCTTTATTGAGGGCCGGGCAATGGATCAGCGCGGTCGGGCTTCTTATGAAAATGGACCGACGCAACCGGCGCAGCCGCTCGGCCGAAAGCGACAGTCCTGGATAAAGTCTTTCCACAGCCGCTACTTTTTTCCCGAAAGAAGTGTCCACAAATCTACATACTGAATTGAAACTGTATTTAAACTCTCAAGCCTTTATGGCGAGAAAGTTCGTGTTTTGAGCTTATGCTTGTGCCCGGCGCGGGTCGCGGCCTGCTGGCACAGCGCGTGCACAAGCTCTTACCGCAGTCCGTGGAATCTTAAATCTAGTGTCCTGATATTTGCCGTCCTCACCGACCTGTCGGGATGAAATAAGAGGTCCACTCATGACCCGTCTCTCTTGCTCCGCGAGCCGTCCGAGCTACGTAATATTGTCGGCAGCCGTAGCAGCCCTGATCTTTGCACACACCTCTATCGCTATAGCAAGCCGGGCTTTAAAGCCCGAAGACTCGGCGCGGGTCCCGGCCGGACAAAGATCACCTGAGGCTCTTGCCCCGGCCCGCGCGCGCGCCAGCCTGGCAAGGCTGCCTTTGAGCTTTGAGCCGAACGTAGGCCAGAGCTGCGGCCACGGTAGAGGTCAGTGCGGCAACCAGGGGTGCGTAAAATTCTTATCTCGCGCGGGCGGCATCAATCTTATGTTGAGCGCAAAAGAGATCGTGATGGAGCTATCGAGATCGGATCTGGGTTTGCGGAACCGGGACTTGAATGGTTCGTGGAAAATCTCCGACTATCCGCAAACCCAGAACCGTATTAAAACGCCTGCAAAGCTCAAGATGAAGCTCGGACGCGCCAACCCCCGGCCTGAAATATCCGGCGTCGAAGAGCTGCTGGGCAGATGCAACTACTTCACGGGGAGCGACCCGGCCGGGTGGCGCACAAACATACGGACTTTTTCGCGCGTCCGCTACAGCCGGATTTATAAAGGCGTCGATATGGTCTTCTACGGCAACCAGCGCCAACTGGAGTACGACTTTATAGTCGAGCCGGGGGCCAGCCCGAAACCTATAGAGATAGCGTTCGAAGGGGCCGAGAAGATAACCCTGGAACCGAACGGCGATCTGTTGTTGGAAACAGGCGCGGGCAAAGTGCGCCAGCACAGGCCCGTGGCTTATCAAGAGGCGGGCGGCACAAGGCGCGAGGTCGCGGCCAGCTATGTCGTCAAAGGAAACAGGGTCGGCTTTCGCATCGGCAAGTACGACCGGACGCGCACGCTTGTGATAGACCCCGTGCTCAGCTACTCGACATACCTCGGCGGGAACAACCTTGACGAAGGGCGAGCTATCGCCGTCGACTCCGCGGGCAATACCTACGTTGCGGGATTGACGAACTCGTCCACGTTCCCCGTCACGCCGGGCGCGTTACAGACCACGCCCGGCGCTCCGGCGGGTTCCCCCATCTCATTCATCTCAAAGATAGATTCTTCGGGCACAACGCTTATCTACTCTACTTATCTGAGCGCGAACGTCACATCCATCGCCTTAGACGGCGCGGGCAACGTCTATGCGACAGGCAGCAGCCGCATAAATCTGAGCCTGCCGACAACGCCGGGCGCGTTTCAGCCCGTGGTCGCGGGAGGCTCGGATGCTTTCGTGACCAAGTTGAACGCAAGCGGGTCCGCGCTTGTCTACTCGACATTTCTGGGCGGCAATACAGGGTTTAACAGCGCTAATTTCAGCCCTGACACGGGTATCGATATAGCCGTCGACTCAGCAGGGAATGCCTACGTCGCGGGTGAGACTTTCTCCAGTGACTTTCCCACGACTCAGGGCGCGTTCAGACCCGCCCTCAATAGCCTCAGAGACGGTTTTATAACAAAGCTTAACCCGTCAGGCACGGCCCTGGTCTACTCAACTTATATAGGCGACACAGGCTTTAGCTTTACTTCTACTTTCGGCGAGCAGACGATGGGGATCGCGGTCGATTCTACGGGCCATGCACACGTGACGGGAACAACCACGTCGCCCAACTTCCCCGTAGTCAATGCGCTGCAACCGAATTTCACAGCCGGGACTTGCGGCGGAGATGATGTTGTCTTCATCTGCGCGGACGCATACGTGATGAAGATGAACCCGGCGGGAACGATGCCTGTCTACTCGACATACCTTGGCGGGCAGGGGCAGGATGAAGGGCGCGACATCGCCGTCGATTCTTCGGACAATGTTTATGTGGCGGGGGTGGCGGGTCTAGGTTTTCCGACTACCGCCGGGGCCTTCCAGACCACGCCCGGCGGCATGAACGAGGCGGCGGGCGGTGTCGAGAACCCGGGCGGCGGCGACGCCTTTCTAGCTAAGATCAACCCGCAAGGCACGTCGCTTGTTTTCTCAACATACCTTGGCGGCGGAAACACTGACCGTGCGACAGGCATCGCGGTCGATTCAACCGGCGACGTTCACATCACTGGAAGCACGACCTCGTCAGATTTCCCTTTGACAGATGACGCCATCCAGGGCGCGAGCGGCAGCAGCGCGCTGCTCAAGAGTCTCGATAGCGCGGCCGCGTGGGCCGGCATAGACAAAGATATTACCGACAAAATTGTGCTTTCGCTCGCCATCGATCCCGTCAACCCGTCTAACATTTATGCAGGGACGCAGCGAGAAGGGATATTTAAGAGCACAGACGCGGGCAATAGCTGGATAGCGGTCGGGCCCGATTTTGCGATCATAAAAGAGATAGTCATAGACCCGGCCGACCCTTCGGTCATATTCGCTGGCGGCTTCGCCCTGTTCAAGAGCACGGACGCGGGCAATAGCTGGAGGACGTTGAGCGGGCAGAATCTTAACAACGTCAATGCTATCGCTATCGATCATAAAAACCGGTCGATCATCTACGCAGGCACGGGCGGCTTTATAGGGCACGTCGTGGTGCCGGGGCGGATTCACAAGAGCACGGACGGCGGCGAGACCTGGCAGGTTACAGGCTTTAATAACGACGCTCCGCCCCCCGATCTCACGGTAGTCCATGCGCTTGTCGTCGATCCGAATAAGCACTCCCTGATTCACGCGGGAACGAGCAGGGGTGTGTTTAGAAGCAATACGGGCGGGAGGAAATGGAAGCGCGCCTCGCGGCCCGGCTTCACGCAGGCTCTCGCGGTCGACCCGCAAGATTCGAAGACGCTCTACGCGGGGGGAAGCGAGCTTTTTAGAAACACCAAGGGCGGTGCGCTCAACAAATGGGTAAAGATCGGGTCGGGGCTGCCGGGTTTCCCGATCACAGAGATTGCCATTAACCCTCAGAACCCGATGATAATCTATGCGTCAACGGGGATACCGGGTCTTTATAAAAGCACGGACGGCGGGCTTACTTTCCAGCCCTCAGGGTTAAACGACCTGGCCGTGTTTACGGTCGCGCTCGCCCCGCAAACGCCGTCGGTTGTCTATGCAGGGGGCTTGAGAGAGTCCGACGCTTTCGTCGCGACAATAAGCGCGTCCGGCAGCTCGCTTATTCATTCAACGTATCTCGGAGCGAGGCCTGACGAGCGGGGGAACGGAATCGCGCTTGACGGCGAGGGCGACATTTACGTCATAGGTACTACGTTTTCGCGAAACTTCCCCGTCGTCAACGCGCTGCAAGCTGATTACGGCAATTTCGGGGACGCATTTGTAACGAAGATAAGCCTGGAGGATTGATCGCAGGTAAACGAGAGCCTCGAAGAGGCGTGACGCTATAACCACGGAATGCGGTTAAGAATCAAAAAGCCGACTGGGCTGAATGAGGACAGCCTTGAACGGGTCTTTGGCTATTAACCCAAATATAGCGTCACGCTCCTTCGAGGCTCATCCGTTTATCGGCTCGCTTCTTTTATCGGATAACAGGCTTTATTGGTTGCCCGCGCGGCGTTCATTCAACCCAAGAGCTTTCATGCGGCGGTATAGGTGCGAGCGGTCTATGCCCATAGCTTCAGCCGTGCGCGTGATGTTGCCGTCGCACTCCGTCAGCTTGCGCAGTATGTAGTTGCGCTCGTACACGTCGCGCCCTTCGCGGTAAGAGGCAAAGTTAAATCGAGCGGTGGCGGGCGCGGCGTCGGTTACGTCAGAAAGCGGCAGGGTATCGGCGGTTATGCGTTCCTGCGCGGTCATGATGACGACTCGCTCGACGGTGTTTCTTAGCTCCCTGACATTGCCCGGCCAGTCATACGACATCATCCTGTCGAGCGCGTCTTCGCTAAAGACCTTTGGCGTCCGCTTGTAGCTGGCGGAGTATTTCAGATTGAAGTGATCTACGAGCAGCTTTATGTCTTCGCGGCGCTCGCGAAGCGGCGGCAGTTGGAAAGGGATGACATTGAGGCGGTAGAAAAGGTCCGCGCGAAACGTGCCGCGCTCTATCTCTTCGTCGAGCCGCTTATTGGTGGCGGCAATGATTCTGACATCGACCTGCGTCGCGGTGTTCGAGCCGACGGGTTCGAATCGCTGCTCTTCGAGAACGCGCAACACCTTGGCCTGCACCTTCAAGGTCATATCGCCGACCTCGTCGAGAAGCAGGGTCCCGCCGTCGGCCTGCTCGAACTTGCCCCGCTTGGATTGAGTAGCGCCGGTGAAGGCCCCTTTCGTATGCCCGAAAAGCTCGGATTCGATAAGCTCCTCAGGGATGGCGGCGCAGTTCAGCTCGACAAACGGCATGCTTGCGCGCGCAGATTCGCGATGAATGGCCCGCGCGACAAGCTCTTTGCCCGTGCCCGACTCGCCGTAGATAAGCACGCGCCCGCCGGTCGGCGCGGCGACGGCGATCTGTTGCCTGAGCGCGCGCATAGGCACGCTCTCGCCGATCATGATGTACGTATCGTCGAGCTGTTCGCGGAGGCGGCGGTTGTCGGCTTCGAGCTGCTTGTGGCGAAGCGCGTTGCGGATGGCGAGCACTGTGTGCTCTATCTGCAAAGGCTTTTCTATAAAGTCGAGAGCGCCGAGGCGCGTGGCGCGCACGGCAGTCTCAATGTTGCCGTGGCCGCTTATCATGATGACGGCCGTGTCGGGATAGGCAGTCCTGAGCCGTTCAAGCGTCTCGATGCCGTCTATGCCCGGCAGCCACACATCGAGAAGCACACAGCTGAAGGCGCGGCGCTCGAAGGCCGCCAGACACTCCTCGCCCGAAGCGGCAGTCTCGACCGTCATGCCCTCGTCTTCAAGCACCCCGGCAAGCGCCCGCCGTATCCCTTCTTCATCGTCAACGACCAGAACAGAGTTAGGCATATTTTCTGGGAGAGTGACAAGTGACAAGTGACGAGTGACGAGAAGGAGGGACCGATCAAATACCGCTCCGGTCTTTCTTGTCACTCATCACTTGTCACTTGTCACTCTCCCCCGCGTTTTGGCGGCAGGCCGAGGATTCGCGCTTCAAACGGGTCGATCTCAAGCCGCAGCATGCCGCCCGCGTCCGAGAAGGTCTCCTGCTGCTGCTTGCGCCGTTTGAAGAATATCGTCGTGCCGAATATCGTGCCGAATACCAGCACAACCCCGATCATTATGCACATTATCACAAACGTCGATAGCAACAGCTGCGCCGCTTTTTGAATATGGAACGGGTCCGTAGTCGGCATCAACGGGTCGCGCAGCCATTTGACCGTGTACGGATACTCGACCTTGTCGACGACCTGCTGCGCCAGGTCGCGGTTGTCGAACCCTATCGCCGCGACTATGAAATTCCCCTCACGCTCTACGAGCACGCGGTTGCGCTGGTCTTCCGGGAGCGATTCGATCACACGGTTGGCGCGCGCAAGCGCCTGCGTGGCGAACTGCGGCGTGTGATGTTCGACAATGACAAGCCGCCAGTTCTTAGGCGCGGCGCTGTCTTGGTACTCGGCAAGCGCGGCCTCAGCCTCGCCTTCGAAGCTGAACATCTCGCTCGCGTAACCCGCGTGCGCGTAGAGCGATTCGGGGCCGAGGAAAAACCGCTCGCTCCCGGCCACCTTGAAATCTCCGGGCAGGCTTTCGATGAGCGAAGGCCGCCGTGGCTCTGCGCGGGTGGCGGTTATTTTAGCCGCGACCGCCTCGGCCACACGGGGGCGCATGTCATTTTTCGAGCTTCCAGTCACAAGCTCGCCGTCCCGGACCTGTATGAAATAGCTCTCTTTCCAGAAAATGATCGCGCCCGCGATTGCTGCGCCATCCGACCCCACCGGCGACCGCTCGACCTTCGGGTTGATGCCGCCTGCGTTTGTGGAAAAGAGCCCGTAAGCCGCGCGCTGGTTCTCAAGCTGAAACACGTCCACGCGTATAGAACCGTACTGCCGCGAAGCCGCCGCGACAACAGGGTATTCTTCGTAAGCGATTTCGGGCAGAAGCTTCAGCGACTCCCAGCCTTCCCTCCCGTACTGTTTGACCTCGCCTGTCGCCGCAAGCGCGCCAAGCTTATCCGGCAAAAGGGTCGCGGGCGGCGGCGCTGGCTGAGCTTCGCTCTCTACAGCGCCGGGCTTTGCGCCTGTGCTCGCGCCCGGTTTGTCTTGCGCGCGCGCGCCAAACGGCTGCGCAAAAAGAAGGGCTAAAATCAACAGGCTGATACCAGTTCTACACTTCATCAATACCGATCTCCTGCTCGTCACACTAGTAACCTTCTAAATCATTAGACACTGCGGCGAGCCAGTCAGTTCCACTTGCGCATCTCTTCCATTATCAGGCTGGAGTAATTATCCGCGCCGTGAATATCTTTAAGTGCCACCTCGCCCGTCTCCGACGCGCTCTCGATAATTATGTCGCCCAGGCTCATCAGCCGCTGGCGGACGGAGGCGCGGACGGTCACCTCCTGTACGCTGCGAAGCGGGACGTTCTTTACAGTCTTTGCGATGAGGCCGTAGCGAAATTCAAGCTTGTGCGTAGTCAGCGTGTAGACTTCGCGCCGCCGCTGTATGTGTTTGTAGATCGGGACCGCAAAGACAATGAGCCCCGCGACAAGTATGAGAGAGAAGGTCAGCCAATCCATGCTCCTTCCGACCACAAGCCCCATGACCGCGACGACCGCAAGCCAGACCACCGCCGCCAGCCCGTACCACAGGTAGACGAAGATCATCGTCGGCCTGACGGTGAAAATGACTTCCTCTTTGACCCTCCCGGCAGGCGCGGGGGCTACGCCCCTCGACTCGCCGCGATAAGCGAGGCCCGATTCCGGGTTCGCGGCAGCGTTGGTGATCGCGGGCGTCTGGTTGCCGCAAAAATTACAGAAACGGCTTGAATCGGGGATAGTCTGACCGCATTGGTTACAATACATAATCTTCATCCGTTATCTCGGAACAGATTGAATTTTAACATACCACGAGAGGCTTGCCGAAGAATTTGAATGCGGGTAGCACACAATAGATTTTCCTGTAAAATGTCTGGTGACCATGGAAATAACCGACGACACAGAACCGTCAGGCCGCGAGCTGAAACTTAAAGGCTTGCGGCAGCAGCATCCCAGATTTATCTACGATGGTTTTTCAGTTGAACAAGACGGCGAGCGCCTGCGCGCGTCTTTCAGCTTCCTGCTCGAACCCGATATTCGATTCGGGCCCGCAATCACGATCAAGCCAATAGCCGGAGCCCGGTTTCACCTCCTCGACCCGCGACTGGTCGAGCACCTGTTCTTTCATCTCGGGCTTGTCGAGATGCTGAGCTACTGGAAAGCCGCCTGCTCGCCTGAGATCGTCGTGCGGGCAGGATCGCTCAACCCGCGACAGGTCGCCTGGTGGAAAGACTTGCTGATTCACGGCATGGGTGAATTCTTCTACGTGAACCGGATAGACTTCCGCGACCCGGACTTCGTAAGAATCACTGTCGACCACGGTGACCGAAAAAGCGACTATCCCTATCACGACGGCGCGACACAAAATCGCGCGCTCGTTTTGACAAGCGGCGGAAAAGACTCCGCGCTCACCTTGCAGCTTCTCAAAGAAGCCGGGGCCGAGTTCAACTGCATCATGCTCAACCCGACGAGCGCGGCCTCAGACCTTGTCGCCGCGTCGGGCCGTGAGTCGCCGCTCGTGGTCCGGCGCGAGATCGACCACAGGCTGCTCGAACTGAACAGCGCCGGGTACTTGAACGGGCACACGCCGTTTTCGGCTTATCTCGCTTTCCTGGGTCTAGGCGCGGCTGTGATCTGGGGGTATGACCGCGTTATCGTCTCAAACGAGCGGAGCAGCAACGAAGGCAACGTAGAGTTTTTAGGCGCAGAGATCAATCACCAGTACTCGAAGACATACAGGTTCGAAGAGCGTTTCCGCGATTACGTCAAAGAGTTCATCACCGACCGCGTACACTATTTCAGCCTTCTGCGTCCGCTTTACGAGATGCAGATAATCAGGCTTTTCGCGGAGTACCCGGCTTATTTTTCGCTGTTCAAGAGCTGTAACCGCAAGCAGTTTGAAAACTCCTGGTGCGGGCACTGCCCCAAGTGCGTATCGATCTTCGCGCTCTTTTATCCGTTTCTCGAAGCGGGCGAGATAACAGAGATCTTCGGCTCGAACTTCTTTGACCGTGAAGAGAGTATCCCGCTCTTGCGCCAGCTTACGGGGTCAGATGCGCACAAGCCGTTTGAATGCGTGGGCACGCTCGAAGAGACGATAGGCGCGCTCCACCTCGGCCTTGAGCGCGCGAGGCGAGGTGAGCGATTGCCCGTCGCGCTCGCGTTTGCCGGGCGCGAGATACTGCCTCGGTACCCGCGCGCCGCCGAGTACGCCACGGCTGTGCTCGGAGCGTGGGGAAGCGAGCACGGCCTGCCGCCCGAATATGAAGCGATGATCAAAGCACGTCTTGAAAGAGTAAACAGTGACAAGTGACAAGTGACAAGAAAAAGGGAAAGACCAAGGCTGTTTCTGGTCTTTCTTGTCACTTGTCACTCGTCACTTGTCACCAATTCAAATATGAAATTCAAAGACCTCGAAGATAGATCGCTTGTCGTGCTGGGGCTCGGCGTCGAAGGGTCGAGCACTTACAGATTCCTGCGCGGCCTCTACCCGGCCAAGATGATGGGGCTGGCGGACCTGGCGGCGCTTGACCGGCTCGACCGGGCGACTCGCGAGATGATCGAACGGGACCCGAACGTCCGCCTGCATCTCGGAGCGGACTACCTTTCAGACCTCGGCCCGTATGAGGTCATCATCAAGACCCCCGGCATAAGCGAGCTTGACCACGCGGAGCTTCGAGAAGCGATAAGCTCAGGCAAGGTCATGACTTCGCACACCGCGCTCTTTTTCGCGAACTGCCCGGGGCGGATCATCGGCATCACCGGGACCAAAGGCAAAGGGACCACGTCGAAGCTGATCTACAGCATCCTGAAAGCCGCAGGCTTTGACGCGCACCTTGTCGGCAATATCGGGACGCCTCCGCTGCCGCTGCTCGACCAGGCGAGCGACGCTACCGTCTTTATCTTCGAGATGTCCGCGCAGCAGCTTGAGAGTATGACCGAAAGCCCGCAGATAGCCGTCCTTCTCAACGTAGTCCCGGATCACCTGGATCATTTCAAGACCTTTGAAAACTACGCGCGCGCCAAAGAGCAGATCACCGCGCACCAGAGCGAGCGCGATCACCTGATCTACAACGCCGCGTACGAGGTCCCGCGCGAGATAGCGGCCAGGTCAAGAGCGCGACCCGTCCCCTACTCGGTAAAAGACGAGCTTGAGCGTGGCTGTTTTATCAAGGACAACCGAATCGCGTGCAACCTTGACGGGCGCGGCCCCGAACCGATCATCCATGTCGAAGAGGTAGCCGAAACGCTCTCCGAACCGTTCAACCTTCATAACGTGCTGCCCGCCGTAGCCGTCGCGCGCCTGCTCGAAGTCGAGCCCGCGAAGATCAGTGAAGGGATCAAACAGTTCAAGCCGCTTGAGCACCGTTTTGAGCGTGTCGGCACGTTTCGCGAGATCACTTTCTATAACGCTTCGATCGCCACAGTGCCTGAAGTGACCATCGAGCACCTGAACGCTTTGGGCGACCGTGTTCAAACCGTCCTGCTCGGCGGGCACGACCGACAGATCGACTTCTCAGAGCTTGGAGAGCGAGTCATCGGAGGCGAGATCAAGACCGTAATCCTATTCCCCGAAACAGGCGCGCGGATATGGCAGGCGATCCGCGACCGCGCGGAAGGCGCAGGCAAAGAGCCGCCCGAAAGTTTTTTTATAGAGCGAGGCACCGCAGCCGAAGACGCGATGAGACAAGCCGTCGAGATCGCTTACCGCCAGACGGAGCCGGGCCGCGTATGCCTTCATTCGCCCGCTTCGCCGAGCTTTGGAATCTTCAAGAATTTCAAAGAGCGCGGCGAGTTGTTCAAGCGATTCGTCAAACAGCTTGGCGAAGAGTAGAATCAAGACCCGTTATAAAATCTTCTCAACCCGCTGGTGAGCATGACGGCTGCCATAACGCCGAGCAGGCTTGACGGGGCCCTGAGCCCTGCGGCCTCTCGTTCAACCAAAACCATCATGGCGGCCTTTGTCGTTGTGGTCGGCCTGTACGTGGCGGCGCGCCTGTGGCGGCTGACGAGCTACGGCCTGTACGGCGACGAGGCGTTCAGCCTGTGGCTTGCCAAAAGCGACTGGGCTGCCCTGTTTAGTTACGTCGTCACGGACGCGGTCCACCCGCCGCTGTTCTACCTGCTCTTGAAAATCTGGGTTGGCGCGGGCGGCGAGTCCGTCCTGTGGCTAAAGCTCCTGCCCGCTCTTACGTCAATCGTGACGCTGCCGCCTTTCTTGCTTTTGTGCAGAGAATTAAGACTGGGCCGAGAGACGGCGCTTCTCGCGCTCGCGCTGATGGCCGTAAACGAGTATCTCGTCATTTACGCGCAAGAGTTGAGGATGTACAGCCTGCTTTTGCTTTTCGCGGTCTGCTCTTTGTGGCTATTCGCCAGGCTCGTCAACCTCCCTAAAGCGCCACGCTCGCTCCACCTCTGGTTATTGCTGGCGAACCTGCTTCTGGTCTACACGCACTACTACGGCTGGCTGATAGTCGGGGCCGAGCTCGTCTTTTTGACGATCTGGGACCGAAACAAGGCCCCCGCTTTTTTGATCGCTTCGGCTGCCCTCGTCGCCTGCTTCGCTCCCTGGGCTTACTCGGTATATCAGGCGGCGGTTGCGAAAGGGGGCCTCGGCGGCAATCTGGGATGGAACCTCCGGCCCGGCGTAAAAGAGGTCGTCTGGTGGTATATGAATCTAAACGGGCCGATAAGCTATCGATGGGAAATATACGGGCCGCTCTATTTCGTCTTCCTCGCTATTTATCCCCCGCTTCTGATCCTGTTCACGTACGCGCTGGTGCGGTATGGCAGGCAGGCTACAGGCGGCGGCCGGGCGCGGGGGTTCTGGTGGCTGGCGACATTCTCGTTTCTACCGGCGGTCGTGTCGTTCGCCGCCAGCCACCTGCTCGGCCATTCGGTCTGGGGCATCCGCTACCTCATCATCTCCGCCCCGGCTTACATGATCTTGCTCGCCGCCTCTGCCACCTCCCTCCCCTGGCCTTCTCTCAAGCGCGCGACCATTTTTTTGCTGCTCGCGTGGGCGGGCCTTTCGGGCGCTACGGAACTGGGCAACAGGGAAAAGATGGCTCTTGAGCCGCTTGTGCGCCGGATGATCGAGGCTGAGCCTGAGTCTCAGGTCAAGGTCTACGTCGACGACGGTAATGTCGCGAGCACCCTTCGGTTCTATCTTGAGCGCGCAAACGAGACGCGGTTTGATATAGAGTATGTCCCGGACTTCGCAGAGGTCGAGGGCGACCATTTCTGGGTGGCTTATTTGAAATACAGAACCGATAATAAGGGCTCCATCCAGGATCAACTCGCAAGCGGCGGTTATCTGATCGGCGACCTGCACAAGGCAGAATCGCCCGGTCACAAAGTATTCTTATTCCCCGTCTGGCGCGGCGGAAGGTAAGTGATGTTTAACGGCTCGAAGACAGCTCGCTTGACACCCCGCTTGAATGTGAGCGCGAGCGCTCACGCCGTTCGCTTTACACGGTCGCAGGTCCTGGTAGCCGCCTTTGTCGTGTTGGTATTTATCGCGGCGCGTACCTGGCAGCTTACCACCTACGGATTGTTTGGCGACGAGGTCTTCAGCCTGTGGGCGACCACAAGCACCTGGCGCGACCTGTTCGATTACATAGCCGCAGACGTAGTGCACCCGCCGCTCTTTTACGTGCTCTTAAAAGTGTGGGTCGCCGCAGGCGGGTACTCGCTTTTGTGGGTGAAGCTATTTCCGCTCACCGCTTCGATTGCGACGGTCATTCCGTTCTTTTTGCTCTGCCGCGAGCTGAACCTGTGCCCGTGGGCTGCGAACCTGTCGCTGGGCTTTATCGCGCTCAACGGGTTTCTCTCCGGCTACGCGCAAGAGTTAAGGATGTACAGCCTGCTTTTGCTTTTCGCGGTCTGCTCTTTGTGGCTATTCGCCAGGCTCGTCAACCTCCCTAAAGCGCCACGCTCGCTCCACCTCTGGTTATTGCTGGCGAACCTGCTTCTGGTCTACACGCACTACTACGGCTGGCTGATAGTCGGGGCCGAGCTCGTCTTTTTGACGATCTGGGACCGAAACAAGGCCCCCGCTTTTTTGATCGCTTCGGCTGCCCTCGTCGCCTGCTTCGCTCCCTGGGCTTATGTCGTATCCCAGGCGGGCGCGAGAAAGGGGGGGCTTGCGCCGAACCTCTGGTGGAACCCGCGTCCGGGGCTGACGGACTTCTTCTCTTACTACGCGGTGATGAACGGCGCGGTCGGTTTTCGATGGAAGGTCTTTGGCGTCGTCTTTCAAATGCTGCTCTTCAGCTTTCCGATAATCGTGTGGGGCAGGTGGGTCTTTAAGAAGAGAGACGCGCAGCAAAAAACCACGTTCTGGTGGCTGGCGACATTCTCGTTTCTACCGGCGGTCGTGTCGTTCGCCGCCAGCCACCTGCTCGGCCATTCGGTCTGGGGCATCCGCTACCTCATCATCTCCGCCCCGGCTTACATGATCTTGCTCGCCTCCTCCGCCACCTCCCTCCCCTGGCCTTCTCTCAAGCGCGCGACTCTCGCTCTCATGATCGGTCTGGCCGCTTTATCGGGGTGCGTGGAGCTTGCGAACAAAGAAAAGATCGCCTGGGAGCCGCTCGTGCGCCAGATGATCGCAGCCGAATCCGACGGGAGCGTGATCGTCTACACCGACAACGGCAACCTGATTAACACGATTCAGTTCTACCTTGAGCAGGCGGGGGAGACAAGGTTTCAAGTGGTCTATGCGGACAACCTGGCGTCGCTCGAAGGCGACCATTTCTGGGTGAGTTTTCTCAGGTACAAGTCGGATTCGGAGGGCGCGCCTCAACGCCTGCTTGGGCGCGGCAATTACCAGCTGGGCGAGGTTATAGAAGCCGAATCGAGCGGGCAAAAGGCTTATCTCTTATCCGTCACGCGGCGATAAGCCTTCGCCCGCTCGACTATTGATTTACTCTCACCGCAACCGTCCCGCCGCCGCCGGCTGGCTCTGCCGGGTCAACTCTTCGACAAGCTCGTTTGCGCCGTAGACCTTGCGCAGCGCTTCGATTATGCCGCGAGAGTCGACCGATATGGCCCGGTTCACACTCTCGTCGTAGATGAAGTTGCCCATAAGCGACTCGATATTGCCGTCAAAGATGAGGCCGACGATCTCGCCGTTCCTGTTTATCGTGGGCGAGCCTGAGTTTCCGCCGATGATGTCGTTGGTCGAGACGAAATTGAAAGGCGTCTTTAGATCGAGAGCCGACTTCTTTTCTACCCACTGAGCGGGCAGCTTGTAAGGCGGTTTGTTGCCGTGCGCGGCGGCGTGTTCATAAAGCCCCGCGAAGGTCGTGAACGGCGCGACCGTTTTGCCGCCGCTCTCTTTGTAGCCCTTCACTGCGCCGTATGAAAGACGAAGCGTAAACGTGGCGTCCGGGTAGAGCTTCGTGCCTTCCAGATCAAAAAGCGCGCGCGACACCCTCGCGTAATTCGCGCGCTCGTTTGAAACCACTTCCGTCTCGTATCGCTTGCGAAGCGAGCGGGCACGCTCGTCTATCGCGCGCGCGAGCACGATGAGCGGGTCTTTCGATTCTTCAATCGCTTTCGGCCCGCCCGCCGCTAGCTCTTTGCGGTAAGCCGCGTCCGAAAGCTTCGTCCCGTCGATCAGCTCCGCCGCGCGAGCTTCGGGCGTCTTACCGGCAAGAACCTGCTTGACCATCGGGTGTTCGGCCCCAAGCTCTTCGCGCATGAAGGCGAGCGAGTCCGCAAGCTTGATCTTTTCGAGGTCCTTGTAGACCTGCGCGGGCGAAAACAGGTTTAGCTCAAGCGAAGCGCGGCGCGCGCCCGTGTATTCGGGCAGCCGCTCTGCGTCCGGCTTTGCGCTCTCGGCAGCCAGCCTCACGAGCGTGCGGGCATAACTCCATAGTTCGGAGTTAAACCCTGCGGTCCCTTCCGTGAACCTGTAATCGAGATAATATCCGGGGAACGCTTTTCGACCGCGAGCAATCGCGTCCCACGCCTCGCCGTACTCTTTTTGACGGGCGGGGTCACGGGCTATGCTCGCGCGAAGCGCCTGCTCGGCTTTGAGCTTGCGGTCAAGCAGGGTCTTGTCGCGCAACCCTTCTGCTCGCCCCCTGTAGACCTTCAGCGAGTTTTCAAGCGACAGAATCTCTTCCTGCGCGCGGCGAGACTGTTCTTCACCGCCCGCGCTGTAACGTCTCAGAGTATCAAGCTCGCGCTCAAGCAGCTTCACCAGAAACGGCACTTCCGTGTCGCGCAGGAATTCTAGATGCGCGACCGTGTTCAACCTCTGCGTAGAACCGGGGTGGCCTGAGACGAAGACGAGCTCGCCTTCTTTCGCGCCCGCCGTGGACCACCTGAAATAGCTTTCGGGCGTGACAGGCTTGTCGTTCTCGTAGACGCGGAAGAAAGCCGCGTCCAGGTTATAACGCGGGAAGTTGAAATTGTCCGGGTCGCCGCCGAAGAAGGCTATGTCGAGTTCGGGCGCGAAGACCAGGCGCACGTCCGTGTATTTTTTATAACGGTAAAGATTGTACTGGCCGCCCTGGTAGAGCGTGACCACGTCGCTGCGCAGCGCGGTCGCGGCGGTCGATTCTTTCTCTATCGCGGCGATTTCGGCGCGCCGCGCATCGCTTGCCTCCGCGACAGAGCTGCCCGCTTTGACCGCGCGGTTCACGCGCTCCGTCACGTCTTCGATGCTCACGAGCACGTTCAATTCGAGATCGGGCGCTTTAAGCTCTTCGGCGCGGGTGCGCGCATAGAACCCTCGCGTGGCGTAATCTTTTTCGGCGGTGCTCAGCTTTGCGATGGTGTCGGAAGCGACGTGATGGTTGGTCATCACCAGCCCGTCGGGCGAGACAAAAGAGCCTGACCCGCCGTTGTTGAACCGCACGGATGCGGTCTGGACCCTCTTGAGCCACGCGTCCGTGACTTCAAAACCGTACCGGCGTTTTATCTCTGCGCGGGGCACGTTTGTCAGAGTCCACATGCCTTCATCGGCGCGGACCGATTGGAAACCGATAGCGGAAACCAGCGCGATCAAGAATGCGCTCAATGCTCTCTTTATTTTCATGTGATTATCCCCGTAGACGGAAGCTTCAGGAAACAAGCAGCTACATCGTCAGCCTTTATGTGACGCTGATCCTGAAAATGAGGTTGTCCGGTTCTGCTGTCAAAAATGAGGGCGAGCCGTTGCGGTCAGGCTTGCCCTCCACCATTCCGCTCACTCTTGGAGAAGTGATGACAGTTCGTTGCTGTCAGCTCAATTTTAGCACCGTAAACCGTGAACCGTAAACCGTGACAAGTCAGAGGGGAGTAAACAGTGACAAGTGACAAGTGACAAGAAAGAGAGAAACGGAGCCTGGCCGGTCTCTCCTTCTTGTCACTGTTTACGGTTCACGGTTTACGCTTCTCTGAGCATTGCTATAAGCAGGATCGACACGGCGGCGGGCGTAACGCCGGGGATGCGCGCGGCCTGGCCTATTGTGCGAGGCCGCACAGCGCCAAGCTTATCGACGACTTCGTTCGACAGGCCGGAGATGCCAGCAAAGTTTGTGTCGCGTGGAATCTCCAGGTTGTCATAGCGCCCGCGCTTTCTGGCGAGCGACTCCTGGTCTTTCAGGTATCCGGCATAGCGAATGTCGTTGAGCGCGACGACTATCTCGCGGTCGTTTATAAGCCCTGCGGTCGCTCGCCGGGTTATATCAAGGAGCTTTTCGGGGTTGAAATCCGGGCGGCGCGCAAGGTAATCGAGCCGCTTGCCGTGGAAGCTTTCCGGCGACCCGTCAAGCTCGCCGTACGAGAGCGCGTCCTGGTCCAGCTCGCTTATCTTTGTGCGGGCGAGCGTCTCTTTAACCTGCTCGATGTCACGCTGCCGCGCGAGGAATGCTTCATAATCGGTTTCGTCCACGGTGCCCGTCTTGTACGCGAGAGGCGTCAGCCGATGATCCGCATTGTCGTAACGCAGGGACAGGCGCATCTCCGCGCGCGACGTGAACATGCGGTAAGGCTCGTCGGCCCCCTTCGTCACCAGGTCGTCTATCATCACTCCGATATAGCTGTCCTTGCGGTCGAGCACGACCTGCTCGCGTGCGAGCGCGCCGAGCGCGGCGTTCATCCCCGCGACTATTCCCTGGCCCGCCGCCTCTTCATACCCGCTCGTGCCGTTGATCTGCCCCGCGTGGAAAAGCCCACGGACCTGCTTGGTTTCAAGCGTTGGGTAAAGCTCGCGCGGGTCGACAAAATCGTACTCGACAGCGTAACCGGGCCTGAGCATCTTCACCTGTTCGAGCCCCGGAATGGTTCTTACGAATTCAAGCTGCACCTCTTCGGCAAGGCTCGTCGAGATGCCGTTCGGGTATATCTCGTACGTGTTATAGCCTTCGGGCTCAAGAAAGATCTGGTGGCGCGGCTTCTCGCTGAACTTCACGACCTTGTCTTCAATCGAAGGGCAATAACGCGGGCCTATGCCTTTGATCTCGCCGCTGTAGAGCGGTGACTTGTCGAGGTTGCGTCGTATCACATCGTGCACGGCTTCGGTCGTGTACCCGATGAAGCAGTCTATCTGCGGGCGATCTATCTGATCGGTCTTGAAAGAGAAAGGAACGGGGCGGTCGTCGCCGGGCTGTCGCTCGAACATCGAATAATCAATCGTGCGCCCGTCGAGTCGCGGCGGGGTGCCTGTCTTTAGCCTTCCGGTCTTAAAGCCGAGGCCGCGAACGCAGGCGGCAAGCCTGAGCGAAGCCGCGTCACCGGCGCGGCCGGCTTGAAAACGCTTGTTGCCGACGTGTATCAAACCGTTCAGGAAAGTGCCGGTCGTCAACACGACCGCGCGCGCGGCGATCTCCGTTTCGTCGGCGAGAATTATCCCCGTGACCGCCGAGCCCAGTATCTTTATCTCCGCGACCTCGCCTTCGACTATGGTGAGATTTTCCGTAGCCGCGAGCCTGCGGCGCATCTCCGTTCGATAGAGGTTGCGGTCGGCCTGCGCGCGGGGCGATTGCACTGCGGGGCCTCGGCTGCGGTTGAGGAGCCGAAACTGTATGCCGGTCGCGTCTATGACCTGCCCCATGATGCCGCCGAGCGCATCGACTTCGCGGACCAGATGGCCTTTGGCTATGCCGCCGATGGCCGGGTTGCAGCTCATCTGCCCTATCGAGTTGGCATCGAGCGTAACGAGCGCGGTGCGCGCTCCCGCGCGCGCAGCGATATGCGCGGCCTCGCAGCCCGCGTGTCCCGCGCCTATCACAACAACGTCGAACGACTTATCCATTACGGTTCTCAATCGAGCTTCTGACGAAATAAAGAAAGTTTAAGTATACCTTCATGAAGCCCGAATGAGGTAGAGGGATGCGGGATTCAGCCCTTCAGATCGAGATCACTGGTCTATCACTTCGACCTTCAGCGGCAAGTCCTTCTTCGAGAGAATGACAGTCGTGCCGCCGTCCGGGTTCGGCGTGACTCGCGGCGTAGTAACGTGCGGCGGGTCAGGGCTCGGCGTAGTCTCTGTAGTGTTCTCCATATTTGACGATGCCTCCAGTTGCTGCGGTCCAAGCTGTTCAAACATGGTCATGAAGTCGAAGGTGTTCCACGCTTCGACTATCTTTCCGTCCATAACGCGCACGATGCATATCCCGTTAAACTCGACCTTGCGGTCGGTCGGAGCCAGGCCGACGCCTTCGCCTGTGTGTGTCCCTTTCACCGTGCAGCGCGCCGTTATCTTATCGCCTTCCGTCACGGTGTCTTCCACGCTCACCTGTATGTCGGGAAAGGCGTTGCGAAAGCTCTGCTGAAACGACTTGAATGCTTCTGTTCCCTGCACTTCATTGCCGCTTGAGTCTACAAGACCGTGAGCGGTAGCGTCAGAGGCCAGCATCTCATCGATGGCTTCCGCGCGGCCTTTATTCCAAACCTCCTCAAACCAGCGATGCAGCAGAGTCTGGACCTGTTCTGGCATACTTTCACCTCCGTCTATTACCGGCGGTCCCGGACAAACGCGATGTAGTCAGTGTTTGCAGGCTCGCCGCCTTCGGCCCTTATACTCATCGCCACCTGCCCTCGATGATATGCCGAGTGCACCTCGACGTGCGTAACTATGTCGCGGTAACTGGTCTGATACTCGATCCCCTTGCTGTTCTTGTATGTTGCCACAGAGTCGAGCCCGTCTTCCGTCAACTCGGCTAAAAGCTCGCTGTAAGCACTGGCCGTTTCGGCTGCAAGCGCTTCGCACTCTTCCAACGATAGCTCAGGCCAGAACTCATAACCTGTCGTATCGAGATCGTTTTTCAAACGAAGCAGCCAGGTCTTTTCGGCGATCAGAAGGTGTGTAAGAGCCCGCAACGCTTTAGCCGGCGGGTCGTGCGAAGCCTTGAGCGCGGCAATCATTCGACGGTTGGCCCATTCGTTATAATCGAGCAGAGCGCGTAGCTGTTCGATAGTCCGCATAACCTCTCCTGCCGGTTCTCTAGCCTGCCTTCCACGTCGCGCGCCGGGGCGCGTCGTCCTCGTATGTAGTCGATTTTGCCGCCTCTACCGAAAGCTCAAACAGCACGTAGCGGTCTTGAGGGTTATACCCTATAGACCTTGCCGCTTCAAACACCTCTGCGCGCTTCCGTTCATCCGTCACCGCGCCAGCCCGGCCGCTCACAAGGAACTCGCCCCCGCCCCCGCTGTTATCTTCGACCGCGCAATGCAGCCCGTACCGCGCGTCTCGTCTCAGGTCGTGACATTTTGGAGAGGTAGGCTCCATGTAGACGTAGAGCCCGCCGTGCGCGACCACAGGCGAAACAGGGTGAACACGCGGCGAGCCGTCGCGGCGCAAGGTCGAGAGATAAGCCAACCGGCCCTGAAGCCTTTTTACGCCGAATCCGGCCAGCTGTGGAGCTTCATCTGCGAACTGTGCCCAGCTAGTCATAACTTCAACCTCGGCTGAAACCCGCAGCGTGAGCAGATTCGCGCCGCCTCCCCGTAAAAATCGAGCTAGCCTCGTTTGCTGCCGTGTACGACCCGTCAACAATCAAAGTTCTGAGCACTCTACCTTAACTGCCCGCGTTAATCGCAGCGCTCAAGCCATCCAATAATCGAATGCTTCTTCGGACAGGTCAGACACGGCCCGCTCACAATCCAAAATCTTCGTTTCCATGCCTGTGCGTCCAACAAGGCCCAGCATACCCTCTTGCTCTTGCCCGTAGTAGCTGTGAATCTCTTCCAAGCTCTCGCCGTACTTCTTCCCGTAATACGTTATGAACCGGTTATCTTTTCTGCCAAGTATTGCCCGCTCCCAGATCGTCTCTCTCGTAGCTCGTAAAACGAGCAGCTTACAACCCAGCTCGGCCAACCGGCGGTCGAAGCTTGCGACTTGCTCCCAGCTCAATAGGCCGGGCCTGAAACAGTGCGTGATATGAAGGGTATCTATCGTGCAAAAAAATATCTTTCTCTGCTCGTATGAGACCGTGGAAGCCAGCCAGCTTATGAGGTCGAATATCCGCTCAAGGTGAGCAATATTTTGCGCAAGCAGGGGCGCGCGCGCTGCGTCGTCCGGGCGGGCCGGGTCATCCGGCGAAAGAGGAAAATATGTGTGCGCCTGCGTGAGATGAAGCAGGCTCCTGATTAGTGTCGCGCTTTCGACGTAGCGGCGAACAAGCGAGTTGATGACCGATGTCTTGCCTGTGCCGGGTACCCCTTCGACTAATAGTATCCGCGTTGGTCGAGATGAACTCATCGGCGTAGGGGCTCTCTTCTAAACGCGCCCGCCTATCTTGGCGAACCACCATCTAAGACCTACGAACAGAAACCGCCAATCTTTGAAGAACTCCGGCGGCTTGCCTTCTTTCCAGTGCCCGATGAACTGCAGCACCCATCCAAAGACGAACATGGCGACGGCAACCAGCAACAGGCCGGGCAAGAATAACCCTGCCACGAATAGGAGAACCGAAGCGGCAATCATCGGAATCCCAATCGTGTGACAGAGCCGGTTCACCGGATGCTGATGGCTTTCGGCGTATTGCGCGACCCACTCTTCCCAACTCTTACCGGCGAGCATAATTTTTCTCCTCCACACTCATGATAATCACTTTTGTGTAGGGTCCGGCTGCCCCGTCGCCGCGCGCCAGTCCCTGAGATGCTTTACCCATTCCCGCGCCGACTCCGACGTCTGGCTCAGCCGGTTGTTCGGGTATATTCGCGCCAGCGCTTCGGCGCGGTGCTCGCGCAGCCACGGGAGGGCTTTCTCAAGATAAGGCTTCCAGGCCGGCTGGCCCTCTTTCGGAACGTAAAGCTGGCTCGTTATCAAGCCGTTCGGATCGACTGTGAAGGTCGATACGGCGTCCCATCCGGGATAGCCTATCAGTAGCGAGAAATCGTTGTCCTCGTGCGCGCGCACGACGACCTCACGGTCAGTGACTCTCAGTTCTTCAATCCTGCGTCGCGGATTGAGCGCGAAATCCCATTCGAGCATGCGCGCGACCTCTTGCTTGGCTATGCCCGCCCCCCCCTCCCTCTTTCCAAACCATATTTTATAGTCGGGCGATAACAGGGCGAGCGCCGCCTCGCGGTCTTTAGCCGCAAAGTATTCGCGCACGACGGATTCGGGCGAGCGAGTCGTATTCGACAGCGTACCTTCAGGCGCGCAGGTAAGCGCGACTAGCAGCAAGCTCAGGATAGAGAGTCGCGTCATATATTTTTTGTTGAACAACATAACTGATTAAACCTTACCGGCGGCCACAGAGAGCTTTTCCGAGATCAGCCTCTTCAGATCGTCAAGGTCGCGGCACAGCGCAATCGACTGAGCGTCTATCCACGTCTCAAGCTGATCGCCTTCTTTCTTGAATACGGCCGGAAGCTCTACGGCCCGTATTCCATAGCGCCCGTCCAATTCATCCGCGTGCAGGAACTCTTTTCCCACGTCGAGACGGTCTAGAAACTCCTTCCACGGCCTTCGCATGCCGAAAGCGGAATAGGTTATCGCGCAGAGATTACACGCGTAGGTCTGCGGAGAAAATATCTTATGAGCCGCGTCGGCGAGGGCGTTGAATACCCCGCTGTCGGCGTTGTAGACAAAAACAAGCGTAGTCATAACTCGGTGCTAAGACATGCCTTTCGCCTTGCCCTCTGTGCGCGCCGCCCGAAACTCATTGACGCTCTTTCGCGCCAGCGGGTTTAACAAGGAGTTGTTAAGCCGCAACAGCCACCAGAGCAGGCGGCCATAGAACGGGAATACGATTATCGCTTTATTGCGCGCCACGCCTCGCAAGATAATGCGCGCGGCATCCGTCACATCCATCGGCTTGAAAGGCAGCCGCGCTTCCATCTCTTTCTGGTCGGCATTTACATACGTGGCCGCGTCGAAGATGCCCGTCTGGATAAACCCCGGGCAGACGACGCTCACTTTTACGCCGAGGTCTTTTGCCTCCGCCCTCAACGATGTGGATAGACCGACGACCGCGTGCTTTGTCGTGGCGTAAGGGATCATCGTCGGCCCGCCGATCAACCCTGCCAGCGATGCGGTGTTGACGATGTGACCAAACCCCTGTCTGGCCATCGCGGAATATGCCGCGTGCGTGCCGTAAACCACGCCAAGAAGATTTACGTCTATGATGCGCCGCCAGTGGTCTATGCTGAGGTCGCGCGCTTCGCCAGCGACGGCAATGCCCGCGTTGTTGAATATCAAATCGAGCCGCCCGTGTTCTGAGATCACTTTATCGATAAGAGATTTGACATCTTCCGCTTTTGAAACGTCGAGGTATGAAGTGTGCGCGCGGCTTCCTCCGATCTCCGAAGCAAGGCCCGCCAGGCGGTCTCTATCTATGTCGGCCATAATCACCGTTGCCCCGGCGCGGCTCAACTCCAGGCAGAGAGCGCGACCGATGCCGGAAGCCGCCCCGGTTACAATAGCGATCTTGTCTTTGAATTCGTTCATCGTGTCACCATTTTTTAAGTCACCCATCCGGCCTGTGCCACCAGAATAGCATACGATGTCAGGGGCGGCCGTATGCTGAGAAAAGATTAATCGCTCGCGGGCTGCCCGGCCCGCTCCTGCTCAACCTCCTCCCAGATCAGCACGTTGTGGCTCTCCTTGAGCAAGAGCGACCCGACGACGAATGTAAAGAGCGCGACCGCTATGGGGTAATACAGGCCCGCGTAGATATTGCCCGTCTCCGCCACGATTGAAAGACCTATGAGCGGGAGCAACCCGCCGAAGACTCCGTTACCTATGTGGTACGGCAGCGACAGCGCCGTGTACCTGATCCTGGCCGGGAACGCCTCGACAAGGTATGCGGCGATGGGGCCGTAAACCATCGTGACGAAGATGACCTGTATAAAGACGAGCAGTATAAGCTGTAGCGCCGAGGGGTTCGTAATGAGGCTGCCGAAATCCGTGTACGTAAGAACCTCTCTTGCGGGCGCGAGCGCGCCGTCGACAAGCGCTTGCGGCGTCAGGCTGATCGCGCCCGACACGGGTGATCTCTGCGAGGTAGCGGTAACCACTTCAGAGCCAGCCGCCGCCTGCATCGCCTTGTAAATCGGCAGGTAAGAGATGGCCGCGAGCAGGCAGCCTGCCATCATGATCTTCTTACGCCCAAGGCGGTCGGAGAGCGCTCCGAAGAGTACGAAAAACGGCAAGCCCAACAGCAGCGCGGTGGCGACGATGTAGTTGGCCGAAGTCGGGTCGACGTTGAGAATCGTCTGCAAGTAGAAGAGCGCGTAGAACTGGCCCGTATACCACACGACTCCCTGCCCGGCGGTCGCTCCGAACAGCGAAATCAAGACGCGCTTCAAATTCTCCCATTGCGTGAAGGCCTCTTTGAGCGGTCTGGCCGACGTCATCCCCGCGCCTTTGATGTGCTGGAAGATGGGCGACTCTTTCATGCGGAGCCGTATGTAAAGCGAGATCACGACAAGAAAGATGGAGATCAGAAAGGGTATGCGCCAGCCCCAGGCGCGGAAAGCGTCTTCGCTCATCGCGTTCTGCACGATGAGGATGACGGCGAGCGAGACAAACAGGCCGAGCGTAGCCGTTATCTGTATGAAGCTCGTATAAAAGCCTCGCCTGTGGTCGGGCACATGCTCGGCCACGTACACCGCAGCGCCTCCGTACTCGCCTCCAAGCGCAAGCCCTTGCAGGACCCGTATCAGCAATAAGATTGCGGGCGCGGCTATCCCAATCGTCGCATAGGTCGGCAGCAGCCCTATCAACGCCGTCGCGCCGCCCATAATCAGCAGCGTGACAAGAAAGGCATACTTGCGCCCTACAAGATCGCCTATGCGCCCGAAAAATAACGCGCCGAACGGCCTGACCACGAAGCCTACCGCGAACGTCGACAGGTATGCGATGAGCGCGAGCGTTTCGTCGCCTTTCGGATAAAAGAGGGGCGAGATTACCGTGGCGAGGCTGCCGAAGATATAAAAGTCATACCACTCGATCATGGTCCCGACCGCCGATGCGGCGATCACCTTCCATATTTTATAATCTCCACCCGCAGCCGCTGTAGCCGTCACAGTTTCTCGCGCCATCGGTGATCCTTTCTTTGCCTCAAACAGCGGTTTCAAAGATTATGCTCAGGCAGGTGAGAGCGCCCTCTGCTTTTCCAAGCTCCGACGTATCTATAACCTCAACTCTTTCAGCCACACGCTTCACCGTCTCGACAGTCTTGGGAAACCCGGCCTGCACGCAGACGGCGTTGCCGACCCTGACTACGTTTCCCGCCCACGGCTCGTCGGCAGGGGTATGGACAAGGTTGAACCCGCGAAAGGGATCAAGCTCTATCCAGTTCGGGTTTACGATCAAGGTCTCGTCGTCTATCGCCGTGCAGACGGATTTGAGATGCAGGCTCCGTTTCGTCAGCACAGGCACCACGTCATAGCCGAGGGGGTTTAATGTCCTTGCGAGCTCGGCTATGCCTTGATTGTTCGTGCGCGTAGACTGGCCCACGAACACCTTCTTCCCGGCGCGCAAGACATCCCCGCCTTCGATTGTCGCGGGGAGCGAGATGTGGGCTATCTCCCTGTGCCTGGAAAGCTCGCGCGCTATAAGCGCGGTCTCGCCCCGGCGCGAAGCTACCCCCATGCTGCAAATGATCGCAAGCTCGTCGACCACGACCGCCGTGTCTTCTACAAAACAGGCATCCGGGTATGATTCGTTTTCGGATAAGCGAGTGATTGCGACGCCAAGCTTTTCGAGCACCGCGCAATAGAGCGCGTGCTGGCGTTCGGCCTTCTCTAAATCAATCGACGCCCTGTCGATAAAGGTAAGCTCGCATTCACCGATTCTCGAAGAGACCTTGTGTGTGATGGCCCTTAACATATCCCGGAATATTACACGCCCCGGCTGTCGCGGGCCATAGCCGCCTACTCACACGTTATAGTTTTACATAGCTTTTTGCGGGGCGGCGCTCAGGCGTCTTCCGGCAGTTTAGACGCTATCCCGACGGGGCAGACTTCCGGCTTGCGGAACTCCCATTCGATGCACCCGTCTGCTTCGACCGGCGGCGCTGTAATATCGGTCGCGAGCGGCGAAAGCTGTATCACGAAGTTGACGTAGCTCGTTTCGTAGTACTCTTTCTTGATCCACACGGGCGGCTCCTGACCGGGTCGGGTGCGGTTAAAATAGTCCAGCTCTTTTTCGGGCTCGATCCCAGGATGCTTCCCGAACAGGTCTGTCTTGGTAATGTGGCCCCACCCGGCCGACAGATCGCCCGGCGGATAACTGTAGACATCCACACGGTACTCTCCCGGCGGGACCTCCACATAACCGCCCACCCAGTATGAGCCTCCGTCAACCGCTTTTCCGATCTCGGCGAACTCGTCGTCGAAGTCTTCGGAAAGCGACCCGCTCACTATCACTTGCCCGCAGGGCACGTTCAGCTTCCAACGGACGTGCGCGGTCCATTCGGCATCTTCCTGCGCGTCGAGCTCTCCCATAACGAAGCGGATGTTGTAACCGTCATCCTGATAAAGGCTCATCCCCATGAAGGCTCCGCGAGCTACAAGGTCGTGGACTGTCTCATCCACAGAGCCCATCCAGATTTGCCCGAACCGTTCGGGGGATACTCCGCCAAGTGATCGGGGGGCCAGCCATATCAGGCACCCCGCGTTCTGTATGACGAACTCGATTCTGTCACTCTGCATGAGGTCTTCTGTTTCCCGTTCTCTCTTCACAGCCCTGTAAACAGGGTTGTCTCGTCGACGAAGCATATGGGGTTGCCGAACGGGTCTTTCGCGTAAAAGAGACGCTCTCCCCACGGCATAGTTTCGATCTTCTCATCGAGCTCAAGGCATCCGGCATCTCCTGCCCGGCCGAAGACCGCATCAAGGTCCGGTACGGCAAAATAGAGGTACTGGTTGGCGTGAGGATGCCAGCCGCCGTCGAGCGGATCACCGTCTGCAACCGGGTCGTAACAGGCGAGGATCGTACCGTCGCAATCGAAGTAATGTCTTCCGGGAGATACTCTCTGCCCGCTTGTATTCATAAGCTGGCCGTAAAACAGGGCCGCCTGCTCGATGTCTGACACAGGGAGTATCACGCGGTACAGTCTTGGCATATCGGTTTCGTCCTCTTCTCTGTCGGTGTATCGGCTTAGAGCGCGCCAAGCTGTTTGAGCATGCTGCCCGTGTCCATGTAGACATTCTCGCTTACGAGCTTGCCTTCGCCGTCAAACTTATAGACCGTGCATACGGCCACGGCGATCTTGCGTCCTGTGGGCGCAATCCCCTGCCACTCGCCCGTGTGCGTGCCTGTCACAACCTGCTCGAGGGTGATCGCCTCGTGGCTTACGTAGCGGTGCTTCACTTCGATTTGCAGATCAGAGAAGCCGCCGTTTTCGCCGAATCCCAACTGCTCGTGCAGCGTACGAATCACGGCGTGATTGCCCAGAGTCAGGCCGTTAAAGACCAGCACCCCGTCTGAAGCAAAGGTCTTCATGATGGCTTCGACATCGTGCTGGTTCTCGGCGCGTATATGTTCTTCGAGCCCTTTGATACGAATCTCCATTTGATCTTGAGAGATCATTTCGGGCATCGCGTACCCCTCCTTGATGACTGCTCGATTACCATCTTCTGCGAGCCTGTTTGAAAAGACCGCGCTTCATTCCTTCTCTTTGACAAGGTTCGGGACAGGCGACTTGCGCAGCATCTTCCACAACAATATCAGGCTGTCGTCGTCGTCCTTACGAACCACTCGAAAGCCGACCATAACGTCCGACTCGCCGTAATTGACAGAGCGCAGTATGTACGTCTGCCCGGCGGTCGCCGCTACCCGGTTCTTGTAGGTCACGCCGCCTTGCTCTACGCCTCCGGCGCTTTTCGCGTATTGCGCCCGCGCTTCGGTTAATTCTGAGGGCGGCTCTAAAGATACTAAAAACGCCACGCAGGGAGTATCAAGCGCTATAGACTCAAGCGGCACGTCACCCAGCGCGGCCAGGAATCCATAATCAGCGCCTGCGAAGCCTACGGAGAACTGGCCTTGCTCTAGCCCGATGTCTGATCCCCATCCGTATTCGTGAGTTAACCGCGCGAATGAGTAGAAAGCGCCGCCGCCTCGGACCGAGACTTTCGACTCCGATTCGGTTCTCGGACGCGGCAGTATTCTGATAATCCCGGTGCCGGGGGCGGCGAGGAACTCTGCAAAGGCGGCTCGATCCGCCGGCGCAGGCGATAAGAACTCTTTCTCGCGGCTTTTCAACTGTTCACGACTCGACTCGATCTCGGTCTGAAGTCGCGCGCGGTCTGTTGATTGCGCGGCGGCCTGTGGCGAGATCGACAAGATAGAAAGCAGAGAAAAGGCTAATGACAGTAAAAAGAAGGGCCGCATATCGGTTGCTCCTTACTTCAAAGTGACATTACTCTACCCTGACCCTTCGCCGTTGTCTAATGGTTAAGATCGCCCTTGCGAGTAGGCGGCGAAGACCTGCTGTAGAGTAAAAACAGCAATGATGCGAACATCCCGAATGTAAGCAATCTCTCTACGTGCAAGCCGACAAATCCGAGCGCCGATTGGGTTAGCGCTCCTTCGCTCATACCGAGCCTCGAAGTCAAAAGGCCGGGTATGCTGATCACCAGCAGGCCAGTCGCCGCAAGCCAGAACCGGCTGAATGTTTTGTGTTTCCCCTGCACCAGGAGATCGATCAGCAGCGCGATGGGTATCACGTACAACACCGAGTCATATGTGCGATGGTAGACCGTCCAGAGGGCGAACAGGGAGATTATGGCAAGGTGAACCGGCTCGGCTTCAGGTCTTCGATAAAACGCCAGAGCCATAGCAATCAGCGATGACGCGACCACAACGGCGAACGCTACGCTTGACCAGATATTGTCCCCGCCCGCGATCCATATAAGCAGCGGCTTGATCTCTGTCGAGCCGATAAACGGGCCTGTAGTTGAGCCGGGGAGGTTGCTCATGACTGTTACATAGTCGCTGACAACTTTAACCGGCGATACCATCAGCCGTAGAGCATATAAACACGTGAGGACCGTCATTAGTGAGACGGCGGCGGCCAATAGCTTCCACTCCTTCTTCCACAAGAAGTAGAGAAAGAAAGGAAAGCTCAGGGTGAATTTACAGAGCGAGATTCCAAGCAGCAGACCGGCCAGATATTTTTTGTTACGGCTGCGGGCGAGGATCGCGCCTAAAAGAAGCGCGGTTATAATCAAGCTGATCTGCCCTACGCGAAGCGTGACGCGAAACGGGGCCAGACTGAGCACGGCCAGCGCCAGATAAAGCTTCGCCCTGGCCGGCCAGTTCTTGAAATAGCCATAGACAAGAGGAATGCTTATGCTTACGGCAACCAGATTTATGGCGAGCCACAGAATGCGCGCGCGCTCAAATGAGAGCAGGGCTATCGGAGAGATAATCGGTATGGTGAATGGCGGATAGGTAAAGAGCGCCCCGGCTCCGTCGCTATAGGTTCCCTCGGCCCACTCGCTTGCGCCTCTGTAATATGTGAGAAAATCTATCCCATTTTGAGGCGCAGTGATTACCGCGTAGACGAGTGACACGAGGGCAATCGACAAGAAGATTATATCTAAAGCTCTAATCAGCCATAATCGATCCGGTTCTTTCTTAATTTCGGAATTTGACGTGCTCATTCTCAGGTAAAGCGCCTGACGACCGGGTTGGCCGGGGGCCGCGCAAACATTGGGGAGGGATGGCAAAGTCGCTTCGCGGCCCCGGCTGCCTGATCGTCGGAGGTCCGACTTCAGAGGAAGCGCATATGCTTATCTTTACTTGCCAGCCTCACCGACCGCGAGCCTTTGACTCCTTCGTTGATGCCGTCTTTGCCGTATGCTTCTTTGCTCCCCCCTTCTTGTCTCCCGACCTTGACGTTGTCCCTGCCGCAACTTTCTTGGGGCCCGCTTTCCTGGTCTCGCTAGTTTTCACGCCCGCCGCTTTCTTTGCAGCGTGGGTCGATTTTGCAGCGCCTTTCCCGGCCCCGCCCTTTACCTCTTTACTGCCGGGGTTATCAGGGGTCCCCCTTGTCCTGCCTTTCGGTTGAGTGCCTGTCTTGTTTGGACCCTTTCCTCGGTCTCCTCCTTCTTGCATGTTCGATCTCCTTTGGAAGAATTCATTCGCTGCTGCGCGCTTATTCAAGTCTGAGGTCCACGCTTTAGATACTGCGTACGGGTCGAGCCCTTGTCAACAGCCTGCCCTGTTGTTAGCAGCAAACGGCGATAAGGGTACGCCGTTTGCTATTTATATTTCGAGTGATCTTTATCGATCAATTTGAGCTCAAGGAGGGATAGGCATATGGATAAAGACAGAGATATAGACATGGCCAATGTCTCTGAGAACATCTCAGACCTCGGAGATAAGACTACAGGCACGGAGGGCGGAAACATTCAAGGAGGCTCAGGCGGCTTGCAAGGGCGACAGCAGCAGAGCGAGCCAGGACGGCAAGGTGATGCTAAAGAAAATTAGCGCGACCCATGTAACATAGCTATAAAAGGGCAGCTATAGAAGGGCAGCCGACTGGTTGATGAAGTATTGAGTTGGTCAATCGCCAGCCGGGGGCGAGATAGCGAGTTCACCTGGCGAGCGTGCGCGCCCGCGCAGGCGGCGGCCTTCTTCATAGCCGCGACGAAACTATCTCTGCGGCTTCATTCGAGGACATGACCGGGTAGACCTCGAATTCTACAAGGTCGCTCCAGCTGGCTATCCATGTCTCTAAATCTTTGCGGTCGTCTGCTTCCATCAGTTGAAAGCATCTTTCGAGCTTCTGATCGACCCAGCTTGAAATGCACGTCAACCCTTCGGGCGCAAGGCGGCCGCAACTGCGGAAGCGTCGATAGACCGGGACCGGGTCCTGATTCTTGAAATGTTCGATGACCATGTAAAGCAAGACGGCTCCTTTTGCTATGCGTCAGACTGCTCAGGCCGGGCCTTTCTACTTTTCATACGTCTCTTTATGCCGCTTCTTTAGCTCAAGATATTTTTTGTCTTCCCTGGCCTTCTGCCACTTCTCGTAAAATATCGCGGCCGACGCCGCCTTCACCGCGTCCTCCTCGCGCGGCAACTGCTCTTTGCTGCCTTCGGCATACTTGCGCCCTGATTTGTGGTTGGCATACCTTCTCGACCTTGTGTAGCCCATCTGTAGGAACTTGCGAGCCATGTCCATACCGACAAAGTCTTCTCTCTTCTTGTAATCGAGGAACATCTTATAGATCTTGTTGACTGACCTGCGCGCAATCTCAGGCGTCTTAAACCGCCAGTGAGGCAGTATCTCGCTCTTGTAGGGTTCGACGAGCAGCACCCCTTGCTCGCCTTTGCCTATGCGGTAAAGTTCGGGGTGCTCTCTGAAATCGATTGTGTCGAAATCAAGCGAGTAATCGAACGTCATATAAGACCTGGTTTCGGGCTCATCAGTCGGGGCCGTCAGATTAGGTACTTAGACTTTAATACCCCGACATGATGCAACTCGTGCCCGCATATTATCCAGGCCAGCGCTCGCACGCTTACCTCTACATCATTCGCTTTCCCTTGCCTTTGCCACGCTTCCATATCGAGAGACTCAAACAACTCTATACTCGCTCTCCTCACCTGTTCGTACTCTCTTGTTATATCGGCCATCTGCCGCCGATCAAACCCGCCGTTCGCCACATAGTCGTCCTGCTCGAACCCCGCGAGAGGGGTCTTATCATTTCGGGCAAACCTCAGCGCCCGGTAGGCGAATATGCGCTCGCCGTCTACTATGTGGCCGACGAGCTGCTTGACGCTCCACTTACCGGGCGCATATCTGTGCCCCGCCTGTTCCTCGCTCATCCCTGCGAGCAAAGAGAGCGTGTCGGCCATCTGTCGTTTGAGCGTCTCGACGATGCTTTCTTGCGGCACAAGCTCGATATATTTCTCGTAATCGGGCGCGTATTCACCAGTAGCCGGCTTCGTTGATAAACTGGACATGATTGCTGCCTCCTTTACTCGGTTGAAGGGGCCAACAGGTTGATCCGCCTGCTCTGGCCCTCGACCTCTACTTCGAGCGTAGAGAACTCCCATTTGCCTTGTTTCTTTGTCGCCAGGGCATAGACGGTCCCGCCCTTTTTCGGCCCCGATACGGGGATACTGAGGTTGGCGTCCCCAGACCCGTTGCTCACATTTATAGAGCCGCTGACGAGCCACCCCGGCTCAATCGGCTCTCCAAGCTCTCTGGTCACGGCAGGGTTAGACCTGGCCTTCGTTATGGCCTGCTGATAAACATCAGAGGATTTCATCGCCCCGAAAACAAACATTATGATCGCCGCTACAAAGACGACGATCAAAACGATAATACCGAGACACCCCACGGGGACGAACCATTTCCAGTTTCGTCCGAACCAGCCTTTCTTTTCAGGAGGAGCACCAGTCATATTCACCTCTCGCCGGAAGAATGCTTCGCACTTTGAACGGCTGCTATGATACGACTACTCTTGCGATTTCCGCCACTGTCCGCACCTGCTCTCTTCGCACTCGTGCGGATGGTACGCCTGCACGAGCCTGTCGGCTGCCTTTTGCGCGTCTCTCAGGTTCCAGCGAAAGAACTCTGCCGGGTAGCCGCTTCCGCCCTCGTGCTCGCGCATCTGCACCCAGAAACGCCTGTTGTCTGGAATCGCCAAAGCAGTGATCTTCTCATCCAAATGATTTCGATACCATTCGCTCATACCCGGACCCTCCGAAGCAACGGCAATCGAGGCCTCCGTCGCGCACTCAGGAACGCAGGGCAGCCACAGCCTCTATCTCTATCAGAAACCCGTAGTGCAGTTCCTTTGTCGGAATCACTGCGCGGGCCGGTTTGTGCTCGCCCATTACCCGTGCGTATACCTCGTTGACCGCGCCCCATAACTCTATATCCGAGATGTACAGAGTCATCTTCAGCACGCGGCTCAAATCGCTGTTAGCCGCCTTCAGAATTTCGCTTATATTGCTCAGAGCCTGCGCGGTCTGTTCCTGTATCGATCCGACCTTCTTCTCTCCCGTTTTTGGATCGATTGACAACTGACCCGATACAAAGACAAGCCCGTTGTAAACGACTGCCTGTGAGTAGTGCCCGGCCGGCGCAGGGGCATTCGATGTCTGAATCGTTTCGATTTCCATAGCGGCGAATATATGCTCCTTGCAAGTCATCGTCAAATACGCCCGGCAATCCGCACGGCCCTGTGGCGCGGTCAATTGTCAAAGCGCCGAAACAGGTTTTATCGGGCTTGCGCCTCGCACAAGCGGGCCGCTGGCGAAGCCATACGAAAACCGGTTGCTGCGCCCCACTGCAAGCGGTTGCCAGGTCGCGCATGTGGGATTCAGGTCAGAACTGGCCGCGCGGCTAGATGCGCTTCCTCATTCGTGAAAACGGGATCACCACGTCGCCTGGCAGGGTCAGCTCGAACCTTTCACTTACTTCATACCCGCCGGCCATGTACAGCGGCTCCCCAGGCAACGTCGCTACCAGTTCAAGCTCGCTAAACCCCGCCTCGCGCGCTTCTTGCTCGCACACTTCCATAATACGGCGGCCTATCCCGCGCCGGGCCCAGGCCGGGTCAACAAACATCGCTCGTATTCGCGCAGGCTCCTTGCGCGGGTCGAGTAACGAATCCTCCGCCGCCGATTTCATCTGGTCGCCCCCGTAAAGAGTCTTGCGCTTGCTCCATCCGCCGCACCCGACAATCCGGCCTTCCGTTTCAGCGACAAAGTATGTGCCGTCGGATATTAGCTGTGTGTCAACCCCGAATACGTGAACGACAGCGCCCTCTATCTGCCGATCTGTGTAATAGCCCGCGCTCAGGGCGCGCGCCGATTCTGGAATGAGCCGTTTAAGAGCGGGTATGTCATCCAGGGTGGCTTTTCGAATCACCATAGCCATCTCTCAAGGCGACGAAGCCGGGAACCCCTGACGCTTCGCATCAGGAGACCCATAGCCGAAGCTCATTTTTTACTTTCCACCTGCCTTCATCTTTTGTCAGCAGAATATACGCTCCGTCGCCGCACAGCCCTCCGCAGTACCTGGATACATAAACCATTGCCTGTCTCTTCTCGGCATCAAAACCGACTCGTGACAAGACGACGTACCCGTACGATTCGGGATACTTTTTATAGAACTCTTCCCAGCCCTTGAGCAAAGAGCCTGCCCCGTCGGCACTCCCCTTAAAGAAGCTTTCTATCTCCTCTTTGGCAAGAATCTTGTACGGAGCCTTGATCTCAAATTGCCCGCTCAACTTTCTTGGCTCCCTGTTCTTATCGACGAAGTCTTTGAGCGTAGATTCAGAGACGGGCGATAGCTCTTCAAGCACGCCCTTATGGTGCTCGTCTTCAGGCTGCCCGCCGTAATCATAGGCTTGCGTGCGGTCTTGAATCACTACCAGCCTCGTCTTGCCTCTTACGAGTTTATGCTCGATAGCGGCAGAATAGACCGCGTACTCTTCCGGTATCGTAGAATGAGGTTTTGGAGTCCCGGCTGGATAGTTCGAGTTAATAGCCAGGATAGAAATAAGCAGCATCAGGGTCTTCTTAAACATAATTTTCGCCCCGGTAATTTCTGGCTCGCCTGAGCGTCCCGCGCTGTGGTCGCGGAAAATTGATAATCACTTTTTGCCGCTTACGACGTACACGGCCAAGCATAGCATAAGAAAGGAACTGGCTTATGCTTGAAGTGCGACCGATGAATTCAGAAGTGACATAAGAGTAAACTCAATTTTGCTTTGGCCCCCGATCTATCCCCCCCCGAAAAAGCCGGGGTCCATCAGATACCAGTTTAACAGTCCAGCCGCCAGCCCGATCCCCAGCACCAGGAGTACGATAATCTTGTCCCTCGCCGTCTCCGGTTTCCCCACCCTATCCGGGAACAGCAACAGGAACAGACCGCCTACCAGGCCTACGGGGCCGAAAGCAGCTAGCTTTGTTGAGTAGCGCCCCTCGCCGGTCAACTGGTGCCAGTTATAATAGGTCAACCCGGCGAAGACCAGTATGATTACTACCGCCAGCAGGCGGGTCTTCAAATGAGTCATACCAACACTCTCCTCGCTAAGATTATAATGATTGAGTACAGCCCTCTAACGGGTAAGGCAGGCAGTACACGGCCTCGCATGTCGTACTGAATCAACCGGGCAAGACTCGCTTTAGTGAATCCTGTCGAACGCATTGTTAAACGCTATTTGATAAGAAAGCGTTACTTTGGCTGTCTTTTCTGACCCGGCGATTTCTGCAAGCTTCCGAGTGTTGGAGAGAACTCCCACGCCATCAGTACCTTCTCTATCGCCGCGCCATGATCTTTTAGCCAGGCGCTCATTTGCGGGCCCGCCTCTTTCCCATACACGCGGTGAGAATAGATAATGGAAACCCCTTTGCCATCAATCAGCTTGAACCTTGCCTGGGCAGCTTCGAGAAAATCGGGCCTGCCAAAAACCACTGCGATTAGATGTTCAGCGGGTCTTTCTATAGTTCGTGGAACAGAGACGGTTCTGAGAACAATCCCTTTTTGAGTTTTATAGTTCTCAAGAACCTGATTTGCGACTGAAGCGAGACCCTCCCCATCAGTGACCTGCGGGTAAAAGTTGATCGTCACCATGTCGGTCCACTTTGAAAGATTCTCTTGCCCTTGAGGCGTAAATTCATGTTGGTTATTGCCCGACCACCGATGAAAGTACTCGGTCTGGTTGAAATCGAGCGTCATCTTACTTTTGTTACCCGCTTCCTTCTGTGCCGCTCGGGGCGCGGCATACACCTGAAGCATTAAGACGAGTACAAAACAGAGAGATATCCTTTGGATCACCTGACCTCCAAATAACCTGTTGCCCTGATTAGGCCTGAAAAGCTCCACCCGCAGCATATTACTCCGACCAGAAAGTGTCCACTAAAAATGACGCGCGGCTACGAGGAAGCGAGTAATTAGCTATGCGCTTTGATGAATTCCAAAGTCCTCTTAAGAATCTCGCGCGACCTATCGTTGTCGTCGTCAATGTCAAAGCCGTGATGGCCCTGGGCATGATTTGTCAGGTCAATATTTATATTATTGGCTAAAGCTGTTTGTACGAAGCGGTCCAACCCTGCGTTCAGTGTCGCATCATCAAGTCCAGCCCTGGCGACGAAAACAGGCGGCGTGCTTTTACTGTTCGTGCTCAGGTGGTAGAGGGGCGAGTATTGTCTCAGAGTCTCATCGGTAACAGACACAGGCGCTTCTTTGCGCATACCCTGCAAATCCAAAACACCATAGTAGGCGACTAAGCACCGAATATAAGGCGGCCTGTCGCGCAGCGGCTGGCTTAAGAAGATCCCCCCGGCCGAAACGGCCCATAACACGATTCGATCTTTATCTATACCGAGAGACTCGGCGTTCGTGCGAATATGAGCGACCAGGTCCATCACATCGCTCTGTGAATCACTCAAGCTCTCCCAGGTATGGAAGCGGTGATTGAACGTCACACCTACAAACCCGGAGGCGGCGGCAAGCTGGCCGAAGGAAATATAGCCCCCCCAATCCTTAGGCTTGGTGCGCAGATTGGGCGGGATGCGGCCGCCGTGAATAAAGACGACGGCAGGGCGGCGTGAGCCAGTCTGTGAAGCGGCGGGCGAGTAGACGTCCATTTTCAACTCCGCTCCAGATGTACGCTTATAAGTGAGGTCTTTGCGTACTTTGACCTGCTCCATTCCGGGAATGACATAGACGATTCGCTTGTGGACAAACTCCTTCAACCAGGCAGGGTCTTCTAGCCCGGCACCCCCGGTCTCCTGAGCGCTGCCGGTTATTGAAGAGGCTAGAATGATAAGAAGCGTCACGACACAGTTCTTGCCAAAGTTCATCTGCAAAGTCCTCCCGTCTTACCCGAATCTTTGACCGCGTTCATTGAATTATGGCTTGCGGAGAGAATGGCAGAATAAAGCCCGACATCAGCGGGCGCGGCACCTGGCCCTGGCTGTATCATACGAAACCGAATTGCCGTGCCCTGTTGCATGCGGTTGTTAGACTTCGCTTCACCTTACTTTCCGATGCAGAAAGTAGAGAAAATGCGACCGAGAATCTCCTCGGTCAGGGTCTCGCCCGTCACCTCTCCCAGCGAGAAAAGCGCCCCGTGAAGTTTCAGAAGCACTACTTCCTCAAGCTCGCCTTGATTTATCATCTCGCGCGCGGTTTCAAGCTGGCTCACCGCGCGCAGGATTGCCTGGTGCTGCCGCGCGTCGGTTATCATTATACCGTCGCGCTCGCCCGCCACCTCGCCCGACAGCCTGTTGAAGAGCGTATCGATGAGCTTATCAAATCCTTCGCCTGTCAAAGCCGATATGCTTATGACTTCGACAAACCTGGTCGGCTCAAGAAATCCCGGATGCAGGTTGCCCAACAGGTCGATCTTGTTGAAGACGATTATGCGCCTGTGTTCGGGGACATAGTTTAGCAGCGTTATATCGTCATCGGTGAGCGGCTCTGACGCGTCGAGCACCAGAAGCGATATGTCGGCATCGGCTATGGCGCTGCGGCTTCGCGTGATCCCTATGCTTTCAACCGCGTCGTTTGTCTCTCTTATCCCGGCCGTGTCTATAAGCCGCACAGGCACTCCCGCGACCGAGCTGGTTTCGTAAAGAGCGTCGCGAGTCGTGCCGGGGATCTCGGTCACAATCGCCCTGTCGCTTCCGACAAGCCTGTTGAAGACGGAAGACTTGCCGACGTTCGGGCGACCGACTATCGCCAGGTCGAACCCTTCTTTTACCAGCCTGCCAAATGCAAAGCTCGACGCCATGCCGGCAAGCGATTCGATTACCCGATCAAGCCTCGCCGTAAGCTCCGCGAGCGCTTCGGTCGAGATGTCGTCTTCGACAAATTCGACGGAGGATTCGAGATGGACTATTATCTCGACCAGCGCGTCTTTGATCGGGCTCAACTTTTTCGACAGCGCGCCTTCGAGTTGGCGCGTAGCCACGCGCGCCTGGTACTCGGTCTGGGCGTTGATCACGTCCCTGACCGCCTGCGCCTGCGCCAGGTCGATTCTGTGATTCAAGAACGCGCGGAAGGTGAACTCGCCCGGCTCGGCTATGCGCGCGCCGCGCCGCGTAAGAAGCTCAAGCACGCGGCGAAGAATCACAGGGCTCCCGTGACAGCTCAACTCTACAACGTCTTCGCCCGTGTAAGATCGCGGGGCTTTGAAATAGACGAGGATTATCTCGTCGACCGGCTCGCCCGTCGCAGGGTCTACAACTCGCCCGAAGAAGACTCGATTCGGCACGGTTACGGGCACGCGCGATTCGGACTCGAAAAGCGGCGCGGTTATTTCAAGCGCAGAAGGGCCGCTTACGCGCACCACGCCTATCCCGCCCCGGCCGGGCGGCGTCGAGATGGCCGCTATTGTATCGCCGTGCTGCATGGCAGTAGCCAGTGGCCCAGGTTTCAGGTCGGGTATATGGTCACTTTACGGTCGTGGCCGCCGCCCTGGCTTTCGGTCCTGACGGTCTTGTCTTCGCTCAACGCGAGGTGAATTATGCGGCGCTCGTTGGGACTCATGGGGTCGAAGCTGAAAGGCTTTCGCGAAAGCCGCACCTTTTCGGCGGCGTGCTGGGCCATCAGGCGCAGCTCTTTTTCTCGCCGCGCGCGGTAGTTGTTCGAGTCGAATATCACGTGCGTCTCTTCGCCCGATATTCGCGTGATGTACCGGTTGCCAAGGTATTCAAGCGCGTCGAGAAGCTCCGCGTTATGACCGAGCAGCAGAGCTATGTCCTCGCCGCGCACCTCGACCCTCAAGCCATCCGGGGTCTGGTCGGCTGTAGCTCGCAGACCGAGACCGCTACGGTCGAGAACCTGATTGATGAATTCGACGATGTTCGAGACATCCCCTTGCGACATTCTTGATGCCCCCGCTAACGCTATTTTAGTCCACTGTACCAGTCACAGGCGCTGCGCCCGGTCGCGTCACGCCTCGGCGCTGCCACGGCGTTCCTGACGGCTCTTGCGATTCTTGCCGCCTTTGGGCGGGCCGACGACTTCCACGGCCTGTTCCGGCTCGGCGGTGAACTTGTTTATCGCAAGCTGTATGATTACGCCCACGAGGTTGCTGACCATCCAGTAAAGCACAAGCCCGCTCGGCGCGGACAGGAAGAAGAAAAACGTCAGCATGATCGGCATAAGCCAGGTCATCATCACACGCTGCATCTTCATCGAAGGGTCTGCGGTCGCGGGCTGCGGCGTCAGCTTTGTCGATGCGATCATCGTAACGCACATGATAATGGGCAGAACGAAATAGGGGTCGGGGCTCGAAAGGTCGCGCACCCAGAAGAGCCACGGCGCCTGCCTCACGTCGAGCGAGATCGACAGGTAGACGAAGAACGCCCAGAAGATGGGCATCTGTAACAGCAGCGGCAGACACCCGCCCAGCGGGTTCGCCTCTTTCATCAACTCCATCTGCTCGCGCTGAAGGTCTTGAAGCTCCCGCTCGTACTTCTTCGGGTTCTCCTTGAACTTCTTCATCTTATCCTGAAGCTCTTTCATGCGCGGCTGGTGCTTGGCGGCCTTCTTCATCTTCTTTGAGCTGTACCAGCGCAGCGGGCTGAGCATAAGGTTGATGATTACCGTCACAGCCACTATCGACCAGCCGTAGTTATGAAAGAGCTTGGCAAAGCTATCGAGCGCCCAGCCGATCAGCGGGACGATGGGCCGAATCATCCAGGCGAACATGCCGTAATCGATCAGCGCGTCGAGGTTGGCATTAAGCTCTGTGGCGACCGAGGCCAGCAGGTCGGGGTCTTTCGGCCCGACGAATATGCTCGTCGGCGTGTCAAGCTCGACAGGGATAGCCACCGAAGGGTAATCGAGCGGCGCATCCGCATCAGCCGGTTTTATCTGAACGTCTGTCAGGGCGATCTCTGTCACAGGGCGCGGCGGCACCGCAACCATCGCGAAGTAATGATCTACGACCCCGGCCCACCTGTATGCGTGCCTGAGCGTGTCCGTCCCCTGCGCGACCCCGCTCCCCACGCCCGCGCCTTCAGGCAACCGGTCGAGTACCAGCCGGCGGCTCCCGGCCTTTCGTTCCTTAACCTCCGCATAGCCCAGGAAGGTGTGGCCGTCGGCCCCGACTATCCGCACCTCGTCGACGTCACCCGCGAGCGGCTTTTCGATCTCGATCTCGTTTGCCGAAGCGTCGATTGCGGTGATCTTTGCGAAGACCGACGTTATGCTTGAGCCGATGATGCCCTGGCGACTGCCTTCCATCGTGTAGGCGACGACCTGCGGCGGCGTGCTGTAGCTGCTCGACTGGTGGTCTGTCTGGTCGCCTATTCGCGGGCCTATAACAATGCGCGCGGGCTTATCGCCGCCCGGAGCCGAAACCCCGGCCGCGACGTCGAATATCAGCTTGTCGCCGAAGAAGGTGAAGGTCTTGCGAGCGGTCGCATCAGGGGATACGTATGTGAAGGTGATCTGACGGCTCTCGCCCGGCTGAAGGTTGATCTCGGCGGTGTTCTGGTCTATGCCTTCGATCTGAAAGTTGACCGTGTTTAGCAACCGGGCTAGCTCAGGGTCGCCCGCGATGTGAAGCCTGAGCGGCGCGCCGGTACGGTCGAGCGCGTTTTGCGGTATCAATTCGAGCGGGCCGCCCGTTGCGGCTTTTATCTCGCGAACCGTCTCGCCGGTCTTCGCGCGCTTGAGCACCCAGCTTGTGGCGACCGCGCCACGGTTGGAAAACACGGCGCGGTAATAAGGCGTCTCGATGACCAGTTCGCGCGGCGCGGCGATTGTCGTCTGCCCGCCGGGCGCGGTGGCAGCCTGCGCTCCGCCCGCGGGCTGGGCCAGCGGGGCGGGTTTCGGATTTCCGCTTGCCGCGTTTGGCGGCTGGCTGGCGCTATCGACCGGCTGGTCTACGGCTATCTCTCGGGCTATCTCAGGCGGCGGCGGAAAGAAGCGGTTCATCACAAGAGGCCAGCCGATCAAGACCGCCATCGAAAGCGCGAGCGCCAGTATCAATCTCGTTCGATCCATCAAATCACATCAGGCGGCACGCCTGGCCGCCCGTCCTTATCACTTGACATCATTTCACAGGGTCGTACCCGCCGGGGTGAAACGGGTGGCAGCGCAATATTCGCCGCACCCCCAGGTACGTGCCGCGCAACGCGCCGTACCTCGCGATTGCTTCCCTTGTATACTCTGAACAGGTGGGGTTGAATCTGCACGAGGGTGGGAGCAGCGGCGATATAGCCAGCTGATAGACCCGTATGAGAGAGATCAGAACCAACTTCACTTATTGCTCGCCCTCTCTAAAAACGCGATGAAGTCAGATTCAAGATCGCGGTAAGCGGCTTCGACCATAGCCCGCTTGACGTTTATCACTATATCAACTTCCGCCGGGACCAGCCATTTGTTTCGCCTGAACACCTCGCGCACGAGCCGTCGTGCACGGTTGCGCTCAACGGAGTTTCCGATCTTTCGCGTTGTGGTTATGCCTATGCGAGGCTGGCGGCTTGAAACCGGAAGTACAAACGCCGTGAAATACCGAGCCTGGAACTTGCGTCCCTGTTCATATACGCGACGGAAAATGTCGCGTTTCAAAATCCTATCAGACCTGGGAAACTTCTCGGAGGCTTCGTCCATATCAGCGCAGCGGCCAGCGAAGACGGAAGAAGCGTTCTCGCCCGATCCGGTTTCCGGCCGCCGACCACCGGCCACTCTTAGTAATGCGCGGGAGTCAACCGCTTGCGCCCTTTCGCGCGGCGGCGCTTGATTACAAGCTGCCCGCCCTTCGTGCTCATGCGCACGCGGAAGCCGTGCGTCTTGGCGCGGCGACGGTTATTCGGTTGAAAAGTTCTCTTAGCCATAATCCACACTCCTCGATAAACGATTCTACAGAAAAGGTTAAGGTTATCGGATTAAATACGAGGTTGTCAAGTTTGTCTCCGAAGCCGTAAGCGCGCGGCTCCGCCGAACCGGCACGCGCCGGAGAGAGAGTGCCGAATCGCCTTTTTTGTTTTATAATCACAGGTATTCAGTAAGAAGGAGGTCTACGGGCCTATGAGACGTCGAATCCTCTTGGTATCACTGGGCCTGCTGCTTTTACCCGCCGCCGCGTCTGCTCAGTTCAACGTCATCAAAGGCAAGGTGCGCTCGACAAACAACACCACGCTCAATAACGCTATCGTCGAGTTGAGGATAAGCGGCGGCGGCAATGTCGAGCAGACGGTGACTCGCAACGACGGCGACTTCGCTTTTTCCGGGCTGATCTCCGGCGAATACGAGATCGTGGTGTCGCTCGCGGGGTTCGAATCGACAGTCCAGTTTGCGCGGTTCAATCACCCGTCAAGAGACGGCGTGCGAGAGATCGTAAACGTGGAGATTATCCTGACGCCCAAGGCCGAGCCGTCGCTTGCTTCGCCGGGCACGAGCTTCGCCCAGGACGTCCCTAAGGCGGCCCGCGCCGCTTATGAAAAAGCGGTAACGAAGCTGCGCGAAGGCAACTCGGATGAAGCGGTGTCGCTGCTTCGCGAGGCGACCGTGATCTTTGACGATTACTTTGACGCCCGCTTCGCGCTTGCCACAGAGCTTTTCCGCACGGGCAAAGAGGCTGACGCGCTTCAGGAGCTTGAACGCGCGCGGCAGATAAACGACCGCGAAGGGGCGGTCTATCACCTGTTCGGGCTCGTCATGCTAAAGCAGAAAAAGTTCGCGGTCGCCGAGTACGCCTTCAAAGAAGCCACGCGGCTCAACGCCAATAACGCAAGCTCGCATTTTTACCGTGGGCTCGCGCTGATCGAGCTTGTCACACGGCAGGCCGACGAGCGGCAGCGCGCCGCCGATATGGATGAAGCCGAGCGGGCGCTAAACCAGGCGTTCGATCTGAGCGGAAAGCGTATGACGGCGGTCTACCTGCAACGCGCGCGTATACACGAGCGGCGCGGCAATAAAGAAGCCGCCGCCCGCGACCTTGAGCAGTACCTGAAAGCCGAGCCCGAAGCCAAAAACGGGCCGGCCATACGCGAAGCGATAAAGCAGCTGCGGCAGAAAAAAGACTGAGACGGAACCGTGTGGCCGGTGCCGGGTGACGGCCGGGGGGGTGTCTAACCCCGCCTTTTCTGTTTTCACTGAGCGCTGCCAAGAAACTCTCGGACGACTTCCCTGACCGATCTGTGCTCGCCGTCAACCGCGTAATTCAGCCGTCGCATCTCTGCTCCCGTCAGGCGACCCGCGAGGCTGTTTATCGCGTCTCGCACCTCCGGGTAGCGGGCAAGCGTCTCTTGCCGCACGACGGCCGCCGCTTCGTATGGGGGAAAGTACCTGCGGTTATCTTCAAGCTGGTAAAGATCGAGCTTGTCGATCAACCCGTCTGTCGAGTTCCCGGCTATGAGATCGACCTGGTTGTTGGCGAGCGCCTGGTAGGTGAGCGATAAGTCCATCTCGACGGGCGGCCCGCGAAACTTCAAATCGTACGCGCGCGCGAATCCCTTATACCCGTCTTCGCGAGACATGAAATCCTGCCCGAACCCGGCCCGCCACTCGCGCGCGTGGCGCGAAACGTCTGCAACCGTCTTCAGCCCCAGCCGCCTCGCCGCCTCGCCGCGCACCAGTATCGCAAACGTATTCTCAAACCCGAACGGCGCGAGCCATTCGAGGTTGAACTTCTCGCGGTAATCTCGACTGACCTGATCGTAGACCGCGCGCGGGTCTGTCAGCGGCTCGTGCTTGAGAATCGATGTAAAGGCCGTGCCGGTGTATTCGACATACGCGTCGATGTTTCCCGCGAGAAGCCCGCGATGACACAGGTCGCCGGCAAGCTCGAACTGGCGTTCAACCGCAAGACCCGTCTTTGCTTCGATCACCTGCGCCACAAGCTCGCCCAGTATCACCTGCTCTGTAAAATCCTTCGAGCCGATGACCACGCGGCGCGCGTTCGGCTCGCTTGCGCCGCGACCGGAATAGATAAGAGCGCAGGCGACGAGCGCGGCCGAGGCGGCGGCGAAGGCGAGCGGTTTTAATTTGCTACCGGCCCGCGCGCCGGGTGAAAGCGCCTTTTCGACTCGCCCCAGCGCGAAGTCTACGCCCAGAGCCATCAGCGCAGAGGGCACAGCGCCCGCGAGCGTCAGCGTGTTGTCGCTCATCCTCAAGCCACGGAATATGTACATGCCGAGCCCGCCCGCGCCTATCGCCGCCGCGATGGTCGCCGTGCCGATTGCTATGACCGCAGCCACGCGCACGCCCGCGATGATAACGCTCATCGCAAGCGGCAGCTCGACCTGCGTGAGCATCTGCCAGTCGGTCATCCCCATCCCGCGCCCGGCTTCGCGCACGGCCGGGTCGACGCCGTTTATGCCCGTGAAGGTGTTTCTGATTATCGGAAGAAGCGAGTAGAGAAAAAGCGCCACTATCGCGGGCACTCGACCAATTCCGTATGAGCCAAGCAACGGGATCAGGAACCCGAACAGCGCGAGGCTTGGGATAGTCTGGAGCACGTTCGCCGCCGCAAGCACAGGCTTGCTGAACTCCTGCCGCCGCGTCAGCATCACCCCGACAGGTATGCCGACGAGCGTGGCCGCGCCCGTTGCAACGACCACGAGAAAAAGATGTTCGAGCGAAAGCTGGAAGACCTCCGCACGGTTTTCGACAAAGAACTTAATTAAGTCCATAGCGGGAGGTGTCTTGTCTCATCGTCTCGATAAACGCACGCGCTTCCGGGTCATCCGCCTGCGCGAATTCCTGCGGCGGAGCGAGCACGGCCAGCCGCCCGTCCTTGAAAAGGCCTATGCGCGTGGCCAGTGCGAAAGCTTCGCGCACGTCGTGCGTGACAAAGACAATCGTCTTGCCGAGCCTCGCCGCGAGGTCTCGAAACTCGCGCTGGAGGTCTGCCCGTGTCAGCGGGTCGAGCGCGCCGAAAGGCTCGTCCATAAGGATCACAGGCGGGTCGGCGGCAAGCGCGCGGGCCACGCCTACGCGCTGTCGCTGCCCGCCCGAAAGCTCTCGCGGGTAGCGCGCGGCGAACGTGTCGGGGGCGAGCCCGACCATCTCCAATAACTCTCGCACACGCTCGCGCGTACGGTCTTCACTCCAGCCTTCAAGGCGCGGGACCAGCGCGACGTTGCGCTCGACGGTGAAGTGCGGGAACAGGCCCGTCTCTTGAATCACGTAGCCGGTCCTACGGCGCAACGCTATCGGGTCCCACTCGGTCATCGCTTTGCCCTCGACTAAAATCTCGCCTTCGGTCGCTTCATAAAGCCTGTTGATAAGCTTGAGCGTAGTCGTTTTGCCGGAGCCGCTGCGGCCGAGCAGGACAAGCGTCTCGCCCTGTTTAACATCGAAGCTCAACTCTGCGACTATAGGCTTGCCGCCCGCGAGCCTCAATCCCACGTCGCGAAACTCGATGATGTTTGATGCGCTGTTGTCCGGCATTTTTTGAAAGGGTGACAAGTGACGAGTGACAAGTGACAAGAAGGGGAGAAGGTCAGGCCGGGTTCCCTCTTTCTTGTCACTTGTCACTTGTCACTCGTCACTGTTTACCTTCTTCAAGCGATTCGCAGGTATTCAACGGCCTTGCGTATATCGCCTTGCCACGAGCCTTGAAAATTGCGAACCAGGATGTCAGATGGCGAGACGCCGTCTCGTATCACCTGATCGAAGAGCACGTCGAGATAACGGGTTTCGTCCACGGCCTGCGCCGCGAGCCCCGCCCGCGCCAGCTCTATGGCTCGCGTGGCAAGGTTGAGCACGGAGACCTGGCCGAGCTTTGCCCTGAGCCCGAAGCGCGCGACCTCTCGCTGAAGCGCAACGTAGTCGTCGAGGCTTAAAGCGGGCGCGAGCTTCGACGCGCTTTCGAGCGCATCCCTGTCGTACATCAGCCCTTTCCAGAACGCGAGCGCCGCCATGACCATCTCAAGCGAGCCGCAGTCCATGCTCCGCTGCTCTATGTGCGGCTTCAACCGCGCCTCCGTGAAGATTGTCGAAAGATGGTCGGTGAAATCTTGAAAGATGCCGTCGCCCGATTCGATCAGGCCGTCGAACGACTCGCCCGCGCGATCAATATAATCGCCGTCCCTGCGTATAAAAAACATGGGCACTTTGCGGACGTGATCGAGAAAAGAGTCTATCGAGAACCGGTCGTCGAGCGCCGCGGGCGAAGGGCCTGTGCGATCAGGGTCCGTCTCAAGCCACGCGGCGTAGCGCGTCGTGGCGTAGCCGGACAACCGGCCCCGGTCAAACGGCGAGTTGGCAAAGATCGCGGCGGCCACGGGGCCGAGCCTTGTGGCAAGCGAGTACTTTCTGGCAAGGTCGTCCAGGTCTGCATAGTCGAGGTTCACCTGCACGGCGGCGGTCCTCGCCATCATATCGAGCGCGCGCCGCCCGCGCGCCTCAAGGTAAGGGCGCATGATCTCGTATCGCCGCTTGGGTATCCACCTCTGCTCTTCGATCCCGCGAAGCGGGTCGAACCCGGCCGCGATAAAGATTATCCCGTGCCTCTCGACGATCTCCCGCAGCCGGTTGACGTACCCGCTCAACTGCCGCTCAAGATAGTCAAGCGAGATGTGGCGCTCGCCTGAAAATTCCAGCTGCCCGCCCGGCTCAAGCGTTATGCGCCCCGCGGGGCGCATCAGAGGGTAGCGCGTGGGCGGAACCCCGTGCCTGCCGTTCGCGCCGTCGCGGCCCGCGTCGTTACTGACTGACAGGCTGATGGTCGCTTCCGTGATAAAGCCGTCTTCTACCTGTCGCTCGATTGTTTCGGTCGAGAACCCGCCGATCACCGCCTGCACTTCGTCGGGGGCTATTCGCGCGAGCCGTTCGCGCGTAAACCCGAACAGCTCAAGTTCTGGCCCGACCGCCCACGCGCCGGCGGGCTTGCTCGCCTGCTCGAAGTAGCGGGCGAGCGAGCTTGCCGCGCTCAAGACTCCGCCCGGCAGAAATGGGTCTAAGGACTTGAATGATTCCACTGACATAGCGAATGACCGATCTTTAGACGGCGCTGAAGAGGCTAAAGCTGAATCGTCCCGCGCTATCAAACCAGGTTCTCTCAAGCGAGAACCCGGCCTCGCGCGCCATCGCGGCCAGCTGGTCCGTGTCGAACTTGTACGAGTTCTCCGTGTGAATCGATTCGCCCGCTTCAAACTCTACTTCGGTGTCGAGCGCGTCAATGCGAACGCGCTGCGGCTCGCGGCTGACGATGTGCATCTCGACGCGCCCGGCCCGGTCGTTGTACAAAGCGCGGTGCTCGAACTTTGTCAGGTCGAACGTCGCGCCCAGCTCGCGGTTGATTCGCACGAGCAGGTTGAGGTTGAACGCCGCCGTCACCCCCAGCGCGTCCGCGTAAGCGGGCACGATCACCTCGGCCGGTTTCTTGAGGTCTGCGCCCATCAACAGCCCGTCACCCTGCGAGAGCACGCGCCGCACCCGCGTCAGAAAATGGATAGACTCTTTCGGGTCGAAGTTGCCGATGTTCGAGCCGAGAAACAGGACCACCGCGCGCTCGCCGTCGACGGAACTCGTTCGAGCCAGCGCGTCCAGCGCCGTGAAATAATCGGCGGCGTAGGCCGTGATGCGCAGCCCGGCAAAGCTCTGCAAAAGCTCCGCGCTCGATCTTTCAAGGCTCACGTCAGATATGTCTACGGGAAGGTAATGAAGCTCGGATTGCCTTTCGAGCATCGCTTCGATCAGGAACCGGGTCTTTTCTGCGCTGCCGCTCCCAAGCTCGATCAACCGGACGGGCCCCTCGATTGAGCGGACGATCTCGTCGGCGTGGCGTGTGAGCAGCTCGGTTTCGGCGCGCGTCAGGTAATACTCAGGCACGCGGCATATGGCTTCAAAAAGCGCCGACCCCAGCTCGTCGTAAAAATACTTGGGCGGCATCGCTTTGGGCTTTGCGGTAAGCCCTTTGCGAACGTCTTCGGCCAGGGCGTTCGAGTCGCCCCTGTAAGCCAGTCGATGCAATATCAATCGGTCGGGCGTTGCGGAACGTATCTCTGCAAGCATCCTCATCTCCTCGGATTACACAGCACAACCCGGACGCAGCTAACTTTCAAACTCTCGGTAATGCTATATTAATTCCGGCCCCGTGCCAACCGTCATGGACGTGAGGCGAGGACAGAGATTGTTGAGAGATTATCGAGATAATGATCCAGAGGCGCACGGAAGATAAGAATGGCGAATGAATTCAACCCCGACGAGATGGCGCGACAGATGAGCCAGGCGCGCAAGCGCACGCGCGAGCTTTTGAATCTTGTGGTAGAAGAAGTGGACCTCAGGCGGCCGCCTTCGGAAGGGTTCCGCCCCTTGCTTTGGCACCTGGGTCACGTCGGCGCGTTTGAAGAGTACTGGTTTTTGCAGAAGGTCAAAGGCGAGCCGCCCCGGTCCGAGCGTTACGCCGCCGTCTTCGATCCGATAAAGACGCCGCGAGAAGACGCAAACAACCTGCCGCCCATCCCTGAGATCGAGGAGTATCTCGCGCGCGTTCGCCGGGCCTCGCTCGACCTTCTCGCAAGCGTCGATACGAACCGAACGGACAGGCTGACTCAAGGCGGCTACATCTTTGACATGGTCCTGGAACACGAACGGCAGCACCAGGAGACGATATGTTACCTGCTTCAAATGCTCGACCCGCGCTTGAAGCGAAAGCCTCAGCTGTCTGTAGCCTCGCTTGAGGGGGCTGCCTTCACATCGTCGGACACGGCTCACATTCCCGCCGGAGAGTTTGAGATGGGCGCGGACCTTTCGGCCTTCGCTTACGACAATGAAAGGCCGCTGCACAGGGTCTACGTCCAGGCGTTTCGCATAGACAGGTACCCGGTGACGAACGCCGAGTACGCCGAGTTCATAGAAGCGGGCGGGTACGACGCGCGCGCTCTCTGGGACGCGGAAGGGTGGGCGTGGAAGCAGGAGACAAAAACCGAGTGCCCGCTCTACTGGTCAAGACCTGAGCCCGGCGCCCCTTGGCGCGTGCGCGAGATGTTTGAAGAGCGCGAGCTGCCTCTAGATCACCCGGTCACGGGCGTAAGCTGGTACGAAGCGTCCGCCTACTCGCGGTTTGCGGGCAAGCGTTTGCCTTCGGAGGCCGAGTGGGAGAAGGCCGCGAGCTGGGACGCGGCGAGCCTCGGCAAGCGCCGCTTTAGCTGGGGCGACCAGAAGGCGCGCCCGGAGCTGGCCAACTTTGATAACAACCACTGGCGGACGACGCCAGTGGCATCGCTGCCCGAAGGCAAGAGCGCGTACGGTTGTTTCGACATGACGGGCAACGTCTGGGAATGGACCGCGACTGTGTTTGCGGCTTATCCGGGGTTTGAAGCGTTCCCGTACCCGGAGTATTCAGAGCTATGGTTTGACGGCGACCACAGGGTCTTAAAAGGCGGCTCGTGGACTACGCAGGGAGAGCTGCTGCGGACATCATTCAGAAACTTTTTCCGCCCGCGCTTCCGCGCAGCCTTCGCGGGCTTCCGCTGCGCCGCCGACGAGTAATAAATGTTTGTCGCTTTATGAAAACTCGAAGGCGCGCGCGCGGGGGTCGGGTTTAGCGGCCCTTGAAGGCGGGCGGGCGGCGTTCGAGAAATGCCGCGACGGCTTCGGCGAGGTCTTCGGAAGCGAGGAAGGCCGAGTTCCACACCGCCACGTGACGCAACCCTTCGGCGACCGCTCGCTCTGTGCGAGCGTTCATGACCTGCTTTATCCCCTCTACGACAAGCGGCGGGTTTGAGGCGATCTCTCTCGCGAGATTGCGCGCGCCTTCAAACAGAGCTTCCTTCGTTTCATAAACGTCCGAGACGAGGTTGATCCGGCGCGCGCGCTCGGCGTCTATGTCTTTGCCGGTAAAGGCGAGCTCGCGCGAGTGGCCTTCGCCGATGATCGCAGGCAGCCGCTGAAGGCTGCCGAGGTCCGCGACAATCGCGAGCTTGACTTCGCGCAGGCTGAAGCGCGCATCCCGCGAGCAGAGCCTTATGTCGCAGGCCGAAATCAGATCGAGCCCGCCCCCGATGCACCAGCCCGCGATTGCTGCTATGACGGGCTTGCGGCACGAAGCGATGTTGTTAAAAGCCATCTGCATCTCACCGATCTTTTCGAGCAGCTGCGTCCGCCCGTAAGCTTTGTCGTCCGGGCGGCTGAGGCTGCCCATCATCGCCGGGAGGTCGAGCCCGTAGCTGAAATGGTCGCCCTCGCCGCGAACTATGACGGCGCGCGTTTCCGAGTCGCGGTCGAGCGCGGCGAACAGTTCGGGCATCTCGCGCCAGAAGTCCGGCCCCATCGCGTTGCCTTTGCCCGGCCCTGTGAGCGCGACTTCGACCACGCCGCCTGTTACTGTTTCAACCCTGATAGCTCTATAATCTGTCTTCATATAATCACCGGTTTTTCCGCCGCGATCTTAACATCAACGCGAGGTGTTTGAAACTATCCGCAGAGCCTGCGAAGATTAGTATTAAAACTTAAAGGAGCAAGAATGTCACAATCGAGGATCGAAGCCTTCACACAGATGCTCGGCGAGATGCCCGAAGACGCGATGGTCTGGTACGGGCTTGCGAGCGAATATGCCAAGCTCGAAAATTGGGCCGAAGTCGTTCGCGCTTTAGAAAACGTAGTGAAGTTCAACCCGGACTACACGGCCGCATACCAGATGCTCGGCAGCGCTCACTTGAGCCTCGGCAACACGGAGCGCGCCCGCCGCGTCTGGGCCGAAGGGGTCGAGGTCGCGCGCCGCACGCGCGCATGGAAGGCTCAACAGCATATGGAAGGGCTGCTGGCGGATACGGCCGAAGCGCCCTCTTCGCAATTCTGCGAAAAGCATGAGAGAGAAGGTGACAAGTGACAAGTGACAAGTGACAAGAAAGAAGGCCCGCAACCGTGTTTGGTCTTTCTTGTCACTTGTCACTGTTTACTTGTCACTATACGAGAGGGAGGGTTATCAAAATGAAGAGACGTATTCTCACACTGCTTGTTCTAGCGATGGTCACGGCCTTACCCGCTTTCGCTCAGAAGCGAGCGTTCGGGATCGAAGACCTCTATCGCATAAAGACGATTTCAGAAGTTCGTGTCTCGCCCGACGGCCGGAAGATCGCCTACGTCGTTGTGACGCCCGATTTGCCGCGCGGGAAACGAGACACCTCCATCTGGATGATGAACTCCGACGGCACGGGCGCGCGCCAGTTGACAGAGGCCAAGGGCGGAAGCTCGCCCGTCTTTTCGCCCGACGGGCAATGGATCGCCTATGTAAGCTCGATTGACGGAAGCCCGAACCTCTACCTTATGCCTTCGGCGGGCGGGCCGCCGAGAAAGCTGACCGACATATCGACGGGCGTGTCGGACCCGCTCTGGTCGCCGGACGGAAAATCTATAGCCTTTTCGACCGACGTGTACCCCGAATGCAACGGCGACGACCAGTGTAATAAGCGTATCGCCGAAACGTGGGAGAAAGGCCCGCTCAAGGCGCACATGGCCGACGACCTGCTCTATCGCCACTGGACCGCGTGGCGCGACGGCACTCGCACGCATATCTTTCTGGCTTCGGTCGACACGGGCAAGGTGCGCGACCTGACGCCGGGCGACATCGAGGCCCCGACCTTTCAGCTCGGAGGCCCGCTGCAATATGACTTCTCGCCCGACGGCTCGGAGTTCGTCTACGTCTCGAACCCCGACAAACAGCGCGCCTCTTCGACGAACAACGACCTGTGGACCATATCGCTCAAAGACCAGCAGCCACGGCCTCGCAACATAACGGCCGCGAACGCGGCTTACGACGGCAGCCCCAAGTATTCACCCGACGGGCGTTGGATCGCCTACAGGCTACAGCGGCAGCCGGGCTACGAAGCGGACCTGTTTCGACTCGCGCTCTACGAGCGGGCGACAGGAAAGACCACTGTGCTCACAGAATCGTTCAAGAACTGGGTAGACGAATTCGAATGGGCGGAAGACTCGCGGTCGCTCTACTTTTCAGGGCCGGTCGAAGGCCAGAACCCGATCTATCACATAAGCATCGACTCGCGGGCGGTTACACAGGTGCTTGCAGACAAGACGATTGACGCCTTCGAGTTCGGGCCGGGCCAATCCCGCCTTGTCTACATCAAGCGGGCGGTCGGAAATCCCCCCGAAATTTACGCGGCCGATCTGCGGCAGCACCGCGCAGGCGAGCCGCGCCGGTTGACGCGCGTAAACGAGGCCGTGATGAACGAGGTAGACATTCGCCCGGCCGAATCGGTTTGGGTTGAGACATCCGGCGGCGCGAAGGTTCACGTCTTCATAGTCAAGCCGCACAACTTCGATCCGTCGAAAAAATACCCGCTGATCTTAAACGTGCACGGCGGGCCGCAGTCGCAGTGGGCGGACGCGTTTCGCGGCGACTGGCAGGTCTATCCGGGCGCGGGCTACGTAGTGGCGTTTCCGAACCCGCACGGCTCGACGGGCTACGGCCAGGAATTCACCGCGCAGATTTCGGGCGACTGGGGCGGGCGCGTATACGACGACTTGATGAAGGTGACGGATTACCTCGAAAAGCTGCCTTACGTCGACGCCAGCCGAGTAGGCGCGATGGGCTGGTCCTATGGCGGCTACATGATGATGTGGATGGAAGGCCACACCACGCGCTTTAAAGCCATAGCCTCGATGATGGGGATATACGATCTGAGGTCGTTTTACGGCGCGACCGAAGAGCTGTGGTTTCCCGAATGGGATTTGAGGGGGCAGCCGTGGAGCTCCGAGCTTTACGAGAAGTGGTCGCCGTCGAACTACGCAAAGAACTTCAAGACCCCCGCGCTCGTCATATCGGGCGAGCGCGATTATCGCGTGCCTTACACGCAGTCGCTACAGTTTTATACGGCGCTTCAGAAGATGAACGTCCCTTCGCGCCTCATCATATACTCGAACGCGGGCCACTGGCCGAGCTGGTACGAGATGGCGCTTTACTACACCGCGCACCTCGAATGGTTCCAGAAGTACCTTGGCGGGGATGCGCCTCCGTGGACGACCGAGCAGTTCCTGCGCAACTCCGTCTTCAATTCCGAGACGGGCGCGCGCCTGATCGAAGACCAGGCCAAAGAGCGCGCGCCTGAAAACCGCCAGGGCAAGCCCGGCGAAAAACCACGCACGCCTTGACGGCGTAAACAGTGACAAGTGACAAGTGACAAGAAAGACCGTAGCGGAATTTGGCCGGTCCTTCCTTCTCGTCACTTGTCACTTGTCACTTGTCACCCTCTTCAAGTCACTTGTCACGCTTTGAGGTTCACGACTCCTATCGTTTTGTGCTAATGTCCCGGTCGGCAGACACTCAAGGTTCGCTCTAAACCTCGACGAATCGCCCAAAAAGTTCTTGTTAAAAATTTAGGAGACCACTATGCGCAGACTTCTGGCTGTCCTTCTAATATTGCTGGCCAGCGCCTCGTCCAACGCTCAAACTCTCTCGTTTCTATCGCAGGCGGAAGTCCGAATGCTCGCCAACGAGATTTCGGGCGACAGGTCGTTCGAGCACATCAGGTGGCTTTCACACTGGCACCGCGATTCGGGGATGGAGGGCTATTTCAAGGCCGTCGATTACGTGCTCAAAGCCGCGAAGGAGGTCGGGCTCGAAGACGTTAAATTCGTAGAGCAGCCGTTGCCCGGCCCCAATTACACCGCGCGCTCGGCGGAGCTTTGGATGGTCGAGCCCGTAGAGGTCAAGCTCGCAGACATAGGCGATCACGCAGTCTATCTCGCCGACGGCAGCCACGACGCAGACCTCACGGCCGAGCTTGTCTGGGTTGACGACGCTTCCGAAGAGAGCCTTAAAAATAGAGATGTTGCCGGGAAGATAGTGCTCACGAGTTCGTCGCCCGGCGTGGCCGCGCAGACCGCCGTGTGGGGAAAAGGCGCGGCCGGCATAGTCTCTTACGCCACATCGGAAAGCAAGAGCCCTTTCGATTACCCCGACCAGATCGCCTGGACGCGCATCCCCGTCACCCCGCCCGCCGGGAAGAAAGGGACGTTCGCCTTCACGCTGCCGCCCAGAAAAGGCGACCTGCTCAGGCGCGTTCTCGCGACGAACCAGTTGCAGGATTACTTCGCCACGGGCAGGCTCACGCGCGGCGGCCGCGTCGTCTTAAAGGCTAAAGTCGATACGGAGATCGGCCCGCCCACAGGGCGCACAGGGTTCGTCGAAGCGTGGATTCGCGGGACCAAACACCGCGACCAGCAGATAGTCCTCACCGCTCATCTTCAAGAGGAGCAGGGCTCGGCCAACGACGACGGCAGCGGCTGCGGCAACCTTCTTGAGCTCGGCCGCGTGTTCACGAAGCTGATCCGCGAAGGAAAAATCGAGCGGCCCGCGCGCGACATACGGTTCTGGTGGACGGACGAGATATATTCCGAGTACAGATATTTCGGCGACCACCCGGAAGAGACGAAGAAGTTTCTAGCCAACGTACACCAGGACATGACGGGCGCGGACCAGTCGCTCGCGAGCCGCGTGCAGCACCTGATCCACGCGCCTCATTCGCGGACTTCGTACCTGGACGCGCTGTTTGAATCGGTCGGCACTTTTCTTATACAGACGAACAACTCGTTTCTCGCGGCGGGCCGCCAGGGCGGGTTGCCCAGGCCACATTCGCAGCCGATATATTCGACGCGCGGGTCGCGGCAAGGCTACAACGCGCGGTTCGTCCCATACTTCGGAAACTCCGACCACATGTGCTTTGTCGAAGGGGCCGTAGGCGTCCCGGCGGTCGCGTTGATAAACTGGGACGACGAGTTTATCCACTCGTCGGATGACGACCTGGATAAGATCGACCAGACGCAGCTCCAGCGCAACAACTTTTTGATCGGCTCGATTGCCTACTACCTCGCCTTCAAAGCCGACGATAAAGAGGTGCCGAGGCTCGCGGCTGAAACCTTCGCGCAGGGGGCGCGCCGCCTTGCGAATGATCTGAGCGCCGCTATGCGGATATTGCAGGACCGCGAAAACGGCGCGGAACAGGATTGGAAGCTCGCGGCAATTATGATCGAGCAGGGCACGCTGCGCGAGATGCGCGCGCTCGATTCGGTCCGGGTCTTCGCGCGCGAAACCCCTGCGGCCGCGGCTGTGCTCGACCAGCTCGCTGCGCGGGTTAAAAGCAAGGAAGCCGAGTTGATGGCCGATCTTCGCGGCTACGCGCGGCAGTTGCACGGGCGCGACCCGCAGGCGGCAAAGCTCACAGACGAAGAGGCGGCCGCCGCGCGCAAGATACCTGCCAACACGGCCGCGCTCGCGGACTATTTTTCCAGGCGCAGCGAGGCCCGGTACAACGGGCCGATTCACGGGCTTATGCGGTCCGAGGTCTGGAACTTTGTCGACGGCAGACGCAGTTACTATGACATATACAAAGCCGTGGCGGCCGAGGCTATGGCCGCCGGGCGATGGTATTACGGGACGGTGACGCTCAAGGATGTAGTCGGAATACTTGACGCGGGCGTCCGGGCAAAGGCTCTTGTTCTAAAGTAAGGAGAGAGGATATATGCTTAAATCGAGATCACGATCATTTATCGCTCTGTTGATGGCTATGTTGCTGTCGTTCGGTTCTGCGGTACTGGCGCAGGACGATAAACCCGAAAAGAAGGAAGAAGAGAAGAAGGGAGAGAAAAAAGACGAGAAGAAGAAAGACGAAGGGCTGCCGATCAAGCCCGAAGGCAACATAAGGTTCACGACCGACGAAGGCTCGTGGATCTCGCTCGACGTTTCGCCCGACTCGAAGACGATAGTCTTCGAGTTGCTCGGCGACATCTACACGATGCCGTTCGCGGGCGGCGAGGCTAAAGTTATAGCCAAAGGGATGCCCTTTGACAGCCAGCCCAAGTTCTCGCCCGACGGCAAGACAATCGTTTTCCTGAGCGACCGCACAGGGTCTGAAAATATCTGGGTCATGGAGCCGGACGGCAGAAACCCGAAGCCGATCACCAAGGGGGCGAAATCGCTTTTCGCATCGCCCAACTGGACGCCCGACGGCAACTACATCATCGCGTCAAAGAGCGCCGGTTTCGGGCCCTACGCGCTCTGGCTTTACCATAAAGACGGCGGCTCAGGCATTGAGCTTATAAAGGCTTTCACAGGCCCTCCCGGACCGGGCGTGCCTCCGCCTGTGAACTCGATGGGGGCGGTATTTTCGCCCGACGGTCGCTGGGTCTTCTTCACGCGGCGCACGGGGCTGCACACATACAACCAGACCGCCGCGCCGAATCAGATCATGAGGTTTGACCGCGAGACGGGCGAGGCCACGCGTCTTACGGGCACGCAGGGCGGCGCGATGCGGCCCTTGATTTCGCCCGACGGCAAGTGGTTAGTCTACGCCACAAGGTTCGATACGAAGACGGGCCTGAGGCTGCGCGAGCTTGAGACTGGCGAAGAGCGCTGGCTGATTCACGGCGTCACCCGCGACGACCAGGAATCGCGCGCCACGCGCGATTATATGCCCGGCTACGCCTTCACGCCCGACGGTCGTGAGATCGTCACCACGATGAACGGCAAGATATACCGCGTGGCCGTCGAGTCGGGGCAGGCGGTGAACATCCCATTCACGGCGAAGGTCGATTTAGAAGTCGGGCCGCGAGTCTACTTCCAATCGCGAGTCGACGACGGGCCTGTCGAGGCAAGGTTGATTCGCTGGCCGAACCAATCGCCCGACGGCAAGCGCCTGGTCTTTTCTGCGCTCAGCAGGCTCTATGTCATGGACCTGCCGGGAGGCAAGCCGCGCCGTCTGACCGACGCGCAAGTGGGCGAGTTCGCCCCCGTATGGTCGCCCGACGGGCGCTGGATCGCCTACACCACCTGGGGGCCTGAAGGCGGGCACATATGGAAAATCTCTGCCGACGGAGGCGCGCCGCAGCAGCTGTCGCGCCGCGCGGCTTATTATTCCGAGCTTGAGTGGACGCCAAACGGCGAGAGGATAGTCGTTATCAGCGGGGGCCGCCGCGAGCGAATCGAAGGCGAGAACGGTGAAGGGTTGCAGCTTCGCTGGCTCCCGGCAGCGGGCGGCGATACCGCCTTGATAGCGCCGATTCCGGCAGGCTTCGGGCCGCCGCCGCGCCCTCACTTTACGAGCAGCTCGGATCGCGTATACGTCTGGACAGGCGAGGGGGGGCTAATCTCTATGCGGTTTGACGGGACGGACCGCAAGACTCACGTCAAGATAACGGGGCCGCCCAATCCCCCGCCGCAGCCGCCGCCAGCGGCCGACGCCGTCTACATCTCGCCCGACGGCCAGCGAGCCGTCGCAGAGATGCAGAACAAGCTCTACATCGTGACGGTCCCGAAAGTGGGCGCGCAGGCCCCGACCATCTCTGTTACCGAAGGGTCGAGCATGCCCGTCAAGAAGCTTTCAAAAGAAGGCGGCGAGTACGTCAGGTGGAACGCGGACGGAAAGAGCGTCACCTGGTCGCTCGGCAACACTTTTTATCGCCAGGATGTCGCCTCGGAAAAACCCGAATCGTTCGCCGCGAAAGTTGAGGCCCCGCGAGCACGCCCCTCCGGCTCAATCGTTCTGCGCGGCGCGAAAGCAATCACGATGAAGGGCAACGAGATCATCGAAAAGTCCGACATCGTCATAACAAACAACCGAATCGCGGAGGTCGGCCCTCAGGGCAAGGTCAAGGTCCCTGCGGGCGCGCGAATTATGGACGTGTCGGGCAAGACCATCATGCCGGGCTTTGTCGATGTTCACGCGCACCTGTGGATTCCGTTCGGCGCGCTGCCGTGGGGCATCCACCAGACGGAGGTGTGGTCTTTCCTTGTCAACCTCGCTTACGGCGTGACGACAACGCGCGACCCGCAGACGGCGACCAACGACACGTTCGCCTATCAAGACCTGGTCGACGCGGGCGAGATAATCGGGCCGCGCGTCTTCAGCACGGGGCCGGGCGTCTTCAGCGAGTCGGGGCTCGACGACCTGGAATCGACGCGGGCTGTGCTCAAGCGGTACAAGGAGACTTACCGCACGAACACGATCAAGCAGTACATGGTCGGCGACCGCAAGACGCGCCAGTGGGTGCTTATGGCCTGCAAGGAGTACGGGCTTACGCCGACGGTCGAAGGCGGGCTCGACTTCAAGCTCAACATCTCGCATATGATCGACGGGTTTTCGGGTCACGAGCACAGCTTCCCCATACACCCGCTCTACAAAGACGTGATTCAGCTTACGATCCAGTCAAAGACCTTCTACACGCCGACGATGCTCGTGGCTTACGGGGCGCCGTTTGGCGAGAACTACTTTTACGAGACGACAGACGTTCACGGCGACAAGAAGCTCAACTACTTCACGCCGCACTCGGTCATCGACGCGGTTTCGCGGCGGCGACCGCAATGGTTCCGCGACGACGAGTACCGTATGAGCGACATCGCAAAAGTGGCGGCTGACATAGTCCACGGCGGCGGGCGCGTCTGTCTCGGCTCGCACGGGCAGCTGCAAGGCCTCGGCGCGCACTGGGAGATATGGGCGCTTCAATCGGGCGGCATGACCCCGCACGAAGCCTTGAGGGTGGCGACGATTTATGGGGCCGAGGCAATCGGCTATCAGAAAGACCTCGGCTCGCTCGAAGCGGGCAAGCTCGCGGACCTTCTTGTGCTCGATAAAGACCCGCTCGCCGAGATACGCAACACAAACTCGATCCGCTACGTGATGAAGAACGGCGAGATGTACGAAGGCGACACGCTCAACCAGGTGTGGCCCTCCGCAAAAAAACTTGAGAAGCATTACCGGATAGACAACGACCCGCCGGCCAGCTCTGTCAAGTAGAAGAGCCGCAGGCGGTTAAATGCTCAGAGGCGCGGGCGCGAAACAGTAACCAGGGTTCGCGCCCGCGCCTCTGAGCATTTAGCCAGGGCGCAAAGCCGCAATCGTGTGCTACCATCGAGGTTTCAGGAAAAACTCTACAGAAAGAGCCTGGTATGCCGGACAAGAGATTACTGCTGCTGAGCAACTCGAAAAATTACAACCGGGGTTATCTCGAACACGCGCTCGACCTGATAAAAGATATACTCGGCCGGGACGTGAAAACGGTGCTCTTTATCCCGTTTGCGGGCGTAACCTTTACCTTCGACGAATATGCGGCGCGCGTGCGCGAGCGTTTCGCGGAGGCTGGTTACGGTATAACCTCGATCCACGAGACGGCGGACCCGAAAGAGGCCGTGCGCCGGGCCGAAGCCATAGCGGTCGGCGGCGGCAACTCTTTTCACCTGCTGCGCTCGCTTTACGAAGCAGGGCTGCTCGCGCCGATTCGCGAGCGAGTCGAACAGGGCGCGCCCTACATCGGCTGGAGCGCAGGGTCAAACGTCGCGTGCCCCACGATCAAGACGACAAACGACATGCCGATTGTCGAGCCGCCGAGCTTGAAGGCGATCAACCTTGTGCCGTTCCAGATAAACCCGCACTACACGGACGAGCAGATAGCAAACCACCAGGGCGAAACACGCGAGCAGCGGTTGATGGAGTTCATCGAAGTCAACCCCGGCACATACACTGTCGGGCTCAGAGAGGGCAGCAGCCTGACGGTAACGGGCGCGACGCTCAAGCTTATGGGCGGCCGAACGGCGCGGGTCTTTATCAAAGGCGAGCCCGCGCGCGAGTACGGCCCACAGGATTCGTTAGACTTTCTTTTGCGCGAACGGGGCGCTTAAACGCGCAGTCCGCCAGATAGAACTATTCGCTCAGAGGTTGTGTGCGCGGATTGTATGCGCGCTGCTTGGCGGCCGCGCCCCTGCGCTTGTTGCTGCTCGCGCCCGAATCTATAAACCGAGCTATAAACAGAGCTATAAACAGGGCGGGGCGCTCAGACCTTCATTGCGACTGCCCCTGACCCGCGCCGCGCCCAGTCTTTTCTTGCAGCTCATCTATCCGTTTCGACGCTTCTGCTTTCGTCAGGTTTTCGTCGAACTGCTCTTTTGCTTCTTCAGAAAGAGTCTTCAGGTACGACTTTTGAGCGCCGGTCATCCGTTCGTCGCCTGTCGTCCAATCGTCCGGGTTCTTGATCGTGTTGCTCTCGTCGGATTGCTGTTGTATCTGTTTGTCGGTCACTGTAGCCATCTCCTTTATTCAGATTTTCACCGAACCATCAAGGGTTCATCTAAATCTAAGGCAGGCGGCGTGCCACATCTTTCGTCCAACTATTTTCACGAATTAACCGAAATAGACTTGACAGTTTTTGATTATTTTCGATCATGGTAGATAGATTTTCGTACAGGAGCGAAAACCATGTCGATCTCTCCACGCCAGCGCGAAGTATTCGATTACCTCAGCCGGTTTGTCGGCAAGCACGGGAACGCGCCGACCATAGCCGAGATTCAGGCTCACTTAGGGCTGAACTCGCCTGCCACCGTCCACAGCCTGCTTTCGGCCCTGGAGCGGGCGGGGCTGATTCGCCGCATCCCGAACGTGAGTCGCGGCATTGAAATCATCGGCGACGACCCGACCACGAGCGAGTGTGAAATACCTCTGCTCGGCGTCATCGCCGCCGGTCGCCCCATCGAAGCTATCCTGAGCCAGGAGTCTATCTGCATCCCGCGCGACATGCTCGGTAAAGGCAGGACCTTCGCCCTGCGCGTCAAAGGCGACTCGATGACCGGCGAAGGCATACTCGACGGCGATTCGATAATCGTAGAAGCTCGCCAGACGGCCGAAAACGGGCAGACGGTCGTGGCCCTTGTCGACGGCAGCGATGCTACTGTTAAGCGGTTCTACAAGGAGCGCGGGCAGGTTCGACTGGAAGCGGCAAACCCGCGTTACAAGCCGATCATTATCAAGCCCTCTGACCGCGTGGACATCCAGGGCGTGGTCATAGGCGTGCTGCGCAGATACAGAAACTGACCGGAGATCGGGTTGATGTTTGTCAAGACTCTGCCAATCCGTCTGGCCCGGTCGGTCGCATTCGGGTCGCTCAATCCCGCGCGCAAAGTGATGCTGTGCGGCGAGGGCGCTTGCGGCCTTGCTCACTACGTCACCGCTCGCGCGGCCTGTGAAAGACGACAGGTAAGGTTTATCTGCGGCGATAACAGGTTCGACCCTTATGCCGTCTCGCGCTTTGCAAGGTCGAGAAAGCTAAGGCCGGAAGCCGCGTTGCGCTCGATACTGGTCGCCCGCGCTTTTACCGCTTACCAGCTATCGGAGCTTGTAAACCGGCTCGACCCTTCGCTGAGCGATCTCGTCATAATTTCGGGGCCTTGCTCTACTTATTTCGATGAAGACGTTTCAATCATAGACGCCGCGCGCCTGTTTTATCGCGCGCTGTGGCGGATAGTCGAGCTTGCAAGCGGCGGGATGACATTGCTGCTAGTTCAGAGCGAGATGCCTGCCAGCACACGCCGCGCTCACTTCCTGACAGACCTTTGCCGCGCAAGTGACGTGGTGCTGCACTTGACCGGCCAGCATACGTTTTCGATTGAGAATCGGCACCGCCCGGCGCCCGGCTATATCACGCCGGAAGATCGAACCAGAGGTGATTGACATGGGCAGAACCGTGCTGCCGTTCAGCCAGGTGCTCGTCGAGCAGCAGCAACAACTGAGCAAGTTCCGCCGCGCCCTGCGTAAGGAAGACCAGCAGGCGCTCGACGCCCTTTTCGAGCAGGCAAGGCTCCACATACAGGCTGCCGTCTATTACGCGAATCCCGACCCGGCCGAAGCATTCTTCATATCGGTGTTGATTGAGGGGTGGAAGTCGATTGATAAGCTCGAAGCGACGGTAAGCGAGCTTGAAGCGCGAGTAAAAGAGCTTGAGGCGAGACTGAAATCTTTAGAGGCGAGCAATGGTGAGACGGCGGCTTGAAGGATGGTTATTCGACGTAGACGAGCTAGGCCCGCAGGTCGCGCTGTGGGTCTATACGAATAGCGGCAGCCTGGTCAGGCTGACCGAGGAGTTCCGCCCGCCCGTGTACGTTCAAGGCGAGCGGGCGCTGCTGGGACAGCTCGCCTACGAGCTTCACAGGCGCGGCATCGTATCAAAAGTAAAGTGGGCCGAGCGGCGCGAGTTTTGGAGCGGCGAGCTGATAACTGTGCTTGAGCTTCAGGTGGCCGATTCCTCGCTGATGCCGAAGCTCCGAAAGGTAGCCGGGTCGCGCGACCGCGAGCTTACGTTCTTCAACGCGGACATACCCGCGGCGCAATACTATCTCTACCTCAAAGGGTTGTTCCCGCTGTGTCATCTCAGGTGTGAAGTCGATGAATCAGGCAACGTGCTTGAGATCGCCGCGACAGACTCTGCGTGGAAGTGGGACTATAAGCCGTCCGAAGTGCGGGTACTAACCATGCGTGGCAAGCGAATGCGCCCGCTCGGTCGAGATAGCCGCGTAAGGCTGGAATGCGGCAGCGATAGCGTAAATCTCAGGCTCGAAAACGGCGCGCGCTCCGTCAGCAGGTTCAACACATTCATCGAGCGCCACGACCCCGACGTGATCATAAGCGAGCGCGGCGACACGGTTCTTATACCGGCCCTGCTGAAGGTTGCTAAGCGGGAGAGGCTGAATTTGTTGCTCGACCGCGACCGCATAATCACAAAACGAAAGATCGTGACCGAAGGCCGCACATATTTCAGCTACGGGCGGATCATCTACAAAGGCCCTAGTTACCCTCTGTTCGGTCGCTGGCACATAGATTCGAAGAACTCGTTCATCCACCGCGAGACGGAGTTGGACGGTCTGATCGAGTTATCGAGGCTCGCAAAAATCCCCGTGCAGCGAATGGCGCGGACCTCACCCGGCTCCGCCATGTCTTCGATGCAGATGGACCGCGCGGTAAAAGAGGGCATCCTTATCCCCATGACCAAGAGCGAGCCTGAAGCGTATAAGACGGCGCTTGAGCTGCTGACGATAGATAAAGGCGGGTTGACGTTCCAGCCGCCTGTAGGCGCTTTCGAGCAGGTTGCCGAGATAGACTTCGCTTCGATGTACCCGACCATCATGGCCCGGTTCAACCTCTCTCCTGAGACGGTCCTTTGCTCGTGCTGCTCGAACGCGGCTGTGCCTGAAGCGAACTACAACGTGTGCCAGCGGCGGCGCGGCCTTGTGCCGATGACGCTTGAGCCGCTGCTCGAACTCAGGAAGCAGTACAAGAAGTCTATGCGTGAGAGCAGGGACGAAAAGGAGCGAAGCAGGTTCGAGTCGCGCGCGTCGGCCATCAAGTGGATGCTTGTTTCGTGCTTCGGCTATCTCGGTTATAAGAACGCGCGATTCGGGCGCATAGAAGCGCATGAGGCGACGACCGCCTACGGGCGCGAGAAGCTTCTGCGGGCTAAAGAGATCGCGGAGGCGGCAGGGTTCAAGGTGCTGCATGCTTTGACAGACAGCCTCTGGATAAAGCGCGACCGCGTCGGTGAGGCCGACGTGCTGGCGCTGTGCGGAGAGATCACGCGTGCCACAGGAATCGAGATGAGCCTTGAAGGGATTTACAACTGGATAGTCTTTCTGCCGTCGAAGGTGAAAGGCACCCGGCCCGTCGCCGTGCGGTATTACGGGGTATTCACCGACGGCAGGATGAAGCTGCGGGGGCTGGCCTGCCGCCGCTCGGACACGCCGGAGTTCATCAAAGATGTTCAATGGGAACTGCTCGCCCTCATGGCCGGGGCAAAGACGCTCGAAGACCGGTCTAAGCTCATGCGAGAGGCCGAGGCGCTTTTGCGGCGGCGCATCACAGAGCTTGAGCAGGGGAAGGTTGACCCTGAAAAGCTGATGATGAGACGGACGCTGACAAAGAAGGTCGATGATTATAAGGCCGATACGCGAACGGCATTGGCCGCGCGACAGCTCAAAAGCGCGGGAGTAAAAATACACCCCGGCCAGAGCGTGAGCTATCTAATTACAGACGCTCGATCCGAAGATAGATCGCGGCGGGTTAGAGCTGAGGATACAGGGAACGGGTCAGGGTATGACGTTTCTGAGTACATCAAGCTATTGAAGTCCGCGGCTGCCGAAATAATGTATGGCGCGTTTTAATGCCCGATCAAATCGCGGAACATAGAGACGGGCCGCCATGCGGTTAAGTCGCGGCCCGTTGCCCAATCGAGCGCGCTTCGATTAAAGTAGTAGGTCTTCACACGCGGCGGATTCGCTGCCGGGAGTGATTTTGATTCAAACAACTTTAGTTTTAAGGATGCGCGGGAATATATGTCAGGGACTCCACAAAAAAATCAGATAATCTACTCCATGATCGGGGTGGGAAAGTATTACGACAAGAAGCCCGTCTTGAAGGACATCTATCTCTCCTATTTTTACGGCGCGAAGATAGGGGTGATAGGGCTGAACGGATCGGGCAAAAGCTCTTTGCTGCGCATACTGGCAGGGGTTGAAAAAGAGTTTGTGGGCGAGACGGTCATCTCGCCCGGCCACACAGTGGGCTTCCTGGAGCAGGAGCCGCAGCTTGACGACACAAAGACCGTGCGCCAGATAGTCGAACAGGGCGTGCAGGATACCGTCGACCTGCTCGCGGAGTATGACGAGATCAACAACAGGTTTGCCGAAGAGTTGACCGACGAAGAGATGGCTGACCTGCTGGAGCGTCAGGGCGCTGTGCAGGATAAGCTCGACGCGGCAAACGCCTGGGACCTCGACAGCCGACTTGAGATGGCTATGGACGCGCTCCGGTGTCCGCCCGGCGACACCCCTGTCAAAGTGCTTTCGGGCGGCGAGCGGCGGCGGGTCGCGCTGTGCCGCTTGCTGCTAAAACAGCCTGACATTCTGCTGCTCGACGAGCCTACGAATCACCTCGACGCAGAATCGGTAGCGTGGCTCGAACAGCATCTTCAAAAGTACCCCGGCACGGTCATCGCGGTGACTCACGACCGCTACTTTCTAGATAACGTCGCGGGCTGGATACTTGAGCTTGACCAGGGGCGCGGCATCCCGTGGGAGGGCAACTACTCTTCGTGGCTTGAGCAGAAGCGGACGCGGCTCGCGCAGGAGGAGAAGACCGAAAGCGAACGCCAGCGCACGCTCGAACGCGAGCTTGAATGGATACGGATGTCGCCAAAGGGCCGCCAGGCGAAACAGAAAGCGCGCATCAACTCTTACGAGGCGCTGCTTGCTCAAGAGAGCGAGCGGCGCGGGCGCGAGCTTGAGATTTACATACCTCCGGGGCCGCGACTTGGCGACATAGTCATCGAGGCTCGCGACGTGAGCAAAGCTTACGGCGACCGGCTGCTTGTCGAAGAGATGACGTTCGCGCTTCCGCCCGGCGGGATCGTCGGGATCATAGGGCCGAACGGCGCGGGCAAGACCACGCTCTTTAGAATGGTAACAGGGCAGGAGCAGCCCGACCGTGGCGCTATCAGAATAGGCGAGACGGTCAAGCTCGCCTACGTCGACCAGAGTCGTGACGTGCTCGATCCGAACAAGACCATCTGGGACCAGATCGCCGACGGGCAGGACACCATTCAGCTCGGCGCGAGGCAGGTCAACTCGCGCGCGTATGTCGCGAGGTTCAACTTTTCAGGGGCGGACCAGCAGAAGAAGGTCGGCACTCTTAGCGGAGGCGAGCGCAACCGCGTCCACCTCGCGCGAATGCTGAAAGAGCAGGCGAACGTCTTGCTGCTCGACGAGCCGACAAACGACCTCGACGTGAACACCATGCGCGCGCTCGAAGAGGCGCTCGAAAATTTCGCTGGCTGCGCGGTCGTCATCAGCCACGACCGCTGGTTTTTGGACCGCATAGCAACGCACATTCTGGCTTTTGAAGGCGACAGCCGCGTCGTGTGGTTCGAAGGCAACTACTCGGATTACGAGGCAGACCGCAAGGCCCGGCTCGGCGCGGCAGCCGAACAGCCTCACCGCATCAAGTACCGCCACCTGACTAGATCCTAAATCGTGAACCGTAAACCGTGAACCGTGACAAGCCGGAGGAGAGTGACAAGTGACAAGTGACAAGTGACAAGAAAGAGAAAAGCAGCCGCGCCGCGCACCTCTCCCCTCTTGTCACGGTTCACGGTTCACGGTTCACGATTTACGATTCACGGTTTACGATTCACGCTACTCCCTTGTGCTCAATAAATTCAGAGATTTCTATTTACTAGCAAGGCTCGGCGCGATAACATACGCGGGTGAATGAAATCGCGCGGATGGCCCTGTTGTCGGTTTCTTAATTTTCCCACAGCCAGCCCCTACTTGGTCAGCCGTAAAGTTAGGACGTGTGAATGTCGCAGCTATCGAGAGGGGATATACTTGACCGCGTAGCTCTAGGCGAAAGCCTGCGCGGGATCAACCTCGTGCGAGTAAATCTCTCGTCGATGGACCTCTCGCGCGCGGACCTGACGGAGGCCAATCTGCGCATGGCCGATCTGACGGCTGCCGACCTGAGAGACGCGCGATTGACGGGCTGTTTTCTTTCGGGCGCAATATTGAATGAAGCAAATCTCGCCGGAGCAAACCTTGTCGAAGCCAGCCTGATCGGCGTCTTGATGAAATCCGCAGACCTGTCGCGCGCAGACATGAGCGGCGCGGACCTGACGGGCGCGAGCCTTGAGGAAGCGCATCTCGAAGGCGCATACCTTGTCGGCACTTTCCTGAACGAAACAGACCTGAGAGGCTCAAACCTTGCGGGCGCTTATATCCGCATGGCCCAGATGGCCGGGAGCAATCTCGCCGACGCAAAGCTCGAAGGCGCGGACCTGTCGAATACGGACCTGTCGGGCGTGCGGCTCGACGGCGCTTCGCTTGCGAACGCGAACCTTTCGGGAGCGATTCTCGCCGCGAGCTCGCTCGTCGGGTGCGACCTGCGGGGGGCCAACCTTTCGGGGGCCGACCTGCGCGCTTGCAACCTTACAGGCGCGAAGCTCAGAGAGATCAGATTCGACGGCGTAAAGCTCGACGACGCGTGGGCCGAATGGGTCGATGTAGGCATGGGCCGCGAAGAGGAGCGGGCTTCGCTTGAAGAGGTCTTCACAGAGATAATCGGAAAGCCGCTTGCCCAGGTGATAATACAGGGTCGAGTCGAAGACGCCGTATGGGCAGTGGTCCTCGCACACCTGTGCGAGTTCCAGTCTACACACGCATCGCACAAAGACGTGAGGATAAAGGCGATTCACCTGGGCGTAAGCTCGTCCGCGCTCTTTCTCGAAGCGGAAAAAGAGATGAGCCTTGCCGCTTACCTCGCGGAGTTCGCAGACATCATAGGCAAAGGCTCGATAGAGCTTTTTCAGAAACTCGCAGCAGTCGCCGCGACCCAGAACGGGAGCGGGCCGGACGCGGCGCTCTTACAAGCTCCCGGCCCGGTTAAACAGAACAGCACGCTCCACGCTCAGGCGATGGTGAATCAGGTGCCGCAGGCCGTAGCCGAAGCGCTCGAAGACACAGAGTTTTGGAAGAATGAGAAGGCCGTCGTCATCCTCACGGGCAACCGGCGCGTATGGTTTGAAGCCGCTTCGAGCGAATCACTCACCCTTCGCCCGCCTCACGGCGCGGCCGTGGGAGTCGATTTGATAAACGGCCGCTTTATCACGGACGACATACGCCGCACGCGACATAAGACGTAAACAGTGACAAGTGACAAGTGACAAGAAGGAGATGGCGGGAGGCAACAGTTTCTTCTCTCTTGTCACTTGTCACTTGTCACTTGTCACTTGTCACCCTCTTCAAGTTTTTCTCAATAGCGGCAAGCTTGCCCGGTTCTGCGCCCGATTGACCGGCGAGAGTGACGGAGTGAAGGCCGAGCAGTTTATAAGCCGCGAGATATTCGGGCGCGTTTTCAATTATAGCTTGCAGGTTGCTCTCAACCGTTCCCGCGTCGCCTCTTGCGACAGGGCCGGTCAAAGCGCGCGCGGGGTCGTGTGAGCGAAGGCTGGCAACCGTCCCTTCGACCAGAGGTAGCAAAACGCGCCTTGCTTGCGTGCCGCCAAGCCCGCAACGCACAAGCATATCGAGGCTCATGCTCAAAAGCGACACCACCCCGCCCGACGCCATCACGGCCGCCGCGTGGTATAAAGCCTTCTTCTCTGTCGGGACACAAAAAGCGCGCGCGCCTATCCGGCGGACAAACCGGCGAGCGGCCCGCACCGCGCGAGCATCACCTTCGATGCAAAAATAAGTTTCGGGATCGAGGGTGCGCGCGCGCTGCGGAAAAGTTTGAAGCGGGTGGCATGAGCCCGTGCTGACCCCTGGCGCGGCCAACGGCTCAAGCACGCGGCTTGAGAGCGCGCCGCTTGTGTGGAGCACGACCGCGCGTTTTTGTACGTCTGACTGCGCCGCTATAAGCTCTACCGCCTGGGCGATCCCGTCGTCCGGCGTCGAGATCAGTATAATGTCGACCGGCCGGAGTCTGGCGCTTCGGCCAGTGCGCGCGCGGGCAGCGTGGGCGCTGCCCGCCTTGATAAACCTGACTGCCGCGCGCGCGCTGCTGCCGGAACGGCTCACGACATCGACGATCTCGTAACCGGCCTCGCGGGCCAGAAAACCGAGGGTCTGCCCGACGCGGCCTGCGCCTATAATCGAAATTCTCAACCCTGTTGCTCCTTTATGCGAAAGAAGACCTCTATATTGGCCGCTTGGGACCGTCTTTGCAACGAACCTGCAAGCCGACCGGCCCGGATTGTTCATGTTTTAGGATTGTTCATGTTTTAGGATTGTTCGTGTTTTAGTATCGCTCGTATTTAGCACAATCTGTGGCGCAAGGTGAGCAGGACGGATCGGGTGGAACACGCTTGCCCGGCTGTGTTACACTTTCCGTGCGGCAAACCCGTGCCGTCGTTCTTAACAACCTGAGATGACCGCTACGTCTTATCGATAGGAGTTCAGCCGATGAAGACCTCGATTTCCCAGCGCATAATAGTCCTTCTGCTGGTTGCGATGATCGGTGCGCCGACGACGCTCTTAGCAGATGACAAGAAGCCCGCAGACGATAAAAAAACGGCGGCGGATGCGGCGCAGCCAGCGCCGAAAGGAAAGCTTGACGACAACGACAACCCGTTGATGATCGGCAAGCGAAATATCAACAAGCAGTTCCTGCCTAATTTCTACTCGCTCGATAAAGAGGTCGCGCTCGGCCGGCAGATAGCCGCGGAGCTCGACCGGCAGGCAAAGTTTATTGACGACCCCGTTATCACGGAGTACATAAACCGCGTCGGGCAAAACCTCGTCCTTCATTCGGACGCGAAGGTCCCGTTCACGATCAAGGTGCTCGACTCTGACGACGTGAACGCGTTCGCCCTTCCCGGCGGCTTCTTTTATGTCAACAAAGGGCTCTTGCTCGCGGCGGAAAACGAAGCGGAGATTGCGGGCGTCATGGCTCACGAGATAGCGCACGTCGCGGCCCGTCACGGGGTCGAGCAGGCGTCGAAAGCGCGGCTGGCAAATTATGCGATGATCCCGCTGATCTTTATGAGCGGCGGCCTTGGCGCTATCGCTTACCAGGCTGCGCAGATAGGCGTGCCGCTGGCGTTCCTCAAGTTCAGCCGGGGCATGGAGAGCGAGGCCGACCGCCTCGGCGCGCAATACGCGTGGGCGGCCGGGTATGACCCGAACAACCTCTCTACCTTCTTCGAAAAGCTTGAGAAGAAAGAGAAGGACAAGCCGGGCACGCTTTCAAAGCTCTTTCGCTCGCACCCGCCGACGCCTGACCGCATAGAGGCGGTGCGCGGACTGGTCGTGAAGTTCCCGGACCGCGACGAGTACACCGTCAACACCTCTGAGTTCAATCGCGTAAAAGCGCGCTTGCTTCAAATCACCAACGCGCGGACGATCAACTCTTCGGGCGAGCGCGACACCGGGCCGAAACGTCCTACGCTCAAGCGCAGGAAAGGCGGCGAGGGCGACGACGCGCAGGCTGACCCGGCTCAAGCCGAGCCCAAAGAGCGGCCCACGCTCAAGCGCCGCGATAGCGACGGAAAACCTCCCGACAAGCCGTAGTTGTCATCTCATCACTTCTCCATAATTTGGACGGGCCGGTTGCCTGCTTGAAATTGCAACCGGCCCGTTTTGTCTTTAAGAGAGCTTTTGAGTCTGTCTCAGCGCTTCGTAAAGCGCTATGGCTGCCGACGTGGCGAGATTGAGCGAGCGCACTTTCGGGTTCGGCATGGGTATCTTCAAAGCCCGCTCCCAGTTTGCGCTGAGCAGTTCTTCGGGCAGCCCGCGCGTCTCGCGCCCGAAGACGAGGCAGTCGCCCGCCCTGTACTGAAACTCTGTGTAGAGTCGTTCGGCCTTGGTCGAAAAGTACAGGAAGCGGCAACCACTGAGCGCTTCGTGGAACGCGCCGAGGTTCAGATGATATGTAATATCGACCTCGCTCCAGTAATCAAGCCCTGCCCGCCTTACCGCTTTGTCATCCGTGCGAAATCCCAGCTTGCCGACAAGGTGGAGCGGGGTGAAGGTAGCGCCGCAAAGCCGCGCGATGTTGCCGGTGTTGGGCGGAATCTCAGGCTCGATCAAAGCGACGTGGAGCCCTGAGCGGCGCGCGCGCGTGTCTGTGTCGGGTGTCGATGTCATCTTCAGGTCGGCCCGTATTATACCCGAACCCGTCTCGCCGCCGAACAGTGTCCGCCCCGCAAAAACGGATTTTTGATTGGAACATCAATTATTGCTACCTAAAGATCGGGGTATCGTTTATTGCTACCTAAAGATCGGGGTATCGTTTATAGTCTGAGCCATACCCGTGTAATTCCGCTCGGAGCAAGAGATGAAAGCTCTGACTTACGATGACGCCGCTCATCTTCTGAGGCGCATGGGCTTCGGCGGTCCTCCCGACGAGATAAACGAACTGGTATCACGAGGCCGCGACGCAGCCGTCGACTTCCTGCTCAATTACTGGCTCACCTTATCATGTGCCTGCCGGAGTTCCAGCTCAACTAGAGGAATAACTCATGACGACCAGGAGAGAGTTTATAAAGCGAGGGGCGTGCATGGTCGGCGCAACGCTGGTTATGCCGACGGTATTCACCACGCGCGCTCGCGGGCAGGCCGGAGAGACCGCCCGCAAAATCTTCGTCGTTGTGCAGTTGTTCGGCGGCAACGACGGGCTGCACACTACCTGACGCTCGCGGGGTTCGACCTCCATGCCGAGCAGAAGGAGACGCACGCGTCTTTGCTAGGGTTCTTCTCCGACGGCATAAAGGCGTTTTATGATGATCTGGCCTCGTCGGGGCTGGCCGAGAACCTGCTCATCATGCAATGGTCCGAGTTTGGGCGAAGGCCCGACGAGAACGCTTCGGGCGGGACGGATCACGGGACAGCCGGGCACATGTTTATCATAGGCGACGCAGTCCGAGGCGGGTTATACGGCGGGCAGCCGTCGCTTGAGGCGACAGACCTGGACTTTGGGCAGATGCGGTTCACGACCGATTTCCGAAGGGTCTACGCGACGATACTCGACCGCTGGCTCGGCCTTGAACACGACTCGGTCCTCGGAGCGAAGTTCGCCCACCTCGACCTTCTGCATTGATTGCGCATCCGTAGAGAAAAAAAAGGCGGACCCTGCAGTCCGCCTTGATTCGGAGGCTAGTTGTTCAACGATCAAACGGGGGCTGGTTCTATCCGTTCGATCCCATGAAGAGGGACGTTATTGATTTGTCGCGGATGACGTTCGAGCGGTTGCGCCGTCCGTGACGTTGCGGGTCAGCAGGCGTATCTCAACGCGGCGATTCTGTGCGCGGCCCGTGCGCGTGGTGTTGTCTGCGACGGGGCGGACTTCGCCAAATCCTAAAATGTGCATGCGAAACAGCGGGATGTCGTGCTGCTCGGCCAGGTAGCGGCGCACTGCGTCGGCGCGCTTCTGCGTGAGCTGGTTGTTATACGAATCTGTCCCGGTCGCGTCGGCAAACCCCTGGATTTCGAGTATGAAATTGCCGCGATCTCTTATCTGACCGGCGATCTGGTCCAGGGCCTCTTTTGCCTCGGGGGTTAATTGATAGCTGTCGAATTTGAAATTGACCGCCGCAGTGTTTTGCAGCGAGTACTTATCGATGTTGGCCCTGAGGTCGCCTACGGACTGCTCTGTGGAGCTTGCGCGCGTGTTCGCCTCGTCGGCGCGCGAAAGCGCCGTGTCCGCCTGCGACTGCGCCCGGTCAACTCGACCGCGCACGTCTGTGACAGAAGTGTTCAGCCCGGATATATCCTGGCTGTTTCGCCGCGACGTCTCTTCAAGCTCGCCCGTCCGCTGCTCAAGCGGGGTGACCCGCTCGTTGATGCGATTGCGAGCGTACTTCTTCGTGGCGCACGCTGTGGAACCCAAAACGATAAAGATGCACAGAGAAAATAGAAGCGCGAATCTTCTTTTCATAATCTGGTTTCTCCCACTTTTCGAATTTCACAAGCTTTAAATAAAAGGCGATGCGGTAATCATCCGCATCGCCTATTTTGGTTACCGTCCTCACCACAGTAACCCAATAAGAGACCCGGAAAAATATTCCCGTATCTCTGCCCCGCAATAGCTTAGGCAAGCAGGATGCCACCCGCGCCGCTCCTGCTGTGCCTGCTTAAATGCTGTAAAGTAAGAAGTTTTGCCCGGTCTGGAATGACTCTGCCGGGGCTTGAGAGTAAAGATTACCCTCACGCTATGTAAGATTTTCTAAGGACCGCGCGAGGTCAGGCTTCATATGAAAACCGGTCGCCGCGCCGCTCGGTCCTTATCTTTTCGGGCGCAACTCTTGGGTGTACAGGTGTCGGTATGCCTTGTAATTGCTCATGACTTTGCCGACATAGTCTTTCGTCTCCGGTATGGCGATTTCGGCCACCAGCCGCTCTATGTCGTTTGAGCGCGCGCGGAAGATCCATCGCTCGACGTTCGCTTCGCCTGTGTTGTAAGACGCGGCGACAGCGTACGGGTTGTCGGGAAACATCTTGAGAAGCTCGGCCACGTAACGCACGGCGAGGCGCACGGCCACCTGCGGGTCGTAGACATCGTCAAGCTCGAAGCCCTGCAACCCTTCGGCCTCGGCCATCTTGATCGCCGTCTCGGATATAAACTGCAACAACCCGCGCGCCGCCGCCCCGCTCTTAACCGAAGGGTTGAAGCGGCTCTCCTGCCGCGCGAGCGCGAGCACGATTCGGGGGTCTATGCCGTGCGCCGCCGCGAACCGCGTGAGCGCGTCGCGGTAGGGCGCGGGGTACATCAACTCCGCAAGGTCGCGCGGCATAAGCTCAAGGCGATAGTCCCTCGGTATCGACCGGAAGACCGGCTCGGCAAAAGCAATCGCGTAGTGCGCGTGGTCGCCACGGTTGCTGTAGACCGCAAGCGAGTAGGCCGTATTGCCGCCCGATTGCGCCGTCGACACCTGAACGCTCCCGACAGAGTTTTCGTCTATCTCGCCGTCGTCTTCTACGGAAGCCCGCGCGCCGCCAAACCCGCCGACCCTCAAAAGCGGCGAGCCTTCATCGTAAAGACCCAGGAAGATCAACTCGGCCGCGAGCGGCGCGGGCGCGCTGTCTGTCACCGCCGCCTGGCCGTCGAGCCGCGCCGAGCGCGCAGCCGGGACGAGCTGAAACCGCGCGCCAAGGTTATAAGCCGGTAGCTGGCTGTAGCTCGACCTGAGCACGGAGAGCAGGTCGTTTTCTGTGGCCTGATCCGAAGCGAGCCTGAGCGCCTGCGTCGCCGCGTCTTTCGCTTCGCCGTAGCGCCCGGAAGCAAGCGCCGCGCGAGCCTGCTCGCGGTATCCACGAGCAAGCGGCGCGATCACGCGACGGCCTGCCTCGGTTGCGGCCAGCGCGCGCAATCGTTCCGTAGCGCGGTACCCGTAATAGTTGTCTCGCTCGTCCGGGATAGCGAGGTATAGACGGACGGCTTCGGAAACCCTGCCCGTCTTTTCCATCGCATAGATTTTCAGGAAAGCGGCCTCGCCCCGCCCGGCCGAGCTTACGAGCTTCGGGTTGGCAGGGTAGGCTTCGAGCCTCGTGAGAAGCCGCAAGGCCGCGTCGAAGTTGCCGCGCGTAAGCTCGATCCTCGCTTCGTTAAAGAGCCCGACGGCGGCAAGCGGCTTGCCCGCGTACCGCTCCATTATTCGCCGCGACCACTCGATTGCCTCTGCGTCTTTCCCTGCGTAGCGCAGGCTGTCGACCACGTTGCGATATGCGCCTTCGATCAGGTCCGAGGCCGGGTACTGGTCGATAAATGCCATGTAGCGGCGCGCGGCTTCCTCATACTTTTGCGCCTTTTGCAGCGCCGTCCCGACGTAGTAAAAGCCCTGCTCGCCGTCCTTTTTGTCAGGGAACTCTCTGTGCGCGCGGTCGAACCACTTCACCGCTTCCGTATAATTATCTTCGCGGTAATAGGTGAATCCCGTCTGGTAAAGGGCCTCCGCGCGATTTGGGCTCGCGGGGAAGCGTTCGACAATATCGACGAGATGAGCGCGAGCGTCGCTCCAATGGCGGTTGAAAAGATAGATTCGGGCCCGGCGCAAGGCTTCAAACTCGTCGGGCCTCGACCCATCGGCGCGGTCAAGCGCGTCAAGCCCTTCCGATGCGGCCAGCGCGTAATCGTCACGCGACCCGCTTATGAGCCGGTTGAAGCTCGCCCGCGCCGAAGCCTGATCGCCCGTCCTGGCGAATGCTTCGCCGAGACGCGCGAGCGCGCTCCGACCGCGAACCCCGGAAGTCGAGGCAACGGGGCGAAGCAGCGCGATTGTCGCGCGATAATCTTTGCTCTCGCGCAAGGATTCAACCATACGGTCGCGGGCCGTGCGCGCGGGCGCGGTCGCGGAATATACGGCCACGAGCCGCGTGATATGTTGCCGCTCAAGCGCCAGGTCTCCCGACGAACGCGCGATGATCGACAGATGCCACAGCGCGTAAGGCGCAAGCACGGAGCTTCGATTGATAACCGCGTTGTAAAGCGACCCGGCTTCGGCCCGCGCGCCGCGCCGCTCGGCCAGACGGCCAAGCAGGTAATCGTAGTTGTTTCGCGTGAACCCGGCCGGGTCGGCTGACTGGAGGTCGCGGACAAGCCGCTCCGCGCGGTCGAAGTCCCGCGCGTCCATCGCCGCGCGAATCTCGTTCGCCTTTGCTTGAAGGCTGTGGGCTTGAAGGTTTTGGGCCTGTACCTGGCTTGCCGCGACGGCGAACAAGGCCATGAGAGCTGCAAAAAAGACTCGGCGCATTATTACCCCTTGAACCGTCAACCGAAGAAATATGATTCGAGCGTCTCCGCGTAAAGGACTGACCCCAAAACAAGCTCGTCGATGTTGACGAACTCGTTCGGCACGTGCGCAAGCTTGTCATCCCCAGGATAGTGAACAACCGATAGGATGCCTGCGAAGTAGAGATTCTTTGCCACGGTGTTGCCGCCGAAAGTCTCGTAACTCATCGGCAGGTTCAGCCGCCGCGCGGCGGCGTCAAAGCTCCGGATGATTATTGAGTTCTTGTCGGAGATATGAGGCTCGGTTTCGTGAAGCACTTTGACGCGCAGATCGGCGTCGGGCGATTTCGAACGCACGCGCCCGATCTTCTCTTCTATAGCCTCCAGCACCTGCTGTTTGCCTATGCCGCCGGGCAGCCGGAAATCGACCGTCGCGCGCGCGACCGCGGGGACGGTGTTTGTCGAAGAGCCGCCTTGAATAGTCCCGACGTTCATCGTCCAGCCGTCGAACGACCTGTCATAATCCGCGCCGAGGTCGAGGGTCTTCAACTCCGCCAGCAGCTCCGCAAGCGGGATTATGGCGTTGCGTCCAAGCTCAGGCGTCGAGCCGTGAGCCTGCACGCCCGCGCTCGTAAGCTCGACCCACATGATCCCCTTCTCGCCGTAGATCGAAAGGTCCATGCGCCCGCCGTCGGGGATGATCGCCACGTCGAATTTCACGCCGCACTCTTCGACGAGGTAGATTATGCCAAGCTCTGAGCCCATCTCTTCGTCGGCGGCGGCTATGAGATAGATCGTGCCGTCGAAATCTTTATGCTCGGCCAGAAAGGCTTTGCACGCCGAGTACGCGCAGGCGAAAGAGCCTTTGTCGTCGAGCGTGCCGCGACCGTATATGCGCCCGTCGCGGATCGTAGGCTCAAACGGCGGCGAGTCCCACTGGTCAATCTCGCCCGGCGGGACCACGTCCATGTGCGATACGAAACCGATGGATTTCGCCCCCGTGCCGATGCGCCCGACTATGTTTGTGCGGCCCGGTTCCTTTTCATAATAAGAGACTTCCATCCCTAAGGACTCGATCAAGGGCGTGACGGCCTCCTTGCAAAGATACTCGTTTCCGGGCGGGTTGGTGGTGTCCAACCGCACAAGGTCAGAGACTATGCGGACGATCTCCTCGCGGTCTATGTGCTTTGAAAATTTTGATTCCATCTAAGCCTCCTAAAGGTCGAACGACGACCTTGATGATACCTCTGCGACTCAGCGCGCGGCAAGCAAGGGTACTCACAAAGGGCACGTTTCAGGCCCTCGATTAAAAGTCTTGTAATGACTTTTTGCCCGTGCTATAAAGTGCTTACCCCGCAAATGCCCCTGCTGATTATCACTGCTTTAATGTGTCAGAGTAATAAACGGATCACCAGAATCTGCTCGAAAGCAATCGAGTCCTTGCCCGTGTCGATCTCTGGCACAGGAAAAGGCGGCAGGTCGGCGATTGAGGAGAAGCGATGACGACCCCGGTCGTAATGTACGAAGAGGAGTATGAGCTGCTCAAGCACGCCATCACGCGGCTGTGCGCTGATGCAAATGCCAAGTTTGTCTTCCTTGTGGATAAGAACGGCCAGCAGATAGCGGCGCACGGGGAGATGGTCAACCTTGACACAACGTCGCTGGCGAGCCTGACGGCAGGCAACGTCGCGGCCACGGACGGGCTTGCGCACCTGATAGGCGAGCGCGGCTTCCCTGTCCTTTCGCACGAAGGCGAGCGCGACAACATACATATATCGATTGTCGCGGGGCGGGTCATCCTGGTCGTGATCTTCGACGAGCGGTCGAGCCTGGGTCTTGTGCGGCTGCGCGTCAAGCGCGTCACGGCAGAGATGAACAACATATTTGAAACAATAGACCGGAAAGTCGATGCCGAGCGCGAGATGGGCATCAACCTCGATTCGCCTTTCGCGGAGATAACCGAAGAAGATATAGACGCGCTGTTTAGCTAGGCGGGAGTTTTCAGCCGGAGAAGAGTAGGCCCCTCACAAAAGAGATGCAACCGGAACGTGCCCCGACGTCACCGGCCAGGGATAAGGAATAGAGCCTTGACGTTCATCAATTACGCATCGCGCGAGATCAATTGCAAGATTGTCTACTACGGCCCGGGGTTAGGCGGCAAGACCACCAACCTTCAGTACATCTATGACTCGACGGCGGCGCAGGCCAAGGGCAAGCTGATAAGCCTTGCCACAGAGACCGACCGGACCTTATTCTTCGACTTTTTACCGCTCGACCTGGGCACCGTTCGCGGATTCAAAACCCGCTTCCACCTCTACACGGTGCCGGGCCAGGTATTTTACGACGCGAGCCGCAAGCTCATACTCAAAGGGGTCGACGGCGTCGTCTTTGTCGCCGACTCGCAGCGCGAGCGCATGGACGCAAACGTCGAAGCCCTTTATAACCTGGATGAAAACCTGAAGCAGCACGGCTACGACCTGGAAAAGATCCCTTACGTGCTCCAGCTGAACAAACGCGACCTGCCAAACGCCGTATCGACTGAACAGCTCAAGGCCGAGCTGTGCCGCAACGGCGAGCCCGTCTTTGAGGCGGTGGCGTTCAAAGGCGCGGGCGTGTTCGATACTCTAAAGGCGGTCGCAAAACAGGTGCTGCTGGAGCTACGCAAAAACAGCGGCGGCTAAGCACCTTCCGGGGCAGGGTTCAGGAGGACTGAGGGCCGGGCCGTAAAGCCCGTCCTCAGTCCTCGGTCATTTTAAGGCCAGCTTTCGTATGAAATTTCGTTTCGCACTCTCGCCCCTCGCCATCAGGAATTGCCGGATCGAAGGTGCTCGTTGACGCCATGCACGATATCTTCGACGGTCAAGAAGCGCGGTATGGCGTCGTCGGGTATCTTGATCTTGAAAGCCTCTTCGAGCCGCACCGCGATATTGAGCGCGTCGAGCGAATCCGCGCCGAGGTCTTTCATCAAATGCGTCGTCGGCCCCAGTCGATTTGGATCGACGCGCAACTCCGAAACTATGATCTTTTTCACCGCGTCCTGTATGGACTCTGCCGCTTCTATAGTCATCTTCGATTATCCCCACGTTTGAGATTTATCAAGAGAGGGAGCCCGCTCTCTTTCTCAACCCTAAACGATAAACCCTACTATGAAAGTTCACGCACGACCAACACGGCGTTGTTGCCGCCGAATCCGAACGAATTCGATATGGCCGTCCTCACCTTCCCGGAGCTTTTGGCCGCGCGCGCCCCTTCCGTCACGTAGTCGAGGTCGCATTGCGGGTCAGCCTCCTCATAATTTATCGTCGGCGGTATCACCTGCGTGTCGATGGCAAGCGTTGCCGCGATAAACTCGATTGCGCCAGCCGCGCCCATAGAATGGCCGAGCATAGATTTTATAGAGCTGACAGGCATCTCGTATGCCCGCCGGCCGAACGCGCGCTTGATCGCTTCGGTCTCCGACACGTCGTTGAGCTTGGTCGCGGTCCCGTGCGCGTTAATATAATCGACCTCATCGGGGGCGACGTTCGCATCCTTGAGCGCGCGTTTGATCGCGTGCGCTTCGCCTTCGGAATCGGGAAAGGTTATGTGCGCCGCGTCGGCGGTCGCGCCGTAGCCGATAAGCTCCGCGTAGATGTGCGCGCCGCGCTCGCGCGCCTGATTGAGCTCTTCGAGAATGACTATGCCCGCGCCTTCGGCCAGGACGAACCCGTCGCGGTTGGCGCTGAAGGGTTTGCAGGCGCGCGCGGGCGGGTCGTTTTTAGTCGAGAGCACCCGCATGTCTTTCCACGCGTCCATGACGACGGGGGTGATAGGCGCATCGACGCCCCCGGCTATCATGCGGTCCGTGTGGCCGTAGCGTATCGAGTGAAAAGCCTGCCCGATTGCGTTCGCGCCCGACGAGCAGGCGGTGCTTATGGTGATATTGGGCCCGCGCGTCTTGAAGCGAATCGCTATGTTCGACGACGACGCGCTGTACATAGACTTCGGTATGGCGATGGCCGAGCGCCGCCCGCGCCCGTCGGCAAAGAACGCGCCGCAGAACTCTTCGATAGAGCCCTGGCCGCCGAACCCCGTTCCGAGAAAGACGCCCGTGTCGTAGCTGTCGAGGTAGCCGTTTGTGAGCCCCGCGTCGCGCGTAGCCATCTCTGTCGCCGCAAGCGCAAGCCTCGATACGCGGTCGAGCCGCGTCATCTCGCGCTCGTCAAAGAAATCCTCGGCGCGGAAATCCGAGCAGACGCCCGCGATGGTCGTCTTCAGGTTAGAAGTGTCGAACCCCTCGATGGTCGCTATGCCGCTTCGGCCCTCGCACAGCGCCTGCCAGACGCGCTCGCGCCCCACCCCGACAGGGGCGATCAGACCGATTCCTGTTACTACTACACGCCTCATAATCGACGGCCGACCGCAAAGCCGATCTCGCTCGACGGTCAGCTTATTATCTCCAGCCGCCTGGCTATTCTGTACATCGTCTCAAGCAGCCGCTCGGCGTGCTCATCCGTATGCGTGGCCATGCAGCTTATCCGCACGAGGCTTCGCGCCACGGCGGGCGCGAGCACGGGGTTCGTGTATATCCCCTCGCTCATCAACTCCCAGAAGAAGCGGCAGACCATCACTTCGTCGTCGATCACCACGGGGATGATCGGCGTCACTCCGTCGAGCAGGCCAAAGCCCAGGCGGTGCAATTCGGTTCGGAGCTTCGCGCTCGTTTCAAGCAGTTGCGCGCGACGTTCCGGCTCGCGCTCGATTATCTCTATAGATTTCAGCACGCTCGCGGCGTTGGCGGGCGCGAGCGACGCCGAGTAGACGAAAGCGCGGCTGTGATGTTTTATGAACTCGATAACTTCGCGGCGGGCGGCGACAAACCCGCCTATTGAAGCGAACGACTTCGAAAAGGTTCCCATCACGATGTCAACGTCGGGCTCGACCCCGAAGTGCTCGCACGCTCCGCGCCCGTCGCGCCCGAGCACGCCGATAGAGTGAGCCTCGTCGACGTATACTCGCGCCGAATGCTCGCGCGCAAGCTTGACTATGCCGGGCAGATTCGCCAGGTCGCCTTCCATCGAAAAGACGCCATCAACAACTATTAACCTGCCTTCGCCGGGATCAAGGCTCGCAAGCACCTGCTCAAGATCGGCCAGGTCGTTATGCCGGAAGCGCACCGTGCGCGCAAACGACGCCAGACAGCCGTCGAGTAAAGATGCGTGGATGGCGCGGTCGGCAATTATAACGTCGCCCTTCTGGGCTATGGTCGAAAGCACGCCGAGGTTTGTTTGAAACCCTGTGCCGAAGACCAGCGCGGCTTCGCGCTTCATAAAACGCGCGAGCGCCTCTTCGAGCCTGACGTGCAGGTCCATAGTGCCGTTGAGCATGCGCGAGCCCGAACAGCCCGTGCCGTAACGGTCAATCGCTTCTTTCGCGGCCTGTTTAACCTCCGGGTGAGACGACAGGCCGAGGTAGTTGTTCGAGCCGAACATGAGGATTCGGCGGTCGCCCATCAAGACCTCCGCCTCGCCCGATTCGGCCGCTCCCGAAAACTCCGTGAAGTAAGGATAGAGGCCCGCTCGGCGGAACTCGTCAGCCTTCGTGAACGCTACGGTCTTCTCCAATAAGTCTTTCGCGCCCACGCGCGACCGCTGCTGCATAATACACACCTCTCACTCGAACGCGCTATTTCAATACGCCTGCTTACGAGGGACCCTGCCGAGTCTAAGCCATTTGCGATGCGGGGTATTATAACTTAATTTCAGACAAGGGCAAGCCGTAAAAGCCGCGAACTTGCGAGGTTAGGCGGCGCTCTTTAGGAAGGCTCGACGTAGATTCTGGGCACGCGGTCGCTGATGCGGCAGGTCACTTCGTAAGAGATCGTGCCGAGCTCGGCGGCTATATCTTCGGCCGTGATATGAAGTCGCCCCTCGCTGCCGATTATCGTGACCAGATCGCCCGTCTCGACCTCATCGACATCCGTCACATCGACAATCGTCAGGTCCATGCTGATCCGCCCGACGATGGGAGCGAACTGCCCGCGCACGATCACGCGGCCCCTGTTTGAAAGCGAGCGGCTGAGCCCGTCTTCGTACCCGACGGGGATCGTGGCTATGAGGCTTGGGCGCGAAGTGACGAACGCGCGCCCGTAGCCTAGCGGCGTGCCCTCCGGCACGTTTTTTAGCAACCCTACGCGCGTGCGAAGCGACAGCACCGGCCGCCAATCGAGCGGCTCGACCGTAGGGTTCGTAGCGTCGCGCCACACGCCGTAGATCACCCCGCCAAGCCTGACAAGGTTTCCGTGCGCCGAAGGATGCGCGTGCGTGGCCGCGCTGTTTGCCTGGTGGATAAAGCCGGGCGCGAAGCCGCGCTCGCGCACGCGCGCCACGGCTTCGGCGAACTTACCCATCTGCTGCTCGGTGAAAGCGAGCTGATCGGGGTCGTCAGCCGACGCGAAGTGTGTCATCACGCCGTCGAGCTTCACGTGCTCGAATTCTTTAGCTTTACTCAGAAACTGTTCAAGCTCGCTAAAAGGCACGCCCAGCCTGCCCATGCCTGTGTCTACTTTGAGGTGGTAGGCGACCGACTGCCCCCCCGCGCAAGCGGCCCGGTCGAGGCGTTCGAGCAGGTCCAGGCGAAATACTGCGGGAGTCAGACCGAGGTCGAGGATTATCGACTCCTGCCCTTCCCAGAACCCGCCCAGGCAAAGTATTGGCCGCCCGACCCCCGCGCGGCGAAGCAACGCGCCTTCTTCCGGCAGCGCGACGCCGAACCAGTCTGCCCCCGCGCGTTCGAGCGCGAGCGCGCACCTGTGCGCGCCGTGGCCGTAAGCGTCCGCCTTCACGGCTGCCATAATGGCAACGCCCGGCTCGATTGCCGACCTCATCACTTTAAAGTTATGAACGAGGCTTCCCAGATCGATCTCAGCCCAGGTAGGACGGCGCGCTGAGAGCGCGAGCGTGGAATCGCTTACAGGTTCAGCCGTCATCGCTCGCACTACTCCCGCCACATGTTCTCGAAGCGCGTGAACTCTTTTAAGAAGGCGAGCTGAACGCTTCCCGTCGGGCCGTTTCGCTGTTTGCCTATAATCAGCTCGGCGACTCCCCTGTTCTCGTCACTTTGATTATAGACCTCGTCGCGATAGATAAAGCAGACAACGTCGGCATCTTGCTCAATCGAGTTGTGAGCAACAATGTCGTCGGCGATAAAATTGTGAGGGCCAGGCACGGTAAGATCGAAAACCTCTTCTTCACCGTCCGGCTCAATGCTTATGATCTCATCCCAGTAAACATCGCTTTCCGCCAGCCGGGCTAACGGCTCACATAAAGTCGCCGCCGCGATCTTCGCCGCTCGCTCGCGCCCCAGATTCTGCCGGTAGATCGCGGTCCCGCAGTATGCGGTCTCAACACTTGCCGTCATCTGACGGCCGGTTATGCTCGCTTCACGCATAGCGGGCAGGACGTATCTCTGCCATGCGACGCTTGGGATTATGTCTCTGTTGGTATTTGCGGTGCGATCTTCCAGGTAGGAGATTAAATTTCGCAGCTCGGTCTCTTTGTACTGGCCGACCGCGCCGACTGCCCTGGTGAATCGCTCAAGATCCGGCTTTCCGGTCACGGCTACGTGATACTGGTCTCGCCCCTTGCCGGTCTGGGGCCTTCTCCTCAGCCATGCGTTGATATCTAGCCTGAGCAGCAATGCCTGTACATCCCTTGCCAGTCTTTGGCTGCTCGAAGCGTAGTACACCGTGGGCGAAGACGATCGTTTCCTGGACCCAACGCAGCCATCGGTAGTCCACAGGTGGCGCAAGAAGAGGGCTATCGATTCTTGAGGCTGTTGGAAAACCTTTTCAGGCACAAACTTCTCGTGCGACCTCAGACCAAAGATACCCAGATCGGTTAGCCATTCGCTGACTGCGCTTCGTCTATTTCTAGCGTGATGTCTTGTGGACGATAGATAGACTTGATACCACGTGCGCTCCTGCTTTATTCGCGGCTCTATCTCGCTACCGAATAACTGGCGCGCCAGAGAAGCAACCGTCTCAGCCAAGTCATGTTCGCGCGTCGTGTACTGAATCGCGTGCCTTGGAAGCGTGCAGCCATCACCGATAAGATGGCCTAGCAGGGCCAGTTCGGCATCAGACATAGACTGCGAGTATGGGCTCTTGATTGATCTCGGCACAGCAAGACGTTTGCCTGCGCTCAGATCATCGAGCCTCTGCCAACCCTCAAAGGTTCGGAACTTGTGATTGCTCGTGGCGCGAATAGATCGACCGAGCCGAGTCGTTATACGGAAAACGGGCTTCGTGCCCGTCGAGAATGCGCGTGTTGCCACGGCCCGCTCGATCTTCATCCTCTCTTCGTTCATTGCCCAAACGGCAAATCCCGATCTTCCCGCGAGTTCACGTATGGGCAAACGGTCGCCTGTGTCCGCCAAAGTGATAAGCGTATCCCCGGTCAGGCATCCGCTTTCACGAAGGTCGCTTAGCTGCGGGCGGTGGTCGCTGCGGGTCTCGGTCGCGCGCGAAAGCTGCGATAGCGCGATCACCGGGACGTTCAGCTCTTTGGCGAGCCCCTTGAGGTCGCGCGAGATTTGCGAGACCTCCTGCTGGCGCGATTCGATTCGCCCCCGGCCCGACATCAGCTGGAGGTAATCGACGATGAGCAGGTCTAGCCCGTGCTCGGCTTTCAACCGCCGCGTCTTTGCGCGCATCTCAAGCACGCTCACGCCGGGCGTGTCGTCTATAAATATCTGCATCTCGAACATGCGCCTGAGCGCGTCGGCGAGCCGCGCCCACTCTTCGCGGTTGAGATAACCGGTCCTCAATCGGTGCGCGTCCACGCGCGCTTCCGAGCAGAGCAAGCGCGAGACCAACTGCTCTGCGGACATCTCAAGGCTGAAGACCCCGACGACGTTGCTGTTCTTCGACGCGTACTGCGCCATGTTGAGAGCGAGGGCGGTCTTCCCCATGCTGGGTCGTGCGGCGATGATGACGAGGTCTTGGCGTTGCAGCCCGCTCGTCATCTGGTCAAAGTCTGTGAAGCCCGTCGGCACGCCCGTAATCATTTCGGGACGGCCTGCCATCTGCTCGATCTGCTCAAGACGGCGCTGCGCCACTTCGCCTATGTACTGGAACCCCTGGCGTACGCGGTCCTCGGCTATCTGGAAGATCATCTGCTCGGCCTGGTCTATGATGATGTCCGGGTCGTCTTCTTCGTCAAAGCACCGTGCGATGATCTGGTTTGAAGCGGTGATAAGGCGGCGAAGCTGCGCTTTCGATTTTACGATCCTTGCGTAGTGCTCGATATTGTCCGTGCGCGGCACGCCGTCGATGAGCGATGCGATATAGGTCGCGCCGCCTATCTGCTCGAACTCGCCCGCGCGGCGCAGTTCGTCGCTGAGCGTTATCAGGTCGATGATCGTGCCGCGCTCGGTAAGCGACACCATCTTGTCGAATATGCGGCGATGCGCGTCTAAGAAAAGATCGCCTCCGCGACCTAAGAATTCTATGGCTTGATGACAGACGGAGTTGTCCAGCAGAATCGCCCCGAGTATCGAGCGCTCTGCCTCTATGTTGGATGGAAGCCCTTTGTCGAAGAAAGAATCACCGGCGGCGGCTCTTGACATCAGCGTGCTCCCGACAGTCTCGCCTCGCGAGTCTGCGCTCTGGTTATATCCATTTTGAAATCTGCGCTGGAGGGCATTGCACCGAGATCAAACGATGTAAAAGAGAAAGCGGAATGCCTGGAAAGACATTCCGCACCCGATAATAGCAAACCACCCTATTCGAGTCTAGAGCGTTTAAAGAACCGTCGAAGGATGATAAGAGACGCGGGCCCGCGATCTCGTATCATCCCCCGTCACCGGCTAAAAAAATTACTCCTCGGCAGGGGCATTCTCGCCGGTCGCGCCTTCGGCCGCGCCAGCCGCGCCCGACTCATCGGTCGAAGCATCAGCCGCCGTTTCGGCCTCTGCCCCCGGAGCCGTCGCCTCCGAAGCAGTCGCATCGGCGGCGGCAGTCTCGGCAGTCTCGGCAGCGGGCGCATCATCTTCGGGAGCGCCTTCTTTGCGGACGCGCACCTTGACGGTCGGGGTCACGTCGCGGTGGAGCTTGATCGTGACCTCGAAATCGCCCACCTCTTTGATCGGCTCGCGCAACCCTATCCTGCGGCGCTCGACCGTGTAGCCCTGTTCTTTTAAAGCCTCGGCGATGTCGAGCGCTGTGACCGAGCCGAAAAGTATCCCGTGCTCGCCCACGCGGCGGTTGAAGCGCAGCTCGATACCTTCGAGTCGCGTCGCTTCCGACTGCGCGCCCGCACGCTCGCGCTCCTCGCGCTTGGCCAGTATGCGGCGCTGTTCTTCGATCATGCGTTTATTTCCGGCGGTCGCCTCGATTGCGAGCCCCTGCGGCAACAGGTAGTTGCGCCCGTAGCCGGAGCGGACGCGCACGACCTCGCCGCGCTGGCCGAGGTTGTCTATGTCTTCACGAAGTAATACATCCATATGTGCCATCGGTTGAATCCTCACTCAAGCAAAAGACTGAGAAGCGTCTCAGCGCTGATTAATCGGTTGCGAACGGAAGAATAGCGGCGTTGCGAGCGCGCTTTATCGCGCTTGCCAGCATGCGCTGATGCGGCGCGCAGGTGCCGGATATTCGCCTCGGCAGAATCTTGCCTCGCTCAGGAATGTATGTGCCAAGCAGTCGCCCGTCTTTATAATCGATGTAATCAACCTTGTCGGCGCAGAACCTGCATGACTTGCGCGCGCGCACGAAGCGGCGACCGCCCTGGCGGCCTCCTCTATCGTCGCGGCGGTCGTCGCGACGATCATCGCGGCGGCCTTCGTCTCTGGTATCGCTGCTCATTATTCTTCGCCCTCCTCTTCATCAGGTGCTTCGGCAGGTTGTTGCGCGCGGCCGCGCGGGCCACGGCTCGTGCGCCCGCCGCCGGCCGACGCGGATGCCGCGCGGCGCGCGCGGAACTTCTCTGCGCGCTTCAAATCTTCGTCTATGCGGATGGTCAGGTAGCGTATGATCGCGTCGGTGACGCGCATGCGCCGCTCAAGCTCGGCGATCTCCGCGCCCGAGCCTTCAATCGTCAGCACTATGTAATGACCGTCCGTGAATTTTTGAATGGGGTAGGCAAGGCGGCGTCGGCCCATGCGGTCAACTTTTGCGATCCGCGCGCCTTGATTGGTCGCCACGTCACTAAATTGAGTGACGAGCGTTTCGATATCGCTCTCTTCCGTGTTGGGAGCGATGATAAACAGAACTTCATAAACTCTCATCAGAGAGATTTCCTCCTTTTGGATTTACTAAGCCGCAACCCTACACGCGGCTAATGTTTCGCCCTGGCCCGAAGCCAGAGCAAGGAGATTCACTATAGAACCTCTTGAGAAAGAACAATGGACAGGCGGCGTCAGGGCTGAGACCCTTCGGCCGCTTCCTTGACGCGTTCGTTAAAGATCGACTGCGCGCGCTCGACCCCGTCGGTCAGTATCACCTCGATTGAGTCGGCCGCGCGGTCGAGCATACCTTCAAGCCGCTCGTGATCCCGCCGTGGTATCGGCGAAAGCACGAACGCGGCCAGGTCCTGGACCGGGTGATCCGGTTTTACGCCAAGCCGAACGCGCGGGAACTCCTGCGTGCCGAGGCGGTCTATGATCGACTTCAACCCCTTCTGCCCGCCCGCGCTGCCGCCCGCGCGCACGCGAATCATCCCGAATGGAAGCGCCACGTCGTCGGAAGCCACGACGAGCGACCGCGCATCCCCCTCGCCGTACCGGGCGAGGAGCGGGCGGACCGCGTCGCCGCTCAGGTTCATAAACGTCTGCGGCTTGACGAGCAAGACGCGCACGCTTGCGAGCGTCGCTTCCACGACCAGCGCGTTAGATTCGGCGCGAAACTTTCGCGCGCCCGCGCGCTCAAACAGCTTATCAATGAGCATGAAGCCGAGGTTATGACGCGTCGCCTCATACCCACGGCCCGGATTGCCGAGCCCGACTATAAGCTTCATAAGCCGGTCACAAGCCGCCGGTGGCAACCGGCGACTCGCCTCTACTCTTCGGTCTTGCCCTTCTTGATGACTTCAGGCTCGCCGCCTGCGGTCTCATCGACATCGGCAGCCGTCGGCGCGGCCTCTTCGGCCATTCGAGGCGCAAGCACGCCCGCGATTATCTGGTGCTCGTCGAGCAACACCTTTATCTTCTCGCGATCATAGACAAGGTCCGCAATCGTCGAGTGATCTCCGACGTTCATCTCCGACACGTCCAACTGCATAGCGTCCGGGATATCGCCGGGCAAACACTCGACAGGGACTTCGCGGAGCTGGAGCTCAAGTATGCCGCCTTCGAGCCTTACGCCCACCGGTTCGCCCACAACCTCTATGTGCACGTTTACGTGCGTAACCGTGGTCATCGACAGGCGCATCAAGTCAGCGTGCAGCAAGCGCCCTTTGACCGGGTCAACCTGCCAGTCCTTGACGATCACGGTCGCGGTCTCCCCGCTGCCGCTGGTTGCGGGCAGGTCGATATTGAAGATCGTGTTGTGGCCCGTCTCTGACCTCAAGATCGTGGCCAGCTCTTTGGCGTTGATCGCTATTGTGACGGCCTCTTTCCCTTCGCCGTAGACGGCTGCCGGGATCAACCCCTGCGCGCGCAACCGGCGGGTATGGCCTTTGCCCACGCCTTCGCGCGGGGTCGCTTTTAATGTCAAATCACTAATCATAACTGACGACTCCTAAATGAATAGCTTGCTCACAGAGGTCTCGTCGTGTATCGACAAGATGGCTTCTGCTAAAATCTTTGCCACGCTCAAACATTTCACCTTCGACGAGCGACAGGCGTTTTCGGTCGGGATCGTGTTGGTCACGACCACCTCTTTTATCGGCGAAGCCTCGATGCGCTCGACCGCAGGCCCGGAAAATACCGCGTGGGTCGCCGACGCGTAGACGACTTCGGCGCCGTTTTTTATAAGCGCCTCGCCCGCTTTGACGAGCGTCCCGGCCGTGTCGATCATATCGTCGATAATCAAGGCCGTCCGCCCCTTCACCTCGCCCACGACGTGAAGGACCTCGACCTCGCCCGACCGGTCGTAATCCCTGCGCTTGTCGATGATCGCAAGCTCTGCGCCCAGCCGCTTGGCGTAAGCGCGCGCTCGCTCGACCCCGCCCGCGTCGGGCGCAACCACGGTCAGGTTCGGCAACTCAAGGTTCTGAAAGTAACCGACAAGCACGGGCGCTGCGTACAGGTGATCGGCCGGAATATCAAAGAACCCCTGAATCTGCCCCGCGTGCAGGTCGAACAGCAGCACGCGGTCGGCCCCCGCGCCCGAAATCAAATTGGCCGTCAGCTTCGCAGAGATAGGGACCCTGGGACGGTCCTTGCGGTCCTTGCGCGCGTAACCGTAATAAGGGATCACAGCCGTGATGCGCTTGGCCGACGAGCGGCGAAACGCATCGAGCATGATGAGCAGCTCCATCAGGTTCGAGTCGACCGGCGGGCAGGTCGGCTGGACCAGAAAACAGTCCTCGCCGCGCACGTTCTCAAGTATCTGAAAGTTATACTCGCCGTCAGAAAACCTGCCCGTGTTCGCCTGTCCGATCTCTATCCCAAGGTGCTGGCATATCTCTTCAGCAAGCGGCCTGTTCGCGTTCCCTGAAAAGACCTTGATGTCCACACAATCTCCAAATAGATAATCTTGGATTTTGGATTAACCGGGAAGCCCCTCTTCAATCCAGAATCGAGCTGGGGAGGGAGGATTCGAACCTCCGAATGGCGGCTCCAAAGGCCGCTGCCTTACCGCTTGGCGACTCCCCATCATGTGCAAACCGCTATCTTAACTGCTTTGCTTTAAAATGAAATATCGAATCGTGCTCTACCTGATGCTCATAAAAATATGCGCGGATTTAATCTTCGAAAAGCGTCTCTTTATAGGTTGCGCGGTCGATTGCCCTCGCCTGTACGGCCCAGCAGCCGCGCGCGCGCAGCCGCTCGACCGCTCGCCGGCTCGATTCCTCATTATCAAAGACCCCAAAAACGGTTGCGCCGCTGCCGCTCATCAGCGCGTGCCGCGCGCCCAGAGCCATCAACTCGCGTTTGACCCCGGCTATTTCCGGGTAAGCGGCTAAAATTACCTGTTCAAGATCGTTGCTCGCCGCAAGCGGCAGCTCACGGATGCCTTTAGCGTCGATTAAAGCAAAGGGCATGATACGGGCAGGGTTCTGCCTTGTCAACCGCGAAAGCTTTTCGTAAGCCTCGGCGGTCGAGACCGCAACCCCCGGATTTGCCAGCACAAGCGCGGGGCAATCGACCTCTTCGAGTGGGTAGACCTCGTCGCCGCGCCCCACCCCGAGCGCGGTCCCGCCCATAAGAAAAAAAGGCACGTCCGAGCCGAGCCGCGAAGCGATCCGGGCCATCTCGCCCGGCTCTATCTCAACCGACCACAGCCGCCGTAGCCCTTCGAGCGCGGCCGCGGCGTTTGACGACCCGCCGCCCAGCCCCGCCGCCACCGGTATGCGCTTCTCTATATCGATTCGCGCGGCAAACGGGCGGCCCGCGCTTTCGGCGAGCGCGACCGCTGCCTTATGAACGAGGTTCGTCTCGTCAACCGGAACCTGCGGGTCGTTACAGGTGATCTCTAAATGTTCGGCGGGCTCAAACCGAAGCGTGTCGTGGAGCGACACCGTTTGAAGGATAGTGCGAAGCTCGTGGAACCCGTCCTCGCGCCGGTAGAGCACGTCAAGCCGCCAGTTGATCTTCGCGTAAGACCTGATCTGAATCAAAGCCCTGATCCCGGCCACTAGTTTTTCAGGAAGATCTCGGTGAAGTAGATCGTGCCGTTCGAGCTTATCCACGCGCCTATAGCGGTTTCGGCGTAGGTCGGGTCGAGAATGTTCTTGCGATGGCCGGGGCTCTCCATCCACCCCTTCACGCTGACCGCGACAGGGTTTATGTAGCCGTTCGAGTAGGCGAGGTTTTCGCCGAGCACGCGCCAGGTGATGCCCGCTTCGGTAACGCGCTGGCGAACGGTTCGTCCGTCGGGGTCTTTATGCGAGAAGAAGTTCTCTTCGGCCATGCGGCGGCTGTAATAGCGCGCCACCTCAAGCAGCTCTTCCGAATACCTGAGCGGCTTGAGCCCGTGCGCTTCGCGCTGCACGTTGACCTCGTGGAAACAGTCGGACTCCAGCCGCTCGATCTCGCGCAGCGTGCGGCCCGCGACCATCGGCTTCAAGTCTTCGTCGCGGTACGCATCCTCCGCCCGCCGGCCTTCACCCGGTTCCGGCTCGCCCGCTCGGTCCTTGGCGGGCCGCTCGGAGCGCGCCTGACCGCTCGGGCGCGGCGCGCGGACGACCTTTCCTTTGCCCGCGAAGACCCCGCCGGTCTGCTGCGAATAGACCTGATTGGCAAGCGGCAATACGAGCGCCACCGCCGCCGCTACAACGCTGAGAGAAAGGCCGTAGAACTTCTTCATATTTGCGTCCACAAGAAGCCGTGAACCGTGAACCGTAAACCGTGACAAGAAGGACCGGTTCAGAAGTTTGCTAGTCTCTCCCTCTTGTCACGGTTTACGGTTCACGGTTCACGGCTTAATCATTTTTTCCCAAGCTTCTCTTTAATGCTCTTGATCTCTTCGGGCTCGGTGGCAAGCTTGAGCGCTTCTTCCCACTTGGTGCGAGCCTTGTCCGTCTGCCCCTGTTTCTTGTAAAGATCGCCGAGGTGATCGTGTATCGTCGCCGAGCGCGGCGAGTATATGACCGCCTGCTCAAGATACTTTTGCGCCTCGTCGGTCTTTCCCTGCTTGTACAAAAGCCAGCCCAGAGAATCGAGGAAAGAGCCGTTGGTCGGCTCGATATTGACCGCGCGCCTTATGAGCGATTCCGCTTCCGGGATGCGCTCGCCGCGTTCGGTCAGGAAGTAACCCAGGTTGTTCAAAAGCGTCGCGTTATCCGGGTCGATCTCAAGCGCGCGCTTGAGCGTCGCTTCAGACTCCTTAAACTTTTTCTGCCGGTCCTGCACGCTCGACAAGGTGATAAGCGGCAGTATGTTGTTTGGCTCAAGGCTTATCGCCTTACGCGCGCTCTCTTCGGCCTCTTTCAGACGGTTGGCCTCAAGCTGCACGCCCGAAAGATATAGGTATATGTCGGCGTCTTCCGAGTCATTCTTTAGCAGCCCGCGCAAGGTCGTCTCGGCGGTGGCCATATCTCCCATGCGTCCGGCTGCCGATGCGCGGACGAGCTTGAAGCTGCGCTCGTCGGGGTAGCGCGCGGCGGCGGCTGTGGCCGCGTCGAACGCCTCTTTATACTTCCCTTCGTTGAGCAACGTATCGATGATGAGCTGGTCGGCGCGCGGGTTGTCCGGCCCGAGCACTTTCTTCATGCGCTCGAAGGTCTCCATGGCCTTGTCGCGCTTTCCGGCCATTCGATAAGCGGTCCCTATGCGCTGCATCACTATGGCGGCGCGCCGCTTGTCCGCTTCGTTTGTGACGGTGCCGTCGGGGTTGACGACAGCCGCGAGCGCCTCTTCATAAGTCGCCACGGCCTTGTCGAACTGGAACATCTCTTCATAAGTCTCTGCAAGCGAGTAGACCGCAGGGAGGCTGTCGGACACGTCCTGGCCCTTGAGCGCTTCTTCCAGGACGCGGACCGCTTCTTCGCGCTTGCCCGAACGCCTCAGCGCATCGGTCGTCGTCTTGACGGCGTTCAGATATAGCGGCGTGTCCTTGCGCACGTTCTTGATTATGGGGTCGAGCAGCTTGGTCGCTTCATCGTAGCGACCGGCGTAGACAAGCGCCTCCGCATAATCGAACAGGAGCGGCGATTGCACGAAAAGCTCTCTGGCCGAGTCGCCGTCTTTCGCGGGGGTGTCTTTGATCCCGATGGCCTTCTTATAGATGTCTATCGCTTCTTGAGTGCGGCCGAGGCGAAGCAGCGATTGGGCGAGAAGTCCCGCGTACTGCGGCGATTTCTGATCTATGTCGTAAGCCTTGCGCGCGGCCGCGGCCGCTTCGCGGAGCTTGTTCTTTTGATAATAGAGTATGGCTAGCTGGAAGTGCGCTTGATCCGACGAGGCGTTGCCTTCGGAGACGCGCTTGAGCGCCTCAATCGCCTTCTCTTCTTCTTCGAGCGAGAGGTAGAGCCCGCCTACGATGGCAAGCACGGGCGACTGCTGGTTGTTGACCTCGATCTTTGCGTTGGGGTCGAGCCGCGCCACCTCTTCAAACTCTTTGATGGCGGCGCGAGCTTTCTCCTTGTCGAGCGTGGTGCCCGTAAGCATCTGCGCGAAGTAGACCGTCCCGACAAGCTTTCGGGCTTCGACGTTGTTCGGCGCGAGCTTTATCGCCTCGCGCGCCTGCGCCTCCGCGTCGATCACGTTGCGGTACTTCAGGTAAAGCGATCCGAGCGCGATCCTCAGTTCGGGCGAAGCGGGGTCGAGCGCAATGGCCTCCTTGAAAGCAGCCGTGGCCCCCGTGTAATTTCCCGCCTGTTCGAGCCGCTGGCCTTCGAGGTATTTCTGAAGCGCCTGCGAACGGTTATCACCACTCTTTTTATCGTCGGCCTTCTTATCGTCTTGCCGAGACGCGGGGCTCAGGAAAGCCGCCGGGGCGGCGGAGGCGGACGAGCCGGGCCAAACCGCGACTGGCGACAGCAACAGGGCTGCCACGCTCACCAATACAAAATCTTTTCTCAAGGTCTTACTTCCTTTCCACAAAGGGCAAAAAGCTCGCTGGCCTTCCGCCCTGCTTTATACTTCGGTCACGGGACACGAACCGATTTTCAATGCCTGGCGGTTACGCCCGGCCTATTCTCAACAAAATATTCTACGATCTTTCGCCAGGCGGCGCGGCGCGGATAACTCGACAGCGCGACAAGCAGCCCGACCGCTCCCACCGTTATTATGTCGCGCATATCGCCTCCGAAAAAGACTATTATCAACGCCAGCAGCCCTATCGTTTCGGCGAGAGCGGCAGAGATAATCGTCATGGTTGAAAGATGCTTGATAAGCCCTTCGACCCCTTTGAGCCCGCCTATGACTTCGAGCCGCAGCCAGCGAAACTGTGTGCGGCGCAGCGCAATCGAGCCGAGCGAAAGAAACAGCACCGCCACGAAAAACGGGATGCGGTGCTGAAACGGGCGGGGCTCGCCGACCGCCGTTTGAAAGATCACGACGCCTATAACCGTGTAGAACACAATGCTCGCGGCAAAGACCAGGACCAGCACTTTTGCAGTGCGATGAGCCGCATCTAACCGCGCACTGGTCTGTGCGGGGTCGGGGTCTTGAGCGTTCGGCTTCATTCGGCTCCCTTCACCAACTGCCCGTTCTCGATGATTATCTCGTCGCCCGTTTGAGGCTTGCCGTCAGGGCCGAGGCTCGCCAGCCTGTAGGCGGTCTCGGTGCCCTTGTACTCGAACTCGCGCGACCACGCGTCGAGCCTCAGCACGGTATTCATATAGCGGGGCGCGAGGTTGTCTATCAGCGCCGAGCTCGTGTCGGCAGTGACGTAAAAGCCGCGCTCGCGCGAGAAGGCTTCGAGCGCGGTGGCAATCGTGCGAAGGTCGGCGGTCGTCCTCAGAATCTTCTCCTTGCGAACCGCAGTCTCGATCAGCTCGATAGACTCCCAGCGGCGGTCGCCCGTGCGGACTTCCAGCGCTTTCCAGTCGCCTTTCTTGTCCTGCTTAAAGCGAAACGCCGTCTCGACTGTCGCGGTAACGGTCGCCTCTCCACCCATACCCGGCGAGATGCTCTTTATGTGCACGTCGTCGGGGCGCTCAAGTCCGAGCGCAAGCGCGATCTGCTGTCGCGCCTCGCGCGAGCCGAGCTGCCGAGCAAGAATTACCACGCAAAAAATCGAAACCATCAGTGCAGCTACAACCAGGGCGCGTGCGATGGCTTTCATTAATTTAGCCTCCGAATAACAGCTAACGAGGATAGTAACAAAGCGCGGTTTCCGTTGGCAATACTCCCAAAAATAAGGAACGTCTTCGGTTTACTATTTTGCGCCCGCAATCTCGGACTTGCTACAATCGATCTTCTGAGCGACGGGGCTTATGGCTGACAACTATTACAGAGAGATATTCGGGCCGGTTCTGGAAAGCGACGAGCTACGGGGCCTGGTCGCAGAGTTGAGAAATGCAGAGCTGCGAAATAACGTCGTGGTGCTCACGGGGCTCGCTGGCAGCGCTCGCGCGCTGGCTCTTGTCGCGCTTGAGCTTAAGCTCAAACGGCGAATAGTCTTTGTCACTCGCTCGAACCGCGAGGTCGAAGAGTTTCAGACGGATGTCGAGTTCTTCTATTGCGCGCTCAACGGCGTAAGCTCCTGCGAATCGAGCGTGCTCGTCGTCCCGGCGCTTGAGACAGACCCCTACGACGGAACGTCGCCACACGCAGAGGTCCTCGAACAGCGCGCGCTCGCGCTCTACCGCGCGGCGAGCGGCGACGCGCGCATACTGCTCACATCTATCGGCGCGCTGGCCGAACGCACGATCTCGCCGGCAGAGCTTCGAGCGTCGAGCATCACGCTCAAAGTGGGCGAGGAGATGCCGCCCGAATTGATTGTCGATCTGCTCATCGCATCGGGCTACGTTCGGCAGGAGCCTGTCGGCGCGGTCGGGGAGTTCAGCCTGCGCGGCGGCATACTCGACGTTTTTTCGCCCGCGCACGACGCGCCGCATCGCATAGAGTTTTTTGGCGACACGGTAGATTCGATCCGCGAGTTTGACGCGGACACTCAACGGTCTGTGGGCCGCGCCCCGCAGTCGGTGATCGTTCCGATGCGCGAGTTGTCCGTGCGCCGCGAAGAGTTCATCACCTGGGCAGACGCGGCCGAGCGGCATTGGGGCGACGACCGCTTTCGACGCGATTTGAGAGCGCGCCTTGCGCACGCGACTCGCGGCGAGCCTTTCCCAGGCTGGGAGTACCTGTTGCCGCTCACAAGACAGCTGGGCGCGTCGGCGCTCGATTATTTGAAAGACGCAGTGTTTGTCATCGACGAGCCCGCCGAGGTTGAAAAGAGTGCCGCAGAACTCTACGGCTATCTCGAAGACCGCTTCTCGGAGGCCGACGACGCGGGCGAGTTGTCGCTTGCGCCCGAAAAGCTCTTTCTTACGCCGGTCGAGCTTCGCGCGCGCATAGAATCTATGACGCGCGTCGATATGCGATTGCTCGGTCGCGCCGCCGCAACCGTGGACGACCAGTTCGCCATAGACGCGAGCATGATCAATGCGGTACCGGAGTTGAAAGCCGCCGAGGTGGGCGAGCAGGAGTCTGCTCGCCGTTTGCAAGAGAGTTTTGCGGCGAGCCGCAAACGCGCGGCCAATCTCTTTTTATTCACAATAACTATGGCAACGCCCGAAGTGACGATGATCTCGCAGTCGCCGCGCCGCTACCACGGGCGGGTTCAGGACCTTGCGCGCGACCTCGAACACGACCCTGAGGCGGCAGCGCGAACGACGCTTTTTACTATGCCGAGTCTCGGGCTTGCCGAGCGCGTGACGGAGATGCTCGCGGAGTACGACCTGACCGCACAGCTCCTGCCTTCGCTCAACCCTGTCGATCAAGCGGCGGCAATCGTCAGCAACAGGGTCGTGACCGTGGGCAAGCCCTCGAACGGGTTTTCGCTCCCCGCGGCGCGGCTCCAGCTGCTTACGGAAAGCGACGTGTTTGGCGAGACCGACCGCACTGCCCCGCAACGCGTGGTCCCCAAGCGCGCGCGAAAGCAGAGGAAAGCCTCTGCCTTTCTCTCCGACCTCGGAGATTTGAAGGTCGGGGATTATGTCGTCCACGTCGATCACGGCATAGGCCAGTTTCAGGGGCTCAAACAGATGACCACGGCGGGCGGGCCGACCGGAAACGTCGGGGCCGGCATCGAGCGTGCCGCGAGCGGCAACCGCGAGTTCATGCTGCTGACCTATGCCGAAAATGCGAAGCTCTATGTCCCCGTAGAGCGGCTAGACCTTGTGCAGCGGTACTCTGCGGGCGAGGGGCACAAGCCGCCGCTCGACAGGCTGGGCGGCGTCGGCTGGGAGAAGGCGAAGGCCCGCGTAAAACGCGCCATGCGAGACATGGCCGAAGAACTGCTCAAGCTCTACGCCGAGCGCCAGCTCGTGACCGGCCACGCTTACGGCGAGGATACGCCGTGGCAAAAAGAGTTCGAAGACGCGTTCGAGTATCAACTGACCCCGGACCAGGAGGCGGCCATCGAGGACGTGAAAGCGGGCATGCAGAGCCAGCAGCCGATGGACCGTCTGATCGTGGGCGATGTCGGTTACGGCAAGACTGAAGTTGCCATGCGCGCCGCCTTCAAAGTGATAATGGAAGGCAAGCAGGTCGCCGTGCTCGCGCCCACGACCGTGCTGGTCTATCAGCACTTCAAGACTTTTCAAAAACGGTTTAGCGCGTTCCCCGCCCGCATAGAGATGCTGTCGCGGTTCAGATCGGCCAGGGAGCAAAAAGAGATTATCAAGTCGCTCGAAGAGGGAAAGATCGACATCGTTATCGGCACCCACCGCCTGCTTTCAAAGGACATAAAGTTCAAAGACCTCGGCCTGCTGATCGTCGACGAGGAGCAGCGGTTCGGCGTAGCTCATAAAGAGCGCATAAAGCAGATGCGCAAGAAGGTTGACGTTATAGCGATGTCCGCCACGCCGATCCCGCGCACCCTCAACATGTCGCTCGCGGGGCTTCGCGACATGTCTGTGATAGAGACGCCGCCCCGCGACCGTCTGGCCATTCAGACTCAGGTCGTTCAATTTTCGGAGGCGGTGATAAGGTCCGCAATCGAGCTTGAGCTCCAGCGCGGCGGGCAGGTCTTTTTCGTCCACAACCGCGTCGAGAGCATTGCCACGATTGGCGAGTTGATCGGCAGGCTCGTCCCCGCGGCGCGCATCGGCGTAGCTCACGGGCAGATGGCCGAAAAAGAGCTGGAAGACGTGATACTGAAGTTCATACGCCACGAGATAGATGTGCTCGTCTCGACCACGATCATCGAAAACGGTATAGACATCCCGCTCGCAAACACCATGATAATCAACCGCGCAGACAACTACGGGCTGTCGCAGCTTTACCAGCTTCGCGGGCGCGTCGGGCGCTCGAACCGCCGCGCGTACGCGTACCTGCTCATCCCCTCTTCCGACGGCCTTACAGATATTGCGCGCCGCCGCCTCGCAGCGATAAGAGAGTTCTCGGACCTCGGCGCGGGCTTTCGCATCGCCGCGCTCGATCTTGAGCTGAGAGGCGCGGGCAACCTTCTGGGCGGGCAGCAGTCGGGCCACATAGACGCTATAGGGTTCGACCTCTACACACAGATGCTCGAACGGACCGTGCGGGAAATCAAAGGCGAGCCGATTGAAGACGAAGTTTCGGCCGTGATAAATATCGGCGTCGATATTCGCATCCCCGAAGACTACATACGCGATGTCAGCCAGCGGCTCCGCACCTACAAGCGCGTCTCTTCGGCTGAGAGCGAAGAGGAGCTTGCAGACGTTCACGCGGAGATCGAAGACCGTTACGGGCCGATTGTCGAATCGGTCGAAAACCTTTTTGAGTATGCGCGGCTCAGGCGCGAAGCCTCGCGGCTTGGGATCATCGCGATTGATCGCGAAGGCGACAGGCTTGCCGTAAAGTTCACCGAAACCGCCGGGGTGGACCCGGATAAGCTGATCGCGCTCGTAGCAAAAGGCGACGTGCAGTTCAGCCCGTCAGGCGTTTTGAAACTGCGGCTCGCAAGCGACGAGGACCGCGCGGTTTTTCAAGAAGTGCGAGAGTTGATAGAGAGCCTGCGCTGATTGCGACCGGCTCTGGTTATATGCGAAGCAGGTTGTTGATACTGGTTATAACCTTGATCGCCGCTGGCTGCCAGGCGGCCGGGTCGCGCTCGCCTGTCATTGCGACAGTGAACGGCCAGGAGGTGAGACGGGCCGATTTCGAGCGGTTCCTCAAGCTCAAGACGGGCGACTTTACGCATCAGGAGACAAACGACCGGTTGCTCAGCGAAATGCTGGACGAATACCTCATCCGCCGCCTCGTCCTCGCCGAAGCTCGCCGCGCGGGCCTTGAAGTGACCGACGCAGAGATAGACCACGCGGCCCGCGAGAACCCTCAGATAAAGCCCACGGTGGCCGTGGCAAATGCGCGCGAAGAGCTTGTCAACGACCTGCTGGTCGAAAAGTATTACCGCCAGGTCTTGCTGCGCGACGTGCGCGTAGAGCCCGAAGAGATACAATCGTACATAGAAGATAACCAGTCGCGCCTGACCGACCGACCGGGGTTTTATGTGCGCGAGATTCGCAAGCAAACGCGCGACGAGATAGAGCGGCTCAGGCATGAGGTGACCGAAGGCAAACGCGATTTCGCGGCCGTTGCGCGGCTACACTCCGACGCGCCGAACGCCGAGCAGGGAGGGCTGGCGCGCTACGAAGAGGGCAACCTGCCCGACGTGCTCGAAAAGGCGATCACGCCGCTTCGACCGGGCGATGTGAGCGCAATCATACAATCGAATTACGGGTTTCACGTTTTCAAGCTTGAGCGCCGCACACAGCCTTACTCGCCCGAAGAGCGCAGGTCGCAGCTCGACGGGCGGCGCGCACAACTCGCCGAAGAGCTTGTCGCGCGGCGCAACCAGCAGGCCGTAGACACCGCGCTCGCGCGGCTCAAGGCCGAAGCCGTCATAAAAATTGTCGGCTCAACTCTGGACTTCACATATGACGGCGAGTTCGGGCATAATTGAAGTTTGCTAACCAGGCACAGATAGATGCAGGTGAACATCGGTGCAAGCCAGAGGCTCGCCAATCGTTCATAACTCATCGTTTATAATTAAAAGAAAGAGGATGTGTAGTATGAAGCTTGTAATCACCACCCTGGCGCTTGCCTTCGTGTTCGCGCTCCCAACGACTGCCCGCGCGCAGGAGCCGGAGCTTGTCAACGAAATCGTGGTTCGCGTCAATAACGATATAATCACGCGCGCGGATTATATGGGGGCTCTCGGCGAGTTCAAAGAAGAGCTGACGCGGCAGATGCAGCGCGCGGGCAAGAGCCAGGCGGAGATCGACGCCGAGTTCGAGAAACTGCGGCCCACCATACTCGACATGATGATCGACGACATACTGCTTGAGCAGAAGGCCAAAGAGCTCGGCATTGAGGTCGAGGCAGAGGTCAACCAGCAGATGGCCGAGCTTGCCAAAGAGAACGGCTTTAAAAACATCATCGAGTTCGAGAACGCGCTCAAGGGCCAGGGCATGGAGCCCGAAGCGGCGCGCGCCACTCTTCGCAAGCGGCTTCAACAGACATACGTTGTAAACCAGCAGGTTTTAGCGCCCATCTTTCAAAGCCTCAGCCCCAAGGACCGCCGCGAGTTTTACGAGAAGAACAAGCAGTACTTCACGATCCCCGGCGAGGTGACGCTTTCGGAGATATTCCTGCCGCTCGAAGGCCACACCGCCGCCGAAGTAGAGCAGCGCGCGCGCCGCATAGTGGCGGAGCTTCGCGCCGGGCAGAGCTTCGTCGAAGCCGTGCAAAAGAATTCGCCCACAAGCCGCGCCACGCGCGACCAGAACGGGAAGATGGGCGTCTTCAAACCCGGCGAGTTGAAAGAAGACATCAGCGCAGCCATAAAAGACCTGAACACGGGCGATGTGACCGAGCCTATAAGGCTACAGGACGGCTACCAGATAATCCGCGTCGACGAGCGCAAGCCTTCGACCACGCTCGCCTACGAAGACCCGAAGGTGCAGGATGCCATCGGTCGCGGCATCACGATGGAGCGGAGCGACGAGGCGCGGAAAAAGTATCTCGCGAAGCTGCGGACAGAAGCCTACGTGAAGATAAGCACCGGTTACACGACCGCCCAGGCCCCCAAGTAAACTGGAGTGACAGGCGAGAGTTAAGAAGGACGGCGAGCGGGATTCGTAAGACGGCTTATGAATCCCGCTTTTCGTTATCCGGCCCGACTGCGTATGCGTCTCGACATCTTCTTAAAACAGAGCCGTCTCGTTTTGCGCCGCACGCTCGCGCAGCAGATGTGCGAAGCGGGCGCGGTAAGCCTCAACGGCACGCCCGCCAAAAGCTCGCGCGAGGTCCGCGTGGGCGACACGCTCGCCATTCGCCAGCGCGGTCGCATCACCACCGCCCGCGTCCTCGACGTTCCGGCCCGCCCGCCTTCGAAAGCTCAAGCCAGCACGCTCTACGAGATCATAGAGGTTGCGGTCTACGATCCCGACGAGCTATAGCCTGTACCGGATTATTCGACGATCTCGGCTTCGACGACTTCTATAGCTTTCTCGTCAGCTTCTTTCTCGTCGTGCGCGGCGGTCGAGGCCACTGCGGCCAGCAGCTTTCGCCGCTCGCCCGGCGTCAGGCGGTATCGCTCGATGAAGATGTTGTAGAGCAGTTCTTCGGCCTTATCCACGCGCGGCGCGATCAGGTAAAGGCCGAGTATGTAAAAGGCGAGCGTGGCAAAGGCGAGATACCCGGTCGCCGGCGCGAACGACTCGTAATCAAGCGTGCCGAGCGTCGCGGTCTGGGTCAGTTTCTGAAGGATGTATTTCGCCCACGACTCGGTCGGGGCGAACAGGTCGGCCAGCACGAGATACTTGAGCACGAACGAAGCCCCAAGCACCACCGAGAGGCTGCGCGCGAGCCTCGCGGGGTTGAAGACCACAAAGAGGTTGTTCCAGAAGATCAAAAAGTAAAACAGGTTGAAGAAGAAGTTGAGCAGCCCCCGCTCCGGCGTGACCGAGTTGAATATCTGCACCGTCGCGAAGTAAAGAGACGCAAGCAGCGCCGCGCCCGACAAGTTATCGAGCAGGGTGAACCGCTCTCCCACGTAGCGCGTCAAATCGACGAGCCCGCCGCGCACAAACAGTATCATCACAAACGCCGCGAGTATGAGCGAGACAAGCTGCGGCGGGACGAACCTGAGCTCCGCGCTCTCAAATGCGAAACGGACGCCGCCCAGAAGCGTCACCGTCAAAAACAGCAGCGGCACAAAGATGTAATTCAACAGGTCTCTGTTGTCAGGCTTTTTCATCTCTTCTCGAAAATCTTGAACGGGTTGAAATCCGACGCCGTTGTCTCAAGCCCCTCTTTCAACCGCTCGCGCAACCGCGCGGCGCTTCGTATCTCAAGGTCCGCGCGCTCGATCTCGAAGATATTGTTGGGCGCCGAGGCTATAGAGCGGTCGACCGCCTCAAGACCTTTCCGAAACATCTCGTCGTCGTCGTAGAGGCGGCCTCGCCCCATCAGGTAATACGAGTAAGCGATATAGAACTGCGTGCGCGCGTCGCGCCGGGCCGGGTCGGCCAGCTCGAACTGCTCGATACTCACGCGGTATTGCTTCTGGTCGAACTGTTTTACGGCTTCGTCGAAGTTCTCCTGCTTTATCTGATAGACGTTGGTTTCGACGGCGGCCTGAGTCTTGATCTCCTCGAAGGTGCGCGGCTGGCGGACGTACAGCCAGACGATAAAAACGCCGTACAGTAGCGCGAGCGCGAGCCCCGCTGTTTGAACAGTCTGTTTCATGGATGGCTACAGCATACACCAGCCGACGGCCCTGCTCATAACGCCTGAAGCCCGTCTTTGCGACGGCCCGTTAAGAGCCAGAGTGACAACCCGCAAGGCTTGGCTTAGAATCAACGATCATGCACAAGAGGTTCACAATCGAAGAGCACGTCAGGTGGTCGGACATCGACCGGGCGGGGATCATATACTACGGCCAGTTCCTCCGGTTTTTCGAGATCGCCGAGACGGAGCTTTTTCGCGCGGTCGGGCTCCCGTACTCAGAGGTCTTCGACCGGTTCGACATATGGCTTCCTCGCGTGCAGATACACTTCGATTTTAGAAAGCCGCTGATGCTTGATGACCTGATAGAGGTGTCGGCATATGTCGGGCGGTTTGGCAACAAATCGCTGACCTTGAGGTTCGAGGTGACGCGCAAGGACGAAACCGGCCTTGTTGCCGAAGGCCACGTCGTGCTGGCTTGCGTCAGCCGCTCGACATTTAAGGCCGTGGCTGTCCCCGGCGAGATCGTCGAGCGGCTGCGCGATTACGTAGCTGAGCAAGTATAACCGCCGGTCGCGGTTATAAGACCGGCCGCGCAGGTCGGTTACGGTTGCTCGCTCTGCTCCTGTAATTCCTGCTCGCCTTCTTCCTGAAGCTCGCGCCCTTCGCGCTCAAGCTCCCGGTTCTGCATCCCCTGGCCGACGCTCTCCTTTGCGCGGCCTTCGATCACTTTCATCTCGGCTTCCACGCGTTCCTCGACACGGTCTATCGGCGCAATCTCCTCTTGCTCAGCGTCCGGCTTCTCTTTTTCATCCGTCACGTCGTTTCTCCTGACTGCCATCTTGTATTCGTCCACGCGCGGTTTCATGCTCTCACTCCTTGTGCGAGCCAGTCAATCTGTGGCCAGCGGTTGCATTGGCGCACGCAAGACCTTAACCTATGAGGCGTTGGACCGGACGGCTGAGCTTTTTATAATTTCGCGACTTGAGGTGACAATGGAGAACAGGCATAAATTCTTGAGCGGCACGCGCATCGACCCCCGCCCCGTGACCGGCGACATGACGGTCGCCGATATGGTCGAATCGAGCTTTCTCGCCTATAACGCTGCGCGGCTGCGCGAGGCTTGCCAGCTTTACGTCGAGCGCATGCTCGAAGACGATGTGACAATCGGGTTGAGCCTGACCGGCGCGCTCACGCCCGCCGGGCTCGGCATGTCTGCGCTCATACCGCTCATCGAAAACGGGTTCATCGACTGGATCATCTCTACGGGAGCCAACCTTTATCACGACACGCACTTCGGCATAGGCCTGAGCATGCATCGCGGCAACCCGCAAATCTCGGACGTGGTCCTCCGCGAAGAAGGCGTGGTCCGCATCTACGACATATTCTTCGAGTATGACGTGCTGCTCTCGACCGACGAGTTTTATCGAAAGGTGATCGAGGGCCCGGAGTTCCAGCGCGATATGAGCAGCGCGGAGTTTCACTATCTTTGCGGCAAGTACATCGCCGAGCGCGAGCGCGTCTTGAACATAGGCCGTAAGAGCTTGCTCGCGGCAGCCTACGATGCGGCGGTCCCTATCTACACTTCGTCGCCGGGCGACAGCTCGATTGGAATGAACGTTGCGGCCAAGGCGCTGACGGGAAACAAGCTCAGGTTCGACGTTACGGCTGACGTAAACGAGACGGCTTCGATTGTGCTTTCGGCCAAGCGGGCGGGCGGGCGAAGCGGCGTCTTCATCCTCGGCGGCGGGAGCCCCAAGAACTTCCTGCTCCAGACGGAGCCGCAGATTCAAGAGGTGCTGAGGATAGAAGAGAAAGGGCACGACTACTTTTTGCAGATAACCGACGCGCGGCCCGACACCGGCGGGCTTTCCGGCGCGACTCCGAGCGAGGCCGTGAGCTGGGGCAAGATCGACCCCGACCGCTTGCCCGACGCAGTGGTCTGTTATCTCGACTCCACAATCGCGCTTCCCATCATCACCTCGTACGCGCTGGCGCGGCACAAGCCCCGCAGGCTCAAGCGGCTGTTCGAGCGGCGCGAAGAGATGATGCAACTGCTCAAAGACGAGCACGCGCGGGCTGTAGGAAACGAGCCCGCGCCGCCCGAAGATTCACACACGATTGACCGCATACGATAAGCAAGCAACTTCGGAGACGATAATGCCGGAACAGCTTTCAAATCAGGTATCGCTCACAGACGTTGAGCGCGAGCAGCTGATCGCGGACCGCCGCGATTTTCACAGCCACCCTGAGATGGCTTATAACGAACAGCAGACCGCGCGCCGGGTCGCCGAGCGACTCGCGGAACACGGCTACCAGGTCGCGACAGGCGTGGGAAGAACGGGCGTGGTCGGCCTGCTTAAAGGCGGCGGCGATGAGTCCGGGCGCACGCTCCTTTACCGCGCGGACATGGACGCGCTGCCTATCGCGGAAGAGAACGATGTCGATTACCGCTCGCAAAACCCCGGCGTCATGCACGCCTGCGGGCACGACGCGCACGTGGCGATAGGGCTTGCGGTCGCGCGAAAGATACGCGAAGAGCGCGACCGGTTGAGCGGTCAAATCAAGTTCGCCTTTCAGCCCGCTGAAGAAGGCGGCAACGGCGCCGTGGCGATGATCGACGACGGAGTGCTCGAAGCCCCTGAGGTCACGGCGGCCGTCGGGCTGCACGTCTGGAACAACATGCCCGTCGGCAAGGTGGCCGTCTACACAGGCGCGGCCATGGCCGCCGTAGACGAGTTCGAGCTTACGATCCAGGGCAGGGGTGGGCACGCCGCGCTTCCGCACCAGACGGTCGACGCGATTGTCACAGGCGCTCAGGTTATCACCGCGCTTCAAACCGTTGTGAGTCGCAACGTCTCGCCGCTCGACCCCGTAGTCGTGACCGTGGGCAAGCTCTACGCGGGCACCGCCTTTAACATCATTGCCGACGTGGCGACCATGCGCGGCACCGTCCGCACTTTCAGCCGCGAGGCCCACGCGGAAGTGCCCGGCCAGCTAGAGCGCGTCATCCGTGGCGTGTGCGAAGCGATGGGCGCGACATACACGCTCGACTACCAGAGACAGACCATCCCTCTTGTCAACGACCCGGAGGTGAGCCTGATGGTAGCCGAAGCGGCGGCCGAGGTCGTGGGCCGCGACAACGTCGTCACCGACGACAGCCAGCGCACGATGGGCGGCGAAGATATGAGCTATTTTCTCGACCGCGTGCCGGGGTGCTTCTTCTTTCTCGGAACCCGCAACGAAGGGCGAGGGCTCACCCACCCGCACCACTCGCCAAAGTTCGATATTGATGAAGCCGCGCTTGAGATAGGCGTTGAGGTGATGTTGCGCGTAATCAGGCGCTACCTGTGAGCGGCTGGCAGGCTACAGTGATCTTTGGCGCGGCCTTCGTCGCGGGCGTTATAAACTCGGTCGCGGGCGGCGGCACTTTGATCTCGTTTCCGGCGCTGGTCTGGTTAGGGCGTGACCCCGTGCTTGCAAACGCGACGAGCGCCGTGGCGCTGTGGCCGGGGTCGCTGGCGGGGATGATAGGCTACCGCCGCGAGCTTCAAGGCAGTAGAAAATGGATGTGGCGGCTCGGCCTCCCTAGCTTCGCGGGAGGGCTTATCGGCGCGGTGCTGCTCCTGCTCACGCCTTCCGAGCTGTTCGCCGCGATAGTCCCTTTTCTCATACTCTTCGCAACCGTACTCTTCGCGCTGCAAGAGCCGATCACGCGCCGCCTGCGACCGGCTGCCTCCTCAGGTTCCGCCGCCGGTGAAGCTACGGAGCCGTTTCACGACCCGGCGCGCGGCTGGTGGTTTGGCGCGGCTGTCTTTCAATTTCTTGTCGCGGTTTACGGCGGCTATTTCGGGGCCGGGATAGGGATATTGATGCTCGCGGCGCTCGGCATTCTGGGGCTCGCAGACATCCACCAGATGAACGGGCTGAAAAACTTCCTGGCCGTCTGTATAAACGGGGTCGCGGCGGTATATTTCATCCTGTCGGGCGCAATCGTCTGGCCGGATATGCTCATTATGACCACGGGCGCGATTATAGGCGGCTACTTCGGCGCAGGGCTCGCGCGCAAGCTTGGCCGCAAGTTTGTCCGCCGCTTTGTCATAGCGGTCGGGCTTGCGATGACTGTATCATTACTATTCAGCTCAAGATAATCTCCGAATCGGTCGCCGTAGCGTGTAACCTTCCAGGCGGCGGCGGTGTCTTACTAACCAGAGGGGAAATTGAGCCCTCCGGGTATCGAAAGGATAAAAACGAAAGTTCAGGTTGGAGAAAGGTATTCTAATGAGTAAGCTTAACAAAATTCAGAAGTTATCAGTTGCGTTTGTTATGGCGATAGCTTTGGCTACGCCGTTTGCGCTCGCGCAGTCGCCCGCGCAGGATGACGCGGCCAAGGCCGAACGCCGTGAGCACAAGAAAGAGGGCAAGTGGCGCGGTCATCGCGGCGGTGGGCGCGGCATGGGCCGTGTTATGAGCCAGCTTAATCTGACAGACGATCAGAAGTCGCAGATCAAGCAGATTCACCAGGCGAACCGCGAAGCTCTGCGCCCGATCAAGCAGCAGATCAGGGCCAAGCGCCAGGAGATTCGCCAGTCCAAAGAAGGCGGCACGTTCGATCAGGCGCTCGTAGGACAGAAGATGGCCGAGATCGCCGCCCTTCAAACACAGCTTGAGGCAGCACAGTTCAAGATTCATCAAGAGACTATGGCCGTGCTCACCCCCGAGCAGAGGACCAAGCTTGAGCAGATCCGCGAGCAGTTCAAGTCGAAACGCGAAGGCCGTCGTGATGGCCGCAGCTCGATCTAACTCACTCAAACCTGACTCAGGCGAGCAGGGACTTTAATCCTTGCTCGCCTGAGCCAGACAGACTTCGGCAGGAGTGACTCTGACGAACGACCCCGAACAGGCCACGGAGCTTGAGCTAGCGACCCGCGCCCGTGAGGGAGACGAGCGAGCCTTCGAAGAGATAGTCAGACGCTTCAGCCCGCGTGTTTTTCAGATCGCCAGCCGCTTTTTTCGCCGTTCGGGACTGGTCGAAGAGATAGCCCAGGAGGTCTTCTTGAAAGCCTACACACAGCTTTCAAGCTACGAAGGTCGCGGGTCGTTCGAAGGCTGGTTGTCGCGCATCGCGACCAACACCTGCTTGAACGCACTCCGCACACAGAAGCGCCATCCTGAATCGACCGTCTCAGACCTGACCGCAGATGAAACCGCGTGGCTGGAGAACAGACTGGCCAGCCGTTCCGCCGAGCGTCATCGCTCGGTCGAAAGCGGCCTGGTCGCGGCGGACCTTGCCGATAAGGTGCTCTCTCAGCTTTCGCCCGACGACCGGCTGGTGCTGATGCTTATCGACGGCGACGAGCTTTCGATAAAAGAGGTGGCCGAGATGACCGGGTGGTCACAGGCCAAAGTAAAGGTGCAGTCGTTTCGCGCGCGACGCCGTATGCGTAAAGCGGTCGAAGAATTATTAGAAGAGGAGCGCGGCAGGTGACGGCTTAAACCGCCCCCGGCCGCAGTCGAGAATATGAGAAACGATCACATCATAACCTTGCTTGACGAGAAGCGATTCGGTGATTTGAACCGTGACGACCTCTCATTGATCGAATCGCACACCGCCGAGTGTCACGCCTGCCTTCAGGCGTACCGCGCGGCCCTGGCTTCTTCGATCTTGCTTCGCGCGCGCGCCTCGGAGACGGTCGAGCCATCGCCTTTTTTTAAGACGCGCGTTATGGCGGCGGCCCGCGAGGTCATGGCGGCAGAGCAGCCCGCGATTTTAAGAGCCTGGAAGGCGGCGGCGGGCCTAGTCTCTTCGATGGTGGCGGTCGTCGTGATATTGATGGCGGTGACATTTTTCAACGCGCCCGATAGCTCGACGCTCGAACCGGCGGCCATATCGAACAACCTGTCGGCAGAGGTCGTCGTCTTTGACTACGCCGACAGCATCTCGGAAGATGCGGGCTACGAAGACGTGCTTGGGACGGTGATGGAAGGCGAGGAAGGCTATGAAGATAACTAGCAACTGGCAGCTACGCGTGGCGGCGCTGGTTATCTTCGCGCTCGGCTTTGTCGCGGGCGCGCTCGCGCTGAACCTCTACAAAGAGAGCCGCGCAGACGGCGCGCGCGGGCGGCGCGGACAGAGGCTTGAGCAGATAGTATCGCGCCTCAATCTGAACGAGCAGCAAAGCGCCGAGGTCAAAGAGATACTGGCAGACACCCGCTCGCAACTCGACGGCGTGCGCAAAGAGTCAGAGCCGCGCGTAAGAGAGATTCGCAAACAGGCGCACGAGCGGATACAGAAGATTCTAACCCCTGAGCAGTGGCAGCAATTCGAGCAGATGATGAAAGAGAACAGGGGCCGCCGCCACAGAGACAGGGATAAAAACAGAGAGCAGTGATCTGTCACCGCTCTCGATAGCCTTTTTAACCGACGACCGTAGCCGAGTCGTCCTCCGACCCGATCAACAGGCTTATCTCGGCCAGCAACTCATCCCGGTTAAAGCTTCCCTTTTGAATTACGCGCGACGTGCCGATGTCGAGCGCGCGCCGCTCTTCGTGAGACAGGTCGCGCGCAGTTAGCAGTATGACAGGGATGCCGCGCCATGCTGGGCTCAGGCTCAGGCGATGCACGATCTCGAATCCGTCCATCCCCGGCAACATGAGATCGAGAATTATCAGGTCGGGCAGCTCGCGCGCAAGCTCATCCATAGCCGCGCCTCCGCTCGAAGCGGTGCTGATCTCGTAGCCGCTCTGTTCGATCATAGCCACTACCAAAGCGAGCGCGTCCGCGTCGTCATCGACTACGAGCACCCGAGCGCGCGTGCGGCCCGTCGCGCGCTCAATCCCGCGAAGCAGCTCTGCGCGGTCGACGGGCTTTGCCACAAAGAGCCCCGCCCCCGCTTGCATAGCGGCGCGTTGCTCGGCCGTGTCGGTCGAAATCGCAACGACCAGGCTGGATTTCTCGGCCTGCCTGTCATCCCCCGGATCGCGCGCAAGCTCTCGTACAAGGTCGAGGCCGGTGCTCGCGCCTGGTTCGCTTCGGCCCGCCCGGTCGAGATCGACCGCGACGACGCGCGGGCGCGCAAGCTGCGCGATCTCGCGGCCGCGCGCCAGGTCGTCTGTAACCGCGACAGAGTAGCCCGCCTCCGAAAGGTATTTCTTTATCAAGTAGAGCGAGGCCGGGTCGGTTGCTACGACGAGCGCCGTGCGATCAGGGTCGGCGGGCGGCGTCCCGGCTTCGGGGTCGGCGATCCGGCCTTCGATCTCAAGCGGGAGCGTCAAGGTAAAAGTCGAGCCGGTTCCCAGCTGGCTTTGGGCGTCTATCTCGCCGCCGAGCATCTCTACGAGACGGCGCGTGATGGCGAGCCCAAGCCCCGTGCCCGTTCGCGCGCTACGGTCATGAGTCCCTACCTGACGAAACTCTTCAAAGATCTTTGGCAGATCGGCTTCGTCGATCCCTATGCCTGTGTCGGTTACGCTTATGGAGATAAGGCCGTCGCCCGCGCGCCGGGCGGCCAGCGTAACTTCCCCTTTTGGAGTGAATTTCACGGCGTTCGACAAGAGGTTGATTAAGACTTGCTGCAACCGCGTCCGGTCCGTGCGGATAGCGGGAAGGCCGTCTTCCGAAACGAGATTTATACGGACGGAGCCGTCTTGTTTCAACGGCTCGACCACGGCAACCGTGCGAGCCAGCAGGTCAGCAACGTCTACGGGCTCCGAGTATATGTCCATCCGCCCGGCTTCGATCTTCGACAGGTCGAGCACGTTGTTTATCAATTCGAGCAAGTCGCGGGCGTTGCGCGACACGCGCTCAAGGTTTTCGCGATGGCGGTCTGAAAGCTCAAGCGAGCGGTCGTCTGCGAGCAGCGACGTAAAGCCTATGATCGCGTTCATCGGCGTGCGAAGCTCGTGCGACATATTGGCCAGAAAACGCGCTTTGGCCTGGCCTTCTAAAAGAAGGCGGCGGTTCTGTTCCGCAAGCGAGCGGGCGCGGTGTTCAAGCTCTCGGCGCTCGGTCGCCTGCGCGTCGGCGAGGTCACGCGTCCTGAGCAGGTTCTCTTCTAGCCGCGCGGCGAGGGCTTCGAATTGATCGACGGCCTGTTCAAGCTCTGCGTTTGCCTGGGCTGCGTGCGCGCGCTCACGCTCAAGCTCGGCTATGCGCGCCTCTCCTTGAGAGTGCGCGTCAGCGAGGTCGCGGTTGAGCAGGACCAGGCGTGTGTTCTCCTGGTTGAGCCGGTTGATAAGCGCTTCCATCTCGGCGGCGGCTCGGCGCGACTGCTCAGTCTCAGAGACCATATGCTCGTACTCCGAGACGATGCGGCGGTTTTCGGTTTGAAGGCGGCTTATCTCGCGGTCGGCCTCCAGCACCTTCTCCTCGATGCCGACGCGGCCCTGCTCAAGGCGAGAGCGGGCTTCTTCGGCGAGCCTGAGCGATTGTTCGAGGTCTTCGATGGTTTGCGATACGGCCAGCTCTTTTTCGCGAGAGCCCGCGCTTACCGATTCGAGCTCCGAGGCGCGGGCTTCGAGCAACTGGTACATCTGCCGGTTCGATTGAAGCTCGGACTGCGTGGTCTCAAGCATGCTCTTGAGCGACTCGATCTCGGTGATATTATCTTCGGCCTCGTTGATAAGCGCGGCGCGCGAGCGCACAAGGTCGTTGACGGTCTGTTCGAGGCTCGCGACACGCCCGCGCAGCCAGCCGTTCTCTTCCTCGATATTGTGGCGGTCGGCTTCGAGGCGCGAGGCGGCCTCGGAATACTGGCGGCCGCTCTCTTCCTGCACCAGAAGCAGCGACTCTATGCGCTCGCGCAGGTGCAGGTTTTCGGCCTCAGCGGATTCGATGCGGGCCTGCTCGTCTTCGGCGGCGCGCAACCGGGCTTCGCGCTCGACTCTAAGCCGCGCCACTTCCTGCGTTAGATGCGCGACGGCGTCTTCAAGCTCGGATTCACGCTCGGCCGCGGTCTGCTGCGCGGCGGCGATCTCGGACGACTCTTTATCAAACCGCGCCTTGAGCGAGTCGTATCTCGACTGCAGCTCCGCAAGACGTATGGCCGCGACCGCCGCGGGCGCAAACTGCGCGAGCCCTTGAAGCTGCGCCTTCTCGATGCGCGCCGCGTTGAATATCCCCATCAACCCGATTGTCCCGCTCAGCCCGCGCAACGGGTAGAGCGCAAACGACCCGGCGGCGCGGTCGAGGTTCGCATACTGCAACTCGAAGAGCTTGCTGCCCGGATCATTCGGGTCGTCAAAATCGGATATGCCCCCGGCGGCGATGATGGCCGGGCTCAATGAAGAGAGCGGTATGCGCGGGTACTCCCTGTCGAGCACCGTCCCGGAGACGGCCATCAGGTGCATGCACATCTGACGGTTGGAGCATGCGTCCTGGAGCGGGCAGGCCGGGCATATGTCGCCGCGCTTGACTACCCATATCTTACAGACGGGCACTCCGAGTTCCGCGGCTATATGCGACGCGATGAGCGATAGCGTGCGCTCAAGGCTTGAGCCGCGCGCGATCTCATCAAACACAAGTTTTACTCTGTCCTCTTTGAATGTCTGCATGTCTCGTCTTTCAAGGGCGGCGGGCTAAACGACCTGCAAGCTCGATTAAATTTGACCCATCGGTCAAGCGGAATTCTAAACCCTTGACTGTTAAGCGTCAATTATCTTGTTTGGGCGCGGGGCCGGGCCGGAGTAAAGAAAGCTTGTTAGTTGCCGCGCGGGCAGATAAACTGCATAAATCGATAGTGGATGGGTCGGTAAGCTTATAAAGGGAAAGTCGAGTCGGCGCTGAAACAGCTTAACTTCGCGTGGTCAGTCGAGTTAAACTGTTGTGGGAATTTTATCGTATGCCAGAGGAAATAAAACGAAAGATCGAAGAAGAGCTACGCCAGCTTGAGGCGGAGCTTAGAACAGAGATCCCGCAAGAGCTGAAGAAGGCCGTCGCGATGGGCGATCTGTCGGAGAACGCCGAGTATGAAGCGGCCCGCAACCGCCAGGATTATGTGCGCGCGCGCATAGCCAATTTGCGCAAGCGCATGGGCGACCTCGCGATGATAGACATGTCGCGGCTGCCGCACGACCGCGTGGCCTACGGCTCGACCGTAACGCTTTACGATGTCGACAGCGGCGAGGATGTGACCTACCAGCTCGTCATGGCCGAAGACGCGGACGTAAACCAGGGCAAGATCTCGACGACCTCGCCAATCGGGCGAGGGTTGATGGGCCGCAACGAAGGCGACGAGGTTGAGATCACGACCCCTGTAGGGAAACGCCGCTTCGAGATAATCAAGCTGGTAACGATTCACGGCAGCGAGTAAGGCGGGGTGGCGCGGCGCTCGTAAATTACCGCGCTTACGAATCTTGACAACTAGCCAGGGCGTTTGCGATATTAGCGCGTCAGCAATGCGTGTTGGCCGGAGGCGCGGAGGCCAAGTATGATCAGTGACGCCATCGGTGAGGCGAGCAACCGGATTATAAGCCTTATAGTTCGCGCGGTGGGACGAAGCCGAATAAACCCGAACGTGCTCACGTTTATAGGGCTGTTGATAAACATAGGCTGCGCGGTTTTGTACGGCTACGGACGATTCGTAGCGGCGGGTCTTTTGATGATAGTCGCCAACCTGTTCGACATGCTCGACGGGCAGGTGGCGCGGCTGCGGGGTCGTGTGACGCGCTTCGGCGCGTTCTTCGATTCAGTGATAGACCGTTATTCGGATATAATCGTCTACGTCGGGATCATGATCTTTTATGCGCGCGACACGGTGGCGCACTCGACGTTGCTCGTCGCGCTTACGGGGTTGGCGCTCGTAGGCTCGGTGATGGTCAGTTACTCGCGCGCGCGCGCGGAATCGCTGAGCATCGCCTGCAAGGTCGGTTTTTTGGAAAGACCTGAGCGCGTAGTGTTGTTGATAATCGGCTCGCTTACGATGACGGGGTCGCCGTCGAACCCGTTCCTGCACAAGATGCCGCAGGTCTTGTGGGTGCTTGCGATACTGTCGCACTGGACGGTCGTCCACAGGATTTATCATACCTGGCGCGAGTTGAGGCAGACGGACCGCGCGGCGGTCGAAGCGGCTGCGACAGAGAAGAAACAGGCTGCCAGCCGCGAGAACCTGGAAGCCGCGAGAATTTAAGAGAGCTTAAATTAAGAGAGCTTAAATACGGTCTTGTGTTGCGGACCGCCGATAGGAGTGACCAGAAAATGTTGTGCCCGTGCTGTGGCAAAGAGATGAATCTGGAAGCGACCGCCTGCGCGTGTGGAGCGCGCTTTATCGGCGCGCCGCTCGAAGAGCCGCCCATAAAGGTCCAGCGGCTCGGCCCTGTGATGACGGCGGGCCTGCTGTTTGCGCTCGTTACGGTCTCGGCGCTTGTCTTCACTTACTGGCTGGCTTTCGCAGGCGTCCTGGTTTTATGGAGGGCCGTCCGCGCAGTGCGTCTTGCGCGGTCCGAGCCGGACCACTTCGGCGGCTACAGGACCGCTATGGCGATGCTTATCGTCACCGTCACGGTCGGGTCCGGCGCGCTCGCATACGGCATAAGCCGCGTCCCACGCTTTTTAGAGAACAGGCAGATACGAAAGATCGCCGCCACTCGCGCAGAGATGTACCACATAGCCAACATGCTTGAGGATCACAAACGCACCTACGGCTCATACCCTCCGAACATACAGGCCATAAAAACCGCCGCGAAAGAGCCGCTCCCCACGGATTACTGGCAGAAGTCTATAAAGTATCTGAGCTACACAGAGGCCGTGGTTGACGCCTCCTTGCAAAGGACAGGGATACCGCTAAACAACTTTGAGCTGCGGTCGGCGGGACCGGACGGCGTGGAAGGGACCGACGACGACATCATCATGCGCGACGGCATGTTCTACACGGCTTCCGAGCTTCAGGGTCAGCCGCGCGCGCGCGACACGGCGAGTCGCTAGAGGCGGGCCGAAAAGCTGTCGAACAGGCGGGGCGGGCGCAAAAGGCCCGCCCCGTTCGCTTTTACAGGTCTTAGAGGTTTGGGGTTCAACCGAAAAAGTCATGTTTAAAAAGGTGCTGATCGCCAATCGCGGGGAGATAGCCGTGCGAATCGCGCGCGCCTGTCACGAGCTGGGTATATCGGCAGTGGCGGTCTATTCGGACGCCGACCGCCGCGCGCTTCACGTGCGCCGCTCGGACGAAGCCGTCCACATCGGGCCCGCCCCCTCAATCGAAAGCTACCTCGATATAGAAAAGATCATCGCGGCGGCTCGCAAGACGGGCGCGGAGGCGATTCATCCGGGCTACGGGTTCTTATCCGAAAACGCCGCGTTTGCCGAAGCGGTCGAAAGCGCGGGGCTCACACTGATCGGCCCGCCCGCCGCTTCCATGAAGATTATGGGGGCAAAAACGAGCGCGCGCCGCGCCGCGCAGGAAGCGGGCGCGCCGGTAGTGCCGGGCACGACTTCGCCGGTTGCAACCCTGGAAGACGCGCTCCGCGTGGCCGAAGAGATCGGCTTTCCGGTCATGCTCAAGGCGGTCGCGGGCGGCGGCGGCAAGGGGATGCGCGCCGTCAGTTCGCGCCAGGAGGTTGAAAGCGCGCTCGCGCTCGCGCAGGCCGAAGCAGGGGCCGCTTTCAAAGACTCGTCGGTCTACATAGAGAAGCTGATAGAGCGCCCGCGCCACATCGAGATTCAGTTGATAGCCGACCGCCACGGCCACGTCGTCTACCTCGGCGAGCGCGAATGCTCGCTTCAGCGGCGGCATCAGAAAGTCGTCGAAGAATGTCCCTCGCCTGTGGTCGATGAAGACCTTCGCCGTCGGATGGGCGAAGCGGCGACGAGGGTCGCGCGGGCGGCCGGGTACACAAACGCCGGGACTATAGAGTTTCTCGTCGACAGCGAGAAGAATTTCTACTTCCTTGAGATGAACACGCGGTTGCAGGTCGAGCACCCTGTGACGGAGATGGTGACGGGGCGCGACATCGTTCAAGAGCAGATAAGGGTCGCGGCAGGCGAGCCGCTCTCTTTTTCGCAAGGGGATGTCGAGATGCGCGGCGCGGCTATCGAATGCCGAATCTACGCCGAAGACCCCGACAACAACTTTCTTCCGAGCCCCGGCCTTATCACAGGGCTTAGTCGCCCTGCCGGCCCGTGGGTGCGCGACGACTCCGGCATATACGAAGGTTGGGAAGTGCCCGTCTATTACGACCCGTTGCTTGCGAAGCTCTGCGTCTGGGGTGAGACGCGTGATGCGGCCATCAATCGCATGAGACGCGCGCTCGACGAATACAACGTGGCAGGGATACAGACGACGCTCCCTTTCTTCCGCTCGCTCGTCAGGAGCGAAGATTTCCGCCAGGCGAATTTCGACACAGGATTTATTGACCGCCTGCTTTCAGAAGGCGGCCCGCTAAGCGACTCCGCCGGGGCGGATCAATCGCTGGCCGATATAGCGGCCATAGCGGCTGTGCTTCACACAAGGTCGAAAGCCGCGCGGGCCGCAACCCCGGCGAGCCAGCCGCGCGCCAGCCGGTGGAAGACCCACAACCGGCTGGGGAATAGATTGAGTTAGCCTTACATTATGAGATACGAAGCAGAGATAGACGGCCGCAGAGCAAAGATAGAGTTTGACGACAGCGGCGACCGCGTCACGGCGACAATCGACGGTCGGAGCTATAGCGTAGAAGTCGCCCGCCTGGAAGAGGGCGTCTATATGCTCTTTCACGGCGACAGGGTATTTGAAGCGCGAGTGTGGGAAGCCGAAGCCGACTCGTTAAAGGTTCAGCTTCGAGATCGAATCTTTTCGGCAAAGATCATCGACCTGAAACAACGCCGTTCGGTCGCCGACCAGAGCCACGAAGGCCAGCAGCACCTGATAGCGCCTATGCCCGGCAAAGTCGTGCGCGTGCTTCACGCTGTGGGCGATCAGGTAGAGGCAGGCCAGGGCGTTGTCGTCGTCGAAGCGATGAAGATGCAGAACGAAGTGAAGTCTACAAAAGCCGGTCGCGTAATCGAGATTCGCGTCCCGGAAGGCGCGACCGTCAACGCGGGCCAGCTGTTGGCAATTGTCGAGTAGGCGAAGCGAATGATGAGCATACGCTGCCGGCTGCCCCATATCGTCGATTGAAAATCGCAATTCGTGTTCTAAAGTTATTCAGTCTGAATCCCTGCCCGGTCTATCCTCGGTTAAAACGGTCGTTTTATTAAATAAAAACGACGTTTTCGCGTCAGGCCACCTTTGGCATAACAATTGTAATCATAATAGTCGCAGAGCAGTTGACAGCACTGCTTAATGGGAAGAGGGAGGACGACGATGAAAAATACGATTAGGAGAAGGTTAGGCGGTACTGCCTTGACGCTCGCTATGTTACTGGGAATCTGTTTTGCGGCGAGCTCGACAGCTCAGGCGCAGTACCGTGATTACGACAGGTATGGTAACGGCGACCAGGTGCGCTGGCCGCAGTCACGGACAAGGGATTTTGCATTTGCTCTCGGCTATCATAACGCCTGGACCGAAGGCAATGAGGCGGCAAAAAGAGGCTACAGGCCGAACCACAGAGACATGCCCGGATACCGCAACAGCGATAACGGGTGGAAGTCTTGGATGGGCCACGACGACACGTATCGCGACAGCTATCGCAAGGGCTACGAAGAAGGGTTTAAGGACGGGCAGAGCAACCGCCAGCGTCGTATCCGCCGTCAGGATGTCGAGCGGATTTTAGGCGACAACCTGAGAAACGTTTACGGCGACAACCGCTATGACGGCTTCGACGACAGGTACGACTACGACGGTCGTAACAACGACCGCTACGATGACCGCTACGATAACCGTGATGGAAACCGCAACAACATCATGCGCATAGCGCAAGAGAACGGTTACCGCGACGGCCAGCGCCACGGGCGTGAAGACGTAAACCGCAGGCGCGGGTTCGACTACGACGATTCGAGCGAATACCGCAGCGCGGACCGTGGGTACCGCTCGCAGTACGGCAATCGCTCGGCCTATCAGCAGGTCTATCGCGATGCCTACAGGCAGGGGTACGAAGACGGTTACCGCAACCGCAGCAACAATCGCGGCGGATTCCAGTGGCCTTTCTAACCAGGGGCTGAGAATCGATCTGATTAAAGAGCGTGGGGAGAGTTAAGACTTTCCCCACGCCTTTTGCTTTTCGGAGAAAGGGCCGTCACGCGCCCACTTCGATCAGGCAAGCTCCCTGCATCGCGCCCGACGGAATGCCTATCAGACCTTCCTGTCTGCCTATCTCCTCCAAAGCATCGAGCAAGCGGTCGAGGTGCTCCCTCGTGTGCGAAGCCATGATGTTTAAGCGAATAATGGCCTGGCCTACAGGGACGGCCGGGTACATATAGCTGAATGTGAATATGCCCGCGCGTTTCAGATGCGCGGCGACCTCTTTGGTCTTCGCTTCGTTGCCGACCAGTATGGGGATGATCTGCGTCGGGCTTCCGAGCGTGTTAAAGCCGAGCATTTCGAGGTGACGGTTGACGTAGACGCGGTTGAAGGCGAGCCTGCTTCGAAGCTCCTGGCCTTCTTCGCTTCCGAGTATGTCTATGGCCTCGATCAAGCCTACGGCGGCGGCAGGCGGCATGGCGGTCTGGAATATGTAAGACGCGGCCTGGTAACGGAGGAAGGCGATTGTCTCGGCATCGGCCACGACATAACCGCCCGACCCGCCTATGGCTTTGCTGAAAGTCCCCATCTGAATCTGCACGCGGTCTTCGACGCCCCAGAACTCTGCGGTGCCGCGCCCGTTTTCGCCGAGCACGCCGACGCCGTGCGCGTCGTCCACGTAGACCATGGCCTCATATCTTTCGGCAAGCTCGACGATCTCTCTCATAGGCGCTACGTGGCCGTGAAGCGAAAAGACGCCGTCGGTGACGATCAGCTTTCTTTCGCCGTTCGAGCGGCGGAGCACGCGCTCAAGATGGTTCGGGTCGCAGTGCTTGTACCGCTGCACGCTCGTTTCGCCCATCGACCACGCTTCGGCAAGCATGCAGCCTTCGACTATGCTGCGATGGTTCAGCTTGTCAGAGTAGATTATCCCTTTACCCCATCTCTGCTTGAGCACGGAGTTGTCGTAGGGGAGAAGCTGCGGAGCCATAAGCCCCGCGATGGTTCCCGTATTGGTCAAGTACCCTGCCGTAAAGACCATCGCGTCTTTCTTGCCCGTAGGGTCTTTAAACAGGGCGATCTTCCGCTCAAGCTCGCGGTGGACCGATTGCGTGCCGCCGGTCCAGCGCGATGCCGAAGACCCCGTACCGCACACCTCGGCCGCTTTGGCAATGGCGGCTCTTACGCGCGGGTGCTCGCCCAATCCCAGGTAGCCGTTCACGCCAAAATTTACATAGCTGCGCCCGTTTATCGTTATCTCAGGCGCGGCCGAAACGCTCTCGACAGTCTCAGCCGGGGGCAGGTACTCGGCAGCCATCATCGACGAGTGAACATCGTTTACCATATCTTCAAGCTTTGTCATTTGAATCCGTCTCCTTCACACAAGAGTCTTCCCGGTTGGGGCCAGGTTACCGACGCGCGACCCGCCGGGCGAGGCGCGCGATTGCAGTGGTTGAAAACAAGAGGAAGGAGCGAAAGCAAAGTGTTATAGTAACAAGGCCAGTTTAAGGTAAAACCTCTATCCTGAGTTCTTGCTTTTCTGGCACCGGGCGGGGCGAGTTGCCGCTCGCTTCGCCCTACACTTTGCCCCGCTTCTCTTCCTCGCCTCTTTTGCTTTGGGTTGCCGGTTCTTTGCCGGCCGGGATCAAGTCAATACGACGTTGCGTTCAAGCTCAAAGACAACTCCCTTTACCTCGGCTCACTTCGGATGGCTGTTAAAGTTAAAGTCGAACTTCAAGATCAAACTGAGTGTTCATGTTAGTAATGAAAAAACCGGCAAAACATTTCATAGGAATTTGATGTGCTTGACATACGGGGCATGAAAAAATACCATCCTCGCTCTTGCGGCCTCGAAAATCATGAAAACAGGACCGGGACAGATCAAAATCGACGAGCACGCCGTTCTGAGCTTTCGGCCCGCCGCGCCGGAAGACGAGCCGTTTCTGTTCGAGCTTTATAAGAGCACGCGCTCGGAAGAGCTTGCCCTGTACGGCTGGACTACCGAGCAGCAGGAGATGTTCTTGAGGTTGCAGTTCAACGGCCAGCAGCAGCATTACCGTATGGCGGGGGCAGGCTCGGAGCACCACATAATCCTTCTCGAAGGCGCGCGGGCGGGCCGCCTGCTCGTCATCCGCACCGGTAAAGAGATACGGCTGGCCGATATTTCGCTTTTGCCCGAATATAGAAACCGCCGCCTGGGCACCCTGATAGTCGAAGCGCTGCAACGCGAAGCGGCCCGTGCGGGACAGCCTCTGACGCTTCACGTTGCAAAGACAAATCGAGCCGCGCGGCTTTACCAGCGGATGGGGTTTAAGACCGCCGACGACGCGGGCCTTCACTTTTATATGGAGTGGCGCGGGTCGAATGAAGACGAGGAGCCAAATCTATGAGTCACGACTTCACGCTAAAGATGTTTTCAGAACAGCTCAATACCAAGTTCCGCCTGCACTACGCGCCTTCAAAGTCCGCGGAGATGGAGCTTGTCAAGGTCAAAGACCTGGGATCGACGCCCAGGCATACGCAGTTTTCCTGCCTCTTTCTCGCGCCGCCGGAGGTGCCTATTTTTCAAAGCATCTTTAAGGTAGAGCACGACCGTTTAGGCTCGTTAGAGCTGTTTCTTGTGCCTGTCGGAAAAGATGCTGCGGGCTTACAGTACGAAGCGATCTTCAACCGCTTTCATGACGAATAAGGTGACGGGTTATGAACGATATTGACGAACCGGTTACGCTTCGCGAGGTCAGCGAAGCCGACAGAGATTTCCTTATACAGGTGTACGCGAGCACGCGCGAAGCCGAGATGGCGCTTGTAGACTGGACCCCGGCCCAGCGCGCGGCATTTCTAACGATGCAGTTCGACGCGCAGCAGGCCCATTACCGGCAGTATTTCCCCGACTCGACATACCAGGTCATCCTCGTCGGCGGGCGGCCTGCGGGCCGCGTCTGGGTAGGCAGGCTCGAAGACGAGATAAGGATACTGGACATAACCCTGCTTCCGCCGTTTCGAAACAGAGGCGTGGGGACCCCTATAATCCGTGACGTGATGCGGCAGGCCGAAGAGGCCAGAAAGCCCCTCGGCATATACGTCGAAAGCTTTAACCCTTCGATGAGGCTATTTGAGCGGCTGGGCTTTTTGCCCGCAGGAGAGCACGGCTCAAGCTTCAAGATGCAGTGGACCCCAAAAGGACCGGTGCGCATAGAGACTGAAGCCGAAGCGCCATAGCCGCGCGCTTCGGCTTCGTGTAAGGCGTGACGGAATTTTGCTAAAGCGTGCGATTGATAATCGCGACATACCTCATGCTTCCGGCTTTCAGCGGAACCACAAACAGCTCAAACTCTCCCAGGTTTTCGTGCTTCAGCTTGTATGTCCCCTGAGAAAGAGGGAAGTTTCTGAGGCTTTGAAAGACGAGCGAGAAACACTCCTTGCGCGGAGCAGCGCCGGTATCGTCTCTGCTGATGTCATCCCCGCCCTCATATCTATCCGTCTGGAATGAAGGCGGCGCGAGGTTCAGAACCTCGACCAGTTGTAACTCAAGCCAATCGTATTTTTCTACGTAGAAGCTAAAGAGTGAATAGATATTTTCATCAAAATGTTTCTGTGAAAGCGCTGTAAGCCCGACGGCCTGATCGTCATCTACGGCGATAACGCCTATTTGACCAAGGGCCGTCTGGCTTAACCCTGTCGTAAACAACAGAGCAACGCCTGTCATGCCTCCTGCTTGCAGGAAGCCCCGCCTTGAAATAACCATTTCGAATCCCCTCCCACTATTTCGCCGGAAAAGCTAGATCTGACGATTGTATATTCTGACATCCCCTGAAGAAGCAACGCGTGGAGTCTAAAGCTTAAGAGCCGAAGTTTCAATAATAAATGCGACCCGGCAAAAGAATAGTTTCAGTGGCGGTACCGCCAAACAAAAAAACGGTTTGATGAAAAATAGCCAGTATAAGGATTGACTTGACCTTTGCTTGTGTATACAATCCACGCCTCTGCGAGCGGGATTACAGTGCGGCTATTAGGCTTTTCGTTCCTCAGGGATTTAATGCTGGGACAAAAAAACGAATCATTTTGCTGAGAAGTCTCAGGTGTATTCTGGCCTGAGCGTGACTTATTCCGTAGCTCGGTTGCCGAATTTCAAGCAGGCAATCGATTAGGAGGAAGATAATGGCTGAGCCTTTTCTGTCTGAAATCAGGATCATGAGTTTCGTCTTCGCGCCGAAGGGTTGGGCGCTTTGCAACGGGCAGTTGCTGCCCATCAATCAGAACCAGGGGCTGTTTTCCCTGCTTGGCACGACCTTCGGAGGTGACGGGCGGGTGAACTTCGCGCTCCCCGATCTCAGGGGCCGCACGCCGATTCACGTCGGCAGCGGGCACACGCTTGGCGAGCGCGGCGGCGAGCCGGCGCACACCCTGTCGATAGCCGAGCTTCCCACACACGCGCACGTGTTGAACGGGTCTTCGGCCAACGGCGGCACAAACAGCCCCAACGGGGCTTTTTTGGCATCGTTCAACAACGGTTACTCTGCGCCCGCCGCATTGACATCGTTGAATCCCGGCTCTATCACAAACGTCGGTGGCAGCCAGGCGCACCTGAACATGCAGCCGTTTTTGACGCTGAATTTCTGTATCGCGCTGCAAGGGATATTCCCCTCGCCCAACTAAGGAGATAAACATGGCACAACCTTATGTAGGTGAAATAAGAATGTTTGCGGGCAACTTCGCCCCAGCCGGGTGGATGTTTTGCGAAGGGCAGTTGCTGCCTATCTCTGAAAACGAGACGCTGTTTCAATTGATAGGCACGACTTACGGCGGAGACGGCGAATCGACTTTCGCGTTGCCCGATCTGAGGGGGCGCATCCCTATTCATCAGGGGAACGGGTTCATCCTGGCAGAGACAGGGGGGGCCGAAGAGATCACGCTCACGGTCAACCAGATACCCGCGCACTCTCACGCGCTGCTCGCGTCTACAAACAACGGGACATCGCCCAACGCAGCCAACAACGTGGTGGCCAGGAACACGGGCGCGATAACGATCTACATCGAAGACGCGCCGACGCTCAACATGTCGCCCCAGGCCGTAGGCCCTGTAGGCGGGAGCCAGCCGCACACGAACTTTCAACCATACCTGTGCGTCGATTTCATCATTTCATTGTTCGGGATTTTCCCGTCTCCGACTTGATCTGACGGCGGGCCGTCGTTCTGTTGCTTTTGGATGACCCGTTCGACATTTCACTCTTTTGAAACTAAGGAGATTTTCATGGCAGATCCGTTTGTAGCTGAAATACGAATCTTTCCGTTCAACTTCGCGCCGAAGGGCTGGGCATGGTGTGACGGGCAGTTGCTGCCTCTTTCGCAAAATACTGCGCTGTTCTCGCTTCTCGGCACGACTTACGGAGGCAATGGCAAATCTAACTTCGCGCTTCCGGACTTGCAGGGCCGCGCGCCCATGCATCCGGGGCAGGGGCCGGGCCTTTCCTTGCACGACCTGGGCGAGACGGGCGGGTCGGAGACCGTGACGCTTTTGGAGTCCGAGATACCTTCGCACTCGCACGCGTTGCGCGGCAGTCTCGACGACGGCGATTTGAACATCCCTACGCCGAATCGCACGCTGGCAAAATCGTCACAGGCCAACGCCTACTCGACGACCGCAACGCTCGTGGGGATGGCTCCCGAAGCGTTGACGCCCGCGGGCGGCGACCAGCCGCACAACAACCTGCAGCCGTACCTGACCTTCTATTTCTGTATCGCGCTACAGGGCGTTTTTCCGCCCCGAGGCTGAGATCGGATGAGAGGCTGGCCCAAAAGACCAGCCTCTCGCCCGCTTCGATTGAAAATTTGACAACTCGCATTGTTCTGCTTGCCGGAGCGGTTCCAGTCCGGGTTCTTTATGCCCCCCCAACAAAGGTCTGTGAGCTACTTCACAGGAGACGAAATATCATTTGCTTTTTTTCCAAGAATGGGACAAACTTACGCTCGCATTTGAGTCTCTGTAATATTTCTGAAGTTCTAAACTCAAAGAGCAATATCTGAGAGCGCATTTTGATCGCCCCTACACAAGCCTCCAAAGCGTTTGAGTAAGATCATTGTGGCTCCTAACTCGACAACGGAGACAATGAGCAAGCAGGGTGTTACTTTGACTACTTTGACTATCCGTCCACCTGGCTACGTGATCTCCAGCAGCCCTGAAAGCGAAGGGTTTGGCGGCAGCTTTGCCATCATCAAATCCCTGTCAACGATGCCCGTGTACTTACAACTATCCATAGATAACAACCCTGTGTCGCCCGGAGCGCAGGCTGAGGCATAAGAAAAATTAAGGAGTAGGTCATGAAATCATCAGCAAAATCATTCCGTTCATCAAAGACTATTATAATAGCTCTGGTCTTTTTGATGACAGCAGCAGCAGCGGTGATAATACCGGCCCTGATAAATACGTCGGCCTCGCCCGGCGCGCCCGCGCCGATGGCGCCTTCGCTTAGCGCCACCAAGACGGACGCCATCTTTACAGATGTCGACGGCGATGGTAAGGCGGACCCTGGCGACACGCTCGAATACACGGTCACGATAACCAACGGCGGGCCGGACCCGGCGACCAACGTGCAGTTCACGGACATGGTCGACGCCAATACGACGTTCGTCCCCGGCTCGGTGACGACTACTCCCGTCGCGCTCAACGACACTTACGCCATTACGGGCAACGTGCAGAGGACGATTGCCGCGCCGGGTGTCCTCGCAAACGACCAGGACCCTGACGGTGATACGCTCACGGCGAGCGGGCCTACGACGAGCACCAACGGCGGCAACGTAACGGTCAACGCCGACGGCAGCTTCACATACAACCCGCCGCCCGGATTCACAGGGACCGACACGTTCACCTATACCGTCACCGATCCCGGCGGGTTGACAGACACCGCCACGGTGACCCTCAACGTCGCAGACATGTTCTGGTTCATAGACGACAGCGCGCCTGCGGGCGGCGACGGTCGCCTGAGCTCGCCTTTTAACAGCATAGCGGCTTTCAACTCGACCGCCGCCGATGATCCGGGCGATTTTATATTCCTTTATTCCGGCAACTACACGGGCAGTCTTACGCTTCTCAACATGCAGAAACTGATCGGCCAGGGCGTCGACCTGACGACGGAAAGCGGCGTGACGCCGCCTCCGGGAAGCCTTCCCTTCCCCGGCGTAGCCACCAACCCTGTCATCACTAATACGGGTAACGTGGTCACGCTCGCGATGGATAACCACGTCAAGGGGTTGACCATCGGCGATTCAAGCGCCACGGGGACCGATATTACCGGCTTAAATTTCGGGACTCTCACGGTCAAGACCGTGACGCTCAACGGCGGGGGGCGCGCGCTGTCACTCACGACCGGCACGGTCGCCGGAACGGGCTTTACCTCGCTTGAATCTACAAGCGGCACGAACGGAATATTGCTGACGACCGTCGGCGGGACAGTCACGTCAGGCTCGACCAACATCCAAAACTCGGGCGGCGCGGGTATAACCATCAGCACTTCGGGCGCGACCATGAGCTTTGGAAACACCGTGGTCAACAGCTCAGCCGGGACCGGCGTATTCTTAGGAGGCAACACCGGCCCGATCACTTTCGGCGACCTCGACATCACCCCCGACTCCGGCCAGAGGGGCTTGCAGGCGAGCGCGAATACGGGCCTGCTCACAGTCGCTACCGGAAGCACGGTCACGACGACCAACAACACGCCCGTGGAAGTAATCGGTATCGACAACGCAAACCGAACCCCGATCAACATGGTCTTTTCGACCGTATCGTCGAGCAACTCGCCCAACGGCATACGCCTTGAGCACGTTTCGGGCACAGGGTTCACGTCAAACGGCGGGACGATAAACGGCACAACCGGCGGCGACGGCACGACAGGCGGAACAGGTATCAGGCTCGTAAACGCGAACGCAATCACGATTGCGAACATGAATATAAGCGGGACGCACCAGAACTTCGGCATCCGTGGCGATAACGTCAACGGGTTTACGATGTCGAACACGAACGTCAACGGCACGATGGGAACGAATGACGCTTTTGATGAAGCGCCTGTGAGCTTTACTCAATTGCTAGGCTCGGCCTCGATCACCGGCGGCACGATAGGCGGCAGCGTCGAAGACATATTCCGCCTCGTCAACACAAGCGGCACGCTCAATCGCATAACGATCAGCGGCGTGACCTTCGGGACCAACAGCACCACGACCGGCGCTGACGCTCTCTTCATCCAGTCGGGCGGAACCGCTACGCTCAACGCCACGGTCCAGAACAGCACCTTCACAAACGCTCGCGGTGAACTCGTGCAGACAGATGTCATCGGCACAGGCGTTTTGGATTTGATCTTCACCGGCAACACGCTGACGAACAACAACACGGCCATAGTCAGCGGCGGCGGCGGCACGACGTTTTCAATAGCCGGATCGACCGGTGCGACCTTCACCTATAACATCGCCAACAACTCATTCAGAGACGCAGACGGAGCCGCCCTTGCGGTTTCCGGCGGCAATAACGGAGTAGTAAGCTCAGGCAAGATAGACAACAACGACATCGGGGTTGCTGCAACTGCGAACTCCGGCTCGAAATCGGGCAGCGGCATCGCCTTCGTCATAAGCGCGGGCGGCACCCACTCGATAAACATCAAGAACAACGATGTCCGCCAGTACAACAACCACGGAATCCTGCTTCAGGTTGGCGACTCGATGGGCGCGGCGACGAACATCAACGCCGTCGTCACCGGCAACTCGGTCAACACTCCTGGCACCATCAACACCGACTTCAACGCGATCCACCTGAATCATGGGACGGTAATTGCGGACAACTTCACATCATGCTTTGACATCGGCGGCGCGGGGGCGCTGGCGAACAATGTCGCCGGCGGCGGTAAAGGGACCGTTTCGCCAAACAACGCCGACATAAGGCTCCGCCAGCGACAGGCGACGACCGTCAGGCTGCCCGGCTACGGCGGCGCGAACAACAACGACGCGGCGGTTGTGGCGTATCTCAGCGCGCGAAACACCTTGACCACGGCGGCGGCATCGAACACAGTGCCGACCGGCGGCGGTTTCATAGGCGGCGCGGCCTGCACACTGCCCGCGAACGCGCAGCTCGTATTCGACGCGGCGCAGGCCAGCAGCCTCAAGAAAGACTTTGATAAGGCGGGGCCGCAAGAACGCGTCTACAGAGACATACTGTTTGCGCCCGAAAACGTCAGTAATGCCAGAGGCGCTTCGGCGATACAACTCGGCTACATAACCCCTGTCGTTCAGGCCGCGATTGAGCGGTGGAGAGCGATGGGCGTCTCGGCAGAAGACATGGCACGCCTCCAGGCGGTCCAGTTCGAAGTCGCAGACCTGCCCGACGACCAACTGGTCGTGACCACACCCGACCGTGTCATAATCGACGAGAGCGCGGCAGATTTCGGCTGGTTCATCGACTCGACTCCTGACGAAGATTCAGAGTTCGAGGTCGGTTCAGGCAACTGGATCAGGGCGAAACAGACGAGCCAGGCTCTCACACAGATAGACCTCTTTACAGCCGTTTCGCGCGCGCTCAATTACGTGATCGAGCACGACTGGACGAAGCGCTCGATAAACAGGTACTCGCTCGACCAGAGAGTGCTTGAGCCGGGAACGCGCCGCACGCCAATCGGTCCTGTCGTAAGACCGACGCCGCTTCCTGAGCCCGTCGAGGAGATTTTGAAGACCGGCCAGGCCCCGGCATCCACGCTGTTGCCGACCGGCCAGTCGATCATCTCGACGACGCCCGCCTCAGAGAACGCGGGTTCGGGCTCTCAAAATAGCTTCGTCAATGCCGCTTACTACGGATTGAGCCACGGCTTTATCAAGGCGGGATTCGGGAGCGGAACAGTTCAACCCACACACGCGATGCTCAGCATGCCGCGAGGCAAAGCCTTCGCGCCGATGATGGCAACCGACGTAAGCCGAACGATCAACACTCTGCCAGCAGCAAAGAGTGTGGTAATCAAGTTCAGAGTCACGATCAACAACCCTGTGCCGCAGAATGTCGTGCAGGTATGCAACCAGGGTAATATCACAGCCGACGGCGGCATCAGTCTCGTGACCAACGACCCTGACACAGGCGCGCCCAACGACCCGACGTGCACGCCTCTCGACGTTGCGGACGTTGCGGTGACGAAGACCGACACGCCCGATCCTGTGGCGGCGGGCAATAACATCACTTACACAGTCAACTTTGTAAACAACGGCCCGTCGGCTGCTCAGAACGTGACCGTGACCGACGCGGTACCTGCTAACACCACGTTCGTATCAGCAGTGGTGACGACAGGCACGGGCTGGTCTACTTCGGCCCCGGCGGTCGGCGGCACCGGCAACATAGTCTTCTCCAAGACGCCTGTTCCGAGCGGAGAGACGGCTGTATTCACGATTGTGGTGAAGGTAAATGCCAGCACCGCAAACGGCACGACCATAACCAACACGGCGACGGCCGCGACTACCTCGCCCAATCCCACAGCCAACGACGCTTCGACGATTACGACCACAGTAGCGACGCAGGCCGATCTGGCAGTGACGAAGACCGACACGCCCGATCCTGTGATCGCAAGCCAGAACCTCACCTATACGATCAATTTCGTAAACAACGGCCCGTCGGACGCTCAGAACGTGACCGTGACCGACGCCGTGCCCGCTAACACCACGTTCGTGTCGGCGGTGGTCACAACGGGCACGGGCTGGTCTACGGCGGCCCCGGCGGTCGGCGGCACCGGTAACGTCGTCTTCTCGAAGGCGACGGTTCCCGTCGGTGAGACGGCGGTCTTTACAATCGTCGTCAACGTCAACGGTAACGCCGTTCATAACTCGACAATAACCAACAATGCCGTTGCGGCAAGCACGACGACCGATCCCACACCGGGTAATAACACCGGCACGGCGACGACTACCGTCATTGCGCAGGCCGATCTCGCGGTCACCAAGTCGGATTCGCCAGACCCTGTCAACGCCGGTCAAAACATCACCTACACGGTCAACTTTGTAAACAACGGGCCTGCAACGGCCCAGATGGTGACCGTGACCGATGCCATACCCGCGAACACCACGTTCGTTTCAGCAGTGGTCACAACGGGCACGGGCTGGTCTACGGCGGCACCGGCGGTCGGTGCCACCGGCAACGTCGTATTCTCGAAGGCGATGGTTCCGAGCGGAGAGACGGCGGTATTCACGATTGTGGTGAAGGTAAATGCCAGCACCGCAGCCGGTACTGTCATCACTAACTCGGCTACTGCCGCAACAACCAACCCTGACCCGGACAACACCAACGACACAGGCACGGCTACGACCACAGTCCAAACAAGGGCTGATCTGGCGGTGACAAAGAGCGACTCGCCCGATCCTGTGACGGCGGGTAATAACATCACCTACACGGTCAACTTTGTAAACAACGGCCCGTCGGACGCTCAGATGGTGACTGTGACAGACGCCGTGCCCGCTAACACCACGTTCGTATCGGCAGTGGTAACGACCGGCACGGGCTGGTCTACTGCGGCCCCGGCGGTCGGCGGCACCGGCAACATAGTCTTCTCCAAGACGCCTGTTGCCGCTGGCGAGACGGCCACGTTTACAATCGTCGTCAACGTCAATGCCAACACGGCGAACGGCGCGACGATAACCAACACGGCGACGGCCGCGACCACGACGACCGACCCCGATTCGTCGAATGATAGCGGTACCGCTACCACCACCGTAGCCACGCAGGCTGACCTGATGGTTACAAAGGTCGATACGCCTGACCCGGTATCGGCAGGCAACAACATCACCTACACGGTCAATTTCGTAAACAACGGCCCGTCGGACGCTCAGATGGTGACCGTAACCGACGCGGTACCTGCCAACACCACGTTCGTGTCGGCGGTGGTGACGACCGGCATGGGGTGGTCCACTGCGGCCCCGGCGGTCGGCGGCACCGGCAACATAGTCTTCTCCAAGACGCCTGTTGCCGCTGGTGAGACGGCCACGTTCACAATCGTAGTCAAGGTCAATTCGAATACGGCGGACGGTGCGACAATAACCAACAATGCCGTTGCGGCAAGCGCGACGACCGATCCGACGCCCGGCAATAACACCGGCACGGCGACGACTACGGTTAACATGCAGGCCGACCTGGCAATCACCAAGACCGATTCGCCAGACCCTGCTTTCGCGGGCACAAACATCACCTATACGATCAACTTCGTAAACAACGGGCCGAGTGATGCCAACACCGTGACTGTGACTGACGCCGTGCCTACGAACACCACGTTCGTATCGGCAGTGGTGACGACAGGCACGGGCTGGTCTACTTCGGCCCCGGCAGTCGGCGGCACCGGCAACATAGTCTTCTCGAAGGCGATGGTTCCCGCTGGCGAGACGGCTGTATTTACAATCGTCGTCAATGTCAACGCAAACACGGCGACAGGTTCAATCATAACGAACACGGCGACGGCTGCGACTACGACAACCGATCCCAATTCATCGAACAACACCGCGACCGCGACCACCGACATACAGGCGCAGGCTGATCTGTCAGTCCTGAAGACCGATTCGCCTGACCCGGTCATCGCAGGCCAGAACATCACCTACACCATTAACTTCGCCAACGCCGGGCCGGGTGGCGCAAGCAACGTCACCGTAACCGACGCCGTGCCTACGAACACCACGTTCGTATCGGCGACGGTGACGACAGGCACGGGCTGGTCTACTTCGGCCCCGGCGGTCGGCGGCACCGGTAACGTCGTCTTCTCGAAAGCGGCGATTGGCAGCAGCGAGACGGCTGTCTTTACAATCGTCGTCAAGGTCAACGCCAACACCGCAAACGGCGAAACCATAGTCAACATGGCTATCGCCGCAAGCGACACGGCTGACCCTGACCCGATGGACAACACATCGACGGCGATGACGGCTGTTATAACTCAAGCCGATCTTTCGGTGACGAAGAGCGATTCACCTGACCCTGTGATCGCGGGCTCGAACATCACATACACGATCAACTTTACAAACAACGGGCCGAGTGACGCTCAGATGGTCAACGTAAGCGACATGGTTCCTTCGGGCACCACGTTCGTGTCCGCTTTCGTGATAAGCGGAATGGGGTGGACTCCATCGACTCCAGGCGTAGGGATGACCGGCACTGTGAGCTTCACCAAGGGTACGGTTGCGGCGGGAGAGACTGCGACTTTCGAGATCACGGTCAACGTCCCAAGCAACACGGCCAGCGGGGCGACAATCAGTAACACGGCCTCTGCCTCGACCACGACAACCGACCCGGTCAGTGGCAATAACTCTAGCTCGACTATGACAAGCGTGATCACACGCGCTGACCTGGTCGTGATGAAGACCGATTCACCTGACCCGGTCTTCGCGGGCAACAACCTGACCTACACGGTCAGCTTCGTAAACAACGGGCCGAGTGACGCTCAGACTGTTACCGTGACGGACGGCGTGCCTGTAAACACCACGTTCGTATCGGCGATGGTGACGACAGGCACGGGCTGGTCTACTTCGGCCCCGGCGGTCGGCGGCACCGGTAACGTCGTCTTCTCGAAGGGCACGGCTGTGGCCGGTGAGACCGCTACCTTTACAATCGTAGTCAAGGTCAACCCGAACACCGCAGACGGCACGATAATAACCAACTCGGCCGTCGGCGCTTCGACGACAACCGATCCTGATCCGACAAACAACACCGGCACGGCGACGACTACGGTCCAGGCGCGTGCCGATCTTGCGGTCACCAAGTCGGATTCGCCCGACCCGGCGGCGGCTGGAACCAACATCACCTACACGATCAGCTTCGTAAACAACGGGCCGAGCTTCGCACAGAGCGTCGACGTAGCTGATACCGTACCTGCGAACACCACGTTCGTATCGGCGACGGTGACGACAGGCACGGGCTGGACAACCAACTCGCCCGCGCCCGGCGGTACTGGCAGCGTCAACTTCACGAAGGCGTCGGTTACAAACGGCGAGACGGCCACGTTTACAATAGTGGTCAAGATCAACAGTAATACGGCGAGCGGCGCGATCATCACAAATTCGGCGACCGCCTCAAGCACGACGGTTGATCCTGACTCGTCAAACAACACCGGCACGGCCACGACAAACATTGTCGCGCAGGCCGATCTGGCGGTGACGAAGACCGATTCACCCGACCCTGTCAACGCTGGTCAAAACATCACCTACACGATCAGCTTCGTAAATAACGGGCCGAGTGACGCTCAGACTGTTACCGTGACCGATGCCGTACCCGCGAACACCACGTTCGTGTCGGCAGTGGTCACAACGGGCACGGGCTGGTCTACTGCGGCCCCGGCGGTCGGCGGCACCGGCAACATAGTCTTCTCGAAGGCTACGGTGATTTCAGGCGAGACCGCCACGTTCACAATTGTCGTCAACGTCAACGCCAACACGGCGAACGGGGCGACGATAACGAACTCGGTCACGGCTGACACGACGACAGACGATCTGACTCCGGGCAACGATACGGCTACGGCTACGACGACAGTCCAGACCAGGGCTGATCTGCTCGTAACCAAGACCGACACGCCTGATCCTGTGATCGCCGGAAACGACATCACATACACGATCAGCTTTACAAACAACGGGCCGAGTGACGCTCAGAACGTAACCGTGACCGACGCTGTACCTGCCAACACCACGTTCGTTTCGGCAATGGTGGCGACAGGAACAGGCTGGTCTACTTCGGCTCCGGGCGTCGGCGCAAGCAGCGGCAATACCGTCTTCTCCAAGGGCACGGTGACGCCGGGCGAGACGGCCACGTTTACAGTAGTGGTCAAGGTCAACGCCAACACCGCGAACGGGGCTACCATCACCAACAGCGCCGTGGGGGCGAGCGACACGGTCGACCCGACGCCAGGCAACAACACGGGGACGGCCACAACTGCGGTCATAACCCGCGTCGATCTGGCGGTAGTCAAGACCGATTCGCCCGATCCTGTAGCGGCCGGTGCGAACCTGACCTACACGATCAACTTCTCGAACAGCGGGCCGAGTGACGCTCAGACCGTAGCGGTTACCGATGCCGTACCCGCGAACACCACGTTCGTGTCGGCAGTGGTGACTACGGGCACGGGCTGGACGACCACCGCGCCTGCGGTCGGCGGCACTGGCAACGTCGTCTTCTCGAAGGCTACGGTCGGTGCGACCGAAACGGCGGTCTTTACAATCGTCGTCAAGGTGAACTCCAACACCGCAAGCGGAGCGACCATAACCAACACGGCGACGGCGACGACGGCGACGACCGACACCAACGCGGGTAATGACAGTGACAGCGAGATGACCGCGGTCATAACCAGCGCCGATCTGGCGGTAGTCAAGACCGATTCGCCAGACCCGGTTGTTGCTACCAACAACCTGACTTACACGATCAACTTCGTGAACAACGGGCCGAGTGACGCTCAGACCGTAAACGTGAGCGACATTGTTCCGGCGATGACCACGTTCGTATCGGCGACGGTGACTACGGGCACGGGCTGGACGACCACCGCGCCTGCGGTCGGCTCAACCGGCACCACCGTGTCGTTCACTAAAGGGACGGTAGTGGCTGGCGAGACGGCGGTCTTTACGATAGTGGTCAACGTCAACGCCAACGCGCCGCATAACTCGACCATAACCAACACGGCGACGGCGACGACTGCGACGACCGATCCTAATATGGCAAACAACACGAGCACGGCGACAACCACGGTCATCGCGCAGGCCGATCTCGCGGTCACGAAGTCAGATTCGCCAGACCCTGTCTGTGTTAACGGAAACATCACCTACACGGTGAGCTTCGTAAACAACGGACCTGGGCCGGGCCTGATGACGACCGTCACAGACACGGTCCCTGCAAACACGACGTTCGTGTCGGCAGCGGCACCGATGGGCTGGGGGGTTATGACGCCGATGGTTGGCGGCACGGGTAACGTGCAGTTCTCGAAGGCGAGTGTGGCCGACGACGAGACGGCGATGTTTACGATAGTCGTCAAGGTCAACGCGGGAACGGCGCATCACACCGTGATAACCAACACGGTACAGGCTGCGAGCTCGATACCTGACCCTGACACGACCAATAACATGGCGTCGGCTCAGACGACGGTTGACCCTGTAGCGCCAACCATCACCTGCCCGGCCAACGTGGTAGGCACTACGCCGGGACCGGGCCAGCCGGCCGGCACCGTCAATTACCCGCTGCCCACAGCGATGGATAACTGCGCGGTCGCTTCGGTGGTCTGCAACCCGCCGTCAGGCTCGATGTTCCCTGTAGGCCCGACGACTGTAAACTGCACGGCCACGGACACGGCTGGGAACACTGCGATGTGCAGCTTCCAGGTGAATGTCTTTGATGTATGCTTGCAAGACGACACGAACGCGGGCACGGTGTTGTTGTTCAACTCGTTCACGGGAGATTACATCTTCTGCTGCAACGGGACGTCATACACCGGCACGGGAACGGTCAACAAGCAAGGAAGCATCATAACGCTTTCGCACACCCCTGCGGGCAGGAGGGTCACAGGCCGTGTGGACGGCACAACCAAGAAGGGTTCCGGCTCGCTGCAAATATCGGGGGTCAATTTGTGCTCGATCACCGACAGGGATATTAGAAACAATTCCTGCAACTGCGGCGGCAACCCGTAGCCGAAAGCGACTCAAGTCAAACTCAAGGGCCGGTCCAACCACCGGCCCTTTTTCTTTGTGTGAGCGATTGGTTGAACAGAGCCGACCCCTGTGAGATATTTATTTCTCCCGACAGGAAAGCGAGAAAGTCGATGTCTCAACAAACAGCATCCAAACTGCACCTTCACTACACAATCGTCTGTGAAGACGTGCGCCTTGAGATCAATCACAAGCTGAGCCTGATGGGCATGCTCTATACGGTGCAGGTTCCGCAACTGCCCGTGACGCTGCTCAAGATCGCCGTGCTCAATCACTGGTCGGGCGAAGGGCACTACCTCTCAGAGGTCCGCATACTGACACCTGACCGCTCGCAGCCCATCGCGGTCTCGCCGCCTTCGCCGTTCCAGATCCCGCCCGACGGGTATGCCGATAACGTGACTATCTTTGCCAACGTCAGCTTCGCAAACGCCGGGAACTACGTTGTGCAGACGCTTATCAACTCTTCATTGTTCGCGGAGTTCATCCTGCCCGTGACGGTCATCAACGAGGCAAAACCTTTCGTAAGCTCCGAGACCATACAGTAAGGCGGGTGGCGGTACGCAGGCGGCGCATTCGAATGCAGAAAGAAGAGCTACTAAACTTACTCGGCGCGCAGGCGCGCGCGGTGTTCGATAGCGCGAGGCAACTGGCGGGCGCGCAGGGCGGGGTGCTGTCGCCGCTTCACATACTTGTGGCGCTTTTTGCGAGCCTGTCGGCAGACGTTCAAGCCGCATCTGGGAACGAGGGCGCGGCGCTCAAAGATGCGGCTGTGGCCGCGCTCGGCGCTCGCTACGCAGGCCGCGCCGATTCGATAGTAATCCCCAAAGAGACACAGGCGGTGATACAGGAAGCAGGCCGGTGGGCCGGGGCCGACAATCTCGACAAGGCTTCGGAGCTTCACCTGCTGCGCGCTGTTCTTGCGACCGAGTCGGTCAAAGAGGCGCTCGGCGATACGGACGATTTTTATGCCCGCTCCATCGAGCTTTTCACGGCTGCCCGCGCAAAAGGCGATTTCAAGCTCGAAGATAAGCCTGCCGCTTCCGAATCAGCCACGCGGCGCGAGCTTGCGGGGGCCTTTAAAGACTTCTGCTGCGACCTTGCCGAAGAATCGACCGCCACGGCTATGCACCCTTTTGTGGGGCGCGAGCGCGAGATAACGGCGGTGCTTGAGACGCTCTGCCGCAAGCTAAAGAACAACCCTGTGCTGATAGGCAAGCCGGGCGTCGGAAAGACGGCGCTCGTAACCGCCGTGGCCGCACAGTTGTGCGAGGGCCGCGTGCCTTCGCGGCTCAAAGGGAAGCGGATACTTGAGGTGTCGCGGCTGAGGCTGTTGGCGGACGCGAAGTTTGCCGGCGACCTCGAAGAACGGCTCAAGCGATTGCTCGACGAAGTGCGGCGGGCGGGCGATGTGATCCTCTTCTTCGATGAGATACACACGCTCCTGAGCGCGGGCGGGTCGGGCGGGACAGGCGACATTGCGAACCTTCTGAAGTCGTCTCTTTCCAAAGGCGAGATCACCTGCATCGGCGCGACCACGCTGGCCGAGTACTACAAATACATCGCACGCAACGAAGCGCTGGCGCGCAGGTTCAGCACCATAACCATCGAAGAGCCCTCGCCCGAAGAGACGTATCGAATCCTTCAACAATCGCGCAGCTCGTTTGAGTCCTACCACGGCGTGACGATTGATGATGAAGTCATCGCGCTGATAGTCGACATGGCCGACCGCTACCTGCACTCGCGCAGCTTCCCGGACAAGGCGTTCGACCTGCTCGACCGCGCCGCTGCCAAAGCGACCATGGCCGGGCACGACCGCCTGACCCGCGACAGCGTCACCGAGACGCTTTCGGAGACAACGGGGCTGCCGCTTGAGATCATGGACGAAGACCCCGCCACACGGCTTGAGCGTCTCGAAGAGTTCCTTCAATCGGCCGTGCCGGGACAATCGCGCGCCGCGCGCGACGTCGCACGTGTCGCCCGCATCGCAAAGCTCAAGCTTGAGCTGAGGCCCGAACAGCCCGACGGGGTGTTCCTGTTCGTCGGGCCGGAAGGCGTGGGCAAACACGAGATGGCCACAGGTCTTGCGAAATTTCTTTACGGCTCCGCGCAGAAGATGATCGAATTCGACATGAGCCAGTTTACAGAGAGCTGGTCCATATCCCGGTTGATCGGCGCAGAACCGGGCTACGTCGGCTACGGCGACCGCAGCGGCCTATTATCGAAGGCCGCCGAAGACAACCCGCATTCAGTTCTCTATTTTCGCAATATCGACATGGCGCACCCGGTCGTCCAGCAATTCCTGGGCGAAGCGTTCGAGCAAGGCCGGTTCACGGACGCTGCGGGCTCGCGAATCTCGCTCTCAAATACGACTGTCGTCATGTCGCTCTCACAGGTTAGCGAATCGAACAAGCCCGTGCACGTAGGTTTTTTCGCTCACACTGAGGAGAGCGAAGAGCGACGCGCGACCACGGGGTCGTTTGCGACCGGCTCGCTGATACGCGAGCGGAAGGCAAACTTCGGCCTTGCCGAATCGTTGTTTGCGGCGATTGATGAGGTGATAGAGTTTCTGGTCCTCGACCGCGCGGCCACAGAGCAGATAATCCGAGAGCGGCTCGACGCGCTGGGCGAGCGGCTCTCGGCGGCGCAGCCCGTCGTGATAAAAATGGGCGGTGAGCTTGCGAGCTTTTTTGCCGACAGGCTCGCGGCCGAGCGCAAGAGCCTTGCGCACCTTGAACGCCTCTGGCAAGAGACGATTGTGATACCCTTTACAGAGCTTCGCATCGACCGTAACCCCATTGCCAGGCGGGCCGAGGTGATTATCAGTGTCGAGAACAATCAGGTGAGAGTCGAGCTTCACAGCGACCCGCACGCGAATCGAGGCTGAACCGGGCATGAAATTCAAGACAGAGGCTCACCGAAAAGTCTACGAGAAGACGCGCGATTTCCTGCACGAGATGTTCGGCGAGGTGAACGTGAAGGTCATGGATGACACCTTCACCATGCAGGAAGGAACGACCTTTGTCTACGCCCGCGTTTTTGCGATTGGCGAGAAGCGAGCGGGCGTCGAGGTCTTCTCTTACGTCGTCGCAGACATCGAGGTTACCGAGGAGCTGATGCGCTATCTGCTCACTTATAACCTGAGACTGGTGCTGGGCGGGTTCGGGCTTGTGATAGGTAAGGATGGCAAAGGGACTGTGCTGCTGACGCACACGATTTTGGGCGATACGATGGACAGCGAAGAGCTGTACGCAAGCCTTAGCGCGATAGCGAGAGTGGCCGACGACCTTGATGAAAAGATCGTCACAGCCTTTGGCGGCAAGACCGCTCTCGGCAAGCTGACGGAAGCGCAGTCGCCGCCCGAGCACTGGGAATAGTTCTTATGTTGAAGGTAGGTCTCACGGGCAGCATAGCGGTCGGCAAGAGCTTTGTGCTTTCGGTCCTCGCCGATCTCGGCTGCGCGACTTTTGACGCGGACAAGATCGCGCACTCGGTTATGGAGCCGGGGCGAGAGGCCTATCGCGATACGGTCGCGGAGTTCGGCAGCCGGATTCTTCGAGAAGACGGGACGATTGACCGCGCACGCCTCGGCGCGATCGTATTTGCGGACCCCGCGCGGCGCAAACGTCTAAACGAGATAGTCCACCCGCGAGTGATCGAAGAGCAGAACAGGCTGCTGGCCGAGGTAGAAGCCGAAGGCCGCGCGCGTATCAGCGTAGTCGATGCGGCGCTCATGATAGAGTCGGGCGGCTACAAGAGGTTCGATAAGCTCATAGTGGTCTTCTGTGACCGCGAGACTCAAATAACGCGATTGATGAATCGCAATGCGCTGACACGCGAAGAGGCGGAGATGAGAGTAGCCGCGCAGATGTCTTCGGAAGAGAAACGCCGCTACGGGGATTACGAGATCGACACATCGGGCACGCTTGATGAGACGCGCCAGCGCGTGATCGAAGTTCATAACGAGCTACTGCGCCAGTCGGATATAGCGCAGGTATGACGCTCGCCAAAAAAGACCGCCGCGCTTTGACAGTGATCGCCTAGATCGTTTCGATCAGCCGCGCAAGCAGCGCGGCCCGGCGCGGGATGTCATCGATTATTATGTGCTCGTGTTCGGCGTGCGCGCCCGCTCCGTCCACGCCGAGGCCGTCGAGCACCGGCACGCCAAGCGCCGCTATAAAGTTGCCGTCGGAGCCTCCGCCGACCGACCCTTCTTTCAACTCGAACCCTAACTCCGAGGCGAGCGTGCGAGCGTGCTCGAAAAGCGCGCCGATCTCCGGCGTGCGAACAAGCGGCGGGCGATTTATTCCTCCGCGAACTTCGAGCCGCGCCCCTTCGAGCACAGGGGTGAGCGAGGCCATCGCCTCAGTAATGCGGTTGCCTTCTTCCAATGTCCTGTAACGCATATCTACGCTGGCGCGCGCCTCTGCCGCGATGACGTTCGACAGGACGCCGCCATGCACTGTGCCTACGTTGAGAGTAGTCCCCCGCTCGTAATCGCTCATCCGGTTGATGGCGATGATCTGGTGCGCGAGTTCGGTGATCGCGCTTATGCCTGCGCGGGGGTCATTCCCCGCGTGAGCCGGGCGGCCTTTTATTACCAGCTCAAACTCCCCGACGCCTTTGCGCGCGGTCTTGATAGTGCCGCCGGGAATAGGCGGCTCAAGCACGAGCGCCGCCCGCGCCTGACGCGCTTCGCTCTCGATAATCTCGCGAGAGAAATGGCTTCCCGTCTCTTCGTCACAGGTCATCAAAAGCACGACGCTGCGTTTTACGCTGCGGCCGAGCCGGATGATCGCGTCGAGGGCGTGCGTGGCTATCGCTACGCCCGATTTCATATCGAATATGCCGGGGCCAAACGCGCGGCCCTCGTCAACGCGAAATGGCCGCGCGGCAAGCGTGCCCAAGGGCCAGACGGTGTCGAGATGGCCTACGACCAGAAGCGACGGCTCGTCTTTTTCACATGAGTGGCGCGCTCGCAAAGTTGAACCGTAGCGCGGGTCGTTAAACATATCGACCGCCAGACCCATGCCCGCGAGCCTCTGGGCGAGGTTTTCAGCTATGCGGCGCGTGGCCTCCGCGTCGCGCGACATGGACTCTTGCTCGACCAGCCACCGGATAAAGGCGAGCATCTCGTCTTGCTTCTCTTCAAAGTATGAGAGCAGACCGACGGGACTTCTTTCGATTGTCATCGCATCAATTTTTATCAGAGAGACGGCGAGAAAAGCAAAGCGCCGGGCTTTTTGAGGAGCCCGGCGCTTGTCCGTCCAGTGCGTATGCGATTAGGGCTTGAGCAGGCTGTCGATGGTCGAGGCCAGGTTGTTGATAAATTCAGAGTTTGGATTAAAGCCGCCGCGCGGCTGGCCGTGAAGCTCGCCCTGCGGGTTGAGGACGACTATCGTCGGCAACTGCGCGATCTTACCGCTGTAACGCTTGAAGGCGGCGCGGTTCTGGTCGCGTAAGACGACGACGGAACCGGCTGGCCCGCACGGAGCCCTCAGCCGGTCATTGTTCGCCTCGTTCATAGAGTCGACACTGACCCAGAAGATCTTTACGTCCTTGCCCCTGTAACGCTCTGCGAGCGATTCAAGAGCCTTGAACTCTTCGCGGCACTGTGGGTCCTGCACTCCGCCAAAAAGCAGCACAACGACCTTGCCACGCGCCCCCGATAAAGTGACCGTCTCGCCGTCGGGCGTCATAAAGCTCAAGTCCTGCTGCGCGCCCGCCGCCACGCCCAGAAACACCGTCATTATGAATGCCGATACAAGGGTTCTGGTTTTGCTAATCATTATTATCACCACTTCCTTTTTGGTACAGCCTTTAGATGCAGTTGATCGCTAAGGGGTTCGATTGACTGCTCTTCCATCTATAAGCACGGGCTGCTGTAAGTAAAATTTTAACATCGTGGCTCTACGCGCGGCAATTTGTAATCCCGGCCGCCCTACGCGGGCTTGCGGCGCTGCAAGAGCAGGTAGAGAGCGCCCAGGACAAGCGCCAGAGCCGCAACGCCCAGAATGATCAGCAACAGCGTCCAATCGCCAGACTTTTCGGCAGCGGGCGAAGCAGACGGCGCGCTCGGAGGCCGCGAGACCACCGGCACGAACGATTTGAAAGCGCCTTCGGCCACCGGCGCGATTTCATCAAAATTCTCTGCGCGGTCTGCGTATGTAAGCTGGTAAGTGCGCCTGTGCTCAGCGACGGGGATATATGTATAACGCGACCTTATAGGCTTATCTTCCAACAGGTACTCAAGGTCGATCTGAAATGCCTCGAACCCGGATATGTTAGTTTTGCGCTGCCCCAGAATCTTGACCCCCTCAAGGCCGCCGTTGCGCATGTCTTCGTACAAATCTTTTACGGCGCGGTCCACCTCCTGGTCGCTCAACCCCATGACCGAATCTTGAACGGCGAGATTTATTGCCGGGCGCGAGCCGTCCGCGCGACGAGGGCCGACATACTGGACCAGAACCTCTTCAGGAATATTCCTGTTATCATCTTCGACCCAGCCGGGCGGCGGCTGAAACGAGACGCCGTAATCCTTGTTCGAGTAACGCGTGGTCTGCCGCTCTGGCCCCCTGCGCTCGGAATTCTGATTCTGAGTCTGAGGACTCTGAGCGACTGCCTTTTTATCGACGAGGGTTACGACTGCAATAACTGCGAGCGCGGCTGCAACCGCGAGGGCTCCCGCTTTAAGGTGGCGGTGCTTTCTTGATACAGGGCACAAGAGCATAGAGGTTTCCCCGCAAGGAGTAATCAGTAAGCGCGCACTGTAGTTTTATAACACAAAGCCCTGCCAGCTTGCCCCGCCGGAAGCGGGCTGCGCGGATAAAGCGGTCTTACAATCTTGGCGGGAAACTTATATGCTTACACTTACCGTATGATCTCAGCGATATTACTTGCGGCGGGCGAGTCCCGGCGCATGGGCGATTTCAAACAGCTCTTGCTGTTTCGGGGCAAGAGCTTTGTCGAAACCTGTGTCGACAATCTTCAGGCCGCGAATGTGGACGAAATCGTGGTCGTCACTGGTTATCGCGCGAAGGACGTTCGGGCGGCGCTCGCGCTTAAAAGTGTCCGGTGCGTGGATAACCCCGATTTCAAAATCGGCATGGGCGCGTCGATCAAGCGCGGCGTAGAAGCGGCCTCGCCGGGATCGACTGCCTTCCTGATCGCGCTCGCAGACCAGCCGCAGATAGGCCCCGGACTGATCGACCAGATCATAACCCGATACACCAGAGGCGACTCGCTTGTGGTTGTCCCTCGCTACAGCGGGCGCAACGGCCACCCCGTAATCTTATCTAGCCGCTTGCGACAGGAGATTTTTGATATGGACGAGGCGGCAGGCTTGCGACAGGTCATTTACGCGCACAGGGATCGCACCGCTCAGGTCGATGTTTCAAGCGAAGCTGTTCTGTTAGATTTCGACTACCCGGAAGACTATCAAAAACACGTAAACCGTGAACCGTAAACCGTGACAAGAGAGAGCAGATGCCTGGTCTGCCGCTCCTCTCTGACTTGTCACGGTTTACGGTTCACGGTTTACGAAAAAAGAGAGGCCGGCAACGGGCCGACCTCTCTTTTCGGGATAATTTGGATTTGTCTGCTAGACCGCAATCTTGTCCGTTCGCACGACGCGTGACGGCGATTCAAACGGGATGACTCGCCCGCTCTGCCGTTCTCTCTCTATCTCTTCAAGTCGCGTTGCCCTCAAGTGGTACGCGTAGATAGCGCGATTCGCTGCAAGTTCATAGCTGTGGCCTCCGCAGCTAGAGCAATTGCCGAAGCGGTCCAGATAGGTCTTAACCGGGCTATCGGCCTCGCCGGAGCAGTCACCACAGATTATCTGCACGCCTATACTTACCAACCCCCCTCGCGGCTCGGTCAACTGGTTCGGGTCTGTCTTATAGCTCTTCATATAATAGAAGCTGAAAAGAGCCAGAGTTGCAATTGTTGCCGCGACGATAATCAGCATAACTTTCTCCTTCGTTTTACTTGCCAATCTTTCGAGCCAACTACCTGCTCGCTACGACCTGATTTACGAACGAAACCGAAACAAAGATTTGCTTCGTCAATATCCATTAGCAATGAGTATGCCAGGAGGGGGAACCGTAGCTGAAATAGGCTAACAACGCACGATTTTAAATTAGAGTGGGGTCAAGACGGAGCCAGGCGGGTTTGCCCTGTCAGGGATGAGATAAAATTGCATGATAACAGTACAAAACTGTACAGAATCGCGTCGGCCAGAGGCCGACACAAGTCGGTCAAAATGCTTTCGGGTCAGGCAAAATGGAGCGTGCCCGGGGCTAAAGGGCTGCGAGCACGCCTCATTTGCCTGTATTCGAGTCCCAAATTTCGAATCACTTACGACCGCGAATCATTCGCCACAGAAACAGAAGCAGGAATGCGCCGACCAGCGATATTAAGAAGCCGGGGCGCACATACCCTTCGTCACCCCGCGACGGCCAGATAGCCCTGCCGATCAACCCACCTACGATTGAGCCTGCGATCCCAAGAAGAGCCGTGGCCAGACAACCCATCTGGTCGCGCCCAGGCATAATCAGCCGTGCGAGCGCGCCTACGATAAGCCCGACCACCAGCCAACCGATGATGTCAATGATTCCCATCCAGACCTCCTGCGAGTTGGTGTCCACAAACCCGTTTGCGAGATAGTGGTTCGATATTATCTACCGTTAAGGCCCAGGTCAACGAAAAGAGCCCCTCGTTGGAATGAGCGGTCCGGCGGGCGGGTCAGCAGGCGCACCCGTTTCTCATCACAAAGCTCACGCGGTTTACCTCGGCAGGCAGAGGCTTATCGTGTCGGGGAGGACGGCCATTTACGCGCCGCTCCGTTTTATGTAGAGCCGCGCCGACGTTGTGCGTATCACGTCGGGTATATTCTTATTGAGCGACAGCGCGCGCATGTCGCGCGTCTGTATTCGATTGAGAAAGCCGAGGCTTATGGCGATGGGCGTACGGGGATTGCGCACGAGGTTGTGTATCACCACATAAGACCGTGTCCAGGCGCGGTTCTGCCCTATCTGACGAAGCACGTCTTCGGGCGCAGTCTTTATCGAAGCTATGCTCTCGACCTCCGTGTCTGTAATGCGCGGGTTTCTCAGGACCGCGCCCGCGACTATGCGGTTCGGGTCGCGGACAAGGATCATGCGGGCCTCTCTCGATCCCTTTATGGCAAGCATCACGCGCTCTTTTATGCTCATAAGCGCCACCTGCTGAAAGACGGGCATACGGTCCGACGTGATCTGCCCTTCTTCGGCTTCGACCGCGCTTATCAGGTCTTCCACGTCGATGGGACCCTCTTCCGCGATGGGTTCCGGGCCGAAGATGCCGACTTCGATCTCGTAATCCGTGATAAGAGAATCGTCTATCTCATCAAACGCCTCGTCTATCAGACCGAGCCGCATCAACTCTTCCATGCTCCCGATGGAGAGAGTCTCGCGCGCAGCCTCTTGCTCGGCCCGCGCGGCGACCTCGGCCTGCACGCGCTGTTCTTCGGCTACAAGCTGCGCGCCGTACTGTTTCTCAAAAAATTCCGCGCGAACTTCGAGCGCGCGGCGCTCGGCTTCGGGCGTGCGCACGGGGTTGGCCAGGATGGCCTCGATAATTTCGGGCGAGCGAATAAGGCTCTGCTGTTTGAGCGAAACGGCCTCGACGATTGCCGCGTCGGCGCTTTCTCGCGCAAGCCGCGCGAGCACGGAGTCGGACGTCGTGCGGTTGAAGACGACCGCCTCGACAAGCGCGTGCGGCGCGCGAGGCCACAGGCAAAGAAAGTCGAGGACGTCGGGAGGGGTCTGCTGATCGGCGGCGAGCGCGGCGAAAGATTCCGGGTCGAGCGTGTCTATGGTTGCGGTAGCGGCGGCGCGCACCTCGTCGCTTTCATCCCCGACTAAGGCGACGAGCACTTCGAGCAAGTCTTCGTTCGTGAGCGGCAGCATCCCGCGCGCTGCGGCCATCTTCACCGCAGGCGGGATCGTGCCCGATTTGATTGCCTGTACAATCGTGCTTGGGATACCAGACTCCTGTCTTAGAACAACCTTCTATATTAAATTTAAGGGTTTCAGGGGCCTGCGGTGATTGCTAGACTACTATAGATCGAGGAGAGTTTCAAATCTTACTTAAAGCAGGGACGCCCGCTAAGCGCCCCTGCTTTAAGACGTAAGCGCAGGGGTTCAGGTCAACCCGCAGCACTTCTTGTACTTTTTACCCGAACCGCAAGGGCAGGGCTCGTTGCGGCCTACGCGCGGCCCCTTGTTGCGCATGGGTTTTGCCTGTTCCTCTTCGCCCCCTGCGAAGGCCGTCTCGTTCGCCTTTGTAAAGGCCACGCGCCCACGGCGCTGTCGGCGGCGGCGCTCAAGCAACTGCTGCTCGATGGGCGCGGTCACCTGCACCTGGAAGTTAAAGAGGTAACGCACAGTCTCTGTCTCGATACGGTCGAGCATCGCCTCGAACAGGTGGAAAGACTCGCGCTTATACTCGACGAGCGGGTCTTTCTGAGCGTAGCCCCGCAGACCGATGCCCTCTTTCAAATGGTCGAGCGCCAGCAGGTGGTCTTTCCACTGAGCATCGACGATGTTGAGCATGATGTAGCGTTCGAGGTTGCGCATGGCGTCGATGCCGACCTGCACCTCTTTTTCCGCGTACCTTGCTTCGAGCTTCGACCATATCTCTTCGCGCGCTTCTACGGGGCCCAGGTCGGCAAGGTTTATGCCCTCCTGGTCGGTCTCGAACCCGAAGACGAGGCGAAGCTGCTCTTTAAGCCCCGCGATGTCCCACTGGTCCGGGCGCAGGTCTTTCGACATATACTCGTCGATAAAACTGTCGAAGATGCCTTCGGCTATGCCAAGGATATATTCGCGCTGGGTCGAGTTCTGGTCTTCGCTGGCCTCGCCGTCAAAGCCCATCAACAACTGGCGGCGCATTCCGTAAACACTCTCGCGCTGCTTGTTCATCACGTCGTCGTATTCGAGCAGGTGTTTGCGGATAGAGAAGTTGTGACCTTCGACAGATTTCTGCGCGCCTTCGATGCGTTTTGAAACCAGGCGAGATTCAATCGGCACCCCTTCTTCCATACCGAGTCGAAGCATGAGCCCCTTGATGCGCTCGCCGCCGAATATACGCATCAAATCGTCTTCGAGCGAAAGAAAGAACCGCGACGAGCCGGGGTCGCCTTGACGGCCCGAACGACCGCGCAGCTGATTGTCGATTCGTCGTGACTCGTGCCGCTCCGTGCCGAGTATGTGGAGGCCGCCGAGCGATTTCACTTCGTCGTGCTCGGCCTGCGTGACCTTGCGCGCCCGCGCGAGCGCATCGTTCCACTGTTCGGGCGTCGCCTCGTCGGGGTTTATCTCCTTCTCTTTCAAATACTGGCGAGCCAGAAACTCGGAGTTGCCGCCGAGCAGTATGTCAGTACCGCGACCGGCCATGTTCGTCGCTATCGTGACCTGTGCCTTGCGGCCCGCCTGAGCGACGATGTCCGCCTCGCGCGCCGCATATTCGGGCTTCGCGTTCAAGACGTTATGAGGGACGCGAATCTTTCTAAGCGCGGTCGCAAGCTTCTCGGAGTTTTCGACAGAGACAGTGCCGACAAGCACCGGCTGCCCTTTCTCGTGAAGCTCTTGAATCTCTTTTACCACCGCGTCGAACTTCTCGCGCTCGGTTCGATAGATAACGTCCGGGTAGTCCTTGCGGACCATCGCGCGGTTCGTAGGTATGACCGCCACGTCCAGCTTGTAGATGTTTGCGAACTCCGAGGCCTCGGTTTCGGCCGTACCCGTCATGCCCGCGAGCTTTGCGTACATGCGGAAGTAGTTCTGAAGCGTGATCGTAGCGAGCGTCTGGTTTTCAGCCTCGATCTTGACGCCCTCCTTGGACTCGACGGCCTGGTGCAGCCCGTCGCTCCAGCGGCGGCCGGGCATCACGCGTCCCGTGAACTCGTCTACGATAATGACCTCGCCCTCTCTGACTATGTACTGCTTGTCGAGGTTATAAAGCGTGTGGGCCTTAAGCGATTGCTCGACGCAGTGCAGCAACTCCATGTTGGTCGGGTCATAGAGGTTGCCCACGCCTAAGAACCGCTCGGCGGTCTCGACGCCGTCTTCGGTGAGCGAAGCGGTGTGCTGCTTTTCATCGAGGTGGTAGACAAGGCGCGGGTCCTGTTTGAGATCGACATCGCCTTCGGCCTTCTTGATCTCGGCCACGCGTTTCTGCTGCTCGGCCTTGAGCCGGATCATGCACTCGTTGGCGATGTAATACTTCTCTGTCGAATCCTCCGACGCGCCGGATATGATGAGCGGGGTCCGCGCCTCGTCGATCAGGATCGAATCGACCTCGTCGACGATGGCAAAGTAATGGCCGCGCTGGACCATCGCCGCCGGGTCGAACTTCATGTTGTCGCGCAGGTAATCGAACCCGAACTCGTTGTTCGTGCCGTAGGTGATGTCTGCGCCGTAAGCCTCCTTGCGCTCCGCGTCGTCGAGGTCGTGCTGTATGCAGCCGACCGTGAGGCCCAGGAAGCGGTATATCTTGCCCATCCACTCGGTATCGCGGCGCGCGAGGTAATCGTTGACGGTGACGATGTGAACGCCGCGCCCTGCCACCGCGTTCAGGTACGCGGGCAAGGTGGCGACGAGCGTCTTACCTTCGCCGGTCTTCATCTCGGCGATCATTCCGCGATGAAGCACCATGCCGCCTATCAACTGCACGTCGAAGTGACGCATCTCCGTGGTGCGTCTGGAGGCCTCGCGCACGACGGCAAAGGCTTCGACCAGAATCTCGTCGAGCGCTTCGTCGATCACCAGGCGCAGGGCTTTCTTCTGCTCTTCGGCCGAGCCCCCGGCTACGTCTGCCTGCGCGACGCGGGCGTCAACCAGCGCGCGAAACTTCTCCGTGCGCGCGCGCAGCTCGTCGTCTGAAAGCTTCTCCATCTCCGGCTCAAGCGCGTTTATCTCGTGGACGAGAGGCCACAGCCGTTTGATAAGCCGTTCGTTCGCGCTGCCGAATACTTTGGTTGCGACTTTATTGAATATTGCGGTCATACTTCTCTCTAATTGGTATCTGAAACCATAAATCAGACAGCCTGCTGACCACGGGCGCGTTCAATCTCAAACGCCCGGTCAACAGGCTTACTATTGGCTACCTGGTTTAACTGGAGGCATGCTCACAGCCAGCCTATCGATTGCACAGTAACACCAAACATGAATTTTACTTTGATGCGACTACGCGAGTCAAATCGGTCGTGTCGGTACGATTGCCCGCGGGGCGCAACCTGCCCGAACGGGTGATGGCAAGCGCAGAAAAAACGCTAAAAAAATTACTGTTGACTTAGCATGTAGCCGATGGTAGAAATGTCTGCGTCGAAAAAGTCTCGGTTGTTATTTGAGCGGTTGTGAAGACTGAAGACATCGAACGGGCACACCAGGAGCGATCCTGGGTCGCAAAGCCAAGGCCTCTCCCGTAGAGGATGACTGGTTACCGAAGTGATCTTCAGCAAGCGTGTTTCCAGTCTTCTCGCCTTCGATCGAGCCCCTGAAATTCGCCCTCTATAAGTTTTTCAAACCTGCCCGGAAGCGTCCTCGATTCCAGGTCTGCCCCTACGCCCGATTGGGATTTTAGTCTTTGCTTTTCGGCTGTCCGCTCTCGATAAAGACGGGCGCTCGTCGATAAGCGACCTAAGATCGGAAGTCCATCCCGGGAGATCATATGCTAGGGAAAAAGAATAAGAGCATCGTCGGGCTCGACATCGGCTCAAGCGCGCTCAAGGCTGTTGAGTTGAAGCCTACGCGCAACGGGTTTGAGCTGGTCCACATCGCGCACCAGAATCTTCAATCAGATACTATCGTAGACGGCCACATAATCGACCTCAATCACGTTAGCGATTGCATAAACCGCATCTGGACCGAACAGAACATAAAGACAAACCAGATCGCCACATCGTTATCGGGCCACGCCGTCATCGTCAAAAAGATCACGCTGCCCGCGATGCCCGAAGAAGAGCTTGACGAGCAGATTCACTGGGAAGCCGAACAGTACATTCCCTTCGACATCAACGACGTGAATCTTTATCACGAGATCATAAGCTACGATCAATCGGGTCAGAACATGGACGTGTTGCTTGTCGCCTGCAAGCGCGACAAGATCGCGCAGTTCACGCAGGTAATCTCGCAGGCGGGCAAGCAGCCGATGATTGTCGACGTCGACGCGTTCGCGCTGCAAAACGCTTACGAAGTGAACTACCACCCGACGCCCAGCCAGACGGTCGCGCTGTTAGACATCGGCGCGTCGGTTATGACGATAAACATCGTGCGCGGGGTGACCTCGATCTTTACGCGCGACATATCCGCGGGCGGCAACCAGTACACGGACCTTTTGCAAAAAGAGCTGGATTTGACGTTCGAGCAGGCCGAAGCGATCAAGCGCGGCGCGGACTTCGATTCGATCTCCGCCGCCGAGCAGGCCGACCCGGCCATACAGGCCGTCTCCGAGATGCTCGGCCAGGAGATCCACCGCACGCTCGACTTCTTCCGCTCGACAGCGGTCGAGTCCCCTGTGATCGACCGGATGCTGATAGCGGGCGGGTCGTCAAAGGTCGCGCACCTTACAGACTACCTCTCCGAGAAATTCCAGATGCCCGTCGAGCGCTTCGACTCGTTCCGCTCGATCAAGCTCGACCACAAACGATTTGACGACGAGTATATGAGAGAGCTTTCACCGAATATGGCCGTGGCCGTTGGGCTTGCGGTGCGTGTCCTGGAGGTGGCGAAATGATCCGAGTCAACCTACTTGAAGGCACAGCCGAACAGCGCGTCTCTATACAGAAGACGAAGGTTGCGGCGCGGCGCGGGCAGCAGCTCTTCATGCTTGTGAGCGCGCTTGTGATACTGCTCATCGCCGTAGGCGTCGACCACCTCTGGACGAACAACGCGCACGCGGCGGCACAGGCAGAGCTTGAGCACGAACAGGCGGAGGCGAAAAAGCTTGAGGCAGATATACAGCGCAAGGCGCAGCTTGAGCTTGAACTGAAGCAGGTCGAGGAACGCGTAAACGTCATCAAGCAACTGCGCGCGGAGCAAAAAGGCCCCGTGGCGATGATGTCCGCGATCAACGAGCGCATGCCGGGCGGCCTGGCCGATTTCAAGCTGCACAGCATCACGCAAAAAGGGAGCCGGCTTCAGATCGTCGGCACTTCGCTCAGCCAGCAGGTGATAGCAGACTTCGTTAAGCATATGGAGTTTTCAAACGGGCTGTTCTCAAACCTCATGCTGTCGGTCGACGGGCGCGAGGTCAAACTCGACGACACGGGCCGCACAGAGGCCGAGAAGAAGGCCGAAGTCAAATCCGAAGACGTCGAAGTGATTCGCGTCTTCCAGTTCACGATTGATTGCGACTATAACAAGCCGCGCGCCGAAAGCGCGCAGAAGACTGAAGGACCACAGAGCAAGTGAGCCCGCGGGCAATTCAAGGAGATTAGTTATGGCGGCATCGATGACGACAGTGATAAAAGGCGGCGAGGAGTCAGGCAGTTTTCTGACGCGCATGCCCTGGTATTACCAGATGGCCCTGCTGCTCGCGCTCACGGGATTGCTGATCTTTGCGGCCGACGCGCTTCTTTACAGCGAGACGCGCGCCGAGACTGTCAAGATTCAGGAACAGGTGCAATCGCTCAAGACGAAAAACTCTCAGGCAAGCATCATCCGGCAGAACATCGAGGCGACCGAGGCGACGCTGCGCGAAAAGCGCGCAGAGATGGACCGGCTGCGAGACCTTTTGCCCGACGAGGTGCAGATCTCGCGCGTCTACGACAACATCAAAGAGATCATGAAGGTGAAGAAGCTTGAGATGAAACAGTTCGCGCAGAACAAGCCTGAGCCTTCGGACTTTTACACCGCGCAAAAGATACTGGTTCAAGTGTCGGGGTCGTATGACAGTCTCGGCCAGTTCTTCTCGGAGCTGGGCTTTTACAAACGCATATTGAGCGTCGGCGACGTCGAGATCAAACAGAGCGAAGACAACGCGCAGGAATCAGGGCGGTCGATAAACAGCTCGTTTGTGGTCACGGCGTATTACATCTCGCCCGAAAATCTTGAGAAGCTGACGAAAGCGCCAGAGGCCCCGCCCGCCACACCGGCCGGCAAGCCGGGCGCGAAACCGGCTTCGGGTAAGGCCGCCGCGCCTCCGGCCAAGAAGTAGGGTGAGTCGAAAGTTAAGATGGGTCAAAGTAGGGTGAGTCAAACAGGTAGCGGAGTGATGCTATGAAAGCAAGAACTATGAAAGCAAGATTGATCGCGACGGCTGTCCTGACAGTGGCTATACTGGCGGCGACAGGCTTTGAGGCAGCGGGCCAGGAAGACCCGAACAAGCAGCGTTCGAGCAAAGAGTTTCTTGGGCCGACCGCGGAGTCGATCCGCCCGTACAAGCCTGCGGGGCGCGACCCGTTCAAGAAGTTCGTGAAGCCCAAGGCGTCGAAGAAGAAAGACCTTGCGCCTCGCGTGGTCGGATTTCCGCCGCTTGAGATGCGCCGCGCGGAGTTCCGCCAGAAGGTAGACCAGGCGCGCGCGCGCGAGCTGCCCGAACCCGACCCCGTCATGCAGTATCTTGTAAGCGAGCTCGACATCACGGGCGTGTTCCGCGACAGCCGGGGCTACGGCGCGTTTGTGAGAGCGCAGCCGACAGGAACAATGTTCTTTGTGCGAAACGGCGCGCGGTGTTATAACGGCGAGGTGGTTCGCATCGAAGGCGACGAGGCCGAGACAGGCGGCGCGAAAGTCATGTTTCGCGAGCTTTCTTACGTCGAGGTAAACGGTAAACAGTCCCCACAAGAGCGCATGGTAGCCAAAGCGCCCACTGTGCCTGCAAAGAGTAAGTGAGATGAGATTCACAAGTTTTGAGTGGAAACCTGTAACAAGCGCGGTGGGACGGGCGTTCGCCGAACAGACCGAGAGCACGCAAGCTCACGCCCGCTTCAGTTTTAATATAGAGGGGAGACAACATTATGATCGCTAGGAGGCTTGTCGCAACGCTGGCGCTAGTCGCGCTCGTTGGCAACAGTTTGGTGTTCGCGAGTTCGCGCGCCGCTCGGAAGGCCGCGCCCGAAGGCCAGGCGTTCACATTAACATCGCTCAAGCACGAAAACGCCGGAGCGCTCACGCGCATCCTCGTCGAGTCGAGCGCGCCGCCCCTCTACACAGTCTTTCGGCCGTCAGACCGGCTGATTATCGTCGAGCTGCCCGGAGGCGAAGGCTCGCAGCTTGCAACCGAATACGCGGTCAAAAGCTCGCTGGTCGAATCCGTCAGGGTTCGCAAATCGTCCTCGGCGGCTGTGCCCGGTACCGCCACTACGCGCATAGAGATAAACGTCAGGGAGTTCGTGCGCGACCGCTCGACCGTTTCAGGCAACACGCTTGTCATAGAGCTTACGCCAAACCAGGCGGCAGGGGTCCAGGTCTACCCGGCGGTGGTCACAAACAAACCGGCTGACCCGCCTGCACTGACACCCGCGCCCACGGCTGTGAAGGGTCCTGTAAAGAGTGTCGCCGCGCCCGAACGCGTGCAACCGCAACCCGGCGCTGCGAAAGCTGAACCTTTACGCGCCGCTACTATGATCCGCGCCGTTCGCTCGGAGCAAGCCGACAAGGGCGTGCGCATAGTCGTGGACACGGATGGTGCGGCCAAGTTTAAAGATTTCGTGCTGCCCGACCCATGGCGAGTCGTTGTCGATATAACGGGCGTGCGCTCGGCTTTCGGCAACAAGACGATGCCTGTGGGCGTCGCAGGTGTTGACCGCGTGCGCGTAGGCCAGCCTAGCGCCGATGTCGTCCGTGTCGTGCTCGATACCAGATCGAAGGTCCAGTACCGCGTAGAGCGCGACGGGGCGCAGCTCGTCATTCTCGTCGGCAACGCCACGTCTTCACGAGTCGAAAAGCCTGTCGATGCCGGGCCGCAGCCGGCCGCTATGGAAGTAAAAGTGGCGGGCCAGCGCGTCGAGAATGAAAACCAGCCGGAGAAACAGGCGGCAGCCGCGAGCCCGAATAATTCGCCCAATCTGGTCGCGCAAACAGTCAAGCCACTGGCGACGATTGTGGATGCGACAGAGCGCGCAAACAGCCAGCAGGCCGGTAACCAGCAGGCCGCGAAATTGCCCGCGCAGAAGCCCGCTGAGTCTGTAAAAGAGACGATCACACAGACCGTCCCCGCTTCTTACGCGCGCACTGCCGGCGAAGCGCAGCGCCCGCCCGCGCAGGTTATGACGCCTGCTCCGACGGTCGCTATGTCGCCCGGCGTGTCCGGCTCCAATTCGTCAAATTCCAACGCGACACAGGCGAGCCGCAGGGCTGAGCTTGCGTTCTGCGATTCCGGCTTTACAGGCGGGATGATCAGTTTCGATCTCAGGGCCGGTGTTGACGTGCGCGACATGCTTCGTTTCATCTCACAGGAGCACGGCGTCAACTTCATAGTCGATAAGTCCGTCGGCCCGGTCCCTGTCGATATTCGCGTTACAGACCTGCCGTGGAATCAGGTTATAGAGTCCGTTCTGCGCGCGAACCGCCTCGGCGCGGTCTGCGAAAGCAACGGTCGCATGATCAGGATAGCGACGCTCGCAGCCGTCAAGGAAGAACAGGAACAGCAGCGCGCGATCAAGGAGGAAGAGGCCAAGCAGGTTCCTCTGGTCACAAAGATACTCCGCTTGAAGTACGCAAGGGCGGCCGGCTCGCTCGGCGGCACGGGTCAAGGCGCGTCGGGTCGCGGCGGCTCAGGCGGCGCGAGCAGCAGCAGCAGCAGCAGCGGCGGCTCAGGCGGCGGCGCAGGTCGCGGCGGGCTTGTCGCAATAGCCGAAAAGCGATTGAGCCAGCGCGGTCGCATCGAGATGGACCCGCGCACCAACAGCTTGATCGTCACAGACCTGCCCGAATACGTGCATGCGGTCGAAGGCATCATCGCTCAGCTCGATAAGCCTGAGCCTCAGGTCGAAATCGAAGCGCGCATAGTTATCGCAAACCGCAACTTCCTGCGCGACATCGGCAGCGAGCTTGCGGGCGCAAACGCCAGCGCGTCAGGGCCGGGCGGCATGCTGCAAACAGGCGCGGCGCAGATCACCCCGGGCGTTGGCACCAGCCTGCCGACAGGTCAGGGCGGCGGCGGCAGCAGCGGCGGCTCAGGCGGCGACGCCGGAGGCGGCGGGTCTGCCAACAAGGGACAGATCGGCCCGAACCTGCTCGGTCCGTTCGCGAGCAACGCCATGCGCGTTGGCACGGCCAACACTGTGCTCAGCTTGACGACAGGCTTTATCGGCACAGGCATACTCTCGCTGGCGCTTTCGGCCTCCGAGCGTAAAGGCCAGATTCGCATAGTGGCCAGCCCGCGCATCACCGCGCAGGACAACCAGACGGCTGAGATCATCAACGGTGTTCAGATACCCGTTCAAACCGTCTCGAACAACACTATCACCACGACCTTCATAACGGCGGCGCTCCGTCTTGAGATCACGCCGCAGATTATCGAAGAGACTGGCGAAGTGCTTATGCACGTCGTCGCCGAAAACAACACGGTCAACGCCGCGCTCGCAACTCAGCTAAACGGCGGAACGCCCGGCATCAACACGCAGTCGGCCGAATCCGTGGTCCGAGTTCAGGACGGCGGGACGACCGTGATGGGTGGCGTCAACATCGACACTGAGTCTTACACGCAGAACCGCACGCCGGGCGTGTCGCGAATACCGCTGCTCGGCAATATGTTCAAGCGCAAGACCACAGAGCGCAGCACGGATGAGATACTCTTCTTCATCACGCCGCGCATAGTCCGAGGCGACGGCTCGTTCGGCCCCGTGCAGCGCAGCCGCGCCGAAGGCGTAACAAACCCGCTCGGCCCGCAGCAGGCAGCGCAGCAGAAGAAGAACGCGCAGGCCAACGTTGTCAAGGGCGGCCAGTAGAGAGATTGCGGGCTGCCGGTTATCGCGTAATTAACCGGCAGCCCGCGACTTCAAAGGAGAGGGCAATTGACTTTCATAGAGACTCTCGCTCAAATAATCGAACGCGTCCAGGGGTGCGGCGGAGCCGTGATCCTTGGGATAGACGGGATTCCGATAGAACGGCTCGTGATCGACCTCGACCCGGAGCTTGACCTCGACCTGGTGGCGACGGAGTTCACGACCCTTTTGCGCCGCAGCATGCGAACCGCTTCCGATACTGACCTCGGCGAGCTTCGCGAGATGGTCTTTGCAACAGACAAAGGGACCTTCCTGCTAAGACCTATCACGGCAGATTATTTTCTGCTGCTGGCGGTCAACCCCGGCGGCAACGTCGGGCGCGCGCGCTTCGAGCTTCGCAAGACTCAGCTCGCGCTTGAAACCGAATTCGCGATCTAGCAGCCGACTCCTCCCGGCTTTCTCCCAACAGGGCACAGGCGACCACCTGTGCCCTTCTCTTTTTATCAAATCCCGCGACCTTGCGCCTTCATCAACCGATAATGTATTTTCTAAAGTTGGTTTACAGACCGTAACGATCACTTATTAACACTTTCAGAAGGGGAACGAGTCACAATGAACGCTAACGATATACGTCGCGGGATGATCATAATGTACAACGGCTCGCCGCATAGAGTATTGGACTTTCAACACCGCACGCCCGGCAACCTGCGCGCCTTTGTTCAGGCCAAGCTGCGCAGCCTCAAAAACGGCTCATCGACAGAGGTTCGATTCAGCTCGACCGAAAACATTGAACGGGCCGCGCTTGAAGAACACGAGATGGAGTATCTCTACGCCGACGGCGACATGCACCATTTCATGAACACGGAGACTTACGATCAGATAGCGCTCGATCAGGAGTCGCTCGGCGATGCTACGAATTACATAACTCCCGGCACAAAGATACAGGTAGAGTTTTTCGACGGCGCGCCGATTGGGGTCGAGCTTCCGCCTGCGGTCGAGCTGACCGTGATCGAGACCGCGCCCGAATTAAAGGGGGCGACCGCTTCAAACAGCCCCAAGCCCGCTAAGCTTGAGACGGGCGTAACGGTCTCGGTCCCTCCTTTTATCAAGGAAGGCGACCGCATTCGAGTTGACCCGGCCAAGGGTGTTTATCTGGAACGCGCCAAGTGATTTTACAGCCGACAGGGCTTAAACGGCGGGCCACTTTTTCAAGCGCCTCTTAAGAGAGATCGCGCCGGGCCGCAGGAGATGCAGACGGGTTTGCGTCCCTCGCGCCCCGGCGTTAAATCGGCCGGGGTTTCGGTGGCCATGTATTATCTTTACAGCTTCGCTCTTTCAATCCTCTTTTTCGCGCTTGCGCCTTACTTCGTCTATCAAGCGCTCCGCCACGGCAAGTACACCGAAAACTTCAAACAGCGGCTTGGGGTTCTGCCCGACGCACTGGGCGACGGCTCGCGCCCGACCGTATGGGTCCACACCGTTTCAGTGGGCGAGTTCAACGCCGCGCGCCCGTTGCTAAAGGATATAAGAGCCGACCTCGACAATCACCGCCTCGTAGTCTCCACGACGACCCGCACGGGCCAGATGCTCGCTCGCGCCGAACCCAAAACGGTCCTCGACGCCGCGTTCTATTTTCCGTTTGACTGGAAGTTTGCCGCGCGCCGCGCGCTAAAGACTATCAAGCCCGACCTCGTGATAATTCTCGAAACCGAACTCTGGCCCAACTTTCTGCGCGAATCGAGCCGCGCGGGCGTCCCTGTAATCCTTGTCAACGGGCGAATCTCCGAGCGCTCGTTTAAGCGTTACAGCTACGCGCGCCCATTTTTCTCGCGAGTGCTTCAAGACGTGCGGCTGTTCGTGATGCAATCTGAATCTGACGCCGTTCGAATCCGCTCGCTCGGAGCGCCTGCCGAACGAGTGCGAGTTTGCGGGAACTTGAAATACGACACGGCGATTCACGCAGATGACTCTTTATCGGCAAGCCAGACGCCGATGGACCGACGGTTCAATCTCTCTTCATCGCGCCCGCTGATAGTGGCAGGCAGCACAGCCGAGGGCGAAGAAGAGATATTGCTTGACGCATTTCGTCTGGTGCGCGAGCAGCTGCCGCTCGCGGGTACGCGTATGATCATCGCTCCCCGCAAGCCCGAACGGTTTGACGAGGTGGCGGACCTGCTCGCCCGGTCCGGCTTTACGTTTGCCCGCCGCTCGAATCAAGAAGGCCCGCGCGCGGGCGAGACAGATATAATCCTGCTTGATACGATAGGCGAGCTTCGAGCCGTTTACCGGTTTGCCGACGTGGTCTTTGTCGGCGGCAGCATGGTTCGGCGCGGCGGTCACAACATAATCGAGCCTGCGGTCTACGGTCGGCCGATAATCGTCGGCCCGCACACGGAGAATTTCCGGCAGATCGTCTCAGACTTTGCGCAAGCGGGCGCGGTCACGGAGATCGGTGTGGCGGGGCCGCAGGGCACGGCCGCGCTTGCGCGAGAGCTTATACGGCTGCTGACGGACGCGGAGCTATCGAAGGCTACAGGCGCGCGCGCGCGTGAGATTCTGCTCAACAATCGCGGGGCGACCCGCTGTGCGATGGGCGCGATAAGAGAAGTGATTGGGTATGATCGAGAAACAGGATAAGCTCAAACGCGCGCTGCTGTGGGGGCCGTTGAAGCTTTATGAGCTTATTCTGCGCCTGCGCGTCGCGGCTTACGAGACAGGCTATCTAAAGCCCGTGCGGCTCGCCTCGACGGTTATCTCCATCGGCAACATCACCGTGGGCGGCACGGGAAAGACCCCTTTCGTCGAGTTCGTAGCGCGCTACCTGAAGCAAGAGGACCACAACGTGGGTGTGCTCACACGCGGCTACGGGCGAAAGTCTAAAGGGCGGCGCGTGCTGAACGGGTCTGCAAAAGGCCCCGCCGCTGTGCTTGCGACCGCCGAAGAGTTCGGTGACGAGCCGCTGATGCTTGCGCGCGCCATGCCCGATGTCCCTGTCATAATCGACAAGAATCGCGGCGAGAGCGGAAGGCTGGCCGAGCGCGAATACGGCGCGGACGTGCTGGTGCTCGACGACGGTTACCAGCACCTCGCCCTTGCGCGCGATTTGAACATACTGTTGCTCGACGCCACGGACCCGTTTGGCGGGTTCGAGATGGCCCCGTTCGGGCGGCTGCGCGAGCCGCTTTACGGGATGAGGCGAGCCGACGCGATCATAATCACTCGCGCCGACCGTCCCTTCGATCAAGCGCAGACTAACGCGATCATCAAATATTTCTGCGGCGACAAGGTGCCCGTGATGTACTTCGTCTCTACGATCACAGGCTTTCGCCACCTGGCTACGGGTGAGATTTATGAAGCGGGGCAGTTCGCTGGGTGGAACGCGGCGTTAGTCTGCGGCATCGGCAACCCGCGCGCGTTTGCCGACGACATTTTGCAGGCGGGCGTAAACATCGTGGCGGAGTCTTTTTTTGCCGACCACCATCGGTTTAGTCAGGCGGAGATGGACGAGGTCGCACGGCAGGCGCGCGAGGCCGGGGCAGACTTTATCGTCACTACCGAAAAAGATGCGATGAGATTAGAGATGATGAGCCAGGGCGAGATTCCTGTCTACGCTGCGAGGCTTGAATTAGAAAGCGACGACGAGGTGAGGCTCAAGAGCCTCTTGCTGAGAAATGTGGTCCTGAAGCGGGTCCGCGAGAGTTAGATTCGGGCGAGGCGCGAGCTATGATACGCCGCTTTTGAGGCGCTTCGATTTAAATGATACGCGGCCCCGCCCGAAACCTTTATGCGAAAGCAGACTCGCAGCACCGATTACCGGCGGTTGCGGAATGATCTGCGGGCATACCGTCTGGCCTCACGGCGGTCGTAACGATCATAATAGTAGTCGTCACCGTAGCCGTAATAGCCGTAGTAGTCTTCTTCCTTCTTGCCCTTGTAGTAGACATAGCCAGCGCCAGCGCCCCCACCGGCAACGCCGCCGATGACCGCGCCTTTCTTACCGCCCAGCAACCCGCCAATTACTGCGCCTGCTGCCGCTCCGCCCGCTATGATGGCAACCTTCTTTTTATTAGACATGCTGCCGCCAAACGACTGAGCATTAACAGGGACAACCGCGGCTAACATAATTACAAGGCCAAGAGCCGTTGCACATATCTTTTTGTTTACTGTAAGCATCTTCCCATCCTCCGATAGATTCGAGCTATGCGGCACCCAGACCGCCGCTGTTTAAGCGGCAATAGCCGTGCCAGCCCGCGATTACCGGGCGCGGGGCCGAAGCCAAATCATTTCAATGACTTGGCAGCCTGCCCTCAATGCTCGTTCTCTGAAAAGTAAACGATATGGTGTCCACGACTGACGAACTGGTCGGTGGCTGGTGACCTCCGGCCACGGGCGGCTGCCTGAGATTACTATTCTGCGCGGTTTTGGGTTGTGTTATATTTCCGGCGTCCGAACTTTATCCACCGCTACGCCTGCCCCTTTCGGTTCTATTGCTTAAACCAAGCTTGATTGATGATGGGGTATCGTCATGAAAATCCGAACTTCGCCCGTTATTATCGCGCTCGTCTTGCTTCCGCTGCTTGCCGGGAGCGCGCTGCCGCACCCGGCACTCATACTCGATACACGGCCTGCGCCTGCGGCGGCTCACACGGCTCGAACCGCCTCGATAGACTCCATAGTCCCGCGCGACGGCGTTCAGTTTTATCTTGAGCTTCGCAAAGGCGGGCTTATGCAGATGAGCGGGGCGGCGACCGCACTCGCTCCGTTTGCCAAAGTCTTTACCTCTGGCGCGAAAGGGCCGGGTTCGGCCGAGCTTGCGGGGTTTATGATGAGCCATCTCGGCACGCTTGCGAATTCGCGTGTAGCGATTGTCGGGTACGGTCAGGGCCAGACCGCTGCCGTTATCGAGACGGCGAGCCCTGCCGACGCAGACCAGCTTCGCGCCGACATCGCGCGGCTGTTTGCCAACAGCCAGACGGGGATGGATGTGGGAGTGGAGGGGCCTGTCGTTATGGCCGGGACGCGTGACACGGTTGTGAGGCTCGCCGGGAGTTCGGGCGAGGTTCCGCTCAGCGCGGACCAGGAATTTATGCAGGCGCGGGCGCGATTTGCCGACGACCCGTTTTTCGGCTACGTCGAGATAACCAGAGCGCCTGTCCCGTGGCCTTCGACGGTCGATGCGGCACAGAGCGCAGCTTACACCGCGGGTGCTATGTCCGCGCTCAACAGTATGCCGTACGCGGTCGCGGTCGGAGGCTCGCTCGACTCGAACACGGCCAGCCTGCGCGCGCTGCTGCTTTTCACACCCAACCAGAAAGGCGGGTTGTTTTCATCGATCCTATCGTCCACGCAGAGCGGCGTGCCTGCGGCGGCTAACCTTGTAGCGCCCGATACCGACCTCTTTGCCGATGTGATGATCGATTGGGACAAGTTTTACGAAGGGATGCAATCGTTTTTCGCAACCATAGCGAGCGCGGCCGCGCAGGCCAACGCGGGCGGCCCGCACTCGCTTATGACCGATCCGTTCAGTATGGCCGAGGCTTCTTTCGGATTCAGCATCAAAAACGACCTGCTCCCCGCGCTTGGAAATGAAGTGGCCGTGACGTTGAAGGGGATAGAGGCTCTCTACCCGGCGGCTGGCGCGCGAAAGGGGGCCGCTCTGGCGAAAGCTTCGACGCCCCGGTTCACGATTATGATAGCGGTAAAACAGCCCGCCCGGTTGGAGAAACTGGTCAATAAAATTTTCGATACGCCGGGCGGCATGAGCCAGCCCTTTAGCCAGTCGTTTCATCGCGGGGCACGGATCAACCATCGCAATGGATTTGCATACGCGATAAGCGCGGGCTTTTTGATCTTTAGCGGCAGCCCTGCCGACATACGCCGCGCGCTCGACGCACGCGCGACCGGGACAGGGCTTGCCACAACCGAGGAGTTTCGCTCTGTGATGGGCCAGTCGCGCCCGTCGATGATGCAGGTCTATCTTTCAAGCGGGGTGACGGGCACGATTCACGAGACGATGCGGCTTGAGGCGGCAAAGACGAACCCTGATTTAGCGGGGATCAAAGCAGGCGCGCGCGCGCCCATAGGCTTTGTGATGACGCCCGAGGCAAACAACCTGCTCGTCGAGATGCGCGTGCCGACAAGCTTTGCCGTCATGGCGCTCGGCTCGATGATGCAAGCCGCTCCCGGAACTCACGGCATCAACTCTTCGACGGGCGCTCATTCGAGCAGAGGCAACCGCAAGACGCCAAAGCTTACGACCGATGATGTGAAGTACCGCAGACTGCCTTGAAAAGTGACAAGTGACGAGTGACAAGTGACAAGAAAGACCGGAGGGGAATGTGGTTGGTTCCTCTTTCTTGTCACTTGTCACTCGTCACTGTTTACTCTCCTCAAGCTATTCCCGCAAGTCGGATCATGCCGCGCGCGCGTTCGGCTATGGCGGCATAGTTTTCATTCTGCAAGTCGCCGCGCGTAAACAACCGGCTGCCTACAGAGATGGCGAACGCGCCTGCCGCGAAGTACTCGACGATGTTTTCAGGTCCGACACCGCCTGCCGCCGCGAGCCGAACGTCTGTCATACGTGACGTAAGCTTTGCGATATAATCCGGGCCGCCGACCGAAGAGATGGGAAAGACCGTCACCATCGGCACGCCAAACGCCCACGCGGTGGCGACCTCCGAAGGCGTCAGCGCGCCTACGATCAAAGGCATGCGATTGCGCCGGCAGAACTCTATCAGGGCCGCGCTCGTGTGCGGGGTCGCGGCGAACTGCGCGCCGCTCTTTATCGCGCGGTCAACCTGCTCGTACCCCATAACGGACCCCGCGCCCACGCAGGCGCGGTCGCCGTAGCGGCGGCGCAGCTCGGAGATGATGCGATAAGCTCCCGGCATGCTCAGCGCCACTTCTATCAGCTTGACCCCGCCCATCAATGCGGCTTCAGCCGCGCGCAGCCCCGATTCGGCTGAATCGGCGCGCACAACTGCGATTACGCGGTTTGCCGCCACCATCCTTATCAAATCGGGGTCGTTCATGGTAATCAGGGCCGTATGACAAACTCCGGTGATTGCTAAGACTCGTCACTGTCTGAGCACGACGCGGGCAGGGGCCCCGTCGCCGTCTTTAACCTTGAGCGGCAAGCATATGATCTCGTAATCGCCCGGCTCCACTTCGCGCAGGTCAAGCCCCTCGATAATCAATGTTCCTGCCCCCAGCAGCGTCAAATGGGTTTCGGGCGTTTCTGAATTATATTTTTCAACCGAGAGGTAATCTATCCCGACAAGCTTTATCCCTTCGCTCACCAGCGCGCGCGCAGCGCCGGGCGTTATGTAGACGTAATCTTCGACGAACTCTTTCCGGCTCCACAGGTACGAGTTGCGCGTCTTAAACAGCACTCTCACGTCGGCGGTAAAATCGAACTCTTCAAGCACGCCCTCATCGATAAGGGGCGCGGTCACCTCAACGACCCGCGCGCGGCCCATTAGCACTTCGAGCGGCAGCTTATCGACCGTTATACCGTTCTCTATAAAATGGAAGGGCGGGTCGATATGAGTCCCCGCGTGCGAGCTGAACGAATATCGACTGAGATTATTCGTAGCGCCGTTCTTGTTAATGGTCGTCTTGCGCTCGATCTTGACAGCCGGGTCGCCCGGATAGATGACAAGCTCTTTTGAGATGGGGACCGTCACATCGTAGATATTCATACCCTCTGGCCTTTCCTACGTCCGACGTATGCTAAGGCTGGCCCGGCGCACTTGTCAAACCGCAACCACCGCGAGGCCAAAAGATATGAAGGGAGACTAAGAGAATCGACCGTGGCGCACGGATCGCTTCAAATCCGCGAGCAGATTCGATACGCGCTGCACCTCTTTTTCATCCAGCTGCGCGCCGCCGAATCTTACGCGGTTATAGACTCTTGTGATCTCGTCGATCTGAGAGAGTCGGGAGGCGAAGGCAAACTCCGAGGGGGTCTGGTCGGGCGATTTTACAAACCCCGCGCGCGCGGCTATCGCGAGCATCTGTTCGTAAAAGAGCACAGCCGATTGCCTGCGGTCGCGCTCGACAAGCCTCCTGCTTCGCCACGTCGGCAGTATGAACAGCCGATGCCACCAGGGGCCGTACCCTGTGGGCGCAAGACCGCGCCGCTTTAAGAAAGCCACGAGGACGTACACGGCCAGAACGGAAGCCAGCAAGATGACCACGGCTATCACGACCTTGAGCACGCGGCCAACGTCCCACGACCGCTCTGCCAGCAGGGAGCCGGCGACATCGGCAACCCACATCCTCGCCGCGAAATAGTAGAGCGCGAGATTATCTTTCAAAGCGAGCAAACGCTGTTGCAGGTCGACCATTATCGAGGCCTGCTCATCGCCGTCGAGCGTGACTACGTAATCGAGCCAGAAGACCTCGGCCGCGTCGATGTAGTTCTTCAGCCGCGCGAAAAACCCGCCCTGCGAATAATCGTTTATACCGCCCGGCGGCGTGGGGTCGAACTCGACCCACGCCTCCTTCTGCGGGAAGTAGACCTCGACCCACGAGTGCGCGTCGCTTGCCCGCACGGTGTAGAGGTTGTTGAGGTCGTTATACTCGCCCATCTGAAAACCGTTGACGATTCGAGCGGGTATATCGAGCGTTCGCAGAAGCACGGTCATCGCCGTCGCGAAGTACTCGCAATGGCCCTCGCGCGTTTCGAAGAGGAACTCGGCCAGCGGATCGCTTTCCACTGGCTTGAGGTCGAGCGTGTACTTGAACTTCTTCAGATAGCTTTCGATGGCCCGCGCCCTGTCGTAGTCGGTCACGGCGTTACGAGTGATCTCGCGGGCAAGCGACTCTATACGCGAATCGAGCTTGTCGGGCAGTTGCAGGTATAGCCGCGCGAGGTTGCGGTCCGAGGGCCGCAGAGCCTCTCGCACGAGCGGTTCTGCGCGCAACTCCTGTTCGCTCGGCGCGCTCATATCGGAGAGCACTGTGTAAGAGGTGCGGCCGCGCAACCCTATGGCGGTGATCGCGGTAGTATACGAATCCCAGGTTACCGGCGAGATGGCCCCGATCAGCTTGAACGGTCTCTGGGCCGCAAAAAGGTGCGGCGTGTCGAGCGGCTCAAGCACTACCCTTTGTTCAAGCACGAGCTGCCTGTCGGCAGGCGGAGTATAGGTGTGAGGTTCGTACAGCTGATGATGGGGGATGAACTCGTCGTCCGGGACGGGGGCGTTTTGCGTCTGCCTGTTCGAGGCGGAGTTTCTGAACCGCTCGCCCGGGCGCTCGCCTACCTGTGAAAGCGTCCAGACGCCGTCCGTGTACCTGTCCAAAGCGATGCCGCGCCAGCGAACATACTTGCCGGGCTTTCGATCAAGCTCTATGCGCATGACCACGCGCTTGTTCTCTTTGATCGAAGCCACTTCGCCGAGCCTCACGGTGTCGGAAAAGCCTGTGAGCGCCTGGCTGTCCCCGAAGCCGCTCGCGACGCCGCCGCCGCCGAACCTGGGGATGAAAAAGAAGAAAGGCACGGCGAGCAGGGCCACGAGCGCGATCTGGGCCGCGGACGCCCCGACGAGATAACGTATGCGCCTGGGCGCGCGCGAGTTGCGCTCCGCCGCGCGCCCTTTTACCGCGCGCGCTTCTTTCGTCTGGCGAGACTCTTTTGACTGGCGACCGGGGTTTGAGCGCGTCACCACCTCTTCGTCCAGCATGGTGATCTCGCGCCGCGCTCGTCTTATCTCGAAAGCGGCGAGCGAGGATACGAAGAAGAATAGGAAGATCGCGAGCGAAGCCACAAAGGTGGCGTTGAAAGTAAGGCCTGACGCCAGCGGAATCTGGAAGAAGGCTATGAGATATAGAAAGACCCAGTCGCGGTCGCGCTTGTTTTGAAACAGCTTCGCCGCAGACAAAAAGAGCGTCATGTGGACAAGCGCCAGGACGTGAGAGCTAAGCGCCGCCGCGTCTAAAAAAGCAAAAGGGACATACAGCAGCGCGAGCACCCGCCACATCCACTCTTTCAGCCTGAGCCGCGTGATGCCTTTCGTGTCCGCGTAAAAGCTGGCCGCGAGCGCAAGCGGGTAGAGCAGCATCGATACCGGGTCAAGCTCGCCCGTCAGCGCGAGCGCGACAAAAGCCGTCGCCACAAGCGCGTAGGACGTTACTCTGAAATATGTTTCGAGGCTCATAAAAACTTCTACCGCGATTCGTGCTTCAAAGGTCTTCTATAAAGACGACGTGAGAGCTGCGCCAGACATTAGCCGGGATCGTCCCCTTCGCAGCCGACGTAATCAAAACTTTGAACCTGCGGTCATCGCCGAGCACAGGGACCTCGTCGAGCAGCCGCCACGCCGTAGGGTCTTCTGCCGCTGCCGCGTCTGTCGTGTCCGGCTCTACGTTTTTCGCCGAAGCGGGCCGCCCAAAGATTCGCCACCTTGAGCGACCGGGTTGTTTTCCGGCCGCTACGGCTTCCGCAGAAGCTCGCTTCCCGTGCTTTCGGGCACGCGGCTTGTGAAACTCTGTGGGTTCGAGCATGGCCAGCGAGCGCAGGATCTTGTAAAGGTGCTCATAATCGGAGCCCGATTTCACGTTCAGCGTTTCTTCTGAAGTTATCAGCTCGACATCGGCGCGTTCGACTATGAAATGGTTGGCAAGCGAGGCTGCCATTACGACTGCGCGCTCGAACTTCTCGCGGAACGGGTCCGCCTCCTCTTCGCGCCCGGCCTCTTCGGCCACAAGCTTCGGCCACGGCTGCGCAGGGCGCACCGTGTCAAAGACTATCGTCAGCCGCCATTCGTTATCGCGCATGTGCTCGCGCACCATCATCTCGCGCGCTTTTGCCGTAGCCTTCCAGTCGATGTGGCGCATGTGATCTGACGGCTGGTAGCGGCGAATCGAATAGAGATCGTCGCCCGACCCGCGAACGTGGCTTTGTATCTGCCCCGCGAGCATCGGAAGCGCGTGGTAGAAATCGTCGAGCGGCTTCGGTTTCGGGTAGACGATTATCTCGCCCGATGCGTCGATCCTGCGCCACTTCTTAAAGAACCCGGCGGGAAACTTTGTCGAGACGCGAAAGCCCGTGACGGGGTATCGCCCGCGCTGGCCGAATGTGTACTCGATTCGCTGTCGCGAATTTGAGCGGGCCGGTATCAGCACGAAGTAGGCCAGCTTGCCGAGTCGCAGCTCGGACGGCGGCGTGAGCTTTCGGCGTAGACCGGCGCGTTCTTTCCGCTCGTCTTTCTTATCGTCTTTCTCTTCGTCCGAATCCGCGTCATCTTCCTCCGTTGAATCGGACAGCCCGTCGACCATCAGGCTGTAGCTCGGCATCACTCGCTTGTGATTTATAAGCGTCACCGCGAGGTGCGCAGGCTCGCCCGCGAATACGTGATCCGGGAAGCGCAGTTGAACAGAGACATCCACGAGCGACATGCGCGCGAGCAGATTCGCCGCCACAAGAAACCCCAGCATCACGGAGAGGATCAAGTAGAGCAGGTTATTTCCGGTATTCCACGCCGCGAATGCCATGACCAGGAGGAATACGACAAAGAGCAGCCCTTCGACGGTGACGGTTGTTCGGACGGCAAAACGCAGTATCTCAAGCCGCACGTTTCTAACGAGGCGCGGGATTATGTAGAGCGCGCCAAGCAGCGCCAGGAGCAAAGATATGGCGGCGGCAATCGCGGCGACCCGCCCCTTATGCTGCTCGGCCGCGATAGAGCTGAGCAGCGCTATGATAAATGCCAGACCGAGGAAGAAGACTGTGATAAAAAAGTCGCGCCATGCTTGCCGGTTCATACTTCACCTCACAAAGGCACGCTGACGGTCTTTAATATCTCCGTGAGTACGGCTTCGGCTTCGTCAGAGCGGCGAAGTCCTGTCGAGTAGCGAGAATTGACGACGATGCGGTGCGCGAATACCGGTATGACCAGCCGCTTGATGTCGTCAGGGACGACGTAATCGCGCCCTTCGACAAAAGCGAGCGCCTGGGCGGCGCGATAAAGCGCGAGGCTCCCGCGCGGGCTCACTCCCAGGTCGAGCATCTCCGCGTCGCGAGTGGCCCGGACGATGCGCACAAGGTAATCCGTGAGCGCTTCGTCCACGGTCACTTCGCGGACTTCGCGTTGCAGCGCGAGCACGTCGTCGCTGTGCATGACGGGCGCGATGCGGTCGAGCGGCGAGTTGAGCGCCTGCTGGCGGAGGATAATCTTTTCGTCTTCCGGGTCGGGGTAGCCCATGCGGAGCCGCATCAAAAACCTGTCAAGCTGGGATTCGGGCAGCGGGTAAGTTCCGTGATGCTCGACAGGGTTCTGCGTCGCCAGCACGATAAAGGGCTGCGGCAGCTGGTACGTCGACTGCTCGACGGTCACCTGGCCCTCGGCCATGGCTTCGAGCAGCGCCGATTGAGTCTTTGGCGTGGTGCGGTTGATCTCGTCTGCGAGTATGACGTTGGCAAAGATCGCGCCGCTTTTGAACTCGAACTCGCCGCGCTGCTGGTTGAAGACCTCAAGCCCGAGTATGTCGGAAGGCAGCATGTCGGACGTAAACTGTATTCGCTGAAATGTGCAATCGAAACTGCGGGCCATAGCCTGCGCGAGCGTAGTCTTACCGACCCCCGGCACGTCTTCGATCAACAGGTGGCCACCGGCCAGAAGCGAGACCAGCGCCAGCTCTACGACCTCACTCTTGCCGCGAATAACACTTTCGATTGTGGCCTGGAGTTGTTCGATCTTACCCGCAGTCGTTATCACTAATAATGGTCTCCGCTCTAGCTATATGGGCGCTTTTTTAATCTAACATAAACAACGCTTACCGTGAAGAAAAGTTGCATGCGAGCGGCCCGTCTTCAACTCGCCGGGGGTCCTTTCTCAAGGATCGGTTTGAGCGCCTGGTAGACGTTTTCGGCCACGATTCTCGCGCCTTCGGCGTTCGGGTGAATGCCGTCGCGTTGATTCAGCGATTCGATCCCGGCGACCCTGTCGAGCAGGAACGGCAGGTAGGCAACCCCGTACTCGCGCGCGAGACTTGTGAAGGCATCGTGCACGTCCTTGCGGTATTCGACGCCGGAGCTTGTGGGCGCTTCCATCCCCGCAAGCAGCACGATTGTGCCGCGCGATTGTATGCGCTTGATGATCTCGGCGAGGTTCTGCCGCATCGCCTGTATGGGCTGACCGCGAAGTATGTCGTTTGCGCCAAGCTCAAGGATCACCACCTTCACGTCGCCGTCGAGCGCCCAGTCGATCCTCCTGAGCCCGCCCGCCGACGTGTCGCCTGAAACACCTGCGTTGACGACTTCGTAATTATAACCGTCGGCCTTGAGCTTCTTTTCGAGCAAGGCAGGGTAGCTTTCCGACTCCGAAAGTCCGTATCCCGCGGTCAGGCTATCGCCGAAAGCGACGATCTTCGCTACACTTTTAGCGGGAGATGATTCGGCCGGAGCCGCCTTTGGCGCTGTGCCGCCCGGAGCAGTGGAAGAATTATTCGCGCTACAGGCCCCGAAAGCCGCAGCGCCACAAAAAAGAAGACAGATTAGAAAATACCTCATGATCGAATTATACAGGGTTTCGAAACGAGTGCGCTCTGGTAATGATACGCTCACGATAGTCCGCGAGCTTGATCTGGTAATCCCGGACGGGCAGTTCATCTCAATTGTCGGGCCGTCGGGCAGCGGCAAGTCGACGCTGCTGGGGCTTATCGCGGGGCTCGACGCTCCGACATCGGGCGACATACGCATCGACAACCAGTCGATAGTCAATATGAACGAGGACGACCTGGCCGAGCTTCGCGGTCAGAAGATGGGCATAGTCTTTCAATCGTTTCACCTGATACCGTCGCTGACGGCATTTGAGAATGTGCTGGTCCCGATGGAGATCGCGGGCGTCCCGAAAGCCAGAAAACGCGCCGAACAACTTCTTGAAGACGTAGACCTTGTGGCGCGCGCGCACCACTACCCGTCGCAGCTGTCGGGCGGCGAGCAACAGCGAATAGCCATCGCTCGGGCGTTTGCAAACGACCCGGCGATACTGCTCGCGGACGAGCCTACGGGCAACCTCGATTCGCGCAACGGCCGCCACGTCTTTGACCTCATGGTCGAGATGAACCGCCGCCGCAACGCCACGCTGGTCCTTGTCACACACGATCACGACCTTGCGGCGATGGCCGACCGCCGCATCGCTTTGCGGGACGGGTTGATGGTGAGCGATAGCGACTCGCCCTCTCTTAACGGAGAAGCGCCCCACGAACAGGGCGCGACCGAAGAAGGCGCGGTGGAGGCGTCGCAGGTATGAGATTCATTCTGAACCTTGCGCGGCGCGAGTTGCGGTCTTCGTGGCGCAGGCAACTCTTCTTCTTTCTCTGCATAGCCATCGGCGTAGGCTCTATCGTGGCGCTTCGGTCGATGATCCAGAACGTCAACCGCGCGGTTGCGGGCGAAGCGCGAGCGCTTCTGACGGCAGACGTGCAGGTAGATTCCGACCGGCCCTGGAGCGAAGAGGCAATCGCGGTCGTCAATCGAATAGCGCAGCCGCCGCTGGTCGAGGCAAAAACAGAGACTATCGAATGGGCAACCATGCTCCGCCCCGCCGACGATGCGCGCGAAGGCGCGACATCGATTGAGCTGAAGGGCATCGCGCCCGGCTTTCCGCTCGTCGGCGAGTTCAAGCTGGCCGACGGCGAAAACTTCGACTACTCGCTGCTCGAACAAAACGGCGCGGTCGTATCGCTCGCGCTGCTCGACAGGCTTGGGCTAAAGCTGGGTGACAGCGTGAAGATCGGAAACTCGGCTTTTGAAATCCGAGGTGCCTTTTTGCAGGAGCCGGGAAATTCGGGGGGCGGCTTTCGGCTAGGGCCGCGCGTCTTTATAGCCTACTCGGCGGTCGAGGGGACGGGGCTCACGGGGTTCGGCAGCCGGGCGCGACGAAAGATACTGCTGCGAACATCGGAAGGCGGCATGGACCCGGTCGCCGCGCAGCTGCGTGACGCGTTTAAGAATAATCTGATAAACGTCCGCTCATACAAAAACTCGCAGGAGAACCTGAACGAGTCGTTCAAGCGCGCCGAAGATTACCTGTCGCTTACAGGGCTTGTCATACTCGTGCTTGGCGGGATCGGCATATCGAACGTCACGCGCGTATTCATCGAGCAGAAGAAGAAGACCATCGCCGTGCTGAAGTGCGTGGGCGCTCAGGGGAGTAAAATCACAATAGCCTACCTGGCGCAGGTCATCTCGCTCGGCGTGGCCGGAAGCCTGCTCGGTCTGGCGCTTGCGAAAGTCGCGCTCTATTACATAGGCCTGCGCTTCGCGGATAGCCTGCCGCCGGGGATGGAGTACGGCCTCAGATGGGGCGCGATGGCGCAAGGTCTGGGCGTGGGAATCTTGATCTGCCTGCTCTTTTCCGCGCTCCCGCTGCTGCGCATACGCCGCATAAAACCGAATGTCTTGCTGCGCGAAGACGCGGAAGCCGGGCGCAGGCCTTTCGACTTTCTGCGATGGGTGATGACGGCAGTCGTAGTCACAGGTCTTTTGCTGCTTGTCTCGTGGCAGGCGGGGTCGATACGCGTGGGGCTCTTCTTCCTGGCCGGGCTTGCCGTCACGGCGGGAGCGCTACACCTGGCGGCAACAGCCTTGATCGCGCTCGTCCGGCGAACGCGCCGCTTCTCATCGTTCGCGATGAGACAGGCGATCAACAGCCTTTACCGGCCCGGCAACCAGACCCGCGTCATCGTCATGGTCGTGGGGCTCGGAGTTTTTTTGATAATCTCGACGCGGTCGCTTCAATCCAACCTCGTAGACGAGTTCGATCTTGGAAAGCGCGGCAGCCTCCCGAACATGTTCCTTATAGATGTTCAAAAAGATCAGGAGCAGGGCGTCAAAGACCTTGTCGAGCAGGCCACGGGCGAGCAGCCCATACTCATCCCGACCATACGCGCGCGGATCACGGCAATCAACGGGCGCGAGATAGACTTTCAGCAGGACGAGATGAAGCGCGAGCGCGGGCGGCTTGGGCGCGAATATGTGGTCACATACAGGCCGCACCTCGAAGCAAACGAAACAATCGTGGGCGGGCAGTTCTGGACATCGGAGCCGTCGCCTGACGCGGAAGTCTCAATCGAAGAGAGCATGCGCGGGATAGCCGGGCTCGATTTAGGAAGCGAGATAACCTTTGACATTCAGGGGCGGAAGATGAATGCGCGGGTCACAAGTATTCGCCACGTCGACTGGCGCAATTCGCGCACGGGCTTTATGGTCCTCTTTCGCCCCGGCACCCTTGAGCGGGCCCCGCAGATGTTGATTGGCGCGATCAACGGGCCGACAGGCGAGGTCGAGCGCTCGCGCTTTCAACGCAGCCTGCTCGACAAGTACCCGAACATCTCGATGATCGATGTCACGGACGTGGTGCGCGCGGTAAAGCGGATCGTCGATAATGTGACGCTCGCCGTTACGTTTATCGGCGGGTTTGTTTTTTTGAGCGGCGCGCTGATCCTTGTAGGCTCGATTGCGATGACGAAGTTCCAGCGTGTCTACGAGGTCGCGCTGTTAAAGACGCTCGGCGCAAAGCGCAAGACGCTGTTATTGATTTTGCTTGCAGAGTACGGGCTGCTGGGCCTTGTCGCGGGGGTCATCGGCTCGGCCGGGTCTGTGGGGTTGTCTTACGCAACATCGCGTTACGTCTTCGACATCGATTGGAGCTTTACACCCGCCATCAACTTCGCGGGCATTGCGGCTACAATCGCGCTCGTCGTCTTCGTCGGCGCGATCTCGACGCTCGACGTGCTCGCGCGCAAGCCGCTCGGCGTGCTGCGCACCCAATAAAAGAAAGGCCCTGCTTCTTCGGAAGCAGGGCCTTTAACGTGGCCGATTCTTTTATCGAGAGAGCGAATTAGAACCCGCCCATGCCGCCGCCGGGCATCTGCGGCGCTTCCTTCTCAGCCTCAGGGATGTCGGAGATCAACGCTTCGGTCGTCAGCAACAGGCCGGCGATAGAAGAGGCGTTCTGAAGAGCCGACCGTGTCACTTTGGTCGGGTCGATAACGCCCATCTTGATCATGTCGCCGTACTCTTCAGTCTCTGCGTTAAAGCCGAAGTTGGCGTTGCGCTCGCTGCGAACGCGTTCGACGACGACCGCGCCTTCCATGCCGGAGTTCTGCACGATCTGGCGGAGCGGCTCTTCGAGCGCGCGTTTGACGATCCCGACGCCGATCTGCTCGTCGGCGTTTTCGAGCGTGAAGCCTTCAAGCGCCTTCTGCGCGCGGATAAAGGCCACGCCGCCGCCGGGCACTATCCCCTCTTCGACGGCAGCCTTGGTCGCGTGCATAGCGTCTTCGACACGAGCCTTCTTCTCTTTCAGCTCGGTCTCTGTCGCCGCGCCCACCTTGATTACGGCCACGCCGCCCACGAGCTTGGCAAGCCGCTCTTGCAGCTTCTCGCGGTCATAATCCGACGTGGTCTCTTCCATCTGCGCCCTTATCTGGCGAACGCGGCCCTCTATGTCACCGCTCTTGCCCGCGCCTTCGACAATCGTGGTGTTGTCCTTGTCGATAACCACTCTCTTGGCGCGTCCCAGGTCTTGAATCTGGAGGTTTTCGAGCTTTATTCCGAGGTCTTCGGTGATGGCTTTGCCGCCGGTCAGGATGGCGATGTCTTGCAGCATGGCCTTGCGGCGGTCACCGAATCCGGGGGCCTTCACGGCCGCAACGTTCAGGGTGCCGCGCAGCTTGTTTACGACCAGCGTCGCAAGCGCTTCGCCCTCGACATCTTCGGCGATGATGAGCAGAGGACGGCCCTGGCGGGCGACCTGCTCAAGCAGCGGCAGAAGGTCTTTGAGCGAAGAGATCTTCTTTTCGTGAATCAAGATCATCGCGTCTTCGAGCGAGACTTCCATTCTCTCCGGGTCCGTCACAAAGTACGGTGACAGGTAGCCCCGGTCGAACTGCATGCCTTCGACCACGTCGAGCGAGGTTTCGAGCGTCTTCGCGTCCTCTACCTGGATGACGCCGTCTTTGCCGACTTTGTCCATAGCTTCGGCAATAAGCTGACCGATGGTCGTATCGCCGTTCGCGGAGATCGTCCCTACCTGCGCGATGGCTTCGCCCTTTATGGGCTTTGACAACCGCTTGATCTCTTCGACAACCTTTTCAACGGCCTTGTCGATGCCGCGCTTCAAAGCCATGGGGCTGGCGCCCGCGGCAACGGTCTTCACGCCTTCGCGGAAGATCGCCTGCGCAAGGACCGTCGCGGTCGTCGTGCCGTCGCCTGCTACGTCCGATGTCTTGCTGGCTACCTCGCGCACCATCTGCGCGCCCGTGTTCTCAAGCTTGTCTTCCAGCTCGATCTCTTTAGCGACGGTGACACCGTCTTTGGTGATGGTGGGCGATCCGAACTTCTTCTCGATCACGACGTTGCGTCCCTTGGGGCCAAGCGTCACTTTCACTGCATCCGCAAGCCTGTTGACACCCGACAACAGGCTGCGCCGAGACTCTTCGCCGTATGCAATATGTTTAGCCATTTCTTCTTCTCCTGGTTAGATAAATCTACTTAGCTTTTCCCTTTGCCTTCGGGGTTTCCCCGGCGCTCTCGATTATTCCGAGGATGTCATCCTCTCGCATAATCAGGTACTCTTCGTCGTCGAGCCGTATCTCTGTGCCCGCGTACTTGCCGAACAGCACGGTGTCGCCCTCTTTAACATCCAGAGCCACGCGCTCGCCGCTGTCGCGCTTCGAGCCCGATCCGACCGCGATCACCTTACCCTGCTGCGGCTTCTCTTTGGCCGTGTCCGGGATGATGATGCCGCCGCGAACCTGCTCTCCTTCTTCAACCCTCTGTACTATCACTCGATCATAAAGGGGTCTTATGCTTGCCATATCTCCGCTTCTCCTTTCTTATGAATAATGACTCGGCCTTGTTGGGCCGAATTTGATTTCTTAGCACTCCTGGCTCAAGAGTGCTAATTATATTTTTGGGGTGTGCGGCTGTCAATATTGAATTGACGGCTATTAAAGGATGGATGTAATTATTGTCGCAAGCGTCAGGCAAGAGCCTGCGCCTGGACGGCTGTTATTGCGACGGCGTCTCTTATATCTTCGGCCTTGCAGCCGCGCGACAGGTCGTTGGCGGGCCGGGCCAGCCCTTGAAGTATAGGGCCGACCGCCGTAGCACGGCCGAGCCGCTCGACAAGCTTATAAGCGATATTGCCCGCCTCTATGTTCGGGAAAATTAGCGTGTTTGCGCGACCGGCGACAGGGCTGCCAGGGGCCTTGCCCTCGCCCACCGAAGGGACAAGCGCCGCGTCGGCTTGCAGCTCGCCGTCAACGAGCAATTGCGGCGCGCGCGCGCGGATGGTCCGGGTCGCCTCGACCACTTTATCGACCAGCGGGCTTGCGGCACTCCCCTTGGTTGAAAAAGAGAGCACGGCGACGCGCGGCTCCGTTTCAAGAAGCGCGCGGAAGCTTGCGGCTGAAGCGATGGCTATCTCCGCAAGCTCGTTCGCCGTGGGGTTGATGACCACAGCGCAATCGGCGAAGATCATCGCGCCCGATTCGCCGTACTCGCTTGCGGGCACGACCATGACAAAAAAGCTCGATACTATCTTCAGACCGGGCTTTGGCCCTATGCACCTGAGCGCGGCGCTTACCGTATGACCGGTCGTATGCGTTGCGCCTGAGACGCTGCCGTCGGCGTGGCCTTCGCGCACCATCATGTTGCCGAAATAGAGCGGGTCTTCCATCTGCCGCCGGGCTTCGTCCATCGTGACGCCTTTGGCCCGCCGCGCCTGGTGATATGCTACCGCGTACCGCTCAAGATCGGCAGAGCGCCTGTGGTCTATGATCGAAGCGCCGGTGAGCTGTAGGCCAAGTTGCGCGGCGCGACCGCGTATCGCGTCTTCGCGACCGATTAGAGTTACGCGCGCAAGGCGCTCGTCTACCGAAAGCGCCGCCGCGCGAATTGTCCGCTCATCTTCGCCTTCTGGCAGGACTATGTGCCTGGGGTCGGCGGCGGCGCGCGCTCTTATCCGTTCAAGAACCTGCATACTTTGACTCGGCCTCCGGCTTGCGAGATTTAAGAAGCGAAGTTTAGCCGATTTTCTTCAATAAAAAAACCGCAGCGCCTGTGGCCTGAACCCTTGTCGAAGGCTGCGCGAGAACTCTCCCAATTCTCGCGCAGCCCTAATTTCGGGTTGGCCGAGGCGCTGCGGTATCTCAAAGAGCGGTTCCGGGCTTAGTCGCTGCCCCTGCGGTCGAGATTGCTTCTCACTTCGCCAAAAAGTATGTCCGTAAGGTCCATCTGGTCGCGGCGGTCGAGGTCGCGCTCGATGGTCTTCAGCCGGCTGCGCTGCTCCTGTATGCGAGCGCTGATCTTTGCCAGCTCTGCCGCGTGGAGCGTTTGAAGCTCTGCTTCTAGCCTGACCATCTGCGCTCTTAAATCTTCCCGTCGCTCGCGCTCCGACTCGCTTATCATCTCGTCGACAATAGCCCTGATCTCTGCGCGCACCGGCTCCAGCCCCGGCTCGCTTACAGAAGGCGGCGCATCAGGGACGACAGTCGCGACTGCGCGCGATTTGCGAAGCAGGTCTGCGCGCATAGAGAACCCGTCGCGGCCCACGCTCACCTCAGTGCCGAGGACCGCGAACAAGAGCAGTGCCGCCGCAAGTCCGGCAAACCCTTTGGCCCACAGCGGCGCGATGCCGAACAACTCTTTTAACAGGCCGAGCGCCGAGCGGCGCTGCGTCTCGCCGGTTGTTAATACGCGCACGACAGGCAGATCGTCCACCTGCCACTGCTGGAGCGTAGAGCGCACACGCTCAAACGCCGATAGCTCTTGCTTACAGTGCGCGCACCCGGCGAGGTGGCGTTCGACCGCATGTCTCTCTTCAGAGGTGGCCTCATTGTAGAGGTAAGCCATAAGCGCTTCGCGCATCCCGCAATCCGTGCTCTTGTTTGTATCCATAATCTGCCTCCACTCACTACTTCAAACGGCTCGGCGCAAATGCTCAAGCCGTTTTCTCAACTCGGTCAGCCCCGTGTACATCCTCGTCTTTACGGTTGAGACTGGCAGGCCGAGTATCTCGGCTATCTCGGAAAACTTCAGCCCCTCGTATTCTTTCATTATTATGACCTGCCGCATATCGGCCGGGAGCCCCTGTAGCGCGCGGCGGACGTGACGCGCCACCTGCTCCTGCTGAACACGGTCTCCTAGGTCTTCAAGCTCAGCCGCGAGTTCAAACCCGTTCAGCTCGTGCTGTTCTTCAATAGAGACGACGCCTTTAGTCCGCCCCCGCAACCGCGTATTGCAGATGTTGAGCGCGATGCGATATATCCAGGATGAGAACTTCGCCTCGCCTCTGAACTTCGACAGGTTGCGGTAGGCCGAGATGAAAGTCTCTTGCGTGGCGTCCTGCGCCTCTTCGTCTCGGCCGAGCATGCGAAACGTGAGGCTGTAAATCTGGCGTTCCCAGCGCCGCACGAGCATGTTGAATGCTTCAGGCTCGCCGCCCAGTGTGCGCTCTATAATTTGAGTGTCGCTCAATTCCAAATTGTTAACGCGCCGTCTATCCTAAGTTATCCCGCAACCGCTCCATTACTATAGACTCTGCGGCGTGCCGGAAAGTCGGGAAATCTAGCCCGGCCCTCGGACGGCGTTATGGCGGGACGAATGCAGATAAACTATAATCCCCAGGCTTCTGGAATCAAAGCTCCGAATAATCTGAGTGCGAGGTGCGGGCGTGCCGTTTAGAGCGCTGCTTGAAGAGCTTGTCACAACTATTGAAGGGGCCGAGGGGGCTATCCTCATCGAGTCCGACGGCGAGGGGGTGCAGTGGTTTGCTCGCGGCGACGAAGGCCGCCTGAAGCTCCGCGCGGCCTATGCGGCGGTCGTCATGCGGAATGCCGGCGAGGCCTCCGCACGGCTCCACCTCGGCCAGTTGACACGCCTCGTGCTTGAGTATGAAGGGGCGCGGCTGCTCATCGAGCAGATAGAGAAGAGTTATTCTGTCGTCGTCGATCTGGACCCGTCGGCCAACACTGCTGAAGCTATATACAAACTCGAGCCGATAGCCGCGATCCTGCGCCGCGAAATCGGGGCATAGCTATCAGAGATTACCATCTCTAAAATTGATGTATTGGTGAGAAGCCTGACCGGCTGGTTATCAACGCCTTCCGACGGTCACGTTGATCCTGATGATGACGTTGCGCAGTGTGACCGGCACACCTTTGACGGTAGCCGGGCGGAACCTGGATCGTTTCAGCGCGTCGATAGCCGATTCGGACATAAACGGCACGGCTTTAATAAGCTGAATATCGTCTATCGTGCCGTCAGCCCGGAGCGTTGCCCGCAGAAGCACCTCGCCGCTCACCTTGGCGGCTTCCGCTTCGGGGGTCACTATGGGAGTAGGCCGCCGTATCCAGCTAAAAGGCGTGCTGTCCGGCTCCTTACTAAACTCGTTATGATTAAAGCTCGTGCGACCGGTCCCGGCTGTGCCGTCGGGCGAGCCTGAACGTCCGCCGCCGCTGCCGACGCCCTCGCCCGGCCCTCTACCTGCGCCCTTCCCTGAGCCCGCGCCTGTGCCGTCGCCGGAACCGATTCCGCCGCCTGATCCCTGCCCGCCCGAAGGCTCTGTGCCTTTGCCGTTGGCAAGCCCCGACGGTGCGTCAGGGGGCGGAGGCGGGGTTTCAAATCCTGTGATATTTGGCATGACGGCAAGCGTCGGGTCATTAGCCGCAGGCACGTCTTTGACTACCGGAAGCGTGGGGAGGCTGCGTGGCGGCACACCCTTTGGCACAGGAGTCAAAGCGCGCTGACCGCCGCCGCCACCGCCGCCGCCGTTCGTACCCTTACCTGTCTCCGTTTTCGGAGCGTCAGGCGCGCCCGCGCTATCGGTCAACGAGCCGGTCTTGACCCACTCTGTGACTACAAGCTTGCCCGCCTCTTCTCTTCGAGTCGCCGCGTGCCAGCCTACCCACATTACTACTGCGAGCAAGGCGGCGTGCGCTACGAGTGCGCACGCGAGTCCCAGGCGAATGCGACGGCTTCGCTTTGAATCTTTCGAGTCGTCTGACAGCAGGTCGCGGATGAAGCCGACAGGGTCGCGGGTAAAATCGGTGACGGCGCGGGCCACCTCTTCGCCAAGCCGCGCTATCAACCCTTTTTGCTCTATCGGTGAAAAAAGAGATGTGCCGGTGCGGTTGCTCGCGTTAACAAATTCGCCTGTCGTCACAGAAGCCATCTTGAGGTGGGAGGATGCAAAAACAACTGAGGGCAGCGGTCGCGCGACCGCTGCCCTCACCTGGATTTCGGAAAACTACCTTAGATTGAACTCGATTGCGAGTGTTACCCAGTTAGAAACAGGCTGGCCGTTTCTGGTAGCCGGTTTGAACCGAATCTGGTAAGCGGCCTGGATGGCCTGCTCGCTCAGCCCGTCGGGCAACCCGCGTGTAACCCTTACCTGCTTGACCACGCCGTCCGCGCCGACCAGAACGCGAGCCTGAACTACGCCCTGAATCTTGTTCTTGCGCGCCTCTTCGGTGTAGTTCGGGCGCGGGCGATTCAGAGGAACGGGACGGCTGTCGACGGGACCGTTGGGGTCGTTGCCGCCGGGCCTGCCGCCAAGCTGCGGACCGCCGCCGCCCATGTTGTACCCGCGACCAGGGCCTACGCCCGTGCCGTCGCCGGAACCGACGCCGCCGCCTGAGCCTGTGCCGATGCCGCCGCCTGAGCCCGGCCCGTCAGAGGGCGGACCCGGTACGCCTGTCGGAAGCCCTGTCACCGCCAACTCGTCGCGCTTGGGCTCGAGCCTCGGGTCGACCTGCACCGTCTCCATAACCGGCAGTGACGGAGGTCGCGGCGTGGGCCTCGTCGTCGGCGCGATTAGCGGAGGCGTGAGCGAAAACTTTGGCAGCTGGCCTTTCGACGCAGGGGTGGGCTGGTTGCGCCCGCCGCCGCCGCCGCCGCCGGCCTTCTTGTCCGACTTCGGCATCTCGACTTTCTGCATCTGGAAGTCGTCCGGGTTGACCATCGTAATAAGCTGGTTCTCGTCTTCGTCGGCCTTCGCCTGCGCATTGCCGAAAGAGCCCATACCCACGATGACAAGGAACGCGGTCGAAAATACCAGGATTGCTATAGCAAAACCGAACCTGAAAAGCATCTTGCGGCGGTGGCCGCCGATGCCGTCGCCTTTGAAGGCGCTTGTTAGATAGCCCTTAGGGTCTTCGCGAAACTCGCTGCTGGCTTCCACGAATTCATTCCCTAACCGTTTGATAATCGACGGCTGTACTAAAAAAGCATCTGCGAATAAAGCTTTCTCTTGCATGTCCTCTCCCTGGGAGCCCTCCGCCGAGCACGGTATTGGCACTTATCGAGCTCAGAGGTTACAAGAGGGATTTTACCCTCTACCCATTCTGTTCCTGCACACCTCCGACCGGATTGATCGGAGACAATTGCTGATATATTGTCCCTTGACCGTACATCCAGTGTCAAGGATTTACTTTTCTACTCTACCCAACCCTAGAATGCTTCCAACCTCAGAGCCTTGCAGGTTAGTTTTAGCGCAATTCCTCGGATGCTTAGTGGCAGTTGAGCTAAAATTAGATGCCTGCCAAATAGTTATTAAATAGTTGCGGTCCACGCGCGCCATACCGCTCCCGCCCTGTCACTTGGCCGCCGGGTCGAATCTGAACAGCGCGCCTCCGGGTCCCGCGGCCCACCCCGTACGGTCATTTACGAACTGAACGTCTGTGAGTTCCGCGGCTATCCCGCCGCTCGTGCTTACCCACGTATCGCCGCCGTCCGGCGTGTAGATGATCGCGCCGTTGCTGCCCACGGCCCACCCGCGATCCTCGTCCATGAAATGGACATCGCGCATAATGTATTCCAGCTTGATCTTATAGATGTTTATCCACGTCTTACCGCCGTCTTCGGTCCTCGCCAGCCGCCCGCCGCGCGTGGCGACCCATCCGTTCTTCTCATCTAGAAAAAATATCGAACGCAGCGCCATTTCCGGCAATTTCGTTTGAACCTTTGTCCAGTTCGTCCCGCCGTCGCTTGATCTGTAAAAGCTGCCTTCGGTGCTGACCCAGGCGTGCTGCGCGTTCAGGAAGAATATCCCCCAGACGTTCTGGTCGAACGGGTAATCGATCTGGTTCCAGTTCTGCCCGCCGTCTGTGGTGATCAAAAATATGCCCGGCTGTTCTGTCGAAGTGTCCTTGCGCCCGCCGCCCCACGCCCAGCCGTGCTGGCTGTCGATAAAATGCACGCGGTCGATCTGTTCCGGCTGATCCATCTCCGGCTGCCTGCGGTTGCCCAGGAGCTTTAACTTGACCGTCCCGGCTTTACGCTGAAGCGCCCACGTAGCCCCGCCGTCGGAGGTGTGCAGGATGTCGCGGTCAATCGTGAGCGCCCAGCCTTCGCGCGTGTCTACGAACCAGACCTGCCTGATCTTATATTTGAACTGTTCAGGAATCTGCCGCCACGTAGTGCCGCCGTCGGTGGTTTGTAGAACCTCGAACCCCTGATTCGCCTTGAGCGGGTCTTCAATCTTTTTTTCAGGGTTCGGAGCCGGGGCGTTCTTGTTGCCGTTTGTGTTGTCTTGAAAGGCCTCAAAGCTTCGGTCTGTCTGACCGTTGAGCCAGCCGTTTTGTTCGTCGACAAAGTTGACGAGATAAAACGCGTCGCCGGTCCCCGTATCTACGAGCGACCAGCCGCCCGGCGCTTCCTTGTTCGCACAACCAGCCATAAACGCCACCGCTACGGCGAGCGGCGCTATCAACAATATTCTCTTCATTCAAATGTCCTTTGGCGTTCTCTGTAAAGAACGATCAAGTTTAACCTGCCAGCAATGATTTTAGCATTAGCCGGGTCCCTTTTAGGATGCGCCGCAGGAGCTTTACGTCACTATCTCGATCACGTCACCACACGGACGGTGATCTTATTCGACCTCCCTCCATCAAGGTTGCGAGCTTGAATTACAAGAGCGCCCGGCCGGGCCGTAAGCTCGGCGGGCAACTCGGCGGCGAGCTGTGTCTCGCTCACGAAGACCGTGGCTATAGCCCTGTCGCCGACGAACAATCGAACACCGGGTTTGAACCCGACGCCGCCTATATCTATCTTAACGTCGCCGCGCCCCGCCTTTATTCGAAAGCGCGGTACTCGCGTGATAAGCGGCCCGTTTTCTACCGCGAGCAGAAGCTTGTCGGAGATGTTTCCGTCACCGTTTTGAACGCGGATTTCAAGCCCGGCCGCTCGCGTCGAGAACCGCTCCGGTAAAACGAAAGTCAGGCGGTCGCGCTCGACGGCGGCGGGCGGCAAAGTCTCCCGGTCAATCATAACCACAGCGTCGCGTTGAAACCGCTCGCCCGCGATTGTAATTTCTAAGCCCGTGGCCCCCGTGCCTACGCGCGCGGGCGCGAGAGAATCTATGCGCGGCGGGTCGTCCACGACCGTGAATCTCAACGCGGCGGACAGCTCTCTCTTCGGATTTTGCACTCGAACTTCATACGCACCGCCTTCGGTCAAAAGGTGCGCGCTTATCTCGGCTTCAAGCGCGGTCTCCGAAATATAAAAGGTGACAAGCTCACTGTTATCAAATAAGACAACCGCTCCTTGGGCAAAGCTCGCCCCCGTAACGGTGAGCCTCAACCCCGATGCGCCGATGCGGCAGCTATCGGGCGCAAGCTTATCGAGGCCCGGCTTTATCGTCAGCGGCTCGCCGTCAGCTTTAGCGCCGGGTGAAAACAGACGCCCCCGCCCGACAAGCGCATGAAGCGAAAAGAGCGCGCCGCCCCCGTCCGGGTCCCGATTCAAAGACTGGTTGGCGTTTCCCGCTTCTGCTCCGAAAACTATCTCTTGCACCAACCGGCCCTCGCCCGTTTCGAGCTTTACACGGTCGCCCGTGTTGTTGAGCGAAAGCCCGCCCGATGATGCTCTAAAGACGAGGTTGTTCTCCTGCGCGTTGCCGAAGCTCCCTGTGGGACGACCGCCGCCAAAGACGACCACAGACTCGCCGGGCGGCACGACTATCCCCGGCGCGAAGAGGTGCCGCACCTCGTCAGCATCCGACAGCCGGTAGCCTGACAGGTCAACAGGCACGTCCGCGCGGTTTATGATCTCGACAAACTCATCTTGAGAAGTGCTGCGCGCGCCGTCGCCGTTCGCATCGCCCGCAAGCCCTGCGGGCGGGTCCGCGAGATACTCGTTTATGATCAGGGGGTCACCGATAAGGACATGAAAATCCACAGCGGGCGAGAATCCTCTGTCGGGGTTCTCGACTCGGACAGAGATTCGCCCCGCTTTTTGAGTAAGCCTGGCCGGCAGCCGGACCTCGACGCGCTCCTGTGTGATGACCGTGGTCGAGAGCATATCGCCCGGCACGCCGCCGTTGATCGTGCGAGCTACTGCGCCCGGATCGAACCTCGCGCCGACGAGCGCCAGCGTAATCTCTCCGCTCCCCTCCCGCACGGAATCAGGCTCGACCGCGTGTATGACCGGCACAACCGGCAACACACGAAAGGCCGCTTCAGGCTCGGCGAACGGGCCTGCGTTATCGACCCGGACCGCGTATGTGCCCGGTTCGGTAATAAGCGATGCGGGCAGCTCTGCTTTCAATTCGGAGACGGATATGAAGCTGGTGACGAGCGGCGTCTCTTTGAAAAAGACGGTCGAGTCCAAGTCGAACCTCGCGCCTTTGATCTCGATGACGAGCGAGCCTGCGCCCGCGACCGCCTGGTCTGGGGCAATCGAGGTTATGCGCGGGCCGTGCCGCGCGACCCTGAGCGCGGCGGAGTTCGACAGTTGCCCGTCGCCCGCTCGCACGCGAAGCCCGTGCTCGCCGGGTTCGCGGACGAACGAGGCGGGGACTCTAACCGACAGCTCTCTACGGTTTAGAAACAGTGTCGGGACGGTTGAACCTTCGATGAGCGCGGTTGCCTGCGAATCAAAATTATCGCCTATGATAAAGATACCGGGGTCAAGACCTCCGACCTGCAACACGCTGGGCAAGACGGATTCGATGACGGGCGGCGGCGGTATTACAAAAAGGCTGACGACATTCGAGCGGTTGCCCCCCGCGTTGCGCGCTTCGATTGTGTGACCGCCCGCCTGGGCGGCGACGCTTGCGGGGACGATTGCGGTTATCGTCTCGTCGTTTATAAAAGCTGTCTCGGCTGCCGCTTTGTCTATCAAGACGACGGTGTCGGGCTCGAACCCGCTTCCATCGACGGCGACCGTGAAAGACGCGCCTGAGAGCGCGACACGCTGCGGCGTGATCTGGTTGATGCGCGGGCCGGTGGTGAAAGCCGCGCCGCTCGCGCGAGCGCCGGGAGAAAAGATGCCGTGGCTTTCGGCAATCGTGGAATGCGGGACGAACAGAGCGCCCGTAACGTCAGGGTTGCGATTGACCGACTGGTTAGCGTTTCCCTGGCTCGACGGGTAGACGATCTGATCAACGCGAAGGCCGAGCGGGTCTGCGAGGGTTATAGTGTCGCCGCCGTTGTTGAGCGACAAAGAGGCTGTAAAGACCAGGCCGTTTACCGCACAGTTTCCGAATTGACCTTGAGGGCGGCCGCCGCCAAAGACGAGAGCCGCTTCGCCTGCCGGGAGTCGAGTTCCCGCCGGGAACGTAAAGCGCACCTCGTCACGGTCGCCTATAGAAAAGCCGCCTATGTCAACAGGCGCGTCCGAACGGTTGACGATCTCGACGAACTCGTCTTGAGAACTGCTGCGAGTCCCGTCGCCGTTTGCATCGCCTGTGGGGCCGTCGGGCGGGTCGGCCAGGAATTCGTTTATCACGAGGGCCGCGCCTTGCGGCAAGGCCGAAGAGTGATGTGCGTAGCAGACGCAGAGAAGCAAAAAGAGGACAAGCGTTTGGGCGAGGTTTCTTTTAAGCATAGGGCGCTCCGGCAAGGCTTGTTAACGAGTAACGGCTTGCGGTGGATTTAGACCTGGGAGACGCGTGACCTGGGCAGGAACGAGACGCAGGCGGGCTTCGCTGATGAAGCCGTGTGCGGCTGCTAGTATAGCCCTGTGCCGGTAAAATGCAACCCGATTTTTAGCGTTTCGTTTTTTGATTATCGGCTTGAAAAAAGAGCTTGAATGAATCATTATCAACATCCCTTAAGCAATCGAGTTCAACCAGGCCGTCGAGTCTGAGGGCGTGCTAAAAGACCGGGAGGAAGACCGATGTCGGAACGAAAGATGGAGCACGAGTTGGGGCTTGATTTCCTGCGCGTGGTCGAGGCCGCGGGCATCGCTTCCGCCAAGACCATGGGGCAGGGCGACCGCAAGTACTCTGACCACGTGGCCGTAGAGGCAATGCGCGCCGTTATGGACACAGTGCCGATGCGCGGCGAGATCGTCATTGGCGAAGGCGAGCGTGACGAAGCGCCCATGCTCTACATCGGCGAAAAGCTCGGTCTCGGTTACAAGGACGTAGTAGAGGGGGCAGACAAGTTTCCCGAAGTCGATATAGCGGTCGATCCGCTTGAAGGGACAAACCTCTGCGCGACCGGCTCTGCCAACGCCATAGCCGTCATGGCCTGCTCGGAAAAAGGCGGGCTGCTGCACGCGCCCGACATCTACATGCAAAAGCTAGTCGTCGGGCCTTCTTCGCGCGGGGCCGTAGACCTCGACGCGCCTGTTAAAGACAACCTCCGCGCCATAGCCCGCAGGCTCAACCGCGACATCGAAGACCTTGTCGTCATAGTGCTCGACCGGCCTCGCCATAAAAAGCTGATCTCAGACATTCGCGAAGCAGGCGCTCGGATTCGCCTGATCTCGGACGGCGACCTTTCGGCGGGCATCTCTGCGGCGGTCGCCGGCTCAGGCGTGCACGCGGTCATGGGGATAGGCGGCGGGCCCGAAGGCGTGCTGACGGCCGCGGCCATGAAATGTCTGAACGGGCAGATACTCGCGCGCTTCGTGCTCAAAGAGCAGCTTGAAGATATCGAAGACCGAAGCCGCATCCCCGAAGGCGTCGTCGAGCGCATGCAGGCGATGGGGATCAAAGACCCGACACGCATATACGACACGGACGATCTGGCCCCCGGCAAAAAGATCATCTTCGCCGCAACAGGCGTCACCGACGGGACGATTCTTCGCGGCGTCAGGTTTTTCGGCACAGGCACTCGCACGTCGTCGATAATCATGGCGACCGAGCGGACCAAGCGCGTCCGCTTTATCGACACGGTCCACATCGAAGGCGGCCCCGACACTGTCGTCAGATTCTGAGTCGTGAGATTCTAATGCGGACCCGCAGCGAAACAATTACACGATTGACCTATGCGGCCGTTGTGGCGATTGCCGCCGGATGGGTAGCGGGCGCGGCCCTCGCGCCTCTCGTGGCGACGGATTTCGCGAGCCACGCGGCCGCGCTCGATTCAAACGGCATAAATCTATACTCGGCGCTCGACACAGCCTACAGTCGAGTCTGTCATCAGATGCCGGAAAGATCGGTTCACATCCGGGGCGCGGCCATGGCGGTCTGCGCGCGATGCTTCGGCGTGTACGCGGGCTTTCTCGCGGGCCTCGTCGCTTACCCGCTCGCCCGTTCGCTCGACCGCACGGACGCGCCGCCGAGACGGTGGCTTTTTATCGCGCTCGTCCCCGTGACTATAGACTTTCTGGGCGGCTACACGGGGCTGTTTGAAAACACGCTCGCGTCTCGCAGTGTGACCGGCCTTATCGCGGGCGCGGCGGGAGTCTTCTACACGCTGCCGGGATTGGTTTCGATGGCCTCCTCATTCAGTCGCGACGATAAGGCGCAGGGTTATTAAAGTCCCCTCGTAGAAAAAACTGGCAAGAAAGGAACCCAATGGTCGAAAAACCGAACAAGCTTCAACCGGCGCTGATCGGCGGGCTGGTCCTCGGGCTGCTCTCGTCAATCCCGTTCATCAGCCTGGGTAACGTCTGCTGCTGCCTGTGGGTATTGCTCGGCGGCGCGATTGCCGCGCGTATGCTGATAAAACGGTCGCCCGTGCTGCCCGTGACAATGGGCGACGGCGCAGTGGTCGGGTTGCTTGCGGGCGCGGTCGGCGCAGGGGTCATGCTGCTTATAAGCGTTCCGCTCGGCATACTGGGCATCGGTTCAGGGATGGCTGAGAGCATGCTGAGATGGATGGGCGAAGCGGTCAACGATCCTAACGTGCGTCAGGAGATGGAGAGGGCCATCGAGCAGATGCGCCAGCAGTCGGCCGGGCAGCGTCTGGCCGGCGTGCTTTTCAACTGGGTTATCAGCGCGGTCGTCACCGTGGCCTTTGCCACGCTCGGCGGCATCATAGGCGTGGCGATCTTTGAGAAGCGCAAAGGTCAGCCGCCCGCTGGCAGCCCACCCGGCTACCCGCCGCCGGGTTATCCCCCGCCTGGGTTTACGCCGCCCGGCCAGCCGCCGGGTGGCCCGTCCGGTGGCCCGCAACCGCCACCCGGCCAGCCGCCTTACGGCGGCGGCGAGCCTCCGCCTTACTAAGCTCGCCTTACTAGGCTCGAAGAAGCGGAGGACTGAGCAACAAGCCGCTATCCACGTCGCCCGCCCGGGCGCAGCCGCTCAGTCCTCCGCCCGGTTCTTTATTCATAGCGCAGGGCGATCATCGGGTCTACCTTTGAAGCTCGTCTCGCGGGCAGGTATCCGGCAAAGGCAGTGACGCTGATAAGAAAGGCCATCGCGACCGCTATCGTCGCGGGGTCCGTAGCCGTCAGCCCGAAAAGCATGCTGGAGATCACTTGCGTGGCTGCCAGTCCTGCTCCCAACCCGAGGACTACTCCAATCACGATCATCAACAGAGACTCTCGCAAGACGAGCCACCTGACTGTCGACGCCTGAGCGCCTAACGCCATGCGAATGCCGATCTCGTGCGTCCTTCGCGCCACGGAGTAGGACATGATTCCGTAAAGCCCAATCGAAGCCAGCACGAGCGCCAGCACGCTGAACAGGCTCGACACCCTTGCGAACAACCGCTCCTGCGTGAGCACCTTATCCACAAGCTCCTGCTGGGTGCTGACGGCAAATAGCGGGACGTTGCTCTCTATGTCTTGAGCCGCCTCCCGCACCGCCGCAATCATCTTGTTCGGCTCATCAATCGTCCTCACCTCGAAGGTCATCTCTCTGAGCCCCGCGAGCCCTTGCAGGTATGGAAGGTAGACGGTCGAAGGGATCTCGTCACGAAGCTCCGAGTACCGCGCGTCTTTTGCTAGCCCCACTACTTCCATCTCCACAGCGCGCGGGCCGCTGCCGAGCTTGAACCGGCGACCGACGGGGTTTTCGTCCGGGAAGTATTGGCGCGCGTATGCTTCGTTGATTATCGCTACTCTGGTCGAGTTATCGGTATCCTGATGGGTGAAGTTGCGCCCCACGAGCAGCGGTATCTGCATCGTCTCGAAAAAATTGGGGCTTACGCTTTGAATATAGACAAACTTCTGGTCGTCGCCCCTGCTTATCGACGCGCTGTTGCTTACAAGAGGGTAACGCGACAAGCTGACGGACTCGACGCCCGGAATCGTCTCTATACGCTCCTTCAGCTGCTGGTAGAGGTTCGCCAGCCGCTCGCCCTTATAGCCGTTAAGCGTCGGGTCAAGTTTGAACACAAGCAGGTTGCGGCTGTTAAATCCGAGTTCGACGCTCTCAAGGTTCTGGAGCGTTCGGACAAAAAGCCCCGCCCCTATCAACAACAGCAAAGAGAGCGCAACCTGTGTTACAAGCAACGCCTTGCTCAGCCGCGAACGGGCGCGTGTCACGGACCCGCTGCTGTCTTTTAGCGCGGGCGACGGGTTGACCCTTGTAGCTCTGAGCGCGGGCGCGAGCCCGAACAGTACCCCTGTCAGAATCGAGACGGCCGCCGTAAAGCCCAGGACCCTTATGTCGACATCGACGTCGAGGTTGAGCGGGACCGGGCTGGCCGGAAGCAGCGTCTGGAGCAGGCTTCTGCTCCAGTAGACGAACAGCAGACCGAGCGCGCCGCCCAGACTTGCGAGCAGAAGGCTTTCGGTCAGTAACTGCCGTATCAACCTGAGGCGGCTTGCGCCGAGAGCCAGACGGACGGCTATCTCTTTTCTACGCATCTCTGCGCGGGCAAGCAGAAGGTTTGCGATATTGGCGCAGGCGATGGCAAGCACAAGCGCCACGACTATGACCATGATAAATAGCGGCTCGGATAAGGTCTCACGCGTGTTTGTGAGTCCCTGGCCGCCCGGCAGCACTTCGAGTCGCGCGGTGTCTTTCTCTTCTTTTGAAGAGGCGATTATTTCGGCCACCTCCTGCTGGAAGATGCCGTCAAGCTGTGCCTGCGCCTGCTCGGGGGTCGCGCCAGGCTTTAGCCGCCCGATGATCTGTAGCCACCAGTTGCCCGGACTCTTCAAGGCCGTGCTGCCGAGCTTTATGAGCGGCTGCCCGTGCGTGGGGATCGTAAGATCAGGCGACACGCCGACTTCGAGCGTCCCGTTAAAACCGGGTGGCGTAACGCCGATGATCGTGAACGGAGAGCCGTTGAGATAGATCACCTTCCCAAGCACGGACGGGTCGGCGGCGAACCTGCGCCGCCAGTAACTATAGCTGATTACCGCCACCGCCTCCGCAGACTCTTTGTCGTCGTCATCCGTGATGACTCGTCCGAGCGCAGGGCCGACACCGAGCCCCGCGTAGTAGTTGCCCGTGACGACCTGCCCGCTGATAAGCTCTGCCTGGCCGTCTATGCTCACGTTCAGCCGCTCGACCTCCGCAAAGGCGACCACGTCGGTCAGCACGTCGTTCTGCTCGCGCAGTCTCTGGAAGGCCGTGTAGCCGAACGATGTGCTGGAGGGGTTCCCGCCCGCCATATTAAAATACCCGCTTATCAAATCCGCCGGCACCTTCGGGCCGGAAACCCAGCGAAGCAGGATTAGCTGATCCGGGTTCTTGACCGGCAGGCTCTCAAGCAGCACCGCGTTGACAAGGCTGAAGATGGCCGTATTGGCCCCGACGCCGAGCGCGAGCGACAGCACCGCGACCACCGTAAATACAGGGCTCCTGAGAAGCATACGTATGCCGTAACGTAAATCTTGAATCATCTCGTCCTCCCAACGGTGACTTTGAATCCAGAGCGCATCGCTAAACGATCCGAGGCTTCGTTTGACAAGATCGAGTTTCGTGCGCCAATCGAGCCGCCGCCACGTGCGGAGCCGCGCTTCCCTGTGCTGCAACTCGGACAGCCACTCCTTCTGCCATTCCCTGCGGAGCCGGCCGGGCACAATCAGACTGACAAGCTTTATCAGCCAGAGATACGGTCTGAAAAAAGAGTGGCGATCCGGCTGTTGTAACCCCATGAGCTGACCTTCGATCAGGTGGATAGGCTTGTTAAACCGAACTCAGGCTTTACACGCTCTAACTAGACGGGCTCGTCTTCGGGGCGGCCCTGCGGCAGCAGCCTGTCGAGATAGCGATATCGTTTAACCGCTTCGCCTAAAGCGTCGCGCCCCGCCTTGCTCACCTCGTAGTACTTGCGAGGCGGGCGCTGCTCATTTTGGGCGATCCGCTCGTCTTCCCACCGCGAGCGGACGAGCCCCGTCTCCTCTAATCGCCTGAGCGCGGGATAGACAGTCCCGCTCGGCAACCCCGTCATATCCATAACGTCGAACCCGTACTTGTAACCATTTGCAACCGCTTGCAAAATGACCGCTGCCGAATACGAAAGGTATGCTTTCGGGCCCACTCCTCCACCTCCTTACAACCTGCGCTCATAGGTTATATAGATTTCTACATAGGGTGTCAAGCCCTCATTGTGCGATCCAGGTCAAATGATCAAGTCATTTAATTGCAGGTTCTAAATTATTGGTGTAAATTCAGTTGTCCCCGGGTAGATTATCTTATAAAGAGACTCAAATGATGTCTAAAACGATCCCGCAGGAAAAGACTGAACAATTAAACCTATTTAAAGAATCTGATTTACAATTTTCGTCAAAGAATGGCGCCTCAGGATTCCAAGACCCTGCATTTGCTAGTAATAAGACACTGCCTGTACATCGTTGGGTTCCATGGATAGCAGGCTTTGCGAGTGATTTTGTAAGGGACGCCTTAAATCGGTACTTATCTAAAAGTGGAATGGTGATTGATCCTTTTTCAGGTGTCGGTACTACACTTGTTGAAGCAATAATGACTGGCCATAACGCTATAGGATTTGAGATTAACCCTTATGCGGCGCTGGCCTGCCGGGTGAAAATAAATGCGTGTCGTTATGATGATCGAGTGCTGAGCGATGAGCTAGCAAAATTCGAGAATTTTTATGCTGAGGCACTGTCGAAAAATTACACCCCCAGAACCACCCCGCCAAAAGGGTTTAAAACGCGCGATCCTTTTTATAGCCCGGATGTCTTACATAAAGTTCTCGTCACTCAGGATTTTATAGAGGGCATTAAGAATGACGGTATCCAAGATTTATTCCGCTTGGCTTTCGCCTCAACCATGGTCCGCTACTCGAATTATTCATATGAACCCAGCCTCGGCAGACGTGTAACTTCTGGCAAATTAGAGATTCTCGATTTCCCTGTAGTAGAGACAATACAAGAAAAACTACGGCAGATGATCGATGATATTATCTGGACTAAAACCCATGCGCCTAAGAGCAGAAAGAAAGCCAAGGTTTTCAACAAATCCTTCTTTAATTTCAGGAAGATTCTAGATGCCTCTTGTGCGGACCTGCTAATCACATCGCCGCCTTACCTCAATAACTATCACTACAATCGAAATACCAGGCCGCAGCTTTATTGGCTAGGGTATACCTCTAAACCATCCGACTTCCAATCGCTGGAAGAAGCAAACTTTGGGAAATACTGGCAAACAGTGCGCGAGCAAGAGCGTTTGGATCTGCTTCCAGTTTTACAGGATACCCCCATAGCAGAACGTCTAGAGCAAATCCGGCAGTTGAATGTGGATCGCGGAGTGTATGGCGGCAACGGCTGGGCCAACTATGCGGCTGCATATTTCAACGATTGCTATGTGTTTGCAGAGGCCATAAAATATGTGCTCAAACCGCGAGCCAGAGCTTTAATTGTAATAGGCAACAGTATACTACAAGGTATACATATACCGACTGATGAATATCTAGCGATGATCGCTGAATCTCTAGGCTTAGAGGTTGTGCAAGTAGATATTCCTCGTAAAACACGCGTCGGGAACAGTATTATTCAATCAGAGGCCAGGGTTGCTAAAGCGCATGCCTCGCATCAACTTTATGAAGCAGTTGTTGAGTTAAGAAAGTGATCGTTGGATAAGTATTGTTGAACTTTACGGCGAATTGAACCCACATCAGGTACAGGGCCAATCAGATTTGTAACCCAGGATCTACCTGGATGCAGCACGTCCCATTCTGAAACTGACTGAGTAAATCGGCGCCTACCGGGTGTATGATTACCGAATCCATCCACTACAAGATTCCAGAGAGGTCTGTACATCTTAATCAAGGCAGATTCTACGGGTAAAATTAAATCGCTTTCAATATTTGTAAGAACCATAAAACGACAACGAAAGTCCGCCTCATTAAGATTCACCGCCTGCATTATACTTTTCTTATGATCTCCAAGCCTTCCTAACAAGGTCCTGGCATCCATAGTACTAACTATTCCTTTGCGAGCACCCGGCGGGACAGCTTTGCCAACATAGATTGGATAGTTGCAAGACTCTTTATTCTTCTCGGCGATAGCTCTGTAAAGCTCGTGCTCACCAACATAGTAAAGGGCATATACGCCAGAACCATTAAATCGTTCCGGTGGAGGGAGGGAGTGAATAGGCGTCTTATTGAAGAACTGAATCGCTTCATCCACAATGCTCTTAAATCTGGGAGAGCGAAAAACATGAAGATTATAATCGAAATTGCTCACTCGTTATCCTAAGTTGGCTATTAAGCAGGTCCCAGCCTAGCATCGGATTTAATCCCTTTCAAGGTACTGTAAACAGCCCGATTCCTGGTTGCGATCTACTGACCTGACTTGACTCATCATTAAAGCTTTAACGTGGCTATGTTGGAGAAGAACCCGGTAGCGTCTGTGACCTGAAGAGTGTTATCGCCGGGTTTTATCCCAAGCTTTTTCTTCTTGGCCGTCACCCGGATCACGTTTTCTGACGTGTCTGTCACAAACTTTGTGCGGTCCTTACCGTTGATAATTACTCTGGGAGCGTTGCCGAATCTACCTTCGATTGTCAGGTTCTTTTTGCCTTCAAAAACCGCAGAACCGATAAAAGGCCCTGCCTGTCCGAGGTCGGAACAGCTTACAGACGATGCGGCCATCGGCTGTGAAGTGATAAAAGGGTTCTGAAGCAACTGGTGCCTATGCTCGTCCGTAAAGCGTGTGGCCGGGTAAATGAGATAACCCAGGTACATCAACGACTGGCACGGCGGCGAATCGTCCGAGGCCTGGTGGCTGTCGCACTCAGGCGGATGCGCAAGCCCCAGCGCGTGCCCTAGTTCGTGGCCCAGCCCGCCGACTGACCGGCAGACAAGCTCAGACGGATGCTCTCCGGCTAGAACTTCAAGATCGTGTCGAGCGAGCAGCGCCACACCCGAAGTCCCGCCGATAGACTGCCCTGTTGCATCCACATCCGCATATATAAGATATATGAAATCAGGGTCGTTGAATTTAGCAGAAGCCTCGGCAACGGAATTGAACCAGAGGTTAAGACCGGGGTTGTCTCCCCTCTGGTTTGTGGTAAACCACAGTGAATCGCGGCGAGACCTGACCGTCTCCACCACGGGGTTGTGCGGCAGGAAAGTCTTACCCTCAGACAGCTCTCCCCAGTACCACACCTGAAGGTGCCGTATGGCGTTAGCCATTACCACTTGATAATCGGACCGAGGCTCCCTGTCTGAAGACACTAAATAGATCACGCGCACCTCGGGATTAACCGCCGTCGGGAATGTCTGGCGTAATTCGAGGGTCGAAGGAGCAAAGTCGGATTTGGCAAGCTCTCGCTGAAGGGCTTCCGACTGACAGACGACGCCGTTTTGATTGCCGCCGGGTAGATCGCCCGGCGCTGTCATCACGGCCGACTGCGCAAAGCACAAAGAAACCGATGCAAGGAAGACGAACGATATATTAATTAGACTTTTCTTCATGATCGAGACTCTTGTCGTACCAAGTTTTAATATCGAATTTTCAGGACGCAGTTACGCCGTGGCTTTACTCTTCTTATCGAGCTTGCCCGGCCTGATATTCCTGTCAAAGATTATATAACAGACCGTGTGTAACGCGCTGATTTAATTCATGTTGAAATAGGGTCGCGACATGCCTATACTCTCGATTTGGTTCAGGTTACAGGCTGTCTCGCAATATAAGAGGTTCGACGGGTACGGTTGAGATATGAAGAAGCTTTTTAACGCGTTAATGCTCGCAGGGTTGTTTTCGGTGCTGGCGGGCGCGCCGCTCTACGGCCAATCGCAGGCGACGATTCAGGGGAGCATCAACGATGTTTTGGGTCTGGGCGGCGACTGGGTCATTGTCACCGCGCGCAACTGTCAGACGGGCCAGGTGCTTGAGACGAAGTCGAATGCCGAGCGCGCTTTTCTATTTGAAAACGTAGAGCCGGGCCGGTACATCCTCTCGACAGAGTATCCGGGGATAGAGCGCGCTATGGCGTCGGTCACAGTCGTTGCGGGCAAACCCGCGCAGGCAGAGCTTCTGGCAGCGCCTTTACGCGCTACGGGCAACGACGCCATAGACAAATTCACCGCCTCGATTTCGGCCCAGGGCGGCGGCTACCCTGCGGGCAACATCAGCTATCTCAACATCAACGACGCGCTGGACGCATACCTGATGTGGGTCTATTTCGGGATACTCGGACTGCTTTCGATCTACGGCATATACCGTTATCGCATGGTCTATCTCTTCTTGAGATACCGCAAGCACGCGCCGCGCCCGAAGTCCGCGTTCGCGCCGAACCGTTTGCCGCGAGTCACGGTCCAGTTGCCACTGTTTAACGAGATGTATGTCGCAGAGCGCATCATCGACGCGGCGGTCAAGCTCGATTACCCGCGCGAGCTTCTTGAGATACAGGTGCTCGACGACTCGACCGACGAGACTAAAGAGATCGCCGAGCGCGCGGTCAAGAGATACTTCGACCAGGGCTACGACATCGTTTATCACCACCGCGAGAATCGCGCGGGGTTCAAGGCGGGCGCTTTAGAAGCCGGGCTCAAAAAGTCTTCGGGCGAGCTTGTGCTGATCTTCGACGCGGACTTTGTCCCGCGCCCCGACTGCATCCGCCGGATGATAGACTATTTCACAGACGAGCGAGTCGGCATGGTGCAGATGCGCTGGAGCCACATCAACGCAGAGTACTCGCTGCTGACGAAGGTCCAGGCCATCATGCTCGACGCTCACTTTGTCATAGAGCAGACGGCGCGCAATCGCTGCGGCGGTTTTTTCAACTTCAACGGGACCGCGGGGATGTGGCGGCGCGAGGCCATCGAGTGGTCGGGCGGCTGGCAGCACGACACGCTGGCCGAAGACACGGACCTCTCTTACCGCGCGCAGTTGATGGGGTGGCATTTCGTCTACCTCGCTGACGAAGACGTGCCCTCGGAGCTTCCGGTCGAGATGAACGCCTTCAAATCGCAGCAGCGCCGCTGGGCAAAGGGTGTCGTGCAGGTCGGCATAAAGATGCTCAAGCGGATATGGCGCGACCCGCGCCTGTCCTTGCAGGTCAAGCTCGAACAGTTCTTCCGCCTGACGGGCAATCTGGCCGCGCCGCTCGTGATCGTGCTGGCGCTGATAAACCTGCCCATACTGATCGTCCGCTACAACCAGGGCTTTTTTCACCTCTTTGTGCTCGATGTCCCGATCCTGACTTTTTCGACCCTTTCGGTCGTGGCCTTCTACGTAGTGACACAGTGGCACCTGCACCCGAAGACCTGGAAGCAATCGCTAAAATATATGCCGGTGGTGATGAGCATGGGCATCGCGCTGACGTTTTCGAACGCGCGGGCGGTGCTCGAAGCGATATTCGGCATCAAGTCGCCTTTCGTGCGGACGCCCAAGTACCGCATAGAGCAGAGCCGAGACACGACCTGGGTTAAAAAGAGCTATGTTCCGCGCGGGACTCGCGTCCCCGTGCTTGAGCTGTTGTTTACGATCTATTTCATCTTCACGATCTGGTACGCCGTCGAAAGCAGGATATTCGGGACCATCCCGTTTTTGATGATATACCTGTTCGGCTACGCATACGCGACGGTTATGTCCGTCGTTCAGAGCCAGATCACTTTGCGCCGCGCCAAAGAAGGTGGGAAATAGATTAAGAAGTAGAATCGCTTAAAACTTTAGCCGTCGCCACGCCGGAAGGGTTACCTCTTTGCCCGACTTTTCAGGTCGCGCGCGACCGGGTTTCCTGCACCAGATCTCTACCAATCCTTGAAAGCCGAAGGCCCTTATGAATAAGATTTCTATGAATAAGATCGCCCCTTTGCTTGTCGTTTTCGTCCTGCTCAATCAGATGCCCGCGCACGCCACACCCGCGAGCACTTCGAATAGTAATTCGGCCTTTACAAAGACCCCGCTGCTTTCGGACAAAGAGGTGGCGGCGCTCGGCGCTGAGATCAGCGGGCTCAAAGCCAAAGACACCGTAATAGAGCTGACGCGCCACCATCGCGTTCAAGCGTCATCCGGGTTTGCCGATTCGGCCCGCTACATAGCGGCAAAGGCGAAAGAGTACGGGCTTGAGCAGGTCGAGATTCATCGCTACGCGGCCGACGGCCGGAAGACCTATCACACATTGAGATCGACGCCGGGTTGGGAAGCCGAGCGCGGCGTAATCAGCGAGGTCGAGCCTCGCCGGATAAAGCTTGGCGATTATGACGAGATGCGAGTCGCGCTTGCAGACTATTCGCAATCGGCTGAAGTGACGGCTCAGCTCGTAGACGTGGGCGCGGGCACGCAAAGCTCCGACTACGGGGGCCGAGACGTAAAGGGCAAGATAGTCCTGGCCGGGGGCAACGTGGCTACAGTTCACGCGATGGCCTGCGACGAGCGCGGGGCGGCCGGGATACTGAGCTACCAGCAGAACCAGATTACCGCCTGGTCCGGCGATTATCTCGATAACGTTCGATGGGGCCACCTGTCGCCTTACAACCCGAATAACAGATTTGCTTTCATGATCTCGCTCCGGCAGGCTCGCGAGTACCGCGACCGTCTCGCTCGCGGCGAGCAGATACGCCTCGCGGCCTCAGTCAAAGCCGAGATGAGGCCTTCGCACTACGACGTGGTGAGCGCGGTGATCCCAGGCTCTGCCGCGCCGGGAGAGGAGATAGTATTCACCTGTCATCTTTGCCATCAAAAACCGGGCGCGAATGATAACGCGTCGGGAGCAGCGGCCATACTCGAAACGGCCCGCGCGCTCATGGCCCTGATACGGCGCGGCGAGATAGAACGGCCGCGCCGCACGATCCGCTTCATCTGGCCTCCTGAGATCAACGGCACGCTCGCCTATTTTGCGGAGAACCCAGCGGTAGTTCGCCGCGTGAAAGCGGCGGTCCATTGCGACATGGTAGGCGGCGATTACCGTATAACCAAATCGGTGCTGCACGTGACGCGCACGCCCGCAAGCCTGCCGAGCGCAATAAATACCGTGGCGGACATCTTCACTCATTATGCCATCCAGGGGAGCCTCAAAGCCGCGTCGGGCGCAGGCTACGACGACGCGCTCATCTCGCCCGAAGGCGCGCGAGATAATCTTGTCGCGGACGTGACCGATTACGAGATGGGGTCGGACCACGACGTTTATCAAGAGGGCTCGTTCCGCATCCCGACCATATACCTGCGCGACTGGCCCGACGTCTTTATCCACACCAACAACGACACGGCCGCCAATATCGACCCGACCAAGCTCAAGAGATCGACCTTCATCGCCGCGTCTTCGGGTTACTTCCTGGCGCGGGCCACATCAGCCGACGCCTCGCGACTGGCCGACGAAGTATTCGCGCGCGCGCTTGCTCGCGTGCCGAGAGAGTGGGCACGTGCGCGCGCGGTGGAGGCCGCAGGTCCCGGCGGACAGGAAGAATCGCGCAACATAATCGCGCGCTCGCTCGAACGCGAAGTCGAGGCGCTCTCAACACTGTTACAGCTCGCGCCCGGTGATAAGAGCCTTGAGGACAAGGTTGAAAATCTTGTCGACCAGTTGAGCGGCGCGTGGTTGCTTTTGACGGGCAAGATCACGCAGCAAACCAGAGGCAACCGTATAATCTTCACCATCGAATCGAAAGAGCCGGGCAAGCAGGCAAAGCAATCGAACGCTAAAGAAGCTTCGCGCCAGCGCGCGCTTTCGTCTGCGTACGGTCGCGTCCCCGCGCGCAAGGTCGTCGGGCCGATGAACGTTTACTACTACGATTACATAGCCGAGCGCACGTCAGGCGACGACCGGCGAGTGATCGACCGCTTAGGGTCGAGGCCCAACGGCGACATCGTGCTTTATGAGATTTTGAACCTGGTCGACGGCAAGCGCAGCATACAGGAGATACGCGACTACGTTGCGGCCGTCTACGCGGGCGTTCGGGTCGAAGACGTCAGCGAATACCTGCGACTGTTGGAAAAGATCGGGGTGGTGAGGTTTTAGGGTCAAGAGATTTTAGACCGGCCCTCGTCTCTTTTTTATCGAGAGAAGCGAGATCAACAACAGGGCGCAAAGGCCGCCTGCCGAATCTATTAAAACGTCTGTGACGGAGCCGCCGCGCGTGCGCGTAAGGCTTTGATGATACTCGTCGATCAGGGCCCAGCCCACGACGATCACAAGCGAGTACGCGGCCCAGCGCGCGCGATACGAGCGAGGGCTATCGGCTCTGAAAGCTCGAAAGACCAGCGCGGCCAGCAGACCGTACTCGATAAAGTGCATAGATTTGCGCACTAAATAATTGATCTTGATCGCGGTCTTTTCCGATGCGTCGGGGACGAGCCAGTGGAGCAGGCTTCTTACCACGCCACGGGTGTTGTCGCCCGAAAACAGATCGGTCGAGAAGTAGTACATAAGGCCGAGCGCTGTAAGCACCGGCAGCCAGTACTTTATCAGCTTCGTCGCAAGCGAGCTTTCGGCGTGAGCGATGTTTTCAGCCATGCTGCATCAATCATAACAAACGAAAAAGCCCCGCGCCTTAAGCAAGTGCGGGGCTTTCGCTGATTCGTAAAGACGCCGGTGAGCCGACCGGACCGGTTAACCGTGAAGCGCCTGCGCGCCCGACACGACTTCGATGATCTCGCGCGTGATCGAGGCCTGGCGTACGCGGTTCATGTTGAGCGTCAGTCTTTCAATGACCTCGCCCGCGTTCTTTGAGGCCGAATCCATTGCCGTCATACGAGCGCCGTGCTCGCTTGCGACCGATTCGAGCAGCGCGTAAAAGACCTGAGTCTCCACGTACCGTGGAAGCAGCCGCGCAAATATCTCGTCGGCGGGCTGCTCGTAGAGGTAATCGATCAAGACATCGGGCTTGTTTGAAGTCGCGGCCTCGTCCGCCGTCCCGGCCAGGTCTTCCGCTCCGACGGGGAGCAACTGCTTGACGACGGCCCGCTGTGAAAGCACAGACTTGAACTCGCTGTAGAGCAAAAAGACCTTGTCGACGGTAGACTCTTCCGCCGTGTACATATCCATCAGCTCGCGCGCGATCTCGGCGGCGTCCGCGTAGCCGAAGGCTCGCGCGGTGACGTTGACGTGCTCGCCGACAATCGGCACGGTGCGGCGGCGAAAGAAGTCTCGCCCCTTGCGACCGACGACGACAAGATCGACCTGTTTGCCGGGGTTGTCGGCTATGAACCTCTGCGCGGCCTTTATGAGATTGGTGTTGAACGCGCCGCAAAGCCCTCGGTCGGCGGTCACAAGCGCGAGCACGTAACGCTCGTCGCCGCGCCGCTCAAGCAGCGGGTGCTTGTAATCGCCAGCGCGAGCGGCCAGCCGCTCAAGCACCCTCATCATCGTGTTGGCGTAGGGCCGCGCCGCAAGCAGCCGGTCTTGCGCGCGTCGCAGTTTTGCAGCCGAGACCATCTTGTACGACTTGGTTATCTGCTGCATGTTCTTGACGGAGCGAATCCGCCGCCGTATGTCCTGAAGATTTGCCATAAGCCCCTAGCCCGCAGAGATTAGTCGGCCGCGACCGCCGACGCGCTGCCTTTATCGGCGTTGAACCGCTCCTTAAACTCCGTCACCGCCTGGCGCAGCTCTTCGCGGAGCTCGTCGTCGAGTATCTTGCGCTCGCGAATCTTTGCGAGCAGCCCGCCCCGCGTATTCTCGACGAAAGTGATTAGCCCCTGCTCGAACTTCTTCACATCTTCCATCGCAACGTCGTCGATAAACCCGTTGGTCGCCGCCCAGATAATCAAGACCTGCTGCTCGACGGGCATGGGCGAGTACTGCGGCTGCTTGAGTATCTCCGTCAAACGGCGACCGCGATTGAGCTGAGCCTGTGTGGCTTTGTCGAGGTCCGAGCCGAACTGCGCGAATGCCGCGAGCTCGCGAAACTGCGCGAGGTCCAGCCGCAGCGTGCCCGCCACCTGGCGCATAGCTTTGATCTGCGCCGACCCGCCGACGCGGCTCACGGAGTTTCCGACGTTGATCGCGGGCCTTACGCCTGAGTGGAAAAGGTCCGCTTCCAAAAATATCTGGCCGTCGGTGATCGATATGACGTTTGTCGGGATGTATGCCGAAAGATCGCCCGCCTGGGTCTCGATGATAGGCAGCGACGTAAGGCTGCCGCCTCCGAGGTCGTTTGAAAGCTTTGACGCGCGCTCGAGCAGCCGCGAGTGCAGGTAAAAAACATCACCCGGATAAGCCTCGCGCCCGGGCGGGCGGCGCAAGAGCAGCGATATCGACCTGTAGGCCCAGGCGTGCTTCGACAGGTCGTCATAGATGGTTAAGACGTGCTGGCCACGGTCGCGGAAATACTCGCCCATCGCGCAGCCGGAGTAAGGCGCGATGTACTGCATGGCGGCAGGGCTCGAAGCCGACGCGTCGACGATGATCGTGTAATCCATAGCGTCGTTATCTTCGAGCGTCTTTTTGACCTGCGCCACGGTAGATTCCTTCTGACCGATGGCGACATAGATACAGATAAGGTCCTGGCCCTTGGAGTTGATTATCGTGTCGATGGCCACGGCGGTCTTGCCCGTCTGCCGGTCGCCGATTATCAGCTCGCGCTGGCCGCGCCCGACCGGCACCATCGAGTCGATAGCCTTGAGCCCGGTCAGCATAGGCTCGCGCACGGGCTGGCGGTCCATAACGCCGGGGGCCTGCCGCTCAATCGGGTTGAACTTCCCTGCCGTGTCTATAGGCCCGCGCCCGTCGAGCGGGCGGCTGAGCGGATCGACCACGCGGCCAATCAACTCTTCGCCGACCGGCACGGACATGATTCGCTTGGTGCGCCGGACTTCGTCGCCTTCCTTGATCTTCTCGTAATCGCCGAACAAGACCGCGCCGACTTTGTCCTCTTCGAGGTTGAGCGCGATCCCGGCCACCTCGTGTGGCAGTTCGAGCAGCTCGCCCGCCATGACGCGCTCAAGGCCGTATATCTCCGCTATGCCGTCGCCTATCTGTAGGACCGTGCCGACCTCGCTGACCTCGACGCTGGTGTCAAAGCCCTCTATCTGCTGGCGTATAATCTTGCTTATTTCGTCTGCCCTGATTCCTTCCATTCTTGTCTCCCGCTTACGGCTATCAATAACCAGTTTTCAATCGTTCTTTTATCCCCTGAAGCTGCGTGCGTATCGATCCGTCATAAATGACCGACCCGACGCGAGTGATAACGCCGCCGATGATCGATTCGTCCGTCGTGAATTGGAGCTGCACCTGCTGGCCGAGCAGCTCGCGGAGCTTGTTGCCGAGCACCTGCTGTTCGGCGGGGCCGACGGGCGCGGCGGTCGTCACTTCGGCAAGGACCGTCCCTTTTCGCTCGTTCACCTTTCGCCTGAACTGCTCGTAGACCTCCGAGAGATGTTGCAGGCGATGATGATTGAGGAGTGTCCTGAGCAGGTTTGCGGTCATGGCGCCGGGCTTTGCGCGCTCGATCAACGCGTTAAGGACTTTTGCCTTTTCGTCCTGCCCGATGATAGGGCTCGCGAAGACGTGATGGAGGTCGCGGCTCGTCTGCATCATCTCGGAAAACGAGCGCACCTCGGCGTCGATCTGCTCGACCTGGTTTCGCGCGAAAGCCACGTCTGCGAGCGCCTCGGCGTAGCGGCGGGCGATTGCGGTCACGCTCATCTGCTCACCTCGCCGAGTTCGTCGACATATTTTGTAAGCATACGGCTATTGTCTTCTGGTCGCAGCTCTCGTTTTATCATCGCCTCGGCCATCTCGATAGATTGCTCCGCTACAAAAGCGCGCAACTCCGTGCGCGCGGTTTTCATCGCGCCTTCGATCTCGCGGGCGGCGGTCTGTCGAATCTTTTCGGCGTCGGCGGCGGCGGCCTGGCGTATGCGCTCCTGCTCGCGGGAGGCCTCGTTTAAGGCTTCGCGGCGAATCTCCTCCACCTCCTGGTCCAGCCGGTTGAGCCTCGCCTCGACCTCGGCGAGCTGACGCTGCGCCTGCTCTTTTTCATGCCGCGCCTGTTCAAGCTCTTTAACTATCGAGGAGGCGCGGTTATCGAATACCTGCCCGATCCGCAGCTTGTTTCTGAAGATGTAGATGAGAATTACAAGAAAGACCAGAAGGTTTATGACCCTCCAGAGATCAGGGTTCATAAACCCGCTCGCGGACTCCCCCGACGGCGCAGCAAGCCAGGCAAGCGATATGGATGAGATGAAGATCAATCGGCCCCCCCCACGGCGCGACCGAGCAAGGTGCGCGATATTCGTTCGGCGATCTGGCGGGACTCAACTTCAAGCGCGGCGCGCGCCTGGGAGGTTTGCTGTCGAATCTCTTCTTTGGCGCGTTCGATATCGGCTGCGGCCTGCTCCCGCACCTGCTCGATCAAGCGGTTGCGCTCTTCAAGAGCAAGCGCGCGACGCTCCTCTAACTGCCTGTAGCTTTCGGCGCGCGCCTGGCGCATGCTCGCCTCATAATCGGCAAGCCGCGACTTGTAATGTCGCGAGGCCGAGCGCGCCTCGGCCGTCGCGCCTTCGGTTAGCAACTCTCGCTCGTCAAGCACTCGACCGATAGGCTTGAACAGCAGCCTGCTCATCAAGAAAACAAATATTACAAAAAGGACGAGTATGATAACGAGCGAAAAGTTCGGTTTAATGATGTTGCTCCCGCCCTCGGCGAGAACTATCATCGCGAGCAAATTAAGTACTCCCTTATAAGGAAATCACCGTCAGTTCAAGCCGTGAAAATTAACATACGGGCCGAAAAGGTGTCAAGGACGGCTCCTGCCGGCTATTTAGCTAATAAGAGTATAGCGAGCGGCAAGCAAGCGATCAATTGACAGCGAAACGACCGGTTGCTTGCTCGGAGCCTTTTCTCCGGCCAAAAAGTCATGGTATAAATTTGTTTTGCTCAACAGGAGCCCGGCCTGTCAGAGCAGTTTGGCTTAAAGAGATCGGGTATCTTTGCGAGTCGAATATTGAAAATCAAGGCCCCTTAGCTGGGTTGATGGCCGGTTTAATCAACAGCTAGTCCTTCATACGCGTAATTCTCGAATCATTATAGGTTCTCGTATTGCTAAAGCTCCCGGCACGAGTCTACTTTCACTTATTGATTTCTTCTTCTCTCCCAAAACTGTGGAGCAGACTTTCAAGCCCCTTATTGCCGACTGGCGATATGAATACTTTGAAGCACTGAAACAAGGTCGTAAATGGAAAGCCCGTTGGATCTCAGTTCGCTACCGTCATAGTTTCATCATGGCTATGAGCTTGAGCAAAATATTCTCGCTGATAAAGCAGTTTAGATCAGTCAGCAAGTAAGTCCAATCAAGTGTCAATATGTGGTCAGAAACATACAAGGGGTGTGCCTTTAAGATGAGTCCTTTATTGTCAGTTGAATTTTATTGACCTGATTATCCGATTAGCCGCCGTCAATGCTTCGGTATTATCTCGATTGTTATAGACTAAAATGCGCCACATTTTCTGACCTTGACCAACATACAACTCGTAAATATCTAACACCTGACCTTTGCGCATAAAGCTACCTCGCACGGATACCTTGCCTTGGTCTTCGGGGATGATTTTGTACTGAAGGTCGCCAACCCCCTCCAGGTTTATCAGGTTTTCAACGGCTTCTTCTGCCGCCTCTACCGGGATAGCAATAAGGCCATCTGCATACTTGATGTAAGTAACTCCTATCGACAGTACTCCACCTTCATACTGATAAAACTTGAACTGACCTACATCTTGTCTTGTCTCAGGGGGTATGTCGGCCACTTTTGATTTTAATTCTCCGGGCGATTCAATAGATACCCCGATGTCTGACAACTCATGGCGCGACCATTTTGCATTCGACTCACTGTAGGTGGTAGAGAGGGCGTTTACCTCAAGCGAGAGGTTTTTATATACCTTAATAAATACACCGCCAACCATGAACGCAACAACCGTATAAATTGCGACCTTCTCGATCCTTCCCATTTTCAGTTTAGGCTGATACCCACATTGGGAACATTTAGAGTTTACTAAAACTATCTCGCATTTTGGGCATAGAGTATCTGGCATGTTACCTCCCTATTAATTCAGTGGCATCGTATCAACGGTTTCTTATGTATTCAAGATCGCAATTAGCTTGAGATTAAGTACATGAATTTTACCAACCTATTTTCCGGGCAGCCCGCGCACCCCCACTCTCAAGGCAGAAGAATTTCTGATGTTAAAACGGATAGCCCTCGCAAGAATCTTCACTTTAGGACTCTTTACCTTTCCACATGATCTCCACCACCACAGCGAGGCAGTTCCGGCCTTTGCTAAATGTACAGGGAAGCGGAATTGTAGAGCATTCAAAAACTGTAACTACAGCAAGCACTGTAATGAAGGTGGGGGTAGTTGCGGGGTATGCAGGAGACGAAATTAAATAGGTTATCATTTACTATGCGGGGCTGCGATTCCTCGCACAATTTCAAGTACTGAAGAAAAGCCACCCTCGCTTTCTTCGGAAACGTAACCACTATGTTGTGACGAAAATATACATTGAGTGGTTTGCAGTAGAACAGCGCTCTTTGTTTCTAGATCCTCCGCTGCTTTAGCGAAAGCTTCAAAAGTACTAAGTGCGTTTTGGCGATGTTTATTAATGACATAATTATGCCTGTGCGCTCGATATACCCTCGTACTGCCGACCAAACCATAGAATAGCACTGAGAATACAATTATCTTCGCTAGAGCTAGCTGTATGCTTTGCGCCGCAGTCCAGTTTGGTAAATCTCTAAAATAAATGAAAATACTTCCAATAGCTAATCCAACTGCTACAACACCAAGTATAGACGTAACCCAAAGCCATTTATTGGCGGCCCCTTGGTGTTCATCAGCCTCTAGTTTGAAATGAATAGAATGTTGGACTACCCCAACTTCTTGTGCAGCCTGTTTTAGTTTATCAAGAGTCCCTTGGGCTTCAACAAGTAGCAACTTACTTTTATCTTCCTGTTCGGCAAGGTCAGTATGCACTTTGGTAAGGAGAGTCTCCACCATTTTGTCCACGCGGGACAAATCAATTACTTTACTAAATTGATAAGCGATTATTGGAGATACAATTGAAAAGTACTCTTCGTAGCTATCTATAAGTTCTTGAAGGATGTTATCGCGACTTTGAAGGGGATTCTGTGGGTAATCCTTTATAGCAAAACTTAGAATCTGTTTGAAGTGACCCAATGCTTGATCAGCAGTTGATATTAAGACCTTTATCTTGTTTAGCGGTAAATCCTCTGTGTCCGCTTCACTAAGTTCCCGAAATAGCCTCAATGTGTTGTCAAAGTAGTAGATCCCGCGAGCAAAATTCAAATCCGACCCTAAGTCCAGGCGCGTCAGTTGTTCAGGGGTTATTCTCAGCATCTCTGTTAGAATCTTGGACAATTCCATCAAAGCTTTGCTTTCATCGACAGAAATTGAGATCCTAGACATAATTAAACTAGCCTCACTTTCGTTTAGTGTTTAGCAAATATTTGTCCAACTCTTTACACAACGGCAGCTTTTCTTGTAATCGTAGTTGGTCTATCCAAATTAGGATCCTATGTATGATGGACCACAATCTATTCTCACAGGCCTTAATTGTCAACCGCCACCCCGATACTCAATCCTACTACAAGAATCGTTTCTAACGGCGTTTAACGGTTATAGAATGTACTCCCTCATACTGGCCTTGATCTATTCCAAGATAGTTTGTCTAAAGCTTTGCTGGCTAGTTTTAGGATTTAATAACGTAGAACAATTTCTGATTCTAGTTTTTACTTGGGTTACTTATAAAGCGATAGTGATGCATGAAATCAAGCATCTACCAACACAGTTTAGAGTGGCTTATTTTAAATGAGACCAAGAAGTGAGGTTAACCTAGATTACTCGTTATGAAGCGCGTTATTCTAATGCCAAACCGTCTTCACACTATAGTATTTCTATTTCTTTGGAGTATAAGCTGATGACTACGTAGCTAGATTATTTTATTTCCCAAGTTACATTGTCCGGTTTCTCCGAATCTATACTTACCCTGTCATAAACAGCCCTTATCATTAACGAGTTATACACAGGATCGCCAGCACTCAAAGCGGGGTTACCCTTTACTTGGAGGTCTATGGTCCAGCTAGCGTCATTCTCCTGCTTTATAGTTACTTTATATACGATCTCTTCTAGCTGGCCTTTCCGAATCAACCTATTTATACGGCGGCCTTCTTCATTATATTTCCTGAAAAACTTCTGATTTGATTTCCTATCAAGGAAGGCATTTATATCCTCACTGCGTAGCTTGATTGGAGTCCAATGAATCTCATGATCACTAGCTGTTAGTCCAAACATATTAAGATTCGCCAAGGTTGCGCCGAACCGAGGGTGCGCTTTTGCTATTTCCTTAATAACTTTAGAAGTTAGTCGTAGTACTTTACGATCCTCAGATTTCACCCTTGGATTTTCTGGAACATCCTGCGCCACAAGGTCAAGGATTGGGTCAGTTCCTATTGCTGTACATCTGTTAGACTGATCGCAGGAATTACAATCAGGGGTCCGGCAGTTTTTGAAGAAGCCTTCACCGACACAACTACGGCAATCCCCATCCCATCCACATTTGACACAATTTTGTACGCGCCTTTTAAGCTCTGGTAGATGATTTTTAGCATTTATTGGTAAGCAAGTGACTAGGAGCGATGTCAACAGTAGACTATATAAGTAAACTCTTCTCATTTCATTTCTCCTCCAGTTTTCTTAATTTAGCATTACCCTACTGTCAACCCTTTTGTCTGAAACCGTACCTATTGGACAGATGAGTCAATCCTAGTGATGCGCGGAATTATTAGACTTCTAAGTGCTGAAAAACTTTTAGGAGCATCATGGATGTGAATCGAGCATTCACCCCTTTGCAATTGCAGATTTTCCCGTGCAGGGCCAACAGGAAGGGGCTGCCATCGTTCACGCTGGTCAACCTATCTGCACGAGCCCACCTTACGCGATGTGAGGGAAAATCACAAGCTCAAAACTATAATCTCCCTTACAGAATTCTATGACGAAATCCATAACCACTTTTAAGCAAATATTTTTAACAGCGGCCTGAAAAAACGTTATAGAGCTAGTAGACCACAAACGGCGGGTAGTATATGCTACAAACAATGATAAGGGAAGAGATAAATGTGCACTTGAGAAAAAACTTTATCCTAAAATTTGAGCACTAACTCATATTTACTGTGTATCCTATGACACAGATTAGTCAGCGATCTGATAGTTTATTCGTCTGAATAATCATTAGAGTAGGATGTAAAACTGATTAAGGAGAATTTTTGAGAGTTACTAACATGAACAAAACAACTAATTTGCTTTCCAGTGCCCGCCACACCTTAGTAAATAACGCGACCATAGTCAGATATGGCTTGATATATGTTTTGTTTATTTTCGTATTCGCCTTTATCTATAACTATTGCTTGAGCGGTAAGTTCTACCACTCGACAGTTCCGCACGAGGATGCCGTACGACTAAACAGGGAGCAATTACAAAGCGAGATAGCGCACCAAATTATCCACACATTCAAGGAAACTCATAATAGCGATGAATTGCAGCTTAGTAACGGTTGGACAGTTAATGCGAATTCTTTTTCAGTGAGAGCCTTAGAGGTCAAAGATAAGGAGTTCAGCTTTCAATTGGATATGGAAGTCACCAACTTATCACAAGCTGATCGTTCCATTTTCATTGCGCCTATAATAAGTTCTCCGCTAGTAGATTGGTCGGAAAACATTTCCTTAAGTGAGTCGGAGAATAGTGATAACACTTTAGTATATAGGCCAGTGACTATGACAAATCCCGGCCTTCGAAGTGATGATCCAATAGCCAGAAGATTTGCAAAGATATTATTCCCTGCTTCAGCCCCTAAGGTTGATTTGTGGAGCGAAATATTAGGACGAGATAATATACAAGAGACAGAAGGGAAAATAGTTATACCCCTACCCAAAAAACTCAACACTAAGATACTCAATTTAGCGAAAGCCTCCGAAGGGAATCCGTCAGTTTTGGATGGAAATATCTGGAGAATGCTCTATCTGAGTGCTACAACCATTACGACGCTTGGTTATGGCGATATTATTCCTTTGAATACGGCCGCACGAGTAGCAACTTCGACTGAAGCCGTATTGGGCATAATTATAATAGGTATGTTTCTGAATAGCATCTCGCCCAAATCACGCAAGAAGTCCATAGGCACAAGAAATGATGTCGAACTAAATTCAACTCCTGTTGATGAACCTATAGACGCGCAGGCTGAGTAAATAGGGCCATGCTCTCACTTCGAGTCAAGCCCAAAGACGTAATGGCAAGTTCAGGAATACTGGCTACAATCTTTAATAGATCAATACAATCAATCCCAAACTCCATGAGCGTGGCGAAGAGAAGGCCGAACAACTTGGAGTCATCCCACCCGGCTCTCTGTGCAAGCATATCCAAATCAAGATTCTTCCTCTCTTTGGCAGATAGAGAATCATAGACCTGTATTAGATGGATTGCGTTTTCATGGTCTACAAATCTCAACAGATTGACCAGTTCATTGAAATCTATATCCAATAAACCGAACAGGCCATTTAGGGTTTGTAGCTCTAATATTTCCCTTGCTGTCATTGATCTAATTGATTTCATTATTACCCCTTCCCTGCTTATTCTACCCCCCTTGTAAACCAGTTCTTTTTAATTATTCAGAACCAGAAATAACCATTAAGATTGTTTGCACTCTGTTAAACATTCTCCAATCAAAATTCCAATCAACTATATTCTTTCTATTACTTACTCTAATATTTAATAGTTTGTAATAAGGCAAGATTATGGTACTTTCAGCACATTATGAAAAAAGCTATTGATCTAACTCAAATATCACTCAAGCAAAATGATATATCAAAGGCTCTAGCTCTATTGGCTGCTCATCTAACTATGCAACCTGGGCAAATTATCACTCAGGCCGAAGCTGCCAGAATAAGAGGACTGTCTAGGCAGAGGATCAACCAGCTAGTTAATCAGGGTAAGATCAGGTCAACGAAGGTTGGTAATCAGATAATGGTCTTGAAGACAGATGTAGAGAATGTGCAGGTGAGGATGTATAAAAAGAAATCTGAATATTGGACCGTAAGCTCCCCCGTCAAGTTTACAGTTCAAAAGTAGAGGTTCCGGCCTCCAGTCGTTTGCGGAATAGGCTCGGCGGCAGCCCTTTTAGCGCATCGTGTGGACGCTCTTCGTTATACGCAACCATCCACCACCAGGTCACCTCCCTCACCTGTTCGAGGCTCTCAAACAGGTAAGTATTGAGCACCTCCAACCTAAACGTCCGGTTGAACCGCTCGATGTAGGCGTTCTGGTTCGGCTTGCCCGGCTGGATGAACCTTAACTCCACGCCGTTGCTCTCGCACCACGCTCGCAGTTGCACAGAGGTCAGCTCCGGCCCATTGTCGAGTCGGATCACCCGCGGCGTGCCGCGCCAGCCCTTCAGCCGGTGAGCGGATTCGAGAATTTGTCTTGAGTCATGATCAAGAGCGTAACTATCTTGATTTTGCGCCATCCCCTCTAAAGGAGGCGGCTTTACTCATTCTTGATACAGGCTTGCGTGTAGGTGAAGCTGTAAACCTAGAATGGTCTGATGTGATCCTTGACCCTGTCAACACGGCCAAATATGGTTATCTTCGCGTCCGTCAGGGCAAGTCAAAGAATGCTAAACGGAATATTAGTCTAACTGCTCGCGTGCGTGAGATGCTAATCGCTCGTCACTCCGCAAGCAAAAATCAATGGGTCTTTCCTGGGGAGACAGAAGGCCCGTTTTTAGCCACATCGCTTAATCATCAGCATATCAAAATCCGTCGCTTACTTGGCCTATCTGATGATTTCGTGATACATTCTCTACGTCACACGATGCTTACTAGGTTGGGAGAGGCTGGTGTTGATGCGTTCACGATTATGAGAATTGCTGGACATAGTTCAATCACGGTTTCACAACGCTATGTGCATCCGTCGCCTGAGTCGCTAGAGCGTGCTTTTGAGCGATTAGAGTCGTTGAACGCGAACGCAGGCAGACGAAGTGAAGCGATGCTTGAGGCTACTACAGTTCCTACTACATTAGGAATCTCGCCAGATGGCGAATCGCCGGTAAGTATTTCTTGATAAAATATTTGGCCCCTTAGCTCAATGGCAGAGCAGAGGACTCATAATCCTTTGGTTGGAGGTTCGAATCCTCCAGGGGCCACCAAGTTTCCTACTTAAAGCAGTTAGCGACAAGTTAGCAATAAGGTCACGGTAGAAATACCAGAGGATCATAAAAATGCTAACTACCCTATTTGAGCAATTCCTGAAAGAGAAACAGTACCTGCGGGGTATCTCTCCACCCACCGTCAAAAGCTACCGACAGGCAATAGACAGGCTCAAGCCTGGAACGTCTGGGATAAGACTAAAGGCAACCTGTCCCCACAGCGAGTTCCTACCCTTAACAATCGAAACTTCCCTTTCAGGATAGGAAAGGAATCAACTACCGCACAGTCGGAGGGTAATAATCCCAGGTCTACCCTCCGACTTGATGTTCGGGAACTACCCCCTGGCAACACACTTTTACATCACTACCTGCGGGCTCGGGTGCATGCGATTGTTGGGCGTGACCCAATCATGCCGTTGGTTCGGCCAGCGCCCGCTCAATGCGACGGTCAGGAATGAGCCACATGGCCACAACTAAAACGTACAGGGCGCAGGCCAGCCACGATTTCACAAAAGAGAGTGGAATCGCCACCGCATAAAACAGCACCGACACCTTGCCTTTGAAGTCTTTACCCAACGCCTTTGCCAAAGCAGAATCCCTACTATGATAGGAAATGAGGACGCGGGTAAGAATGAAGTAAGCTATCGCAGCCAATAGTAGCACCGCACCATAAAAGGCCACGGGCAAGGCTGCGAACTGGTTCTCGCCCATCCATCCTGTGACGAATGGAATAAGCGACAGCCAGAACAGCAGATGCAGATTGGCCCAAAGAATGCGGCCATTGACGCGTTGGACGGTATGTAACAGGTGATGGTGGTTGCTCCAGTAGATGCCAAGAAAAATAAAACTGAGCACATAGCTCAGAAATACTGGAATCAGCGGGCCAAGCGTTGCCAGGTCGACTCCGTGTGGCACCTTCATTTCCAGCACCATGATGGTGATAATAATGGCGATCACACCATCACTGAATGCTTCCAATCGCCCCTTACCCATTCACAGCCTCCATTTAATGTGTTAACGCTTGACGCCTCGCATCACCGTGCCGCGAGGTGATACTGGCCCCACCATACGAAATCTGACTGGCGGCCCCCGCTGCACGCGCTTGTTAGATTGCTCTTACGTCGTGACACCAACAATTATCCATTCGCTCGTCGCAATACCCAATAGGGTATAGCACAATTTTATCAAAGTGCAGTGGATTAACTCGCAGTTCTAGTGCATGAGCTTAACCGTGATCGGGGACATGCTATATGCCAGCCAATGTCAAAAGATGGACCTGTCTTTAATAAGCCGCGACTTTTCTGTTCTATTGCTGTCATCAGTCAGGAAAAATAGTGCGATTACAGCTATAGCTTGCGCGGCGGCGAGATTGTGTGCAACCCACTGGCAATTCCGCCGACACTATAGCTTTAAGCTCAGCCTCGCACGATTGAGTCAAACATTTCCCCTCGAAGTAGGCTTGACAGCAATTTATAAGTTTCATGCCAGGGCAGGTGAGAAATTGGCTCATTAACCTATAACCTATCCTAAGGAAAATCCAAGGAGACTAAGTGAATAAGAGACTAATCAGCAAGAGCGCGGACGGTTGTTAGGCGAAACGATTATGTGACTTCTCGCACTATTACTTTCTATCAGCCCAGGTGCGCTCGCCGCGTCTGCTCAAGATTGCGGATTCACCTTTAACTAACAACCCTCCGAGCCTGGGGACGGCAATATCTCCCATCGAGAATAATGCCCCCGCCGGTGGGCAGCAGCTTAGAATCAGGCCTAGGAAGGGGCTTTTGTAGCCAAAGTATTTAACCGGGACTTCGATTGCCTCTGTTGCTCTTAACTCGACGAACGCCTTGGTTGACCGGTCGTCGCCGAGCGTTTATGGCGCGGTCTCTATTCGAATCGGCTATCGTCCCACTAAAACCGATAGCATCTATAAACTCACCCGCGCGCCCGGAGATGCTGATCAGAACCACTCCATTCGGTTTCGGATAGAATCGAACTCTCAGCCAACCTGCGAAGTATAATCGTCGTTAGCTGACCAACCAGGAGGTCGGCACACCGCCGTTCGATCCGCGACTGTAGCAACCCCACGAAGCCAATACAAGCGCCGTCTGATGAATACTCACTTCAACCAAAATTTCATCTCAAGCTCAAAAGAGAGATTTGCATTGAGGTCATAAACCCTCGCCTTCACTTCATACTCACCGGTCGGCTCATCCTTTCCGAAGCGGAACCCAAGAAAACCCCTGCTCAATTGCAGGTTTGGCGCTGGGGAAGCTTCCTTCCATATTGGCTGACCTTTCCGCTCGTCATATATGCTTCCGTCTGGCCTGTAGATCGTGTAGTCCACCTCGGAATCACATATGCCGTGAGCATTGGTCCTGCAACCAATAAAGATAAGAAAAGCTCCGAGATAATCGCCGCGCTTCACTTCGGTAGCAGACCAGCGTTTGATTTTCGGGATTTCCGGCTTAAGCCATTCCTCTATAAACTGTCGGGGATTCTCGACCACGACAAGACGAGCGCCGAGGCCATTGACGTTTGTTCGATCCTTAACATCACCTGCCGGCTTGTCGTTTCGCGCTCCCTGGGAGAATGACGGCGATGTGACGACTAAGATTAACAACAGGGTCGTGTAGAGTGATTTCATTGAGTATTCCTCCAGACGCCGGGGGCAACCCCGGCAGCGGGTCATCATACACTTGGAGTCAACGTTTATTTAGCGCCCCTCCTCCACCGCTGGCAGAATCCATTTCGGGATATAGTCGCTATGGAGCGGCAGGTCGTCGAGGTAATTGCCCGCGTAAAACCCTATCACCAGGTCAAGCTCTGGAATCCCGATGGCATACTGCCACCCAAGGCCGCTGGCGAAGTACGCGCGCGTAGTTCGCCCTTTGTAGGGGTAGTCGTACACCCACCACAGATAGCCGTAGCCGGCTCGTGACGTCTCCGAAAACTTATATCGAGGCGAGGTCGAGCTGCGGACCCATTCCTGTGTCAGAACTCGGCGGCCGTTCCACGTCCCGCCGTTCACGTGCAACTGAGCCAGCTTCATAAAATCACGCGGGAGGAACCGCGCGCCCCCGCCCATGAAAACATCATCGGCCCCGGAGGCGTTCATGTAATACCGTCTTATTTGAAGCGGTTGAGCTAAGAGCTCATACGTCAGGTCGAGCAGAGACCGCCCGGCAGCGCGCTTCAAAACTCCGCCAGCCAGATTTGACCCAATCGTGCAATAGGCCGCCTTCTCACCCGGCTCGCGTATCATCTTCAAGCCCATCGCGAAATCATAGATATTCACCGAAGGGGGGATATTCTCTTCGTTGCCGGCAGAGTTCTCATCCTCGTCATCGCAATCAAACCCCGAAGACATGGTTAATAAATGTTCGAGCGTGAGGGCGCGTTTGCGCGGCTCAAGGCCCGTCGGAAATGTGCCGCCGTTCATCACCTGGTAGACCGGGCTGGATACTCTTAGGGGTACGCCGGCGTTGATCGCTGCGCCTATCAAGGTGGCCGTCAAACTCTTCGACGCGGAGCGTGTGTCGTGCGGCTTGTCGCGGTGCTCGCCGTGAAAATACTCCTCCAACACCAGCTTGCCGTGTCGCGCAATCAGCACGCCGTGGACTTCCGGTGCGTGTACGGAGTCCATCGGCGTATCGATAATCATCTGGATGAACTTTTCGATGCCCGCGCGTGAGATTCCCACGTCCTCAAGCGAGGCCGTCGGCCATCCGTCATCGGAGGCCGGCGGCGGCGCGTAAGAATAGGCGGACGTCGGCCGCCCGCGCGGGTAGAAGTTGCTCGTTTCATTAGCTGCCACTCGCCTGAAATCGAAAGTTCCGCCCCGGCTGGGGAAATATAATGAGAGCCGCTCAGGGTCCGCGTAGTACTTGCCTTCGGCTACCACGCGCCCTTTTTCTCCACCCTTGCCTGCCGCGAGAAGCTTTACGGATTCCCCTTCACGTTCGATATGGTCCACAGGGTATTGGTATATGCCGACGTTGCGCTCCGGGTTGCGAAGAAAAGCTCCGACCGAGCCATCATCCCTGGCTTTGACCATCAAGTAGAAAACCATCGCGCTATCAATCGGGGTCACACTTCCCTGCCACCCGTCACGACCGGCTTTGGCGAGCGTAACCGGCGAGGCGAAAGGCCCGCCCTCGTCGGTCCCCTGTTGGATCCAATGTCCGACGACCTTCGAGCGCCCGGCCTCAATCCTCCCCTTGAATGAGCCTTTACGGTCAGGCAGCTCGAACGTGATTGTATCGCCGGCCATGCGCACCGGCGCACAGTGCCCGGCGATTTCGGCCCACCATCTGCCGCCCGTCTGGCGGATAAGCAGAGCCCCTCGAATGTCGGGGCCGAAGCGGCGTTTCGCTTCCCACAACCCGATAAGCTCCTTCGCGGGATTGGCCCGGACGGTTGCCGCTTGGTGCCCGAAAGCAAGCTGGGATAATAGTAAAAACAATGTCGCTAAAATAAGTTTGTTTCTCGGTAATTTAGAAGGGTTCATACAGACATCCTCCGAATGACAGTATTTCAACCAAAGCTACCAACGTCCGAAGAATTAAAATAGAACCAGATTAACACTAACCGAGCAGAAGTTTTCGGTAGGCATAAGGGTTGATTCCGATTACTTGTTTGAAGCAGCGGAGGAAATGGCTCTGGTCTGCAAAGCCGCACTCGAAAGCGATGTGTGTGAGCGAGCGGTTCTTGTCCGGCAGTAAAGCGAGCGCTTTCTCGACGCGGGCTTTTCTCACGTATTCGCCGAAAGCGCAGGGAAAATGCTTCGGGAAATCTCTTGAGAGATGAACGGGATGGATGTTCAATTCGTTTGCCAGATATGCCAGGGTAAGTTCTTCAGCGTAGCTGTCGTGTATAATCTCCTTCAGTCTTTTCACCCAGGGTGGTTTTCTCTGTTGCTCTGCTTGCTTAAGACGCAGCATTCGACCGAGAATCTCAAGCAGAATCATCTGAATTGACGCGGGCGTAAAACGGTCGCGGATTTTTGTTTCCTGGAATGTCTTGTAGAGCAGGAATTTGATGTCGGGATTTTCGACGGGGAAGCTGCCCTGGAGGGCGTTCATGTCTAAAGCAAAATCATCGAAAACAATTTCACTGAATTCGACATTAAAGAATTTGGTCTTGCCTTCCAGCTTGATATCATAATGCGGCTCTCGTGGGCCATGAAAAAGCAGATGCCCGGCCGAACAATTGTAGTTCTCCTTTTTGTTACCTTCGATTAATTTGCCCTGTAAGATCAAGGTGAAGTATGCATTTTCGTGATAATGCCAATCGATATGCTCCTGGTCTTCGAACAAAGTATCGGTCAAAGTAATTCCCTTCAAATGAATTGTTCTGTTTGTCTGTCCGAAGAAATGTCCGCTTCGCAAAAAGATCATTTTCTGTCGCACCGCCGATAAAATCTTGGTTGCCTAAATGAACCTTCGGAGCCTCGCGCTCGTCGGTTTTATCATCGTGATGTCAACGTCCTGGTTTCCCATAAGCAATTGATAATCGTACCTCTGTTCCAATTCTAGCGAGCACCATTGGCTGAGAAGACTACAAGAATACCGAGTCCTGTTCAAGTAACTCTCTTGCGGATCACTTTGACTAAGTTTTCGTCAGGCAGTTAGCAGGCCATCTAACGCTCCCGTTGACAGGGCCGCCGTGTAGCACTTCAATGAACCATGCGAGCATAGCTTCGGCGGCTCCGGTCGAACCGCTCGTTAGACCGACCCGCTACCGCTTCCTTACAACCTCCATCGCCGTCTCGGACCGCTTGAAACCCATCTCCTCCCAGAACCGCTCGCTCCCTCTACCCGCTCTTAACACCCAGGTTATCTTATCCGGCTCTGCTACATCCATCAGCCTCTTTACCAACTCTCGCCCTATCCCTTGCCTCCGCTTGTCAGAAGCTACCGTTACGGTTGAGATGTACCCGTTTGACGCTCCGTCAAACAACGCCCGGGCGAAACCTACGATGCGTTCCCCCTCGAATGCCGCTATGGCTCGGCTTGCTCCCCGCATCATCCTCTCGAATCTGTTTAAATCCTGCACGCGCTCTTGCCAGCCTGTCTCTATTAAGAGTCGGCGCACCTTCTCAAAATCATCTGGTTGAATGGGCCTGTAGTTTATCTCCATTTCATCACTGTCAGTAAGGATTGCTTGCCCGGTTACGATTTTGTCAGTTCAAAAATCCAACTTGCAATCGTCTCCAGAACCGCCGGAGAGATGGTTTCTTCGATTTCACCGTATTCGTTCGGCAACCCCGTTTGACTGGTCTGAAAAAGATGATTGAGTTGCGGAAAAGATTTGATGGTAGATTTTTTATTTTTTCCGGCTTTCAGCGCGGCTGAAATAAGAGCGAGATTTTCTTTCGCTGAAACCTGCACATCGTTGTCGCCGTTTAATGCGAGCACCGGAATTCTTACTTTTTCAAGCGTCGGACGCGGATTGTAAGAAAGAAAATAGCGATACCACGGCGATAAAAGAGCGGGCAATCCTGCTTTAACGTCCGCTTCGACCCGTGCGAACTCCTGAAGCTGCCGCTGGTTCATTCCGCTTTTGCGCTTTGCCAGCATCTCGTTGATTTTCGCTTCGGCGAGCTGGTTGTCGGGTTCGGATTTGATAATCGTAAGAAGACTTTTTTGAAAATTAATTGCCCGAGCGATTGTGTCCGGCCCCACGCCGTTTTTCCTTTGCAGTAAATCCAACTGCGTCAAAATTACTTCTTCGCCGGTCTGTCCCATTCCCGCCAGCATTACGATAAACGCTATCTCTTTCAAGCGAGCCGCAGCCATCGGAGCGATCATTCCGCCCTCGCTGTGTCCGATCAGTCCGATTCGCCGCGAATCGATTTCTTTACGGCTCTTTAAATATTCGACTCCGGCTAAAACGTCGCCGACGAAATTCTCGGTCGTCGCCGAAAGCGAACCTAAATCGGATCCTCCCGTTCCTCTATCGTCAACGCGCAACACGGCGATACCTCTTCTTGTCAGATGATCAGCCAGAACGAGGAACGGGCGATGCCCGGCGACTGTCGAATCGCGGTCTTGCGCGCCGCTTCCGGTGATCAAAATCACTGCCGGAAATTTCCCTCCGCCGCGCGGGAAGGTCAGCGTTCCGGCTAAATTTACGTTGTCCTTCAGGTTCTTATAGCCGACTTCTTCGTCCGAGTATGGATAAGGTTTTTCGGGGTCTTGCGAGCGTCTATTCGTCAGGATTTCCCCGACGCGCTTGAAGACAAAAGGCGTTGAAGCTGCGAACTGCTTAAGGCGTCCGTTGGCTTCGCTCCATTTTTCGTCGAGCGTCCCTTCATAACTCATACCGAATTGGGTAGCGGAAAACCTCAATTTATTACCTTCCAAATTTATTGAGTCAATCGGCAAGTTGTTCGCGCCCTGATCAATGCTGTCGAGTTTGGCAGTGTAACCGCCGGTGGTTTTCGCAACTTTTAATACGAGCCGCAATTTTACTCCGCCGACATCGAGCGTTCCGAGCCAATTCCCTTCGATTGTTCCGGTTTCGTCTTGAGCGAACACAGGCAAAACCGAAAGGGCTAGAAACAGTGCATTCAACAATATAAAAGTTCGTTTTTTCATTTCTGTTTTCTCCGTCTCAAGTTATCTTCCGCCGTCTAGTTTTGAAAGAATTTCGATAAGTTCGCGCACGCGGTCGAAATTCAAGATAAGAATCAGCGGCACGATAATCAGCGTTATCACACCAAGCGTCACGCCGACTTTTGCCCAACTGCGATGCTCTTTCAATTTCGGTTCGGGTTGGGTGCGTAAAGCCAGCCAGCCGAAGATAATCGCCAGAATCGGTTTTTCCAGTCCCAGCAAATTCACAAAGCAGAAAATTCCCAGGACCAGCGAAACAACAGCGAAAGCGTATTTTTGGCCGAGAATCAAAGATTCTTTTGTTTTAAGTTCATTCATAGGTTTATCTCTCCAGCGCAAGTTCGTCGTTAATTTTGAACGGGTTTTCCTTCAGAAAAACGAATGTGGCGACGATAAAAATGAGTGGCACGAGGTTGAAAGCCAAACCGAAATTCTGTTCGGGAAGCATTTCGAGCAATTTATAAGCAACGAGGAGCGCCCCTAGCAAAGCAAACGGTCTCCAGCCGTTTTGTGAAACCTCTTTCGGGCCAATCCGCGTTTGAATCGCCGACCACAAATCAGCCGTTTGTTCGCGCCGTGCTTGTCCTTTGAGTAAATTGTCGGCAGATTGCATCTGTTCAATCTCCTGACGGCAATTCTCACAAGTCGCCAAATGCAAATTTATTCGCTCCGCAGAAATCTCCGTTTCTTCACCGTCAATTTCCGCCATTTTTGCTATCAGAGCATTTTCGCAAGTTATCTCGTTCATATCCCCTCGCCGATTTTTAATGAAGCTTTCCACTCAGTTTCGCCTGTAACTGTTTGCGGGCGTAAAAAAGTCTGCTCATCACGGTTCCCCGCGGAATCTGCAAGCGCGCGGCTAATTCCTCGTAAGCAAGCCCGTCCAGATATTTCAAAGTAATTATTTCGCGGTCTTCTTTTGATAAAGCAAGCAAAGCCTTTTCGAGCGCGAGTCTTTCTTCGACAGGCAAACCTTTGCGCGGCGCGATAATTTCCGTTTCCTCGATGTTTTCAATTTCGCGCCGTCGTGCTGTTATTTTGTAACAGCGGTTGCGAAGCAACACGTAGAACCAAGGGTAAAATCGCCGCGCCCGGTCAAACTGTTTGAGTGCCTTGAAAGCGTCAATAAATGCCTCCTGTGCCGCATCCAAAGCATCTTCGCGATTGCCCAGAATAGAGAGGGCGTGGGCGACTGCTTGTTTTTGGTAGCGTTCGACCAAATGACGATACGCGTCTTTCTCGCCGTTCAAACATCTTTCGATTGCCGCCGCATCGTCCATAAATGCCTTTCACTCTAACGTATCCGAAAAAGCCGAGAATTATTCATAATAATTTTAGATGTTTGACGATTTCTTCGCGTCAGCCGTGAGTAGACTAGATTGCGGGCCGGGTGCATGCGCGTGTCAGGTCCGTTTGTACTTGTTATGCCCTATCCATACACTTCTTGTGGTGCAGCATGAGAACACTCCCTTTTTTGCACTTGATGAAGGAGAAGCATATGACGATATAGTGATTATGAGTAAGGGTATGAGGATGATTAAATGTTCAAACTGTGGGGCACCGGTACAAAGCAAGTTCTGTGGAGAGTGTGGCACGCGCGCTAATAAAGGGAAAGAGGGAAATGATGTACAGGATCGCTCTATGTCTGTTGCCCGAAAATCTGAATGAATAAGGCTTATCTGTCCAAACTGTAACACCCGTCATAATTATAAAATCGATGCGGGCGAATCTGCATACAAATTCCAATGCCCTAACTCAGTCCTCGATTGCCTCAACGCCAAGTCGCTTTAGTCGCTCAAGGTGGTCCTTCATCGCCTTGAGCTCTTCCGGCGAGTGCCCCTTCCAATCCCTGACCTCGCCCGTGACCCGAAGCGGTTCCCGCGAGCGGTATGACTTCGTCGGATTGCCCGGGTACCTCTTGTCCGTTAGATTGGGGTCATCTTCAATCGGGCCGGTCGGTTCCACTATGTAGATTCTGCCAGGCCCTTCGCCGAGGGCCAGCTCGGCCCCCCAGGTGGCCGCATTCAAGGTGGCGGTCAGATAGATGTAGGCCGCCTTTTTCCTCTTACCGTAGTTAGAGTTATAGCCGGGCTCGATCAGGTCCCCCGGCTTCAGGTCGGCCTTCGTGCCGTGATAGAACCGCTGCGAACTCAGGTCGTCGATGGCTGCCATCGGTTTGTCCCTCATACTGTTCGGTTGTGTTGTCGCACGATGCCATCCTTCGTTTGCAGGTCTCGGGCCGGTCTCGATGGGGAGAAGGTTGGCCTGAGACCCGGTTCCATCTAACGCTCGTGTTGAACTGGCCGCCGTGTGACACTTCAAGAAACCATGCGAGCATAGCTTCGGCGGCTCCGGTCGAACCGATTGTCAGGCGGCTTCTTCTCGATTCAATCGGATATGCTCCATTCCGAATTGGACTCCGACACGTATATAAGATCGCGGGAGCCATTCTCCCGTGCCGCAAACCCTGTGTTCATGACCGGTCATCCCGGCCGCGACGTTCCCGTTGCTCACTCATCTTCGGCGGCGGATCGAGTACAGCCGCTGCTCCGTCCGTATCAGCAACCGCTCACCCGCCAGCGCCGGCGTCGCCTGCGCCATCTCGTCAAGTTCATTCACGTGCAATAACTGAAAATTCTCGCCCGTCGCGATCACGAACGTCTGGCCTTCCTCGCTTAGGCAGAACAGCTTGCCGTTGTAGACCCAGGGCGAGGTCGTGAAAGCCGTTGCCCTTGGGTCGATTCTCGTCCGGTAAGTCATCTTTCCGGTCTTGGCGTCAAACCGGCTCAAGATCCCCGTCTCCGTCAGCGTGTATATGGCGCCTTCATACGCCACGGACGACGGCAGATAAGTCCCGCCGCGTGCCTCCGACCAAACAACGTACTCGTTCGAGCGCTCATCTTTACCGAGCGAGATATCGCCCGCAGCACCAGGGCGGAGCGCGAACAAAGGCCGTCCCCGCCCGCCGTTGATATACAGCAGCCCGTCGTAAGCGAATGGCGTCGGGATAGGCGTCGCCGCCATCCCCGACATGCGCCACAGTTCTTTCCCCTCCAGGTCGTAACTCACAACCACCCCCGGCCCCACTGCCACGACCTCAGCGCGCAGCTTGTTCCGCCAAACAAAGGGGGTCGCCCACCCGGACCGCTGCGCCGGCTGACCCTCGGCACCCAGATCACGATTCGTGCGCCAGACCTGCTTGCCCGTCTTCTTCTCGAACGCCGCGATGAACTGCTGTTTCTCATTGTCGTTGACGATCATCAGAAGGTCCCCCGCCAGCACAGGCGAACTGCCCGTCCCTAAGTCAAGGTAGATCGGGTTCGCTTCGAGCGTGGTCGACCAGGCCATCTTTCCATTCAAATCAAACGCCCACAACCCCAGGTTCGCCGCATACACGTAAATGAACTTCCCGTCGGTCACTGGGGTCTCGGATACAAAGCTGTTCTTGCGGTGACGCCCGCCCGGCGGACGCCCTGTGTAAAACTCCTTCTGCCACTCCGCCTGCCCGCTCTTCAGGTTCAGGCAATAAAGGAAGTAGTGCAGCGTAACTTCTTTCGGCAACTCGATGTCTCGCGCCGTTACGCGTTCGAGTATCTGCTCCTGCGAAAGCCCCTGTTTACTCAACTCCGCGACGTACTCGTTGCTGTACTCGGTCCCTATCTGCGGCGGTTTCGACTTGCCCTCCGTCGTTGCGGTGGTCACGAACACCTTGTCGCCGATCACAACCGGCGACGACCACCCGCGCCCTGGAATCTCACGAGACCACTCGACGTTTTGGGTTTTCGACCAGCGGTCCGCCAGTCGCGCATTCGCTCCCACGGGATTCGAGTCCGGCCCGCGGAACTGTGGCCAGGCGATCTGTCGGCCGTGAACTGTGAGTGAAGCCAGGAGCAACACGCACGCCGGACCGATCAAGCGTAGTAAAATGTTAAGGTCTATAACTTCGCGGATACTTTTCAGTTCGGAACTCAGTTTATCCATTATCTCCTCGTATGTTTTGATACTGCTGACCTCTCAGCCGCATAACGCCCGGCATCAGCGGCCTCACCTCCAGGCTTTTCGCTTCCCTGTAGCTGCCCCTTTGCTTTCAACCTCAATCTGTCGCTTCGTCTTAAATAGCGATCCATCAAGAAATAGTTCTACTTCTCGTATTGCTGCAGGACGGTAACCTGGCCCTGCCCATCCAGCATAATCAAATCGAATCCCGTTGGCGAACAGAGTTTCTACTTTCTTTCATTGTTTGATCGCATTTTGTCTAGGCGCTTTGAAAGCGTCACCCATATTCTGCAATGATCTCTAGCGGAGTTGGTCTTATCGAGCGCAGCGCGGAGCCCCCTCGCCAGTTCTACTGCGTCATCATTGGCCCAAAAATGCATGAAGAACAGGCGCGGTTCTTCATTAAGCATGTGACTGTGGAGCGCCGTCACTTCATCGGAACAGATTATACGAGTAGCCAGCGCCCACGCTCTTTGCTCTTTCATATATTATGGCTGCCGCCGCCACGTCCTGTATCGCCGTGCCCGTTGTATCGAGAATGATGATTTCGTCTGTTGATATTCTACCCGATTTTCCTCCCGCAATAATCTCTCCTAACTCAGCATAAACGTCGCCTATCTTAGCTACGCCTTCTTTAATCGCATGATGCAATTCCCCGATGGTCGCGCATTGATCGAGAACGTCTACCACGATTTTATTTGAAGCCAACAGGCGCGCGTCTAATTCCTGCTTGTCATGGCTGTCCGCGCCGACCGCTGCGACAAAAGCGCCCGAAGGCACATCGTCTTTGCCTAGAAAAGGTTTCCGGGCTGTGGAGCAGGTCACTATCACATCGCTCTGTCGGGTAGCATCTTGCAACGTCAAAGCGGGAGTCACAGGTATGCCCAACTCACCAGTCATTCGGTCCGCAAAGGCTCTGGCCGCGTCTTCGTTTATGTCGTATGCAAAAGCATACTTCAGTGGAAGCGCCTGTTTTAAGGCGATGAGTTGAATGCGGCCTTGCTTGCCGCATCCGCAAATTGTGGCAACAGCCGAATCCGCTCTGGCCAGGTATTTCGCGCCGACGGCGGTGGCTGCGCCTGTTCGGTTGATCGTAATCTCTGTCGAATCCATGAAAGCCAGCGGATAGCCCATTTCACCATCGCATAAAGTGATCGCACCTTGGATGGTCGGCAACCCATACCTGTCCATATTCTGAGGGAAATTACCGTTCACTTTCACGGCCACATAGGTTCTGGACAGCTTTAACCCCGCAGCTTTGATATGAAACGCGCCGTCGTGTGTCTCAATGTCGAGCAGCCCCGGTGACAGTGCCTTGCCTTCCGCATATACTCGAAAAGCATCTTCGACAGCCTCTACGTATTCGCCGAAGCTCATTAGATCGGCGATGTCCTGTCGTGAAAGAATCAAAGTTCCATCGGGCTTCATTGGCAATTCTCCTCTCTGCTGCATGGCTGAACTCCTCACTCATGTAAAGAACAAAGGGCTGCATAACCCGATCAACCCGCCCGCAAGCACAACCCACAAAACGTCTACCTTGAACCGGTACAGCGCGACGAGGGCCACTACGCTCATCAAGGCGGCGAACCAGTTGGTCCCGCCCTGCAAACCTTGCGGCCAGATGACAGCCGCCCCGAAGACCAGAGCGAGGTTCAATACGATGCCCACGACCGAGACTGTAATCCATGTGAGCGCTCCCGTGAGGCTCTTATTGCCTCGTAACACCTCGATATGAGGCGCTCCAAGGAAGATGAAAAGAAGCACGGTAAGAAAGTGGTATAGGTCGTCACCAGCGCGCCGATGACTCCGCTCATTGCTGGCGACAAGCCCGATCAAGAAGATAGTTAGTAGGATACTCGTCTGGCCTAGCACTTATGTCCAAGTCGCCAATCCGTTTCTCACTTGCAAGGCACCAAAGCAAGATGCTCCCGACTGGATGCCCCTTATAAATACTATCCCAAAGATCAAGCACATCTCTCCTTTTCCAGATAAAAGGTCTTTGAAACTTCGGTAATTTTATGTCACCCTGCTTGACCCGGATTACGAGTTCTTCAATGCGGAAGATTTCAGGCTTAGGATCATTCCGGAATCTTTTCAAGATGTTCCTCCATGGAATTGATCTATAGAATAAAACTGATTGACCAGGCGATATATACCACTTATCAACTTCCTGGAACAATCCTGCCGGGGCAATCTCTTTTACTGAGTGAGCCTGACATGCGGGGTGGAAAAAGGTCTACTAAAAGGGCCCGTTCTCGTTCGGAGAATCCTCCGAGATAAGCTGGCCTACGTCCCACAACTCGACAATCTGGTTTCCCTCAAAGCGGAAGATATGCACGACTGCCACACCCCGATCTTGGGAGTTCTGTTTTACATGCGAGAACACCGCGACCCGGTCCCCATCCGCAAGCGCCATTTTAACATCTAAAGACTTCATTGGGTCCGTTCGCTGTGCCTCTTCCATTGCAAGCATGAGGGATTCGCGGTCGCCTTTGAAGTAGGCATTGTGATGGAGAAAGCCGGGGCTGACATATTCCTCATATGCCTCGCGGATTTGCCCGGAAGCGACCATTTGGAGAAACGATGCGGCAATTTCCTTGTGAGTTTGCATGACGGTACTATAACACGAACACAATGGGGCGTATGCTCCCCAATGATTTTGCGTAATATGTTGGTCGCATCTTTGCAGGCAATCACTTTATACCGACACGTATACACCTTCAACGCCACCCTGTAGGCTTCCGAAGTATAATCAAAAGTAAGGGCCGCGCCTCTCACGCAGCGCTATAAGGGGAATGGGTTAGCCTTAAACTGAGGGCTCAGAATATCCACCTGTGAGCCTTGTGAAAAATCTGTGACAATCTTAGGCAGAAATACACGTAAATTAGCAGTAATCCTCACAGTGGTCGGTGGCTAGCTCGTGTAGAGATTTCAATTACAGACCATCTCAAAAATAGGCTCTGAGTAAGATCAGGATGCAACCGAGATGGACGAAGCCCAGGTAGTTCGCATCATGATACTCACATCGCACCAAACTCTGCCGGTAGTTTTGCAACCACGCAAACAGCCGCTCGACTTTCCAGCGCCGCCTGTAGCGCCACAACTTCCGACCGTCTTGCGTCTTCGCCTTCTGGCGATTGCTCTTGTGCGGCGTGATCATCTCAATGTCGAGCGCTTTAAGGTCGGCATCCAACGGGTCAGAGTCGTACGCCTTATCGCCGATCATTCGTTCAGGCTTCTCATCAGTGAAGCGTTCAACGAGAGTTTTTCTGACAAGGGTGACTTCATGCGGCGAAGCAGACGCCGTGTAGACGGCGACAGGAAAACCAGAAGAGTCTGCCACTGCCATGAGCTTCGTACCCTTGCCCCGCTTGGTCTTTCCGACTTTGCCGCCCCTTTTTTGGCGACGATGAATGTCCCGTCGATAAAGCATTCGGATAAGTCTAACTCGCCTTTGGTACGGAGGTCTTCGGCTAAGGTTTCAAGGAGTCGTTCGAGTCGCCCATCCTTGACCCCCTGTTGGAATCGGCGGTGGCAAGTCTGATACGGCGGAAAGCGATCCGGCAAATCACACCAGCGCGCCCCGGAGCGCAGAATCCAAAGTACGCCGTTCAAGACCTCGCGGTCTGGCCGGCGAGGTCTGCCTCGTGTTTGTATCGTCGGCGGTTTATCAAAGAGCGATTCGATCAATGACCATTGTTCGTCAGTCAATTCTTCGCGTCGTGCCAGGATGCAAATTTAGCACGACTATTTTTGAATAGCTCCTAACAAAAGTTAGCGCGCTGGCGCACGCTTGGGGCAGGCCCAAGACCGCGCCGTGCGAAGCACATCTTGCGCCATCGCCCCGACATTTTTATGACGGTTATTTTTCCTTCGTGAGAACCCTCTCCCCACCGTTCCGTTTTATAGTCATCTGGTTTTTCGCGGCGTCGAATTCAATAACGATGCCCGCAGGGGTGCCGTTATCGATTTTGAATTTATCCTGGGCCGTCGCCTCAAGCGGGACGGCAGATCCCGCCCCGGGCGGCTGCGCGTAAAGCGTGGCGCCGTCTCTGGTGATCGTAAATTTAGCGGGAGTTCCCGGAATCGAATAAACCCCGACGTATTTGTCCAGAACTTCCGGGCTGATGGCGATTGATTCGAAGGCGGGAATCTGAAACGGTTTATTGTAGTAAATGTCGATCACGCCGCTGACAATATCCTTTACCGGGTAAACCTTCGCGTTCGTAGTGTAGGCGAGGGCCAGTTTTTCTTCCGGCAGGTAAGCCAGCCACGCTCCGTAGTTGTCGGCCCCGCCCGTGTGCCCGTAGAAGGTCTTGCCGGCGAACGCGAATGTCACCATTCCCATCCCCTCGCCATCCCTCATCGTTTTCATCTGATCGAGGCTCTCCTTTGACACTATCTTCCCGTCAAACAGCGCCTGGATGAATTTAGCCAGGTCGTTCGGTGTCGAAACAATCGCGCCTGCGCTGAAGAGGATGCTTGGATGGGTTTCGGGTACCTGCTTCCAGTCGCCACCAGGGATCATAAAATAAGTAAGACTTTCATTCTTGTTCACGTCAATGTTTCCGGTCGCGGTGTATGTATCCTTGAGCCCGATTTTTGTGGCGATTTTTTCCTGGAGGGCTGCCTCGTAGGACTTGCCGGTTAACTTTTCAATGATCAGACCCAAAATGAAATAGCCGGAGTTGCTGTAAAGAGGCTTGGTATCCGGCTCGAAATCGGGCGTGGCTTTGACGATAAGGGCGAGGTGTTCATCTTTCGTCATTGGAGTCGTATTCACGTTTCCCTGAGCATTCTGCTCGCGCCTTACGTTAGGGATGCCGCTGCGATGCGCGAGTATTTGCACGATAGTAATTTTCTTGGCGTTCGGGATCTGCGGCAAGAATTTGTCGAGCGTGTCGGTCAGCTTCAATTTCCCTTCCTCGACGAGCTGTAAGATCATCGCGGCGGTGAACATCTTCGTGATCGAACCGATACGGAATCTGTTCGCCGCGGTCAAAGGTTTCTTTTCGGTTCCGTTAATCTGGCTGTAGCCGATAGTGCGGGCGTAAAGGACCTTGCCGTCTTTGGCGATGGTCAGGCTCCCCATCGCCTTATTCTTTTCGGCGAGCCGGTCAAAAAACTGGTCGAGTTTAGCTTTGTCCGGCGTCTGTGCGTGGCCTGCGGTGAACAACGTCAGTGTCAGTAAGGTTGCGAATAATACTTTTATTTTCATATATTTTGTGCCTCGTTTCGGTTCAGCGGCTTCGGTCAAAGCCGGCCGGATCATTTTTCCTCTCCTGTATGCAGCCCTGACGATCATCAGTAGCAATCCGTGTCACTCGATTCAAGTCTAAGCGCAATCTAATAGATCGCTTCGCAAGAAAAGTGATTAAACAATGAGGAAGTTGTGAGAAATGGTGTGGGGCAGGCTACGACCAGGTCACGGGCTGCCGTTTTGGAGGATGCTGAGGTCGATCACAGAAACGCTTAACGTCTGCGCCAGCGGGCCCAGCGCATAACATCGGCATTAATACCGGCTTACCGCGCTCAAATCGAATGCCCCCTACGTCACACCCAGGCCCGCGAAGCCAGCGGCTCGGCGGTTTGTGAGTTAAGGCTGCTTTTGCTCGCGCTTCCAACTTCAAGGCGAAACCGTCAGCCACCCTGCTTTGATTGTGATCGGTTGCTCGTTCACCGCTTCGCGAACCCCGTATTTCGCAAGCAGTCGCGTTGAATCAAGCGTGGGCATAGGCGAGTTGGCCGACGTTACGATAAGCGGTATCTCGGTGCAGCCCAGAATTACACATTCAGCACCCTTCGACTTCAGATCATCAATTGCCCTTAAGAACAGATCAGTGGTCCCCTCATTGAAGATGCCTTGACAGAGTTCGTCAAAGATCGCGGCGTTCAGCCGCTCCCTCATCGGCTCGTCGGGAATCAGGCGCTCCAGCCCTCGTTTCTTCAGCGCCCTGGCATAGACAGGCCCGTTCATGGTCCACCTGGTCCCTAGAAGTCCTACGTGAGTCCATCCGTGCATAGTGATTTCGTGGCAGACCACCTCTGCGATGTGCAATCCTGGTAGCGGCAGGTCGGCAGCGATCTGCTCCAAGACTATGTGGGCTGTATTGTCCGGGCAAATATAGAAATCAGCTCCGGCGTCTGCGACCTGTTGCACGCCCTGAGATAGAAACCTCGCGATGGCCGGGTAATCATTTGCCTGCCACCCCGGCATGCTCAGCCCCATAGGCACTGCGCTCATGACAACGGTCGGGTGCATGTGTGGACCAAGATGCACGGCCCCTTCCCTGCACGAGGTAAGAAAACAGAGCGCACCCCCTTCCGCGCTGTGCGCGACAATCCCAACTGTCTTCATTTGCGTTGCTCCTCTAATGCCGGGCATAAGCCGCCCTGTTTGCCTAGCGCCCTTGCTCTTGAATAGGCGTATTCTGGAATGCAGCTATGCTCCACTTACCGCCATCTTTCGTCATCACCATTGTGCTCATCGCACGCCGTTTTTCCGTCTTGCCGTTGGCGCGGACTTCCAGGTCCCACACGGCGTGGACGACCGCCACATCAGGGCGCAGGAAACGTATGCTCTTGACCGTGGCGACATTGCTACTGTCCTTTAGAAAGGTTGAGAAGATTCCTGTATGCCCTTTTTCAATAGCCTCTCTGCCTACCGCCCGCGCCCCATCCACAACAACGTAGTCCGCGTCGGGAGTGAAAGGGGCGGCGAACGCTTTACCATCCTTCGCCGCCCATCCATCTTGAAGCTGCTGGACAACCTGTCTGATAGCAGCTTCGTCCGAACTTGAAGTTTGCGACGGTTGTGCGTGGCTGGCCAGGCCACCGACAGACATTAAAGCTAGGATGAGTGCGGCAAGCAATCTCGTGCTTTTCGACATCGAACATTCTCCTTTTCTCTCAACCTGTTGGTTTGCGATTAAGCGTCATCGGAGTCTAACAGAGAAAGCCACATAACGCTGCGCATCGGTGAGACCGCACAAGGCGCTGGATGGATCATACCGAATTTGATTGCGGGCTAGGGCAATGCGAAGCGTTGGATGTAGCGGCGCGTGCCGCTTTCTTCCCCGTCACTAATCTCAGGTGATTAGCCCCTCGGCACGCAACTTACTCTCCAGCTCCTCATCTGTTGGCACTCTCAGCACTTCTTGCCCTACTCTTATCGTCGGCTTCTTTTCCTTCCCTCCGTTCTGCTGCTTCACCCAATTTGAAGCATCTTTGTCCTGCTCAATATTTATATAATCATAGGCAACGCCTATCCTCTCCAAATGCTCGCGCGCGTGCTGCGTATCTTCGCACCAGTCGGCCCCGTATACTTCTACCTTGCTCATTGTCTGCTCCCTTCTGCTCAAAATCTGATTAATAATAGCGAAATGAAGTCGGAGAGGTTAAGGACCCACATTGACCGAATTATACATGGGTTTACAGAGCCAGTGTTTATCCGCGCCTGACGACCGGCATTACCTGCCTCCACACGCAAGAAGCATGAGAGGCGCGCTGATCGCGGGTCCGGTGCATGCCGCTGTCAGGCCGCACGCGCGGCCGACGGCGTGAACACCGCGTGGGAGAGCTCGACGCGCCTGAAATAGCGGTAACGGTAACTGCTACGAAGTAGCGGCCCCTGAACGAAGTCGCGCGGGTCGAAGTACTGGGCGAGGCGGCCCCGCAGCGACTCGTCAGTGTCTGCCCCGCCCCCGTGAACGGTGACCCCGGTGAACCGAGCCCAGCCCGCCGCTGAAAAGGGCACGTCGCGGCGGTAGGCCTCATCCCAGTACACGTTGCAGACCCCCTCCCACTCGAACCGGAAGGCGGTGCCGTCTCGCTCGGTAAAGAGAAGGCGGGCGCGGCCGATGCTCTCGTGCACTTCGAGGTAGACCCCCCCGTAGGGGCCACCGGCCTTCTCGTCGTACGGGCCCGCCCACTCGACCCTCTGGCCGACTACGTCCACCCACCGGCGGATCGGAAAGCGCATCTCTTCGGCGGTTGCCCGTGGCGAATAGGTCACGCTGCCCAGCTCCACGTCGTCCTCTTCCCTCTCGGCCCACACCTCCAGCGACCAAAAGGGTCGGGGGTCGTGTGAGGGACGGTACTTGCGCGGCCAGTACAAGCGCCGCCGGTACGGGGCCAGGATGGTCGCAAACAGCTCGGCGCTTTTGATGGCGAACGGCTTACCTTTGAGGGTGAATTCCATAGTCTACACATAGCGGCCTGACGATCAGGATGACCGGGCGCGCCATACACCCAAAGTAACCATGCGAAATTCGTCTGGCGCGCTCCGGTCGATCATGTTGTTATGCGCGATACCGGCACAGCTAATTCAGCCGCTCTGTCTTCAGCGCCTCCCGCCCTCTTTCTTATGACCATAATATACCTTGTTCGCGATTCTCCACTCGCCACCGACTTTCAGTAGTACGAAATAATCGGTGAAAATCGTGGCCCCATGCTCAAGCGTTGCCTTAGCCATCCCCGAATCGCCAGACACGTCTATGTAGTCAATCGTTCGGACTCGTGTTCCTTCATCACTGGCGGGCTTCCCGTTAAAGCGGGCGCAGTATTCATCGAGTGTCCAGGATGTGAATTTCCCCTCGCGCATCCCTTCTATGTGGGCTGTCGGCAGAAAAGCCTTTCGCATGTGGGAGGCATCGCCAGTAGCGTGTCCTTTGAAATAATGATCGATGGCCGCTCGGATGCCGTCCTTTGCCGATTCGTCCTGTTGTGACGTTTGAGTATTTTGGGATGCACTTAAAGTCAGGACATGCGAAGCAGTCAAAGCGATAAGGCTGCACATGAATAAAACAGAGAAAGACCTTCTTATCATAAAACGATCTCCTTTCCTGATCTTGCTACCGCCGTCAATATAGGAGCACCTGACGTTCGATGTAACCGCGCCGCTTGTGTGGAACGTATGGGATCGTTCAAAACTTTCTCACGCGGCTCCGGTTCACAGACTTGTTAGCACCTCGTTGACGGCTACTCTATATCCCTCGGATTTTACTCTTACGCTTTTACCTGATTGGCCGTCGAAAGTGTCATCTGCCACCGCCCCCCTCGCCTCTCGTATATGTCCATAGCCGAGTACCTGCCTTTGTAGCCTGCCTTCTTCGATTGCGCTCTCACCTTTATGCTGGCCTGCACCGTCGCCACATCTTCACGTACGCTCACCTGAGCCTCTTCGATATTGAGCGTTTCGAATCTGAAGTCGCCGGAAGCGAGGTCAGACAGCCACTCCTGCTTGGTCAGGTTTACTCCGTTAGGGTCAGTGAAGATGAAATCATCTGCCAGGATGGAGTCAAGCACCTGTGTGTCTCTGCTAAGGCAAGCATCAATGAAACTATACTCAAGCTCCAGGACGCGAAGTTGCTCGCTGGTATTTTGATCTGTCATAGGACCATCTTCCTTAAATGAGGCTTTACTATATCAACTCTGGCAGGTAAAAAGCAGGGTCCCGCGCCTGTTTACTGATTTGAATCGACATTACCAGGGGCCTAACGCCTCGCATCAGCGGGCGCGCAAGTAATGCCGGATGCCTCAAACCAAATTCGATTGTGGGCTCGGGCGCACGCGCTTGTTAGACGCCGGTCTTGATCTTTAGAATGCTCTTTCAATACCATATCTTTATGACCAAACAAATTATAACCTCATCTTCTGATGTTATGGGAGGCGCTCCAGTCTTTGCTGGAACTAGAGTCCCTATCCAGACATTTATAGATTACATAAAAGGTGGAGAATCTATAGATGATTTTCTCGATGGTTTTCCAACAGTTGCCAGAGAGCAAGTTATAGCTTTTTTGGAAGAGGCTAAAGAACAAATGATCAAAATGGTGGCATAACGTGAAGATTCTTTTAGACGAATGCGTAGACCGGCGATTCGCTAAAGAGCTAGAGGGGTATTCTGTTAAGACTGTACCACAGATGAGATGGGCAACTATTAAGAATGGGGAACTGCTTGCGCTCGCTGAGAAAGAGTTTGATGTCTTTATCACAGTTGATCAAAATCTTTCTTTCCAACAGAATCTGCCGAAATTCAACATAGCGATTCTAGTTCTTCAAGCCCGCTCAAATCGGCTATCGGATCTGAAGCCTTTGGCTCCTAAAATACTATCCATCTTGCCACTACTGACAAAGGGCGAGGCCAAAGTCATAGCCATCTAGCGCTCCGCATCACCCGGCCCGCACGCAGTGCTTGATGGACCATATAAGCTTAGTTTGTGGTTTGTGGGCTCGGGCGCACGCGCTTGTTAGACGCGTTCACTTTTGCCCTTGTCCGTATCCTCTCTCCGCCCCTTCGCTTTCCCCAGGTGTATGGCGCACGCCCCATCTCTACAAGCTTCGCCCTCCTTATTTGATGCCTTATCTTTGATGACCCGCCCCATAATCATGTAACGATGATCCGCTATCCACAGATATACCTTCTGGCCTATGTATGTAAAGCCTGGTATATGCCACAGCCACCCTAACGGCCAGGCCCAACGGCTGACTCCCAATAATTCTTTTACCGCCCATATCCCATGCGTCACCTCGCCTTTTCTATTAATCAAATACATCTCTCGCTGTGCCGATTCGCGGCTGATGCCATAGCGCTGCTGTATTAGAGGGTCATTGACATCTGCCCGTTGAATCGCGCCAATTGGCAGATGTTTAACCACCGTCTTACTGCTCAGGTCGCAGAAACGGCAAGAGGCATCGTAGAGCAGCAATATAGGGTCATCCATATGATAGCTATTGCATCTGCGGTCAGTTATCTAACGCGAGCGTATAACGCTTCGCATCGCCCGGCCCGCACGTGACGCCAGGTAGATCATTCAAGCCTCGATTGCGGGCTCAGGTGCATGTGCGAGTTCGGCGGCGCACTCGATCCCATCGGGCTTATCCTCGCCACAGCAACATTGATGATCGGAGGAGGCTTGCGACTCACGCCTCGAACCTCTCCTCGCCCCGCTCTCACCCCGCCGTACCGTCTGGGCTCGCGACGACCACCATGTAACCGTCCGGGTCTCGCAGCCAGCACTCCCAGTGGTTCGGCCCGCCATCTCCGTCCGGCGGGTTGCGATGCCGCGCCATCATCACCTCCGCCTCCATTTCCGTCGCTCGATCCATCACCTCATCAAAGTCGTCGACCTCGAACCAGAGCAGGACTCCGTTGCCGTACGGTCGTTGGTCGGGATTGCCGATCAATCCGTGATGATGATCGACCTCGAAGCGATGCAGTTGCATCACGAGCACGCCGCCGGATTCGAGCCGCTCATACTCCGAACCACCATGTGCGCTGCGGCAGCCGAGCAGGCGTTGATACCATCGGCTGCTGGCCTCGACGTCGGTCACGGCGATCAAGGGTTGTGGTCGCATTCTCACCTCCGCGCTCCAGACTTCACGCAGCAGTAGCCGCCGAACGCTTCGCATGACCCGGCCCGCAGGGGGTGTCGGAAGTTTTGTACGAGCGTTGATTGCGGGTTCGGGTGCACGCGCTTATCAGGCGTCGAACTCTTGCGCAACCATAGCGCGGGATCGCCAAAAGGGTCATTCAGCAAGCGGTAGAGTAAACACCTTTCGGCCTCCGCTATGACCGCCTCTCGGCCTGTTCGCTCCCCAGTGCCTGTTCAGCTTCTTTGACACTGATCACCTCGCTAGATTTGTGTGTCGCCATGTAAACTGCTGCCGCAATAGCTGCTCCAATAAGAGGAGCGACAATAAATAACCATAGCTGGCTCAAGGCCCACCCGCCCACAAATATGGCCGGCCCAATGCTGCGCGCCGGGTTGACGGATGTGTTGGTCACGGGTATACCCACCAGGTGTATAAGGGTGAGCACCAGCCCGATGGCGATACCGGCAAAGCCGACGGGCGCTTTGATGTCGGTGGCCCCCAGCACGGTAAACACTAAAAAGAAGGTCAGCACTACTTCAACCAGGAACGCGGATAGCAAGTTGTAATGAGCCGGGGAGTGTTCGCCATAACCGTTGGCTGCGAAACCTGCCACGGACGGGTCATAACCGCCCGGTGCGCCTTTGACTATGAGCAACAGCAGAGCTGCCGCCAGAATGGCACCCAGAATCTGGGCCACTATATAGCCAGCTGCATATTTCGCATCCATCTTCTTGGTGATGAGTATCCCGACAGTCACAGCGGGATTGATATGACAGCCCGAAATAGGCCCGATGGCGTAAACCATTGCGAGTAGAGATAGGCCGAAAGCGAGCGAGACACCGAGAAAGCCAATCTTGTCTCCAGCCAGAACAGCACTTCCACAACTGGCAAAAACAAGTACAAAGGTACCTACGAGTTCCGCTAAATATCTGTTCATGTCTTTGTCTCCTTTTAGAATCCGCACTAATTCTTCAAAGTCAAGTTGCCCTTCGCGCGTGTCATAATACATCGCCCCCATCTGGCTCTGAAAACAATCCGACCGCTATCACTCAAATCGGCGCAGCGTTTTTCAATGTCACTAGCTCTACCTCCCGCGTGCGCATAACGCTTCGCATCGGCGGGCGCGCGTCGAACATTGGCAGCACCTTACCAAATCTGCTTCGCGCGCTCCGTTGAATGCGTCTGTCAGACGGTTGCCCTTTGCAGCAGGTCATCAACTACTTCCATGTAAATGTCCGGGTATCTCTCCGCTACGCTCGCCCTCATCATCTGCGTCGCCTCTTCATCTTCGACCTCTATTCTTGCCGCCCCTTCCCATCTCCCTCTATCTGGCCACTGGGCGTACGCTACCCAACTGCCGTCGTCCGCTTTGTGTAAGCGCGACCCCAGGCTACCGCACCTGCGGTATATCTCTTGTGTCAGCCTGTGCCACCCCTGTCGGAACGTCGCCTCACTGCCCTCTACTATCTTCCATCGGTATAAGACAACAAACATTTCCCGCCTCCGCAAAACGTCTGACGCTCCGCATCAGCGGGCCGCGAGCGACACTGGCTATTGATGCGAGCCTCGCTTCGCGACCTCCGCTGCATGCGCTTGTTATACACGCTCAGCTATCACCCTCTACTCTGCTTTGCTCCTCTCCCAACTCGCAGGCTCTATCTCTATACTAGAGAACATCTCTTCCCCCAACACCTTCTGTATCAGTTGATCGATTTTGCTTGCGTTAGGGACATAAATGAAGGCCCTTCTCGGATAGATCCGATCATTCACCCAATACTTGCTCCAGTTTGAGCAGGTCTTCAAGAACGTCTCTGCAAACCCTGCTTCCTTCGCCAAAGGGTATGTTGCCTCTAGCTCCAGGCAGCCGTTCAAACATATATCCACATACGATTGTACTATCGGGCACTCTGGCGAAGCGTAGCGTTTCTCTCTATTGGCATAGAACCATATATCCCCCTCGGGCGCAGAATTGCTACCGTTAAACAGGGTGATGTTGTTAGGGTCTATCCTTTCGCGGTTGTAACCCGTTTCACGTTGATCAAATACGTCAAGCTGCTGTTGAGAGACCTGGAATATCACACCATTGCAATTAAAGTTCGGGTCAGGAACAGCCCCAAGGTAGGTAGTGCTCAAACTGACACCGCCGACCTGGTCAAACCAGCCTCGCTGGATACCTGCGACGTTCGCAGGAAAAGCGTACAAGGCAGAAGGGGAAGTCCTTGCCCTAGATTGAGATTCGACTAAAGAGCCGTAACCGAAAATAAACTGATTTGAATTGGACATAATTTCCTCCTTAAGCTGATCATCTAGCGATGCCTAATGACTGAGTTGACCGGGGCCGCGACGAACACTCAAAGTAACTGTGCGAAATCCGCTTCGCGGCCGCCGCCCGAATCGGTTGTTAGGCGCGGCCCAGGAGAGTGCGTTTACAAACGGAGCTTATTGAGGCTCGCATTCGCACGAGATTAGCTGGCCTCCGCAGGCCAGGCACTTATCCACAGCGCAAACTGTTCAAGGCTTCATCAGAGTGCTGCCTACTATACCCTAGATTTCCATCAGATCTTTGCCTACCACGATTCGGCCCCCGAAGTGCTTACTCACTCCCTCTGCCCACTGCTCGTCACTGATCGATGGATCATTGCCAGGAACAAAGTGAGAGAGAACCAGCGTCTTGACCCCTGCCTGAGCCGCCACCTTGCCCACGTCCTCAGGGATCGTATGGCTCGCTAACAGGTGCTCTCGCAACCGGGCGGCGTTCGGCACTTGCTTAACCAGAGCCTCGACCGCCGGCAGGTACATCACTTCGTGTACCAGCACGTCAGCGCCCTTGGCGAGGTCAGCCAATTCGGGCGAATAAGTTGTATCGCCGGATATGACTATCGAGCGGTCCTTCGCGTCGAAGCGATACGCATAAGATTGCTTGATAGGGGGGTGACGCACCAGGCATGCGCTCACCTTCACGTCATCGTTTTGCAAGACAACGCCGGGCCTGTTGAAATCGTGAGCTGAGACTAGCTTGCGCAGGTCGGGCCTGCCTTCGTCCGCGATGCGAGTCTGGATGTCGAAATCCATGTATTTGAGAAAATTCTCAGTCATGGTCTTCAACCCGGGCGGGCCATAGGCGTCAACGCGCGTGGGTAAACCCGTGGCCCAAGCGTTATAGACGACGGCCCCGTATTCCAGGTTGTGATCGGAGTGATGATGTGTGATGAAAATATAGCGGAGCGAGTTAAGCGGCACACCGGCGGCGATGAGCTGCCGCGAGGTGCCATATCCGCAGTCAACGACGTAGGGAGTGCCGTTGATGATAACCAGCGTGGAGGGGTTTTTACGGGCGTTGCCAAGGCTCGGCCCGCCCTTCGTGCCGAGTAGAATAAGACGCGTCCCTTTCTTAGCCTGGCTGAAGGCATGAGGAGTTAGTGCGCTATAGGCAAACAGAAAGCTTGCGGCATTGGTCAGGAATTGTCGGCGATTAGGGTGCATAAAGAGTACTCATTCTATAGATACGGCTGAAACCTTTCCAGCACGATTCGCAGCGCCTAACGTCCCGAATCACCCGGCCCCGACGTGACGCTTGATGCGCCATAAGAGATTCGATTGCGAGATCGAGTGCATGCACTCGTTAGGCGCAGTCGCGCGCGTGCTGCGTATCTTCGCACCAGTCGGCCCCGTATACTTCTACCTTGCTCATAGCCTGCTCCCTTCTGCTCAAAATCTGATCAATAATAGCGAAATGAAGTCGGAGAGGTTAAAGACCCGTATTGATCAAATTAGTTATGGGCTAACAGAGCCAGCGTTTATCTGCGCCTTACGCTTCACATCACCCGTCCGCTAATACCGCTGATCGAACATGAGAGCCTTCGTTTCGCGGGTCCGGTGCATGCCGTTGTTCATGTTGCGCGTCTGCCGTAGATGTATTTATAAACCGCTTCAGTCTTCAGCACCGCTTTGATTTTAGCCTTCATCTCTTCTTTATCCGGCAACCTGTATTCTTTGTCGAAGAAAGACCAGGCCTCCGCTTCTTTGCCCGCGTAAACGTAGCTTAAAGCTATATCGAGCCTCTTCGACAGGTAGCTACTTTCATCATCGGGATCGAGTTGTCTTATCTCATCCTCAATTCCCCTGAGCGCGTAACCTTGAAACACCGGATTGGCCGGAAAATACTTTCCAGCCTTTCGATCATATTTGAATATGATTTCTGGAAGAGGGGTCTCCGCCATATACATATTCTCAAACGTATAGAACGCTGTGACCGGCATGGAGATTTCACGTACCCCGTCTTTATCAATATCTATGACACTGAACTCTTCCCGCCCCACGCCATAATCTCCGCTATCGAAAATCACGCGAGCTTCAGAAGACAAATCAACGACCCAATGCCTTCCGCCACGCGGGACAGTCTGAGAGACAGCAAGCTGTCTCGCTTCTCCTCCCAAGAAAGGGAACAGCCCAAAGTCCGTTGCATTACCTAAACCAAAATAGACCCCATCAAACTTTGTAAAAACTTTGCCGTTTCTTTTCAGAACGGCATACGAAACCTCTGTTAAGCCGGATGTCTGTTCAACTCTCACTCTCTTCTTGAGCTTCATGACATCATAGCCGCCATAAGACAGCGTATCCTGTTCAACGAAGACGCTGTTGATTTGATCTGGATACTCTTCACGCTTATCGGAGGACGGAGAAGGCTCGGCGGCAGGAATTGTCTGTCGGTGAGACACGGCTGATAAAGCCCCGCAAATTAAAGAAGTGAGCAGAAAAAAGAGGCCGCAGCATTTAATCAGATGGTTCATACACTTTCCGAACTTAAGGCGAAGCAACATAACGCTTCGCATCAACGGGCGCGGGCGTGACACTGAGACACTCATGTGAGAACTGGCTTTCGCGCTCCGTCGCATGCGGCAGTTAGGCGCGAACTTCTCGCGATAATTACTTTAGACGGTCATCGTCTTCTTCGGACTGTTCCACGGCTGTTAGCTGTGCCCCCTCAAATACCTGGTACCGCTCCAAATCACCCGGCTCGAAATCAACCGCAAACTGCAAGTGATTACAATGCAAACAACCATAAGCGCGCATCTTTCGCCCACTGCCTAGCATCCTGTCTTTAAAAGAACGGCCCCCAGGATTGAATTTCATATCATCTTTGGGAGTTAACGGGACCGTCCCTTCAACTAAGTTTATGCTCCCACACGCGACACACTTCATTTTGGATTCCTTCGCTTACTGAGAATAGGCTTGAAAGTTTAGCCGACGCTGATTATTTTGTCGTCACATATTTTAATCCAATATATGAAACGGTTCTCTACCTAACGTCTCGCGTCACCCGGCCCGTACGCAGCATTAGATGAATCATAGAAGCGTAGATTGCGGGCTCTGGCGCATGCGTTTGTTAGACCGCAGAAGGCAACCTGGGCTTTGTACTTACCGAGCCCCAAATTAAATATATAAACTCGCCTGCATACTGCTCAACATGACATGGATCCATACGGTCTTCCAACAACTGCCAGGGCTTGAAATTCAAACTCGGAGTTGAAGGCAACATTAATCCGGCAGTCAGCTTCCGGAATAACGGGTTGAAGATTTTTCTCCAGCCGCGCTCCACGATTTTTGCACCCATTACGACCACTTGAGCATCCTCTTTTAAATAAGCAAAGATATTGTCGAGAGCCTCTTCTTTAGTAAAGATTTCGTTTGCCCCGAACATGAACACTGCGTCAAATAAGCCATCCAGTTTGACGTCCTGTGCTCGACCTTCAACGACTTTCACATTACGCCACCGGTTTCTTTGTATTCGCGTTCTTGCGACCTCTGCCACTGCAGGACTGATCTCAACCCCTAGTACCTCGCCTTGCTCTCCAACGACATCGACTAAGTGCGGGAAACTGGCTCCGGTCCCACAGCCGACATCAAGGACCCGATCACCCGTTTCCAATTCGAGGTGTCGTATCGCCTTTCGCCGAAAAGGAATGATGAATGGAAAATCAAAATTGGGAAAAGGACTTATCAAAGGAAGGAGGTATCGAAAATATCGCGGCGTGGACTGTTTTTCTCTCATTATGAAACGGGCTCCTTAGTTGCGGTTATTCAGGAGGCGTGATTCCTGCGGTCTAACGCTTCGCATCACCGCGCCGCGACATGACGTTAGCTGCATCATACGAGCTTTGATTCGCGGCTACGGTGCATGCGCTTGTTAGGCGCGGCGTTGGGCCGGGCGATGATGCATCAATATTTACCCATCGGGAATAAACATCTAATCGGCTACTTCAGGTAATCGCCTTAGACTTATTACTAGCGAGATTACAGCCAGTGTCACTGCTACCCCCTTGATTACGGCCACCCACTCTGATGAAATAGGCGCAGGATCGCGCTCCCCTAAGCGCAGACTATTCAGCTGGCCGAAAAAGCTGTAATAACCTAGCCCGCAGGCGAAAGCCCAGGCCGCCGCAAGATATCGCTGGCCGCTACGGACATCTTTGCCGGTGCGCCAAGCTGCATAGAGCAGGAAAGCCCCCATAATGTAATCATCAAAGAGATTGGGCGGAGACTGTTGCCAGGTGCTCCAGCGACGGATTGTTTCCGCAAGCGGAGCAAGAATACCACCGGCAATGGCAAGACGGCGGCTAAATTGAATACTTATCTCTTTCATACTCATACTCTGCTGCGACTAACAGGTAAGCGCCTGACGCCTCGTATCACCCGGCCCGCAGGTGACGTTGGTCAAATCATTAAAGCTTTGTTTGCAGGATCGGGTGCATGCGCTTGCTAGACCCCGTTGGTCTACAATCCATCTCTTCAGTTCCGTTTAAATATACTCTCTATTCTTTCCTGATCGTAAGAAACTGCTTCTCTTTGAACTCGAATGTCTCGCCTGTTATCTGTTCAGGCGTAACAACGGTCCTGTATTCTGGCTCTGCCTCCTGATCTCCATCCCAACAGGCGTACAATTCTACAGGCCCTTGTTGTACAGCATTTCTCAAATAGAGTGATAGGCTCTTAACAGATTCTCTGGCTGCAAGGTCTTCTATCTTGTCCTCTTCTTTTTCAATCGGCCATTGTCCGTAGGTGAATCCGCAACCACAGCCCTGATGGGAGCCGGCATAATAAACAAACGGTTTGGTAAACTGCTTGGTCACGCGCGTCTCGTCTTGGGCTAATTCACACACATAAAAAGCAGGTTTGTCTTCCTGCCATTCGATCAGCGGCAGAGGTTGATCAGCGGAGATATAAACCATCATGCACATAGGAGAAGCTTATGCTTGCAGCACATTCGACCGCAACTGACACTCAGGGGCTAACGACCCGCATCACCGGGCCGCGCGTCGAGCACTATCAGAATAATAAGAAACACGACCGCGCCGCTCCGTTGCATGCGCTTGTTAGGCGGCGACCTGTTCAGCTAGAGATTCACTCCCAGTCTTTCTTCAGCATCAGCTCTTCTATTCTGTATGCGTGAAGCATCTCGTGCACCAATAGTTGCCTGAACATTATCGATACTGAGTAATGACTGTACTCTTCATGCTCCGCCGTCCGTTGCCAATCTTCTACAGACAGCTCTTTCAAACGCTTAACGAGACGCGCCCGTTCTCGCACATACTGGTCAAGTGCTTCGTCTAAATCAATGTTTAGTAGTGAGCCAGCTTCCTCCTCTGGAGATGGAACCATAGACCTTATGTAAGGGGATGGATCAGAGAGCATCAGCTCTAGGCGTGAGAGGTAAGCTGCGTCCGCGCTAGATATGTGGCAAGCATGTTCGTGAGCGGACCATTTGTTGGGGCTGGGGCGACGCTTCAGGTTCAGTGGCGGCACCTCGCGAACAAGGCCAATAATAATATCAGGAGCGCCCTCTAAAGTAGCTATCAAGGTTTGCGTATTATTCATAATCTCCTCCGAGTTTCGTGACGCCGGTAAGCCGCCTAACGCCCAGCATCACCGTGCCGCGCATCCAACGCCGATACGGCCAAGCCGACTGGCTGGCGGTCGGGTGCATGCCGATGTTAGACGGCGGTTCAGGCTTAAGTATCATCCTCACACTTGAAAAGCATCTCCAGGTATCCGGCAAAACTTGGCGCGAGCACTACGTATCCATCGTCTTGATGTCCACCGGTCCAAACGTAACCGTACAGGGATGCTACTACTCTCCCGTTGCCTTCGGGCGTCAGATCAAGGTACACGACTGCATGCGAGCCATCGCTCGCAAACGGCAAGAACTCTTTGGGTATCTCCCTGTGTTCTCGTTCCATCTCTATCTCATGGATGAAAGTTGCGTAATGCTGCCCGGGCTCATTCTTCCCGGCCAGGAAGACGTCATAGAAGCTTACAATCTTGTCGTCGGATGGGACTCGCACGCAGTACTCCAGGTAAGCGCCGTTGGCGACGCTCAGGAAGTCAATGAAGTCAGGGGGCAGCGGCCTGCCGAGCATAGCCTCAATGGCGGCAACTTCCTCCGGCGCGGGGGCACCTTTGGCATCCTGGATTTCCAGATGTTTATACTTTTCGCTCATACCAATGTAGCTGCGGGCTCGGGTGCAGGCGCTTGTTAGGCTAACTTTGCCACCTCACCATCGCTGCTACCCTCTGAACACTTCACCGCCCTCTCCCTCTCTCTTTGCTCATATCGCAGGAAGTCGCCCTCTTCCCCATACCAACTCAGCAATGTCCAAACCATCCCCACTACCCCCGCGCTTACGACAGTCGCTAGTACTGATGCCATTGCATCCATTAAAGTGAGGTCAGGTAATCGCAGCCCTTCGCTTCGCAGATGATTAAACAATACCATCAGCAAAGTAAGGGGCAGTGCTCTCCTTAAAACGCCCCAGGTCAGGTAATAATGTAGCTGCCCTTTCTCTCGAATGGCTCGCCACTTTTCAAAGTGTTTTTGATCCATTTCAATCTACCCCACTCTGCTTTTATATGGGTGTTCATTATAACCCTGTTGTTTATCGGATAAGTTAGATTAGTTGGCCTAACATCTCGCATCACTCGACCGCGACATAAGGCTGGATGTAGCATTCAAACCTGATTGGCGGCTACGGTGCATGCGCTTGTTATGTGCCTTCATTGTCAGAACAGCTTGAGTCTCTTTATCTCTCCATCCGCTAATACCTTCTTATAAAATCTCAATACACCCTCAGCGCCTACGCTTCATTCAAAGTTGCTAAGACCTGCCTTACCTTCGCACGCCCTCCCTCATCCAGACGAATTACAAACATATTTCCCTTCGCCACGCTGTATCCCTCTGAACCCATACTGATGCTCTTGTCACCCGCGTTGTATCTAATTGTTAATGCCCCTTCCTGTACACCCCTCTGACCCCGCAACCGAACCCTTTGAATCTTCCAGGTGTCTGTTAGCGTCGCAACGCCCCCCTGAGTTGAAGTCTTACTTTCATGAGCTATGAACTCCCCTTCCGGGTAGAAGATTATGCAGTGGTAGAGAGCGACTTGCCGTAGTGACGTTTCTCTTGAACCGCATATAGTTACTAGCTGCCTGTTGGTATTGTCAAACGGGGACATCTCTGACGAGGTGTTGGCAATTATCGAGTCATTATCTGAGGCAGGATTGGTTTGATTACGAGTGTGCGCCATAGATATAAATGGCAGAAGCAGGATCATTGCAAAAAGGTGGTTACGGCATCTCATTAAATAACCTCCGACTGTCGCGTGGCACGTAACGCCCCTGTTGACCGGGCGGCGGGATACTGGAAGCAATCATTCAAAACTCGCTTCCGCCGCTTCGGTCGAACACATTGTCAGGTTGCGTCTTCGTCAGGCTGATCTTCTCCTTCCCCTTCGAAGTCTTCGATATATTCCGCTTCTCCAATCAGTTCTAATTCAACTCCACTTCCTGCTACTGAGATTTCGATGTAGCTACCCTCTGCATTCGCAACCAACAAATTTAGAGTAACAGTACCATTGTGTGACAGGGGAATAGGGATTTCGTTGGGATACTCTGTGTCGTCAAGCTTCAATACGCCGTCACCTATACTGTACGGCAGGTGTTTCGGCATTTCTAGTTTGGGCACATTCTTGATTTTTAGCTTTGCTTTCTGGCTCCAACCAGTACCTGAGTCAATTCCTGGTACTCCGTCGGATTGATGAATATATGCGTGCGAGAATGTGATTATAGCTTGGCTAGTATCTAACTCAATAGATTCTATCTTGGAGTCATGTAATTCAATTGCTCGATTGCTCATTGGTTCGGGTTCACTCCTTCCCATCTGCTTTTGCTTATCCGCAGGCTTACTCTCAGCGACCTAACGCATCGCATCGCTGGAAGCTTCATAAGAGATCAGATTGCGGGCTCGGGTGCATGCGTTTGTTAGACCGTTCTGGTTATCAATAACCTATAACCATTAAATGATAAGGAAGTTGAAGCCTTGAATGCCCATAAAGTGCATCAGCTAAAGCCCGAGTATTATCATAATCATTGCTTATTGCTGCACGATCCGCATTCAAATACTTATAAGTAAGCGGTACCGCTAAGATCAAGTGATCCATGTTTACCATCACGGAAGCCTGTATCAGGTCGCGGTAAACAGCGTTTCCCATCCAAGCGCGTCCAGCCTCTACCTCTAGACCACAACGCCAAGTTGGATGATATGCATCGATTTGATAGCGTACGGTCGGTGCGCCGTTCTCCCCATAAAAAACAGGGCGCTCAATCTTTTGACCTTTCCGTTTGCCACCCTCAACTTCAAATCCAACTGTTAATAGATCGGCACGTAAGATTGCTAAAACTTCATCACTCCTTAACCCTTTCTTAAGCGAAAGCGTAGATATGGATAACTCATGCTTCTGAAAAATAGAGATTACTTGCTCTGCAAAGCTCGCAGGCGGCTCAGTTCTGGGAAATGTAGAGTATCGAATAGAACTCTTAATCACTAGCCCAAATATAACAGCTCAGACTCTGCCTGCAAGGGTCTAACGTCCCGTATAAACGGGCCGCGCACAGAGCACTGATGGAAACGTACGACATCCGCTTGCGCGGCTCCGGTTGATGCGGTTGTTAGGCGGCAGCACCGACGCCTTGGGGCGTCTTTAATCCGCAACCTCAACTTCTATCACATCCCCATCCCGCAATTGATGTTGCTCCCGCAACTTTACCTCGCAGGCGACTTCGATAATCTTCCTCGATTGCGGCTCGCTGTCGGCCTTGTCCGTCCGCAGGATGACAGCAGCCCGACCAAATACTTTACAGGGCACGATACTAACCGAGACAGTCCCGCCGTACTCTGCTGCCTCTAGGCGCGCCCGCTCCCGTGGTAAATCAAATGGCTCATCCAGCTCGATGTTCAAGGTGCCTGGGAATAGCTGCATGCCGGTCTTGTCCCGGTAATGGCCACGTAGCTTCTCGATCCAGAAAGAGAAGTTTCCCTCACCCGTTACTAATTTCCCCTTCAATACCCTCATCAACCTCTACCCCTGCCGCCTAACGCTGTGCATCAGCGGGGCGGCGCCGAAAACTCAGAGAACCATGCGAAACTCGGTTCGCGGCCTACGCTGGACGCGTTTGTCAGACATCTTTCGGTCATAGCGAGCAATTGAGCCTAAGATTTCAATGTGTCTGCGACACCTCTTAAATAGCCGGAGGTCCGTGTCATCGCCGTCAACGCCCGAACTTTTTCACCTGGAGGAGCATTTCGAATATTCCCTCCAATTACATCATCGAGGAACCGCCCATCTGCGAGGTTTCTTCGGAGCATATCATTTGATTGAAGCAAATCTTGCTTCTTTGCTTCTTCCACTCTGAGATTCTCCAATTTTTTCTCAAAGCTCTCGAAAGCCTTTTCAATTCTGTTGCCTGCCTTCGTTGGGACCTCGTTCTTGCTTAGCTTTTCGACCATTTCATCTAAACAATCTGCCAGGTTATTCAAGTAAATCTTGAAGTCGTCGATCTTTGTAGAACGATGCTTTGTTATCCCTGAAACTATCGGCGGTATTGCGGACACCATAGTTCCAACAGCACTGGCTATAGTTGCGAGCGTAATTATATCCATATTCCTCCTTCAGCTCGATAATTCACATTGACGCCTAACGCCCGAATTAACCGGGCGGCAATCATCCTGGATGATAAAAGACTAGCTTGGTGCCGCTCCTGTTGAATGAGTTGTTAGGCAGCCCTTCGCTTTCACTACTCAAGTGGTGCTGCGTACATGCCGGCAGTCACATGACCAGGAGGACACCTTCGGTTGTACGAGATTTGGATACTGCTTCGCAGTGAGGCCCAATTATGCCTTCTCTATCTCACCACCCAACGCTTGCGGTGGCTGGAAGGGGCTTCGATTTCTCGTGTCTTACTCAATCATTCCTGGGTCCAATCGCTTGAATTGAGCCTGAGGGTTTTGCAGGATCTTCCTGGCCCGTTCACAATATTTGATGCCAGGCGCGTTCGGGCCATGCGTATGGATGAAATTTTCCCGGAGTTGATCGCATTTCTTGATCCCGGCGTGTATAAGCTCCGGTTTCCACTTCTTTACTTCCAGCTGGAATAACTCTTCTGACGGCTCGGTAAAACCACTTCTGATGAACTGCCCCACCCATTCTGCAACTTGAACTAGCTCTTCAGACGTCGTTGCCATGACGATAATCTCCTTTTTTAACTGATACACGACAGGGTGAAACTCGTGAAGAACATACTAACATATGTCTGCTTTTGGTATGCTGCCTAACGCCTGGCATCACCCGGCGCGACGTGACATTGGCTATACCATACGAAAGCGGATTCGCGGCTACGGTGCATACGTTTGTTAGGTGCGCAGTACAGCTAAATGGCTAAGACAGTCAATCAAATCACTTCCCTACAAATTTCTTTAGGTCCCTACGCATTGTCAAAGCAATATGGTCAATTGACTTTTGATATAATTGAAGATATTGCACTTTCTCATCTTCATCGCTTGATTCACGCAATTTATGAGCCTGCTGAAGAGGGCCCATTTCAGCATGAGCTAGAGCTTTAAAGACATCATCAGATGCAACTGTAACTGTTGCTAGAAGGGCATTGTAGAACTGTAGATACTTCTCTTCATTTTCAGCATCATCACAAAACGAAACAGATTTTTGTATGAATTCTTTGTAAGTATCTACCTTACGTGAATAAACCAGTTCCATTCTTTTTGCCCTTATGTTAGCAAAGGCACTTATAATTTGACTTCCCAAAGAACCAAGCAAAGCAAATAGACCGGATGCTGCGGCTACCAATAGAGCTGTTTCTGGACTCATGTTTTCCCACCTATAGATTCTTATAGAATTTCAGTATTAAGAGTCGCCAACCCAACTATTTGTCTTGCGCTTTTATTGTAGCGCCTAACTATAAAGTAGACCGGCTAAAAAAGGTAATATATTACTGTTCTTAGCCGGTCTACTCCGATTGATAAACTTGTAAAGCGCAACTACAAATCACTTTAGTTTCTCCACGGTCAGATTATACCGCTATTCTTTACTTTCACATTACGCCGACACTTCTTCAGCAGGTCCGTGATCTGATTCGCACCAGGGAGAAGGTCCGTTAGGCGCTGGCCCGGATGGACGGCATGGCAAGCCTGCTCTGCGGCTCCGGTCTAAGGCTAACGCGCTGCTACACGGAAATGACGTCAAAGAAGGGTTCGGTCAGGTCTATCTCCCGTGCGCTCTCCGATGGAATTGTAGAGACTTATAAGCAGCCCTGAATCTGTCCGGCGGGTCGCTCGCTCATTGCTGCCTTTTAGCCCTTGTCGGCTTGCTGCTCAAGACTAATTTGTTCCCGTCCAGTTTATAATCGAACGTCGCGGTGTTTTCCGGGCTGGCAAATGAGCCATCGGTCAGGGCTTCGACAATCAGGTGCCCGCTTACGATCTTCGGGGGATTCTCGCCAGGGAAGAACACCGCGCCATCGGGGTAGGCCTTCTGGTAATCGCTCTCCACAACTGTGCTGTCGAGCCGCGCAAGCAATTTAGCCTGGCCGTTTTGGAATGAGTAAGAATGAATTTCAAAAGCTCTCAAGCTGCCGGCCAGGCTCCCACACCTGATCAGTACAACGGCGTCTTCGCTCCCGTCCCCGTTCAAGTCCCCATAAACGATCTCTTTACCGGCGATCTCTAAAAAATTATTATCGCGATCTCTAAATTTGCCGCTGCGGGGTTTGACCGTTTTGGGAAGTCCAACGTCTTCGGAACAGACAGACGTTTGATAGCTGTAGCTGAGAAAGTCGACTTTCCGAATATCGGAGGTCGCGTTTGAGGCGGGGGTAGCGCCGCCCCCCGACTCGCTCATCGCGCTGGATAATATGGCTTTGAGCGATGAATATCCCGCGTCGTTGCCGGGATAATTTATGTCGCTAACTTTCCAAACTTTACCGGCGTCTCGTTCTAGCCGGAAGAGGACCGTATCGGCTTTGCCCATGTTTTTAAAGGTAACGGGAACGTCCGCAATTTCGAGGTTGCCCTCACCGTATCGAGGCCTGCCGATTCTAAAGGCGGTGATTGTCCGGTCCTGCGCGTTATAAAGCGGGTCGAACCCGATGGCCCCGACCTCGCCGTTGGCTGTGACCTGGTCTTTCCAGATCAAGTCGGCAAAATCCTTCGTAAAGTATTTGTCGGCGAGGGCGCGGTTTTTCGTTTGATTAAACGGAGAGGTCTTCTCGTTTTCATGCGCCGCATACAAGTTCTTGACAACCACGTCGGGGGTGATCTTTGATTGGGCAACCCCGGTCAAGCCAAGCGACAGAAAGAGCGCCGCCGACAGAACGATCTTAATTCTCATCTTTATCCTTTCGATCATGTTACACACTTTTGTCTATCTACAATCGCGCCAATCCTGTTCTCAAGCTGAGAGAGGTTGTCCGTCGCCTGGAACTCTCAGCCATAAATCGAAACGGCGGATTTCACGGGTGTTGAAATCCGCCGTTTCGACCGCCAGATGTCGTCCTGTTATCTGAATCTTAGCGAAAACGGGTAGTACTTCGATTTCCCGATCACCCTCAGCGCATTGCCGCTGTCTCGCAAATATAGCTGGAACCGCAAGTGAAACTGGTTGCCGGAATCTTGCTGCAGGTTCAGCGCCCTGTAAGGGAGCCAAAGCGTAAACTCCTTATACTGCGCGGGATTGATGTTCGGGGTGAAACTCTTCCCAACCGATACTTTGCCCGCCGCGTCCGTGTAAGCCTTGTAGCTGCCGTCAAGGGCTGTGCCGTCGGTGTCATCGTAAAAATATGCAGTTAACCTGCAAGGGGTGCAATTCGCATCCCGTATGATGAAGTTTATATGGAGTTTCAAACCTTTTATCCCTTCAACTTCGGCGTCATACTCGACACGTGCCGACACGAACTCTGCCCGTGGGGCGCCAGCCGGCGCATAACTGCTTTGAATGATCTCGATTTCGGGAGCCGCTTTTTGAGGATTCCCCTGTCCGAAGGCGGCGGGCACGATCATCATCGACATCAAAAAGGCGAAGGGGAACGCTAATCTGGGAAGTACGCTAGGTGAGGCGTTTTTCATAATTCACAAAATCCTTTCAATTAAAGGGGTTGGGCTCTTTCCTGCGAAAGAACAGGTTTAACCGGAGAATTACCGAGAATGAACAGGGTATTCTTTAAGATAGACGCTTGTTTGTCTAAAGCATAGTCGAGGCCTGTACCTCTTGAAAAAAGACTGTTTACAGAAGGCGTAAAGAGCGAGTCGCTTTGCCAGGGCAAGACGCGGTTTGGCCTGATGACCTTTTTCAAGGCGGGAACTATATGCTTGACCTGGAGATCGGGTCAAGGTTTTCAACTCATTCAACAATTTAGTATAGCGGGCCGCTGCCGATACACTCAAATCAGATAGATCCCCATTCCCCCGCATCGGGACAATGCTGTAGAGAGTATGATCGAGTTCCGGTGATAACTCAACACGTTCTCGCTTGCTCTCGTCATACGACCTATGTAGAATACTTGTCAGATAGAATTCTATCTGACAAGTATTCTCACGGAGCTACTAATGGGCAAAGGATTTCTCACCTATTCCACGGCGGTAATCTTGCAGGCGGTTGCCAACGGGTACCTCTACGGGTTCGACATCATCGACATAACCGGCATGCCAGGCGGGACAGTCTACCCTGCGTTGCGGCGGCTCGAAGAGTCCGGGTATCTCGGCTCGAAGTGGGAGAAGCAGAGCATCGCTCAGGCCGCGTCGCGCCCCCCGCGCAAGTATTACGTACTGACTCGCGAGGGGCAGGACGCATTAACCGAGGCGGTCAAACGCTATCGACTGTTGGAGCAGACCCAACCGGATAAAAGGCGCGCCCCGAAACCCTCACGCGCCTGAGGTCAAGACCGTGCCACCGCTCTCTCGCCGCAGACTACTCTCGACCAGGCCGCACCTGCGGCTGATCGCCCTTGTGGGGCTGATCGTACCCCGGCGCTTGCGCGCAGACTGGCGGCAGGAGTGGGAGGCGGAGCTGCGTTACCGCGAGATGCTTCTTTCAGAGTGGGACCGGCTCGACTGGAGAAACAAGCTCGATCTGTTGCGGCGCAGCACAGCCGCGTTCTGGGATGCGCTGTGGCTGCAACCACAAAGACTGGAGGACCAGATGTTTCAAGACCTTCGCTACGGCATGCGAATGCTGCTCAAACACAAAGGGTTCACGCTCGTTGCCGTGCTGTCGCTTGCGCTTGGGATCGGCGCCAACACGGCGCTGTTCAGCGTCGTCGACGCCGTGCTGCTAGAGACGCTGCCGGTCAAGGAACCGGACCGGCTTGTACTGTTCGAATGGCAATCCGGGCAGCCGTTTCGCACGAGCGGTATGCGCGGGTCCTTCGCGCCGGCCCCGCCGGGGATGCGTGGCGCTTCCGTCTTCCGTTATGAGATCTTTGAAAGGCTCGGCCAGGCGCGTGCTCAAGCAGAATCCGACCCGCTCAGCGACCTGTTCGCCTTTGCCCCGCTTTACGGGGTGACGGCTGTGGTCAACGAACAGGCCGAAGTCGTCCGGGGGCAGGTCGTATCGGGCGGTTATTACGCAGGGCTGGGCGTGCAACCGGTCCTGGGGCGCCCGCTCACAGACGCCGATGACCAGCCGGGCGCGCCGCCCGCTGTCGTGGTCAGCCATCAGTACTGGCAGGAGCGGCTGGGCGCGAACCCCGACATCATCGGTCAGCAGCTCAAACTAAATAACATCTCTTTCACCATCGTCGGCGTAACGCCGCCCGGATTTACAGGGACGTTGCAGGTGGATCAACGCCCCGCCGTAACCGTTGCTCTGGCGACCGAGCCGTTGCTGCTGGCAGAGGGCACGGGGATGGGCAGAAACGGCAAGCCGGGTATCTGGTGGCTAAATTTGATGGGCCGACTGAAGCCCGAGGCCACGCTTGAGCAGGCTGGCCAGAGCCTTGCGGGTGTGTTTGAAGCGACTGCGTTAGAGATCATGCCGCCGCCTCGACGCGACGGCGACCCGGCGCAGCTCGACCCGAAAGACTACCCCCAATTGCTCGCGCTGCCGGGCAGTCGCGGCCTGATGGAGACGCGCAAGAGGTATTCGGCCACGATATACGGGATGTTCGGCATCGTGGCGATGGTTCTGTTAATCGCGTGCGCCAACGTGGCGAACCTGTTGCTGTCGCGCGCGGCGCTGCGCGGCCCGGAGATAGGCGTGCGGCTGGCGGTCGGCGCGGGGCGCTGGCGTCTGATCCGGCAGCTTTTGACTGAAAGCATCCTGCTCGCATCGTTGGGCGGCGCGGTTGGCGTGCTCTTTGCCCTGTGGGGCAAACGCATACTGGTTGCGATGGCCGACCGCTCTACAGGATTTCTGCCCGCAGACGTTGACCCGAGCACCAACTGGCGTGTGCTGGCGTTCACCGCAGCCGTCTCGTTGCTGACGGGCGTCCTGTTCGGTCTGATCCCCGCGTGGCGGGCGACGCGCCTCGACCTTACCACCGCGCTCAAGCAGGGACGGCGCACGACAGGCTCGGTGTCGCGGCTGAGCAAGGGGCTGATAGTTGCGCAGGTAGCGCTCTCGTTGCTGCTGCTCGTAGGCGCGGGGCTATTCATTCGCACGCTCTACAACCTGCAACAGGTCGATCTTGGCTTCAATCAGGAGCGCCTGTTGCTCTTCTCTTTGCAGCCCAAGCAAGGCGGGTACAAGGATGAACGGCTGATTCAGTTCTACCAGGACCTATTCGCACGGCTCGACAACCTGCCGGGCGTGCGCGCGGCCTCGTTCAGCCGCATCCCGCTCATATCCCATTCCATGTGGAATTCGGACTTTCTGCTTCCAGGCGAGTCGGAGAAGAGTGCAGGCAGTCGTGTCACCAACCGGCAGATGGTGCGTGAAAATTATTTCTCGACTATGGAAATCCCGCTGCTGCGCGGGCGCGGCTTCACCGAGCAAGATGACCAGCGCGCGAACAAAGTGGCTATTGTGAATCAGGCGTTCGCGCGCAAATTCTTCCCCGATGAAGACGTGGTCGGCAAGCGCATCGTGGAGACCGACACCAAGCGCGAAGTGGAGATTGTAGGCGTGGTGGCCGATGCTAAATACGACAGCCAGCGGACCGAAATCGAACCGCTCTTTTACACGCCCTGGCGACAGGAGAGCGGCGCGATTGGCGAGATGCACTTTGCCCTGCGCACCCTGGGCGAGCCGGCCGCGCTCGCATCCACTGTGCGCGAGGTCGTGCGCGAGATGGACGCCAATCTGCCCGTCAGCGAAGTCAGCTCGCAGGAAGAGCGCTCGAAGGCCGCACTGGGGCAGGAACGGCTCTACGCACGGCTGCTCACCTTTTTCGGTGCGGTGGCGCTGCTGCTTGCAGCCATCGGGCTGTCCGGCGTGCTGGCATACTCCGTCGCACAGCGCACGAATGAGATCGGCATACGCATGGCGCTAGGCGCGCAACCGACCAACGTCTTGCGGCTTGTGATCTGGCAGGGGATGCGGCTCGTGCTGATTGGACTGGTAGTGGGCGCGGCCTGCGGGTACGCGTTGAAGCGGTTGTTGGAGAGTCAGTATTTCGGCCCCAGGTCGTGGCAGCGCCAGATGGCCGACAAGCTTTACGGAGTGCAGTGGGCCGACCCGCTGACGCTGGCTGTCATCGCTATGCTGCTGATGCTGGTGGCGCTGGCGGCCTGCTGGCTGCCCGCGCGTAAGGCGGCGCGGGTGGACCCGCTGGCTGCGCTGCGCCACGAATAGCCGGGAGCAAGGGTGAAACAGGCGAATCGCCGGAGCCGCCGGGTAATACCGGCTGAAGCATACGAAACTCGTTTCGACGGCTCCGGCGATTCGCCTGTTAAGCATCACCAGGGGGATTGTCGACGTACCATTCCGAGATCGCAGGCATATTCTTCTCGAAATCGCCCGGGACCGAAAAATTTAATACGCCCGCTCGGCTTGAGCTTCGGTTCTCGAAATCGTGCTTTACCCCTCCCGGTGCCAATACGAACGATCCCTTTGGGGCATCGATCCACTGATCACCTACAAGTAAGCTCATCGTCCCTTCAATCACGTAGAAAATGTCGTCTTCCGCGTGGGAGTGTGCGCCGGGTCCCTGCGTGTGCGGCTCCAGCCACCACTCGGATATGGAGTAGGCGGATTGTGTCTCGTCTCCATCTGCTTTGAAGACAGCGCTAATTCTTCCCATCGGGTACTGTCGCCCCTCGCCGGGAGGCAGAAAGATGCCGACTCGTTTTTTAGAATTGTCCTGGATGCTCATACGTCCTCCTGAACGCCGCGCGTCGCGGACATCCGGCGGCAGGCGCGGCTTTGCTCAGGGCTTATAGACCCATGTTCTTGCGCTCGCCACTATGCGATTATCATATCCACCCGCGATCAGAACTCTGCCGTCGGGCAGCAAGGTCGCCGTCGAAAAATATCGCGCAGCATCCACCTGCCCCCCGGCCAGGGTGAAGCCCCTTGCTTTCGTATCATAGATTTCTAACTGCGCCCCACCGCCTGCAACCAGAACTTTGCCGCTCTTAAGCGTGGCTATCGCGTCCGAAAATTTGAAGCGGCCTGCGCTCATACTCGCGGTCCGAGTGAAGACGCCCGTTGCCGGGTCATAGATTTCGGCGCTGGCGTACTGTCCCTGGGAATCTCGATTATCTGAACCGCCCAAAACGAGCACCTTGCCGTCGGGGAGCAGCACCGCCGCGTGTTTATGCCGGGGCACGCTCAAATTGCCAGCCGGAGTGAAAGCGCCTGTCGCAGGGTTATAGACTTCCGCGCTTGCGAGCACGTTCCGCCTCGCGCCACCACCGGTAATCAGTACCTTACCATCATCCAGCAACGTGGCCGTGTGAGATGAACGCCCGACGCTCATCTTGCCAACAGGTTTGAAAATAGCCGTCGCCGGATCAAAGACCTCGGCGCTAGAGTGCAACTCTCCGTCAAAGCCGCCGATGAAAAGCACCGTGCCGTTTCGCAGTAACGTTGCGGTAGAGCCGCCGCGCCGGGCCGATAAGTTGCCAGCCGGGGTAAATCTACCTGTGGCCGGATCGTATAACTCACAACTCGAAAGCCATTCGCCGTTGGAGCCGCCGGCGATGAGCACTTTTCCACTAGGCAGCAGCGTTGCGGTGTGACCGGCGCGGGTGGTCGTCATATTGCCGGTGGCGGCAAAGGTTCCGGTCGCCGGGTCAAAGACCTCGGCGCTATTTGAAAAAGTCTCGCTCTGCTGCATCCCGCCCGCGATCAATACCTTTCCGTCGGGCAGCAAGGTCGCTGTATGAGCGGCGCGGCGGGTCGTCATGTGGGTTGTAGCAGTAGTATCGTCGTCGGTCGGCATAACGCCTGTGCCGGTGCAACCTGTCCCCGTATAAGCCAAAAAGTTGATCGCTGCCAGAATAATCAAGATGCTTTTCAATGCCCAGATCATCAATAGTTCTCCTCACCTGTGTGGCCAATTCAATTATAAGACGTGCACACAGGCTTATTTCTTCCCTTCTTCGACGGTTGACAGGGCAACAGACTTTTAGCCTCGTGCGTGTCGGGTCATATCAGGCGCGGGGTTTATCTGTCATCGGAAGAGGTCACTTTTATCTTTTCCAGACAGGCGACTACGAACTTGTATTCATAATCGCCGAGATGGCCATGCCTGCCCGGACCGTAGAGCCTTCCTACGACGGTGACGTCGGCTTCTTTGTCGGATTGAGTTGGAAGGCTCCGGTTCTGCTTTGTCTGAGGACACGCCTCGTCATCACTGACGAATTCGAGCCAGGCTTTCGGGCTAAGCGGACACTGCCTGTCGTAGATGAAGGTCGTCTCGAACCCGAATTGCCATGATGCGCGGACGCGAACCTGCTTGCCCGCATAAAGGTCCGGGTTCTTTAGAAGGTCGCAGTATGAAAGAGAGGCTACTGCGTTCTGGTCAGGTGAATTGCCGCGAGGGGTTCGACCCTGCTGCGCGGACCGGTTACCCGTTGCAGAGCAGTTCGCAAGCGACAGCAGAAGGAAGGTTATTGAGAGTAGCTTGAGCACAGGTCTTCCCGTCTTGATACTTGCGGCTGAAAGACCGGGACGGGCCGCTTAGCCTGCCCCGGTCTCTCTATCAATGCTTTGCCACACTGAAGCAGAAAGGCTTACAGTGATGCGCAGCCGCACCTGCCTACGTTGATGTTGGCGTCGTTGATCGAGAAGGTCTTGTTAATCCCGTTGATCGTGACCGTCGCGGTCCCGACACCCGTGCAAGGATTGAACTTGACCAGGACGTTCCGGTCAGGCCGTTTGGGATCGGTGCCGCGATCCGTAAGCTCGCGCTTGCAGAAGTTCTGCGTGAAGACGCCTGTCCCGCTCAAGAACGCGCCCTTCGCGCAATCGAAGAACATGTAATTGCCCGTCGACGTGTCGAGCGTGAAGATCGAGCTGCCCTGATCTATGCAGACCTGGAAATTATCCGGGATGCCGTCCAGGTTCGCGTCCGGGTACCAGCCTATATCTCTCATCTGTTCGAGGGTCAGGTCGTCGGGCGCGTTTAGCTCGTGAGTCAGGTCGGGGTTGATCGCCGGTTCCATCAGCAGGTTTCTGGAGGCAATCGAGTCAAAGTGCGAGATGGACGAGCCGGACTGAACGGGGTTCGGCGCGAAAAGCCTCGCCTTGCCCGACGGGTCCGCGCCCGCGCGAATCGAAGGGTCTACGCCAAGCGTCGCGGTGACGCCTCCGCCAAGCTGCGCCTTGAGGGCATTGGCGTCGGCGAGCGAGAGGCTGACGGTAGGAATAGTGATGGTCGGGTCGACGCCGGCCATGCCCGGAGGCGCACCGGCTACGTTGTTGGCTATGATGACGGCTAAGGCTCCCGCATCCTGGGCAGTCTTCGCCTTTACGGCGAACCCGCAAAGGCCCCTGTCAATGAGTGCGATCTTGCCGCTCAGCGAGCCGGGCGCGAGTGGCTCGCAGCCGTCATTAACCGTCCCGCCGCCCCCAGCGGCGACGCCGTCGTTTACAAGCACCACGGGAGCGGTGATGGGCGTGCTGATAGCCGGGCCGAAGGCCGCCGTCCCGAACTGCTTGGAGCCGGCGATGACCACGGGCGTATCTACCCTGACAGTGGGGCTGCCGAAGTTGAGCACGCTCGGCACGCCTGCCGTGACGTTAGGCCCTGTCCAGACCACGTTGCTGAAGTTTATGGCCGAAGCCTGGCGCTGGGCATTCGTCATATTGCTCCAGAGCAGGCCGACTGTGTTGTCGAATGTGAACTTCGAAAAGATGTCCGTACGGCCGCTCAGGTTCGTGCCGTTCGTTTCGTTTACGAAATTGGCAAACCCAAGGCCGTGGCCGAGCTCGTGCAGCACTACCGCCACAAGGTCGTTTTGCGCGCCGTGGTTGTTATCGAGCCCGAGATAGAAGTTGAAATTGCTGCTGAACTGGGCGTTTATGTCGGCGAAGCCTGGATTGAGTTCCGTCCCTGCCCGTTTATCTGCGAGCGCCGAGTGATACCAGGTGTTGGGAAAGGGCTGGGAGCCGGGGAACGGGAAGGCGATAGAGCCGAAATCGGAAAAGACAAAGGTCGCGCCCGCCGACCCCAGGACGTTTGCGCCCAGCGGGTTGAAGGCCGCTGTGACGAATATCTGGACGTTGCTGTCGAGCGTAGCGCCCCACAGGTCTGCCGCGAACTGAAAGGCTATGAGCCGCTGCTGGCCACGGGTCGTTCCCGGATTGCCTCCGACAGGCGCGACGGGCGTCGGATCGTTGAACCCTTCATTCGGCCCGTCATTATTGACTATAGTGATCGTGGCTGCCGCCTGCGCCCTGTCAGAAGCGGCCAGCAGTAACACGACCAGTGCGATTAAGATCATGGGTAGTTTAGTTTTATATGACATCGGGGGCCTCCTTACTTATCCTTCGCCGGAATTTTTGACGGGTCTATGCCGAGAAACGCGGCGGCTTCTTCCATGCTCGTTACACAGATGACCTCATTAGTCCCGTCCGGGTTTGGCTTACCGACCAGCACGTGCTGGAAGCGGCCCTCCAGGTCGACCTTATCGACCCCGCTCGGAGTGCGGACAACCTTGAGATCATCCGACCTCCTGTCGGCGAGCTTCGTCAGGGTCTCGACTATCGCTCTGGCCTCTTCGACAGTGGGGGTCCTCAGTTTTCCCGTCCTGGCATCTACTTTGATCTTCTGACTCGCAAACTCTATGGTCGTATCGCCGTTTGCGGTCTGAGGCTCCGATTGATTCATACGCTGCTGAGCGCTGGCCGTCTTTGAAGCGAAAAGCGGTCCTAAGACGACGGCCAGGATTATGGCCGGGGCCAGGATAGCCACAAAAAGCCACGCGCGGGATTTGGTCTTGCGGTTGTTCTTCTCTTTATGAGTCTTCATACCCTCTCCTTTAATTAGATGTCACGGCAATTGGGAGCGATCCGTAAAGGTATGACTGGAAACCACTTCGCTGGATTCACCTGCGGATAAAGCTACGCCTCTTACCCTCTCGAAAATCGAGACGAATCCGGTGAACAGAGGTCTTCCTACCCCTACTGCTTCACGCCTGATATGTCAGTCGAAGTTCCCACAGCCCGGGAATATGATCGTTCTTGTTGAAGCTGGTGAAATGACAAGCCTGAGCGGCTCTTCAGCCTCTGAACTGGCAACGGTCGATTACAAAGACGGACTTACAACCATTCGGGCCTTCAAATACTCACTATACATCTCGAACGAGGAGCCAAAGACTGCCCCTTGTCGGTCTACTTATGCGTCTGTACCACTGAGCCATACCCGGAGGCCACCGGGATGAGGACGGTACTATATCATACTAGTCAAGTAGTACGGCTCGAATCATTTTTCAAGGGCGGGTGGCAAAAGTCGCCGTATCAGGGACAGGCTGTAGAACCGCGCGCCGCCGCCTTAACACCTTGACGGTGTTTGGCCCGGGCACGCCGTCCGCGCAAACAAACAGGGCCTTCTCGCCTCATCTTACTTCCAGTTTTACTCTGAGCTGCCAGTCGCTGATCAAGGCAGGGCTGTCGGCGGTCGGGGCCGATATGTTCCCGTCATAAAGGTCGACAAAGACGTCATAAAGGCCGGGCGGTAAATTGATCGGCTGAGACTCTTCCTCATTCAAGACGCAACTGGCGCCGGCTTTCTGGCTCGACATAATCGTCAGCTCGTCCTGGTCGCTGCCCGGCTTTCGTATGTGGTAGGTCACAAAGGTCTGAGGGCGTATGCCCGCGGCGGCAAGCAAAATTCTGCCGCCGGAAGGGACGTAGCTCAACCCGTTCTTGTAAGCCCACCAGGCGTGCGCGTACTGCGAGCACTTGTAGGCGAGGTAGTAGAAGTGATGATGGCCTGAGCTGTAAATGTCAGCCAGCGAATTGAGAAGGACCTTCGGGTATCTCTGCCTGAACGAAGAGAAGAGATCCGAAGAGACGAGCGCAGGGTTGAGCTTTAGCTCCTTGTAGCTCGCCACGCGCCCGCCGTTGTTTTTGAACTTGACCCCATAAGTCGGGTCATAAAGGTGCCAGTCTCTGTCGTAAAAGACCTCGACGACAACGTGTGTGTTGGGCGGCGAGGCCTTGTCGGTCAGGTGGATTATCCTTATCGGAAAGGCGACCGCAAGGATCGTCGCCATGGCCGTGCTCAGATGGCCGCAATATTGAGAACCGTACTCAAGGATTCGCCTGGGCGAGCCCAGTTCCCACTGGGTCTCTTTATAGTTCAATTTCGCGGCGACATAGTTATTGACTGCATCGACCTTCTCTTCGTCCAAGGTCAGGTGAGCGGTCAGCTCGTCGAACACCTTTCGGTAGTAATCCCTGTTCTGAAGATCGAAATATTCATATGTGTAAGAGTTGTCTCCGGGCAGCTCCGACAGATCGACGCGCCTGTCTGTATCGAGCGCGAGACGACCGACGTTTACGACTCCCGTAGACGGGTCGAGCGATCCGGCGGAGACTTTGACCACCTCCCCTTTGTCTTCATCCGCCGAGACGATCAGGTCGTAAGTCGCGTCCGGGTACCACAAGACATCGGGCAGCGTAAACTTGCCCTGCGGGTCGCACAACGTCGCCCAGCCCGAAAGCGAATCGAGCGCCTGCACTCGCGCTCCCGGGACGCCCGTCTCGCCCGCGATTGATACCAGGCGAGGCTCGTTGCCGCGCAGCTTGTTCAAGGTGATCTCGGCTTTGACCATCACACGTTTGAGCTTGTGCCGCGAGGCGCTCGACCACGGAAGCCCCGGAAGAAATAGCGCCAGGATGAACAGGATCAGAAGAACAAATAGAGCAACCCTAAGCTTGCTACTCATAGATGGTATTCCTCCAAGCATTCCCGCTCTGTAATTTAAAGAACGCTCGCGACCGCGTCTCCTGCAATATAACCGCGCGGCCCATATTGCCGTTGAGACGGCCGGGCGAGTCGGCGCATAATATGGAACCCTGCGCCGTATTATAAGGTTAAAGAGCTTAACCAGGAGCATAAACTTTCTAACGGAGATTGGAACGATTATGTCTACTCGCCTTCGACGACGCCCAACCCGCTTGATGGAAGAGACCTGGCAAGACGTGCGCTTCGGCGTGCGGATGCTTCGAAAGAACGCCGCCTTTGCGCTCATCGTCGTGGCCATTCTCACGCTCGGCATAGGAGCGAACACCGCGATCTTTACGCTGGTCAATGCCGTGGTGCTCAAGCCGCTGCCGGTCGCAAACCCCGAAGAGCTTGTCCTGTTCTCCGACTCGCCGAGCGAAGGCACGTCGCTCGGCGACCCGGTTACGGGCAAGTGGCGGCTTTTCTCTTACTCGGCTTACCGGTACTTTCGCGAGCACAACGATTCGTTTCAAGAGCTGGCCGCGTTTCGCAGCGGCGAGGCGCGGCTGAGCGTCCGCCTCGAAGGCGAGCAATCAGGCGAGGGGGCCACTCGCGCGCAGGGCCATCTGGTGTCCGGGAACTACTTCGCCGTGATGGGCGCGAAGGCTGCCCTCGGCCGCACGCTTACGGCTGAAGACGACGCGGCGGCGGCCGGGCCGGCGGCGGTCGCAAGCTACGGGTATTGGAGAGATAAACTGGCGAGCGACGCTTCGGTCATCGGTCGGAGCGTAGTGCTTAACGGGACAGCTTTCACAATCGTCGGGGTGATGGGGCCGGAGTTTTTCGGCGCGCGCGTGCGGCGGTCGCCAGACTTCTGGCTGCCGCTGGCATTCCAGCCACAGGTCGAGATGCAGGAGTCATACCTCGGCAACGACAGGGCGTACTGGCTCAATATAATAGGCCGGTTGAAGCCCGGCGTTCGGATAAGCGAGGCCCGCGCGAGCATAGACGTTCAGTTGCAGCAGTTTCTAACGAACCAGGCGGGCGCGCAGATTTCAGACGAACGCCGCCAGGGCATACAGGCGTCTTACGTCGAGCTGACGGAGGGGAGCCGTGGCATATCCGGGCTCAGGTTCTATTACTCCGAGACGCTAAACATGCTTATGGTCATCGTGGCGCTTATCCTGCTGATAGCCTGCGCCAACGTCGGCAACCTTCTGCTGTCGAGATCGTTTGCCAGGCAGCGAGAGATATTGATAAGGCTTGCGCTGGGCGCAAATCGCGCAAGGCTGATCCGCCAGCTACTGACTGAAAGCGTGCTGCTTTCGGCGCTCGGCGGGGTATTCGGCGTGCTGTTCGCTCAATGGGGCGCGCGCGCGCTTGTTAAGCTCGTCGCGCCGACTGCGCCGCTCGACATAAAGGCCGACGCGATGGTGCTCGGTTTCACGGCTCTCGTTGCGCTTCTGGCGGGGATTCTTTTTGGACTGGCGCCCGCCCTGCGCGCCAGCCGCGTCGACCTCACTTCGGGGCTGAAAGATAAATCCGCGGGCAGCGGCGGCGGTCGCCTTCGATTCGGGCTTGCGACGACGCTCGTGGTGTCGCAAGTCGCGCTGTCACTCGTCCTGCTCGTGGGCGCGGGGCTGTTCGCGCGCAGCCTGTTGAAGCTTGAGCGCCAGGACCTCGGCTTTAACCAAAACAACGTCCTGCTCGTAGACATAGACCCGCGCCTTGCCGGTTATAAGCCTGCGGGCCTGAATAACCTCTACCAGCAGCTTTTAGACAGGCTCGCCGTAGTGCCGGGGGTCCAGTCTGTGAGCCTCGCCTCTTACAGCCCGTTGAGCGGCAACTCACGGACGAGCAACATCTCAATCGAAGGCTACACCCCCTCGGGCGACGAAGACATGATTATAAGCCACATGCTCGTGGGGCCGAGGTACTCAGAGACGCTCGGCCTCCCGTTGCTCGTTGGCCGCGAGATAGGGCCGCAGGATACGCCCGCGTCAAGAAAGGTCGCCGTCGTCAACGAGGCGTTCGCGGAGTCGTTCTTCCCCGGCCAGAACCCCATCGGGCGGCGGTTCGGTTTTGGCGACGACTCGAAAAAGAGCGGCGACATAGAGATCGTCGGCCTGGTCCGTGACGCAAAGTATCAGAGCGCAAGAGAGAAGCCCACTCGCATGGCCTACCTTGCCATCTTGCAAGAGCAGAACGCCTCCGCATACATGAGCAACCTTGAGCTTCGAACGGCGGGCGATCCCCTCTTGCTCGCGGGCGAAGTGCGGGCGGCGGTTGCGCAGGTGGATGACAAGCTGCCGATCATCAGCGTTACTTCTCTCGGCAAGCAACTGGACCAGTCGCTCGCCCAGGACCGGTTGATGGCTCAACTCGTCAGCTTCTTTGGCGCGCTTGCGCTAGTGCTGGCCTCCGTAGGGTTGTACGGAGTCATGGCGCACGCGGTGGGCCGCCGCACAAGCGAGATAGGGATTCGCATGGCTTTAGGCGCGGAGCGCAGCTCTATACTCTGGATGGTCCTGCGTGAAGCGATGTTTCAGGTCGCGGTCGGAGTTGCCATCGGCATACCCGCAGCCCTGGCGGCGGGCCGCTTTGTCTCAAGTATGCTCTACGGGGTAGAGGCGACAGACCCTTTGTCGATCCTTGTCGCCACGGCTGTCATGCTCGTGACCGCGCTGGTAGCGGGCTACATCCCCGCGTATCAGGCGACAAAGGTAGACCCGATGGTCGCGCTCAGGTACGAATAAAGAAAGGGCTGAGCGACGGGCCGCTATCGACATCGATTGTGACGGCGCAGCCGGTCAGTCCTCCGCCCCGCTACTCGCAGCGGAGCGCGACGAGAGGGTCTGTCTTCATCGCGCGGCGAGCCGGGAAGTAGCAGGCAACGAGCGCCACGGTTATCATCAACAGCGCGAGCGCGGCGAAGGTAAGCGGATCGGTCGCGCTCGTGTTGTAGAGCAAGCTTCTTGTGACGCGAGTCGCCGCAAGAGCCGCGAGCGATCCTGTGATCGAGCCTGCCAGCGCCACCTTCATGCCCCAGCCCAGGACGAGCATCATCAGGTCTTTTTGTTGAGCGCCTATCGCAAGCCTTATCCCCATCTCGTGCGTGCGCTCGGCAACGATAAAAGCCATGACCGAGTAAATTCCTGCTCCGGCCAGGCTGACCGCGATCAACGCGAAGAGAGAGACGACCACCATGTTGAATCGACGCGGCGCTATCGAATCGCCTATGAACTCTGTAAAAGCCCTGACGTTAAAAACCACCTGGTTCGGATCGATTGATTGCAGCTCGCGCCGGACCGTGTCGCTCAAAAGCTCCGGCTCAAGGCGCGTGCGAACTAGATAGTTCATGATCGGAAACGTGCTCTCTTGAAGATAAGAGACGTAGATCGTCGGCAAGGCATCTTCTTCGAGCGAGCGATGCTTTACGTCCGCGACTACGCCCACTATTCGCCCAGCCCTTTCCGCAGATAGAAAGGGCTCGACGCGAACGCCGAGCGCGTCACGCCCCGCGAGGTATGTGCGCGCGAACGCCTCGTTTACGATGACGGCCCTCGCCGTTTTTGTCGTGTCGTGTTCGGTGAAGAGACGGCCTCTGCGAAGATCGACGCCGAGCGTCTCGAAAAGCGATGGGGTCACGACGCGATAATCGGCAAGCGGGGCCTCGTTGTTGGAGATCGCGGCCCCGTCGCCTTCAATCCTGAAACGCGCCTGTAGCGTGCGCCCGCCAAACGGCAGGTGCGAGATCGCGCCGACGGCCTCGACTCCCGGCAGATTAGCGACTCGCTCAAGAGCCTGCTTGAAGAATTGAATGCGGCGCTCGTCGTTCTTCACATAATCGGCAAAGCTCAGCGACACGCCCGCCGACAGGATACGCTCGGACCGGAATCCGGGGCTGGTAGATTGGAGCTTCCAAAAACTCTTTATAAGCAGACCGGCGTTGACGAGCAGCACAAGCGCAAGCGCGATCTGAACGACGACCAGCGTGTTGCCGAGCGGGCTCGCCGCGCGTTTGTTGATACCTGAGATTTTAGCTTCCTTGAGCGCGCCTGTCAGATCGAGCTTTGACGATTGGAGCGCGGGCCATAGCCCCAAAGCCAGCGCCGTAAAGAGCGAGACTGAGAGCGTAAACCAGAGCGCCTGCGCGTCGAGCCGGGCGTCGCTTAGCCCCGGCACCGTGGCGGGACCGAGCGCCGTAAGCAGCCGCAGCGACACGAAAGCGAGCAGCAGTCCGAGCGCGCCGCCCGTCACAGCGAGCATCGCGCTTTCCGTGAGCAGTTGTCTGACGATGCGAAGCCGACTGGCCCCCACCGCCAGCCGCACCGCGATCTCTTTTTGGCGCGAGACGCCGCGCGCTAGCTGAAGGCTCGCGACGTTTGTCGAGGCAATCAACAGGACGAGAAAAACCGCCCCCATCAGCATCGGTAAAGCGACCGTCGCGCTGCCGAACAGGTAGTCGCGGAAAGGCTTGACGACGACGCCCCACCCCTTGTTTGTATCGGGGTATTGTTGGGACTGCTGGCGAGCTATGCGGCTGATCTCGGTTTGCGCCTGCTCGATTGTCACGCCGGGCGCCAGCCGCGCGATAGTCCTGTCGTTGTGCGTGCCGCCCCGCTTTGTTTCCGCCCGGTCAAAGGCGTAAGTCGAATAGAGATCGACGTGGGGCGGAAAATTGAACCCGGACGGCATAACGCCGATGACGACTGCCGACCCGTCGCCCAGCCTGATCTTGCGGCCAATCACTTGCGGGTCCTGCCCGAACTGCCGCTGCCAGAGGCCGTGGCTGATGATGACGCTGTCGCCCTCTTCGGCCGCGTCGTCGGCAACGAAGCTGCGGCCAAGGGCGGGCTCGACCCCAAGCGTCTCAAAGAAGTTTGTCGTCACATAGATCGTTTCCAACCGCTCAGGCTTCTCTGCGCCTATTAAATTCTGAGGAAATGTCCCCCACGATGCTATCTGCTCGAAGCTCGAAGCCTGTTCGCGATAGTCGAGAATGTCGGCCGGGTTTAGAAAAGTCTCAGTGACGCCAAGCGACGGGTTGGTGTTGGCGAGCCATACAAGCCTGTCGGGCTCTTTGTAAGGCAGAGGCCGCGCGATAGTCGCGCGCAAGACGCTGAAGATCGCCGTGTTGGCCCCTATGCCTGTCGCAAGCATCAAGACCGCAAGAGCTGCGAATAGGGGCCTTTTGAATAAGACCCTCGACCCGAACCGCAGATCCATGACCCACGCGCCGTTTTTAACCGAAGCCCACAAATCGCTGCCCCTTTTCAGTTTGGATTTCAGGATAGTTAAACTACAGCGGCGTTGCCGCCTTTCCCGATTCGCACGCGCCTATTTCCTGGGCACTCTTGCAGCCACGAGCGAAGATTGCCCGGCTCCGGGTCGCCTGAACAACCCGGGTCGCTTTGCAAGCTCCCGGCGACAGTGACGCCGGGTGACAGATAGACCTTTATCCGTATAACCAGGATGATCGCGGTTACGAGCATAATAATAATGCGCATCTTTAATATCCTTTCAGCCTTTAAAGAGTCTCTGGCTTATCGCTTCAGATGGCGTGATTGTCCGCCGACCTTGAGCTATCAATAAACAGGCTATACCGCTCGGGGGACGGTCTGGGTACAGGACGACTGCGGGCTTATATCATAGGGCAAATCCAACCGCAAGCCATCGATACGTGACAGCATTAGGCCTTTGGCGACTCCGTTTGCGTGTAATCACGGGCGCATTGAAATGGGTTGGAACCGTTAAACCTGTGCCGATAGCATAGCTACTCCAGACTTGACTTCCGTCAAGAAGCTAGGCAAAAATATACGTCCGGCTGCGGATAGGATTTTTAGATTGAACCTCTTAGCGTGTAGCCTGGAATGAAGACAAATCAGGGCCGTTAGCTCAGTTGGTAGAGCAGCTGACTCTTAATCAGCGGGTCGTAGGTTCGAGTCCTACACGGCTCATAATTATATCAACGATTTACAGCCGCCGCAATGGCGGCTTTTCTTTTCTACTCACAAGTCACTCACAAGTTTTGCCCGTTTTTCGCCTCTTTTAGCCCTTCCCAAGCCAGTCGTATTTCCACCCCATCGTATATTGACCCCGCAAATTACTTCAGAGAGGAGAAAAGTATGTTTTTAGCAACTGTGTACTACAGCCTGGATATGTGGCTGGCGTTTATCGGCGGCCTCGTTATAGGCGCGGCCCTCACCATCTTTCTTCTGTTTCTTTCCGCACTCAACGATGAGAGAAAGGAAGAACGCGCAGAGTTTGAAGCCTGGAAGAAGGGAAAGAGGCGAGTGCCAGTAGTTGACGCTCAGTTTGTCATAAAGGCCAAGCCCCAACTGAATAGCTCCCAGGCTCTTGTAAGGCGAGATGTGAGCCTGGAAAGGAGGCAGCAATGAACGACAAGAACGACGAAGCCCTTTTGAAACTGACTTTCTTTGCCGTTGTAGGCTACGGGTTCTATCTGACAGTCCTTGCCATTGTGGAGATCATTACGACGATCTTGATGGTGCTTGCGATCATTGCCCTGGTCGCAGCGGGGATCATCGCTGCAATCTGGATATACCGCTTCCTCAACAACGAGTATGGGCAGGAACGCACGGCACGCGAGATTGAAAAGATGCAGGCTGAGTACGAGGGACTTCGTGCGAGGTTGCCCGAACATATGCACTCGGTTATCGAGGAGTATTACCGGGAAAGGCAGCACAAGAAGTTCCCGCTCTGGAAACAAAGATTGGGTAGTCGTGCCTTGTACCTTGATATTAAAAACCAACTTTCCAGTCCCCTCACCCAACGATACAAAGTAATGGATACTCAATACCACGCAATCGAAAAAATCCTGACTGACTTTAAGAATGGCGCGACCTATTCAGACTCTATTGAGAAAGTTCAAAATCTCCTCGCTGCCAAAAAGGAAGAATACGAAAACCACTATCTTTCTGTGATTGATGATATGGTTGGAGAACACTTGAAAGCTCTCGCTGCCAAAGAACAAGAGGTTGTAGAGAAAGTAGCAGAGAGAATCGAGAAGCTAAGGAGAGAGTACCAAAGTGAACTTCACGGCGGTTACGACGACGCCGATGCTTTGATGCAACGAGAACACGCTATTTACGAAGTTCTCCAAATTCTCCAAGAATACAAACAAGGTCGTCCTAACCAAGAGTAAAGACAATGAGTAATCTCGTAAAAGTAAGGCGTGGCGATAAAATCTCTTTTGCGTACTCGCTCCCAGCATTAAGTTGTCAAAGCCACGGCACTTATAAGGGAGTTGGTATAATCGTCCGTCGAGCGCAATCAAAAGAACACGACTGGGACAAAGATTTAGAAGTTTGGGTAGTAAGAGAATGGCCTGGGAAGTACACGATTGTCCGACGAGACGAAATGAGAAAGTTGTCAAAAAATCCCCCAACACTCACTAAGTAAGACAATGATGGATTTTCTGGATTTCATTCTGGGGCTACTCGTCCTTGCGGTAATAGTAGGCGCGGGGGTAGGACTGGCAATCAAAGTCGCTCAAACATTCATCAATTAATCTTCAATGAACCTCATTACCCGAAACACCATAAGTTATATTGGAACCGAAGACTATGACCCGCCGCTTTCAGTTCTTGGCAACGTAGTAAACACTGTTCTGTTTCTGGGCCTTATGGTCGTGCTTGGCCTGTACGCCTTTATGCTTCAATGAACTACCCAGAAACCATAGAAGAAGATCGCCGGAAGCTAAGAAACTTCTTGACCCCCAAAGAACGCCGCAAGTTCTCCAAGAACCCCGTAACCAAAGCCTCGATAGTCCATAGATACCACGATCTAAGATTGAGAAAGTTGTACCCGTTCGGAGTTCCCCAGACAATTGTTACCCCCGCCCAGCTAGTCGAAATCATACAAAGCTCCAATGATTGAAATAACAAACATCTACGCCACAAACGATGACGAGTTAAAAGAAATGCTCAACCAAATTGAAGGGAGAATAGTATCCGTAGAACCTTTGCATGACGATAGTTACAGAGTCATATACGAAAAGGCCGAAACCCAATAAATAAACACAATGAGCCACTACCCAGCAGACTGCAAAAGTGAAGCCGAGCGCGAAGCCTACGACGCTTCAACTTCTGAAATACAGTACCAGATAGAAAACCCCCAACCCCCCGACACTCAAGAAACAAAAGCCCACACCTACATAGACCTTGTATCGGCTCTGAAAGCCACCCGAAACCAGCAAGGAGGAATACCGCTTATCGAGGTAGCCACCGCGATCAATGACGTGTTCTCTCAAGAAGAAATCGAATCACTAAGAGAATACCTGCAATGAATGAACACGAGATAGACGAAGCCCTGTTAAACCTCACCAAAGCAGGATTGATGAGAGCGTTCATAGACAAAGGTGAAATCTGGTACGAACCCACCGAGGAAGGAATAAAGATAGTCGAGCTACTACAAACAAATGAAGAACAATAAAGAAGTCGTAGTACGAGCCGCCCACCCCGACCAGTACGAAATCTACGAGGACGGATCAATGAAAGTATGGTGTAAGCGGTGTAAAAACCCTGAAGAAGTACCAGAGGAGCGAGCTAAGAAGATTCAGAAAATCCCCGACTGGTCGAGTAAGTTCACCTGTACCCCTTGCTGGCAGAAGACCCAGGAGCTAGAGCGCGAGCCAGAGAAACAGAGGAACCGGGACGAGTATGTGAAGGGCGCGGAGTGGGGAATGGCATACAACCTCGCCTTTCAGTACGCGCTGAAGTTCGCGGACGAAACCGACACCCTAGAGTCAATGCTTACTTGTATCCCGATTTGGCAAAGGCAAATCCTCGCCCACATCAAAGAACTCAAACAAAAAACACTCAACTAAAATGACCGAGCAAATCACAATCTCCAAGATTTATCTTAACGACACAAACAAGGCAGGCCAGCCCTATCTGGACAAAAGCTCCCGCCCGTTCAAGATGGTAAAGATCGTAACTCAGGACGGAAGAACATTGTGGGGCCGCGCCTATCAAGGCTCCCCTGTACTAGCTTGGAAAGTAGGAGACACCCACGAGGTAGAAGTAGAAACCTCAGACAATGGATTTCTCAACTTCCGGCTTCCTAAGAATGCCCAGAGCTACGGAAACAACGGTATGCAGATGGCAGAGTTTAATGCCCGCCTTAATTCTCTTGAGGCCAGAGTACTAGAGCTTGAGAACGCGCAGGATGAGCCAGAACCGGAAGATACGCCTTTCTAGTATCTACCTACCCGAAACCAATAAAAACGTCTCCTAGCCCCAAATTACGCAACTATGGACGAACTGGTATCAATCCAAACAATAACCGAATACTTGGAGAACGCAGTAAAGACTAAAACACCCCTTGCCCCTTCCGTGTGGATTGATGCCGCCCAGAAAATGAACGTGCTTTTGGGAGACGAACACGACCGCCTGTACGAGCTTCAACAGAAGGTAGCCCAAGCCAAACTTAATTTCCTTGAGTGCGACCCGAAGCACAACGTTTCAGCCGCCCGGCTTCGGGTGGAGACAACCGACGACTACAAGGAAATGCGAAAGCAGGAGGCAAAGATAAAACGTATCGAGGAGGCAATCAGGATCGCCAAGCTGCAAGGCAAACTCAAAGAGGCTGAGTTTCGCGGGTACTGATTCAATGGATATTCTTTGCCCAAAACATTCTTGGCAACCTGCCACCCACAAGGTCGAAGAGAGAATACTCATCTGTACCCAGTGCGACCAAACCAATGAAACCAAGTGAACGAATAAAAGAACTTTACACAAAAATGCTTCTTGAGCAGATGAAGTATCCCCCGCACCCTTTGAAACCCAGCGGAGCAGAAATGATGTTCAATGCAATCCTAGACTACCTCGATGAAGTCGCCCTACCCCAACCTGGGAACTCTCAGGAGACGCAGGAATAACTACTAGAGAAAACATACCCACAACACAGTTACGGTATACAAAAAATTGACTGTCGCGTTGTTATCCTGGTATCTCTTCACCTGTATGAATCCACCCATTTGTTAAGTAAACAGGTGATTCACTGAATATGGCGGCTAACGCTGCCAAATCTGTACTAGAAACCTTTAATTTATTCCAATTTGTGCCGCCTTCAAACTTAAATCTGACTTCACAACCTTCCTCTGGATGATACGCAAGTCTGTGTGATGCAATCTTCTTTTTCTCGACAAGCGTGTGTGACTCAGCTTTCTTTTTCCTTGGCATAAAGTCTTATCCTTTCAACAACCCAACTGGTCTATACATAGTGATGATAGATTTATGAGAAACGTTTCACAAGTAAACGTAATTGACATTCCACGAAGGCGAGGAGTATCTTTGCGCGCATCCGACGATCCCAACATTTTTAGAGGTACGAAAATGAGCGCACCAGAGCAAGCTATTGAGCAAACACCTAAACCGCAGCTTACCAAGGAAGAATTAGAACGCAAGAAAATCGAACTCGAAATAAAAGACCTAGAGCGTCCCTTTTGGAAAAGACCAGTTTATGTGTTAGCTGCATTGCCTACCCTTTTGGCTGTAGTGACTCTTTCAGTCGGCTTATTCAACGGATATTTCAGCGCCTCTCTTACGAAGCTAGAGAATCAAAAGCACGATCTTGAGGTAGAAGTTAAGCAGTTTCAGGCAAGACGAACTGAGTTACATACGGAGAATGAAGAATTAAGAAAAGAGAAGGGCACACTTGAAGCAAGGATTAAACAGCTACAGATGACCTCTGAAGGTCAAGTAACAATATTAGAAAAAAAACGGTTGGAACTTGAAGAAATTAGCAACACTCTTTCCCAACAGAATGAGAACCTTCTTGCACAAAAAAGACAATTAGAGAACACGGTCGTTAAAATGCAAAGCGATTTCAGTAAGATATACGCATTCACTGACGCGCTCGACAAAGCTATTAGATTGCTGCCTTCAGAAGAAGAAAGAAGCGTCATTACTGATGATGGGCTACCTGGAGTACTTTTAGGCCGACCTAAACTTGCAGAACTTAAAGAGATACTTCTACGCATGAATAAGAGACAAAAAAGGTGACTAGGTGGCCTTTAGTTATCCACAGAGACACCTGTCACCAGTTTGCTATACTTAAACAGGAATCAGAAAAGCTTTCACTCACCTTCAAGCAGCGTAAAAAACTAAGCCTTTTACGCATCTCCCCTACTTGCATATATCGGATTACTCCGAGCTGCTTGAAGGGGTAGGGGGGAGTCGTAAGAGGCTATTCTTTTCCACTCACAATCAACCCCAGACAGTATGATGGAGCGGAAACGTGGAGGAATGGGACTTCTTTAGAGTCCCGCCGCTGACCGTATATGACTCTCAGAGGGTGTAAGAAAGATTGTGTAAACGGTCATAGACCAGTAGAGTGAAACCACTC
>CAZTUB010000004.1:0-248055 GCA_964615905.1 uncultured Clostridia bacterium
CGCTCTCAGCTGAATGACCATCGTCTCTGTCGCGACAGAGACCGCCGCGCCGCCTACCCCTTCAACCGCCCGCGCCGCAAAGAATAAGCCTATATCCTGGATCATCGCGAACATCAGTATGGAGATTCCATACAATACCAGCCCGCTTATCAAAATCGGTTTGGGCCCGATCTTGTCAGTCGCAGCGCCCATCGGGAAAGAGGCCAGCGTGAAAGCGGCGAACATGGTCGTGCCGGTCAGCCCGACCATGAATTTGTCTGCCCCGTGCTCGGAGAGAACAATCGCGATGAGAGGGGCGACCAGCCCGACGCCCAGGTAGCTTACCGCTACGCTTATGTATATAGCCCAGAATGCCTTTGTTTGAGACAATCTCCCTCCCACAATCAAAAGCGAAAAATAGCATCCTTCTAACGATGCCCGCAACGACCTTCAACGGGGCGTGAAAAAGGCGGCCACAGCGGCCGCCCGGCTCAGATATGACTTGCTGCTAAATTGCTTAATGGGTAGCGTGATGCTCAAGAAGATGCTCGACGTACTTGTCGTATTCGCGGCTGCCGATGAACCGCGAAGGCAGCACCGTCGCCAGGTAATGCAGGTAGGCTTCGGGCGAAACGGGCCGGTTATCTTCTGTGATCAACTCGCCGCGAATGTTGTAAGGCATGAAGATGATCTCTTCCACGCCACGGCGACGGAAAAACTTCGGGTCAGGCAATGTCAACAGGTCTTCAGGCTTGATGCCCTTCTTGGGGTCGCCGCTTCTTTCGATCTCGTCGATCACTGTGTGCGCGTCCTGTCGCGACGTGCCGGGCGCGAGTTCTTGAACAATAGCCACGTTGACGTTGCGGACGACTCCGCGCACCTCTTCGATATACTCGCCTTGAGCGGTCCCGTTCATCTTGTCCTTGAACCCGAAGGTCATCGCCGTCTCGCCGCCGTTCTCGTTCCCGAACATCTCAAGCCCGCGCGGCATCCACAGGTTCAGCGCCCGCTGCATGTCGTCGACGCTGTAATCGCCCTCGCCGCGCGCCGCCATCTGGCCGATCTCCCTCAGCAAAGATCGACCGCTTCCAAGGTGGAACGATTCTTCCTGGAGCATAGGCCCCATGCTCCGCGCCATCGGCGCATAGCTGAAGACCTGTTGCATCTCAAGCTGGTACTTGCCGACGAGGTCGATGACGGTCGCGTAAGTTACGTTATCGAGGAAATCGTTGAAATCTATATTGAACGCGTCGAGCACGTGATCGCCCAACTCCATCGCGAGCAATTCTTCGATGGTCTGTTTAGCCACGTCGCCCAGGCCGGGCTTTTTCCAGGTGGTGTCCTGATCGAGCACCCAGAACATCTGGTATGCATGGCGCAACTCTTCGGCCATGATGCGGAGAACCGCATACTTGCCGCGCTCGCTTACAGCGCGGTCGAGCGTTAGCCTGTGCTGCTGGATCGAGCCAAGCTCGGTCGAGCATTGCGCTCGCACTATATCGCGCGCGTTAAAGAACGCGTTGCCGACCATCTCTCGCGCTCGCTCGAACCGTTTGCGCCCGGCATACTGCCCCACTTCAATCGTGTCGCTCTTGAGGTCGCCGATCTTTGCCACAAGCTCGAAAGGCGGCTGACCCTTGAACTGGTCGTCCCAGTTCTTTTCAAGGATTGCAAGCTCAGGAAAATTCTTCTTCTGCCAGTCAACTATTGCGTCGTGGTATTTCTTAGTAATCGTCGTGGTCGTAAAATTAGCCATGACTTCCTCCGATGATCTTCGCCGCGCTTATGCTCGGCCAGTCTTTATTTTATTCGAACACTTGTTCGAATGTCAATTGATAGATCGGCGGTAATCCGTAGAGTAATAGTATCGGTGAGCGATAGAGCAGGAGCGGGACTTCGTATTGATGTGGGTCGGGATAATCGTGGTTGTTATTGCCTGGTGCGCGTTCCCGGTCTATTTAGTGAGTTGATCTCAAAATTGATATTGCTTCAGCGGTGCTTCAGCGGTTGAGGGAGCGGACCTTGTCTGCCGCTGCCCTCACGGCCCGGTCGAGGTTCTCGACTGCCTGCCCGCCGCCTTGCGCCATCTCTGCCTGCCCGCCGCCTCGCCCGCCTACGCACTCGCAAGCCTCCCGAAGCAACTCTCCCATGTTCAGGTCGGGCCGAATCGTCTTTGATCTTGCGAAGACGAGCCGCGCCGCGCCGTTGTCTCTTGACCCCAGCAGAGCGACTGCGCTATCCGTCTCGACGATCTTTGAGGCGAGCAGGCGCAACTCCTCCGCGTCTTTCCCGTCGAACACCGATTCCACGAGCTTGAAATCGCCGTGGTCGACCGATTCCGACAGCGCCGCGCTCGCTTCCGCGATTACAGCAAGTTGCAATAGCTCGCGCGCTCGCTTCTTGAGCGTCTTATTCTCTTCGAGCGCCTTCGCTACAAGCTCTGGAGCGGCGTCTCTATCGGCGCTGAACGATCTGGCGACAGCGACGGCCACGCCGTTGGCCCGCCTATAGTCGGCCAGCGCGCGAAGGCCGCAAACAAACTCTACCCTTGTCATTTTCTTGGCACGCTCGAAAGACTTGATCGCAATCAGCCCCACCTGCCCCGTCCTCTCTGCATGCGTGCCGCCGCAAGGCGACCAGTCAAAATCTTCGACTTCAATCACCCTTATCGAGCCGCGAACCGCGCTCTCTTTTCTGAGCGGGAGCGCGGCGGCCTGGTCCTCGTTGACTATGTGGACTCGCATGGGGCGGTTTTCAAAGACCACCCGGTTCGCAATGTCTTCGGCGCGGCGCAGGTGGTCGATTGTTGGTGACTGTAGCTCTATGTCTATCGTGCAGCTCTCGGCTCCGAGATGAAACGAGCGAGTTTCCGCGCCGCAAGCCTGGACGAACGCCTGAGAGAGTATATGCTGGCCGCTGTGCTGTTGCAGATGGTCGAGCCTGCGTGCCGGGTCGATGTGCCCTCGGACTGTTTGCCCCTGCGCAACCAGCCCTCGTTGTTTGACTATGTGACGGATCAACCCGGCTTCGTTTTCCATTACGTCTATGACCTCCGCCTCGCCAAGCGTGCCGGTATCGTTTGGCTGCCCGCCGCCCGTCGGGTAGAACGCCGTTTGATCGAGCACCACACAATCGCCCCGGTCCGTCGGCGTGACCTCAAGCACCAGAGCAGAAAAGTCGAGCAATGAACCGGTGTAGTAAAGTCTCTCTGTCGGTTTCATAAGCCTTCCTCAGCTCATCAAAGAAGTGGTATCCGAGCGGCGCTCATCCCGATCTAGCGATGGGCCTTCAACCGTGTCGCGATAGGAAGGACCGCCCGCACGAGCCTCTATCGCGCCGGTCGTGTGCGGCCTTTCAAACAGCTCCAGTTGCTGCCACTGCGGCGCGGGCGAAAGCGGCGCAGGCGCGACCAGCCCTGCTTCGTCGGCTACGGTTCGCGCCGCCTTGAGCGCGACGTTCCAGGACGAGAATGCGTCTTCAAAAAGCTTCAGGTCATACCTGGATAACGCCCTGACATCGGCCCTTGACGGCAACCGGCCAAGCGAGACGGCGAGCCGTTTCAGCTCGATCTGTAATAACCGCTTCGACACGCGTCCAGGTCTGGCTGCCCGCGCGGGCCTGGGCCGTGTTTTTCCGAGCTGCCCGATCCTTTGCTCTGCGACATCGACGTACGTGCTGTCTTGCTCGATAGCGATAAAACGGCGGTTGAGCCGCTGCGCGACAAGCGCCGACGTGCCTGTTCCGGCGAAAGCGTCGAGCACAACGTCGCCCGGATCAGTAGCGAGCCTGATGATGCGGTCGAGCAGCATCTCAGGAGTCGCGCATGGATGCGCCTTGTGATGCTCCTGTTTTCTCGACCCGGCGCGGTCCCTGTGAATGTCGTGCCAGATGTCCGTCAGCTCGCCGCGCCAGGTGGCTACGGATGCGCGCCGCTTCTTTATGCACTGCCGCCGCCTGCAAACGTCCGCGCGGTCGGGCGGGAATACCGCTTCGTCAAACGGCTCCCATCCGTTTTCCATCGAGCAGTAGTTGAACCGCGCCGCCCGCTCGCCTTTCGTGAAGTAGAGCAGCGAGTAATGCGCGGGCATAAGCACCCCTTTGGGCTCAGGCAGCGAGTTCCACGCTATCCAGTTTTGGAGAAAGAGGCTGCCCGTACGGCTCAGGAATTCGGCCAGCCAGACCGACCACCTGGGCAGGTTCAGCAGGAACAGCGACCCGCCCGGTTTCAACACACGTTCGTATTCCACGAGCCAGCGTTTCGACCACCCCGTGTAATCGCTCTCGCCGCGATTGTCAGCATAGCCGTTGTAAGCCTTTGTCAAATTGAAGGGCGGGTCGGCGAACGCGAGATCGATTGTCTCGCTCGGTATCGCTCTCAAAACGTCGAGGCAAGGGGCCCTGTGGAGTCGGTTTATCAACTGTTCGGGAGCCCGCCGCTCTCTTTCAAAAGGGGTGCGGCCTTTGAGCAACTGCAAGGGGTTGAAAGTCGAAAGAGCGGGATTCACACGGTGAATCTCTGTTCCCAACCTCGCGGGCTCCGGCAGCAGAAGATGCAAGCGCTCCCGATGCCCGGCGGCGGAAAGCTCAAGGACGCGCTCAAGCACTTCCACAGGCAACCGGTCCGACGGGTTGACGACGAGGTCCATCCATACGTCCGACAGCGCAGCGCCTTCCGGGTGCATCAGGTGAGACTTGCCGCCCCAGTCTTTAAGCGTCTCCTGGCAGTGGCGGCAGCGCGCGTGGGGAGCGCGGACACGATTGAGCTTCGCCCCCGGCTTCGACAACAGGACGAGCCCCGTGTGCTCAGGTCTTAGCCCCGACTGCTTGTTCGCGGTCACGGTCCGCACGGCTATCCAGTAACGGAAAACCAGCTCGCTCGACAGGAGGGTCGCGTACCGCGCAAGGTGAGCAGGCAGCCCGTAGATAAACATGAGCCCGTCGCCTGAAAGCTCGCGCGCCGCCTGTTTTAGCAGCCGCGCGTTCCGCTCTATCTCCGCGCCCGCCTCTTCGTCTCTCAGGCTGAACGGGCGATACCTGTGGTCCTGGTTGTAGGAGGGCGCGGCTACGCAGATTGAATATGGCCGCGCAATCTTTTCTATGGGATCAAATGAGCTTGTGACCGATGTTGCCAGCCCGGCTGCTTCGGCTAAAGCTATCAGCTCTTCGACGGTTTGCATGGTTTCACGCGTGATGCCGGTTTGAGCTTCTACACCTCTTGGAGTTGTTCATTGGGAGCAAGAAAGCGCGGTTTGGGCTCGGCCTGGGCGACTCGCGAGCCGCGCGGGACCGATTCGGTCAGCCAGACGTTGCCGCCGATTATGCTGCCTTCTCCGATCACCGTGTTGCCGCCGAGTATAGTTGCGCCCGCGTAGATTACTACGTTGTCTTCGATAGTCGGGTGTCGTTTCTTCCCGCGTATCAGCCGCCCTTCTTCGTCCTTGGCAAACGAGAGCGCGCCGAGCGTCACACCCTGGTAGAGCTTTACGAAGTTTCCTATCACGGTCGTCTCGCCTATGACGACGCCAGTCCCGTGGTCTATAAAGAAGCTCTCGCCGATCTGCGCGCCGGGGTGGATGTCTATGCCTGTTCGCGAGTGCGCAAGCTCGGTCAACATCCTCGGCAGGAGCGGCACGCTCAGCTTTTGAAGCTCGTGCGCGACGCGATAAGCGGTGATCGCATAAACGGCGGGGTAGCTAAGTATGATCTCGTCTATGCATTGAGCAGCCGGGTCGCCTTCATAGGCTGCCTGTATGTCTTTGGCAAGCATGCGGCGTACGCCGGGGATCGACTCAAGGAAGAGGTACGCGCTCTCTTCGGCGGCAGAGTCTTTCGGCAAAACGGCCTCGCCGTCGAGGTGCCTCATGTGGCGAAGCCCTTTTGAAATCTGATCCCGCAGATGCTCAAACAGCCAGCCTGTTCGCTCCTGTACGCGGTAGATGATGCCCTGGTGAGTGACCCCGCCGCTGCTGTAATAACCGGGAAAGATCACCTCTTCGATGGCGTCCATTATTGCCGAGGCGTCTTCGCGCGAGGGCAGTGGCATGCGGTCAAGGTGGTGTATTTTAGGGGTCGCCTCATCATAAGACTCGGCTATCCGCTCCATTATATGACCAAGCCTGTTTTGCCGCGCCGCTATGTCCTGCTGATTCATATTTCAAGCTCCAAAACTTCGGTCGAGCTTCAAGGCAATCGGCATGTTGATACTTACAAACGCCAATGTCAACCGCGATTGCTCCGGGCCGCTTGCGCGTTCGGGCCAAAATTAATTAGCCTTCGAGCGATGAGAAAAAGATACCGGCTACAGCTCAGAGACGGCGCCAGGTTGACACTAGGGCCTCGGACTCTGGTCGCAGGCGTGCTCAACGTAACGCCCGACTCATTCTCGGACGGCGGGCAACATTTCGACACCCGCAGAGCGATTGATCGCGCTCTTGAGATGGAGCGCGACGGCGCAGATATTATTGAAGTGGGCGGGGAATCGACGCGCCCAGGCGCTGCTCGGCTGAGCGCCGAAGAGGAGCTTGCGCGAATAGCCCCTGTACTTGAAGCTCTCCGCACGCGGCTTCGCGTCCCCGTGAGCGTCGACACTTACAAAAGCGCGGTCGCAGCCTTGGCAATCGAGCTTGGCGCAAGCTTGATAAACGACGTGAGCGCGCTCAGGTTTGACCCGCTGGTCGCAGACGCGGTCGCGAGTTCCGGCGCTGTGCTGATACTTATGCACATGCGCGGTGACCCTCAGACCATGCAGAAGATTCCCCCCAGCCCGGACATATTCGCGGAGATAGAAGCCGACATGATAACTGCCCTGGCCGAGGCCGAAGCTCGCGGAGTCAATCGCGGCCAGATCATACTCGATCCCGGCATAGGGTTTGGCAAAACGCTCGAACAGAACCTCGCCCTGCTCAATCACCTCGACAGGTTCAACAATCTCGACTTGCCGTTAATGATAGGGACTTCGCGAAAGAGCTTTATCGGCAAGCTGACGGGGCGGCCTGAAAACGAGCGAGTCTTTGGCACGGCGGCTTCGGTTGCCGCGAGCATACTGCGTGGCGCGCACATCGTTCGCGTGCACGACGTAAAAGAGATGGTCGAAGTCGCTCGCATCACCGACGCGATCATTCAGGCCCCTTGATCTCTAGCCCTACAAAAAAAACGGCTGGCTTAGATAATAAGCCAGCCGTTCAGTAACCTCTCCGATCTTCAGATCAGATCACAATTCTATCTGAGGCTGCCATTAGTCGGCGGAACGCTGCAAGCACAGGTGTTGTTGCGAACGTCCCTGTCGGTAATGGTGCACTTGGTCTGTCCGGGCGGGGCTTGAAGCGAACCTGACCCCGCGAAGGCCGTGAGATCGACCCTTCCGGTGACCCTTCGATCCGGCGCGTTGTGCGTCAGGGTGATCACACAACCGCGCTTGGTTATTGTGCCCGTCCCGGTGAAGGTCATGCCGTTGCAGCAGAAGATGTACTCTCCCGTCGTGGCGTTGAACAACAGCACCGTGCCGGGTTTCGTATCATCCTGCAAGCAGACGTTGAATAACGTCACGGTGAAGCTACACATGGCCGTGTTGCCCGCTTCATCGGTCGCGGTGCAGGTGACGGTGGTTGTGCCCGTGTTGAACATCGACCCCGAAGGCGGAACGCACACGACTGTCGGTTCTGCCGTGCAATCATCGGTCGCGGTCGGTGCGGCAAAGTTGACCGTCCCGGCCGTGGCAGGCTGGCACTTGGGTTGAGTCGACGCGACGACGTTATCCGGGCAGTCGATAACCGGAGGCGTCGTATCGGTAGCCTCGCAGCCCTTGCACTTGCCCAAAGAGCCCGCCTGGAAGATGGAGGCGATTTCTTCAGCCGATAATGCGCGGTTGAAGATTTCGACTTCATCGATCAAGCCGGGGAAGGTGTTGCCGCAAGTGCCCGAAGCGCCAATCTCAAGCGGAGCGGTGTTGACAGGTCCGAGCGTGCCGCCCGTCGTTGTCGAGCCTTCCTCGTTGCCGTTGACGTAGATGCGCCACGTCGTTCCGTCATAAGTGGCCGCTATGTGCACCCACTCGTTGACCGGGACAGACGTGCCTGTTTGGACTCCCGTGCCCGGCTCGCCTGAGAAGTGCAAGCCTCTCATCGGGTCTTCGGCCAACTGGTAGTTGATGCTGCCGCACCCGACTCGCTTGCCGAGATAGTGGACAATTGGATTGGCTGCGGTCTTGAATACCCACATATCGACCGTGATAGGACCGGTCGGCGGGAAGTCTAGGTTGGCCGCGTCGGGAACCGTGACAAACTGTCCCTGAGCGGTGAAGTTGAACGCCTGGTCAACCATGCCCGGCGCGTATGTGCCGCTGTTGACGCCGTCGTTGCCGTCCTGAATGTCTTCGGCGGTGCCGTCGCCCGGCCACCAGCTAACCATCTCCGTAGGAGGCGTGACGCACTCTTTGCACTTGCCCGCGCTGCCCGCGCCGTGGATGCTGGCGATCTCTGTCGGCGTTAAAGCGTGGTCGAAGATCTCAACCTCGTCGAGCAGCCCGGCGTAGCTCAAAACGATTGTGCCGTTGAACCTGCCGAGGGTCAGATCGTTATTTGGCGTAAGCCCGTAGGTCAACGAGCCCACGGCCGGTGTGCCTGTGCCTACTTCGACGCCGTCGATGTAGAGGCGAACCGTCGTGCCGTCGAACGTGCCGGTCGCGTGGTGCCACTGGCCGTCAAAGACCAGGGGTGACGAGAACGGCGAGCGCACGAAGGTGTTGTTGACGAGCACGTCAAAGGCGAGGCCGCCGCCCGTGCCTGAAGTGTTGAACGAGTAAGAAGCGAACTGGTTGGTCTGCGCGCCCTTGGCTAACAGGTAAGCATTCGCCCCCGGAGCGCCGGAGTTGAACCAGAAATCTACTGTGATCGTCGCCGGTTCAAGGTTTGCGTTGTTCGGCACGTTGACGAAGTCATCAATACCGTCAAAGCTAAACGCCTGGTCGACGAATCCGGGAGCGGTGGCAGTGGCGCCGTTCTGGAGCGTGCCGTCGTTGCCGTCCTGAATGTCTTCGGCGGTGCCGTCGCCCGGCCACCAGCTAACCATACCCGCTGGCGGCGTGACGCAAGGTCCGTCAACCGAGGGATTGGGCTCGAAGTCATAGGTGATCAGGTTATCCGGCAGCATCTCGCTGTCGCTGGCGGTGCCGACCATCAAGGCATCTACATTGCCGTCGAAGTCGGCCCACGCCGCGCCGCCGCAGCCGGTCGCTATCCTGAGACTGCCTACGCCTGTCGGAGCTAGCCGCGCATTTGGCGCGGCAGCCAGAAGCTGGGCAATTGACTTGACGTTTGTGCCTGGACCGGAGCCCGCAAGCCCGCTGGTTGAGTACCAGCCGCCGTTAAGCGCGTCCCAGGTCTGCCACATCCCCTCGACCACGTTGGCTTGAGGATTCGACGGGAAGAAAGTCGCGTCCTGGTAAACAGGCTCGAAGAACCACAACGCGTTGCTCATATTGTCTCCATCTTCGTCTACGCTGAGCAACAGGTACGGAGCCTGCTCATCGACGAAGTTGGTGACGTATGTGCTGTATTGCAGAAGGGTGAGGTCGTCAATCCTCGTGCCGTTAAAATCCGGTGTGCGGATAGTCTCGAACGAATCGCCGTTGCTTCCGATCAGGAACCTCAGGCTCCCTTCATTCAGCGGCGGAGTCGCGGGCCCCTCGACGAATTCCTGTGACCCGGTACCTGGGGCTCCGCACGTAGAGTGCGCTTGCACCCATCCATTCAGGTTGCTCGGCGACACGATGACAAAGGCCGCAGCCGCATTGACTGGTCGGAGCTGTAAGCCTACAGTCATTGCAATCGCAACGAACAGGGCAAGCGCGACCGCTGTCACTCTATAAATCCAATTCTTAGTTGATTTCATTGTTTTTCTCCAGGTTCCTTTCTTCCTTCTAGCTACCCCACGGCGGGGGCAATGCTTAGGGCGTACCTCTTTTGTACGAACGCTATAACATCACCATGGTCCGGTCGCTCCAGCGAACTTAAATCTTCGAACCCTGCGGGGTGGGCTATTGGCTTTCATAAGCCAGTGAGCGTTTATGGTAAGGAAATAAGGCCAGTCTGGTTCTCTGGGCAGCATAAACGGCCTGGGTTTGAAGTCGTGCTTCATAGTAAGAGAACCGTTCCCGCGATTGGTCACCCGGCATTGGCAATATAAGGTTTGCCTTTAATTTAGATGAGCTTGTTCGACCGTCGGCTTTCGTTAAGTCTTACGAGCGCGTGTCTTAACAAACCCTGATAACTGGATTCTGAGAGAATGTTTTGGTGACTATCCACGGATTCTCCCGGGTAGATGGGAGCGACTAGATTACTTCCTATCAATCTTGATACGAGCGTCCTGCCGCAACTATCTTATGCGGACGCGTATTCAGAGTCAAGCAATTAGAGATAAGGTCGTTTACGCGCCGGGGCAGATGAAAAGCCCTATTTGTTTATCTTTATCGCTCGGCTATCATCAAGGGGGCCGCATAGCTTGTCGAAATAAAGACCGGGCCGTATCTGTAAAATCATGTAAAACTGTTACAGAGTCTGGAAACTTTTGCGTCTGCAAGCGTTAACATTTAGAATCAGTCAATAGAAAAGAGCGCTACAGTGGCTTAGAGCGCATTGAGACCGGGGAGACCATCTTGGAACAGGTTGTAAGTTTTCTGTTCAAGTACAGGCCGTCGCTCTTTACGAAGAGCCAGTTTGGATTCGGCGCGCGACCGTCGGTCTTCCTCATACTTGCGCTTTTGGCGGCGCTCGCCCTGCTCATATATTTCCTCTACGCGCGTCCCGGCTTGAGGCTTTCCTCCGGGTGGCGCGCGTCGCTTATAGCGATAAGGTGCGCGCTGATCGTGCTCATCTTCATCTGCCTGATGCGGCCAGTGATCGTCGTCCCTTCGGTCGTCCCCCAGTCAACATACGTCGCGGTCCTGATGGATGACTCTTCGAGCATGAAGCTTACAGACGAGCAGGACGCGGCTCGCCTAGACGCGTTGAAACGGGTGATGTCGCCCGGCAGCGACTTTTTCCGGCAGCTTTCGGACAGGTTCAAGGTCAGGGCTTTCAAGTTTGCCGCCAGGGCCGAGCGCGTCGCTGACGCAAGCGGGCTTACCGCTTCGGGTGACAGGACGAACCTCGCGGCGGCGCTCGACCAGGGCGTGCGCGACGCGGCGGGGCTCCCGCTTTCGGCGGTCGTCGTTATGACCGACGGCGCGATAAACGTCGAAGGCGACGCGACCACGGGGATCGAGTCGACCATCAACAACCTTCGCGCGCGCGGGCTGCCGGTCTTCACGGTAGGCGTGGGGCAACCCCTGCTTGAAGGCGACGTTGAGATGATCCGCGCCACCGCGCCGCGCCGCGTGCTTCGGGGCTCGACCGTCACGGCCGAGATGCTCATTCAGGCGAGCGGCGGCCAGGGCGCGGTCAAGATCGACCTCACCGAAGACAATCACCTGCTGCGCTCGCAGGAAGTGCCGCTTCAGGGCAACGCCACAACTGTCGCGCGCGTAAGCTTTATTCCGTCCTCGCCGGGGCTGCACCGCTACACTTTCACGGCGCAGCCCTCGCCCGATGAACCGGTCACAGAGAACAACTCGCAAGAGATATTGATCGAGGTCGAAGACACGCACCCGAAGGTGCTTTATGTCGAAGGCGAGCCGCGCTGGGAGTACGGGAAATTGCGCGCGGCGATGAGCGAAGAGAAGAACGTCGTGCTGACTTCGGTCGTCCGCTCCGCCGACGGAAAGTTCTATCGCCAGGGGGTCGAAAGCGGCGAGGAGCTTGCCAGCGGGTTCCCGAAGTCGGAAGAGGAGTTGTTCAAGTACGACGCGATCATCCTGGGCAGCATCGAGGCGACTTTCTTCACCTTCGACCAGTTGAAAGCCATCGAGCAGTTCGTCTCTCGTCGCGGCGGCACGCTCGTGATGCTCGGCGGGTCGAAATCTTTCAACGCGGGCGGCTACGCGAATACGCCGGTCGCTGATCTGCTGCCTGTCTACCTGAGCGGCAACGCGCAGCCTTCCGAGACGCAGAGCTTTAAGGCCGTGCCGTCAGATCGCGGGAAGGACCACCCGGCCGCCCGATTGGCCGAACAGGCGGACGCAAATCAAAAGGCGTGGGAGCAGATGCCCGCCCTCACCTTGCCGGATGTGATAAGAGATTTGAAACCCGGCGCTACCGTCATACTCGAAGCCAGAGACGCGCGCGACCGCAGCCGCACGGCGCCGCTGCTGGTCGAGCAGCGATACGGGCGAGGGCGCACGCTCGCGCTTCTTGCGAGCGACACCTGGCGCTGGCGAATGATGATGGATTCGTCCAACCACTCATACGAAACTTTTTGGCGCAACCAGCTTCGCTACCTGGTCGAGTCCGTGCGCAACAGGGTCGAGGCGGCTCCCGAACGCAGCTTCAATGGGGTGGGTGAACCTGTCCGGCTGCGAGTCGAGGTGGCCGACGAGAGATTCCTTAACGTGGGCGACGCCCGCGTCACGGCCAAAGTCACATCGCCCACGGGGCGTGTTGTCGAAGTTGATATGAAGCCTGTCGTCGAAGGCGGCTTTGAAGGCTACGCAGGCGTGCTTGTCCCCGACGAGCAGGGGCTTTACAAGGTTGAAGCGATTGCGCGGCGCGGCGCGGCTCACAGCGGCGGCACTCAGGCGGCGGTGGTCGGAAGCTGTGAGACGAGCTTTCTTGTCGGCCCGCTTGACCTGGAGGCGCGGAGCGCGGCTCAAAACCTTGGACTTCTAAAGCGCATCGCTTCAGACACGGGCGGCCAGTATTACACGATGAACCGGCTATCGAATCTGCTTGAAGATATAACGCACGCCGAGGGCGCGGGCGCGGTACGCGAAACGAAAGACCTGTGGGACATGCCCATAAACTTCATGCTGCTGATCGGCCTCGCGGCCGGCGAGTGGTTTATCCGCAAGCGCAAAGGGCTTGCTTAAATCCGTTCTGGTAATCAGATGAGACTCACGAGATTTGCGGCTTCATTCCTCTTGCTATGCTGCGGGCTCTGCGGTTGCGGGCTCAGCGCGGGGCGCGACTTCGAGCAGAACCGCAACTCGGAGCCGCAGTCAGAAAAAAGCGCCGCCCCGGCGCAGAAGAAGCCGCGCGCCACTGTCGATCCAAACAAGTTCGCCATCATCATCGCAGGCGTAGGCGGCGAGGCACAGTACACGGAAAAGTTCACCTCCCAGGCGCTTTCGCTTCACGACGCGTTGATAGAACGGCTCGGCTTTGACGACAAGCACGTCTTATTGCTCACGGAAAAACCTGTGGCCGGGCCTGAAAACGCCCTCCGCGCGCCCACGCGCCGCGCGACCGCCGAGGACGTTCGCAAAGCGTTTGAGGAGGTGAAGACCGCAGCGCCCGCCGAAGCGATTGTGCTTGTGGTATTGATCGGCCACGGCTCTTTCGACAGCCAGCAGGCAAAGTTCAATCTCGCGGGGCCGGACCTTACGGCCAAAGATTACGCTTCCGCGCTCGGCTCGCTCGGCGCGCGCCGCGTCGTATTCGTCAACACGGCGAGTTCTTCGGGCGAATTCATAAAACCGGTTTCGGGCGAGAACCGTATCGTCATCACCGCTACGCGGAGCGGCAACGAGCAGAACATCACAGTCTTTGCAGAGCACTTCATAGCGGCGCTCAACAACCCCGCTTCGGATGCGGACAAGAACAATCGCGTATCGGTTCTCGAAGCCTTCGAGTACGCCTCGCGGCTGACCGGCGATTGGTACAAGCAGAACGACCGGCTTGCCAGCGAGCATGCTTTGCTTGACGACAACGGCGACGGCACGGGCCACGAGGAGGCCAAAGACGGGGACGGCACGCTTGCAAAGACGACTTACCTCGACTCGAACAACGTAGCGCAGGCGGGAGACGACCGCGAGCTTGCGCGCCTTCTCGGCGAGCGGCAGAAGCTTGAAGAATCCATCGAGCGGCTCAAAGCGCGCAAGGCCGAGATGAAGCCGGAAGAGTACGACGCGGAGCTTGAACGATTGCTGGTCGAGCTTGCGACGCTCAATCAAACGATAAAGGCGCGGCAGAAATAGGCATCGGCAGAGAGCGAACAGATGAAACGTTTAGGAATCTTTCTTTTAATCTTATTTTTGAACTGCTCGTTTTACTCGGACGCGGCGCAGGTCGCAACTATCGAGCAAGGGCGCGAGCTTTTGCGGACGGGCCGCTACCCGGAAGCCGCGCAGGTCTTTCAAGCGCTGGTCGAAAAAAACAGCGGTGACGCGGAGGCCCAGGAAGGTCTTGCGCGGGTCCGCATAGAGACAGGCGATTACCAGACGGCCGAAAAGCAGTTGGGCGAGTCGCTGAAATCCGACCCGTCGGCTGCCGCGCTCAGAGTCGCGCTTGGGCGCATAAAGCTCGACACGGGCCGATACAGTGAAGCGGTCGCGGAGTTCGAGCGCGCCGGGCGCACGGCAAAAGGCGCGGCGCTTTTGAGCGCGCGGCTTGGGCACGCCCGCGCACTTCGCGCTCAGGGGAAAGAGGATGAAGCGCGCCCCGTGCTTGAAGGGGTTGCCCGCTACTACGACGAAAATGATCCGAAGACGGCCGAAGAATTGACGCTCGTTGCGCAGGCGCTCGTCCTTCTCGAAAAATTCAGGGACGCGAACGACCTCTTTATCGACGCGCGCGAGGCCGACGCCAAATTCGTCGAAGCCTACGTCGGCCAGGGCGAGCTGCTTAACGAGAAATATAACTACGGCGACGCGGCGAGCCTTTTTCAAGACGCGCTCAAGATCAACCCCGCCTCTTCGCCCGCGCTCGTGGGGCTTGCCGAAAGCAAGCGGCTCGTCTCGACAAGCGAGCCTGTGGCCGCGCTCGAACGCGCGCTGGCGGTCAACCCGAAATATGTCCCGGCGCTCTCGTTTAAAGCCTGGCTCGACATCGAAGGCGAGCGCCACGAAGAAGCGGCCCGCCAGATTGACCGCGCGCTGGCAGTCAACCCGAATTCCGTGGAGGCAATCGCGCTGCGCGCGGCGATCTTCTACACGGCGGATAAACGCGCGGAGCAGGACGCGGAGATCAAGCGCGCCCTGGCGGTCAACCCGCGAGCCGGGAAGTTGTTTGAGACGCTCGCGCACTTTGCCATGATAAGTCGCCGCTATCACGATTCGGTCGAGTACGGCCGCCGCGCTATCGAGCTAAGCCCGCGACTTTGGAGCGCGCGCACGCAGCTCGGCATACAGCTTCTACGCGTCGGGCGCGTGACCGACGGGCGAGCAGAGCTTGAGCGCACGTTCGAGGGCGACCCGTTCAACATCTGGGCCAAGAACACTCTCGACCTGCTCGATTCGATGAAAGATTACAACGACACCGTTCGCGGGCCTTTCCTGATAAAGAGCGCGCAGAAGGAGACGGGCGCGCTCGGCATTTACGCGGCCGACCTTCTTGAGGAAGCGCACAAGCGGCTGACGGCGAAGTACAAGTTCACACCCCGCTCGCCCATCACCGTCGAGCTGTTTCCGAATCACGAAGACTTCGCGGTCCGCTCGTTCGGGCTCCCCGGTCTTGGCGCGCTCGGCGTCTGCTTCGGCCAGGTGATCGCTATGGACAGCCCCTCGGCCAGACCCATCGGCCAGTTCAACTGGGGCGCGACGCTCTGGCACGAATACGTCCACGTCGTCACGCTTCAGATCACCGACTACCGCATCCCGCGCTGGTTTTCCGAAGGGCTCTCGGTTTACGAAGAGCGGCGCGCCCGTCCGGGCTGGGGCGACAACTGGTCGATTGAGCGGCTGGGCGCGTTCAAAGAGGGCCGCTTCGTCAGCATCGAAAATCTCGACGGCGCGTTCACACGCCCGCAGGCTCCTGATTCGGTGCCGCTTGCCTATTTTCAAGCGTCGCTCGTGTGCGACTTTGTCGATGAGAAATTCGGGTTCGACTCTATCTTAAAAATGCTCGCGCTCTACAAGGAGGGCGCAAAGACCCCGGATGTCTTGAAGCGCGCGCTCTCTTTGACGCCCGCCGAATTTGATCGCGCGTTTCACGAGTACGTCAAAGGGAAGACGGATAATTTTATCGCCGCGCTTGGCAGCAACCTCGCGAGGGCAGGGGCCACGGAGGGGCCGTCTAAAGAAGCCCTGCTCGTCATGCTCAAGACCCGGCCCGACGACTACTTTTCGCACCTGCGGCTCGGCAAGATCTTGAAGAGCGAAGGCGAGGTCGAAAAAGCAATCGAGCACCTCGCCCGCGCCGCCGAGCTGTTCCCGCACTACGCGGGCGCGGGCAACCCTCACTCGCTGCTTGCAGAGATATACCAGGCGCGCGGGCAGAAACGAGAAGCGATCTCCGCGCTTGAGACGCTCGTCCGCCATAACGAGACGAACCTCGACGCGCTCAAGCAGCTTGCCGAATTGAAGCTCGGCCTCGGAGACCGCGCGGGCACGATTGACGCGCTTTTTACAAGTTTTTACGTCTATCCTTTTAACGCAAGCTTGCACAAGCTCGCGGGTGATGTTTATCTTGAACAAGGTGATGCGCGACAGGCCGTGCGCGAATTCCGAGTGCTGGTTTCGCTCGCGCCGCCGGACCTGGCAACGGCGCACTTTGATCTGGCTCGCTCGCTTGAGGCGAGCGGCAACCGTCAAGAGGCCAAACGCGAGGTGCTGCGCTCGCTTGAGATCGCGCCCGGTTTTGAGAAGGCCCAGGAGCTTCTGCTCAAGCTCAGGGCTGTGAATTAGAGAGGTTGGATCACAGGCCCCTGGCGCGAAAACACCTCGAATCTGTTTTCACCGACGGCCTCAATAATCCAAAATCTCGGTCGGAGAAATCATGCTGAAAGTCTCGCTCATCAGCGCATTGATCTTGCTATCGGCTGTGCCAGCCACCTTCTCGCGGGCCTACACGTCCGCGCCGGAACCCGTTTCGCCCGGCGGTCGTTACGAAGACGAGCGGCTGGGTGAGCGAAAGGACGTGTCGGACAAGTTCAAATTTGCTCGCATACGGTTCGGGCCGATCTTTCCGGGGGCGCACATAGGCGACGGCGGCGAGCCCTGGTCGCACGATTACCCGGAAGCCGGGGAGCATTTTTCAAAGATCCTTACGGAGCTTTCAAAGCTCCAGGTCGATCTCGATTCCGACGAGTACATCTTCAGCTTTGACGACCCGAACCTCTTCAAATACCCGTTCGCTTACCTGTGCGAAGTCGGCTACATGGAGCTGTCGGACGAAGAGATACGCGGCATGCGCGAATACCTGCTCAGGGGCGGGTTTCTGCTCGTCGACGATTTCCGCCGCCCGTTCGAGATGAGAAACTTCACCGACCAGGTCAAACGCGCGCTGCCGGAATACTCGATCAAGGAGCTCGACATCACGCACCCGATCTTCAACTGCTTCTTCTCGATCAAATCGCTCGACGTGCGCGCGCCGTACCGAGGGATGAAGCCGGAGTTTTTCGGGCTCGAAGACAAGAACGGGCGGTTGATGATGGTCATCAACTACAACAACGACGTGAGCGATTACTGGCAGTGGTCGAACAACGCTTTTCAGCCCATCGAAGATACGAACAGCGCGTATAAATTCGGGGTCAATTATGTCTTCTACGCGCTTACGCACTAAAGCCTTATAAGGAGAAGAATGGCGACAGACACCGAAGAGATCATCAGAGAGGACGAGCTTTTAGAGAAACTGATTACTGCTCGCGAGCAGATTATCGGCCAGGTCCGAAAGGTCATCATTGCGCAGGACGAGGTTGTCGATCAGGTCTTGATATCGCTTTTCGTCGGCGGCCATTCGCTCGTGAGCGGCGTGCCCGGTCTCGCCAAGACGCTCCTGATTCGCACTGTCGCAAACGTGCTCGATCTGTCATTCAAGCGGATTCAGTTTACGCCCGACCTGATGCCTTCCGACATCACCGGCACAGACATAATCGAAGAGGACCGCTCGACAGGCCACCGGAGGCTTGAGTTTCTCAGGGGGCCGCTGTTTGCCAACATCATCCTCGCCGATGAGATCAACCGCACGCCGCCGAAGACCCAGGCGGCCCTACTCGAAGCCATGCAGGAAGGCACCGTGACCGTGCAGGGAACGACTTACCCTTTGCCGAAGCCTTTCTACGTGCTTGCCACTCAAAACCCGATTGAGATGGAGGGCACATACCCGCTGCCCGAAGCTCAGCTCGACCGGTTCATGTTCAATATCAGGATAGGGTACCTGAGCGAGGACGACGAAGTCGACGTGGTGAACCAGACGACCTCCGTACAGGATTTCAGCTTTGACCGCACGGTGACGGGGCCGGACATTCTGGCCTTCCAGAGGCTTGTCCGCAGGGTCCCCGCCGCCGAATCGGTGACGAGGTATGCGGTCAAGCTTGTGGCCGCGAGCCGACCCGTAAACGAGCACGCGCCCGATTTTATACGTCGCTGGGTCAACTGGGGCGCATCCTTGAGGGCGTCACAATTCCTGGTGCTCGGCGGAAAGGCGCGCGCGGTGATGAGCGGTCGCTACAACGTGGCAATAGAAGACATTCAGGCGCTGGCTTACCCGATATTGCGCCACAGAATACTTCTAAACTTCCACGCGGAGTCCGAGCGCGTAAGGCCGGATGATGTGATACGGCGGTTGATCGAAAGTGTGCCGCAGCCGAAGTCCGGGCTTTAAATTATGAGCCAGAGCAGTCCCACACCAACGCAACAGATGGGTACGCGGTACCTTGCGCCGGAGGTGCTTGCGCGCATCAACTCGCTTGAGCTTGTGGCGCGAACCGTCGTCGAAGGGTTTATCTCAGGGCTGCACCGCTCGCCCTTTCTGGGATTTTCTACCGATTTTGCCGAACACCGCCAGTACATGCCCGGCGACGATCTTCGACACCTCGATTGGAAGCTTCTTGCGCGAACCGACAGGCTCTACATAAAGAAGTACCAGGTCGACACCAACGCTCAAATGCACTTGCTGATCGACACAAGCGGCTCGATGGCTTACGGCAGCGGCAACGTTACAAAGCTTGAGTACGCACAATACCTTGCCTCGTCGCTCGCCTATCTGGGCATGCGACAACACGACCCCGTAGGGCTGCTTGCGTTCAACGAGGACGTGGTCGAGCACGTGCCGCCGCTTGCGCGCGCGGGCCATCTTCGAACGGTGCTAGGGTTGATCGAGCGGCTCACGCCCTCCGGGGGCACGGCGCTCGTCGAGCAATTGCACAGGGCCGCGGAGCGGCTCACGCGGCGCGGCGTGATCGTGCTGATCTCGGATTTTTATGAAGAGCCGGAGCGGATATTGAGCGGGCTTGAGCACCTGCGGTTTCAGGGGAATGAAGTGATCGCCTTTCACATAGCGGACCGGCAGGAGCTTGAGTTCGATTTCGATGAGCCGGTAGTGCTTGAAGACTACGAAACCGAAGAGCAGTTGCACGTCCTGCCCGACGCTTTGCGCAACGAGTACCTGCAAGCGATAAAGCTGCATCTCGATGCGCTGTCGGACGGCGCGGCGCGAAACCGCATAGACTACTCGATATTGAAGACGAGCGAGCCGCTGGACGCGGCCCTTTTCTCGTACCTGGCGAGGCGCTCGCAGCTTTCATAAAGCGATGGCGTTTTTGAATCCATTCTTCCTGCTCGGACTTGCGGCGGCTGCCATACCGGTGCTCGTGCACCTTGTCAGGCGCACGCGGGCGCGGCGCGTGCAGTTTGCCTCGCTCATGTTCTTGCGGCGAATCGAGCAGCGGACCGTCCGCAAGCGAAAGCTGAGAAACCTTTTGTTGCTCGCGATGAGATGCGCGGCGCTTCTGCTGCTCGCGCTCGCCTTTGCCAGGCCATATTTTCCGGGTAAGAACTCGCTTGCGGCGACTACGGACAGGCCGAGCCGCGTGATTCTGCTCGACGCTTCCTACAGCATGCGGTATCCGGGCGTGTTCGAGCGAGCGCGGCAAGCGGCGCGCGACCACATACAGGAGGCGGGCGCGGGCGAGCAGATCGCGCTCGTCAGATTCGCTCAAGGGTACGAAGTCCTTATGGCTTTGAAGGCCGACCGCGCTGAAGCGCTCGCGCTCGTCGACGCTGCCGAGCCCGGCCTCGGCTCGACCGATTACTTGCAAGCGATCCAAGCCGCCGACTCGCTGCTCAAAGACGCGGCCGCGAGCAGTCGAAAGATTTACCTCATATCCGATTTTCAAGACGCGGGCTGGAACCGCGCCGCCTCGGTGGTAAAACTTTCCGAGGGCGTCGAGCTGGTACCGGTAGACGTGGCCGACGACCGGCCCGCGAACGTCGCGATAACCGAAGTCCGCGCAGAGCCCGTCATCTATTCGCAGAAGTATCCGGGGAAGGTGACTGCTCGAATAAGCAATTTCAGCGTCGACGCCGTGAACGATGCGGCGGTTGAGCTGAAGCTCAACGACCTCGCTGTCGAGCGCCGACAGATCAAGCTCGACCCCGGCGAGTCAGAGATAGTCGAGTTCGCAGGGTTCAACGTCTCTGACGGATCGAATCGCGCGACCGTCGAAGTGGCGGGCGACGAGTTCACGCTCGATAACAGGTTCTTCTTCACTATCAAGCGCGAGCCTCAGGCGCGAGTGCTTGCGATAGAGACCGCGTCGCGAGGGCGAGGCGAGAGCTTCTTTATCGAGCAGTCGCTTCTTGCCGGTGACAACAGCCAGTACGAGCTTGTTGTCAAGACCGCGGGCTCCACAAACCCGGCCGAGCTTGATTCGTACAAGGCCGTGATAGTCAATGATGCCGGAAGCATTAGCGACCAGCTTGCCTCTGCAATCAAGAGTTTTGTCGAGCGTGGAGGCGGGTTGATAATCGCCGCAGGCAAGCACGTTGAAAGCTCCGATTTCGAGCGCGCTTTTTCTGTAATCGCCCCGGCACGGCTCGGCGAGACCGTGCAGACGCGCGGCGGGTATGCGCTGATGAGCCAGATCAAAACCGACCACCCCATCTTCAACGTGTTTGCCCGAAGCGGGCGGCTGGCTTCGACTCGCGTCTTTGCCTATCACCGAGCCGAGCCGAAAGAGGGGGCCTCTGTGCTTGCCGCGCTCGACGACGGGAGCCCTGTCATTGTCGAAGGGCTCGCGGGCAGCGGGAAGATTTTGCTCATCACCACCACGCTCGACACGGCGTGGAATGACCTGCCGCTTACGCCGATGTTTCTGCCTTTTGTGCGGCAGATGCTCGAATATCTCGGAGGCCGCGCAGGCGTCTCTTCATACCAGGTCGGGCAGGTCTTCGCCGCCTCTATGGATTCGTCAGGAGCGCTGCCGCTTGTAGAAAACCCCGGCGGCGGGCGGATTGAAGATGCGCGAAAAAATCCGTCGGGCGAGTTATCGATCAACGCCGAAGAGATAGGGTTTTACAGGCTGCGCTACTCGACGCGCGCAGACCACGTGGCGGTCAACCTCGACGCTCGCGAATCCGATCTAACGAAGCTCGCGCCCGAAGAACTTCTGGCCGTTGTTTCGCCCGCGAGCGGAGGGCCGGAATCGAGAGCGGTGCCGGGCGACGTGTTGACCTCGGAAGAGATCGAGGCGAAACAGCAATTATGGCTTCCGCTGCTGATAGCCGCCCTCGCGCTCTTCGTGGGCGAAGCCGTCATGGCGCGACGGATAAGATTGAATAGGATAGTTTCTGGGGGAACGTGAACCGTATGTCGTGAACCTTTTGTCGTAAACCGTGAACCGTAAACCGTGACAAGAAGGAGGGACTTATCAAGTTCCTCCGGTCTTTCTTGTCACTTGTCACCCTCCTCTGGCTTGTCACGGTTTACGGTTCACGGTTTACGCTCCTGTTGTTATACTGAAAGCCACTCGCGTAGGGAGGATCGGGTTATGAGTCCTCAGCAAAAAAGTCTGACAGAGTTGATTCGAGCGGTCCGCTCGCGGATAAAGACGCGAAGCGCGCTCAAAGGCGCGCTCATCACGATGGGCATAGCCCTGGTTTCTCTCATCCTGACTGCGATAGCAGCCGAAAACCTCAGACACAGGTCGGGAGCCATGGGTTTGTTGAGGCTCGTGCCGGTTGTCTTGACGCTGGCCGCCGCCTGGCTTCTCGTGATACGCCCCCTGCGCCAGAAGGTGAGCGAGGTCCGCATCGCCCGGCTCATCGAAGAACGGTGCGCGCTCTCTGACGCGCTCATCACCTCTGTCGAGTTTTCCGGCGAGGCTCGCTCGGCTTCACCTGCGATTGTCGAGCGCCTTGTCTCCAACACGAGCCTGAAATGCTCGGACGTCAACCTTGACACCGTAGTCGATCCCCGCCAATCGATTGCTTACGGGACGGGCGCGGGGCTGGTCGCCGTATTCATTCTCGGCATGTTTTTTATCAGCTCGTCACCGGTCGCAGACGGCCTCGCCGCGCTTTATAATCCGGGCGGCGACTCGGTTTCGGCCAACGCCATGTTCATCAACGTGGCTCCGGGGACGGCTCGCGTCCCGCGCGGCTCTGACCAGAAGCTCAAGGCAACGCTAAGCGGTTTTGAATCACAAACGGCACAGGTCTTTATACGCCGCCTGGACCAGGACAACTGGACCGCCGCCGTTATGGAACCGGCGAAAAAGGTCGATGAGTTCCAGCACGTCATCTTCAACATTCAGGACTCAATCGCCTACTACATCGAGTCGAACGGCGTGCGCTCGCCCGAATTCAAGCTTGAAGTGGCCGACCTTCCATTTGTCAAACAGATAGACCTTTTGCTTAATTTTCCTGCCTACACGAAGCTCGCCAGCAAGAAGATCGAATCGGGCGGCGAGATCGCTACGATCAAAGGGACCGTGGTGACCGTCGATGCGCAACTGAGCGCGCGGGCGCGCTCGGCGCGAATCATCTTGAGCGACGGCACAAAAGTCGAGATGAGCGAAGGCAACCAGAATCGATTCTCAGGCCAGATCACTGTCGGCCAGAACGGGACTTATAAGATAGAGATCACGAGCCTCGACGGCGAGCGTTACAACGGCTCGAACGAGTATGACATCACGGTGCTCGACGATCACCCGCCGACTGTGACGATAGACAAGCCGGGACGCGACATGAAGGTGTCGAGCATACAGGAGATCTTCGCGCAGGCTCGCGCCGAAGACGATTTCGGCGTGTCGGCGATAGAGCTTTTCTACTCCGTCAACGGCGGCGAAGAGAAGCGCGTCCAGTTGCAGGACATCAAGAGCGACACCCCGCGCGCGCTTTCAGGCGCGCACACATTCTTCCTCGAAGAGTATTCGCTAGAGCCGGGCGACTTCATCTCTTACTACGCACGCGCGCGCGACAACGCCGAGGGCGGCGGGCAAGAATCTACAAGCGACATATACTTTCTCGAAGTGCGGCCCTTCGACCGCCAGTTCCGGCAGGCGCAACAGCAAGGCGGGCAGGGCGAGGGCGATCAGGACTCGAACGCTTTGACACGCCGCCAGCGCGAGATCATCGCCGCGACCTTCCGCGTGCAGCGCGAGCAAGCCCAGTACACGCCAGAGGAGAAAGAGGAGAACTTCAGCGCGGTTTCGCTCAGCCAGGAAAAGTTGAAGGCCGATGCGGAACAGCTTGCCGAGCGAATCAAGCGTAGGCTTGGCAATCAACTCAACTCGCAGCCCGAATTCGCCAAGCTCATCGAGTACCTCGGCCAGGCCGCCAAAGAGATGGAATCGGCTACGGGCGAGCTTCGGGCGAAGAAGACCAAAGAGGCGTTGCCCCCCGAACAGAGATCGCTTCAGCAATTGCTGAGGGCCGAGGCCGTCTTCCGAGAGATTCAAATCGCGCAAGGCGGCCAGGGCGGCGGTGGCGGCGGCAACCAGGAGGCGCAGGAGCTTGCGGACCTTTTCGAGCTACAGCTCGACAAGATGAAGAACCAGTACGAGACGATTCAAGGCGAGCAGAAGGCGGGCCAGAGTCAGCAGCAGGATGAGATAGCGCGCAAGCTACAGGAGCTTGCGCGCCGCCAGCAGCAACAGCTCGAACAGCGCATGCGCTCGCAGATGCAACAGCAGGGTGGTGGCGGTGGCGGCGCGCAGCGCCAGCAGCAAGAGATGATCGACGAGACCCGCAAGCTTGCGCGCGAGCTTGAGCGATTGTCTCGCGAGCGGCGCGACCAGCAGGCGGCCGAGACCGCGCGCCAGCTTCAACAAGCGGCCGATGACATGCAGCGCGCGCAGTCGTCTTCGTCGTCTAACAGCCAGGAATCGACCGCGCAGTCGCTCAGGGCGCTAGACAAGCTGGAGCAGGCGCGCAAGAACCTCGAAAGATCGCAGCAAGCCGGCGGGCGGCAGAACGCTCAGCAACTGCGCCGCCGCGCCGAAGAGTCGCTCAAGCGACAGGAAGAGATCGCAAAAGATGTCGAGTCGCTCGCCCGCTCGCAATCAGGGTCGCCGTCAAGCTCGAAGTCAAGCTCGAAGCCAGGCTCAGAGCAGCAGGCGGGCCAGAGCGGCGGGGGCAGCGAAGAGAAGCGGCGGCAGATCGCAGAGCGGAAGGAGGCTCTGGCCGAGCAGCTATCGAACCTCGAACGCGACATAGACCAGGCGGCGCGCGCCACCGGCCAGGAGCAGCGACAGGCGGGCGACAAGCTGCGCGAAGCCGCTTCGTCGATTCGCAATAACCGCATACCCGACCGCATAAAACAGAGCGGCCAGCTGATCGAAAACGGATGGTTTGAAGAAGCGGGCGCGCGCGAGCGCAGCATAAAGGGCAACATTCAGGAAGCGCTCGATAAGCTGAGGGCGGCCGAAGGCAGCGCTTCACAACAGCCAAAAGGCGACGGGCTGGAGCAGGCGCTCAACCGCGCTCGCGACCTGGCCGATAATCTTGACTCTCTCCGTCGAAGACTCGAAGAGCAGAACGGTCAAAACGGGCAGCAGGGTAATCAGCAAGGCAATCAACAATCACAACAAGCCGGACAGAATCAACAGGCCGGGCAGAATCAGCAAGGCGGGCAGCAGAACCAATCAGCACAACAGGGCCAGCAGGGTAATCAGCAAGGCCAACAAGGACGGCAGGGCAAGCAGGGCCAGCAGCGCGGGCAGCAGGCCGGACAGGGACGGCAAAACCAGCAAAGCCAGCAAGGCCAGCAGCAAGGACAGCAAGCAGGCCAGCAAGGGCAACAGGGCCAGCAGGGGCAACAGCAGGGTCAGCAACAGGGGCAGGCGGGAGGTCAACAGGGGCGGCAGGGTCAACAGGGCCAGCAATCGGGCGGGCAGAACCAGCAAGGCCAAAGAAGCGAAAGCAGCCAGGGCGGCCAGTTCGCCAACAGCTCGCCGCAGACTGCCTTTAGCGCGGGCGGCCCGCCGCAGGGCGGAGATCGCCAGCTTGAAAGCGAGTTGCGCGAGCGGCTGGCCGAGGCCGAAGAGTTGCGCCGCGCGCTCGGCCGCAACAGCGAGCATGCGCGCGAGCTTAATCGCGCCATCGAGCAACTGAAGCGATTGGGCTCGAATATCTTCTCCGACCCGTCGCAGCTTGCGCTGTTAAAGAGCGAGGTGATCGACCCGCTGCGCCAGCTTGAGCTTGAGCTGGCTCGCCGCTTACAGAGCAAGCTTGGGAACGGGCCGGGCGCGCTTGGCGACGGCGAAGCGCCCGACCGTTATCGAAAGATGATCGAAGATTATTACCGCCGCCTCTCTTCGCGCTCGCCTCGATAAGGTTCAGAGGGTCGAATACGCGCCGGGCGGAAATCAAGAAGAGGTATGCTTATGGTCAACGTAGAGATGTCAGTCACGAAATTCAAGCTAGCAATCTCAAGATCAAAAATCTGGTCGCTCAGGACGCGACTGGTCGTGCTGCTGGTGGTTGTCGCCTTCTGGATGAGCGCGGGCGTGAGCCCTGTCGCCCAGGCGTCGAAAGATCAAAAAGCGTTCGCGGCCCTCTCGGCAAGGCTTTCGGAGCCGGGCGGGAATTTCGATTCCGACAACCTGATCTCGAATGAAACATCATACCTGCACGTCTTAGGCAAGCTCCGCGAGATAGGCGTGAGCGGCGGCGTGTACATAGGGGTCGGGCCGGACCAGAACTTTTCTTACATCGCCAAAATCCGCCCGCGCATGGCCGTCATCATCGACATCCGCCGCGACAACCTGCTGCACCACCTCTTCTTCAAGACGCTCTTTGCCGAGTCGCGCAACCGCGTAGAATATCTCAGCCAGTTCTTCGGCAAGCCAATCCCAAAGACCAAGGGGTGGGAGAAAGCCACGGCTCAGGACCTTGTCGATTACATAGACAAGACGCCTTCCGACGCCAGACTTTTTGAAAAAACGCAGAAGACCATCCGCAAAGAGGTCCAGAAGCACGGGCTTATGCTGTCGCCCTCAGACCTGGACACCATCGCGCGAATTCACAGGGAGTTTTATTCGGCGGGGCTCGACATACGTTATTCGAGCCATCACCGCCCGCCGCGCGCCATCTACCCGACCTATCGCGACCTGCTTCTTGAGCGCGACCTCACAGGCGAGCGCCATAATTACCTCAACAGCGAAGACGATTTCCAGTTCTTAAAGCGGCTTCAGGACCAGAACCTGATAGTGCCGGTCGTGGGCGACCTTTCGGGGCCGCAGGCCCTAAAGGCCATAGGCCAGTACGTTGCCGAGATCAAAGAGAAGGTGTCGGCCTTCTACGTCTCGAACGTCGAGTTCTACCTCGACCGTTCTGGCACGTTCGAGCAGTTTGTCGCGAACCTGAAGACTCTGCCAATCGACAACCGGAGCGTCATCATCCGCAGCTATTTCAACTACTACTCGCCGCTGCACCCGCAGGCCGAGCCGAACCATTTCAGCACGCAGTTGATGGAGCGGATCGAAGACCTTCTCAAACAGTGCCAGAACGGCGAGTGCGGCACATACATGGATATAGTGACGAAGAACTCAATTCCGCTGAGGTGATCTGTAAAGAGGCCGCATCACAGCCGCGTGTAGTAAGCGTCGCCCGCGCAAGCGCGGCAGAGTGTGCGGTCGTCGCGTTTAACTTCGCGGTGATCGTTTATCCCTTCGCCGCACTCGTCGCAAAAGACGCGAGAGACGGGGCGGCCCGGCTGGTCCGAGGCAGGGACCTCGACCGCGACTCGCTCGACCTTGAAAAGCTCATCATCCGAAAGTACCTTGTAGGCCCGCATCTGCCGCTCGTATTTGTTTTCGATTTCGGGAAAAGCGCGGTCCGCCGTCTCGCGCGAGCTCTCCCTGGCGACAATGCGAGCCGCCTCGCCCGTCTTTGTGTTCAAAAAGGTGGCCGCGAGCTTCCCGTAATCGTGAAACTTCAGCGTGCGCTTGCCGAGCCTGCACCCTGTGACGGTGTTGATGGCGTCGGCGGCGCAGCGGTCGATCTCGACAAATACGAGCAGGCTCTTTCTATCGGCTCCGCGCGGGTCATGAATGCTCACGGCGCGGCAGCCGAGCAAAGCCATCCTGACTCCGAGCACCTGCCCCGCGCACATATGGCCGTGTGACCGCTCGGCCCTTTCAAGGAGTTCTTCCATCGTTTCCATGATTATCCGCAGAGGACCGAGCCGCCGTTGACGTTGAGGACTTCGCCGTTGACGTGGCTGGCAAGCGTGGACGCCAGGAAGAGGATCGGCCCGGCGATCTCTTCGGCGGTCGCGACGCGGCCGAGCGGGACCAGCTCTCTTATCTTTCGTCGCTGGCGCGCATCGTTCAACGCCTCGGTCGTCATGTCCGTCGCTACCCAGCCGGGCGCGACACAGTTGACGGTTATGCCGCGAGGGCCAAGCTCTGCCGCGAGCGATTTGGTCATAGAGATTATCGCGCCCTTCGTCGCGGCGTAGTGCGAGTGGCGCGCTTCGCCTCGTTGCCCGGCAGTCGATGAGATAAGGATGAGAGTACCGCTCCTGCGATTTAACATCGCCGCCGCCCCGGCCCTGCAACAGGCGTAGATCGAAGTCAGGTTGACCTCGATAGTCTCGTTCCACTGGCTTTCGGTCATGGTTTCGATGGCCGCTTCCTTCCAGATGCCTGCGTTGGCTACGAGTATGTCGAGCGAGCCAAACCGGTCAACGGTCTTCCTGACCATCCGCTCGACCGCGCGCGGGCGCGACACGTCCGCTTTTGCCAGCAGAACCGATGCGCCAAGCTCGCGACACCTGTCTCGGACGCGCTCGGCCGCCACGCGGTCTTGCCTGTAGTTGATGACAAGCGCTTTCGCGCCCGCCTCGGCAAACATTATCGCCGTCGCCGCGCCGATGCCGCGCGAGCCGCCTGTGATAATCGCGATCTTGCCCGAAAGAGTTATCATTTAATCGCCGACGGCTGTGGCCAGGTCTGCCTGTGCTGCCGGGCGGTGCGCGTGCTCTTCGCGCGGCAGGAAGTATGCCAGAACTCCACTTATGACGGTCGCGGCCGACGCAAAGACTAACACGGTCTTGAACCCGTAAACCGGCACGAAGTTATCGAGCGCAGGCGGCGCAAGCGCGCCCACGCCCCACGCCGCGCCCATCATCAGCGCCGAGACGGTGCTGGTCTGGCCCGGCACAAGCTCCTGCGCCATCGCTACGTTGACGGGGATGGTCGACAGCAATACGAAGCCGCCAAGACCGAGCAGCACGATGCTCGGTAGCCCAGTGGTCAAAAACGCTGCCGCCATCACCGGACCGGCGACCAACCCCGAACCAATCGTGACCGCGCGCCCCGATACGCGCTCGGCCATAAACCCGCCTGCCAGCCCTCCTATCCCTCCGAGGAGCAAAAAGACCGTCAGCACGCCGCCCGTTCCCGTGACTTGAAACCCGCGCTCGTTCAGAAGGAAGGGCAGGTAGTTGTTGGTCGTCATCTGAAGGGCTGACCGAATTACCGTTATCAGGTAGAGCAGCAGCAGCGGTCGCCACGCGGTACGAAGCGCGGCTGCGAGTTGCCACTTGATCTTTTCTACTCCGGGCGCGCGGGTGGGAGCTTCAAGCGGGGTGCAGAATTTATAGAGCACCGCAGACATCGCCACGCCAAGCCCGAAGATATACCAGCTGTTTTCGAGCCCGTAGGCGTGGATGAGCAGCGCGATGGCAAGCGGGCCGACGGCGAACCCAATCGTGCCCGTGGCTGAAAATATCGCCATGCCGAGTCGGCGGCGGTCCCCGGATGCTGCCGCCGCCATGGCCGCCGCTTGCGGGTGGAAAGAGCCTATTCCCACGCCGCCCGCTACGAGCAGCAAGACCAGAACGGAGTAAGAGGGAGCGAGCCCGATCATCGAAACGAATACGGCGGTGATTGCAGGACTGAAGACCGCGAAGAAACGGCGAGCGTAGCGGTCAGAGATCAACCCGTATACCGGCTGCATCAGCGATGACGAGATCGCGTAGAGCGGCGCGAGCCAGAATACCTGTGAAGTTGTCAGGCTGAGCTTGGCTTGAAGCAGCGGCAGCAGGGGGTAGATTATGCTCGAATACGAGTCGCTGACAAAATGGCCCGCGCAAAGGACCGCAAACGCCAGCCTGTCTTTTCTGATCATAATGCCAATTGCCGCCAGGCCCGGAACGGTTTAGCTTTCGGCCTTCACCTCGGTCTTGGCCGTCTCGCTCTTAACCGGCTCGTTCAACCTTTCGCGGTGACGCTCGATTGTTACGGCGATAAAGTGATTGAAGATCGATTGAGAGAGCGGATCGTTTTGCCAGCCGACTTCCGGGTGCCACTGAATGCCGAGGACGAACTGTTCGGGCCGTGTATTGATTACCGCTTCGATGATGCCGTCAGAGGCCCAGGCTATCGGCTCAAGGTCGCGGCCCACGATGTCAATAGCCTGGTGGTGATGGCTGTTTGTCAGCACGTTTGTCGCGCCCGCGAGACGAGCCAGCAGCGAGTCTTCTGTGATATTGACCGTGTGCGAGCGACGCCAGAAGACCTCGCCCTGCATGTGCTTGATCGCGCCTTTTACTTCCGTGGGAATATCTTGAATGAGCGTGCCGCCGCGATATACGTTGAGCGACTGGATGCCAAAGCAGATAGCGAGCACAGGAAGCCGCCTGGCTTCAGCCGCCGCCAGCAGCATCATGTCCGTGTCGTCGCGCCGTGGCACGACAGGCCCCACGCCGGGCTTCGGCTCGTGGCCGTAGCGCAGAGGGTCCACGTCGTTGACCGCGCCCGAAAGGCATATGGCGTCGAAGCGGTCCATCACGGTGTCGATGTAATCAGGCTCCGGGATCAAAGGGACAAGCAGGGGGGTCCCGCCCGCCGCGTAAATTGCTTCGGCATAAGTCTCGCGCAATTCGTAATAGTTCGTATTCCAGTTAAACCGGCAGGGGATCCCTACTATCGGCCTCAATTTCTCGCTCAACTCGGACGCTCCTCGAAATAAAATATCGCCGCAAGGACTTGGGGCCCCTGCGGCGTCCTGTCAAAACTTTCCTGTCATGTAGAATATCTTTCCGGCCACGGGCTTGTCAAACAGGAGCGTACCGCTTTTGATTTGACTGCCGGTCAAACCGCATGGTACGGTCGGAGCTTCCGGTAGAAGTTCGATGTTTGACCATATTGAGGCTTCGGGTGTCCCGCGCAAGCGGGGAGAATAGGGAAGCGGGTGAGAGTCCCGCACGGTCCCGCCACTGTGATGCTTCTTAACCGCCGGTTACTCGGCCACTGATCTGCGGATCGGGAAGGCGACCGGCGGCCCGTATGCGAGTCAGTCCATACGCGAAGCTTAGTCAGGAGACCTGCCCGGAGCACGTGTGCGAGCCGAATACCCTTCGCGAGAGAGGGTCAGGTGCGCGGAAGCCTCGACTAAGAAAAGCCGAAAAGCTCCCGCCGACCCGTACTCTCAGGGGTCGGCGGGAGCTTTTACTTTGCCGAAGAATCGAGCCATCGTAACCGCGCTGTCGTTGTTGACCATCTGTGTGATTGCCGCCGCCTGCTCGGATAAAGAGCCCGTCGCGGGCGAATCGCGCACTGTTACCGACGAGCTTGGCCGAAGCGTTCAGGTCGCGCGCGCTCCTCGCCGCATCGTATCGCTCGCGCCTTCGGTGACCGAGACGCTCTTTGCTCTTGGGCTTGGCGATAGAGTCGTCGGCGTCACTTCGTTTTGCGATTACCCGGCCGAGGCGGCTCAAAAAGAGAAGGTGGGCGATACGCAGCGCCCAAACCTTGAGAAGCTCATCGCCGCAAAACCGGACCTCGTCATTGTCTCGACCGCAAGCCAGCTTGAGCAGTTTGTCCAGAGGCTTGATGATCTGCGGATACCGGTCTATGTCAGCAACCCGCGAAACATCCAGGGCGTGCTCAATTCAATCACTGAGATAGGCAAGCTGGCAGGAGTCGAAGACCGCGCACGCGAGCTTGCCGAATCGCTAGAAGCGCGCATAGCCCGCGTAGACGAGCGAGTCGCAGGGCGCGCGCGACCGAAGGTGCTCTTTATCATAGGGACCAGCCCCCTGTTTACTGTCGGCGGCACGAGCTTCGTCAACGACCTGATTGAGCGAGCTGGCGGCGTGTCGATCACGGCTGATGAAAAGAGCGAGTTCCCACAGTTCAGTCTTGAGACGGCGATTGCGCGACGGCCCGAAGTGATCTTCCTGCAATCGGGCGACGATAAATTACCCAACCAGTTTCGGCAGACGCCTGCCGCGCAGACCGGGCGAGTATTTACTCTCGACAGCAACCTTCTGCTCAGACCCGGCCCACGCATCGTCGAAGGGCTGGAGCAGGTGGCGGAAAAGCTCGATCAAAAATAGCGATATGGTTACGCCTGTAAAGACCGGCGCAGTAGAGTTCAAAGGGGTCCGCGCTCGGCTCACGCCGGGGCGACTCGCCACAATACTGCTTGTCTTGCTGGCCGCGCTCATCTTGGTGACCGCGCTTGCCGTCGCGTTCGGAAGCGAGCACGTAGGCGTCGGCGCTATCCTGCGAATCATCGAAGCGCAGATCACGGGCCGCGCGATTGACGTAGCGCCGGAGCAACGCGCCATCATCGCCGATATAAGATTGCCGCGAGTGCTTATGGGCCTGGTCGTCGGCGCGGCGCTCGCTGTCGCAGGCGCTGCGTACCAGGCATTGCTCAGAAATCCGCTCGCGGAGCCTTACGTGCTGGGAGTTTCGACAGGGGCAGCGGTCGGCGCGATCCTTGCGACATTATTCGCAGGAGCGTTGCCGCTCAGCCGCCCGTTCGCAGCCTTCGTCGGCGCGCTCGTAACGATAGGCGCGGTTCAGCTCCTGAGCCAGAGCCGCGAGGGTGCGTCGAGCGAAAGACTGATACTTGCTGGCGTCATCATCAACACGTTCCTCTCTTCGATGGTCATCTATCTGGTCACATCGGTCGCGGACCAGCGACAGCGGAGCGTCATCTCGTGGCTCATGGGCGACCTTAGCGCGGAGGCTCGATTGCTGCCGCTCGTCTCTGTCTTTATCGTCATCGGAATACTGGTGATCTACGCCAACTCGCGCAGCTTGAATCTCCTGATGGTTGGCGAGGATGAGGCGCTCGCGCTCGGCGTCGAAGTCAAACAGGTCAAAGCGACGGTCTACATCGCCGCGTCGTTGATTACAGGCGCGGCGGTCGCGGTGAGCGGCGTAATCGGGTTTGTGGGCCTCGTCATCCCGCACATAATCCGTCTGGCGGGCGGGAGTGATAACAGGCTGGTCGTGCCCGCTTCGGCGCTTGTCGGCGCAACATTCCTCGTCGTGACAGATACGATTGCGCGCACGGCGGTCGCGCCGCGCGAGCTGCACATCGGGGTAATCACGGCGATGATCGGCGCGCCGGTCTTTGTTTACCTGCTACGAAAGACGAGCTGATCTCGGAGCTTATGCTGCAAGTAAGAGACATTAAATTCAGTTATTCCCGCCCGGTGTTAAATGAGATTTCGTTCGACGTTGCCGGTGGGGAATTGCTGGTCGTGCTTGGGCCGAACGGGTCGGGCAAGAGCACGCTGCTCAAGACGATCATCGGCATATTGAAACCGGCCGCCGGGAGCGTGTCGTTTGAAGGGCGCGATCTCTCCAAGATGTCGCGGCGCGAGGTGGCCCGCCGGATCGGGTATGTCGCGCAAGAGTCGAGCGTCCGTTTCCCGCTGACCGCGCTCGAATACGTGCTGCAAGGCCGGTTCGCTCAGGGTCAACTGATCGGATTCGAGAGCGAAGATGATCTGCGCGAGGCCGAGTGGGCGATGACGGTGACAGAGACAGGGGAATTTTCCGGCCGCCTCGTAAGCCAACTCTCAGGCGGCGAGCGCCAGCGCGTGATGCTCGCCCGCGCGCTCGCCGCCCGGCCACGGCTGCTGGTGCTCGACGAGCCGGTGGCCAACCTCGACATCTCGCACCAGGTAAAGATGCTTGACGTTGTGCGCAGGCTCACAACCGATGAGGGGCTGTCGGCCATAGTAGTAACGCACGAGCTGAATCTCGCGGCGGAATTCGCCAGCCGCGTACTGTTGCTGAAACAGGGGAGGCGGCTGGCTTACGGCTCGCCCGGAGATGTCTTATCGGAAAGCCTGCTCAAGGCTCTATTTGATGCGGAGCTGCTGGTTGATGTGAATCCCGTCAGCCATGCTCCTCGCATCACTGTTCTTTCTAAAATCGCGGGTAACAGGAAGTAGCACTTAACTGTCACTTGCGAGCCTCATGTTCTGGGTCGCACCTCGTTGGGAAGGCGGTGAGAGGCCGCCACTGTCCCGCAACTGTGATGCGCAACGAAGCCGGCACGCAAAGCCACTGCCCACAAGGGTGGGAAGGCGTCGGCGTAGGTTGAGTCGTACGGCGCTAAGTCAGGAAACCCGAGCGCGATCCGTGGGAAGTTCTCTTTCGCGGAAAAGGAGTAATTCCATGAAGACAATGTTCACAAAAAAAACGCGCGCACGGCTCTACAGCAATCTCCAGCCACTGGTTGCGTTGTCGCTGGCGGTTCTGTTTTCTTCCGTATCGAACGCAGCCTCGCCGGGCGAGCGAATCAAGGGAACCGTCGTCGACCCGTCGGGCGCTGCGGTGGCCGATGCTCGCGTCGTCCTTCGCGACAAGCCGGGACGGGCGGCGCACGTTTCGCGCACCGATTCCGAAGGCCGTTTTGAATTCGCAAACGTCGCGGCCAGCCAGTATGTCTTGACGGCCGAGGCCGAAGGGTTCACGCAGGTCGAAAGGTTGGTGGTAGGCCCCGGCTCGACAGACGACATAATTGTGCGGCTTGCGGTCGCTGCCATCTCTGATCATACGGTCGTCACGGCCACGCGGACCGACACGCCAATCGCCGAGCTCGCCGGGTCTGTGAGCGTGCTCGGCCAGGACGAGTTGAAACGCGAGAACCAGTCGCTTGTGTCAGAGTCGCTGCGCCAGGTGCCCGGCCTTGTCGTCACACAATCGGGCGGGCGAGGCGGGCTGACAACGATCTTCGCGCGAGGCGGCGAGTCGGATTACAACAAGGTGCTCATCGACGGAGTGCCCGTAAATCAAGCGGGCGGGCTTTTCGATTTTTCGGCGCTCACGCCGGAAAATCTCGACCGCATAGAAGTGGTGCGCGGCCCGCGTAGCGCGTTATTCGGGTCCGACGCGATGACAAGTGTCATACAACTGTTCACGCGCCGAGGCGCTACATCGACGCCTGAGCTTGAGCTTTCTGCCGAAGGCGGCAATCTCGATTTTCACCGCGAGGTCGCGCGTCTTTCCGGGCTTGCGGGGTGGTTCGATTACTCCGCTAGCTTCGGGTTTCAGTCTACAAGCGGGCGATTCGACAACAATGATTTTATCAATCGCTCGGCCTCGCTCAATCTAGGGTTTCAACTCGCGCCGAGCGCAGAGCTGCGACTCACCTCGCGTTGGAACAACAACACGGCTGGCGTCCCGGGGCCGGTCCGCTTTCTTTTCGTAGACCCGGACGAACGGCAAAAGCATCGCGACATCGCGTTTGCCGCAACGTTCGACTGGGCTACCACATCGCGTTGGAGCCAGACCGCCCGGCTCACCTACTCTGAGTTTGACACTCTCAGCTTTGACCCCGCAGCTCAAGACTTACTCAGACCGGGCCAGCCTCCACAGCCGTTTGGGACAGACTTCGCCACAAGGTTCCAGAATCATCAGAAGCGCGCAGGGTTTCAGTATCAGACAATCGCCGCGCTTACAAACTCGAACGTGCTGACAGCGGGGATAGACTTCGAGCGCGAATCGGCGGCGATAGTCGGAGACTTCAGCCGGTCGACTCCCGACCGCGACAACCTCGGCTTTTACGTTCAAGACCAGTTCAGCGTGCGCGAGCGATTGTTTGTGACTGCGGGCGTACGCCTGGAACGGAACGCGGGGGGCGTACCGGCAGATTTGAGCCGGACGCTTGAGTCGCTTGGCTCTCCTGTTCCGTCGGGCGACGTGGGTTTCGGCTTCGCGGCCAATCCGAAAATTGCGGTCACAGTGCTTGCGCGTCGTCATAACGACAACAGCTCTCTCGGAGCAACGCGGCTCAAGGCGAGCTTCGGCACGGGCATCAAAGAGGCGTCGTTAGACGAAGCGTTCAGCCCAAGCTCGTTCTTCCTTGGGAATCCGAGCCTGGACCCTGAGCGGGTGGTCAGCTTCGATCTGGGGGCGGTCCAGGAGTTTCTCAACCGCCGCGTCTCGCTTGAATTCACATATTTCGACAATCGCTTCCGCGACCTGATTATCTTTACGCTCGACCCTTTGACGTTCGGGCCTGTGAGACTACCTGACGGCAGACTGACAAACTTTATAAATCTAGAAAGAGCGTCCGCGCGGGGGATAGAGTTAGTCGGCGCTGCCAGACCCTTTCTGAAAATGCGTCTCGGCGCGAGCTACACATACCTGCGCTCGCTGCTTGAGCGCGGCGAGGCTTTCGATCTTGAGCTTGGCTTGCCCCTGGTCCGCAGACCGCGCCATTCGGGCGCGTTCGATATTAGCTGGGTAGACCGCAGATTCGACCTGACACTTGACGGCTCAATCGTCGGAAGAAGGCGGGACATAGACCCTGTAAGCGGGGCGAGGTTTGATCTTTCGGGCAGACCCTTTTTCAATGACGGCTACGCGAAAGTCAATCTGGCGGGAAGCTATCATGTCACACGCTCATTGACGGCCTTTGCGCGTGTCGAGAACCTTTTCAACGAGGATTACGAAGAGATACTGGGCTTCCCGGCTCAACGGCTGAACTTCAGCGTCGGCCTGCGCCTTCGCATCGGCGGGAAAGATTGAGGAGGTAAACAGTGACAGGTGACAAGTGACAAGAAAGAGAAAGGAATTAAAGCCGCGTGAGGTCTTTCTTGTCACTTGTCACTGTTTACTTGTCACTCTTCACGATTCAGTTTTCAGTTCTGAGAAGGAGTCGCCGGTACATCTCGCGCAGGCGCAGGGCCATATCCAGGCGCTTGCGCGAGACGCCCATGAGTTTCTTGTTGCCGCGCTGGCGCGCGAGCTCAAGCACCATATTGAGCGATTCGATCTCGTCTTCCTGGGCGCGGAGCCTCTCTTTGAAATAGTCTTCCGGCATAATTTCTGTCCTTGTTTCCGTTAACCTGGGGGGAGGCCAGTTAGCGAAGGGGGCCATCCCTTCGCTACTCTATCTGCGCTTCAGGGAGCCTGGGGGCGGCTCTTTCCTTCTTTGCTCGCAGTCGTAACAGGGACCGCGTATCCATCATTACTTCGTTTTGAAACTCCGAGTCGCTTCAGCGTGTGGGCCGAAGGCAAGCCTGTCGTCGGCAGCCCGTTTCGCGATTGGAACTTCTTCATCGCGTCACTGGTTCCCTCGTCATAAGTCCCAGACGCGGGGCCTTCGAGAACCCCTGCCTGTATCAAGGCGTTTTGAATCTCTGTGACTCGCTCTGAGGAGATCCCCGAAGCCAATGAGCGCGGCTGCGGCGGAGCCGTCGGCTCTTCGACCTCGGACGTGTTCTGCCGCTCGCGGCTTGACCGGGCTACTACCTGGCTATTGCGTCTGCCCCTGCGCCGAGCGATGCGGTCGCTCTTGCGCCCGCGCTTTCCTTTGCGCGACTCGGCGCGGCTCCCGCGCTCGCGTTTCGATGAACGAGATTTCTTCTCTTTTTTGACGCTGGTCTTAGCGGCTTTGCTGCGAGAGCGCGACCTCTTCTCAGCCGCCGCATCCGTTGCGGCAATCGCAATCAGCATCGCAAACGCAAGCGCCCAGGAGATAACCCGCTGTGCCGGTCTTTTATCAGTGCTCGAATATGTTCGGTAACCCATGTTTTACGCCAGATGCTCTAATTATAAAGATTGACGGGTGAGGCAGCCCGGTTCGCATTATATGCGCCCCCTTCCGGTCATTCAAGTTTTAACACGACACGCACGGGTTCAGGATATTATTAATCTGTTGCGATGGATACGACCGCTTTGTTGACGCTGTTTAAAAGCGGGTGCTAAGCTTAACAGTTCGTGAGGAGGCTCGGCGGCTTGCCTGAGAAGCCGCGCTTTTATCGAAAGGCCAAGTTCTGGATTATGGCATTATTCTGGAAGCGCAAAAAAGAAGAAGAGTTCATATCGCTCGGACTCAATCGAGCGGCCACGGCCGAAGAAGCGGAGATAGCCGCGCGGCGTGACGAAGGGCCGGAAGAGGGTTTCGTCGATAAGTTCAAGACCGCCGTCGCGTCTACACGCGAAACCCTGTCAGAGAAGATCGACTCGGTCATCGCAGGCAAACGCGAGATAGACGCGGAAGTTCTGGACCAGCTCGAAGAGGCGTTGATCGGCGCGGACATCGGGGTAGGAACCTCGCTTGAGATCATCGACAAGGCGCGGCAGCAGGTTCAGCGCAAACAGCTGAACGACGTAGACGAGCTGAAGAAGCTTATCAAGACCGAGCTGCGAGCCATACTCGATTCAGCCGAGCGCAACCGCAAGCGCGGGACCGTGGCGTCAGAGACCGAAGTGCCGCTCGACATAAAACCTTATATGGTTATGATCGTCGGCGTAAACGGCGTGGGCAAGACTACGACTATCGGCAAGCTCGCGCACCGGATAAAGAGCGAAGGCAACGAAGTGATGGTCTGCGCGGCGGATACCTTCCGCGCGGCGGCAAACGATCAGCTTGCCATTTGGGCCGAACGTTCCGGCGTTCCGATTGTGCAGCAGAAGCCAGGAACAGACCCTTCGGCCGTGCTGTTCGACTCGATCAGCTCCGCCAGGGCGCGCAATACGGATGTCTTGATAGTCGATACGGCGGGCCGTCTTCACACAAAGACCAACCTGATGCAAGAGCTTGAGAAGATGCGCCGCATCGCGGGCCGCGAGATCGAGGGCGCGCCCCACGAAGTCCTGCTGATTATAGACGCGGTGACAGGCCAGAACGGGCTTGAACAGGCCCGCCAGTTCACGCGCGCCGTCCCGGTCACCGGCCTCGTACTCACAAAGCTCGACGGCACGGCCAAAGGCGGCATCGTGATAGCGATAGCCAAGGAGCTTGGCATCCCGATTCGCTATGTCGGCGTCGGCGAGCAGATGAACGACCTTATAGAGTTCTCGCCCGACGCTTACGTCAACGGTCTGTTCGATTAGCGCGTTACTTACTTTTTGACTACACCCTTGCCCCTTCGTGCGCGTTTAATTCGGGGCTGTGAGGAATGAGCGGGGCCGCGCGGTTGACCGCGCTCTTGCGTTGCTCGACCCTCATTGGCATGCCGTGTTTGGGGCGCAATGTTATGAGCGGCTGCGTCTCTACCGTGTGGCCGGGGGTAAGCCGCATGCGCCATTTTTGAGCGAGCGCGGCTACGAGCAGGACGCCTTCCATCCAGGCAAACTGCTCGCCTATGCAGACGCGAGGGCCGCCGCCAAAGGGGAAGTATGAGAACTTTGGCCTCGATGCTTGCAGTTCGGGAGTCCAGCGGTCGGGATCGAACTTGAACGCGTCCTTGTAATATCGCTCGTCGTGGTGCATGACCCACTGGCTCATCAGAAGAATCGAGTTTCGAGGCAGCACGTACCCGCCGACTTCGTAATCATTCAAGGCGCGGCGTCCGATTGTCCAGGCGGGCGGGTATAGACGCATCGCCTCTGAAAAGACGCGCATAGTGTAGCCGAGGCGCGGCACGTCTTCAGCCGAGGGAAGCCGCCCGCCCAGCACTGTGTCTATCTCTTCGTGCAGCCGGGCTTCGACCTCCGCGTGTTCCGAGAGCAGGTACCACGTCCACGTTAGAGCGTTCGCGGTCGTTTCGTGCCCCGCAAGGAAGATGGTCATCGCCTCGTCGCGCAATTGCGTATTGGTCATCTGCCCGCCGTCGCCTTCTTCGTCTTCGGCCAGCATCAGCATAGAGAGCAGGTCGCCACGGTCCTCGCCGCTCGCCCTGCGCTCGTCGATAATTCGGAAGATGGTCGAGTCGAGCCGCCTTCTTGCCTTCTCGTAACGGAAGTTGCTCGGAAGCGGCAGCATGTTGAGCAGCTTTGGGAACGGCATAGTGATGCGGTTGAAGAACTGTACGACCGTGCCGAGCGCCTCGCCGATCTCTTTCGCTTCGGATTCGACGTCGGCGTCGAACAACGTCTTTGCGACAATTGCCATAGTCAGCCGCATCATCTCGTGCGACATGTCAATCGTCTCGCCCTCTTGCCAGCGCTCTCTCGTTCTCGTGGCGTAATCGACCATCACCTGACCGTAAGAGATGATGCGCTGGCGGTGAAAGCCCGGCTGGGCCAGCCTGCGCTGGCGACGATGGAACTCGCCCTCGCTGGTCAACAGCCCTTCGCCTAGAAATTGCTTTGCCATCTCAAGCCCGCGACTCTTGACGAAGTTCTTGTTGTTGGTCACGAGCACGTCGCGAATATAGTCGGGGTTATTAATCAGGTAGAGGTCGCGCGTGGCGAGCTTGAAATGGACGATGTCGCCGTGCTCTCTCGCAAGCCTGAGCAAAAAGTCTGCCGGGTTGTTGCGAAACTCGATCAAGTGGCCGACGAGAGGCTTCGACTTCGGGCCGGGCGGATTGCTGCTTATGGTCACTTCAAACTCCTTTGGAAATTGTCACTGCTAGCTAGCATATCTCTCTTCGACCGTCAGGGCAAAAACCAGCACGCCGACCAGACCAATCGCGCCTGCGATCAGAAAAGGGAGCTTAGGCGAGACGGTCCAGATCAACCCGCCGACGGCCGATGCGGGTGTAATACTCAAACTGCGTATCAAGTAGTATAGACCGACTGTTCGCGCCCGGACGTGCGACTCGGCCAGATCGACTATCATCGCTTTGCGTGAAGGCTCGCCGATTTCGCGCAGGCCGCCTATCACAAACGCCCCTGCGAGAGACCAGAACCCTGACGATAAGACGACTGCCACGGGAAAGAGCGCGAAGCAGACGAATGTCGCAACCACAAAAGGCTTCCGCCCGATTCGGTCGGACAGCCGCGCCGCGGGCAGGTATGCCAGTATCGAGACTGCCATCTGGATCGCTACTAACAGCCCGTATTCGGAGACGCCCAGGCCTATTATGTTCGTCACGTAAATTATTATCAGGATTTCCGCCATCCCTTCGCACGCGCGAATGATGATGTCAGAGATCAATAGCCGTCTTAGCGCCGTGTGAAATGACCGCCACACTCCCGCTATATTTACGCGCTCGCCTGTCGTGATCGGCAAATCTATTCGCCGGATTATCAGCATCGAGATTAAAGCGAGCGCGATAGTGGCCGCAAGCCCCGCGCGGACGCCGCCTGTAACGCCCAGCTTCGCTATCAGCAGACCGCCGATGATTGGAGCGACGGTCATCGGCAGCCGTTTCAAGATAGATTGAAGGGTGAAGCCGCGAGCGCGCCTCTGCCTTGGCAGCGCGTCGGCTATGACGGCGAAGATCGCGGGCGAGGCCATGCTCACCCACGCTATAGAAAATACGAGGCCTATAAATACGAAGGGCCACGAAGGGCTCAGCATGTAAAACAGGTAGCCGAGCGAGGCCAGCATGATAAAGCCTTGAAAGGCCCTGCGGCGACCGAATCGGTCGGCAAACCACCCGCCGGGGTACTGATAGATTGCGTCGAGAAAATCTCTTACCGTGCCGAACACGCCTATGGTGAAGGTCGAGGCTCCGAGCGATTCGAGGTACTTGGGAAGGAACTTTCTCCATAGCTCTTCGCCCAGTCCGAGCAGGAAAAAGGCCGACGAAGCCGCCGCGACGTTGCGCTCGATCCCAAGCAGGTCGTATGCGCGCGCGCGGAAGCTCGCGGGTCGACTTTCCAAAGAATCGGTTGCCTTATCGTTCACCGGCAAATGCTCACCCGAAAATTACGCCTCGAAAAATCAAAGCTCGGATCAACCCGACCAGCCCTCCGGCGAGCACTACCCACAGCACGTCGGCCCTCAGCCGGTAGAGGGCTATGAAAGCCGCGACAGACACCGAGGCGGCGAACCAGTCTGTGCCTCCCGCAACTCCGCCGGGCCAGATCACCGCCGCGCCGAATACGAGCGCGAGGTTCAGGATAACCCCGACGACCGCGGCGGTTACACCCGAAAGCGCGCCCGAAAGATGGCTGTTGCCGCGCAAGATTTCGATATAAGGCGCGCCGAGGAAGATAAAAAAGAAGCACGGGAGAAACGTCACGTAGGTTGTGACAAGCGCGCCTGTGATCGCGCTCGCGGTCTGTGGCAGCGAGCCGGGATGATTCCACGCCGCCATAAACCCTATGAACTGTAAGACCATTATGAGCGGCCCCGGCGTTGTCTCAGCAAGCGCGAGCCCGTCAACCGCCTGCGCCTCTGTGAGCCAGCCGTAAGAGCCTACCGCCGCCTGCGTCACGTAAGCGAGCACCGCGTAGGCTCCGCCGAATGTGACCAGCGCGGCCTGTGTGAAAAAGCGGTACTCGCTCGCGTGAATCTGGTCATACCCTTGCCAGGTGATTATCCCGATGAAAGGGATCAGCCATAAGGCGAGGCCTACGGCTACTATCTTCGCCGCGCGCCGCCCGGACGGGCGAGTGTATTCGGGCGGCGGCTGCTCGTCATCTATCACGAGCGGCAGCAGCGCAGGCCCGGCCAAAGCTTCTGCGGGCTTGCCTGGCCCTGTTTTGTCGTTTGCGGCGGTGTTGATAAACAGGCCGGGCGTGTGCCTTGACCCCGCAAGCCCTGCGAGCGCGGCCGCGAGCACGATGAGCGGAAAGGGGATGTGCAGGAAATAGATGCCGATGAAAGCCGACAACGCGAGCACGAAATGAATACGACGCTTGAGCGCGCGGCTGCCGATCTTAAGCACTGCCTCTACGACTATCGCGACGACCACCGGCTTGAACCCGGAAACTATCCCGGCAATTGCGGCCACGTGGCCGTAGGCGGCGTATGCGTAAGAGAGCGCCAGCAGAATGAATATCGACGGGAGGACAAAGAACGCGCCCGCCACTATCCCGCCCCAAACTCTGTGCATAAGCCAGCCGATGTAGATGGCAAGCTGTGTTGCTTCCGGCCCCGGCAGCAGCATACAGTAATTGAGCGCGTGCAGGAACCGCTCCTCGCTCAGCCACCGCCTTCGCTCTACAAGCTCGCGGTGCATGATGGCTATCTGGCCAGCCGGGCCGCCGAACGATATGAAGCCGAGCTTGAGCCAGAAACGAAACGCCTCGGCAAAAGAGACTGCGCGGCGCTGTTTGAAAGTGGCGCTCTCTACCCGTCGGGGAGGTTCTTCAAAGGGTTCAAGCAAGGCTATTTTTTTGCGGCCGGGATGGCCTTGAAAGAGTAATCGCCGGGTTTATAAACAAGATCGGTCTTGCCGCCGCCGTATGTGATGTGTACGCGGTTTATCTGGTCGTCAAAAAGCTCGAAGAAGATTCGGTTGCGAACCTGCGCCCCCTCCAAGCCTTTGGCCATCAGCGCCTCGACATACACCCACACCGTATCGACCTTTGTCTCCATGCCGACCCAGGCGAAAGGCTTGGCCTCGCCGTGGCCGTTTTTCAGCTCGAACCGGTCTTTGATATAGGCGAGCGTCTGCGCCTCGACATCGCGCGTTTTGCCGAGCCGAACGATCTTGCCGCTTCGCCTGCTCAATGCATTCTCAAGGTCGTCGGCAAAGAGCCTGAACGTCATCTCTACCGAGCGGCTTTCGGCGTTGTATTCGAGCAGGGCAAGGCTTTCGTGGAATTTATGAGCGAGCGCGGAGCCGCTCAAAACCGAGTGAGAGAACAGGCCGCACGCCACGAAAGCCATTGCGATAGCTTTATACCGAATCTTCATCGGTTGCCCTCCGGGCGCGGCACTGGCTTACCTTCGAGCAACTGCATGGGGTTGGGCTTCTGCTCTTCTTTAAAGGTCTGGAACTTCGTCTTGACGACTCGTCGCGGGAAGAAGTTGTTCGATACGTCGACGTCGGCCGTCTCAAGGCGCGGGTCGAGCGCGACGGTCTTGATCTCTTTGTTTGTCACGATGAGCTTTGACACCTGCGAGTTGTTGTAGCGCCAAATCTCGGCCGGGATGCGCATCTCTTCTTTCGTCCCGTCGGTGTATTCGATTTCGAAGATCACGGGCATGACGAGCCCGCCGACGTTTTTCAGGTCGATCAGGTAGAAGTTGAACCCCGTGTTGAGCAGTTGCTTCTCCTGCTCCGTCAGGGTTGCGAGAAACTTCTGATACTCTGCGCGGTCGTGCGCGGTGACTTTCAGCTCGTCGTATGTGTTATAGAAATCGGCGAGCGAAGGGAACTGCTCAACGCGTTTTGGAATGTCGCGGTTCCTCTGTTGCGATAGAGTTTCGGGCTGCGCCTCGCGCTGTTTCATCGCCTCAGGCTTTTCCGTGTCGGGGTTGCGCGTGTCGAGCGTGTAGAGCCGCACGTTTTCCACAGAAATGTCCGTGTGGTCGGTCGTGTAGAACCAGCCGCGCCAGAACCAGTCCAGATCGACGCCCGAAGCGTCTTCCATGCTGCGGAAGAAATCTGCGGGCATCGGGCGCTTGAACTTCCAGCGGCGCGCATACTCTCTGAAGGCAAAGTCGAAGAGCTCGCGGCCGAGCACTGTCTCGCGCAGTATATTGAGCGCGGTCGCAGGCTTCGCATAAGCGTTGTTGCCGAACTGGAGCAGCGATTCCGAGTTCGTCATGATAGGGACCTGCGCGTCGCTTATCATGTACTCGACGATATTTTTCGGCTCGCCGCGCCGCGACGGGTAATCGCGCTCCCACTCCTGCTCTGAAAGATACTGCAAGAAGGTGTTGAGCCCCTCATCCATCCATGTCCATTGCCGCTCGTCGGAGTTGACGATCATAGGGAAGTAGTTGTGCCCTACTTCGTGGATCACGACCGAGATCAGCCCGTACTTGGAGCGCGCTGTGTATGTGCCGTCTTCTTCGGGACGCGGGCCGTTGAAGCAGATCATCGGGTATTCCATCCCGCCGACGGGGCCGTTGACGGAGATCGCCACAGGGTAAGGGTACGTAAACGAATAACGCGAGTATACATTCAGCGTGTGGATGATGGCGTGAGTCGAATACTTCTCCCACAGCGGGTTACCTTCCTTGGGGTAGTAAGACATCGCCATAACGCGGTTGCCTTCGACGTTGTGGAGCTGCGCGTCCCAGATGAATTTGCGCGACGAAGCGAAGGCGAAGTCTCGCACGTCGTCCGCGTGGAAAATCCAGGTCTTTTTGCCGCGAGGCTTGTTCGACTCGTTCGCACGCGCCTCTGCGGGCGTAACTATCAGCACTGGGTTTGAGGCGGTCTTCGCCTGCTCAAGGCGGTCGCGCTGAGTTTTTGTAAGGACCTGCAAAGGGTTTTGAAGCACGCCCGTAGAGGCGACGATGTGGTCGTCGGGAGCGGTGATGCTCACGCGATAATTTCCGAATTCGAGGGTGAATTCGCCCGCGCCGAGGAACTGTTTATGCTGCCACCCGCTCACGTCGTTGTAGGCCGCAAGGCGCGGGAACCAGTGCGCTATCTCATAAAGATAGTTGCCGTCTTTGGGAAAGTATTCGTAGCCGGTGCGCCCGCCAAGCTTCCTCTGGTCAGAGACGTTGTAGTTCCAGTCGACCGAAAAGACGACCGACTGGCCCGGCGCGAGCGGCGACTTCAAATCGACGCGCATCATGGTCTTTACTATCTGGTGCGCGAGCGGCGCGCCCCGGTTGTCGCGCACGGCCGTGATCCGGTAGCCGCCGTCGAAGTTTCTGCCGATGGCGCTTTCAAGCTTGTCGAACGGTATCTTGTCGAGGCTCGGCGCGGCCTCTGTCGAGTACGTGTCCGAGCTTTTCGCAAAGACATTCTGGTCGAGCTGCAACCACAGATAACGGAGCGTGTCGGGAGAGTTGTTAAAGTAGGTTATCGTCTCTGACCCGATGATGCGCTGTTTCAGATCGTCAAGCTCAACGTCTATCTTGTAATCGGCGCGCTGCTGCCAGTACCTGTGGCCGGGCGCGCCTGACGCCGCGCGGTATTCTGTGGGCGTCGGCAATACCTCTTCGAGCTGTTTGAACTTATCGACCGAATCTGTCTTGGATTGTGAAAAAGCGGGCGAGCAAAAGATTATCAATAGCAGGGAAAAAGCGACATATCGCATGCGTTGAATATCTCTCTTTCTATAATTACCCTCGCGGTCTTAGACTGCCCACGGTGAAAGACCGCGCAGGCTCTGCCTCTTGCTTAGCTGACGGTTCGGCAGGCAGCCTTGCGGCGACGGGCGCGCGGTCGGCCGCCTGAGGCGAGGCGGACGCGCCCGACAACAGTTGGCGCGCGCGCACCCACCGTTGCTTTTCGCCTGCCAGCAGCTTTGTCAGCTCGGCCTTTGCAGCCGGGTCCGCGAGGGCTTCGGCCGCTGCCGCCACCTTGTCGAGAAACGGGATCAGATAGCCGAAGTCTTTATCGAACTGTCCGTCAGCCATTGCCAATCTCCTTATTTGTAATCCAAGATTATCACCGACCGGTTGCGGTGTACACCGCTTGCAGATAATGAAGCTTTGCTATAGATTTAGCAACCTGACAGTGGACGCGTATTCCGAAAAGAACAAAGTCAAGGATTCAATTTCCGTCTTACCTTTACCAACCGCTACATTTTAGGAGGCCAGATGATGACGAACCAGGAACGCTCACGGCCACGGGTCCGGTTGCCTCTGGGCAAGCGGCGACTGGCTGGCGTGTTTTGGAGCCTGGCCCTGTCGCTTTCGACCGCTATCGTCTTGCTTGTGCAAGCGCCGGTCGCGCGGCTCGAAGGGCCAAACGTTTACGCAATCAGAGGAGCCCAGATTGTTACGGGGACGGGAAGGACCCTCTCAAGAGGCACGGTGGTCTTTCGCGACGGCTTGATCACAGATGTCGGCGATAACGCGAAGATTCCCGCCGACGCTCGCGTGATAGACGGGACGGGGTTGATAGTCTATCCCGGCTTGATCGACGGTTTCACAAGCCTCGCGCTGCCCGCGCCCGCAAGATCCGCAGGCGGCGGGCCGGGAGGCGTCGCCGTGGTCGTTGCTCAACAAGCCGCACAGCCAAGTCAATCGCTTGGCGACCCGACTATCCTGGCCGCAGACCTTGTGAGGCCGGACGGCGCGGGGCTCGAAGACGCGCGCAACGCCGGGCTGACAGCGGCTTTGACAAGCCCTCGCCAGGGGATATTCGCGGGCCAGAGCGCGCTGATAAACCTCGCGGGCGCGGACGCGTCGAAGCTTGTGTTGCGCACGCCCGTCGCCCTGACAGTGCAGTTCACGACCACCTCTGGATTTTTGGGCGAGTTTCCGAATTCGCTGATGGGGACTGTGTCGTTTATTCGCCAATCTTTTTACGACGCGCAGCATTACCGCGACGAGCTGGACAGGTTCAACCGCGTCAAGCGCGGCGTGCCACGGCCCGAATACGACAGGAAGCTCGCGGCGCTCCAGCCCGCGCTTCGCGGCTCGCTGCCCGTCCTGTTCATAGCCAACAGCGAAGGCGACATACGGCGCGCGCTGATGATATCCGATGAGTTCAAGCTCAAGCCGATCATTGCGGGCGCGTCGTTCAGCTATCGCGTGGCGGATATGCTCAAATCGAGGAACGTGCCGGTGATCCTGTCGGTCGATTTTCCAAAGCGGCCCGCGGACCAGCCGGCCGACGTGCCCGACTCCTTGCGTGTGCTCAGACAGCGAGCGGAGATACCGGCAGGCGCGGCGCAGCTTGAGCGCGCGGGGGTGAAGTTCGCTTTTATGTCCGGCTCGCTCCGCCCGCAGGAGTTTTTGGGGAACGTTCAGCGGGCTGTTGAGAGAGGGTTGCCAAAAGAGGCCGCCATCCGCGCCCTGACAAAGAACGCGGCAGAGATATTCGACGTCGACGACCAGCTCGGCACAATCGAAACCGGGAAGATCGCCAACCTCGTTGTGACAAGCGGCGACCTGCTGGCCAGAGAGACTCGCGTCCGCCACGTCTTTATCGACGGCAGAGAGATCGATCTGAGACGGCCTGAGCCTTCGGCAGGCGCGGCTCAGGGCAGACCCGGCGCGCAGCCGGGCGCGCAGCCCGCGGCCTCAGCCGTTGACCCGACGGGCGAGTGGAGCCTTGTGGTAACCACACCTCAGGGCGATCAGAACGTCACCCTCAATCTCCGGCGCGAAGGGCAGCAGATCGTCGGCACGCTGGCGGGCCCGATGGGCACTTACCCGGTTAGAAATGTCCAGGTGGCAGGCAGCGAGCTGAGGTTTTCCGTCAGCATTCAAATCTCCTCCGACACCATAGACGCCAGCGTTACCGGCAATATCGAAGGCAACTCCATGCGCGGCGTCTTCACGCTTCCGGCGCTTGGGTCATTCAACTTCACCGGCACAAAGCCGCAATGATTCTGTACGGGAGTCTTTTATGAAAAAGTCAAACGTGATGCTTTCCCTACTCTTGTCGCTCGTGCTGGTGGCGGCCGCCTTTGCTCAGGGCGGGCAGCGGAACCAGCGTCAGACGGCGACCTCGTCGACCGCGCCACGCGAGATGCTGATACAGAACGCGACCATCCTGACGGCTTCGCGCGGCACTATCAACAACGGCTCGATCCTGATTCGCAACGGCAAGATCGCGGAGGTCGGAACCAACCTGCGAGCGCGCGACGCGAATGCCGTGATTATCGACGCCACGGGCAAGTACGTCATCCCCGGCATCATCGACGCGCACTCGCACACGGCGGTTGACGGCAACGTCAACGAAGGCTCTTTCTCCGTCACCTCGATGGTCCGAATACAGGACGTGATAAACCCTTACGACGCCGATGTCTATCGACAGCTTGCGGGCGGGCTGACTACGGTCAACGTCCTTCACGGGTCTGCCAACGCGATTGGCGGGCAGAACGCCGTCTTCAAGCTGAAACGGAATAAGCCCGTCGAGCAATGGCTTATCCCCGAAGCCCTGCCGGGCATCAAGTTCGCGCTGGGCGAGAACCCCAAGCGGTCTGCTTTTCAGCCCAACCCTTTTCAGCCGAGCGCGCTGTCGCCTCGTTACCCCAACACGCGTATGGGCGTAGAAGAGGTGATACGCGACGCGTTCATCCGCGCCAAAGAGTATCAGCGCGAATGGCAGGCTTATGAGGCCAGGAAGAACTCGGACAAAAACGCTATCGCTCCGAAACGTAACCTTGAGCTTGAGCCGCTGGTCGAGATACTGGAAGGCAAGCGGGTCATACACTCGCACTGTTACCGCGCGGACGAGATCGTCATGCTGTTGAACCTCGGCGACGAGCTTGGGTTCAAGGTGAAGACGCTTCAGCACGTGCTCGAAGGGTATAAGGTGGCCAAAGAGATGGCCGCGCACGGCGCAGCCGGTTCGACTTTCGCGGACTTCTGGGGCTACAAGCAGGAAGCATACGACGCCATCCCCTACAACGCGGCGTTGATGGCTTCGCGCGGGGTCAACGTCTCGATAAACTCCGACTCGGACGAGCGAGCGCGGCGGCTCTACCTCGAAGCAGCCAAGGCGATCAAGTACGGCGGCATGAGCGAAGAAGAGGCGCTCAGAACCATCACGCTAAACGCCGCGCAGCAGCTCGGCATCGACAAGCGAACGGGCTCGATTGATGTCGGCAAGGACGCAGACCTCGTCATCTTCAGCCAGCACCCGTTTTCGGTCTACACCGTGCCGGAGACTACGATCATCGAGGGCGAGGTATATTTTGATCGCAACGAGGACATACGCCAGCGCGAGATTCTCAAACGCGAGAAGGAAGACCTGATAAAGCGGGAGCGCGAGCAGGCAGGAGCGGGGCAGACGCCGCGCCCGCAGGACCGCGTGCCGCCGCCAAACGAGCCGCGCCCCAGGCAGTAGGCTCGCGCTGAAAGGAGAAGAATGATGAAAAGACTAATGATACTCATCGCAGGTGTAGTCTTCGGCGTTGCGCTCGTCTCCGGTTTGCGCGGCAGCGTCCGGGCACAAAGCACTACGCAGGGCAGCGCGGAAACCTACGCCATCCGAAACGCAAGGATCGTGACCGTGACCGGGCCTGTCATCGAAAACGGGACGGTAGTGATTTCAAACGGCAGGATCGCAGCCGTCGGCGCAGGCGCGAGCGTTCCGGCGGGCGCGCGCGTGATAGACGCTTCCGGGCTTTCGGTCTATCCGGGGATGATAGATTCGGGGACGGTGCTCGGATTAATCGAGATAAGCTCGGTGGCGGGCTCTGTCGACACGGGCGAGATCGGCAACAACAACGCGAACGTCCACGTCGATGTTGCCATACACCCCGACAGCGCGCACTTCGCCGTTACGCGAGTCAACGGCATAACCACCGCGCTCACGGAACCTCGCGGCGGGCAGATCGCGGGCCGCAGCGCGCTCATAAACCTCGACGGATGGGTCCCGAAAGACTTTATCTTGAAGACGCCCGTGGCCATGCACATCAACTGGCCGGGCGGCGGTGGAGGTGGATTCGGCGGAGGATTCGGTGGCGGCGGCGGCGGCGGCTCGATTGCCGAGGCGCGGCGACAGCAGGAGCGCCAGGTCGAAGGGATAAGAAAGATACTGCGCGACGCCGTGGCCTACGGCATTGCGAAAGACGCGCGGGCGCGCGACGCGAGCCTCCCGCCGATGGAGACAGACTTGAGGCTTGAGGCGCTCGTGCCGGTCGTGCGCGGCACGATGCCTGTCGTTATCGCAGCGCAGTCCGAGCGGGACATCAAATCCGCAATCGCCTTCGCTGACGAGATGAAGGTGAAGATGATCCTGTCGGGCGGAATCGAGGCTTACAAAGTGGCAGACCAGTTGCGGGCCAAGAACATACCTGTACTCGTCGGCCCCGTGCTGCGCATGCCTGCCGACGAAGACGACCCATACGACGCGGCATTTTCAAACGCGGGGATTTTATCAAAAGCGGGCGTCAAGATCGCTTTTCAGACTCTCGACGCAGCGCACTCCCGCGACTTGCCTTACCACGCGGGGATGGCGGCGGCTTTCGGTCTGCCAAAGGAAGAAGCCCTGAAGGCCGTAACCATATACCCGGCCGAGATATTCGGGGTAGCCGACCGTATCGGCTCAATCGAGCAGGGCAAGATCGCCAACATCATCGTAACCGACGGCGACCCGCTTGAGATAAGGACACAGGTGAAACACCTCTTTATCAACGGTCGCCAGATACCGCTCACGAGCCGCCACACCGAGCTTTACGAGCGATACAAGGCAAGACCTTAACTTGGGGAAGGTGACAAGTGACAAGTGACGAGTGACAAGAAAGAATAGGCGCGGCACTCGCTTTCCCCTCTTTCTTGTCACTCGTCACTTGTCACTGTTTACTCTTCGTTTGCAGGCTGGTCCGGGGCGCGTTTGTACATCTGAATCTGGTTGCCCCTGTTGTTATGGCAGACCTCGTCCATTATGTGATTGATTAGCAGGAGGCCGCGCCCGCTCGGCTCAAGCAGGCGGCAGGGGTCTGTGGGGTCCGGGACTTCGTCTTTCGAAAAGCCCTGTCCTTCATCCGTTATCGTGAATCTCACGCCCTCGCGGCTGAACTCTGCGACTATCTGGACAGCCCTCTCCGGGTCGCACTTGTTGCCGTGTTTGATGGCGTTGACAATCGCCTCGTCGAGCGCGATCAGCACCTCGGAGTCTCCGGGGTTTACCATGCCAAGCTTCACCAGCCGCTCGTTGAGGTAGTCGAGCACGCTGTCGAGGTATTTCAGATCGCTCGGCATATCGAAGGCGATACGTTCTTTCAGGAAGGGAAGCAGGGTCTCAAGCGTGAGGCGTTCGGGCTTATCCGCTATCAGGTCCTCAAAAAGACTGGGGCTGGCCTGCTCGGCTTCGGGTTCAAGCTCAGGAGGCTGCCCGCCAGCTTCGTCAGTGGCAGTGGTGGTTTTGGTAGATTTAGCTACTGTCTTGCGCGTCATCTATCTGCTTTCAATCGAATAGATCAGTCCGTCCACAAACGCTTCTTGCTGAAACCCGCCCGCCTTCCGGCCCGCTCAGGGGCTCAGAAGATTTTATAACACGCGTATCCTAAATTTTCTATTGGATTGCGATCCGCCACCCGACAGTACGATTCGAGAATTCAAATGTTCCGAATCATTTCTTACGCAGGAGTATCCGCCCGTTAAAGGCTGTGAGGCTCAGAAGCGACCCGCCGCGCAGATAAGTCCCGCGCATCCCTTTTACCCCTCGGTCGGCCCCGCTCAGATTCGATATGAAATCGCTGAGATTTATGTTCTCGGTAAGGGCTTTGGCCACAAGGTCGAACGAGGTCGCTTTCGGCAGCGTAACGTCGATGTCGCCTTTCATCGATTGCAGCGAGTAGGAGCCGCCCCGGACAAGCTCGCCGTCAAAGATCACATCGCCGGTCGTCACCTTTACTTCGACCGAAGCGGCACGCGCATTCATGATCCTCACGTTCCCGTCGAACGACTTCACGCTTATGTGGCCGTTGACCCCCTGTATATCGACCTTGCCCATGATGTTGTGCAGCGAGACGGAGGTATCTGGCGGGACCGCCACCTCGAAATTGGTCGTGCCGTCGCGCGTCCCGCGCCTTACCGTCACGCGTATATCGTTGCCCCGCACCTGGTCTTCGATTGCCATCGCGCCCGTGTCGACCGCGCGGACCGTAATGGTCTTGCGGTGCCAGGTCGTCACGTTGATGTTGCCGTGGATATTAGAGATTGTAAGGTGAGCCGCCCCCCTCGGCGAATATGTGCGCTCGAACCCTGCGTACATCTCGGCCAGGTCGGCCCGCCCGCCGCCGGGCAAGAAAATGAGGATAAGGATCGGTAATGCCTGTAGAAAACGCTTAATCTTCATCGATCTGGTTAGAAACTGGCAAACCCTTCCAGCACGCGCATCTTCTCGCGAATGGCGTTCAACATCAGGTCTTGCGAGAACTCGTCGGAGGGGTTCTTGCTCAGCCCGGTTCGGCATTCGACAAGCGACTGGTCGACGTTAACCATATTCCGCTCGAAAGCGAGCCGCACCTCCGGGGTCCACGTCTCTTTTCGCCGGTCGACTTCGCTCTTGAGCATCTCTATACGCTGCTCAAGCTCCTTGACGTCGCTGTTGGAGAGCAGGTTCGCGCCGCCGGGCATGGACGCGACCGCGTTGCTTATCATCTGCGGCTGGCCGGAATCGCCCTGCCGCACTACCAGTATGGCCGTAGAGACGACGATAGCCAGCGCAAGCGCGCTTGCCGCAAGCTGCGGCAGGTTGAGATTGAAATAGCGGCCCTGCATCATCATCCACCAGCCGCGCGCGCGCGACGAAAGCCCGGAAGGCCTGTCGGCCTCGATCCCTGCGCGTATGCGCGTCCAGACAACGCCGGACGGCGTCTGCTGCGGCAGATGACGCCCGAAGTGCACGATCTGTAAGAGATCATCGCGGACTACACGGCACGGATCACAGTCGGAAAGATGGCGCTCAAGCTTCACCTGCTCGCCCAGCTCCAGAAAGCCGTCGATATAATCCGATAATTGTTCCTGACACTCGTTGCAAAACATCAGATCCACCCAATCCTTAGTCAGACTTCTTCGTCAGCAAATCTCTCAGCCGCATCCTCGCCTTGTGCAGCTGCGATTTTGACGTTCCAACGCTTACGTTGAGCATATCGGCGATCTCGCCGTGTTCGTACCCTTCGACGTCGTGCAGCACGAAGACCGTGCGGTACCCCGGCGGCAGTTCGGCCACGGCCTTGTCCAGGGCCAGCCGGTCGATCATCGACGTGCGGCGCGTGCTCTGAAGCGGCGTCTCCTCGACGTTTGTAAAGTCGCCCTCTTCGCTCGTATGCTCAAGCTTCACCCCGCGCTTGCGGAAATGCATAAGCACCTGATTTACCGTAAGACGGTGCAACCAGGTCGTGAAGGCGGAATCGCCGCGAAAGCTTCCCAGCTTCTTGAAGACCTGCAAGAACACCTCCTGCGTAAGGTCCTCTGCCTGAGTCGCGTTTCCGAGCATCCTCAGGCACAACGAATATACCCGCCTGTTATGTTGCTCGTAGAGCTTCTCGAAGGCTTCCGTATCGCCCGCCGCCGCCGCTTTGACCAGATCAAAGTCGCTCGCGGGCTCGCTTCTTTCAGCGGTCCCGGTCATTATAAGTATATTTGCCGGATTAGCCATAGCCTCACTGCCTGTGATGCCAGGCTCATAACTCCGGTTGCCTCAATATTATAGCATTTCAACAGGGCCGGGTGAATCGCGCTGTGAAAGAATAGCCCTGGCGGGCCGTCGCGCTCGTGGGGGGCAGTCCTACAGGCGAAAGGGGCGGGAAATGACCCGCCCCCCTGGGACACGCCTTTTTTTATCCGGTTAGGCTCTTATCTATCAATTGCTGCCGGTCGCGGCGGTCCGCGCAGGGCTGCCGACGGCGGCATTTGTCAGTATCTTGATCTCGACGCGGCGGTTCAGCGCGCGCGCATTGGTAGGGGCGTTCTCGCCCATAGAGACCTGCTCCGTTAAAGGTCTTGCCGCGCCGAATCCGAGCGCGAACATGCGCATGACGGGGATGTTGTTCTTATCCGCAAGATAGCGCTGGACCGATTCGGCCCTCATCTGCGCAAGGTTCTGGTTGTACCTTGTGGCTTTCGCGGTGTCGCCGTAGCCGACTATCTCAAGGATAAACCCGTTTCGGTTTGTGATCTGAGAAGCGAGCGTGTCGAGCTGCGCCATGCCCTCTTTTGTGAGCTTTGCGCTGCCCGGTCGGAAAAAGACGACCGACGTGGTCTCAAGCGAATACTTGTCGAGGTTCGCGCGAAGCTCTTCGACGTTGCGCTCGACGCCGGTTATGCGCGTGCTTGCCTGTTCGGCTGAAGCCGCGGCGCGGTCTGCTGTCTCTTGCGCGCGGCCCGCCCGCGTGCCAACCTCGTCGATCCCTGTTCTCAGCTCCCCGATTGACTGCGTGTTCCGCCGCGAAGTCTCTTCGAGTTCGCCTGTGCGGTTCTCAAGCGGCGTGACCCGCTCGGCAACTCTGTTGCGTACATACTTCTTTGTTGCGCACCCACTCTCAAAAACAACCGTAAACGCCATGACAGCAATGATTGTAGCCAGTTTGTACTTCATTCTTTTCCTCCCAGGATATTCTAAATATTGTTTTGCTTTTCTCTTATCAAAAACAACCTGCGCCCAGAGACTCCGAGCGCTCAAACTATCTGCGAACAGCGTGCCAGGGTAGAAATCTCTTAATCCGCGCAACCGCAAGGTTTAAAAACAGGCATCCGGCTGATGCCTGTACTAGTTTCTTACTACGCGTGAAAAAATTACATACGAGCTGGCCGGCGCGGCCTTTTCGTCTGAGCCTGGAGTTTCGCGCAAACGGGCCAGGAAAGTTTCTTGCGCCGGTCATCGACAAAAGAATTGACAGCCCGTTTCCAGGGTGTAAAATCAAGAGCGTATTATAGTTTCAGTCCCCAGAGTTGGTTCAGGCCACCGCAATTTTTACCCGTAGCAAAGACGAGACTCCAGAGCTTGATGTACTCACTTTTTTATGTGCTAGCCAACCAGCATAGCGATGAGTTTGCGCCTGTCCGGTGCAACGAGCAGACGCTTACGAGGCTAGTCCGTTATTTTGAGGATGTGGTGATCGAAAACAAGCTCTCGGCGCTTGTCATCGAAGGCCGCTGCCTCGACGGTACCGCTTCACGCGAGGCCGAAAGATCATCTAAGCTTGCTGAGAAGGCGAGACACCTGTACCTGTTCTCTTGCGACCGCGAATGCCAGACGCGTACCTGGAAGGTCGACCCGCGCGAGAACCTTTCCCTCCTTGAAGAACGCGAATATCACTCGCTCGAAACCGGCCCGTTCATACTCGTCATGGATCAGCGGTTCTGCGGGCTGCTTGCTTCTTACGCCTTGCCTGACGAGAGCAACAACCACTCAAAGACATACGAGATGATCTGGACGTTCGACCCGAACGTCGTCTTTACCGCGATAGAGTATTTGATGGCGCGCATAAGCGCGCAGCGGCCTTCGGAGCGCGAACGCTTCGGAGATATTTTGAACCGCTCGACTCCGCACAGCCCGTCGCTTCGGCTCGCGCTCACGCTCACGACCAAGCTCACGCTCTTGATGCAGCGCCAGAACGATCTTGAGATGGCGACCAACCGGATAAGCTCCGCGATCTCAAGCACGCTTGAACTGGAGTCGATCCTGCAATCGGCGGTCGAGGAGGTGGGCCGCGCGCTCAAGGCCCGGCGCTCCGCGCTCGTCTTATGGCAGGAGGGGACAAGCCGTCCCGAAGGCATGAGCGTGTACGAGCGCGAAGGCGACATCTCACCCGAAGTCCAGAGCCACACTGCGCCGCCGCTTCCGGTCGCAGGCGAGCCGGGGCCGTCTGATTCGACAGCGCTTGAGCTTGCGCCGGTTTCCGACCCGAATATCATAACGCCCGGGCCGCTTGAGATTCCGCTGACGTATAGAAACAGCGTTATCGGCGTGCTTGTCGTCGAAGACGACACGCCGGGCCGCGATTGGGAAGACGAAGAGATCTTGATGGTCAAGACCGTCTCTGACCAGCTGGCGGTCGCCATCTCGCACGCGCGGCTGTTTCGTCAGGTCCAGACACAGGCGATGACCGATGCCCTGACTGGCCTTTATAATCACAGGTATTTTCAAGAGAGGCTCGACCGCGAGGTCAAGATTGCCGACCGCAACGGCGCGAAAGTCTCACTCATCCTGCTCGACCTTGACCACCTCAAACGGATCAACGACACCCATGGCCACCGCACAGGAGATACTGCGCTGTGCCACGTCTCGCGCGTCATGCAGTCGACGGTTCGCGAAGTCGATATCTGCTCGCGGTACGGCGGCGAAGAGTTCGTCATCATCCTCCCTCAATGCGGTCGCGACGACGCTATCAACGTCGCAGAGAGGTTGCGCGAAGCGATTGCCTCGACGCCTGTTCACAAGATCGGGCAGGTGACCGCAAGCATCGGCGTGGCTACTTATCCCGAATCGGCCAAATCGAAAGAGGAGCTTGTCGAGATGGCCGACCGCGCCATGTATCTTGCGAAAGCAGCGGGGCGCAATCGAGTACGGACACTGATGCACCGCACGTACAGCGGCCTCAATATCTGACCTATCGTCTAGTGAAAACCTTTATCTTCCCGGCAGAAAATTGTTCACGGAAGCTTGATGCGAGGTCCGCCGCGAGGCTTTCGTCTTCCTTCAGCCGACGGTCGAGCGGGTCGCCCTCGTGGATGATAATTGTCTTAATCGCTTCGGGGATGCGATCTTCAATAGCGTGCCACCCTATCGTCCCCTCGTGAATAATCTCGGAAAACTCAAGCCCGCCGTTTGAAACCAGGGGCCCTAGCGCCCCGGTCTGCATAAGGACCATCGGGTGCGGGCGATTCTGTAGAAGCCAATCCGACACCTGCGCTCGCTCGCGCACGCTTCGCGCGTTCACGCCGTTTCTGAACCCTTCCTGGTAGACGGCAAGCTGTCGCGGCCCCTCATAGATGAGCAGGAGGTATTGCGCCGCCACAAGACCGCCGACGATTGCGAGGCCGAGTCGTGGCCCCGCGCGTTTTAGAAGCAAGACCGATGCGGGCGCAAACAGGGCGACGGCCAGCAGGTGCGGCAATCCGTAACGGACGTTGAGTATCCCGAACGCGCTGAAAGGGAATATCTGAATCTCGCCGCGATAGAGGCTGAACAGGTGGAAGATGAAAGGAACGATCAGCAAATATGCGGGCGAGTATTTTAGCAGGCTGCGGCGTCTGGCTATCGTGAGCTTGCCCAGACCCGCGAGGGCCGCTATCAACACTATCGGCCCTGCGCATACCGCGACCGTTATAAGCAGCAACAGAAGATCGAGCCAGAAATTGCCGACGAACATCTTTGCCCATCCGAGCGTGGCTTCGTTTTGCAAATAGATTCCGCGCGCGGAGTTCGGGCCTGTCAAAAACTCGACGGGGTTTCCGTAGATCGCCCAGTTGTGCCATAGCCAGTAAACAGGGCCGAGCGATACGATCAGCGAATAGACAGCCGCGTTCTTTAGCTTCGATTTAAGATTAGCCGCCCCCGCCGTCAGCACGATCAGGCCGGAAACGGCCGCGACCGGCCAGGCTTCATAACGCGCAAGCGTAGCCACGCTCATCCCTGCGCCTGCCTGCACAAGGCGGCTGAGGCTCGGCTCGTCGACCCATCGCTGGAGCAGGAAAGCGGAGCAGGCCACCGAGGCCATAAAGACCAGCTCGGACATGGGCGTCGTCTGCATGTAGAGCGCGCTCGGATTCAAGATGAATATGGCGGCTGAAACCAGCGGCAGGCTTTTGCGATAAGGCTCAATCTCAGCATTGTACAAACGGCGTGCGTGCTGGTAGAGGGCGAGCGCCGCGACTACGAACGCGAGCATCGACACGAGGCTCCCGGCCGTCGCTGTGCGCCACATCCAATCGTTCGCGGCAAGCGGGACGATCAATACTGTTTGAAGCGGGAGCCACGGCGACCCGATCTGCATGTATCGCTGCCACAACGAATCGTCCGGGTGATCGACCACCTTGCGTGCTATGTTGACGTGCGCGATGCCGTCGCCGTAGACGTTCGTCATCCCCTGCGAATAGAAGTAGATGAAGGCGAGGATCGAGATTGCCAGCGCGGCTGCGGCGACAAGTCGTGTAGGGTGCGAAGCTGCAAAGAATTCGCCGGTCGTCCGCGCGGCGAGCTTCTTTAGAGCGGCTCGCGGCGCGCGCGTCATACCAGGCTCACTTCGCTTTCGGCGAGCAGCTTGTGGATCGCCCTTACGTCCTGGACCAGTCGCCTGAACATATCGGGCAGCAGCGCCTGCGGGCCGTCTGAAAGCGCATGCTCAGGGTGGTTATGCACTTCGACCATGATGCCGTCCGCGCCCGCGGCTATGCTTGCGCGGGCCATCGGCAGCACCTTGTGACGTTTGCCTGAAGCGTGCGACGGGTCGGCTATTATCGGAAGGTGCGACCGCGTTTGGACCGCAGGCACAATCGAAAGGTCGAGCGTGTTCCGGCTGTGATCGGCAAAGGTGCGAACGCCGCGCTCGCAGAGGATGACGTTATAATTGCCTTCGGCCATGATGTATTCGGCGGCCAGAAGGAACTCGTCGAGAGTGGCCGACATGCCTCTTTTTAAGAGCACAGGCTTCGTCGATTGCCCGACGCGTTTGAGCAGCGAGAAGTTTTGCATGTTTCGCGCGCCGACCTGCAACACGTCCGCGTACTGTTCGACCAGGGGGACGCTTTCAGTGTCGAGCGCTTCGGTCACTATCTTTAACCCGAATCTTTCGCGCGCTTCGGCCAGTATCTCAAGCCCCTTCGCCCCAAGCCCTTGAAATGCGTAGGGAGAAGTCCGAGGCTTGAATGCGCCGCCACGGAAAAGTTTTACCCCTTCGGCGGCCACGATCTCGGCTATCTCCATCGTCTGCTCGTAGGACTCGACAGCGCACGGGCCTGCGATGATGGCAGGCTCGGCCCCGCCGATCTCCACGTCTCCCACACGCACAATCGTGTCATCGTGTTTAAGGTCGCGGCTGACAAGCTTGTAAGGCTTTGAGACCCTTATCGCCTCGGCGACGCCCGGCATATATTCGAAATGGCCGGGATCAATCGCGCCCTGGTTGCCCGTGATCCCTATAGCGGTGCGCGTAGCGCCGGGCATCGTGTGCGCCCTGTACCCAAGCTCACCGATTAACCTGACCACATCCTCGACCTGCTCGGCGGTCGCTTCGGGCTTCATCACTATAAGCATCGAGTTTCTCCTGAAGGCTTTCGCGCCTTTTTTAATGTATAGCTGCTTCGGTGTAACGGCGCAAACTCACATGCGCTCCGGGGCCTCGATGCCAAGCACGCCCAGCGCCCTTATCAACTGCCGCCGCACGATTGCCGTGATTGCGACAAGGACCGCCTGCTTTGCCGCGTCGGTTTCTGAAAGTATGTGGAAGTTGTGATAAAAGAGGTTGAACCGCTGCGCAAGCTGGAAAGCCCACTTGGCGACTATTGCCGGTTCGAGCGCGGCGACCGCCCCTCGCACAACGTCCGAAAATCTTGCCGCGTGGTAGACGAGCGACCACAGCTCGTCGCCGCTTTCGCCCGCAAGCACGCGCGCAATCTCATCGGGCGCGAAATCGTCTAGCCGCGCGCGGCCAGGGTCGATCCCCGCTTCGACGAGCTTGCGGAAGATCGAGTTCGCGCGCACGACCGAGTACTGAACGTAGGGGCCGGTCTCGCCGTCAAACGAAAGCGCCTCTTTGAAATCAAACGCTATGATCGAAGTTCGGGTGAACTTCAGAAGAAAATAGCGTAGCGCGCCGACGGCTATCTTGTGCGCGGTCGCGCGCTGTTCGTCTTCGCCTAGCTCCGGGTGGCGGAGGGTGACCTCCGCGAGCGCAGAGGCTTCGAGCCGGTCGATAAAATCGTCCACCTTGACGCCAAGCCCTTTGCGGCCCGACATCGAGACGACGCCCCGCTTGCGGTCTTCTTCCGAAACGTGCTGCCCAAGCTGCTCTGCGGCGGTCGGCGTAAGCACGACTTTTTCATAGGCGAGGTGCGCGCTGCGCTCGATTCGCTCGTCGTGAGCGACCGCCATCACGCCGAGTTTCACATAATGCTGTGGGTAGGACTGGCCTATGTCGATCACGTTGAAGTAGGCAGACGCGTTGCCGAAGGCCGGGTGAGACGGGTCGTTTTCGGCTTCGCTGGAAGTCGTGACCCAGACCTTCCGCCCGTCGGGGTATGTGCGAAAGAGCTTGTAGTAAAAGTCCAGGTTGAGCTGGCCGAGTTTCCACAGGTGAAAGGCGATGTCTTTGCCCGTGTAAGTGACCGTGCCGTTCGACCGCACTATCACCTTGTCGGCTTCGTGCTCGCTCTGTTCCTCAGAGTCGCTCGCATCTTCGCCCGCTCTCATGACCCAGCAGCCCGCAAGCCGACCTTCGTCGACGTACTCGATAGCGCCTCGCTCCTTGAGCAGCGCAAAAGCCCGCTCCCAGATGTGCAGGTGAAGCACGTCGGATTCGCGCGGCAGCGCGTCGTATTCGATGCCGACTCGCAGCATGGTGTCGAGATGACATCCCAGGACGCGGGTCGAGATGTAATCGGCCATCTCGTAGGTTTCGCCTTCGCCCCGTTCAAGCTCGTGCAGCGTGTCGGCCCTGAGCTTGAGCCGCGACTTGTCTTCTTCGTAAAAGCCCCCGACGCGCGCGTACAGGTCCCAGCAGTAATAATCGAACTTCGCTTCGATTGCCTTCACTTCTTCGAGCGTCTTGCCTTCAAGGTGCTTGAACCCGACTACCACATCCGCGACCTGCACGCCTGTGTTATCGATGTAGTTCTGAATTTCGACCTGCTCGCCCGCCGCCTGAAGCAAGCGGACCGTCGTATCGCCAAGCACAGAGTTGCGAAGGTGCCCGACGTGCGCCGCTTTGTTCGGGTTAACTGATGTGTGCTCGACTATCACCTTGCCGCCGAACAGAGGCTTGATCGCGGCCTCGTCGCGCGTAGCGGAGGTGAGAAACCTTGCGCGGTCCAGAAAAGCGTTTATGTATCCCGCGCCCGCTACCTCCACGCGATCAAGGCCGTCGAGGCCCGCAAGCTCAACGGCCAGCCGTGTTGCAATCTCGCGCGGGTTCTGTTTTTCACCGGTCGCCGCCTTCAACCGCTTGGCAAGGTCGAAGGCCACCGGAAAGGCAAGGTCGCCAAGCGCGGTTCGCGGCGGTATCTCAAGCGGAATCTCGGCGAACTCGATCCCGTAAAGCGATTTGATTGTCGATGCGAGCCGCTCTCGCACCGCTTCTTGAATAGACATAACTCGAAAAGCTCCCTCGTGTGCTCGGACGAGCGCGAAAAAGTCCACAGACAGAACCACAAATATTAGCAGCCGCGCAGGGCTTTGAGAAGCTTCGGCTGAGCTAACGCACAATAAAAAAGAGGCCGCGGCATAATCAGCCACAGCCTCTTCGTAAGCCCGTTTATCCAGGCCGGATGAAGCCTCCTTTAAGTAGGCGGCCTGACGCTGCACAGGCAGGAATTATTCAACATATTCCTATCCGTGATAGTGCAGAGCACGCTGCCTATAGGCTTCTGTATAGATGCGCTGCCTTTTTTGACCGCGAACTCGGGTTTGATCGTAACCCTGTAGGTCGGGGCGTTGTGCTGGATAGTGATCGAGCACCCCTTTGAAGTGACCGTCCCGATGCCCGAAGCCACCAGCACCCCGTTGCAGCAGAAACGGTACTCGCCCGTGAACGTGTTGAACAGCACGACGTTTCCGGGGTTGGTGTCGTCTTGCAGGCAGCCGTTAAAGACCGTCACCGTAAACGAGCAGGTCGCCGTATTCCCTGACGCGTCTGTGGCCGTGCAGGTTACGGTCGTGGTCCCGACGTTGAACGGCGAACCGGAAGGGGGCACGCAGACAAAAGTCACTCCCGCACAATTATCATCAGACGTAGGCGCGAACGTGACCACAGTGCTGCTGCTCGGCGGGCAGGTCACGGCAGTAACCGCAGTGATATTCGCCGGACAGTCTATTGCCGGAGGCTCCGTATCATTCACTGTAACGGTGAACATACACATCGCCGTATTTCCATTAGCGTCTGCGACTGTGCAGGTAACGGTTGTCATGCCTACGTTGAAGAATGACCCGGAAGCGGGCGAGCACATCGGCTCCATGACTCCGGGGCAATTGTCGGAGACAGTAGGAGGAGGATAGTTGACGTTAGCCCCGCACATGTCCGGGTCGTTCGACTGTGTGATGTTGGCCGGGCAGTCTATCATCGGATTCTCAGTGTCATTGACCGTAACGGTAAATGAACAGCTCGGCCCTGCCGTGCTCGTGCACGTTACAGTGGTCATGCCTACAGGGAAGAACGATCCCGACATGACCACGTTCATTTGCGGGTCGCGGCAGGTAATCGTGCCGCAACTGGGGTCACCCGTCGGCGCGGTAAAGGCGACGTTGGCCCCGCACATGCCAGGGTCGTTCGACTGCGTAATATTGTCGGGGCAGTCGATGGAGGTACAGGGCGGAGCTTGAATTGTAGTCTCGCCCGCACGGTTAAAGGTATTCGTCTGGCCCGCCGGAGGCCAAGTACCGGACGGGAATGTGAGCTGATCGGGCTCTATGCGGACATCTACCTTGTTGCCCACGGTCGCCGTTGGGCTTATGTCTACTACCACATAGAATGTGTGACGGCAGCAGTTGCCTGTGTTCTTGGGAACAATATAATTAGGGTCAATGCAGAACCGGTTGCTTCCGTCCGCCGTGGTATCAGAACCCAGCAGTACATCCGTGGCAGGATCGAACGTGCTGGTTGATACAGGGGTTGCGTCAAAGGTCGGGTTGCTCTCGCGGTAGAGCTTGACGCTCGACACGTCGGTTACCGACCTCATGGCTCCCGTTATGTATGTGATGCACGCCATCTGGAAATCCTGATCCGCGCACGATGCATTTACCGTAAATGAAAAAGACATCATCGGCACGTTTGTTTGCCCTTGAAAGGCAGTATTCGGGGTGAGGTCTTGAACGTCCAGCGTGGTTATGCACCCTGAGACCGCGTCGGTGAAAGTCGTCTGCGCGGTCCGCCCCGACGAATTACCCGTAGCGGTCAATGTAAAAGTCACATCGATGTCTTTGAACATCACTGTGTAGTCCGAGTTGGTAAACTTGCCTTCGGCGTCGGCAACCGCCGTAAGGGTCGTATCCTCACTCGTCTGAGGCTCTCTGTGCAGAAGGAGCGTGACGGTCTCACCTGGCTGCCAGCCTTCACCGCTGATTATCACTTGATCGCCCGGCTGGTAATCGGTCTGGTTTGTGGTAACCGAAGCGGCCGAGCTTGACATTACGACGACAGATTTCAAAACCTGCCCGCTCGGACTTACGCCGCCTGCGACGACCGCTCTGCCTGACTGCGGGTCATCTGTTAAAGAGTGATCGCCACGGTCTAAGAGCGCGTCCATCGGCGGCAGCGCATCGCTTTGTGTCCTCAGAGACTCCGAGCCCGCCTTGCGGATAAGCCCCGCGCGTGAAGGCGTGGCCAGTATCCCTGCGAGCCGGTCGCTGTCGTTCACCTGATCGAGGATATGCGCGCGCGCGGTGAAGTAGTGCAGTTGTGAGTTAAACATCTCGATGGTGCTTTCTCCGTCACCGCCGATCACCTGAATCTTTCCGTCAGGCAAGAGGTTAAGCGTCGGCCGCACGCGCGCCGATTTCATCTGCATCGCGTCGGAGAAAGTCCCTTGAGCGGGGTAGAACAACTCAGCCGTATTGACCGGGGAGTTGTTATCTGTAAGCCCGCCCGCCAGCAGAACTTCTCCGCTCTTGAGCAGGACTGCGGAATGAAATGCCCGTTTTGAAGAAGGCCGGGCTGCGATCAGTGTGAAAGCGTTGGTTGACGGGTCGAATATCTCCGCGGTCCCGTTCGAATCCCCACCGACGAGCAGCACTCTTCCGTCTGCCATGAGCGTGGCCGTGTGGCCTGCGCGGGCTTCGGCCATGTGGGGGCCTTTAACGAATTTCCCCCTGGCCGCATCGTAGATTTCTGACGAGTTGAGCGGCGCTTTGTTATGACCGCCGGTTACGAGTATCCGGCCGTCGGCCAGCTTTACAGCAGCGTGATTGGCGCGCGGCGTTTTAAGCTTGGCCGAAAGTCTGGCCGTCTGTGACTCTATGTTGAGTATCTCGGCGCGTCGAACCAGACCACTTCCGTTTTCGCCGCCGATAAGCAGAACGGTCCCGTCCGCAAGCTGCGTGGCGGTATGGTTCTTGCGTTCTACGTTAAGAGTCATCGATCCAGGTGTGTGGTTGCCGAGACGACGGCTTGAAGCTGCCTTGCCGGAGTGGGCACTGGTTTCGGCAAAAAATGACGCCCCTGCTAATACCAATAGGATTAGAAGTGCCAGCAAGTCTGTCCGCCTCAACGTGGGTAGTCTGAGGATTCTACGCTTTTGCGCGATCATTAGGTAATTCTCCTTTGAGCCGGTGAAATAAGGGAATTAAATTAGCAAGGTTAATCTTTGAGAGATGTCCTGATAGCCATAACCCATGAATATTTTCAGCCTGTCTAAAGTCCGACGGTCTCTATAGACCGCATTATGCGCTAGCCCTTTGTAGCTCATTTATTGAGCATACGTCAAATATAAACAGAGATAAGGAAATCCAGTTTCGCTTTCAGACCGGCTTGACTTTGGTGGCACGCGGTTTTTAGCATGCCCCTTTTTGCTGGTATCATTAAGGCTTTATGGTATTGACAGAAGTCACAGATGAGTTGATAAACCTCTTTGACAGCGCGCGAAGAGTCGTTGTGCTCACAGGCGCAGGCATATCGGCCGAAAGCGGCATGCCGACCTTTAGGGGCGGCGGCGGGTCTGAGATATGGACCTGGCGCGGGCGGCCCGTGACCGAGCTGTCATCGGCGGAGTTGATTGCCACCGACCCCAGGCTCGTCTGGGATTGGTTCGATTATCGTCGCGGCATCCTTCAAGACCTTGCGCCCAGCGCGGGCCATTACTCGCTCGCCGAGTGGGAGCGCCGCTTTGAAGAGTTCACGCTCGTAACCCAGAACATCGACGACCTGCACAGCGCCGCCGGAAGCCTCAACGTCCTTGAGCTTCACGGCAACATCTGGCGGGCCCGCTGTCTGAGGTGCGCTTCCACCTTCGAAGCTCGCGAGACGCCGCTCGAACAGAACCCGCCGCTCTGTTTTGTCTGCGGGTCGGCGGCTCGCCCCGACGTGGTGCTCTTCGGCGAGGTTGTGCCTGAAGCCATCTTCGAGCGGGCCGAGGAAGCCGCTGCTCGCGCGGACCTGTTCTTTGTGATAGGCACGTCGGCGGTCGTTTATCCGGCGGCCTCGCTGCCCATAGTGGCGAAACAGTCTGGCGCGCGCGTTATCGAAATCAACCCTGAGATGACAGACATATCGATCTTTTCAGATGCCACACTGCTCGGCAAGGCCGGCGATATGCTGCCGCAGTTTATCAAGAACCGAGGATGAAGAGTGACGAGTGATGAAAAGGAGCGAGAATGACGCGAGCCCTCTACTTTGACTGCTTCGCCGGAGCAAGCGGCGATATGATAATCGGCGCGCTGCTCGATTTAGGGGTTGAGCTCGACGCGCTGAACAGAAAACTTGCTTCGCTCAAGCTGAGCGGTTACGAGATCAAAGCCGCCCGCGTGAAGCGAAGCGGGATCGCCGCCGTCAAGTTCGACGTTCAGGTCGATGAAAGCAGCCAGCCCGGCAGATACCTTTCCGACATCAAGAAGATCATCCAGCAGTCCGAGCTTTCAGAAAAGAGCAAGGCCGCTTCAACAGGTGTATTCGAGCTGCTCGCGCAGGCAGAGGCTCAGGTACACGGGACCACCGCCGACCTCGTCCACTTTCACGAAGTCGGCGCGGTCGATTCGATCATAGACATAGTCGGCGCTTGCATAGGTTTTGAGATGCTCGGCGTCGAGCAGTTCATCTCGTCTCCGCTCAGGGTAGGTCGCGGGTTCGTAAACACCGAGCACGGGCTGATGCCGGTCCCGGCCCCGGGCACGGCTGAGATTTTGCGCGGCGTCCCGGTCTATGCCGGTGACATTGACGGCGAGTTCGTCACGCCGACCGGCGCGGCCATAGTCGCAAGCTTTTGCGAATCGTTCGAGCCGTTGCCCCATATGTCCATAGAGGAGGTCGGCTACGGGGCGGGGACACGCAACCCCGCAGGGTTTCCAAACGCATTGCGGTTGATCCTCGGCGAAATCTCGTCCGGCGAGACCGGCCCGGTCGACGATCCGAAGCCGTCGTTTGAAACGAGCGTCGTCGTGATCGAAACGAACATCGACGACATGAACCCTCAAGCCTACGGGTTTGTGATGGACCGCGCGTTTGCGCTGGGCGCGAAAGACGTTTACTTGACGCCCGTCCAGATGAAGAAGGGAAGGCCGGGCACGCAGCTTTCGGTCATCTGTGACGCCGAAGAGATGGAGACGATCACGACCATGCTTCTTCAAGAGACCACGACGCTCGGCCTCAGATACTACGAAGCGAAGCGGCGTGTGCTTGACCGCGACATTGAAACTGTCGAGACTGAGTATGGGCAGGCGCGCATAAAGGTGGCGCGCGAACAAGGTCGCACGCTACACTTCCAGCCGGAGTATGAAGACTGCGTGAGGCTCGCGCGGGAATCGGGCGCTCCGTTGATCGAGGTGCAGGCGGCTGCAATTTCTGCCTATCGCAAGCGGCTGGGGTCGGACGCTGAAGAAGACGGCATTCATGGAAAACTCGGATAAAAAGAGCGGCGGCGAAGATACGGCCGAGCTGCGCGCTCGCGCTCCCATCGACCACGCCAAGATCGAAGCGGGAGTCAGGCTCATCCTCGAAGGCATAGGCGAAGACCCGGACCGTCCTGGTCTACAGGGCACGCCGCGCCGCGTCTCGCAGATGTACGACGAGATTTGCGCGGGGCTTCGCACGGATGCGCGAGAGTTCATAACGGTCATACCCGCCGAGACGCACGACGAGATGGTCATAGAAAAGGACATCCCTCTATATTCGCTCTGTGAGCATCATCTCTTGCCCTTCGTCGGGGTCGCGCACATAGCATATATCCCGAAGGAGGGGCGCATAGTCGGCCTGTCCAAGCTCGTGCGCGTGGCCGACATGATGGCTCGCAAGCCTCAGATTCAAGAACGGCTGACGACCGAGATAGCCGATTTGCTCGACCGCGAGCTGCGACCGAAAGGGGTCCTCGTCGTCATCGAAGCCGCTCATATGTGCGTCGAGATGCGAGGCATAAAAAAGCCGGGCTCGAAGACTATCACGAGCGCGCTGCGCGGGGGCTTTCTCACGGATTCGAGAACGCGAGCCGAAGCGATGGCGCTGATTCGCAAGCGCGATAATTAAGACCGCAACCGGGCGATACAGATTCGATTATGGCAGAAACATTCTACGTCACGACCCCTATCTATTATGTCAACGCGAGACCGCACCTCGGCCACGCATACACGACTCTTGTGGCCGACTCGCTCACGAAGTTTCACCGGCAGCGCGGCGTAGACTCTTACTTCCTGACGGGAACCGACGAGCACGGCATCAACATCGAGCGCGCGGCCGAGGCGCGCGGCGTGCCCGTAAAAGAGCACGTAGACCAGATCGTCGATCAATTCAAGCAAGCGTTCGCGCGCCTCGATATCGATTACGACAAGTGGATTCGCACCACTGACGATTACCACGAGCGGGCGGTCGAAAAGCTCTGGCGCATACTCGACGAGCGCGGCCACATCTACAAGGGCCATTACGAAGGGTGGTTTTGCGGCAACTGCAACGAATTCAAAGATGTCGAAGAGAAGACCGACAGCCCCGCCTGTCCGATTCACTTGAAGCCGCTCGAAAGGATTGCCGAGGAGAGCTATTTCTTCAAGCTCTCCTCGTTTCAACAGCCGCTCCTCGACCTTTATGCTTCGCGGCCCGGGTTCGTGCAGCCGGACGTGCGCCGCAACGAGGTCGTCTCGTTCGTATCGGGCGGGCTCAAGGATCTGTCGATCAGCCGCGTCTCTGTCAAGTGGGGCATCCCAGTGCCGGGCGACCCGAAGCACACGATCTATGTCTGGCTCGACGCGCTCTCAAACTACATAACCGCGCTCGGATGGGGCAGCGACTCGGATGAGTTGTTCAAGCGTCACTGGCCCGCGCTCCATCTCGTCGGCAAAGACATTTTGCGGTTTCATACGGTCTACTGGCCCGCGTTTCTGATGGCGGCCGGGATAGAAGTGCCGCGCACGGTCTTTGTCCACGGCATGCTTTTGCGAGGCGGGCAGAAGATGGGCAAGTCGCTCGGCAACGCGATCAACCTGAACGTTTTGCACAAGCACTTCACGCCCGACATGATTCGGTATTTTCTGTTGCGCGAGGTCGCTTTCGGGCAGGACGGCGAAGTGACTTATGAAGCCCTGGTCGACCGCGTGAACGGCGATCTCGCAAACGGCCTCGGCAATCTCGCCAGCCGCACGCTCACGATGGTTCGCAACTATTTCGACGGCCAGCCGCCTCGTCCCGGTCAAACCGAATCGCCGGAAACGGCCAGCGTGCGCGAGGCGCTCGAAAAAGCGAGGACGAGATTTAATGAAGAGTTCGTCGCGCTCAATTTCTCGCGCGCGCTCGAAGCCGCGTGGGCAGGGCTCGCGCGCGTCGATAAGTTCATCACCGACAGCCAGCCCTGGAAGCTCGCTAAAGACCCCGATGCGCGCCCAGTGTTGGAGCAGGTTATCTCGACTAGCTTTGAAGGGCTGCGCCATCTCGTGTTGCTTGCGGCCCCTGTGCTGCCTGCGACCACGCGACAGATTTGGAGCGAGATGGGGCTCGGAGGCTTGCCGCTTGAGACAAACCCTGACAGGGTCGAGTGGGGCGGGCAGATTGATGTTACGAAGATCGACCAGATCACCCCGGCATTCCCGAAATTGAACAAGGAAAAGATAATGGCAGAGATCGAGAAAGAAGAGACAGACACCGCGACTCAGACGGCGGCCGAAGCCACCGGAACCGCCGAACCGCAGCAGTCGGCACAGCACGCAACGACCAAGGCGGAAGAGGTTGCGAGCGCGGCCGGCGCGACACAGGCGGCTGCACCGGTTGCGCCCGCGACTATCAATATCGACGACTTCGCAAAGGTCGAGCTCCGCGTGGCCACTGTAACCGAAGCCGAGCGCGTCCCGAAATCCGATAAGCTGCTCAGGCTCCAGGTGGACCTCGGAGAAGGAGCGCCCAGGCAGATTCTCGCGGGGATCGCCGAGCACTATTCACCCGAAGCGATGGTGGGCCGAAAGATCATCGTCGTAGCCAACCTCGCCCCGCGCAAGCTTCGCGGCCTCGAATCAAACGGCATGCTGCTTGCGGCATCCGTCGGCGAAGACGGTCGCCCCGTGCTCGCCACCTTCACCGAAGACGTGCCCAACGGCGCGCGGCTTAAGTAGAGAGCCGCTCAGGTGGACGAGCCCCAGCGCCTGCACGCTTCGACGTAGTTCATGGGCTCAAGCTCCGGGCCCGGATTTAAGTGTTCGAGGGTGCGTTCGACGACTTCGATGTCGGGCGAGTGGATCGATATCGACTTTACTGTGAGGGCAGGGAAGGTCGCGTCGGCCAGCTCAAGCCAGCCGCCGTCGCACTCGAACTGCGAGCGTATCTTCGACACCTTGACCCTGGAAACGGGCGGGACGGCATTCGAGAGCACCTCCATGAATGACGCTTGCGAGTACCGCGCTTTAGATTTAAATGCTTCGGGCAGGTCGCTCTTGAGCAGCTCGGCTGCGCGCCAGAGCCTCTCTGCGTCTACGGGGAATTTGAAGATTTCAGTGGCGCTCTCGCTATAGAGCTCGATCTTGCTCGGCTTTTTTTCGAGCAGCAGCTTGAATTTCAGCAGCCACTCGTTCGTCCATCTTCTCAGCTTTATGTTGTGGTCGCTCGCATCCGAGATCAGGTAAACGTCGGTCCACCTGTGGCTGACAACGCCGGGCCTCGGCTTATGAGCCAGCATCTTTGCGCTCAAAGAGTCGCTAACGCGTCCGAACGCGCGCCATTCCCAAATTTCGCCTTCTTCCGGTTCTTTGGTCATGCGAGAGATAATCCCTGCTCAATCTCCGCTCTCGGCGTAGACAGCCTCTCTTGGAGTTTCCGGCAGCTCGGATTGAAACAGCCTCTCTTCGAGTACCCTTAAAATCTTTTCCGGGGACTCACCCTCAAGCGCCAACCTCTTCGCTTCGACGACGACGGCGGCGATCTCGCTCGCGCGGTTGCAAAAACGCGAATCGGATTTTATAAGGTCTTCAATAACGCGCAGCTCTCGCTCGCTGCGGGTCGCGTCGCGAGCCAGGTCGATGGCCACGGCCAGCTGCTTCGGCACGGTCTTGTTGTTGATTATAAGCCCCAGCGGGCGAAGCTCTTCGATTGCGCGCTCCTTCAGCTTATCGAGCCTTAAAAGCGAGTTCTTAAACCCTAGCGAACCCCTGAGGGTAAGCTCTATGATCGGCCGCGCTGTCTCATCCGTGTCGTCCGGGCTTGTGCATTCGCGCCTGAGAACGTCAAATATCTCCGCCTGCACCTCTTCAGGCACTTCGCTGCCGCTTATCTGGTGCTCGACGCGGTTGAAGGGTCGCTGAAAATAGTCTCTGCCCGCGCGCAAAAACTCTGTCTTGATCTCGGCCCCGTCGGTTTCGACAAGGTAAGCGCCGCGCTCCACGCCCGCTTCATCAACGCTACAGGCTTCAAGCGAGCCGGGGTTATGAGCCCATCCTTCAATATCGAACCGCTTGTGCGTGTGCCCGAGCGCAAGATAATCGACTGCCCCGCGAAGCGTCACAAGCTTTGATATCGACAACGCGTTTGGGATGGGGCGATTGAGCTGCCCTTCGATGTCGGAATGAAGCAGCATGATGTTCGTAGCGCCGGGGCGGCGTTTGGCCTGGACGGCTTCGGCAAGCGCAGGCAGTACCTGGCCGGTCGTCGTGCCGTACCAGTGCGAGCCAAATATGCGCGCGTCGCCTATGTCGACATAAGAGCCCGATGCATCGTTTTCGTCCCAGGCATCCAGGGTGACGCCGCCGCCTTCAACAAACCTTGGCTCAAGCAGCTTGATGTACCGCCACTGGGAAAAGCTCCGCAGCCAGCTATGGCGCGTCGCCGTCTCGCGCTGGTCGTGGTTGCCTTCGATGACCAGGACAGGGATGCGCGCTTCCGCGAGCCGCCTGAGCATGAACATCGCGTGGTTTGCGGCCTGCGGGTCGACATTGCGGCGGTCAAACAGATCGCCCGCGACGACCACAAAATCTACACGGCGACCGATGGCGTACTGCTCGATCACTTCACGCCACGCGCGAAAGAAGTCGGCGGTGCGGTCCGGCAGGTTGTATCTCTTTATCCCTAGATGAATATCGGCTATGTGGAGGAACTTCGCCATTTAATCCAGATTACCAGTTTCAATTTCAAACATAAGCAAAAGGCTCACGGGTAATTATAATCGTGACCCACTAAATTTGGGAATTCTTTTCAAGGCTACCACAAGGTATGGTAAAATTCTCGATCAGAAACCCCGAATTTCTACAGACGGAGTGTAATCAATGGGAAAGGACCGTATCATTTCTGGAGGCCATGAAGGGCCGGACGAGCAGCAGTTTGAGCTGAGCCTGCGCCCCAAATGGCTTGGCGAATACATAGGGCAGCAGAAGGCGAAAGAGAACCTGGAGATATTCATCCGCGCGGCGCGCAAGCGCGAACAGGCGCTCGATCACGTGCTGCTTTATGGCCCGCCGGGGTTGGGCAAAACTACGCTCGCGCACATTATCGCAAACGAGATGGGGAGCGATGTTAAATCTACCGCCGGGCCTGTTATCGAAAAGGCGGGCGACCTGGCGGCGCTGCTCACGAACCTGTCGGAAGGCGACGTCTTGTTCATAGACGAGATTCACAGGCTTAACCCTGCCATCGAAGAGGTGCTCTATCCCGCGATGGAGGATTACCAGCTCGACATCATAATCGGTCAGGGGCCTTCGGCGAGGTCGATAAAACTTGAGCTGCCACGGTTCACGCTCGTCGGCGCGACGACAAGGGCGGGGCTGATAAGCGCGCCCCTGCGCGGGCGGTTCGGCATACCGCTCCACCTCGACTTTTACCCGGCAAAAGACCTTGAGGTGATCGTCCACAGGTCCGCAGATATTTTAGGCGTGGTGGTCGAAGAGAGCGGCGCGCGCGAGATAGCGCGGCGGTCGCGCGGAACCCCGCGAATCGTCAACCGCTTGCTCCGCCGCGTTCGCGACATCGCCGAAGTCCTTTATGACGGGCGCGTGACGGACGAGGTCGCAGCCGACGCGCTCAACCGCATGGAGGTAGATATTTACGGGCTGGACGAGATAGACCGAAAGCTTTTGCTCACGATCATCGACAAGTTCAACGGCGGCCCCGTTGGGCTCGGCACGCTTTCGGCGTCGATCAGCGAAGACAAAGACGCGATTGAAGAGATATACGAGCCCTACTTGATCCAGATTGGCTTTTTAAACCGCACCCCGCGAGGGCGCACAGCGACCAGGGCCGCTTACGATCACTTCGGCTTCAACTTTCCAACCGAACCCCGCAACCTGGACCAGGGAATCCTTTTTGGCGAAGGTTAACACTTTCCGCGCGGCGCGCGTCATTATCGGTGGCAGGGGTTAGAGGCTTGATTTCGGGCCTTTAACCTCTATCTTTGAAACGGCGGCGAGGCGGGATTTTAAGTTTTTTATCTTTTCTTGAAACCTTTTCGAGTCTGAAATCACTAATACTGTGAATGAAGAACTTATAAGGTAAAAGTATTGTAAAAAGGCATGAAAAAGATGAACTTTCCACAGCTTGCGCCGTTAAACCGTGTAAATCGCGTGAATAGAGCAAGTTAAGTTCTTTGCCGTGCGTGATTTGGAGGGAACAATGAAAAGAATAAACAAAACAAACGGCACTCCCCTTGGAATGGCTTTCTTATTTTTGAGCGTTCTGGCGATGCCCTTCTCGTTGAAGGCTGTGGGGATCAACGTGGAGATCAGTCCCAGGATCGGCGCGGTTGTAGAGGCGTGGGGGCAGATCGCGGGTACGATGGTTTTAGGTTCGCACCCGATGAACGCCGCCGAGTGGTCTTTCAGAAACGCTTCCGACACCGCACCCGCCCCTGAGGGCGCGGACGCGCCGGAGGCCGAGTGCAGCCTTATCGCGAGTCTGTTGAGCGAGGGCTGCGAAGACCAGTTGACCCCGGCCGACGTCCCTGCTCCAACCCCGGTTGAGGCGCAGGAGCAGCCAGGTATTGAATCGTTCGCGCAGTCGGCAAAAGCGACCGCTCGCGCGCCGAAGATCAGGCACACCGCGAGCTCCGCGACTATCGCGATGGCTCAACCCGCGACGGCGATTTCGATTTCAACAGCCGTCGAGCTGGCGAATGATGTCAAAAAGGTCATCGCTATTGACCCGCAATCTTTAAAGCGGTTCAGCATCGAGATGCGTATCACAAACGGCGCAATAGCCCGCGCGATGAAAGAGGCGAGGACTTTGAGGCTGGCAGGCCGTTCATTCGCGGCCGAAGCGCCGCGCGCAGCACTCGACTGTGATTCGAACAAGCTCGTTCATCCGCGCCGCGACGGCGAACCGGTCGAGCGACTCCGCCGCGTTCGCACAGAGGCTTCGGAGACCGTTTCCGAAGACACGCCTGATATTTAAGCCGCGAGCTTGAGTGATTTGACTCAGAGAGCCGGGAGCAGACAAAGCTCCCGGCTCTCTGCTTTTCGGCCCGACCCCCTCCGCAGCGTAAATCAAAATTGACTCAGGAATTCGCGCCTCTTAAAATAGCCAGCGCAGCTGATACCCAGGAGGAACCGAGATGTCCAAGCGAGGCGAGAAGCAGGTCAAGACGAAAAGGGAGACAAAAAGCGAGATGAAAGCAAAGATGCTTGACTCCCTGCTGTTCATTCCGAATCTGATGAGGCTGCTCGTAGCCCTGCTCAGAGACTCGCGAGTCTCATCGGCTGACAAGGCCATACTTGCAGGGACTATCATCTACGTGATCGCGCCCATAGACATAATCCCCGACTTCATACCGTTCATAGGGCTTGTGGATGATTCCTACCTGATAGCCATCTCTGCGCTCAGGCTTCTGAACCGCGCGGAGGCGAGCGTGGTGAGGGAGCATTGGAGAGGCGAGCGCGATGTGAAAGAGCTTGTGACGAACATCTCGCGAGTAGCCGAGTTCTTTCTGCCAAAGCGTATTAAGAACGTTCTGCGCGGGCGCATCGACCCGAAAAGCAACCTCTCGCTTGTCGAGAAAAAACGAGCCGCAAACGAGTAGGCTTAGGCGTTACTTTTCGGCAAGCGATCTCAAAAGTTTTTCGTGAATGCCGCCGAATGACCCGTTCGACATGATTACCACTACATCGCCTGCGATCAGCCGCTCTGTCAGGTGCGCGACGATCTGGTCGGGAGCTGGTATGTAATCGGCCTCGCGGCCCGCTCGCCTAAGATTTTGCGCCATCTCGTCGGGCGAAATGGCCGTCTCGGCCGTGTACCGCTCAGGGTGAAAAAGGCCCGCAATCACTATCTGGTCCGCGTTTGACAGCCCCTGCTCGAACCCTTGCTGAAATATCCTTTGCTGCGCAGTGTAAGACCTGGGCTCAAAAACAGCGACGATTCGATGTCCGGGGTACTTCTGCCGCGCGGCCTTTAACGTCTCGCCTACGGCCGTAGGGTGGTGCGCAAAGTCGTCTATAACCGTGACCCCTCGAACCTGCCCTCGCACCTGCATGCGGCGCTTCACGCTTTTGAATTCGGCCAGCCCCTCGGCTATGCGAGCGCGGTCAAACCCTAACATCTCTGATGCTGCGATAACGCCCAGACAGTTTCGCACGTTAAAAGCCCCTGCCAGCGGAGTACGATACCGCCCAAACTCGCTACCGCCCACCTCGACGCGAAAAGATGTCATCTCGCCCGTGTAGTCTATATCGACCGCGCGCCAGCGAGCGCCTTCGTCGATGCCAAAGCTCTCGACGCGCGAGAGCGCTCGCGGCGCAAGCTCACGCACAAGCTCCGAATCCCACCCCGCGACCAGATGGCCTCGCTGGGGGATGAGATTTATCAACCGGCTGAAGGCGAACTTGACGGCTTCCGTGTCGCGGTAGATGTCCGCGTGGTCGAACTCCACGTTATTCAAGATAACGGTGTCGGGAAGATAGTGCATGAACTTCGGCCCCTTGTCGAAATAGGCCGTGTCGTACTCGTCGCCTTCGATGGTGATGAAATAGCTGTCGGTTACGCGAAAAGACGAATTGAAGTTTTCGGCCACCCCGCCGATCAAAAACGACGGGTTCGCGCCTGCCGACTCCATCGCCCAGGCCATAAGCGATGTCGTAGTGGTCTTGCCGTGCGTGCCTGCGATCACGACCGAGTGGCGGCCTCGGATAAAATTCTCTTTGACGACCGATGCCATCGAAGTATAAAAGAACTTTTCGTTAAGCACGTACTCAAGCTCAGGGTTTCCGCGAGTTATGGCATTGCCTACGACCACTACGTCGGGTCTTTCGGCGACGTTTTGCAGCTTATACCCGTGGCTCACAGGAATCTTCAGCCGCTCAAGCTCAAGCGACATCGGCGGATACACATTCTCGTCCGACCCTGTGACCCTGTGACCCTGCGCAACAAGCATCCCGGCCAGCGAAGCCATGGCCGTTCCGCAAATGCCTATCAAGTGATAGTGTTTTCTCTCCAAAAAATCTCCCCTTACGCCGTATCGTGATTGAGTATAGCTGTCAGAAAATCCTTTGAAAAGTTGAACGGGCGCAAGGCTCTTGCCCCTCGCTCGCCTCGCATGAAAGAATGCCGGGCCGTGATGAAAGCCATTCTATTTGACGGGTCGCTAAAGCTTGAAACCGGGTTGGAGATTCCCGAACGTCCGGGCGAATCTCTCGTCCAGGTGATCGCGGCAGGTATATGCAACACGGATCTCGAAATAACAAAGGGCTACGCGGGGTTCAAGGGCGTGCCCGGTCACGAGTTTGTCGGCCGCGTCGTAAAATCTGAAGACGCCTCGCTCATAGGCCGTAGGGTCGTAGGCGAGATCAACGTCGGTTGTAACGATTGCGAATTATGCAGCCGGGGCGACCAGCGCCATTGCGCCGAAAGAACCGTCCTGGGAATAAAGGGTCGCGACGGCGCTTTCGCAGAATTTCTTTCGCTGCCCGCTCGTAACCTTTTGCCGATCCCCGATCAAATCTCAGATGAAGCGGCGGTCTTCATAGAGCCTCTTGCCGCTGCCTGCCAGGTGCTCAATCAGGTCGAGATCAACCCGTCTACAAGGGTCGCTCTTGTCGGTGACGGGAAACTGGCGCAACTCATCGTGCGCGCCCTCTCGCCCGCAGGGTGCGAGGTGACGGTCTTCGGCAAGCACCCGGAGAAACTCGATCTTGCCGCGTTGGCGGGCGCAAATTGCGTAATCGGCCCTCAGACCTCGCAGGCCAGTGGATTCGACGTCGTTATCGAGGCAAGCGGTTCTGCAAACGGCCTGGAGACGGCCATCCGGCTCGTCCGCCCGCGCGGGGTGATAGTGCTCAAGACGACTCATCATGGCGCGACACGTGTTGAAATGTTCCCGGTAGTCGTAAACGAAATCTCTATAATCGGGTCACGTTGCGGGCGGTTCCAGCCCGCGATAGACCTGCTTGCCAGCGGGCTTGTCGATGTGGCGCCGCTTGTGTCCGAGCGCCTCCCGATAGACGAAGGGTTGCTTGCCTTTGAGCGTGCCGCCGCGCCCGGAAGTCTAAAAGTGATAATCTCAATGCGATAAAAAGCCCTTCATCCCCCGGCCCGAACCGCGAATCAGGCTCCCAGAACCGATTTCAAGGCATCAACTCAAAAGAAAATTGTTGACACGCCAGCAGGCAAGTGTTATAACCCCGCCGGTGCGACTACTATATGTTGGATAAGCAGTCGGATAGACACACGATATTTAGGAGGCGGGATGAACCAGGGCGAGCTGATAGAGAAAGTGGCGAGCGTTGCTTCTATAACCAAAGCCGAGGCCGAGCGCGCTATTAATGCGGTCAAAGGGGCGATAACCGACAGCCTTCGCAAGGGCAATAAAGTTACCCTTGTCGGATTCGGCACCTTCGCGATTTCGCACCGGAGGTCGCGGCGGGGCCATAACCCTTACACGAGCGAGTTGATCAAAATACCGGCCACGAAAGCCGTCAGGTTCAGCGCCGGAAAACAACTGAAAGAGGCGGTCAACAAACGGAAGAAGTAGGGTGATTTAACTCTCGACGTTTAGCCTTCGGCTCAAAGTCGCCGCGCTTTATAAAACTCCGCGAGCAAACCAAAACTGTCCCAACACGGGTTATAAGACCGGCCTGCCTCTACAACTATCCCGCACCGTCAAACATCAGATTAGTGCACGAAAAAGTGCGATAGTTAACTGAAAGGGTGAGATTGAGAATTGGAGCGTTAAACGGCAAACGCGCTAAATTAAGAAATAAAAGGGCTTTTTATTTGTCAGGCTTTGGAATAACAATTGCCGTCTAATAGTATGGTAAACGGGCTGCTGGAAAGACGTTAGCAGGTAACGGATATGAAAAGAGGGTTTAACAGAGCAATATTAAGTGGTATCCTTACAGGCATGCTCTGTACAGGAGCGCTGGCCCGTGACGCGTCGACCTTTGACGACCAGAAGCAGAAGAAGGAAAAAGAGAAGGTAGAGGTTGTCGTAGTCAAGAAGAAAGACCGTGACGAGTCGCCTCGAAATACGGAGGCTCCAAAGCCGCGCGGCCGTGACCGTGCGAGCGTTTGAAGCGCCAGGCAGGAATGAAGGCAGTCAGATGAAAAAGATCGTTTTACTCATAGCTATTGCCCTCTTTGGTATAACCGCCGTCGGGTCGATGCCGTCCGAGGACTTTGCCGTCTACGCCCAGAAGAAGGGCAAGGAGAAGAAAGACCCTCCCGGTCCTCCGGTGGTTAAAGATAAAGAGCCAAAGGATAAGGGTGGAAACGACCGATCAAAAGACCGGCCAAAGAGAGACAGGAAGCCGCCCGACGACGAATAAGCCGGTCTATTTGCCGGCGAAACTCGCAAGCGCTGTCTTTTCATCCGAGAAAATTTCAAACACCCCGTCAAGCTTAGAGATCGACAGAATATTCCTTACAGATTGAGAAGGCGAGAGCAGTTTGACGTGGCCCTTCTTCTTCAAGACTGATCTGTAGCATTTGATAAGGCTGCCCACGCCCGTGCTGCTGATATAGGTTACCCCGCGCAGGTCTATCAGAAACTCTATCTCATCTTCTGCCACAAAATTCTGGACGGTTTCGCTGAGCTGGTCGGGGCCTTCGCCAGGGTCTAATCGCCCTGTAACCTTTATGATGCGGATGGAGTCTGCCTTTCGGCTTATTACTTTGGTCGGGCGTCTCATCATAATAGATCTACTCTTGTCTGAAATCATCGTGCAGGTGGGACTAACGGTGTGGACAGCCGCGCGCAAAGCCAAACCGTTACTGATCGTCTTGCGAGGAGCCGGTCCACCGGCGGTTATTACAGGCTAAATACAAAGAATGGGCCAGTCCCAAAACCGACCATCCATATTACATCAAGACCACCGGTCGAACAAGAGAGCCATAAGACCTAATTGAAGCCGGAGGGCGTTGTAGAGTGGCAACCTCAGCTTGCGCGAATACGGTGGTATTTGGCCTCTACAAGCATGTACAGGCCGTAGATCGCCAGCCCTGCTGCGATTACGGCGAGCAATGCTTTTCCAAATGGCAGCTCTGTGAGCGATTCGAGTGCGCCGCTGAGCCCTCGAACTTCGGCAGGGTTATACCGTATCGCGGCTATGATTAAAAAGCCGCCGATGATTATGAATACAACGCCGCGAGCGGCCAGTCCGAACCTGCCGAACCGCGTCGCCCATACGTTTTCGCGTTTGCCCATAGCGCCCACTTCGAGCCGCTTGCGAAATTTGGCTTTGTAGCCTTTGTAAATCTGATAGACCCCGAAGCAGATGAAACCTCCCCCGGCGAGCCCGACCAGAATCGTGCCGAAGGGAAGATTCATGATCTCAGTGGCCCGGCTCCTGTGCTCCTGCTCGCTATCGGCTCCACCATCGCCAAGCAAGAGACGCGCGGCGTTGAAAGCCAGCCCCGCGTGGAGCAGTCCGCTGCACGCGTAGCCGAAACGTATAGAGATTCCCTTCAGGTCTTTGCCTTTGCCCTCGGCGTCTATAACGCTTTCACTAAATCGCCATATTGCGTAACCGGCAAGCCCGATTGCGACAGCGCCGAGCAAGACCTGACCAAAAGGCTGTGAGTAGATTTCGTAAAACGCGCCGCGCGTGTCTGTCGTCTGACCGCCTGCGCCCAGCGCGGCAAGAGCGGCGAGCACGCCTATCAGGATGTAAACTACCCCTTTTGTGGCGTACCCGAACCGCGCAATGCGTTCAACCCATCGAGGGACAGGCTTTCTTGAGGAACCCTTTTTGCCCATAGCTGCCGATGATCAAATTACAATAGCGCAGCCATTTTGTATACTCTCGTTTGATCATTAACTTTTCATAGGAAACGGCTCGACAGGAGCGAGCGAAGCGAGTCTCGTACGCCCGGGTCAGTGTTATGTCGAGCGCCCGGTCAACCGACGCGTTAGACCGTTACGCGTGGCTCGCTGAGGGGAAGCTAGTGTTTCGAAAGCGTGTGCGAGTAGAATGACAGCAATGAAACATGACCAATTCAGTTTAGACAATGCTGTGGCGATTCTTGAGCGGACGCCCGCGAGCCTTGCCGCATTGCTTTCGGGTTTGCCTGAGACGTGGGTACGGGCAACGGAAGGCGAGGGCACCTGGTCGCCATACGACGTGATCGGCCACCTCATCCATGGCGAGCGGGCAGATTGGATCCCGCGCGCCCGGCACATTCTGGCAGGGAAGACGGAACCGTTCGAACCGTTCGACCGAATGGCTCAATTCACCGAGAGTCAGGGCAAGAGCCTGGGAGAACTGCTGGCGACCTTTGCCGACCTTCGGCGGGAGAATGTTGCTGCGCTGTTAGGGATGAATCTGACGGACGATGACCTGCGCCGCAGGGGGCTGCACCCTGAGCTTGGCGATGTTACGCTTGGGCAACTGCTGGCGACGTGGGTGGTGCACGACCTGGATCACGTGTCGCAGGTAGCGCGGACGATGGCGAAGGTATACACGGAGGCGACTGGGCCTTGGAGCCGGTATCTGTCGATCTTACGGGACCGGCAATGATAGTAGGCTTCGACGAAGGCGCGGTCTGGCAACCGCATGCGCCCGAGCCCGAAGCCTTTAAAGTCTCATCAAAACTCCGGCAGAATATGGATGTTGAATACACGATTGATCAAATGCAAGCAGATGATTGGGAATGCGTACGCTCGATCTACCTCGAAGGCATTGCCACCGGTGATGCAACCTTTGAGACTGAGGCCCCGGACTGGGATTCATGGGACAATGGCCATCTCTCTTTTGGCCGGTTAGTGGCTCGCAATAAGTATAGCGTCCTTGGTTGGGCAGCATTGAGCCCTGTATCTAGTCGTTGCGTCTATGGTGGCGTGGCAGAGGTAAGCGTGTATGTTGGGGCATCAGCTCGCGCAAGAGGCATCGGGCAGGCGTTGTTAGGGGAGCTAATAACGGTCTCTGAGCGCAACGGCATCTGGACATTGCAAGCGGGGATACTGCCTGAGAATAGAGCCAGCATCGCAATTCATATCCGAGCAGGTTTTAGAGAAGTTGGCAGGCGTGAGAAGCTAGGGAAGCTGAACGGAAATTGGCGTGATGTAATTCTGATGGAACGCCGGAGTCGTATCGTCGGTATGGAGTAACCCAACCGAGCGGGAAAGGCTCATTGATAAAGACATGCCGCTTGAAGGCTCATAGGCAGGCGCATAGTTTCCACGAAATGTACGGCGGTATTTGGTATCTATTCAGCGAACTTAAGCGGCGGAAGGAAATCCCAAATCGTAAAGCAATGCAACGGAACGGGGCGATCAAATTTCGAATGATTCGGCCAATGCCCTGTGCCGCTGATGCGAGACGTCAGGCGCTAATGATAATCGTAGGAATCTTGGAGAAGATATGAAAAGCTTGAGAAATATCGGGTTTATTACCAGCATCATAGGCGCCCTTGTCACCTCCGCCATCATGATTTCGACGACATCTGCTGTTGGCAGCATCTCCGATCTGCTTATCACATTAGGATTCTACATCTGGGTAATCTTTCCTTTCGTTGTCCTTATCATCTTGACTTCGTATATTCACCGGAAGGGCCTATCCCCTGCCGCCCGCGTGGCAATTCTTCTGACGTCAATATTAGTCGTCGTGTCATCGGTGCTTATTTACTGGTCTTCAATTTTCAACGCCCAATCGTCCACGTCGTCGCTCGTATTTATCTTTATCCCGATTTATGCTCTGATGACTATCGCGGTAGTATACGGAATTGCCTGGCTGCTATTGAAGTCGTTTATGCCAAAATCAAAAGCGTAGATACCTGAGCTAGCCGCGCCTAACAAACGCCCGCACCCGACCCCGCAATCTGATTTCGCATAGCGCATCGACTGTTAGTTGTGGGCCGGGTAACGCGAAACGCAAGGGTGCTTGATAAGTTCTAGCTTTTTGATTGTCAGGGCGGGGCTAAGCCACATTGCCAATCCTCCATCAAACGAATTAGCTATACTGACGCACGGCGAATAACCAGGAGGCCAACAATGACGATAGCAACTCTTATTGAGAGATTCTTTTCTGTTAGCCTGTTAGTAGTCGGGGTCTCGCACTTAGCTCAACCAAGACTGTGGCGAGATTTCTTTATTAAGATAAAGGGAACCGGTGTTGCCGGCTTAATAATCGCGATGTATACACTGCCACAATCGTTATTAATTATCCTGGGACATAATATCTGGGTACTGGATATTCCTGTGGTTATCACAATATGTGGATGGGGAATGACGATCAAGAGTATAACTTATGCGATCATCCCCGGCAGGGCAGAGGCGGTGATACCCGATGGCCCCAATGCACACCGAAAATATGCTTGGGGAGGTGCGTTGATAATTCCCGTGGGTCTTCTTTTGACCTGGCATTCATTTTTTCGCGTATTATGAAAAGAGAGATAACAGAGATTCACGAGAGAAACGATATAGAAATCAAAGGACATAAAAAAGGAAGGGAAAAGCATGCGCCGTAACCGTACTCCACTTTTCGCGCTTGTTCTATTACTCATCGCAACTGCTCCGGTGCGGGCGGATAAGGTTGACGACTACGTTAAAGCCGAGATGCAAAGGCAGCATATTCCCGGCACATCAATCGCTGTACTAAAGGACGGGAAGATCATCAAGCTAGAGGGTTACGGCCTGGCAAATGTCGAACTCAATGTTCCTGCCAGACCGGAAACCGTCTATAAAATCGGCTCCGTTAGCAAGCAATTGATCGCCGCAGGAATCCTGATCCTGATTCAGGACGGCAAGTTGAGCCTCGATGACAAAATCAGCCAGTTTCTTGAAGGCACGCCTGATACCTGGAAAGAGATTACCGTCCGGCATCTGTTGACTCATACATCGGGGATCGTCCGCGAGGCGCCCGGTTTCGACCCGCTGAAAATCCAGGCTGACGCGGACGTTATAAAGACTGCATACCCGCTGCCGCTGCGCTTCGCGCCGGGCGAGAAGTGGGAGTATTGCAACGTCGGTTACTTTTCACTGGCTGAGATTATTCGCAAAGTCTCCGGCAAGCCCTGGGGCGATTATCTGAATGAGCGCTTGTTTCTGCCGCTTGAAATGAACGTCACCCGCACCACCACCATGGCTGAGATTATTCAAAACCGGGCTGACGGCTATGTCTGGAGAAATAACAAACTGGAGAATGCTGGCACCTTTTTCGCGGTGCGGCCGAGCGGGGCATTTATCTCAAGCGTACTTGATCTGGCGAAGTGGGATGCGGCGCTCTACGCCGATAAAATTCTCAAGCCGTCGGTTCGTGATCAGATGTGGATGCCGGTCAAGTTGAACAGCGGCGCCCCGCACCCGTATGGCTTCGGCTGGGAATTAAGCACGGTAACGGGTCACAAGCTAGTGCATCACGGCGGCTCGCTTCCGGGTTTTCGCGCCCAGATCGCGCGATTCGTCGACGACAAACTGACCGTCATTGTCCTGACGAATAGCGATAATGCAAACCCAAATTCCCTGGCGATCAACATCGCGGCTTTTTATATACCTGGTTTGATACCGGAGCGCACGGCCGCAAAAATAGACCCCAAAATCCTTGATGCGTACACAGGGCAGTATCAGCATCCATCGGTGGTCTTCACAATCACCCGCGAAGGCGACAAGTTACTGCTGCAACAAGGGCCGAACTCGGGGGGACAATATCTGCTGCCGGAAAGCGCGACCAACTTTTTCACGAATGAAAATCGACGCCTCACCTATAGCTTCGTCAAAGACGAAAAAGGAGAAGTCGCCTATCTGGTAGTTCAGCTGGAAGGCCGTGAAACGGGAAGGGCGAAGAAGATCAAGTAAGCCGCGCCCTGTCACCTCTGCGTTAGGCGGCTATCGGTTGAACAGGATTTGCCGATTGATAGGCCACCCGGTTAAATCACCTGTTTCGGGCAACACAGTAAGAGATTATGGAGATCACACAGATACCATAATCGAAAGGGGAGATGGTTATTCGCAGACCTGTTGCTCGGGTATTTGACGCCTTTATTGACCCTGCCATCACGTCTAAATTCTGGTTCACGAAAGGCAGCGGGCGGTTAGACGCTGGCAAGCGAATTCGATTGGATTGGGATATGTTTGGCGTTTCCGTTCATGCTCCCGATGACCCCAAGGTGGGTTGAAAGGCCAGTCTTTGACCAGGCGGCGCAGGATTCAAACATTGGGCAGTAACCAGAAGCGAGTTTCGCATGGTTTCCTCAAGTGTTACGCGCGCCCCGGTCAACTCATAGTGAAGAAAAATGCGCTTCCCTACGTCCAATATATGAGGGAGGTGACCATGAAAAATACGAGCCACACGACATCGCTTATAGTTCTGCTGCTAACCCTTCTGTCAGCAGTGCCAAGCTGCAACGCCAATAGCATTGGCGCAAACGGAAAGCAGCGTGAAAATAGCAGTCTCCGCGACGCAGGCGTTGTTAACGCAATTCGCAGCATGACCAGCCAGCGAGCGGTGCACACGTCTACTTTACTGCCTGACGGCAAAGTTTTACTCGCGGGCGGGTTTGCTGGCAACGAAACCAGTCTTGCGAGCGCAGAACTATTTGACCTGGCGACAGGCACGTTCACACCCGCAGGCGATATGAGCGCCCCTCGCGCCGGTCATACTGCAACGCTGCTTTCTACCGGGAAAGTTCTGATTGCAGGCGGCTACAACCGAAATTATCTTTCAAGCGCTGAATTGTATGATCCGGCAGCACGAACGTTTACGCCCACGAGCGGAATGGTCACAGCTCGCAACGGGCATGTGGCAACCCTTCTGCCAAACGGAAAAGTTCTTCTCGCTGGCGGAGTAGGCGTGGGATGGTCTTTTCTTGCCGACGCCGAATTGTATGATCCCGCTACTAACACTTTTACCGCAACGGGCAATATGCTCGCGGCCCGTGAGTCTCACACCGCCACTTTGCTCGCCAACGGAAAGGTGCTTGTCGCTGGCGGTCACAGAGGCAGGCGAGCGGCAATTACCATCTATTCCTCGGCGGAAATCTACGACCCCGCCACCGGCAGATTCTCGGCAACCGGCGACATGACGCGGATACGTCATAAGCATGAAGCCGTTTTATTGGCCGACGGGCGAGTCCTCATCCTTGGCGGCGCAGACAAACGTGACGGCCAGCCCGCATATACGAGCGCGGAGATTTATAATCCATCAAGAGGAACTTTTACCGCTACAGGAAACATGAACTTGCCGCGTTATAAACTTCAAGGCACTGCGGTATTATTGAGTAACGGCAAAGTCCTGGTTGCAGGCGGCGCGAACCGTGTGGAAGTCTTCGACCCTTCGAGTAATACCTTCGCTTACGCAAGAGGCGACATGGAGACGCCTCGCTTGTTTGCAACCGCAACCCTCTTGCACAATGGTCAGGTTTTGATCACTGGCGGTTACCATGGCAACAATAACGTAAGCTCAAAGGCATGGATTTATCGAGCGTGATTCTACGTCAGATGCGGCCCGATACTTTGATTGAATCTACCGGGTAATATGCATATAAATTCATGTTCATGGTTAAACTCTATCTACTGGTGGTTTTCTTGCTATGCCCTGTATACCTTTCCGCTCAAGAGCGTGTTGTTAGATTACCGAAGGCTATTAGTTCGACGTTGAATCAGAAGTTCCCGGGATGGATGCTCGCACCCGTCAATCAAGAGGTCCGATCTTTTTTCAACAATGAAATGGCCAAGGCGCATCCGAGTTTGATACGAGGCGATTTTGACGGGAACGGGCAACCTGATTACGCTGTGCAAATTGCACCACGTAAGCCAGGCCAAAGACGGCTCCTCATAGCATTTTTACGCAAAGGTAGCCATTTCACCTATCGGACATTGGAGTCTGAATCAAAGAATGGAGATATATACTTGTCCCTTATTAAGAAGGGCGCGAAGAGATATGATTATGAGAAGCAAAGGAGTTTCGTATTCGCGAAGGACGGCATCGAAGTGAACTGGTTTATGAAGGCTGGCTGGACGTATTTTTTTGAAGGCGGGAGGGTGCAAAAGATATACACTGCCGATTAAATGATCAAAAGAAGGCATGTCCTTCTGAACGCAGGCGGGGCTAACAAGAGTTTGCATCTGAGCCGCGATCAAATATTGTATGAATCCTCCGACCTCAGGTGCGAGCCGGGTGATGCGAGGCGGCGGGAAGCAAAGGAAATGCACAAATGAGCCAGGACACTGAGCGAAATCCCATTACGAAGAAGAAGGTCGTCTACCGACTACCCGGCGTAGATGCCGTGACTATTCGACGTGACGTGGAATGCCGAGTATCGGATGCGGACCTTCTAACCTTAGACATCTACTACCCGCCTGGAACGAAAAGTGGAGCGCGGACACCCACTGTCGTCTTTGTGCTTGGATATTCCGACCTGGGATTTCAGAAGATGCTCGGCTGCAAGCAAAAGGAGATGGAGTCCTACATCTCGTGGGCGCAACTAGCGGCTGCATCCGGGTTGGTCGCAATCACCTACACGACCACAGACCCAACAACAGACATTCGCGCATTACTTCAATATGTTCGACAGAACGCCGTGTCATTGGGAATTGACGACAACAGGATCGGCTTGTGGGCTTGCTCCGGCAATGTGCCGAATGCGTTATCAGTTCTGATGCAGGAAGATAGCGAATATCTGAAGTGCGCTGTCCTATGCTATGGGATGATGCTGGACCTGGGAGAAGCCACAAGCGTAGCAGAGGCCGCAAGGACATGGGGTTTCGCCAACCCGTGCGCGGGGAAATCAGTCAACGATCTCGCACCGGATATACCTCTGTTCATTGTGAGAGCAGGCAAAGACGAAACTCCTCACCTTAATGAAACGATAGACCGCTTCATGGTCGAGGCGTTGATTTGCAATCTGCCAATCAGGTTTGCTAATCACGCTGCGGCCGGGCACTCGTTTGACGTGACGGATGACAGTGACGCATCTCGCGAGGTAATAAAACAGATACTCGCATTTATACAGTACCATCTCCTGTCGTAGTAGAGATGACAGCCTCCCGTTGCCGCCCAACAGACGCATGCAGCGGAGCCCGCAATCAGAGCTTGTATGAATCTTCTAATGTCACGCGCGGGGCGGGTGATGCGAGTCGTTAGGCGGCATTAGCCATGGACAATACAGAACTCAAGAAAGAGGCGGATTTGCTGATCGAGCAATGCAGCCTTGCCGAATTGCTGGCTCCCTATCTCGGCTGGTTTATCGGCGGCAGCTATAGCTATGACCTTATGTGCTGGCGCGACCTGGATATATACGCCCTCGACCCGCCGCACGACTTGAAGCAGTGCTTTGAAGTCGGGTTTGAACTGACAAGGCGGCTTGCCGCTAAGAAGTCTTTCTTTACAAATAATGTCGGCGGAGAACCGAACGGTTTATACTGGGGCATAAGATTGGGTGATGCTCGGCAGGGGGCCTGGAAGGTAGATGTCTGGTTCCTGGACCAGGAGGGCTACCAGCGGCACGCAGTATATTCGGCGGATATGCGTGATAAGCTAACGGGAGACGATAGAGCGGCGATTCTGACAATCAAGGAGTATTACTGGCGGCAAGCTTCGTACCGGGATACGGTCACAAGCGATATGATCTATCGCGCGGTCCTTGAAAACGGCGTTAGAAGCATCAGCGATTTCGAAGGCCACATAAAAGGGGGTGCCACCTGACAGGCACATGCAACGGAGCCCGCAACCAGAGCTTGATTAAAGCCTGCAACATCACATGCGGGCCGGGTGATGCCAGGCAGTGGGTGACTGACATGAGCGCCAGGAAAAGAGATTGCTAAACGAACTTATCAAAATCACGAAACAGATTCTTGCCGACAAGTATTCAGATGCCAGCGTGATTTTTCTCGCAGGCTCGATAATCAGAGGTGAAGGCACGGCACACTCTGACTTGGATCTGGTAGTCATCTTTGACGCTTTAGAAAACGCTTATCGCGAATCGTTTTACTATCAGGGTTTCCCCGTTGAAGCCTTCGTTCACGACAGACAAACCCTTAATTATTTTATGCTTGAGGTGGACCGGCCCTCCGGCTTTCCCGTTATGGCTCAAATGGTCTTAGAAGGTGTTGAAATCCCGTTGCCCAGTGAGCTTTCTCAATCGTTGAAACGACGTGCCGCTTCTGTTATTGAGAAGGGCCCTCCAAAACTGAACGAGGAAGAAATAAACAAGTTGAGGTATGACATTACAAATCTTGTGGATGATATTCGTCAGCCTCGTTCAAAAGAAGAGCTTATTGCCTCTGGAACAGAACTATATGGGGTGCTGGCCAATTATTATTTCCGAGTGAATAATCTTTGGTCTGCGAAAAACAAATCTATTCCCAGGGTATTGAATAAGATAGACCCCGAATTATGCTTGCGTTTCTGCGATAGCTTTGAAGAGTTATTCTCGAATGGCCGGAGCGAGAAAGTAATAGGGTTGGCAGAGGATGTGCTAAAGTCGAAGGGCGGTTTTTTATTTGAAGGTCATAAACTTGAAGCCCCGGCAATATGGAGAGAACCGATGAGCTAAAGCATTGAGCCGGGTTTCTCATGACCCGTCGAGTGTTACGCTGCGCGCCCGCCGATGCGAGGCGTCAGCCATCCGGGAAGGAAACATGGAAATCTCTCCACTAATTCTCGAAGGTCAGCACGTACGTTTGGAGCCGCTGTCACAGGCGCACGAAGAATCGCTTCTCGCTGCTGCTGGCGATGGCGAGCTGTGGAACTCAACCGTCACCATCGTGCCTGATCGAGCTACCATGGCCGCCTACATCGCGACAGCGCTTAATGCCCGGAGCCAGGGGCTTGAGCTTCCATTCGTCATCATCCGAAAGTCGTCGAGCCAGGTCGTCGGGAGCACCCGGTTCTACTCCATCGAGCGGGACCACCGGCGCGTCGAAATCGGGTATACATGGCTGGCCGCAAGCGCTCAACGCACCAGGGTGAACACAGAAGCCAAGCTCCTGCTCCTGGCCCACGCATTTGAGGTTTGGGGCTGCATACGCGTCGGGTTCGCCACGGATGTGCTAAATCAGCAGTCGCGGACGGCCATCTTGCGACTTGGGGCAAAGCAAGAAGGCGTTCTGCGCAATCACATGGTGATGCCCTCCGGCCGTTACCGCGATTCGGTCTACTTTAGCATCATCGAGGCAGAGTGGCCTGAGGTAAAAGCCCGGCTTGAAGCCAGGCTTGAGCAAACGGCGGAAGAAGTCTAAGAACCGCATGCACCGAATCTTGTAGTCTCTGAGGAATGAGGAAGCCTATGAGGAATGGCGTCAGACTGCTTGCGAAAGCGACACTCTTACTTGCTGTAATAAACCCCGTGGCTGCTGAAACCCGCAGCCTGGCACAGCTCAAAGTCAAAAGGATAGACGAGCTGATGACGCTCTATCACAAATACGGGCAGTTTAACGGTGTCATTCTCGTTGCCGAGCGCGGGCAAGTTTTATACGAACGAGCTTTCGGTCAAGCGAATCTTGAATGGGGCATCCCGAACACCTTAGACACCAAGTTTGAAATCGCCTCAATGACAAAGCCGATGACGGCGCTCCTTATTATGCAGCTTGTCGAAGAAGGCAAGATTCGGCTCGATGGAAAGGTATCTGACTATATTCCCTACTACCCGCGTGAAACCGGAACTAAAATCACCGTTGACCAGCTTCTCAATCACACCTCAGGGCTTCAACAAGACATCGCGTTTTCGGATAATCCAAACGACATTCCGCCGATTATCACGAAGATTAACGCCGACTTGCTCTCCAACGACGAACTGGTGAAACTGATTGCGGCGCGCCCGCTCCGCTTCGAGCCGGGCAGTGCCTACGGCTACAGCAGCGACGGATATGCCGTGCTTGGTGCGATTATTGAACACGTGACCGGCAGATCTTTTTGGCAAGTACTTGCGGAGCGTATCCTGAGACCCGCCGGGATGACCGAGAGCGTGCCGGCACTTCTTACGCCGCTCGTGCCGAAGCGCGCATCCGGTTATCGGCAGAGTTTCGCCGGTATCGAAAACGCAATGCACATCGGCGCGACGCCCGCCGGAGGCCTCTACTCGACCGCGCGCGACTTGCATCGGTGGGAGCGTGCGCTCTACGGCAATTCGCTCGCCAGCCAACGCTCAAAAGAGGTTTTGTTCGCGTTGCGGAAAGTGATTACGGCATACGGCTGGAAGACCGCAGAAGAGGAGTGGGCGGGAGAAAAGCGCAAGGTGTTACGCACGACAGGCGGGCTTCCCGGCTTCGCCAATCTTCTTCTGCGAGTGCCGGAGGGGGAGCGCGTGATTATCTTGCTGTCGAACATTCGAGGCAGCGTTTACCGCCTCGACGACATCGCGGCGGCAGTCAATCGCATTCTGGACGGTGCGCCATACGAGATGCCGAAAAGCTCAATAGCCGAAACCCTTGCGGCTGTTATCGAGCGATCAGGCGTGACGGCGGCACTCACACAATTCCGGCAGATGCGGGCGCGCCCCGACGAGTATTCATTGAGCGAATCCGAGATGAACAGTCTAGGCTATTATTTTCTTAACACGCGGAAAGCGGTAGAGGCGGCGGTGGCGGTCTTTCGGCTTAACGTAGAGGCGTTTCCCAACTCTGCGAATGCCTATGACAGTTTGGGCGAAGCCTACATGGCGAAGGGCGATAAGGAGCTTGCTATCAGGAACTATCAACGTTCACTTGAGTTGAACCCGCAGAACACAAATGCCGTCGAGATGCTGAAAAAACTTCGGGCAAATTGAAGCGCGCTGTGTCGGACGTGGTGATGAGTCCCTCGACGTCCGGGCAAAGCGCGAAGTCACTTTCAATCACCGAGCCAATCTTATTGACTGATCTTAAGCCGCTATCCCTTGCTCATTACAGAACAACGCGGCAATATGAGGGTGGCTATGGTTTCTAAGCTGATAACCGGTTGTCTACTTGCCGTCCTCCTGGCTCCCATCTGTTTTTCACGGCAGCAAACGTCTATAAAGCCTGCTTACAAGCTAAAAGATATCACCGACTTTGGTTGCTGTGGTGTAGACCTTGAACTTACCATTCTTATAGAGGCCTTACGTAAAGAACCTGAAGCAGGAGCGCATATAATCGGCTACATCGGGCCAGGTGATCCGCCAGGCAAACTGTTGCGGTATCTTCGATACATTGAGCTAAATCTCCCTGACTTCATAGGCGACAGTTCTCATTCTGTCTCAGTAGCAAATGGCGGGCAGCGCGAAAAGTTTACAATTGAAATGTGGATCGTACCTGAGGGCGCTTCTCTCCCCGCTTCGCATGGCAAGCCATCTCAAAGTAACTCAGACAGCCCTTCGGCTTATGTTTTTGATGAAGCCGGAGTATTAATAATGGACTACAACAAGGAATCATACTTATCATTTGGCCTGGCCTGTACCTTATCATATCCCGATTGGGGAGAATTCTTTCGTATCTTGCGGGATAAGCCAGAGCTGCGAGGGCATATCGTTATTTATGTCGGGCATGATGATAGCGTTCGGTACGCGAATAAAATTCAGAGATTCTTGAGAGCCAACCTGAGGGAACATTATGCGAAGGAAGTTAAGAACCTAACAATGGCATATGGCGGCAAACGAGAATGGTCTCAAATTGAGATTTGGTTAGTGCCCAGATAGGATTCGAATCCAATACCGACTCCTGGCCCCAGGAGTTCAACGGTTCGCTGAATCAGCCTCTAACAACAGACTTGACCGGAGCCGCGCGAAGCAAGATTCTTATGGTTTTTTTGAATGCCGTTCGCGCCCGGTCATCTCACCCGTTAGGTGCTTGCGCCCGGCTGGAATTAAATTCGAATCGGAATTATATTACGAAGCGAATATATGTACGATATCCCACTGCCACTGCTAACCGACATAGATGAGGGGCGATGTCTTCCTTTCATTGGCGCAGGCTTTTCTCTGAACGCTAGTCTCCCATCAAAACTAAGAATGCCGGACTGGGGTGCTCTAACAAGTATCCTTAGGCAAGGGGCTAATGCCGATGCTGACGCAACACCATTAGCTGTAGCTCAGCAATATGAGTATAGATTTGGGCGGGTACAACTTATAGAGTCTATTAGGAGAGCGTTGTATCCAGATAATGCTAGACCTGGCAAAGCTCATCTCGCGTTTGTTAGCCTCCCATTCGATACTCTTTACACCACTAACTTTGACCTATTGCTGGAAGACGCATACGCAACGATGGGTCGGCCATATAGATCACTAGTCGGAGAATCGCAGCTACCATTCCACGCAGGGCAAATGGCATCAAGTATAGTAAAAATGCACGGCGATCTGCGGCACGAGGAGCATATCATTATCACGCAAAGAGATTACGATGGGTTTCTTGACCGCTACCCTGTTATAGCCACTCATCTATCAGCAATGCTAATTACTCGAACGCCGTTATTCCTGGGCTACAGTCTGAGTGACCCTGACTTTTGCAGCATTCGGAAAGTTGTGCGCTCCAGGCTTGGCCAGTTTGAAAGAATGGCGTACATGATCCAGTTCGATCAGTCAAAAGCGGAGATCGAAAAAGCTTTGGAGGATCGCATTCATATAATCTCTATTCCGACAAGCGCTAATAAATCCCGTGATGAGTTATTGAACGAGTTCTTCCAGCAAATGCTAGAGAATATTGATACGAAGGCAACAGCAACATTCAGAAATGCCCGACCTGACGTGTTTGAGCCAATTGAACCAGAGGTGGCAGAAAAGACTGCCAACAGCCCTGGCTATTCCGCCGTTGTAGAAACTACTTCTTCTCTTTGTTTCGTGATGATGCCCTTTGGAGAGGCGTTTGACCAAGTCTATAGAACATTAATATACCCCGCAGCAACCGAATCAGGGCTAATGGTAATCCGTGCCGATGAGATGGCAGCACCCGGTTTCATTATGGAGCAGATTCGTGTAGCCATTCAGCAATCGCGCATCTGCATTGCTGATGTGTCAGACAAGAATCCCAACGTTATGTTTGAGATCGGCTTTGCACAAGCTAATGGTAAACCGATTATATTCCTCGCCAAAGACCTTACTGACTTGCCTTTTGATATTGCCGCCCTACGAGTTATCAAGTATGGAACTGAACCTAGTCAAGTACAAGACAGCCTAAAGTCAGCAATACAGCAAGTTCTTTCAGAGGATCGATTTGCTGAGGCAGAGCGTCTACTAGGCGCAGGAGCTTTCCGCGCCTCAATAGCAATCACATCGGTAGTTCTAGAGCACTTATTAATTGGTTTGCTCGATAAACATGGTCTTGAACGTCGTCCACGTATGTCTATCGGTCAAATGATTAAGCTTCTACGCCAGCACAACCTTTTGGATGTAAGGATGACAGCGAGCCTGCTCGATTCTACAAATATTAGAAATCGAGCAGTTCACAACTTGGCAGAACCGTCCGCGGAGGATGCGCACTTTATTTTTTCTGCGACCAAGCGTTTTGCCAATTCAATCCAGTAGAAAGGCTTAGACCGCACCTAACATACACATCTAGCGGAGCGCGCGAAACGCATTTCTTATGGTTACTCGGAGTGGTCGGTGCGCGCCCGCTGATGCGAGGCGTTAGACGTCGGAAGGTGAATGCTTCATCTGAAGGATAAGGTAATGAGGCAGCCAAAATATATTCTCATAGCATTTCTCATTTTAATGCTCGCCACGGTCGTATGTGTGGGGCAGAAGCGATCACCTTCTCGCAGCCGGACTCAGATGGGGAAGATTCAAGGCGTAGTTCTCGACGCAAGTGATGCCCGTATCGTTGGCGCCATCATCACAATCGAGAATAGTCAATTCAGGCGAGAGTTAAAATCCGGGGAGGAAGGAGATTTCCAGGTCGCATTACCTGCTGGCGTTTATCAGATCAAGGCGGAGGCTAGCGGCTTCCGTCGATTTGAGCTTTCACCATTCAAAGTAAAGGCACATGTATCCGAGTTGATTAACATTCACCTGGACGTGGAGCCAATTTCAGGCCGCTATATAAAGTAGTTGTGTGATGCTGTTGACGTTGAAGGATTACGTATGCAAACCGACGCCTAACAACGGCTGCACCCGACCGCGAACCAGCGGAGCTTTCATGCGCGAGGCGCGCGCAATTCAGAGGCCCTATTAAGAGGCCCTGCGCGGCGGGTGATGCCAGGCGTTAGGCGTCATTCGTACCGGCCTGATCCACCCGTGAGCTAAGCCCAGTCTTAGTCATGGGCCTGACCTTTGGTATGATTTACGATCAGAAAAGGAAAGTTTAAATGCGAAAGTTGTTCTGCCTCATGATTTTGTGCGCCGCCTTTGGCACCTCTGCCTCAGCTCAAGAGCTAGAACTGCCGCAGGATGCTGTGAAAGACGATGCGGCGCTCGCCCGTGCGATGCCAGAGCTTGCGAAGCGGGCGATTGCAATCTACCAGGAGCCTGATCGTGGCCGTTACCTCAACGCCTTGTTTCGAATGCAAATCGTCGCCGGTCAGTACGCGGAAGCCGTCGCGACGCTACGGAGCCTGACGGCTTTGTGGCGAACGACAAACCCGGCTTCCGCCCCGTCGGCCCTGCCGTTCGAGATACTCACGAAGGCTAGAGTGAAGCAAGCTGAAACGGGGATGTCTTTAGACGAGGCGTTCAAGCGGGAGTTTCGCGAAGTATTCAACCGCCTTGACGACAAAGCCGCGAGCAATGCTATCTATTGGTTCGGCGGTGACACGAGCCGAGCGCGCGACGACCTTCGCGCAACGGTTGAGAGGCAAAAGGGAAGGGACAAAATCGCGCTGACCGATGCCCTGAACTTGATCAGGCAGTATCACTTCTATCAGGACATTCAGGTATGGAGGCCGCTGACCAAAGTCCTGATTGCCGAAGATGACGCCAGGCGCTACATCGCCGACACAGACATCCTCATCAAGACCCCGGACGGCGCGCGCATCGCCGCGATGGTGGTGCGGCCCAAATCGGCGAAGGTGCCTCTGCCGGCTGTCCTCTTCTATACCATCTATGCGGATGACGATTCATCCTTCGCCGAGGCAAGAAAGTCGGCGGCTCACGGCTACGCCGGAGTTGTGGCGTACACACGCGGCAAGGGGCGCAGCCCTGACGCGCCGGTGCCATACGAACACGACGGCGAGGATGCGCGCGCGGTGATCGACTGGATCAGCAAACAGCCTTGGAGCAACAGCCGCGTAGGCATGTACGGCGGCAGCTACAGCGGCTTCGTGCAGTGGGCGGCGGCAAAGAGCCCGCACCCGGCGCTCAAAACCATCGTCCCCTACGTCGCCAACAATCCGGGTAATGGCTTGCCTATGGAGAACAATGTCTTCTTCATCATCAACTATGCCTGGGCATTTTATGTTACCAATAACAAAACCCTCGATAATGAAACCTATTATGATCGCAAACGCTGGGACGCACTCAACGACAAGTGGTACGGGAGCGGAAAATCCTACCGCCAGCTAGACAGTGTTGACGGCACGCCGAACAAGTGGCTCCAACGCTGGTTGCAACATCCGAGCTACGACAAGTATTGGCAGGGCCTGTCGGCGTACAGGGACGACTTCGCCCGGATCAACATCCCAGTCTTAACGATCAGCGGCTACTATGGCGACAGCGCCGACCCGCACTATATAAAGGAGCATTACAAGTACAATAAGAACGCCAATCACTACTTGCTGATAGGCCCCTACGACCATTTCGGGGCACAGAGCCCGCGCAAGGCCCCGGTTCTGCGAGGCTACACCATTGACCCGGTAGCGCAGTTCGATACGTCGGAGGTTACCTTTCAATGGATGGACTACGTGCTGCGCGGCGGCAAAAAACCCGAGCTGCTGAAGGACAAGATCAACTACCAGGTGATGGGCGCTAACCTGTGGAAACACGCGCCGTCGCTTGAAAAAATGAGCAACGAGACGCTGACCTTGTATCTGACTGACAAAAAGTCAGGCAGCCATTATCAACTGTCCGGGGAAAAGCCGTCCGAACCGGGATTTCTGTACCAGGAGGTGGATTTCGCCGACAGAAAGACAACGAACAATAACGACTCATATCCCTGGCCCATCGTCGGTATTAAGCCTGACCTTTCCAACGGGTTCTCTTTCATCAGCGAGCCGTTCGGCGAACCGGTTGAAATCTCCGGCACGTTCTTGGGTGAGATCAAAGCGGCCATCAATAAAAAGGATATGGACATCGGCGTGGTGTTGTATGAAGTGATGCCGAACGGGGAGTTGTTTCACTTGTCGTATTTCATAGGTCGCGCCAGTTACGCAAAAGACATGAGCGTGAGGCGTCTGCTGACGCCCGACAGGGTTGAGTCAATTTCATTTGATAACACCCGAATGGTGAGCCGGAGGCTCAGCAAAGGCAGCCGCCTGCTCGTTACGTTGAACGTCAACAAGAACTCTTCCGCTCAGATCAACTATGGCACTGGCAAAGACGTGAGCGATGAGGATATTGCTGATGCCAAAATCCCGTTGCAGATAAAATGGCATAACAACAGCTATGTGAAAATACCTATCTGGAAATAGCAAGGCGGAAACCCGACGCCTAACAACGGCATGCCCCCGACCCGCATCAGCAGGGCTCTCACCGGCAAGACCTGGCTTTAGCGGCGACCCGTGCGGGTTATGTGGAGTGTTAGACGTGCAATGATGCATGCGCTAGTATCGATACAACGGATACAGATTATGAGATGCATTGTTACTGTCATCCTTCTAGCGAGCTATCTCACCCTCAGTATTCCTGATTCATATGCCTGCTCCTGTGCAGACCCTCTGCCGCCTCGTAAAGAGATGAAAAAGGCCAGGGCCGTCTTTATAGGAGAGGTCATTGATGTCAAAATACATACCCATCCAGAACGACTAACAGATGACAACTATCTGTATGCTGTAACTTTCAAAGTTGAGAAATACTGGAAGGGGGTCAAGAATCCAGAAATAGTCATAAAAACCAACCTTCCATTAGGTGACTGCGGCTTACTTGATTTCCAAGAAGGCAACAAGTACTTGGTGTATGCTTTCGGAAAGAAGCTCGTGGCTTACGGATGCCGGAGGAATAAGAAATTGGAATATGCATCAGAGGATTTGAGAGAGCTTGGGGAGGGAAAGTCAGCAGCGAACTTGAAGCAGAAAAGCTAACTACAACAGCCCCAAGACGGGTTAATGTGTTTGAGATGGCAACACAGGCCTAACAAGCATATGCGCTCGATCCCTCAATCAAAGCTTGTATTACGCCTCCAACATCAGGTGCGGGCCAGGTGATGCAAAGCGTTGAGCGGCTACATTGATTTTGCGATGCATGAATAGACTGATACTATGCTCGGCGGGCTTGAGAATCTATGAACCGTCTCGTTGAAAGAAATGAAAATGGAAGATGGGCGAGTGTACTGTAATTATCATGGCGAGTTTATAAACAGTCGGGTCGTAAAAGGTTTGCTTTTGGCGGAAGCCGTATATGCCTCCAGGCTGAAACTGCCGAAGCACTCGCACCCCCACAGCGGTTTCTGCCTCGTTCTTCAGGGCAGGTACACAGAATCTTACGGCAAGTCGTTGTTTGAGTGTAAACCCTCGTCCGTGAAGTTTCAGCCCGCAGGGGAAGAGCACTCGGACGTTTACGGAAGCGAGACGGTGCGGTGCTTTATCATAGAGCTTCAATCTGAGTGGTTAACGCGGATGGGGGCAAGCCCTCTGGTGGGGAATAACCCGCTGGTAGATAAGGGCAGTTCTTTAGCATGGTTAATGATGAGGCTTCGCGCGGAGTTTCAGTCGGTCGAGGATGAATCGCTACTCTTGATCGAGGGACTCGTCCTTGAGCTTATCGCAGAAGCATCCCGAAGCCGGAGAAGGCATTCCGAAGGCAAACCCCCGCTCTGGCTCCTACACGCCAAGGAACTTATCAACGACCAGTTCTCACACCCGCTAACCCTTTCGCTCATCGCCAAATTCGTAGGAGTCCACCCCGTCTATCTCGCGAGTTCATTCCGCCGCCACTACTGCCAGAGCGTTGGAGAATACTTGCGGCAGCGGCGCGTCGAGTTCGCCTGTCATAAAATCCAAACGTCTAATGACCCGCTTGCGGAGATCGCTCTGGCGGCAGGTTTCGCAAACCAGTCTCACTTCACCCACACCTTCAAACGGATTACCGGAATGAGCCCGACAAAATACAGGGCGGCGCGGCGTCCATCTTAATCCGAGACAATACCTTTCAATTGCGAAAGAACCGAACCGCCCTTTCGTAGTAATCTTATGGTCGAAGGAAAGGTTCTTTGCCGAACAGCCTTCTGAAGTGAAGGCTCGACTCGGTCGAGCCGCGCGGAAATACACGGAGTTAAGGGGTCGTTATGAAAAGATCATTCCTTATTTTCACGTTTACTCTGAGCTTGTTAGCTTCGGTAATCTGCCGTGCTCAAGAGCGCGCCGCCAAGCCCGCTCCTGCTACGGAAAGAGTAGACCTGCTATTCGCCCGGTGGGACAAGCTGGATTCGCCCGGCTGTGCGCTGGCAGTTGTCAAGGACGGTCAAGTCATTTATAAACGCGGCTACGGGGTCGCTAACCTCGATTATGGCATTCCCATCTCGCCACAGTCCGTTTTCAATATTGCTTCCACGTCGAAACAGTTTACGGCGGCAAGTGTCGCTCTCCTGGCGACGCAAGGGAAAATCTCGCTGGATGAAGATATCCGCAAGTACCTGCCCGAAATGCCGCCATACCCGACTCCTGTGACCGTCCGACAGCTCATTTATCACACCGGCGGCATTCGCGAATACTCTCATCTCATGCAGTTATCCGGTATCAGGTTCCAGGACGCGTCGGACGAAGAAGTGTTCAAGACGATAGCCCGGCAGAAGGAGCTTAATTTCAAACCGGGCGACGAATACCTGTACAGCAATTCCGGCTACTTCTTGTTGGCGCAGATAGTGAAGAGGGTGAGCGGCAAGTCGCTACGCGAGTTTGCCGAAGAGAATATTTTTAAGCCGCTGGGGATGATCAACACACGTTTTCATGATGACAACACGGAAGTGATAAAAAATCGGGCGACGGGCTATTCTCAACGAAAGGACGGCGGCTTCTCGGTTGAAAGAACTGTCTCCAACCACATAGGTGACGGTGGTCTTTTAACTACGATTGACGACCTGGTTCTTTGGGACAGAAATTTCTACGGAAACAGGTTGAATGGGGAGCAAGAGCTTATCACCCTACTGCTCACTCCGGGCGCTCTCAATAACGGCGGAAAGTTAAATTACGTTTTCGGCCTTGACGTCGAGCAGTACAAAGGCTCGAAGCTGTTCGGTCATGGTGGCGCCTATTATGGCTTCAACTCCGACATGATCCGATTCCCCGATGAGAAACTCTCTGTGATCTGCCTGTGCAACCTGTCCAACATCGAATCGGGAAGGCTGACAAGGCAGGTAGCCGACATTTATCTCGCCGATGTGTTCAAGAAAAGTGAGGCTCCCGGCGCGGCTTCCACCGCCGAAGCAAAAGTTGTCAGCGTGCCGGAGAAGGAATTGAACGCCGTCGCCGGGTCTTACTTCAACGCCGCCAGCAACAACCTTAGACGCCTGTATGTTAAGGGCGGGAAACTCATTTACTCCAGAGGCTCCAGCGAGAGCGAGTTAGCGCCGCTCGGCAATAGCCGTTTTCTGATGCTAGGTGTACCGGACAGGGTTGAAATTAGCTTCAAAGCGCCACGACCGGGCGCCCCTTTACAGATGTTCACGTCGGCTAACGGCGGAAAGCCTATTGTCCATGAGCGCGTCGAACCGGCATCTTACACGTCAGAGCAGTTGGCCCATTTCGCGGGCACCTATTACAGCGAAGAGATTGACGCGACCTACACCATCTCCCTTCAAGGTGATAAGTTAATCCTGCGAAGAAAAAACGTAGATGACGCTCCGCTACAGTTATTATTCGCAGATACTTTCTCCTCCGTGGGGAGTGGTACGTTGAGCTTCACCCGTGATAAACAGAACCATATATCAGGTTTCTTAGTAAACACGGGGCGTGTCAGAAACCTCCGCTTTAATAAAAAATAACTGTCGCGAGTTACTTTTAACGCGCCGCCCAACAATCGCATGCACGGGGGGATTCGGCTACGCTAAAGACGGCCGGGGAAGAGTATTGGCCGCTAATCAAAGAAGGGAAAGTCGAGCAGTACCTGGAAATCTGGGCGAACAAGTCTAGGATGACTGATGTGGTATCGTACGTACTTGTCGGCGGGCCTTGACCTCTTACAGTCACCTGGGGACGGGGACCGTCAACCCCATGGCTTTTACCGTAAGGCCGGCCAGGTACCTGAGTTCGGTGAGAAAAGCCTGTGGGTGGCGATTGTTATTGGCGAGAAGCTAAGGTTTCAGGAGATAGAATATGGCGACCTCACAGGGCTGTTCGGAAACCTCAACCGGGGCGACGCGACTATGATCGCGAAGCTAACTCGATGTATCAAATGCGTGGCCTTGCCAGTATCAGCGAGCATAACATTTTGAGCTTTTTAAGTGAGAAGAATCGCAAGAAATGGATGGCGCAGGGTAGGATGCAGCCAGCTAATACGCGCGTAAGACATTCTAGTATATTGAATCAATCGCTACCTGCGGCTTACCCTACGGATTTCAGTTGACACGGACCCTTAGCAAGATCAAATAGGTCATCACCATTTTCAAAGATGGCTCCTTCAAAGAGATTATCCCCTTTGCAGTTGGCATCGAAGATGAAGCCAGTTAAGCCTAACTCGGTTACCGAGGTCAACCTAATGGAGAGGGCAGCCCCGTTGTACATACCCTGGACATTGAAGCTCAGGGTGTTACCGTCCTGTATAAAACTGGCCGTGCCGGTCACTTTGCCATCCGCAGTAGAGCTTAGTTGTACGTCTTGTTGTTTTGCCTCGCGGAAAGGTTCTCTTAAGAATCTCCATTTCCCACTCAATCGCTCCATACAACCTTAACTCCTACCTGCCTCCTAGAACCTGAGATTCAGGAAATATAACATATAGCCAAGCCAGAATAAACTTACGGGGCGGGTCTTATTACATTGTGAGTCTGACATACTGCGAGGGTCTTGCTGCGTGAATAACATTACATTGATTATCCCAACAGAGAAGCATATACTCCTGCTGCCTTTCAGGTGTGAATGCATTTCACCCCTCAGAAACCTACACAAGGAGACCGCTATGAACGAAGCTGACCGTGATAACTTCCTCCCCACCCTCAAAGCCCAGAGCACAAAAGAACGCATTGTAAAAGCACTTTTGCTGACCTGTATGGACTACAGGTATCCGCAAGCAATTCTTAACTACATGGATAAGCAGGGCCTCACAGGCGACTACGACCATGTGATACTTGCCGGTGCGTCATTAGGCGCGAACCTGGACACAAAGCCGTGGATCATGCCTCACTGGCGCGACACGTTTTTCGATCATGTCGATACGGCATTAAAACTTCACTCAATCACGATGGTGTATATTCTCGATCATCGAGACTGCGGGGCCTACCGAGTCTTTCGCGGCTTACCTCAGGATGTAGACCGACAGAAAGAGACAGATGCCCACAAGTTGGAGATGTACAAGCTAAAAGATGAGATCAAGAGAAGGTATGTCAACGTGTCGGTTGAACTTGGATTGCTTGAAAAGTTAAAAGGAGAAGAGTTCACAGTACTAGGGATCGATCAGCCTTAGCACACTGGCAAAGAGGTTCATTTTTAGAACAAGCTAGGGGCGACTTCTTTTACTGACTTGTTATGTATGCCCCTGAGATACAGGGTTTCCTTTGCGGCGAGTCGTCTCCTTATTTATAATCGCGCGGAGCTTTCCGCTGAGATTATGGATGAGAAGCGGCATACTACGAACCTTGTTCGCCCGACTAATCCATTCGTCGAGTGGAGTAAGGAATCAACGGAACACTCCATCCCTTACCATTTCCGGCGGCAAGCGCGAGCGCGTCCAGACCAGACCGCCGTAAAGGTCGGCGGTTACGAAGCGACTTATAAAGCCCTCGACGGTGCTTCGAACCGCGTTGCGCAGGCTATCCTGGCCAGGCGCGAAAAGGCGCCGTGTGCGGTCGCGCTGCTTCTAGGGAATGACAATCATATGTTTGAGGCCGTTCTGGGCACCCTCAAGGCCGGCATGTTCTACGTCCCGCTCGACCCGTCCTACCCGATTGAGCGCAACAGGTACATCGCGGAAGATTCGGGCGCGGACCTCGTTGTTACGACCTCTGATTACCTCCAACAGGCGGCCCATCTGGTCAAGGGTGGCGGCGACCTGATCAACATAGATGAGACGTGGGCGCATCAATCCGATGAAGACCCGAACCTTGAGATAGGTGCCGACGAGATAGCTTTTATCCATTACACTTCGGGATCGACGGGACAGCCTAAAGGCGTGATCTACACTCACCGAAACGTGCAGCACATCGTCCTCCGCTACACCAATGGCCAGCACATCTCTCCGGACGACCGGCTCTCTCTCTTATACTCCTACAGTTACGGCGCATCGGTAGGCAATATCTATGGCGGCCTGTTGAACGGGGCTACCGTGTGCGTTTTTAACGTAAAAGAGGAGGGCCCCGACAAGCTCGCACGCTGGCTTATAAAAGAAGGCGTGTCGATCTATTATTCGGTCCCCACGGTCTTCCGTCATTTCGCCGAGGGGCTGACGGGCGAGAAGTTCCCCAGGCTTCGGCTGATTAGATTGGGGGGAGAGACGGTCTACAAGAGCGACCTTGAATTATTTAAGAATCGCTTTCCCGACGGCTGTCTGTTACACGTAGGGTTTGGAACAACAGAGAGCAATGTCGCACGGGAGTGTTTCTTCGACAGACACGCAGAGTGCCTTGATGAGATTGTACCGGTAGGCTATCCAGTCGAAGACATGGAGGTGCTTTTGCTCGACGAGAGAGGCGAGCCGGTTGGATTCGATTGTATCGGAGAAATAGCCGTGCGGAGTCGCTACATCTCGCCCGGCTACTGGCACAGGCCGGAACTGACTAAGAAGGTATTCCTGCCGGACCCCGAGGACGCGAGCCGGCAGACATACCTGACCGGCGACCTGGGCCGCATGTTGCCGGACGGATGCTTGATACACGTCGGCCGCAAAGACTCTCAGTTGAAGGTCAGAGGGTTCCGCATCGAAGCCGCAGAGGTAGAGGTCGCGCTTCTGAGCCTGAGCGGCGTAAAAGAGGCGGTCGTCATTGCCCGCGAGTCCCACTCCGGTGAGAAGCGATTAGCCGCCTACGTGGTCGCGATTAATGGGTCAACCATCAACGCTGACGAGCTGCGGGCCGCCCTGCGAAAATCACTGCCGGACTTCATGGTCCCTGCCGACTTCACGACTATCGCTGAACTCCCACGCACGCCGAGCGGCAAGATAGACCGGCGGCAGCTACAGAGTCTGTCGCCATCCCCTTCCTCAGTCCAGAGCAATTTCATGGCCCCGCGAAACCCGGTCGAGCAGCGGCTGAAGCAGATCTGGGAAGAGGCCTTGAACGTCAGGCCAGTCGGCATAGCGGATGACTTCTTCAACCTGGGAGGCGATTCGCTCAGCGCCGCCGAGATATTCGCAGAGATAGAAGCGGTCTACGGCAAGGGGCTTCCGGCCTCCACCCTGTTACAGGCTGCGACTATAGAGCAACTGGCACGGCTTGTCGTGACTGGCGAAGACGCGGGCTCATCGCTCGTCCCCATTAAGGCGTGCGGGTCCGGCCTGCCGTTTTTCTGTGTGCACGGGATCGGCGGAGACGTTATCTCATTTATTGAGCTGGCCAAATACTTAGGCGACGACCGGCCGTTTTACGGCTTGCGGGCCTCGGCGAGCAGCGGCTCCAATCTGAGTGTAGAGTCTATGGCCACCCGCTATATAAAGGAGATACAGCGACAACAGCCCGAAGGCCCATACTTTCTTGGCGGCTATTCATTCGGAGGGACTATCGCCTTCGAGATGGCTCGACAGCTTGTTGAGCAGGGCAAGACGGTCGGGTTTCTCGCACTGTTAGACACTTACGGGCCGGGCTATCCGAAGCTGTTGCCCGTTAGAGAGAGGGCGTCAATCCACTGGAGGGTGTTTCAAAGAGCCGAAGCGTCAGAGAAATTGGTTTATTTGCGGGATAGGATCAAGATCAACGCGATCAGGGCGGGGAAGGGCGTCAGAAAGGTTTCACGCCGGTATGCTAATAAAGCCACGGTCGGACCGCCCACAGGAATGGCAAGAGACCTGACAGCAGCGCACCAGCGCGCTCACTGGGACTATGTTCCAAAGCGCTTTAGCGGCAGGATAGATCTGTTCAGAGCCGTCAATCAGAAGGAGATCTGGCACCGGGACAATCTTTTGGGTTGGGGCGGTTTAGCCTCCGGCGGGATTGAGGTGCACGATATTCCGGGCGATCACACTTCTATGCTCACGGAACCGGACGTTGCCATACTTGCTGAGAAGCTGAGGGAATGTCTCAGTAAATGGAGGCAATGAAGAGGATTCGCCCATTACTACTTCTTTGGACTATGGCTATAAGCGAGTGAATGGGAAATCTGTTGCTGCGGCTATTGCATCAGGATTGTTGGCAAGTTATTTATCTAAGTCATACTTAAATATGTTCCAAACTCATTATGAGAATGAGATTTGTACCACTACTCGTGCAGGGCAAGAGCCAGTAGTTGATTCAATATTGGGGGAATATCCAAAAGTCAGGATGGCGGATCTAATTAGTGAGGCAGCCGCTCGTTCAAACCGAAATTTTTTTGCAGACCGATATTTCCCAAATCCACATTATGCGGAGAGATACTTCGGAAATGGTATAATCCGTCAGTTCTTGCCATAGCCAAATGGCAATATAAATCAAGATATTTCTTCCAAGTGACTTTATATAGTGGCTAGCCATTAAGAAACTGATAATGGCTAGTGATCGCGTCTAACAAGCGCGTGCAGTGGAGCGCGGCGAGCGAGTTTCGTATGTTTCCCTGAGTGCCATCTTTCGCGCCCGGTCAACCGGGGCGTTAGACGTCTGCAAGAGTATCGAGCCGCACCTATTACTGCTAGGTTGTAAAATGAACTATAGTGTAGAGGTGAAATAAAAGGCGGAGAAAAACGGAGGAAAAATGAATAGATCGCTCGCAAAGGCTTTTGCGGTCGTAGCACTCTTTACACTTATTGGAAGCCCGATAACCCTGTCAGCGACTCAGCGTCCCGCCGGGCCGTCTTCATCGTCAGACACTCCCCAGGTAGATAATGCATTATATTCTTCACTCCGGTATCGCTATATTGGCCCTCCGGGCAATCGCGCGATAGCCCTCGCAGGCATCCCCGGAGACCCGTCAGTATATTATGTCGGCGCCGCTTCAGGCGGCATATGGAAGACAACCGACGGCGGAGTCCACTGGCAGCCTATTTTCGACGACCAGCCGGTTGCTTCCATCGGTTCGCTGGCCATAGCACCCTCAGATCAGAACACGATTTGGGCCGGGACGGGAGAGACTTTCATCCGCAGCCACATCTCTATGGGATGGGGCGTGTTCAAATCGACGAACGCCGGTAACACCTGGCAACGCAGCGGGCTAGAAAACACGGGCCGCGTGGGGCGTATTGTCATTGACCCGCGTAACCCGGATACAGTCTTTGTTGCGGCGCTCGGCCATAGTTACGGGCCGCAGGCTGACCGGGGCGTCTACCGGACGACTGACGGCGGGAAAAGCTGGGAGCGAACTCTGTTCGTAGATAACAACACCGGCGCAATCGACATAGTCATGGACCCGAACAATTCGGGCGTTCTTTTCGCCGCCATGTGGCAGATCGAGATACACACCTGGGGGCGTTTTAGCGGCGGCCCCGGCAGTAGTATCTGGATGTCACGTGATAGAGGGGCAACTTGGAAGCGGCTTGCTGGCAATGGCCTTCCCACGCGCCCTGTGGGAAAGATAGGCCTGGCGATGACGAAGGCGGACTCGAATCGAATCTATGCGCTTATCGAAACCGGGAAAGGCATCCCCTGGAACGGCGAGCCGACAGACACCGGCACGCTGTGGCGGTCCGACGACGGAGGGAACAACTGGCAACTCGTTAATTCCAACAGTAGCCTTATTACGCGCCCTGCATACTACACGCGTATGGCCGTCGCGCCCGACAATCGGGACGAAGCCTATTTCCTATCAATCGGTTTTAGCAGCTCGGGGGATGGTGGGAGGACGCTTGCCTCAAGATCACCCGCGCAGAGTCCCGGATTCGATAATCACGACATCTGGATTGATCCTGTCAACGGCAAACGCATGATAGTGGCAAACGATGAAGGTGTTTCAATCTCGCTCAATCGCGGCAACACCTGGAACCGTATCAGGCTTCCGATTGCGCAACTCTATCGAGTGACGACAGACAATCGAGTGCCCTACACGGTCTGCGGCAACATGCAGGATGGGCCGTCGACGTGCGGGCCGAGCAACTCGAAAATAGGCGGCTCAAACATCACAGGTGGCGCGGACATTCCGCGCGGGCTATGGTACTCGGTGGGCGGCGGTGAGAGCGGATGGGCGACGCCCGACCCGATAGACCCTAACATCGTGTGGTCCACCGCGTCGGGCCGGGGGAGTGTCGGCGGCATTGTTGCTCGCTACGATCTCCGCACGAAGACGGCGCGAGATGTCGAGGTATGGCCCGTCAGCACCAACGGTCATGCCGCCGCAGACGTGAAGTACCGTTTCGTATGGGACTTCCCGATTACCATCTCCCCGCACGACAACAACAAGGTCTACGTGGGAAGCCAGTTCGTGCATATGACGACCAACGGCGGACAGAGCTGGCAGTTGATCAGCCCCGACCTGACGCTCAATGATAAGAGCAAGCAGCAACATTCCGGAGGGATTTGGGGGGATAATCTCGGCGTTGAATATGGGAATGTCATTTACTCAATCGTCGAGTCGCCAATCGCGCCCGGCCTGATATGGGCGGGAACTAATGACGGTCTTGTGCATATCACGCGCGATGGCGGCAAGAACTGGTTGAATGTAACGAAGAAGATTCCAGCCATTATTCCGTGGGGAACCATTAACAACATCGAGCCGTCGCGCTTCGACGCGGGGACGGCGTACATCACGGTAAACGGCCATCAGGAAGGAAATTTCGACCCCTGGGTTTACAGGACCAGCGATTACGGGCAGACGTGGGAGTTGATCGTCAATGGGATTCCAAAGAGTCCTTTAAGCTATGCGCGATGCGTGCGCGAAGACCCTGTCAGGCGCGGTCTTTTATACCTGGGCACCGAGAATGGACTTTATATCTCTTTCGATAACGGCCGCAACTGGCAACCGTTGCAACTCAACTTGCCGCACGCACCCGTGTCCTGGCTCACTATCCAGCGCCACTTCAATGATCTAGTCGTCGCCACTTACGGCCGAGGATTCTACATCCTCGACGACCTGACACCCTTACAGCAAATGACTGCTAAGGTGGCGGCGTCAGACGTGCATCTATTCGCGCCGCCCCCTGCCTATCGCTTTCGCCTGATCGAAAACGGAGTACGCGAGATGTCTGACGACCCGACGGCAGGGCGCAATCCCAGCTATGGCGCATCGCTTTCCTACTGGCTTAAGAGCGTGCCTGCAGGGGATGTAACTTTAATGATCGCAGATTCGAGCGGGAGGATAGTCAGAACGTTCGGCGGTTCAAAGATAGAGGGAATCAACAGGGTGTACTGGGACCTACGCTTCGATCCTTCTGCTGCCGCTTACTCAGGCGTGGACCCTTTGAGTGGTTCGACTCCTCCCCGTGGGCCAGAAGAAGGCATACCCACTGAAAGAGGGAGGAGGCAAGGAACCGGAACAGGAGGGGGCGGGCCCGCCCCCTCAGGCTCGGTGAGGATTCTCGCGCCGCCAGGCTCATACACAGTAAAGCTTCGCGTTGGTGACCGAGAGTTCACGCAACCGGTCACGGTGCTCAAGGACCCGGACTCCGGCGGCAGCGAACGAGATATAGCCGCACAAACAGCGATGCTTCAAGAGATCTCCGCAGACCTCAACTCGGCGGTCGCTATGAGCAACGGAATCGCGAGCGTCCGGAGACAGCTACAGACATTGATGGGGAGGCTCGCAGAGGCTGATGTCCGCGCCGCCGATCTCTTCGGGCAAAAGCTCTCGGCCGCAGCGGACCTGTTGAGACAGCAAAAGCCGGTGGCTTTTTACGAGTGGCCGGTTAGGCTTGAAGCGAAGCTGGTTTATCTGGCAAACCATGTGCAAAGCTCGGATTACAAGCCCACAGATCAGGCGCGCGAGGCGCATGTCTTTCTCAAGGATCAACTCCGTATCGCGAAGAGCACATACGACGAGTTGATGCGGCGAGACCTGGCTACGTTCAACGAGTTGTTGCTCCGGCGAGGCTTGCAGCAGATCACCATCGAACAGCGGTAAGCGTTCGCCTTTGCATAATCACTTGTCTGTCTCATGGTAGACAACTCCAGACCGGGGATCAGTAAAGGTAGAGAGACCACGATCGAGTTGGAAAATAATCCGTTGCCTGGGAGGAAGCATGACGAAGCTCTGAAAGAGGTTCAGAAAGAAAACCCGAATGCAGATAAGAGTTTCTGGCAAGATTAGCTGGATTGACAAAAAATGGAAAGTAGCGGTAAGAAGGTCGCATGACAACCTTCTACACTAGAGCCCGCAACCGAGGCTCGTATGGCATACTCCAACGGCACTTGCGGGCTGGGTGATACGAGGAGTTGAGGCAAGGGCTACGCGAGCGACGTAGCCCTATGATTGAGCGTAGCCCAACTCTGCCAGCCCTTTACTTCTGCCTGTACTTTCTAATGAGAATCCGTATGTATTCATCCCTTAGCTCGGTATAGACTCTGCTCGTCCTCACAAGCTCCGTGATGGCCGAATCTATCAGAGTGTCTATCTCTACAGGGCTCCTAAGCTCCTTGATGCCCATCAGCAATTAATCAGGCTGTCGGAGTCGTCCTGCGTGGCCTGGTACGCCAGGTCGGCCGCATCCGTGAGTAGGTCTGGTCGAGCAGCTTGGGCATAAAGCACCTCAAGTAATGTAAATATAATCCTGGGAGCGGCTGGGTAAGTGTTGAAGGGAAAAGCTTAGCGATAATCTCTTATGAATTATCTGTACTAATAGACGTAAAATGAGATGGCTTTTCGTCTATCTACTTATAAGGTAGGGTCGCCGAGGAGAATTCCGGGCAACAGCGACGACAAAGTAGCGATAAGACCAGAGCAGGGGAGTAGCACCCCTGAGTTTACCTACTCAGATTTCAACAGAGGCTTTTATGGAAATGCATCTTGACACGACATTGCAGAATCTTCACTGTATTATTCCTACTGACCCCAGCGGTGAGGACGAACCCTATCTGTGGGTATTTTTTATTGTGGCGGACGGTAGTACGGTCCGTCAAAGATTAGATGATCCCTTGCGGTTGTCTGCCAATATCACGGTCCAGTCGGGTAGCGGCAGGCCGGGTAACCTTAATGAGGCCAAGGCCTCCAGCGGAGGGAATATTCATATCCCCGAGTCTGTTGGGCGGTACCAGAGTTTCATAAAGCCCATCGTGCTGAACCTGCCTTTCGGAACGCCGCCAATAACACTCTTTATTCCAGGCCGGATGGTCACCATTTGTGCGGCTATCGATGAAGAAGGGGTGCCGCGGGATGCCATTGAGGCCGCTTTCAATGCTGTGAAAGTGCATATTCAGAACAGGCTGAATGATTTCTTCAATGGTTTTTCGAGGGATGATTTTGAGGATGCCTTGAGAGATGATACAGATCCCATCGGTGCGACCTCGCGCCTGTTCAACGAAGGGTTGAATACTGTAATTACTCGTATCAGAAATGAGGTGCCGGACATCGTGGAGGCCACGGCTATGGCTTGGGCGGTGGTTAATGTTAAAGTCAATTGGTGGGACCCGGGCAGTTGGGCCGGGGCATTTGCGGCGCTCGTCGACACGGATGAGCCGATCGGCAGCCATACTTTCACGATCGACGAGGCAGGCATCATCAATCACAGTCTGCACGAAGTTTTGCGGAGCGATCTTCGACAACCGCATACTAACCTCGTCGTGGCCTGGTATGTGGTGAGTGGGTACAGCAATGCTACGGTGCGCTTTGTTCCCGGCGATCACAGGTTGAGCCAGTTGCCAGAACAGGTCGGGTTGTCGGGCCTGCCCGAACAGCACGCGCCACGGGTAGAGCGGAAGTGCATGGAACCCGGGACGGTGGTCGTTGTGCAGCGAAGCGCGCACACCCAGCAGTGGCAACTCATCGTCAATTATCCCTTTATGCGCTACAGGTATGCTCTGGACGGCCAGGAGATGGCGGGGGACAGCGGTACGCTCCGAATCAGCAAAGCCGTCAGCTTTCCGCAGTTCGACGAGAGCAAGTTCTATTTCATCGGTGCCAGCGTGGAGACCCGGCTGGTCACCATCAACTATCAGCGATTGCCTGTCCCTGGTGTGCCGCAGCTTCACCGGATCCTGATCAGCAATGATCCTGCGGATGGGAACTTCGACCTGCACCTCACGACCGACGGCCTCCTCCCCAGCGGCTCCACCATTCCCGTGGCGAGCGAGGGCCTCTCCATCGTCGGCCAGTCCATCGACTTCCCGGACGGCTTCCTCCAGCGCTACATCGCCTGTGTCGCCCGCATGCTCGGCGAAAAATGGGTCCGCGTGAAAAAGACCATCCCCGACCGCTGGCGCACCCCCGAGGTCGCCTGGAATAAGTACCAGGAGATCGTGAATCAGCTTGCAGATCTGCAGTCCCTTCAGATCTACGACGCCCGCACCATCGAAAAGATCAAACAAGGAATAGCCGATAGGCTGAAATTGGAGATACCGGAGGCTTTCCATTTGTAATATGAGGCGTCGGAAAAACCATGCTTGCGGCATAACTCCACCACAGGCATGCCCGCATCCGCTTCCTTCAAAAAACCAATGAGGTAGAGACAGAGGAAGCAGAGGGAAGTTTAATTAAAAGGCAGGGGCTTGAAGATGACGCGCCAACGACGGCGGTCTAACGCTATATCTGAAAGTACGCCCCTGTGATATTCTGAGGCGGGATCGTCTGGGAGGGAGTGATGCTGTAGGGATGATCTAAATCATAGCCTACGCCTGCCCTTATCTATTCTATACATCTAACCACATATTGACCTGTAATCCACATTCCTGTATAAGCAGGTTGGCTGAGAGTTGGGTGACGTGAGGAGTTAGGGGTCTTGTCAAGCTGAGGGGCAAAATATGTCTTCTGTAAGAAGTTGGCGCATAATTGCTGCTGTCAGATTTCCAATAGCTGTAATGGGTGATAAACCTCCAGAACCGGCAGTGGAACGGGTGTTACTCCGCCCGGCGGATTTGTGATATATTCTGGCCCTACGCAAGACACCTTTGGGCATGCGACAGTAACCTATGAGAATAACTTCACGCTTCCTGCTCCCAGCCTCCTTTTTGCTGTTCGCACTGATTTCTCCTTCAATTACTGCTAATCAATTTTCAATCGATTCGGAAAGCGGCGGCCTGTCCGCAGACTTTTTCAAGGAAGAAATCGCGCAGAATCGCGAGGCTGACTCTGAGGGTCAGAACCGGATCAACGAAGCCTTCAAGGTTTTTGAGGAACTACTTGCAGTGACCCAGAACGCCGCTGCGCCAAATTCTCACTGGAGAGTGGGGCTAACATCCTGGCGCGACGCACAAGAGGCATGGGAAAAAACATCGGCAAATCTGTTAGCTCCCGTTCAAGGCTTAAAGCATTGCGCTCCCCCACTCCGTAAGGCCAGGGAGCTAATCGAACAGGCGGATAATCTTTTCCTCCTGGCGCGAGACATCGCTGACCCGATGAGAGCCGTGCGCTTACTCCAGGAGCATGAAAAACTCCAGACGCAGGCTAAAAACTTGTTGAAGCTGGCGGAGCAGGATTATCGCGCCGCGCTAAATGCCTACCTAAAAAGTGGTGGAGTTGCGCCCCTGAATAGCGGCTTGACGGTCGGGCGGCAGCGCCCCGCGCCGCGTCGCAATGAAAGACCCACGCAGCGCAACGGGTTGATTGAGAAAGGCTGCCGGTTGTTGCGGGAGATTGCGGACCTGCATATACGGGCGTCTAAGTCGCCGGAGATTACGGAGTCAGAGGAATGGAAAGATGGAGGGGATAAGTTAAAAGCGTTATTCGATTATGAGCCGGAATCTCAGTTTCATCTTTATTTGATGAAGAACTGCCACTGTCCGCTTATGACGGCGAGAAGGCACATCGAGAGTCTGAGGCTGAGGGAGAAAATGCGTGCGAATCCACGGGCAAGCGACGCACGTTCACTCAAAAACCTCGACCGGGCCATCCAGGAGGAGAAGGAGCGCATACAAACGGAAATTAGACGGACAATGGAGTGTTTTAAGGGAGTGTGCAATCTCGCGCCTCCATCCCAGGAAGAGTGCAGATGCCAAGAACCGCCAATCCCCCCAATGCCTGCTCGGCCCATCTCTACTATCTGTAATATGCAGGAGGTTGCGGGGCTGGTATTTGAGCGATATGACACGGGCAACCCCATAGGGATTATCAAGCTCAGTGGCGGCAGCGGCTCCAAACCGACCTACCTCATAACGCTGTCAGGCACGGAGGATATCTGGAACCCGCGGCAGGCCACATCGCTAATAGATGAGTGCGTGAAGGAAGTTTCGCGGCAACCGAGCGCCTACCGGGAAGCTGTCCTGAGAGCAATTGAGAAGCAGGGCATAAGGAATGCCAGAATTATTTTCGCGGCGCACAGCCTCGGCGGGATGGTGATACAGAATCTCGTGTTGGACAGCCGTTTATATAGTAAATACCAATTGCAGGTTGATAGGGTAATCACTTTCGGCTCGCCAACTATTGCCCCAAGAGCAGACGGCATAAAATACGTCTATGTAGAACATGTCGGAGACCGGGTCCTTTCGCGTGTCCGTAATGCGCTCAGCCTCGCCCACTTGCCGGATCGGGAACGCGGGCGCATTCGTATAGGAGGCGATTTCAAGGAGGTAAAAATCTCTGGAGGCCCCGCCCGCCCGGACCTTGTGTGGGGAGATCACAGCACCTACGACACAAATGAAGAGCTGAGAGGTTATGACACCACCGGTCAGCGAGGCGGGAATAATTGCCTGAGCCTGGAACTGAGTACTAAATCCCGGCATCCCGCCGAGCGTGTGCCGGGGACGGCAAAACCTACCTCGGAGGAGATCGGCGAGGAGGGTATGGATATAGAGGCAAGCAGGCGCGGCTATAAAGCTCTGGTCCCGCCGGCATTTGCCAGTAATTACCGTCAGGGCTATGACGGAGTTTATTGGGACCCTAAGAAATGTGCGATTGTGATAGGCGAGGCCAAAGGTGGGTACGAACGAAAGCGCCTGGATGAAATCTTAGGTACGGGATACGGCTTCAAGCAGGGCACAATAGAATGGGCGCGGGCAGCCGCTCAGCGGATCACTCGGTCTCGCACGACTAATGACCGGGAAGTAATATGGGCCGAAATGATTCTGTGTGTTATACAGACAGGGAAGCCGGGGGTGATACCGATATCGCCCGAACTATGCAAGCTTGTCCGCCAGTGTAATGCTACGGTCAGGGTTGAGGTCTTCCATACAGAGAGCAAAGGCAGCCCCACGAAACATTACGTAACTGCTAAGTATCCGAGGTGAGGAGCTTGTACTTCAATTGACCAGTTACTTTGCTAATTGCAATAAGTGCAAGATGCCATATATGTATTTTCTAATGAATGTTGTACCTAATGTTGTACCAGACAAGAACAGCCACCCTCGCGGTGGCTGTAACTTGCTGATTCCGTTGGTGGGCGCTACTGGACTCGAACCAGTGACCCCTGCCGTGTGAAGACAGTGCTCTACCGACTGAGCTAAGCGCCCTTCGAGTCAAAAAAGCTTAGCAGATACAATCGTCGATTTCCACCCGTCTCTTTAGAAGACGAATTCGCCCGAACTGCCGTCTGAGTTCAGAACTATAAGCCGATTTGATCCCGTTCCCCTGAGCGTCAGGCTCCCTTTGTATGTAAGCTGATCGGATTCACCCTCGAACACTGCCTTCTTGGGGGTAATCAGCACGCCGTTTAGCTGGATCATAGAAGACCGCGTGAAATTCGTCCCGTACACAAAGAGCTTCTTCGACTTCTTCACCTTCACGCGACTGACTGTCGGCAGCGGGGCCGGATTGCTGGCATGCAGACGTATAGTGATGGTCAGCCGTTCTATATCGATATTGGTCGATGAGCCTGTGCTATCGGATACCCTGACCATTACCGAGGAGACACCGGCTACGGTCGGCACGCCGGATATCTGCCCGACGGCCGAGAGGTTGAGCCCCTGCGGCAATCGCCCGGAGATTATAGACCAGGTGTAGGGTGCAACCCCGCCGCTGGCTTTCAATGACATCTTGTACACGCCGCCGACAACGCCTTCATTCGGCGTCAGGGTCGTTATCGAAACAGGCTCGCCGCCGTTACCGCCACCCGAGCCGCCACCCGAGCCGCCACCCGAGCCGCCACCCGTACCACCGCCACCGGTCCCGCCGCCTGTGCCGCCGCCCGATCCGGGGTAGATTGCCTGAGCACCGTTCTTATCATCCTGGCCAAGGTTCGCGTCTCTGCCCCCGCGCGCCGAAGACCACATGATGGCCCCTGAGTCGGACGAATGGGCCAGCCCGATTGCGTGACCGAGCTCGTGGCAGGCTACTTCGGCAAGGTTCGCGGAATTGCCGAGAAAGCAGTCCATCCCCCTGTTAAAGACGAGGTCGGCTTCGACCAGGCGTTTGAAACTTCTGCCGCCGACTGTCTTGCTCTCGCTTGTCCAAAATATTTGAGTTATGGCGACCACGCCGCTGCACCCGGAGGGCGTATCGAGCTGGCCAAGACAGTCTCCGAAAGAGATTGTGTTTGTGTTATCGCCGACCAGGCCGCAGTCGCTCGACTGCGAGCCCAATTGTAGCCTGATGCTCGACCCGCTCTGGTTGGACCACGCAGACATCGCGCGCGTAATCTCATTTGAGCCGCCACCCGAAACAGGCGAGCGAGCCGGGTTTATTTCAAAGAATATCGCCTGCCCGGAGTCCGCTTCCATCCACCGCACGCCGCTCGCCATAAAGGCAAAGTCGGGCTGCACGCCTTTCGATCTCTTCTTAAACTCGCTCTTCTTCTGCTGGTACTCGCGCGGCTCGGCGAGCGCGGGCGCGAACCAGAGCTCCGCGTTGACCTGCTCTATCTGAGCCGCCTCGCTCACGAGGGTCTGTCTGATTTTTTGTAGATGATCCTGGAAATCCGCGCGCTCGGTCACGCTCTCGTTGTCCGTGCGCGACAGCACCTGCACATCGCTCTGTTCGGGTCTGCGGGTGATTATTTTTTTGCCGGTCGTCGGGTCGTCGACAACGTAATAAAGACCCATAAACGAGTGCGCCACGCGCAGCGCGCCGTCGGGCCCGGTCGTCAGGTAGAGAAGAACCTCCTGACCTTTCTCAAACTCAGGCGCGCCGAATATCTGTACGCCCTGTCCTCCGACTGTGCCGCCCGGCTGTTTGAGGACGATTCGGCGAGTCGGCAACTCGCCTTTCAAAACAGTATCGGAGTATATCTCGACATAGGTCCAGATCATGCTGCCGTCATCGTCCCAGGCGCTGGTTACAGCCCTGACTTCGCCTGTCAGTATGAAACGGGATTGAACGGCCAGCTCTTTATCCGAGAGCATCACGACGGTTGTCGCTTTTGAGAAGGATGCCAGAAGGCAAATCAGAAAAAGGGGGAGTGCCAGTCGAGCAAAAATCCTGCCGGATGAGTTCATTTTTTTCCTCACACCTATTAATTCAATCGACCGAAACCTGGGTTCAGGCTATAGCCTGCTGCCAGCAACAGGACCAGGGCATATGAAGGGTGAAATTTCCTTCGGGTCTGTGCTGTGAATCCAGCAGGGGCTTGGTCCGGTCCGATCTTAAACCACTAAAACCGATGCTTGTTACTGCACCGCTAATTTTTGGTGAAGAGGTTTGCTGCTTGCTTCTTACAACTTTTTTTGATTATGAAGACGGAGTTTTACAGCTCTGTCCCGCGCGAATTAAACCATTGCCTGATAACCATGTCAAGACAATAGACAGGTTAAATCGTTAAGATTCTGCAAAGTTATTTTTTCGCGCGTGTAGAGTGAAGATCAGGGGGCCTGAACAGGGCATCTATAGCGGGAGCGGGTAAGATTTCCTACCCGCTCCTGCCGATTCTAGAAACGATAAAAGAGGAGCACCAGTTTAGCGACGAGTGCGCTTGCCGCTCATCAACGACCAGAGCGCGCCGCCGCCGCCGCCGAGCGCCGCTCCTGCGAGCGCGCCGCGTTTGCCGCCGGCCAGCGCGCCGATCAGCGCGCCCGCGCCTGCGCCTATGCCGCTTTTGACCAGAACGCTCTTGCCTGATACACGGCGATTAAAAGCGCGGCCCGGCTTCTTTGTTACCGCGAGAGCCGTGCCCGTTCCGCCGCCGACTAGCGCGCCGATCAGCGCGCCTTTCTTGCCGCCGAATGCGCCGCCTAGACCGGCTCCGGCTGCCGCGCCGCCCGCGATAAGCAGCGCCTTACGCGCCGTCGAGCCTATGCCTTTGCTCTCCGACCGGGGCGTGTAGTATACGTCGTCCGAGGAGCTGTAAGCGCGGTCGCCGAGCGTTCCCGCCGAGCGTGTCGCCCTCGACCCTCTCAGGCTCGATCCGTAAACAGCAGGCGCTGCCGTAAGCGCAGCCGCGCTTGCCGTCCGGCAAAGCTGGTTGCGCAGGCTTGCCTGCTGACCCTGCCCGTCCGTGTAGCCCTGGCTAAAGCCGTCTAGGAAACCTCTTGTGCTCGATTGAAAAGCCGTCTGGTCGGGGTAGCTCAGACCCGCGACCCCGGAATTAAAACCGTCCGCATATCCTTGCTTAAAATCGTTCAGGTAAGCATCACTGTTGACTTCGGGCTCGGCTGCGAGCGCCGTGTTTACGACGGGCGCTGTGCCGGTCTTTACGCTTTTCGAGCCGCTGCCGTTACTAAAAGCGAGCACGCCTGCCGCTGCAAGAACAGCCGCGAGCATTATCGCGATAAATTTGGTCGACATTGAACCACTCTCCTCTCTTTACGTCTTTATAGGTTCGTTCGCCGGTAAGCGCTTTATTGATTTTCTGGGGGCGGCGAAAGAATTACACCCTCTCTCGCCACCCTTGCGTCCATACGGGCCTACCTTGTGGGCTTATAAACGATATCGGATGCCCGTTCTCCCATATGGAGCACTTATCCTGGCTCTTTTCTTTTGCAAATAACTCCGGCCTGCTTCCGAGGCGCAGGCGATCTCTCCTTATTGCTTAATTAACGGGTTTGATCGCCTGTCGTCGGGCGGATTTGATACAGTTACAACATCCCCGACGGCGGTCTTAACCTTTGCACGTAGTATGCCGGAACTGAGCAGCTTGGTCTTGCGCGCCCGCCCGTTGACTTCGACCACGCTGCCCGATCTGAAACCCGTTCCCGCGACGAGCAAGACCTTCTTCGATTCTTGAACGAGGGTCGTGATGACGGGGGCATTCGCGCCCGAAACGGTCGAGACGTTGAGCCTGTAGAAACCGGCCGAGTTGCTGCCAAACGCGCCTATCCCTATCACATAGCGGCCCGTGGCGGGCAGCACTATATTAAAGCGAGAGTCGTCGCCGTCGTTTTGATCGTTGTAGAAATACTCGACGCCCGTCGTGGCATCAACCAGGCTTATCTCGGAATCGAGGCCCGATCCAATAATCTCCGCGTCCACATCGACGATAAGCGTCTGGCCCGCCTGCGCTTCAAAGCTGTAGAAATCTTCGTCGTCCTCTTCGTCGATCTCGCCAAAGATCGTCGCGGGGACGCTCGTCAGCGCCTGAGCCGCGCCGTTGTTCGGCTCGTCGCTCTCCTCAAAGTCAACGCCGCGAGTTATATTTAGAAGGTAATCAAACCTCGCGCCGCCCAGGTCATCGGCGTCGGCAATCCCGACTACGAGCACCTGATCCTCCGAAGCCACGAAGCTTATCAATGGGTCGCCGGAATCGTCGCCTATGGCTCTGGCAAGCTCGGTCCCCGCAGCATTGAAGAGCGCGATGTCCGCGATAAGTTCGGACCTTGGTATCCTGAAAGCAAACGGCTCGATTGCGATTCGCTCGCCTGCGAACGCCTGGAAGGCGAAGAAATCGACGTCGCCGTCAAAGCTTATCTCGCCGACGAGGTTTACGGGAAGCGATACGTTCTGCGCAATCGAGTTATTCGGCTCAAGCTCGAATATGTCCCCGCTGCCCGTGCCGATGCCGTCGGGCGTGACGACGCTTGCCGCCCATCTGGACGCAGCCTGAGCGGACGCGCGGTCGCTTCTCGCCCTCTGCCGGTTCGATAGCTTTTGACTCGAAAGCGTTGAAGCGCTCGCCGCCGCCGCTTGCGGGTCGACTCTCATAAACGCAGAGTCGCGGTCGATCTTTACAGGCTCGGCAATTCTATGGTCCTGCCTGACTCCTTCGCGTGCGCGCTTGATGGTCAGGACCCTGTCGGCTTCCTGCGCATTAATAAAGCCTGCCGTAAAGAGAAGGGCCACCGTAATGGCCGCCACGGCCTGTCTGAATAACTGCTTAAACATGTATAACGCTCCTCGAACCCCTTACTACCTCATCCTGGGACGATGCCCAGGATTGGGATGTGCGAGAAGTCCGGAAGGTGCGCAGCGGGTAAATTTTTTTTAGATCAGTGTAATTATTACAGGCTGGAGGCGGGAAGGATTATCTCGAACGCGGTCCCGATGCCGACTTCGCTATCAAAACGTATGCTGCCGTTATGCAGTTGCAGCGCGCGGAAGGCCTGTGCGAGGCCGATGCCCGTGCCGCCCTTCTTGGTCGTGTAGTAGAGATTAAATATGCGGTCGCGGGCTTCGGGCGCGATGCCGACTCCACGGTCGCTTATGCTTATGTGCGCAGAGCCGTCGCTGTCCCTAAAAGTCACCACCTTTAACGGGCCGCCTTCGGGCATGGACTGGCAGCCGTTGATTATGATGTTGAGCAAAGCCTGTTTGAGCAGGTCTGCGTCGCCTTTGACCATCATCGGCCCGCGAGCCAGTTCCTTTGTGATCTTGACGCCGCGCTCTTGTGCTTCGGTCGATGCGAGCGCGAGCACCTGGCTTACAATCGTGTTCAGGTCTAGCGGCTCAAGGTTGATCTCGACAGGCCGGGTGAAGTTCAGGAAAGTCTGAACTACGCGGTCTAACCGCTTTATCTCGGAATCGAGAATCTCGATCTGCGGCGTGGGGTCGGCTTTGCCCGTTTCGAGCTTCGACCTCAATATCTCAAGATGTATCACCATGGCGTTGAGCGGGTTTTTGACTTCGTGCGCGATGCCGGAAGTGATGCGGCCAAGATCGGCTAGCTTCTTTGAAAGGTCCCACTGGGATTCGAACTTCTGGAACGACTCGTAATCGCGGAGGCTTGCGAGCGCGCCGACAGGCTCGCCCGCGTCTTCGATGTATTGAATGGAGGCGAGCAGCGAACGGCTCCGTGACCCGTCCATCACGCGAAGCGTCGTGCGGGCTATGCTCTTACGCTCGCTGAATGATCGCTCGACAAGCGCGACAAGCGGGTGATTGCCTCCGAGGCTCTCGTCTATCGGAAGCCCTGTCAACTCAAGCCCCTTTATGCCGAGCACCTCTTCGGCGTCGGGGCTTGCGAGGATGACGCGCCCCTCGCGGTTGATAAGCAGCAGCCGCTCTTCGAGATGGCCTATGACCTGCCGCAGCCTGCCTCGCATCAACTCCAGTTCTGTGCGCTCGCCCGCAAGCCTTTCGCCGAGCTGGCGTATGCGTGTCGTCACTTCTGTGACCGTGTCATCGCGCGGCAGCGTATCGACCGTCAGGTTGCTCGCCCCGCCGCTCAGCCCCAGACGGTCTATGCTCGTAGAGATCGCTTCCAACGGTCTGAGCAGAAGGTTCGCAGAGCTTATGGCGACAATCGCCGCGCCGAGTATCGCAATCAAGCCGATAAAGAGGTTGGTCGCGATGGGCGACAGAAGCTCGCGGCGGACGGCAGCCGCCGACACCCCTATGTGGAGGCCGCCTGCCAGCGAGCCGTCGCTCGTAAGCTGGCGGCTGAACTCGAAAGCGGGCGGGCCGAAGAAGACGCGCGCCAGTTGTGTGAGCCCGCTTTCACCTGCGAGCTTGCTCAGGTCGGGTTTTTCCGCGCCCACGTCGCCGATCATATAGCGATTGGCGGCAAGCTCGTTCTTACCTTCGGCGTCTTTGATAATCTCGCCTTTTTCGTCCGTCAGGTAGAGGTAGACGATTGTGCGCGAGGTGACAATGGTCGATTCCATAAGGCCGCGCACGCCCGAATGTTGCCTTGCCAGCGTGTCGTAAGCCGCCGGGTGGTTGATATCCGTGCTCAGCGCGAGCTGTTGTCTTACGCCGTATGAAATCTGGTTCGAAAGCTGGCGCGCTTCTTCGTGCGTGCGGTTTATGAGGACCGCCGTAAGGTGCGTGATGTTGGCAAGCGTTGTGACGGCAACGACGAGCGCGACGAGCAGGGTGATTAAAGCTATCTGGCGCGAGCGTACGCCTAGCCTCGGCCACCAGTACAGCCCCGTACGGTTGGCAACCTGCGCTCTAGCTTCTTCCTGGACCAGCGTGTTGCCGGCTGTTGCAGTCGTTGACATATTCCACTGGTGCTGTTTACTGTGCCGTTAATCCTCGCCCGATTCGCGGTAGGCTTTCAGCTTGTTGTGCAGCGTCTTTAAGCTTATCCGAAGCGTCTCGGCCGTTCGCGTCTTGTTATAATCGGTCCGGGCAAGGGTGCTCAGTATAATTCGCCGCTCGACTTCATCAAGCGGCATGCCAATCGGTATCATCACAGCATCGGCAGTCGGTGAGGGTGTCTGGCCGGTGATATGTGGAGGCAAGTGGCGTTTTTCTATCTGCTCGCCTTCGCAGATGACGACCGCCCGCTCGATTACGTTGCGAAGCTCGCGTATGTTGCCCGGCCAGTGATAGCTGAGCATCGCTTCCATCGCTTCGGTCGAGATCAATCGCGCCGTCTTATTATGGCGATCACTGAGAACGTCTATCATATGCTTGACCAGCAGAGGAACGTCGTCGCGGTGATCACGCAAGGGAGGCAACTTGATTGTAATTACGTTGAGCCGGTACAGCAAGTCCTCTCTCAAGGTAGACTCCTGCACGGCCTTGAACGGGTCCTTGTTCGTCGCCGCGATCACCCGCACATCGACCTTCGTCTCCTTGGTCGAGCCGAGCCGGCGGACGCGCTTGTCTTCTAAAACTCTCAGCAGCTTGGCCTGTAGCAAAAACGGCATCTCGGCTATCTCGTCGAGCAGCAGAGTCCCGTTATTGGCTAGCTCGAAACACCCGATGCGGCGGTCTGCCGCGCCCGTAAACGCGCCCTTCTCGTGGCCGAACAGCTCCGATTCCATGAGCGTTTCAGGGACCGCCGCGCAGTTGATCGCGATAAAGGGTTGTCCTGAGCGCGAGCTGAGCTTGTGAATCGTGCGCGCGACCATCTCTTTGCCCGTGCCCGATTCGCCCGTGACGAGCACGGATACGGAGCTTGGCGCGACCTGCTCGATCAGCGTATAGACCTCGCGCATGGCCTCGGAGCTGCCGACCATATCGCCAAAGATGCCGTACTGGCGGAGCTGGTGGCGCAGCAGCTCGTTCTCGCGCCGCGCGCTGCCGTACTCCGCCGCCTTCTTTAGCACGAGCTGTAGCTTGCGCATGTCAATCGGCTTTTCGAAGTAATAGAACGCGCCTTCATCTTTTACGGAACGGATCGCCGCGTCGACAGAGCCCTGCCCCGTGAGCAAAATCACCGCCGTTTCGGGGTGCTCTTCGCGGACGTGGTGCAGCAGTGCGAAGCCGTCCATGTTCGGCATGACAACGTCTGTGACGATTACCACCGGGAAGAAGGAGTTGACCTGTTCGAGCGCCTCGCGCCCGTCGGCCGCGGTCTCGGTTTCGTAGCCCCAGCTTGAGACCAGCTCGCTTAGACCCTGGCGCGCCGGTTCTTCGTCATCTACTATGAGCACTCGCTGGTTAGGCATAGAGAGAAAGTTTAGCACAGACCTCGTTAGTCATCATACGACCATCGTTCGATGAGAACGTCCATCTGCCCGCCGCAAACCATCCCGTCGTTGTCTTCGTAATCGCTCGCGAGGTTGAAATGATATAGCCCTGCCTTGCCTGTGCGCAGCACTTCTGTGGCTTCGGCCCAGATGTCAGCCTCGACACAGCCGCCGCCTACAGTGCCTATGAAAGACCCGTCGTCGAAGATGACCATCTTTGCGCCGGTCTGCTGTGGCGTCGAGCCTTTCGTCTTGATTATCGTAGCCATGGCCGCCCGCGCGCCTTCGCTCAAGCGGCGCTCCATCTCTATATAAATCTCGCCCGGGCTCAACGATCTGGCGTGGGTGTTTTTCGTATCGTCTGACATATCTTCGGTCCTTGATTCTAGCCGATGCGCGCCCTTGTGGTGTAGGCAAACCCGGCGCGCATCTATCTTGGTCTTGCTCGTCTTTAACCCTTCTTACCTGGGATTTTGCTCTCGCAGGCTCTTGAGCGCAGCGAGCGATTCGTTGAGCGACTGGCGCGCGGGCGCAAAATCCGGGTCGAGCGAGAGCGCGCGCTCGTAAAGGGGCATCGCCTGCTCGTGCCGGTTGAATGTCGCGAGGTAGCGCCCGCGATTCACAAGCATCCCCGTGTAAACAGGTAAGACCTTGAGCCTCACCGTGTCGTCGGCTTCAAACCTGACCGTCTTGTCGGCCAGCCCGCGCGTCTCAAGCTCGACTTCGGGCGCGTCGGAAAACTCTCTTGTGGTCGCAAGCCGAAAGACGAGCCCTTGGGGGACAAACTGGTATGTGGTCGATAGCCATCTTGTAAAATCTATATACTGGCTGTCACGGTTCAGGGCCAGGTCCTGCGTGATATAGACCGGCCCGGTCTGCATGTGCGCCGACACAAAAGCGCGAAGCATCTCGTTATAGGTGTCGTTGATCTTCTTGTTGAGAGAAAGATCGCGCTCAAATATCTCGTTGTCGCTCTCCCAGTGTTTCAAGACCTCGACAAACGCGCTCACACGGTCGCCGGTGGCCTCGATCAATTCGGGGTAGGCTCGACTCAGATAATCGAAATACCACGAGCGCCTGAGCAGGTTCAGATCGACGGCCACAACGTCGCGCCGCTTGTTCTCGATCTCGCGAAAATAGAGAAAGGGCGAGTAGACCTGCCAGTCGAGCGTCAGCAGCATGCCGCGAGCCTCGACAGGCTTTAAGATGTTATCGACATAGTCGTGCGCGATAAAATAACGGCTCTTATCATTGTAGGGCCGGTTCCCCAGGAATGCCGCGAGCGAGATCATCAAGATCAAGGCGACAGCGGTCGCTTGCTGCGCTCTCATCGAGGCTCCGCGCTCGCGAACCGACTGGATAAGCAGTTGCGCTCCGTACCCCGTGGCTATCGAAAACGCGATGAAGGCCGGTAGGTAATAAGCGTCTTTGTCTTCGGCTATGTCGTAGTTCAGCGCGTAGACGAGATCACCTGCGATGACAAAGACAAGGAACCAGAAGACCGCGCGGTCGCGTTTGAATGACCAGTAGAAGCCGAACCCCGCGAGAATAAGTCCCGGAGAGATCCACAATCCGCCAAACTCCCTGAGTGAGTACCTCACAAACTCGACTATGTTGTTGCCAAGGCGTTCGGGCGAGAACGAGAAGAAGACCTGAAACTGTTTTCCGGTAATGTGCCACCACAGCCTTTCGAGCGAATCGGGATCGCCCCAGTTCATAACGGGCGAGCGCGAAGCAGAAAGCGGCAGGTAGACATAGATCGACAACCCAAGGACTGCAAACAGCGTGGCGTACACTATCCTCTTGCTCTTAAAAAAACTGAGCCCTTCCGTCCTGTAAACCAGAACCGCCAGCGCAGGCAGCATCAGACCGACCGTCACATGGTGCACGCCGAGCGCGAGACCGAAAACGAAAGCGGCGATATAAAGCGCCCGGTCGCGGTAGCCGGAAGAGGCGAGCCTCACCTGCTCGCGCCAGCGAAACATCAACCAGAAGATCACGATGATGAGCAGGGTGTTGAGCGTATAGACTTCGGCAATCGTCGCGTATGACCAGAGCGTTCGCGAGAAGGCAAGAGATAACCCTGCCGTCGCCGCAGGAATCGCTATGGTCAGCCACCCGCCGCTCTCTTCAGGCAAAACGGCCTCTTGCCGGGCATCTTCTTTTTCTTTCCGGCCGCGTCTCTTTTTCTGTGCTCTTTTTTTGTCTTGCTGTGGGGATGAAGACCGGCCGCGCGGTTGCGCGAGCGCGCACGCCACGGCGAGCGTGAGTGCGGAGGCGGCTAGCGCGGCAAAAAGAGCCGAAGCGAAATTGACCCGCACAGCGATATTGCCAGCAGGCACGAGCGTCGCCAGATGCGCCAGCACGACGTAAAGAGGGAAGCCCGGCGGGTGAGCTACTCCAAGAGTCCGCGCGGCGACAATCAACTCGCCGCTATCGACTAGCGTAACCGTAGGCGCGATTGTCAGCGCGTAGACCGCAAACGAGATGACAAAGACGACCGCCGCCGTTACGCGAGCCGTCTTTCGAGTTCTTGCGGGACCGGCTTGATCGACTATCGTTTTACACCCTCCACCTTTTGATAGCTTGTGAACCTGACCTTGGCGATGACGCGCGTCGTTTTGCGGCCCACACGAATATCGTCGTCGGCCGCAGTGTACGCGGGGAACCACCACTTGCCGTAGTTTTGAAAGATAGTCTCAAACTTCGGTGTCCGGTGGCTGCCCTGTTCGGGCACTGCCTCCCCGGCTACCTTCACAACCAGAAAGTCCTGATCGTCAATCCACACACGCCCCTTCAAATACCGCTCAGGACTCTTTGCCGGGTCGGGCATCTTCACTTTCGGTCTTACGTCAAAGACGTAAGTATTCAACTCGTCGACTTTCTCGCGGCCCACGTAGGTGAATTCGTGCGAGGCGAGCGTGTCGGGTGTGACCATAAACTGGTAAACCCTTATCAAATTGTTTGCGGCATTCGTCCCTATGCGAACGTCATCGGGCAGGGTCGAGGTGGTCTCGAATATCTTCTCTTGCCGGTTCCCGGCTTCGTCGAAGTATATCTTCGAGAACCGGTTGAACCGCCCGGTTATCACGTCTGCATCGCTTACGGTCTCAAGCGTAAGCTCCGCGTAATATGTATAGCCGCGCAGGGCATCAATCGCCTGTTTGCCCTTATCGACCGCGATTGCCAATATCTCTGAAGACGCGACCTGCGGGCGGGCGGCGGTCGATAAGGGCAAACAGGGCCACGCGGCGACGAGCCAGCAGGCGAGAGCCGGTTTCAAGAATCTGCTGGATAAAAAGGCCGTAACTTTCACGCCGTCTTTCCTCGGCTGCGTCTTCGGTTTTATGCTGGAATTGGTAGGGAAGTATGACGTAATTAAAGCCCGGCTGGCAAGAGACAACCGGGCTTTGGAAAGGTCTATCGATTGTTCGATTCGCGCCTAGGGCTTGCGCTTGGGCTTGGGAGCCTCGGCCGGGGGCGGGGGCTGCGACTTCCCCTTGTCACCGGCTTTATCGACGGGCTTGTCGCCCGGTTTTGCGGCGGGCGGCGCCTCATCTTCGGGGATTTCAGCCGGGTCGTCCGTCACACGGATGTTCGTCGAGAACTTTTTATAGTTCGTGTACCGGATGGTAAATTTGACGTGAACATCGCCCGATTTGAAATCGAGTATATCGTCGGCGTAAACATACGTCGGGAACCAGTACCGCCCGTCTATGTTCTCGCGGTAGGTCTCAAAACGCGCATACTTATTGTTCTTGTCTTCGGGCACACCCTGGCCGGCGGCCTTGACGATCTGGTAGTCCTGGTCGTCAACCCAGACGCGCCCTTCGAAATACCGCTCGCCCTTCTTTATCTGCTTCGGCTTGACCTCGAAAACGTATGTTTGAAGCTCGTCTATCTTCTCTTTGCCCATAAATTTGACATCGTATTTTGGCAGGTCTTCGGTCGTCAGCGCGAACGGCTGGACCCCCGCGAGGTCCTGCAAGTCTTGCTGCGTAATCGAGATCATCGTCAGCGTTGAGGGCGGGAAGTGCGTTATCCGCTCGATGCGGTTGCCGAGGTCGTCATATACGATGTCGGAGACGCGTTTATACCGGCCGGTGATTGAGCCACCTTCGCCCAGCGTCATAAGGTCGACGTCCTGCGTGAATGTGTAGTTGTTCCGGGCGATCTTGTTTTCGCTCTCGGCAGCCGCAAACCGCCTGATTACCTCGTCAATCGAAGGCTCGCTCGCGTTGCTCTGGGCAAAAACCGCCGTCGATAAGAGCGTCAACACCGCGATCATTATACTGAATCTGGAAATACTGAACTTGGACTGCATACCAATCTCCTGAACTCGCTTTGATCTTATTTTACGGCCGTGCGCGCGCCCGGTACAAGCCGAACGCGCGCAGGTCTAATCTAGATGATCCAGAGCACGGGTTTGTTTGACTAAAGAGTGGAGGTAATCAAAAAAGAGCGCGCTCGAATACCCCAGGTCTTTCGCCGTCATACGGGTAGATATTTCGACATAACCGTAATCAGCGCGGTGAAATCGACAGGCTTTGTAACGTAATCCGTACAGCCTGCGTCTTTCGCCTTCGCCTGAAAATCGACCATGTCGTGCGCAGATAAGGCGATGATCGGGACGTGGTTCATCGACGGGTCTTGCCTGATCTGCTTTGTCGCGCTCAGCCCGTCGATGACGGGAAGCGATAAGTCCATTAATATCAGATCGGGCTTGCTGTTCAAAGCCATATCTATAGCTTGCTTGCCGTCGCCCGCTTCGAGGACCTCATAGCCCTCAAACTCAAGCAGTTTCGAGAGTGAAAACCTGCTGTCTTCGAAATCCTCAACTAGAAGGACACGCTTATTAAGATTTATCATCGGCCTTTCCGTCTGACACTCCTGGTCCCAAGGCAATTCTAGCAACAAACCCTTAAGAAACCAACGGTCTTGTCTTTTATTAAGTTGCCCCATTTTATTTGCCACACCAATAATTTGGGACTATATTGTACGCAAACAGATCGCGGCTCTTTACAAATGTGACTCGTTTTGTTTCAGGTTGATTACTGATCTCTGTCAATGCCGCCGTTTATATGATCTCTTTAGGTGGCACAGTGGTTGCCTTTGAGACATAGGTAAAGTCAATTTTGCGAGTCGGGTCTGTCGCGAACAATATAAAAACGGCAAATGACAAAAGAAGATGCGGCAAAAAAGGCGCAAAACGAAAGGGAGGGTTCAATTATGCACGATAAGATAGGTAAGCCGACGAGAGCGTTTATGTCGTTGGTACTGTTGCTGGTTATGGGGATGCAGGTGCTGGCGGTCCAGACCGTGACGGTGCCTGTGGGCACGGTCATCCCGCTTAAAATGGACACGTACCTCAGTTCAGATTCCTCACGCGTCGGCGACCGCTTTACGGCGACGGTTTCGAGCGACGTGGCAGTCGACGGGACCATAGTGGTCCCGGTGGGAGCGAAGGTTGAGGGCCACGTAACGAGCGTTGAGAGCGCGCAGCGAGGCAGCAAGGCCGGGACGATAGCGGTCGCATTCGACAGGCTCATTATCCCGGACAGGGGCACTATCGCGGTCGACGGCTCGCTTACGACTCTCGACCGGAACGCACGACGCAGCATAGAGAACGTCGATGACGAGGACCGTGTTGAAGGCGACAGCCGCACGCGTAAGGCCGTCGTCTTTATCGGCGGCGGCGCGGGCGCGGGCGCTGTGATAGGCGCGGTGGCCGGTGGCGCGAAAGGCGCGGCTGTGGGAGCGGGCCTTGGCGCAGTTTTAGGGACCATCGGCGTGCTCGTGTCGAAAGGCGACAAGGCGGACGTAACGCCAGGAACCGAATTCGGCATGATGATTGAGCGGCCCTTCAGCGTCGACTCCTTCGGCGTTGCCGGTGACAGGCAGGTTTATGACGACCACGGCTACGGCGTGGAGCCGGTCGGGCAGGTTTCAGGCGTCATCTACACGTCGCCCGAAGCTATAAGGGCGGCACAAGAAGCGCTCAGGGACCTCCGCTATTACAACGGTCCGATCAACGGGACGGCGACCGCCGCCACACAGAACGCTATGCGCCAGTTTCAGCGCGAGCGCAACCTGACGCCCACGGGCGAGCTAAATTTCGAGACCGCTCGCGCGCTCGGCCTTCGGCTGTCGGCCGACGTTTCGGACCAGGCAGGCGATGCATCCTTCACGCGGTCTGAGGCGATACGCTCCGCGCAGATGGTGCTCAGAGATCGTGGATATTACACAGGGCCTATCAACGGCGTTATGAGCCCGGCGACGCAGACCGCGATACGCCAGTTTCAGCGCGACCGCAATCTCCCTTTGACAGGGGCCATTGACAGGAGGACCGCTCAGGCCCTTGGCATCGCAAGCACGTCAGGCTCTGCCGCCACGCCTGTCGATATTCGCAACCCGCGAGCCGAGCGCGTTGGTGGTGATTCGATCCGCATAGCGGTCGACGCCGTCACTCGCGGCGGCGGCTGGGATGTATTCCTGGATCAGTTCATCCAGGGTGATACGCTCCACGCATACGTTCGCGGCGTTCCCCCGCGCTTTCCTAGCACGGCGGCAATAAACGAGACCCCTATCAATCAGGTCGTGAGCAACACGAGAGGTGTCAGGCGGGTGATCTTTCACGGCGCCGAGCGCGACATCACTATTGATCTGGTTGGCGGCGGCGGCGGCGGTGGTGGAACCGGCACAGGCACGGGCAACCCGACGCAGATAGCCTTCCTTGCCAACCGCCTGCTCACCTCCTACTCGCGCGATCTGAACCTGCGCGGCAATCGCGGCCAGGTGGTCTTTGATCGCAACCGCAACCTTCGTGAAGGCGAGGTAGAGCTGCTGTTTAACCTGTACGGGCTTGAAGCAGTTTCCGGGCTTTACGCAAGGATGGTTACATCCGTAGATGAGCCGAGCGCGCTTACAGGTGCGCGTGATGCGCTGCTCAGGCAGGTGCGCCTGGTCTACCGCTCGATCCGACGCCACGACGCCACGCTCAGATTGTCGGCGACGGTCAGAGGCGACTGGGACGCGTTGCGCGCAGAGCTTGCCAACTTGAACATAAGCGACACCGAGCTCGACAGAGACCCGGATCGCAGATAAGCGCTGTTCTCCTGGCGGAGGGGGCGATTGCTCCTTCCGCCAATTTCCTCAAACCTCGTATGAACCGAAAATGTTTAATCGACCGGGGCCGTGTAGCTTGAAATTATGTAGCTTGAAATCTTGAAATAAGGCCCTGCACGGAATCATAGCTATGAATGAATCATCTTTATCCGAAAGGGCCTGCGCGCAAGAGACGACTCTGCTTCTATGCGACGCAGCCGGGAGGGTGCAGGCCGTGTCATCGGGCGCGAATGACGAGGCGATATTCAGCGCAAGCGCTCGGCATAAACACTTCGCGGAAGTCTTTGGACCCGACTCGAACCTCACACTATGGCTGACCGACCATATAAACGAAGGACGCAAGCGCGGGGCATACATCGCGGAATCCAGGCTTGAGAACGGCGACTCTCAGCTCCACGTTAGAGTCGAAAGCCTGAGAAACGACGACGAGCTTTACGGGTTCGCCGTCTATCTTTCAGGCGGCGAACAGGACCACGCGCCGCTCGCGCTCGACGAAGGGGACGCAATAGTCACGCGCCAGCAATGGCACGACATCAAAAACCACCTGGGCGGGCTGAAACTCTACGCCACTTTCCTCAAGCGAAAACTCGGCGCGGGAGACGATCAGCAGATAGTTGAGAAGATGCTGCACGGCATCGACGTGCTTATCGAGCACCTTGCAAAAATCCGAAGAGGAGAAGCGCAGTGAAGAGAAGGTTCAATATTCTTGTCATAGACGACGAGGCAAACATGCTAGACGCGCTCAAGCTCAACCTTGAGCAGACGGGTTTTTCCGTCTCGACGGCCAAGACGGGCGAAGAAGGCGTGGCCTTGTTTGACACGAGCGAATTCGATCTGGTCGTTTGCGATCTTCAGCTGCCGGATATGGACGGCACAGAGGTCTTAAGAAAACTGAAAGAGAAGCGGCCCTCAATCGAAGTGATTATCATAAGCGGGTACGGGTCTGTGACAAAGGCCGTCGAAGCGACGAAGGCGGGCGCGTTCCACTTCGTAGAGAAACCCTTCGAGTTCGACGCGCTCGAACTGCTTATTGGGCGCGCGCTCGAACGCCAGACGCTCATAGAAGAGAGCGACAGCCTGCGCCGCACCCTGCAACAGCGCAGCACATACGGCGACATAGTCGGGCGCTCGAAGCAGATGCAGAACATCTTTGAGATGATCGAAGCGGTCGCCAAAAGCGACGCAAACATCCTCATTGTCGGCGAGTCGGGGACGGGCAAAGAGCTTATCGCAAACGCCATACACTATAACTCGCACAGGGCGAAAGGGCCCTTCGTCAAGGTGAACTGCGCCGCGCTCCCGAAAGAGCTTATTGAATCCGAGCTGTTCGGCCACACCAAGGGCGCGTTCACCGGCGCACAGCGTGACAAAGAAGGGCTCATAGCTCGCGCCAACGGCGGGTCGCTGTTGCTCGACGAGATAGCCGAGATGCCGCTCGAATTACAACCGAAGCTGCTGCGCGCGCTCCAGGAGCGCATGTATTACAGGCTTGGGAGCGAGAAGCCCGTCGAGGTCGATTTTCGTTTGATCTGCTCGACGAACCGCAACCCGCCCGAAGCCGTTCGAAACGGCAACCTGCGCGAAGACCTCTATTACCGAATCTCTACTATCACCATCGAAGTCCCGCCGCTCAGAGAGCGCCCGGACGACATACAAGTTCTCGCAGACCACTTCCTGAAGCAGTTCGCCAGCAAGTACGCAAAGCCTGTGCGAGGGTTCGCACAGTCGGCAACGTCGGTCATGTACAACTACCACTGGCCGGGCAACGTCAGAGAGCTTGAGTCGGCAATCGAGCGCGCGGTACTGCTTTCGAAAGCCGAATCAATCGAAGCCGCAGACCTGCCGTTTACGGCCCTGGAATCGCCCGCCTCGAACAATGATGAGTTTAGCGTGCCGCCTCATATGAAGCTTGAGGACATAGAGAAAGAGGTGATCTACCAGACGTTGCAGCGGACAAAAGGCAACAAGCAGGCAGCCGCGACCGCCCTCGGCATTTACAGGCCGAGGCTTTACAGCAAGATCAGGAAATACAACCTGACGGAGTTTATGTAAGATAGAAGCCAGCGCGAAGCTCGACAGATGGTATTGGCGGCAGGCCGTCTGTCGGAAACAGTAAATAATGACTGGCTAGAGGGTGTTTAGATGAAGACCTGTGAAAGGTGTGGCTCTGAGGTTTCGGCTTCCGAAAGAAATTGTCCAAAATGCGGCGCGACGATTAAGATTCAAGAAGGCAGACTTCTCGGCCATACGCTTGTTAAGAAATATCATATCGAAGAGCATCTGGGGTCGGGCGGCATGTGCGATGTCTATCGCGCTCGCCACGTGGCTATGGGCAAAGAGGTCGCGGTTAAAGTGTTGAGGCCGGAGCTCGCCGCCGACCCTAAAATTGTCGAGCGGTTCGAGACGGAAGCCAACGCCGCCAGCCGAATCCATCACCCGCACGCCATCAACGTCACAGATTACGGTGTCGACGAAGACAACACGCCCTACATCGTGATGGAGCTTGTCAAAGGCAAGTCGCTCGGCGACATGCTGCGTTCGGGCGGGGCATACGACGCGAGGCGTGCGGGTCATATACTCAGGCAGATTTGCGGGGCGCTAGAAGCGGCCCATTCCGTCGGCGTAGTCCACCGCGACATCAAGCCCGATAATATCTTGATCGCGCAGGTCGACGGGTCCGACTGGGTAGAGGTCGCCGATTTCGGCGTGGCAAAGATTCAAGAAGATGTGAAGCGCAACGCGCGGCTCACTGGCGCGAACATACTTGTCGGCACGCCGCGTTATATGTCGCCCGAACAATGCGACGATAGACCTGTAGACGCACGCAGCGATTTATATTCTCTCGGAGTCGTGCTTTATGAGATGCTCGCGGGCGAAGCGCCTTTCCCCGGCAACTCTTCTACCCGCCTGCTGATGGCGCACGCGGCCGAGCCGCCGCCGCCGCTTCGATTGAAGCGCCCCGACCTCTCGCAAGAAATTGAAGCCGTGGTGATGAGCGCGCTCGAAAAAGACCCGGAACGCAGGCCGCAGACCGCATCGGAGTTCGCGCAAAAGTATGCGGAAGCGGCCGGGCTGACATTTCAATCCGAAGGCGCGCAGGACCGCAACGGCGCTTTCTCTCGTATCAGCGTGCCGCTCGGGGCGGATAAGCACGACCCGCTCGCGACCATGGTCGAGGACGAAGCGACGCTGGTGCGCCCGCGCCGGCAGACCGAGGTGGTGGCTGAAACCAACACGCCTTACGAGCTTGCCAACCCCGCAGCGGGCGCGATTTACAACACGCCCGTCGCCGGGACTACGTACGTTTCAAACCGCGAATACGACAGGCGCACGAGCGCAGGGGTGTGGATCGGTGGGGCGCTTGTGCTCATAGCGCTGGGGGTTGCCGCCTGGATCATGTTCGGCGACAGGTTAATGGGAAACTCGACCGGCGACGCGGTAATCGACGCGCAGCAGGCCATCACGGATTCGATAGCGCGAGTAGAGATGTTGCCCAACGATCACCCCCTCAGAACTTATCTGCCGCAGTTGATCGGCTGGCAGGGCGAGTTGCGGGCGTATCAAAACGTCCAGACGCGCACGCCGCAGATGATAGAGACGGCGGAGCGGTACAAACGCGAGGCGGAAAACATTGCCGACCAGGCGCTGGCGGCAAAGTCTTCGCTCGACAGGCAGAACGCCGGGACGGAGACGACGAATAGCTCGACCGTGCCAGCCACTACACCCGCTGCCACGCCGCCCGCTACAGCGCCGCCAAACCCGCCCGTGAGCGAGCCCGTAAAGCCGGGGCAGGAGAACGAGAATAAAGATAGCGATGAAGATTCGGAGGAGAACCGCAACCAGGAGAATCGGAACTCGCGCAGGCCGACGCCTCCTGTGCCCCCGCCGGTCGAGCCTGTGAAACCGGAGCCGACTCCGCCCCGCCCGGCAAATTCAAACCGGCCGAGGAACCAGAGCCCGCCTCCGCCGCAGGTCGAAAAGGTCAGACCGGAAGGGGTTCAATAGGTCGAGAGTGCCGCCGCGCCCGGCGGCACTCCGTAGTTTGTAATCGACCGGACGGTCGCCTATTATGAAAGAAGGAGAGACGAGAGGAGGCGCGTGAACAGTTCACAATGAAAATCCTTATCTGTAGCGATGGGTCGAGCCAGGCCGAAAACAGCATTCGGTTTGGCGCTCATCTGGCCTCTTTCACTCACGCCGAAGCAACCCTCCTGGGCATTACCGAAAACCCTTCCGAGCAGGACACAGTCTTTGAAGCCCTCAAGCGCGGTTTCCAAATACTCAAAGATAAGTGCGTGAAGGCCGAGCTTGTTATCAAAGCCGGTGACCCTATAGCTGAGATCGTCAGGCGCACGGAAGAGACGCGATACGATCTGGTCATCATAGGGGCTGTTCGCAAAGGGACTCGCGGCCCGTACCTTATGTCCGCAAAGGCTTACAAGATCATCAAGGCCGTTGACCCGCCCGTTCTTGTCGTCATAGGGGATCGAGTAGAGATCAAAAATGTCTTGATTTGCAGCGGCGGTCAGAAGTACATCGACAAGGCCGTGGAGTTCACAGGCGCTATTGCGAGGGACGCCGACGCAAAGGTGACTCTCTTTCACGTGATGAACGAGCCGCCGCCTGTCTACTCGGATTTGATAAGGATGGAAGAGGACATAAACCTGCTCTTGCATTCAAATTCGGGGCTGGGGGAAAACTTGAGACGTGAAAAAGAGGCGCTCGAAAACCTCGGCGTTGAAAACGAAGTCCGCCTTCGTCACGGTCTCGTCATCAGCGAAGTCTTTAAAGAGATACGTCGCGGCAACTATGATCTTGTAGTCACAGGCTCTGCGCCTACGAGCGGGACGCTGCGCCGTTACATACTGGGAAATATGACGCGCGAGATCGTAAACCGCGCCGAGTGCTCCGTGCTTGTCGTAAGAAGCGAGCAAGAACCCGCCGGCATCGGCCGCAGCCTGAAAGGGTTCTTCACAAGCGCCTTTGGCAGCTCGAAAGAAGAACAGCAAAAAGAGGAGTGAGAGGCGTAATGCCTTGAGGACCGACTAAGAGAAACGTGGCACGATTAAGAGGGAGCCGAAGAAGAGAAGGCCGGAAAAGAGGACAGAAAAAAAGGCCGGGCGTGTAGAGCGCCCGGCCAGTTCATTGACTGCCATGACTAAGAGAAAAAGCTTCCTTACCGAAGAAAACTAGCGCTTGATATCGTCTCCAATATCTTCAATCGTCTCGCCGACTTTGCGGCGGGCCTCGCCAAAACCTTCCTGAACATTGCCCTTGGCTCTGTCCACCTTGCCCTCGGCCTCAAGCTCTTCGTCGTCGAATGCGCGGCCGACGTTTTCCTTCACCGCACCTTTCGTCTGATCCCATTTGCCTTCAATTTCGTCTTTGTTCGGTGCTCCCATTATCTTCCCTCCTGGATTAAACCTGTTTACCCTTTAAGAACCGCAGCTCGCGACCTCGGTCCCTTATTACCCTCAGCTCCTGCTACCTTCGAAAGGAGAATCCGGCAAATTCATAAATCAAAAAACGTGCCAGCCGCGCGCACCGCGACCCGACACTGGCGGCGTGAAGCCGAGGCTTTGATCTCTCAACCAGTTAGCGGCACAACGCGGCAGATTCGATTTCTGATCGCCTCTTAATTTGATAAAATCAAACGGGCTATACCAGAATGGTATCAATACAGGCAGGGGGCGCTTTCGTACCAAAACTTACCACAGCCGTTGGATGTGCAAAGACAAGGAGGTTCAAACTTGACTTCAGACAACATACCGTCGAGTAACGTGATAAACCCCAGAACCGTAAGAGTGCTGACTGAAAAAGAGAACGAGATATTGGAAGCGTGGGTGGAGAATCGGGTTAACTCGTCTGATTTTCGCGAGACGCTTATCTCCGGCGAAGAGTTGCGCGCGGATTCGCAGTCGTTTCTGCGCGCGTTTATCTCGGCCATCGCCGACTCGAACGTCGAAGAGATGCGCGGCAAAGAGTTCAACACCATACGCCGGCTGCTTCTGGAGATATCGGAGGCCCGCGCGTCGCAAGCCTTCTCGCCGTCTGAGACCGCGTTTTATATCTTCAGCCTTAAAGAGACGCTGCTGCCTTTTGTCCGCGACGAGTACCGCCAGGACCCTGAGACTTTGCTCGAAGAGGTCAATAAGGTTTCAAAGGCCCTGGACAAGCTCGGCTCGTTTATCTTTGTCACCACGATCAAGAACCGCGAGCGGGTCATACGCCAGCAGCAACAGGATATGCTTGAGCTGTCGACCCCCGTGGTGCAGATCTGGGACAGGATAATCTGCCTGCCTTTGATCGGCACGCTCGACAGCCGCCGCACGCAGTTGATGATGGAGCGGCTGCTCGAACGGATCGTGCGCACTCGCTCGGAAGTCGCCATCCTGGACATAACCGGCGTTCCGACCGTAGACACGCAGGTGGCGAACTATCTGATCAAGACGGTCACGGCTGTGCGCCTTCTCGGCTCGACCTGCATAATCACAGGCGTAGGGCCGTCAATCGCGCAAACAATCGTTCACCTTGGGATTGACCTGGCAGGGATCATAACCCGCAACCAGTTGTCGGATGGAATTCGCCTTGCATTTGAGCTGACAAGGCAGCGCGTCGTGCCCGTAAGCTCGAACGACGACAACGCGACTAGCGAAGGGGGAGAGTCTGATGAGCGCGTTCAAAGTGCCAATACTCAAAGTTGGTGAAGTGCTGCTGGTTTCAATACAGGCAGATATCGATGACCGGACGGTGCTTGAACTTCAGCAGCGCGTGCTCGAACAGATAGAGCGCACGAACGCGCGCGCCGTGCTCATAGACATCTCGCTGCTTGAGATGGTCGATTCGTTCACAGGCCGCATGCTGAGCGACATAGCCTCGATGGCTTCGATCATGGACGCGGAGACGGTCGTTGTCGGCATACAACCGGCTGTCGCCATCACGCTTGTCGAGCTTGGGCTTGAGTTAAAAGGGGTCTCCACGGCGCTCGACGTGGACGACGGGCTTCGCATACTAAAAGAGCGCATAAAAGAGAAGCATCGTAGACGCGCAGCCGGTGTGGAAGAGAATGCTACGACTTGAAGACAATCGCGTAACGGTTGAAACGAGCGAGGACATAGTCAGGGTGCGCGCAGCCGTCCGTGAAGCGGCGCTTGAGATGGGATTCAGCCACATAGATCAGGTTCGGCTGATAACTGCCGCGAGCGAGCTTGCCCGAAATATAAAGCTCTATGCCGGATGCGGCGTCGTCTCCGTAGCGCGGCTGGATGTGACGGGGCGGCGCGGCCTGCGCATAGATTTCGAAGACAAGGGGCCGGGCATCTCAGACCTTGAGCTTGCCATGACGGACGGCTATACGACGAGTCGCGGGATGGGCAAAGGGCTTCCGGGCTCGCGCAGGCTGGTGGATGATTTCGAGATAGAGTCCGAAGTGGGTAAAGGGACTACGATAAGGATAACCAAGTGGCTTTAAGGGTGACGAGCAAGAGCCGATGAAAGTATATGAATGTGTGGGGCTGACCGAAGAAGCGGACATTGGACAGGCAAAGAGGCTGGCGCGGCGGTTTGCCAAAGACCTCGATTTTAGTGAACAGCAGATTGCCGAGATAGATATACTGATAAAAGAGATAGGCACAAACGCGATAAAGTTCGCGCGCGGAACCGGCCAGATTCACTTTACGCGCTCCGACTCTAATTGGGAGCCCGCAGGTCTTGAGATCGTCTACACGGACAAGGGGCCTGGGATAGATGACCCGTCGCTTGCCCTGGAAGACGGTTATACGACATCGGGCACGATGGGCGCGGGGCTTGGCGCGATAAAGCGGCTGGCCGACGAGTTTTATATCTACTCAACGCCGCAAAGGCGCACGCGACCGCTCAATCTTTACGGCCGAACCACCCACGGCACCGCGATGGTCATAAAGAAACATCTCAGCCCGCCCGACGACCGCCCGCTGCCGGGTCGCGAGGCGTGGGGTGTCTTCACGCGCCCGCTCGCAGGCGAGACGGAAAACGGCGACGCTTACGTCATCGCGCGCGAGGGCGACCGCCGGCTGATCGCGGTCATAGACGGCCTGGGCCACGGCCACGGCGCGCACGAAGCCTCGTCCCGCGCCGTGGCCGTGATCCAAGAGAATGCCGCCATGCCCGTTGAGTCGATATTGCGCGCGGCTCACGAAGCCTTGAGGCCGACACGGGGCGCGGTCGCGGGGCTCGCGGCGATTGACCTTGTAACCGGGGTGATAGAGTACGCCGGCGTAGGCAACACCGATTTCAGAGTGCTTGGCGCTGCGTCGATCAGGTTTGTCTCGCTCAACGGGACGCTCGGATCTCGCCTCGACCGTGTGCGGGTCTTCAAGGAGCGGTTGCCAAAGGTCGCTTTGATAGTTATGTCTACGGATGGAATCTCCGAGCGATGGGACCCCGGCAGCTATCCGGGGCTAATGGCGCTAAACCCGCAGCTCGCCTGCGCGGTCGTGGCGCGCGACCACAGCCGCTCGAACGACGACGCGACTATCTTATTCGGGAGGTTGAGCTATTGACCTCTGAATTTTCCGAACTGAGAAACGACGCGCCCGTTAGCCGTGAAAAGATCGGCTCGATCTTTATTCGCAACGAGTCGGACATCGTCCGGGTGCGCGACCGCGTTCGGCTCGCCGCCCGCGAGCTTGGATTTGACAACGTCACCCAGATCAAGCTCACGACCGCCGTCTCTGAATTGACACGCAACATATACGAGTACGCGCGCACCGGCAGCATAACGGTCTCTTTTATCGAGCAGGACGGTCGCCGTGGCATGGAGATAGTCTGCGAAGATAACGGCCCCGGAATCCCGAACCTTGACCGAATCCTTTCAGGCAAGTTCCGCTCGACCACGGGGCTTGGCAAAGGGATCGTCGGATCGCGCCGCCTGATGGACGACTTCGAGGTCCAGAGCGAAGCGGGGAAGGGAACGCGCATCGCGGCGACAAAATGGTTCGACCTCGATCAGCGCGCGCTCAAGTCAATGGACGAGATTCGCCAGCTCTTCTTTTCCGCGAGCGAGTCGGGGATGGTCGAAGAGCTTCAGGCTCAAAACAAAGAGCTTGTGCGCGTGCTCGCGGAGCTGACAGAGAGCCGCCGCGAGATCGAGAAGGCGAACCGCGAGCTTCAGGAGGTGAACGAAAAGCTCAAGCGCGTCGACGAATCGAAATCACGGTTCATCTCTACAATCGCCCACGAAGTCCGCACGCCGCTCAACGCAATAATAGGGCTCGTGCAGGTGCTCGGCCGAGACAAATCCGAGCCGCTCACCGACCGCCAGCGCCAGACGGTCGAGCGGCTCGATAAATCGACAAAGATGCTTGTCGAGCTTGTAAACGACCTGCTCGACCTGTCGCGGCTTCAGGCCGGCAAGATGCAGATAAAGGTGCAGGCATTCACCGCCGCTGCCCTTATCGACCCCGTCTACAACGGCTTGAAACAGACCGCGAGCGACAAGGGTATCAGTTTCACTTTCCGGGTCGCGCCCGACTTGCCGCCCATCTCAAGCGACCTCACCAAGGTTACGCAGGTCATAACGAACCTGACCTCTAACGCCCTGAAGTTCACCCCGGCTGGCGGCAGCGTGACGATCACAGCAGCCCCCGAAGGCAGAGAGATGTGGCGCGTCGATGTTACAGACACCGGCATAGGCATGGCCGAAGACCAGGTCCCTTTGATCTTTGAAGAGTTCCGCCAGGTTAACATCTCCAGCCCGCACCACGGCGGGGGAACCGGCCTGGGCCTCCCTATAAGCAAGAGACTGGTCGAGCTGCTCGGAGGGAGAATAAAGGTGATAAGCCAGCCCGGTAACGGCTCGACGTTTACAGTGCTGCTGCCTCTGGACGTTCGCGGTTACGTCGCCGAGTCGCTGCTGGTCGAAGCCTGACCCCGAATCGCAATAAATTTATAATTAACAAAGATTGACACCCTTTTGGGTAAGAGCGTAGAATCCGAAGCTGGCACGGCCGTTTTACAAGGCTGCTGCCAGATTTTGATCGATACAATTTAGTTTGCTTCACCGATAAAGGCGACTACCTGTCGAAAGAAGGTAATAGCAAAGCTTTCCGGCCTAAGTACGCAAACGTAGACGGCTAGAAAGCTGCCGAAGTGAAGGCGCGGATTCCATCAAGCCTGCACCCGGTACCCCCTTTCCGGTGTTGCAGGCTATTTGCTTTTGCAGGAAACTTTCGATCCTCAAGAACCCGAAGGTTTCCCTTCAAGGAGGGAGACACATGAAAACCTGGAGGACCTGCCCGCGACTGAGGGCCTGGTTGACAGGTCTACTATTACTATCGCTTCTCCATCTGCTGGGAGGCGGTCCGCTCGTCGCCCTTGCGCATCAGCGAACGACAGACAAGGCATCTGCCCGCAAGCTTTCGCCAGACCTTGAAGCGCTAATTCTGCGGTCTGAAGAGCCGTCGGGATCTGTTCGCGTGATAATTCAAGCGCACAGGGGAAAGAAGCGCGATGTCGAGCGCGAGGTAGCGGCGATTGGCGGTAACGCGCTCGGCGACCTGTCGATGATAAACGCGGTGGTGGCCGAAGTCCCGCTACGCTCGATCAGAAAGCTGGCCGCGACCAAGAGCGCGAACTACATCTCGCAAGACGCGAAGACCTTTGTCTCCCGCGCTAGCTTCGAGCCGGCGGTGGGGGACGGTGAGATACACCTGCTCAAGGCTACCGGCGCGGCAAGCGTGATAGGGGATGACGACGTCAGATCGTCACGCGCCCTGCGCGACCTCGGTTATGTCTCGGATTCCGGCGTCAACGGGACAGACGTGACGATAGCAGTTTTAGACAGCGGCATTTTCGGGGGCGACGGCCTGCATAAAGACCTGCGCTCGATTACGAACACGAGCACGAGCCGCATAATTCACCGGGCCAACTTCGTGACGGGCGAGCCTCTGACCGCACAGCAGGTGCGCGACGGCTACGACCCGCACGGGCACGGGACACACGTCGCGGGGGTCGCGGCAGGGACGGGCCTTGACTCTACTCGGATGACAAGAGGCGGCGCGAGCCTCGCCGGGATCGCGTTTAACGCGGACCTGATCGACCTCAGAGTCATAGGCTCAGACGGAACGGGGCGCGTCAGCGATTCCATAGCCGCGCTTCAATGGGTAATCACAAACCAGCGCGCATTCAACATACGTGTGGCGAACCTTTCAATCGGAACTGCCATAACGGACTCTTTTACGCGCGACCCTTTGTGTCAGGCGGTCGAAGCCGCCGCCGCCGCTGGCGTCGCAGTCGTCGTCGCGGCAGGCAATTATGGTAAGAATGCCGGAGGGCAAACCGTTTACGGCTCCGTGCTATCGCCCGGCAATGCGCCGTCGGCGATCACAGTCGGCGCGGCAACGACAAACGAAACCGATTTTCGCTCGGACGACGTGGTGGCGAGCTATAGCTCTCGCGGGCCTACGCTCGTAGACGGTCTAACAAAACCCGACATCATCGCGCCAGGGTCAAGGGTTGAAGCCGCTTGCTCACCCGATTCCGCGCTCGTGCGCGAACACCCGGAGGCGGTGACTTTTTCAGAAGGCGGGTCCGCGATCTACTTTCGCATGAGCGGCACATCCGTAGCCGCGCCGGTCGTGTCGGGAGCGGTGGCCTTGATGCTTCACGCAAACCCGTCGCTCACTCCCCGCTACGTTAAAGCGATACTCAGGTACAGCGCGCAGCGGTTGCCACTGCTTGCGACAACGCAGACGGCGCTGTCGAGCCTCAGCCAGGGAGCCGGGATGGTGAACGTGGACGGAGCGGTCCGCCTCGCGCGAGCATTCTCCGCTTCATCCGACCGCGCCTACTACGGCAAGAATCTGATCGCGTCGACGGCGAGTCTCGGTCAAGCGACTTCAAGCCTCGAATTCACAAGCAGGATTGCGGGCGAAACGATTCTGTGGGGCAACTGCTTTTACTCGGACGGAGTAGTCTTTCTCAACAGCGCGTCGGGCGGCTTGCGCGTGCTCAACGGCAGGCATCTGAGCGTCGGTTTGCGCCCCATGCCTTATGTCGACCTCATCCTGACGGACGGGAGCATGCTCTCGTCGGGGATAGTCCTTGTCGGGGGAATAGTGCTCGTAGGCGGGATAGTGCTCGTAGGCGGAATAGTCCTTGTCGGCAGCCTGAGCGACACGCTCGCCGTGGACCAGTCAATCGGAACAAGCTCGTGGAGCGCCGAATCTGTCTGGTCATCAAACATCCTCGACCAGAGCATGCCGCTCGGACCGGCGAGCGATTGCCTGCTGCTGGGTGAGCATTTCGAGGGCGCGTCGGTTTCGACGCTTTCATCTTCGTCGCACAGGTTGTATCCGAAGCCGAGCCTGCGGCAGTGACCAGGGTTAGAGGAAGGATCGGAGGGGATGTGATGAATCGCATAATGCAGGAAATCAGCGATTTCAATTTAAGGGCAAAGCTCTTTTGCGGGGCGGTGGTTGTGCTCGCTTTATCCGTGCTCGCGCAATCCGTAGTCCACGTCGCGAATTCGACGGCGCAGGACCAGCTCTTGCTGGTGATCTTCGTGGTCCTGGCAATAGTTGCCGGGTCGCACCCGAGCCGATTCCCCGGCACAAAGACCGTAGTCTCTGTCTCGGAGGTGATAGTCTTTCTCGCGGCGATACTTCAGGGCCCTTTCCAGGCGGCTATGCTCGGCAGCATCGACGCGATAGCCCTCTCTCGGAAGCTCGCAAAGCAGCGCGTATTCGTGCCAATCAACGCTTCGATCCTCACGCTCTCCGCTTACAGCTCCGCGTTCGTATTCCACGCGGTCCGCTCGCACTTCGACCGCAACCCTTTTCTCGGCGCAGAGCAGCACGGGCTTGAGATGTACCTGTTCCCGCTCCTGGCGATGGCGCTTACCTGCTGCCTTGTTAATACGATGCTCACGGCGCTGTTTTCCGAGGTCGTGGGCGTGATGAGCTTCTTCGGCGCTTTAAAAGAGATGTACCCGTGGATACTTGTTACGTACCTGGCGGGCGCGGCGGTCGCCGGGGTGACCGGCTATGCCTTTTCGACGTACACGCTCATTGCCGCGCTGCTCGTGATGGTGCTGGCGATACCGGTCCCGCTGATAATCTACTACACGTTCAAGACATATCACGCGAAGCTGGAAGACGAGCGCCGCCACCTCGATCAGTTGAACGAGATTCACCGCTCGACGCTCGAAGCGCTGGCGATGGCCATCGACGCCAAAGATCAAACCACGCACACGCACATACGTCGCGTGCAGATATACGCGAGGCGGATGGGCGAGCGAATGGGCATGGAGCCGAAGGAGTTGCAGGCGCTCGAAGCGGCCTCGCTCCTTCACGACATCGGCAAGCTCGGCGTTCCCGACTACATCTTGAACAAGCCCGGAAAATTGACCGAGCACGAATTCAACAAGATGAAGATTCACCCGGTCATCGGCGCGGAGATTTTGTCGAACGTCAAGTTCGATTTCCCCGTGGCGTCGTTCGTTCGCGCGCATCACGAGCGATGGGACGGATGCGGCTACCCGGACGGCCTGCGCGGCGAACAGATACCGCTCGGGGCGAGGATTCTGGCGCTCGTGGATCACTTTGACGCGCTTCATTCGGACAGGCCGTATCGCAGGGCGCTGACAAGGGAAGAGGCGCTTGAGCATATCAAAAACCAGAGCGGCATCTTCTTTGACCCGGAGCTGGTCGAGCTGTTCTTAAAGAACCTCGACAGCTTTGACGCGGAGGTCAACTCGATTGTCATCCCCGAACCGGACCTCTCGTCGCTGTCGAATGCCGTCCTCAACAACACCTCCGCGCCTGCCGCCGGGTACGCCGAAGAACGCCGCCGGCCGACCGAAGTTGCGCTCGACAAAATAGCCGCTGCGCATCAGGAGGTGATGACGCTGCACGACATAGCGCGCGTCCTGAGCAGCACGCTGAGCTTGCAGGATACGGTTGCGATCATAACGAGCCGCATAGCCAATCTCGTTCCGTACTCGACCTGCGTGATCTACTTGATGGACTCGAACAAGACGGCGATCCGCGCGGAATATGCCAGCGGGCTTTACGGAGACCTCTTTCGCGGCCGCGATTTTTCGATGGGGGAAGGTATAACCGGCTGGGTGATTGCTAACCACAGACCGATGTACAACACGACGCCGCAGCTCGATCTATCGTTCCTGGGCCACGACACGGCGGCGCGGTATAAAGGCGTGGCAGTCTTCCCGGTCACGAAGAACGGCGAAGCCTTCGGCGCGGTCGCGCTCTACTCGATGGATTTGCCGCAGTACAGCGCTGAGCATCTGCGGTTGCTTGAGATGATAATGCAGCCGGTTTCCGACGCGCTGCACAACGCATTGATGTTTGAAAACGCGCGACAGACCGCTCTGACAGACCTGCTGACGGGCTTGCCGAACATGCGCGCTTTCAGCGTCCATTACGAGCGCGAGTTCAGCGTTGCGACAAGGATGCGGCACCCGCTGTCGATTCTGGTCGTAGATTTGAACGACTTCAAAAAGATCAACGACACGTTCGGCCATATCGTGGGCGACCGCGTGCTCATGAACATCGCCCATGTGATTCGCCGCCAGCTGCGCGATAACGATATAGTTGCGCGTTATGCGGGTGACGAGTTTGTAGCGCTATTGCCGATGACCGATCTTCAGCAGGCTTCTTATGTGATAAAGCGGATAGAGCAAGCCATCAGCCAGTTCAGCTATGAAACGCTGAACGGCCAGCAGGTGACCATATCGGCAAGCATCGGCGCGGCATCGACCGAGGACGACGGCCAGACTTTTGAAGAGTTGATGATGCAGGCGGACAACCGCATGTATCGCTCGAAAGACAACGCGAAATCGCGCGTGCGCCAGCAAGACGGGCTGATCCCGTTCCCGGACAAAGCCATGCGAGCCTCTTGAGGACGTGAACCGTAAACCGTAAACCGTAAACCGTGACAAGTCAGAGGAGAGTACCACGCTCGGCACCTCTCCCCTCTTGTCACGGTTTACGGTTCACGATTCACGATTAAAAGAGCCATAACTCGGGGCGGAGCGCCTGCCAGATCTTGTCGCCGATAATCAGCCCGATAGATTCACGGCCAAAGCTTATGCGCGCATAGCCTGTCATTCCGGGGCGCAACAGCCCGTCGGAGTTTTCAACCATCACCTCGACAGGATAAAACCGCTGCCCGTACTGGTTAGGCACAGGCTCTGCGTTGATCTTCGAGACGCGGCCTGTGAATGTGCGGCCGGGCACCGTCTTTAGCTTGAACCGAACAGGGCTGTCGAGTTTTACGTTGGCAATCTCGCGCTCGCTCACGTCGATTCTGAGGAGGAACTTTTCAAGCTCGCCTATGCGGCAAATCTCTTCGCCGCGCGTGTAACGCTTGCCTATCATCTTTCTCAAATCGTCGCCTAAAATCACCCCCGACCCCGGCGCTTGAATGACCATGCCGTCATACTCGCGCTGGAGAATATCGCGGCGCTGGCGAAGCGATTCGCTCTGCTGGCGATTTGCGTGAAGCTCTGCGATCAGCGCCTCGAAGCTTGAGCGGGCGGCGCGCGCTTCGGTTTCGGCGACGAGCGAGCTGGTCTCCGCGCCTGTCGTCGTGCGCCTGTGCTCGACCATCGCGGCTTCAAGTAGTGCGCGCGCGCGCTCGACCTCTTTTTCGCTCAAACGCATCGCGGCCACGGCACGATCATACTGCTGCCCGCCCACGAGCCCGTCGTCGTAGAGCTTCTTGTAACGTTCTACTTCGCGCCGGTTATGCTCAAGCTCGGTCTGTCTCAGCTCGATCTCCGATTGCAACACGGCCAGTTGCGGCGGCAGCGCGCGGGCCGAAGCGATCTGGGTCGACTCTGCGCGCAGCTCGTCGGCAAGCCGCTTGCGGTCGTGCTCTTTGAAGTTTGCCGAAAGCGACATCTCGCTTCTGACTCGAAGCTCGTCTTCGAGCCGCGAAGTGTTCGCGGTCAAGCGCTCGATCTCGGAGTTGAGTTGAGTGAGCCGGTCTTCGATCTCAGGGTTTCCGAGCCGGGCAATCCTTGTCCCTGCCGCAACCGTATCGCCAGGCTGCACGAGGATTTCACCCAAAACGCCGTCGGTATTCGCCCGCGCTATCGATTCGCGGCCCGGCGGCAAAAGCAGCGTGCAGTCGCTCCCCGTGGACGCTTCCCACGGCGCGACGAGCACAGCGATCACTGCCAGAGCCAGCCCCCACTTGATTGCGCGCGGGCGCGAGACGGCCCAGTTTTTGCGCGGCTTTTCAGTCGCGGGGTTAGCGGTTTCGGTTTTCTCTCTTGCAGGTTGTGCTGACATGGTTGTTGCTCCGAAGTTTTTGATCTCGCGGGTGATCGATTTGAGAACCGGCCTCCACCATTTTTCTGTTAGCAAGGCCGCGAGCGCGAGCGTCAACAAGACGCCGAAAAATCCCATCCAGTTCATAAGCCCGTCGCCTACCCAGCCGAGTATCAACCAGATGAGGGCGACAGAGTAGAGGACCGAGGCTACCCAGTAAGCGACAAAGAGGCGGCGGTGTTCGCCCTGTGACTTTTCAGGGGTCCTGCCCTCAAGGAGGCGCGTCAGTAGCGAGCCGACATACGCCGAAGAGCGGGCTTGCAGGTTCTGTACGCCTACGACCTGCGAAAGCGCGTAATAGCCGTCGAGCTTTATAAGAGGGTTGCAGTTGATGATTATGTTAAATGTGCCGCCGAGAAAGAGAAGAAACATCCCATCCGAAAGCGGAGTGAGCGGCGTGGCTATAAGCCAGATCGCGGCCCCGAACGCGCTCGCAAGCATCTGCCAGTAGATGCCTGCCGCTATCACCCATAATCGCTCCTGCCGTTTGCCGAGCCTGTAGATGTCCGACACGTTGCAGTAAAAGGCCGGGAGCACATAAAAGATCATCAAAAATCCGACTTCGGGGACTTCTCCGCCGAAGTGCTTGCACGCAAGCCCGTGCGCGAACTCGTGAAGCGCTGTGACCGTGAGCGTAACGGCCAGTATCGCCGCGAGGCCGTATTCGGCATATGTGTATGAAGTGTATGCCGCGACCTCTTCGCCGCGCGCGACCATAGCCAGGGCTACGCAGGCCATGAAGAGAAACGATCCCAGGATAAACGGTCGCGTGAGCGCCCAGCCGACAGTGCGGTCAACCCACCCGAGCAACCGGTCAGGGTTGAACAGGTGGACTCTCATGTACATCCCGCGCTTTGTCGCCTGTGCCGCCGTGGTCAGGCCGCCGCGACCCAGAAGGTCGAGCGAATCTAGCCGGGCGAGAAACTTTACTATGCCTGCCGTCGACACGCGCGGCCCGGCCCCGCTCTCTCCCCCCTGCGCGATTTGATTGATCGTCTGTGCCCCGTTTATCTGGCAAAAGACGCGATACTCTGTCGGCTTCAAAAGAAAGTAGCGCGAGGTGACACGGTTGCGCACGACGTATCGAGTCTCGCCCGCTTCGGTCTGTTGCGTAACGTCAACCTCTTCCGCCACGCGAGGCGGATAGAGACAGTGCTGACCGTGTTGTGGATCGTGCGGGCGCATTTAAACCTGGGCCTCTCAGCGTTGAGCTTCGATGCAGACGGCGTCTCCTACAGTAGGGGGAGCGATTGGACCCTCGCCTGGCAAAGAGCAAATATCAAAATGTGCCGGGAAAATCAATGCTTTTAAGGGAGTGTCAGCAGGAGGTGCTGCTAAAAGCGGGCTCCGATTGAGAGCTTGCCCGCCGGTTGCAGGCGCTCCCCGGACACACAAAGGGCGCGGTGTAATTGAAACCGGCTGAAGGTTAAGGGAGTCGCGATCCCTCGCCCGCGTGCTCAGCCCGGCATCAATGCCGCCGCGCCCTCTGTTTGGTCCCGTTAGCCGACGAATGCGACGCCGGGGGCTATCACTTCTTCCATCTCCTCGACTGTCAACTCATCAAGGATCACGCCTTCTTCAAGAGTGCTGATTCTTTCGTTTGTCATGGTAGTCTCCTTTTCAGTTCTCAGTTTTAATTTAGTAGCTTTTGCGATCCTTTCTTGAACCGCCTCTTCCGCTCGCTACGTCTATATGCTTGGCAAGAGGCGTGCCGCAGTTTTCGGCCAATGCCGCTCTACGGGTTTCTCTTTAAAATCAACAACTTAACGTAAGCGGCGAGAAAGATGATCCGGGGCGGAGATGGGAAGCAGCTACACACTTTTCCGGCGTTTGGAGGTAAGTGATGAAATAACTGGGGTTAGGCTGGTTGTGTAGCAGCTACACACAAGTGTAGCTGCTACACAGGTTAAACTAGGCAGGCTGCTTGAGATAGTCAGGTTCTGGCTAAAGGGTATCGACCACAGTCTGGTCCTTGATCGATGAGAGAACCATATCGGTTATGCCTTCGCATCGGGCCATGCATTCGATCTGGGCGGCCTGAAGCAGGTCTTCAAAGCTATTGCCGTCGCCGGGGCTCGTGGCAGACCCTGTGCTTATCGAAAGGGTCTGGGCGTAACTGGCGCTTGCGATGGCGTCGTGCAGACGTTGGCGCACTTCTGAGGCTTCGGCCTGCCCGCTATCGGGAAGCAGGGCTATAAAAGAGTTGGCGCTCTGCCGGGCGATCAGGTCGGTCTCGCGCACCTGTTGTTTTAGCAGCTTGCTAAACGAGAGCAGCGCCTGCTCGGTCGAACTCTTTGTGCTTGCGGCAAACTCCTCAAGGTTATTGACGGTGACGACGAGGAGCGAGAGCGGGGTTCCGAGCCTGTGGCTGCGCGCGCGCTCTCTGTCAAACTGGTTCGTAAGCGAGCGCAGGTTGGCCAGCCCTGTGATCGGGTCTGTAAGCGCGGCCCGCTGCGCCTGCTCGAAAGCCAGCGCGTTATAGACAGCGTCGGAAGCCGGTTGCGCTACCGACTCGGATAGCTGTATGTGTTCGCTGCCGTAGTTTTCAAGCTCGGTGCTGTAGAGCGCGACGGCCCCTAGCGCCTCCTGATTCTTGACGAGCGGAAAAACGATAACCGCCTTGTACTCGCTCGCCGCCTCGGTTCCGAGGAAGCCGAGGTCGAGCAGCGGGTTCGTGTTGTACATCGGACGCTGGTTCGTAATCACGTAGCCTGTGATGCCTGCTTCGGCCGGCTGCCGCCTGCGCATGAGCTTCTCGGCATGACGCCCGACCGCGTGAATCACCTCGAACTCCGAGTGCGTGGGATCGAACAACGAAATCGCGCAGGTCGTGAAGGGGATAAGCTTCGACAGCCTGTTGGCCAGTATCGCCACCGTGTCTTCGACAGGCAGTATGCTCGACAGCGTTCGCGACATCTCGTAGAGCGCTGTGACGCGCTGGTTTGTTTCGGCAATCGAGTTCAGCGCAGCCGTAGCGCGGTCGACAGGAGGCGCGGTCTCAAGACCGGCTGCCGGGCGAGCGTTCGTCATGGCCGCACTCGCTACTTGAACCTGCTTCTTGTGCGATGACTGGAAGTTTGCGGCTTCGGCTTCAAGCTGGTCGACTACGGATAGAAATATCTCTACAAGGCTAGGGTCGTAGAAAGTGCCTGAGTTGCTCTTTAAGATTGCCAGCGTCTCTTCGCGCGTCATGGCCTTCTTGTACGGCCGGTCAGAGCGTAGCGCGTCGTAAGTATCGACCAGCGTCAGGATGCGAGCGGTGATCGGTATCTCGTCGCCCTTTAGCCCGTCCGGGTAGCCGCGCCCGTCCCATCGCTCGTGGTGGTGGCGGACGATTGGCACGACAGGGTAACGGAAATCTATGTTCGACAGCATGTCCGCGCCGATGATCGTATGCATCTTCATCTGCTCGAACTCGTGCTCGGTCAGCTTGCCCGGCTTGTTAAGGATGTATGCGGGAACACCAATCTTGCCTATGTCGTGGAGCAGCGCGCCTGCCTTGAGGGCTTCGATCTCCCTTTCTGCTAGACCGACGATCTCGCCCATCCTCCGCGCAAAGAGCTTGACGCGCTGGATGTGGTCGTGTGTCACGTCGTCTTTCGCGTCGATGGCCATGGCGAGCATCTCAAGTATCGAGTCGTAGATGTTTGTAAGCTCCTGGTTGTGCTGCTGCTGCTCGCCAAGCTTGTCGTGATAGGTTCTGAATGTGTAGTAGATGATGATGAGCACAGGCAGAATCAGAACCATCGTTACGATGGTCGTGATGTAGCCGTGCTGGTGGAAAACGTAGTTGATAAGCCCCGCGACGGTCGCGCCCGCCATGTATGTGACAGGCTCCCACGGCCAGGTCGAGCGCACGCGCTCGCTGATCTTTATCAGTTGCGTCAGGTAAGTGAAGGCGGCCAGGATAGAGAATTGCAGAACGTAATCTATTACCGCCATCGCTATGATCGGGAGCGCGAATACAAGGATCGCCTGGCCGCCGCTGACGGACAGGTCTTGAGACCCAAGATAACTCGTGATCGAGTAGTAGACTTTTCCCGCGACCAGTGTCGATATGGTGATGTTTGATATGTTGAGCAGGTAGACGGTCGGTCGGGCGTGCAAACGTCGGCTCACAAGCAGCATGTCTATGCCGCCGAGAACTGCGCCGTGATACGGCCCAAGCGTCATCACGGTCAAAAATATCAAAGCCTCAGAAACAGAGATTGCTGTGTCCGTGCCGAGTATCTCTACGGGGTGGCGAGCCGATGTTATCGCGAGCGTCATGGCCAGCAGCATCCAGACCAGCAGCCGCTCGTTATTGACAGAGAATATCTCGATTACTGCCGTCCCAAGCAGCACCGTTGCGGCAAGGCTCAAGGCTCCGACAAGGGTCATCCCCCTTGTCCCGTATCGCCTTAAATCCTTATTGAGCCATTCCATAAGAAGCTTTCCTCGGCAGAGGCGGCAGTTCTTGTCTGCCTTTAATTGTTCGCCTTCGGTTCTAAAAGGGGCAACCCGTTGAGCCAGATCCTATCCGCTTATCTAATTACAAGTTTAATGCCATCAGCCGCCGTCGAATCTTTCTGTTGTGGGCAGAAGGTTTAACGCGAAAGCGGGCCTCGATTCGGTCTTTCCAGGGGCAGGAGATTCGGTCAAGATGACAGGTTTGACGGTCACGCTGACCGGTCTACTTTTACCGAATGTGAGGAGTGCAGGGGCAGGGCAAATTCAGCTTAAATCTAAGTAACAGCACCATTTCCGCTCAAGCTCTAAAATCCAGCTCAAGCTCTGAAATTCAAGCGGTCCATCTTAAGGTAAAGGCCTTTGCGCGACAGGCCAAGCTCTTTGGCGGCGCGAGCGATGTTGCCGTCCGAGCGCCGCAAAGCGTCCTGTATCATGCGGCGCTCGAGGTCTTCGACCGCCTCGGCAAGCGTCTCCCCGGCAGGGATGGGCGCATGAATCTGGTTCGGCTTCGAGGGCACGGCCGCAATCGCAGGCAGCCTGTGTGTGGCTCGCGCGATCTCTTGCGACAACATATCAGGCGTGGCTATTGTGCCCGATTCGCTGTAGGCCACTATGCGCCTCAGCTCGTTGCAAAGCTGCCTGACGTTGCCGGGCCAGTCATAGACTACCATCAAATCGAGCGCCTCTTCGGAAATCTGCACATCGCTTTTGGCCGAATCTTGCTGGTATTGATTCAAGTAGTGGTTGACGAGCGCGGGAATCTCTTCGCGCCGCTCGCGCAAGGGCGGAACCTGTATGCGAATCACGTTGAGCCTGTGGAACAGGTCCTCGCGGAACTTGCCTTCAGAGACCACGCGCTCCAGGTCCGAGTTCGTCGCCGCGACCACGCGCACGTCGACGTGCAGGGGCTTCCCTTCGCCAATCGGGTGAATCTCGCCCTCCTGTAAAAAGCGCAGGAGCTTTGGCTGTAACTCAAGAGGCATATCCCCAATCTCGTCTAAGAAAAGCGTCCCGCCCTCGGCTGCGCGTATGATGCCGGGGTTGGTTTCGACCGCCCCTGTGAATGCTCCCTTGCGGTAGCCGAAAAGCTGGCTCTCTATCATATCGCGCGGGGCGGCCGAGCAGTTGAAAGGGAGGAACGTGCTGGTCTTTCTTGAGCTTCCGGCGTGGACCGCCCGCGCTATCAGCTCTTTGCCCGTGCCCGATTCGCCCGTAATCAGCACCGTCACGTCCGACGACCGAATCTTGTGTATCTGCTCAAGCACGCGGCTCATCGCGCGGCTTGCGCAGACAAACCCCGGCAGCTCGACCTCCGCGAGCAACCGCGACGGCGTGAATACGCCGGTCCTTCGCGTCTTGCTCTTTAGAAGCTGCGTCTCAAGCCCTTGCTCGGCGAGCGCGATTAGAGGGGCAAGGCTGATCGTCCCGATCTTGAACCGGTCGTTTTTCGGGTCGATGATATGGAGCAGGAAGCTTGTCCCCTGATTGTCCGAGAACCTGTAGACGAACTGTTTTTGGTACTCCTCCGAGGGCAAATTTTTCAAGAACTCAAGCTCGTCTTCTTGTTGCCGGGGGGTAAGGTTGACGACGGCAGAGGGTTTCAGATCGCTGATCTTGGCGGGATTCAGGTCGTCGTTCTGCGCGATCTCGGCCACGACTGCCGCGCGGCTAACAGCCTGGTTATGCGCGACTGAGGCTAGCTCGTGGAGCAGGAGGTCGCGCGATACCGCCGCCTGGACGAGCCGCTGCGCGATAAAACCGTCCATCCCCGAAGCGGGCACTACGTTTCCGCCAGCGATAACCGCGTCCGTCTGTTGCCTGCTCGCTGTGGCCGCTCGCGCGAGCGACGGGCCGGAAACGGTCTCAGGCGTTTGGTTGAGCCGCGCCAGGTATTCGCGGGTCTTTCGCGAATCGATCTTCGCGCCAAGCTGGTCGAAGACCGTCAGCCCGGCTTCGGCTTCGGTTATGGCTTTCAATATTTCGCCTTGCTTTTGAAGTATCTGCGCCAGCACGACACGGTTCGTCGCAAGGTCGTAGACGTTTCCCTTGATCTGAAAAATGGACGTGCTCTGACCGAGAAGCTGCAACCCCGAAGCCAGGTGCCCGTCCCCTACCGAGAGCTTGGCCTCTAATCTTGTCATATGCCCCCAGACGAGCATATCAGGGGACTCGCGCTGAGAGGCGCGCAGCTCCGAGACGACTTCGCGCGCTTCTTCCGTGCGGTTCAATTGCAGCAGCGCCTCGGCAAGCCGCAGATTGGCTTCCGACAGAAAGTACCTGTCACCCAGACGCAGCGCAATATCTTTGGCCTTCTCGATACGCGGGAGCGCCTCGTCAGGCATCCCTTTAGCCAGAAAGCACCGGCCTATCGTGTTCATCGTGGACGATTCGAGCAGGTGCCCACGGTTTAACGGGTGCTTGTTCCTGATCGTTGAAAAAGTTTCCAGACTCTCTTCGAGCAGTTCATCGGCTTCGTCAAGCCTTCCGCTCAGCACGTAAAGCTGTGCAAGGGTGTCGAGCGCGCTGCCGAGATTGGCATACCTCGTGGTGGCGCGAAGCCACTCAATCGCGGTCTTGCATAACTCTTCCGCGCGGTCCCACTCGCCCCTGTTGGTAAGCTGGACCGCGAGGTTGTTATAGTTGATCGCAAGCATGTAGGAATTGCCGGACTTGCGAAAATTCTCGATCCCTTTTTCCCAGTAATCTATCGCCTTGTCTGGCGGCAATTCGAGGTTTTCATAAAAGAGAGCTATATCGGAGTATGCGCGACCGAGCAGGTCGTGTTCCTGCCGGTCGCCTATGATCGTGAGCGCCTGCTTTATCGAATGGATCGCGCTCTTGTAATCGCCTTCTCGCGCGTCGATAGTCCCTATGCACGAGTAGCAATCGGCAAGCTCGCGCCAGCTGCCGACCTGTCTGAAATAGTCGAGAGCGGACCTGTAATGATCTCGCGCTATGCGTATCTCCGAGACAAACCTGTATGCGCGCCCCAGCCCGAAATAGCAAGCGCCAATACCGGCCGCGTCGTCGAGCGAGCGCGCTATCCGCATGGCCTGATTGAAAAGCGCGATGGCGCGCGGGATGTCGTTGTTGAAGGAATGTGCCCAGCCCAGCCGCACAAGCACTGTCAACTGGGTCCGGTCCGACAGGCGCGCAAAATCGGCGAAGCTTTCATACTTGGCAAGCGTTTCGAGTTGTTCGCGGTTCTGGCTCAGTTTTTCGTAGGACGCGCTCAACTTGCAGCGAACCAGCGCCTCTTCCTCAATCGTTTCGGGGCCCAGGCGCAAGGCAAACTTGAACTGGTTGACCGCCTCTTCAAAGCGGCCTCCATCGAGCGCCTCCTGTCCAACAGCCATGACCTGTTCGACACGAGGGCTGACAAATGGTTCTCTGCTAGCCATGATTCGCCTATGAGTGAGGACCTTCAGTTAACAATACGGGCGCAAGATTTGGATGAAAAGTGCTGTTCGATATACCTAAAACTTACGAATGCTTGGATTAAGCTATCCCCGATAAATCTACGCGATTCTAGTGGTCCGGGCTTATAAAGTCAAGCGTATCATTCGGAGTCATCCTGCTGCGCCACGTATCGCTTCAATTCGCCGCCGCCGTCCGGCTATGAAGGTAAAACGTTCTAAAGACTGATCTTAGAAGCTCCCCTGAAGCCGGGAACGGTGTTGGCACACATCTTGCACTTCTCAGACTGCGTAGGAAAGCTGAGGGGGTAAAACTGATGGGCATTATACAAATGATCTTCTTGATACTAGTTATCCTGGTTTACGGGCTGATAACAGGCGTTCTGGCCGCGCGGCTATTCGGTCGCGGGCTCGGTGATATTGGGAGCCAAAGAAGCCGCCAGTACCAGGCACAGGAGTGATTATGGAAATCACACTTGAAAACATGCACGCGCACGATCAACTGATGATCCAGACGAAGAACAGCCGGTACAAGTTCTCTGTTATGAACCCCGGCGAGCGCAGAGGATTTCTGTCGGGCGGGTCGTTGGGCGACCAGGCCCGCGAAGCGGTCTTGATCGGAACGATCCCAGCCGACGGGCAGGGTAAGCCGAGCGATTCTGAAGGGCTGAAGACGGGCGCGCGGGCCCTCTTCTTCGTTACCGCGAGAAACGGGATCGAGCGGCTGATAACCTCGGTAATCACACGGCTGTCGTGTAGCAGCGCCGATAACGACACGATGCTTGCGGCTTGATTAGACGAGGCGGTAATTAAAGGGAGCCATGAAGATACCAAAAACCTTGAAGTGGACTCTGACGAAGGTGGTCATAAAGAACCCGTCGCTCAGACGTATGGTTGCCAGACGAGTCGCTCGCAAAGTGCTGCGCCCCATCCCACTCATAGGGACAGGGGCGGTCATAGCGCTTGCCGCCGGAACACTCAGGCGCAAAGGCGCTGTGCGCGGCTCTGCCGATGTCGCGCTCGATCTTATCCCCGTCGTTGGCATAGCCAAGACCGTCGTCGAAGCGTTCAGGGGAGACTTCATACCCGACAAGAAAGTATCGTGATCGCGGAGGAGCAAGCCTGTGGAATGGTTAGGGTGGATTGCAGCCGCGATTCTTGTCGTCACGCTCGGCGCTCAGGTTAGAAAAAACTGGATCGAGAAGAAGATGAAAGGCGTAAACCCGCTCCTTTACTGGGGGCAGGCGTCGGCCTCGCTCTGCTTCGCGCTCTACAGCCTGAGCATAGACGCGTGGGTCTTTGTCATCTCGAATGTCTTAGGGCTGGTCAGCGCTATGATCGGCATATACCTGCTCTACAGGTACAGGTAACATAAAACCCGCTTCCGGTCTTCTTCCAATTACAGGCGCGAGGGGTCATAATCTCAAGCGTATGCCGATAGATAATCGCTGGTACGATGACCTGGGAGACAGGTGGTGGGACCCCTGCGGGCCTGTCAGCCCGCTGCACGATCTTAACCCGGCGCGCTTCGCATATTTTCAGACGGCGCTCGGCTCTCTGGTCAACCTGCGGCTGTTGGACGTGGGGTGCGGAGGCGGGCTGCTTGCTATGAAATTTGCCGAGGCGGGCGCGATGGTCACAGGCGTCGATCTTTCTGCCAGCTCGGTCGCGGCAGGGCTTCGCCACGCGCGCCGCGAGAAGCTCCAAATAGATTTCGCAGCCGCGCGCGGCGAGTCGCTCCCGTTTGCCGACGGCGAGTTTGACGCGGTCGTAAGCTCCGATTTTCTTGAGCACGTGCCTGACCTCGATAATGTAATCGCGGAGGTCGCGCGCGTGTTGCGGCCTGCGGGGCTATTTCTCTATGAGACGGTCAACCGCACTTTGCGCGCGAGGCTCGTTACGGTCTGGCTGCTTGAGCGCGTGCTCTCTTTAATCCCCAAAAACACTCACGACGCTAACATGTTTATCAAGCCCTCTGAGCTGCGACAGGTTATGGCGCGCCACGGCCTCAAAAATATCGAGACTCGCGGGATCGAGCCCGAAGCCGGGCCGGTTGCCGCGCTCGCGGGGTTTATCAAACGCGGCAGCGCAGGGAATTTTAAGATCACAGAGGACACGGCGATTGCCTACATCGGTTACGCTATTAAGACAGCGTGAGGCAGGCTCTCGATTATGCTCACACCGAAGCGAATCTATGTTGAGGAGCTGCTCGACGCGGGTGAAGGCACAGACGACGACGTGGCCGAAAACCTTGCCGACCTGCGCCGTATAAACAACCTGCTCGGGGGCAAGCGCGTAGTGTTGAAGGCGCTTCAATCTCAGACCGCGCGCGAGCGCCCGCTAGAGTTGTCGCTGCTGGACGTAGGCACGGGCTCGGCCGACATCCCGACGGCGGTCGTCGAGTGGTGTGCCGCGCAAGGCATCCGCTCGCACGTCGCCGCCGTAGACATAAGCGAGCGCAACATGAGAATCGCCCGCACAAGGCTCGGCATCGATTCAGGCATCGGTCTCGTGAGGGCGGACGCGCTCCGTCTCCCATTTGCCGCCGGAAGCTTCGATTACGTCACGGCCTCGCTCTTTCTCCACCATTTCGAGGATGCGGACGTCGAGCGGCTGCTTGTGGACTTCGCGCGTGTCGCGCGCCGCGCGGTCATCATCAACGACCTTGTGCGCAACCTCGTCCCTTACTATTTCATTCGTATGACCGGGCCGCTCTTTGCCAGAAACTTTTTGACGCGCAATGACGGGCCGGTTTCAGTTTTGAGAGGCTTCACCGCCGAAGACTTCTACCGCCTCGCGCGCGGAGCGGGGCTCAAGCAGTTCAATATCAGCCGCTCATTTCCTTACAGGCTTTCGATGGTTGTGGACGTAGCCGAAGGCGCAATCAGCAGTTGAGCACAGCGATGAACAGCTACGACGCGATAATCATAGGAGGCGGGCCGGCGGGATCATCAGCTGCGATTCGACTGGCCGAAGCCGGGGCGCGAGTCGCGCTGCTTGAAGAGAAGCGCATGCCGCGCGAAAAGCTTTGCGGCGAGTTCATCACGCCGGAATGCTTTCCAACGCTCGCAAGGCTTGGGGTGATGGACCGCCTGACCGATGCGGGCGCGCAACGGATAACACGCCTTACCCTGAGCGTTGCGACCGGAAGATGCGTTCACACGCCAATCGCGAAGATGTCCGACATATCACCGTGGGCTTTGAGCTTGAGTCGGGGCAGGTTCGATCAGATCCTCTTTGAGAGAGCGCGCGAGGCTGGCGCTGTTTGCCTTGAAGGCGTTGCGGTCAAGCAATGCCTGTTCGACGGCGCGAATCTGAGCGGGGTCGAAGCGATGACGCTTCCTGACGGGCGGCAGGTCGAATACAGGGCGCCGTTCGTGATCGACGCATCGGGGCGCAACTCGCGGTTGATGGTCGAGCGCGGCGAGCGAGTCGGCGGCCTTCGCGGGTCGAGGCTTTACGCCCTGAAGGCGCACCTGACAGGCGTCGATGCGATCACGGATCAGGTCGAGCTATACTTCTTCCCTCAAGGTTACGGGGGGCTTTCGCGCGTCGAACGGGGACTGGTCAACCTCTGTTTTATCGCCGCCGAGCGCAATGTCAGGCAGGCTGGCGGGGACGGCTCGAAGCTCGTCCGCGAGACCGTCATGGAAAACAGGCTGGCTCGCGAGCGGCTCGCCAATTTCGACGTGGTCGGGAAATGGCTGAGCGTCGGCCCGCTCACTTTCGGCAAGCGCAGGCTTTCGCAAAAAGGCGTTATCGCAATCGGAGATGCGTCGGGGATGATCGACCCGTTTACCGGGACCGGGATGCAGATGGCGCTCAGGACCGGGGAGCTTGCCGCCGAATCGATCATTGAGGCAGGGCCGCACGCGTCACTTGATCGAATAATCGCCGCCTACTGCGCAAAATATGATAACGAGTTTGGAAGCCGCATGAGAATGGCGGGCTTTTTGAGAAGCGCGGCATTTTCGCCCGCGACGGCCAACTTTTTTGCCGGGATTCTGGCAAGGACGCCTCGACTCGCCCGCGCCGTCCTCAAATCGACGCGAAGCAGCGCAAGTTACTAGAAAGCTTAAAAAACGGCGGAGTCTTATGGAACCTTTTTGGAACTTTCAAGCCACAAGAGCGTGGTGGAGGGTGTAAATCCGATTCATGACATCACAAAGCCGATACGTAGGAGGAATCTAACGATGAAGCGCACTTACTGGTCATTATTCTGCGTCGTGGCGCTGGCGGTCGGGACCGCGTTTGCGCAGAGCGCGGACGCGCAGAAGGAAAAGAATAAAGAGAAGATGAAGGCCGATGAGAAGGACAAGGCCTATAAGAAAAGAGCGGCCGATACTTCCATGCTGCCGTTTAGAGGCGAGGGGAGCTACCTGGGCGTTTTTCTCGAAGAAGTGACCGCAGAGCGCATGAAGGAGCTGGGGCTAAGTGAAGAGCGCGGCGCGATTGTCATGAAGGTCGTCGACGGCGGCCCGGCCGAAAAGGCGGGGTTGAAAGAGAATGACGTTATAGTGGCGTTCAACGGGCGACCGGTCGAAAGCGTCCGCGAGCTTCAGCGCATGCTCGGCGACATACCGGCGGGCCGCAACGTCTCAATAGATGTCCGTCGCGGCGGCGCGCAGCAGACCATCTCTGCCACGCTGGGCAAGCGCGAAACCGACCTCGGCTATTTCAGGGGCGGGTTCAACCTCGACCCCGAAGCTATGAAGCGTTACCAGGATGCGTTAAAGGAGCTTGAGAAGAACCGCGCGCTGACCGATGAAGAGGTGAAGAAATTGCGAGAGAGCTACGGGGTAGATAAAGGGTTCGGCAATTTCGGCAACTTCAACTTCTTCTTCCCCGGCTTGCGAGGGAGCTTTCGCGGCACACGCATAGGGATCACCGCCGAGCCGCTGACGCCGCAACTGGCGGACTATTTCGGCGTCAAGAGCACCGGCGGAGTGCTCGTGACAGAGGTCCACGCCGATTGGCCGGCAGCGAAAGCGGGGCTCAAGGCGGGCGACGTGATTACGGCCATCGATAACCAGAAGGTCGATAGCATAGACACCCTCCTCACGGTGCTGATGGGGAAGGGCGTAGGCACGATCACTCTCAACATCATCCGCGACCGCAACCCGCAGACAGTTAATGTGACAATCGAGAAGCGAGGCGTGGAAAGACCCGCCCCGCGCGCTCCGCGCCGTCGAACAGGATTAACCGCTTAGTTCTTTTCATCGTTCGAGTACCGGTTTCAACCTTGGGGAGGCGATCAGTTTCGCCTCCCCATTTTTTTTGTCGATACGGTCGTAGTCGCTTCTTGCCTCGCGAGCCGCCCTTATATAACATACAGACTGCCTTGCTCACACTTTCGATATGACACCAAAGACCAGACTCCAGCTATCGGTAGGGGCAATCCTGGGGCTAATCGGCTTCGGGACCGTGGGGCTCAAGCTTTTGCTGGGCCTGCCGTGGTTCGACTGCTTCTACTTCACGCTATACACGGTCACGACCATAGGATATGGCGAGTTGCCGGGTATGACAGACCAGGCGCGATGGTTCACCGTCATCCTTATAGTTTTGGGCGTGACGACAATCGGTTACGCGCTGTCGGCGGCGGCAAAGGCCGTGGTTGAGTCGGAGCTTGTCTCGACATTTGGTAAACGAAAAATGTTTAAAGATATATCGAAGCTGCGCGATCACTACATAGTGTGCGGGTCGGGCCGCATCGGCTCTCGTGTGATTAGAGAGATCGCCCGCCGCAACTGCGAATTCGTTATCATCGAATCGGACGAGCAGATAGCCGAGCGGCTCATGTCGCTTGGCTATTACGTCTTGATGGGCGATGCCACGAACGACGAAGTGCTTCGCGGCGCCGGCATCGAGGCGGCGCGCGGGCTGGTCACAGCCGTTTCGTCCGACCCCGATAATCTTTACATAACGCTCACGGCCAGGGATTTGAACAAAGACCTTATGATCGTCTCGCGCGCGAACGACGAATCGGCCGTCAAGCGGTTGATAAAAGCCGGGGCGAACAAGGTCGTGTCGCCTTCGATCACCGGGTCGAACCAGATGGCGCAGATGCTCTTGCGCCCGGCGGTCGCGGACTTCATAGAGCTTGCGACCATGACGGAGCATCTTGAGCTTGTTATGGAACAGGCGGAGATTGGCGAGGGCTCGCCCTTTATTGGCCGCGCGCTCAAGGATACTAGCATCCGCGCCGATCTCAACGTCATCATCATAGCGATCAAGCGAGCCGAGGGCGATATGATCTTCAACCCTTCGGCCGACACGGTCATCCATCTGAAAGACGCGCTTGTCGCAATCGGCAGCCATGACAACCTGGAAGCGCTTGAAAAGATGGCAAACCCGGGGCAGGCCCCGTCGGGCATGGCGTATCGTCGTTGAATCGAATCGCAAAACCGGAAGCGAGGATCATTGATGCTCGAACGTTACCGTCTTAGAATCGAGATGCTGGCCGCGCTCGTATTAGTGCTTGCTGCTGCGAATGCAAGCCTGGCGCGCCAGGCGTCGAAAGAAGAACGCGCGATTCGGGCCGTCCTCGACCGCCAGGTTGAGGCGTGGAACGCGCGCGACCTCGAAGGCTTCATGCAGGGTTACTGGAACTCGCCCAACTTAAGCTTCTACTCCGGCGGGACGAAGACAACCGGGTGGCAGACGACGCTCGACCGGTATCGCAAAAGGTATCAGAGCGAAGGCCGGGATATGGGCCGCCTCCAATTTACAGAGATACAGATAGAGATGCTTGGCCCGCGCGCGGCATTCGCCCGTGGCCGGTATCACCTGAAGATGAACACGGGCGACCAGAGCGGTATCTTCACGCTCGTCTTTCGCAAGCTCGCCGGGGGGTGGAAGATCATACACGATCACACGGGGGAATCCTGATACTGAAAATCTACCGTGGCGACATCGGCGAGCCGTGCAACAGCCCGCTTTATGGGGGCGTGATAGGGGTGGTCGGCGTAAACTTGCAAAGCTTCGAGGTCGTCGAGGGTCACGATCAAGACGCCGTCCCAGGAGCGAGCAGTGTGCAGCACGTCCAGCCCGACCCGCAAATCGCGGATACAGCCGATATGGTCCTTCAGGGTCCCAAGCTGTGCCAGTATGTCTTCGCGTTCAGCCTCGCTGGCCGACTCTTTGAACTTGAACATAACAACGTGTTTTAACAATCGACTCACCTCCATAAAGGGTGACAAGTGACAAGTGACGAGTGACAAGAAAGAATAAAAGCAACCGCATCTATCAGGCAATCCCCAACTGGTCTGTCCTTTTCTTGTCACTCGTCACTTGTCACTTGTCACTTCTGAAGCTATGCGTATTCATTACCGCAAGCGCGGCGATGTGCGCCCTGTTCGTATCCGGCGCTGAGAGCACCGCACGGCAGGAGCGGCTCGACCCGGCGGCCTGGGGTGACAGCCACGCCCGAAAGCCGCAGCCTGAGTTTTATGGCGGAGACGAATGCCTCTTTTGCCATCGAGCAACGGTCGGGCTGGTCTGGGAGAAAGACCCGCACTTTCGGGCCGTAAGAGATAAGTACCAGGAAGGCGGGGTGGCGCGCGAGATTGAAGCGCTCAAACGAGACCCGAAGTATGCGAAGCTCGCCGACGAAGTGGGTTTCGTCTTGGGATCGAAAGATGCCGTCCGATTTCTAAAGCGAGGCGAAGGCGGAAGGTTCGAGCTTCTAAACGTCTTGATGTCGCCGGGCCGCGAGGGCAAGCCCCCGCGCTTCGCAAGCGCAAGCAAGCCCGCCTGGGATGCAGGCGAGTTTTCCGCCAACTGCATCGGCTGTCATATGACGGGGGTAGAGCCTCGGACGCTACGCCCGTTTGAAACCTTCGTCGGGTGCGAATCCTGTCACGGGCCGTTCGACGATAAGCACACGACCGCCGAAACCTTCATGAGGTTCGCCAGGAAAGCTAAAGACCCGCCCCGCGTGATCGCGTCGGCTTGCGGCCAATGTCACCTGCGCGGCGGCGTGTCGCGCTCAAGCGGGCGGCCGTTTCCCACGAACTTTATAAGCGGCGACAACCTGTTCAAAGATTTCGCGTTCGATTTTTCTAAGGCCGACTCGCCTGAGCTTAACCCAATCGACGCGCATATCCAGCGCAACATCCGCGACATTGTCGTGGGCGGTGATGAATCGCTCACCTGCCTCTCGTGTCACAAGATGCACCCGCCGAGCACGCGCAATCACCGCTTCAGGCCGAAGTCCGAATATTGCCTGACCTGTCACAAGGCCGAGCCTTTTAACGAGCGCAAGGCCTATGAAGTTCACAGCCATGTGTGCAGGTATTGACCACACGGCTCGATTCGATTTGACCTCTGCGCTTTATTGGCGATAATACCTGCGGGCTGATTCAGTGGATCATCTCATTCTTCGACTCCCAATTAAATTTCGAGATCGAGCATTTCACGAAGGAGGCACACGCACATGTGGATTCCCAAGTACTTGAAAGACAGGCGACGCGGGATAGACCTTCCTATCCCAACGCAGGCAATCTCAAACGAGGAGTTCTACCCGCCGGCGCAGACCGACGACCAGAAGAGAGTCGAGTATTTGATCCACGAGATCGCAGACAAGCGCGCAAAGCGGCTCGGCCTCTCGCGCCGCCAGTTCCTCAGGACAAGCTGCGGCATGGCGACGGCATTTATGGCGATGAACCAGGTCTTCGGCAACTTTTTTGAAGTGGCCGAGGCGGAGACCTGGGAGCCAGCCGCTTATGACGAGCGATGGCCTAAGAACCAATTCATAATGGACGTTCAGACTCACCATGTCCGCGACGGCATAAAGATAGGTTTCCGAGGCTTTGAGTTTTTAAAAGACCTGGGCGTAAAGCTCACCGACGATGCGGAGTCCTACAACTACAAGACCTTCGTCAAAGAGATATTCTTAGACAGCGACACGGTTATGTGCGTGATAAGCGGCGTGCCGGGTAAGGAAGAGGTCGGCGTGCTGCCCACATCGCTTATGGCGCAGAGCCGCGACCGTATAAACGAAGCCGCCGGTAGCGTGCGCGCTCTGTCGCAGAGCAACTGCGCGCCGAATCATTATGCCAGCCAGCAACAGCTGTTCGAGCGTATGGAGATGGAGGCCAAGACTTACAAGCACTCATCGTGGAAGGTCTACCCGCACACGACGCCGCGCGGCTCGACCGGTCAGCCCTGGTGGCTCGACGATGAGAAGATCGCCTACCCGTTTTATGAGCAGGCCCGGAAGCTCGGAATAAAACTGATAAGCGTTCACAAGGGCTTCCCGACGACGGGGCAGCACCACCAGTACTCGCACCCGCGCGACATCAAGAAGGCGGCGCTCGATAATCCCGACCTGACCTTTGTGATATACCACTCGGCCTTCAAGGCAGAGATGCCGCCTGGCGGCAGGCTCAACGTCCCCATAACCGAAGAAGGCGCATTCGAGTGGACCGCGGAGTTCGTCCGCGACCGCAAGCAGAACCCGAAGATGACAAACGTTTATGCCGAGATAGGCTCGACGTTCGGGCTTGCCGCGAGCATGCAGCCCGCGGTGGCCGGTCACTTGATGGGGCAGCTTTTAGGCGCGTTCGGCGCGGACCACATAATCTGGGGGACCGATTCGCTGTGGTGGGGCTCGCCGCAATGGCAGATCGAAGCGTTCCGCCGCTTCCAGATTCCTGAAGATATGCGAAAGAAGTTCGGCTACAAGGCCATCACGGATAAAGACCGCGAGCTTATCCTGGGGCTCAACGCGGCGCGGCTTTACAAGATCAACGTGAAAGAGAAGCGCAGCCGCATCCCGCAGGACTACATGAGCCGTGCCAAGGCTGCCTATCACGAGTCAGGCGCGGACCGCACGAACAACTTCTACGGCTGGGTCGCGAAGTAGGGAAGCAGATAAGAAGGGGAGCGGATAAAAAAGAGGCCGGTCGCGTGACCGGCCTCTGATGTTTTGATTGACAAGTCGGTATTACTGAACCGGCGAAGCGGTCAGCATACTGCCGACCTTCGAGACAGTGTTGGCGTTCGAGTTTGCGACCCAGATGTTGGTTCCGTCATAGACCGCGCTACCCGGCGCTTTCCCTACCACATAGACGTTGACGGCAGCGCCCGTGCCCGGGTGAATCTTTGTAACACTGTTGCTGCCGTTGTTGACGACCCAGATGTACCCGGCCGCGTAAATGACCGCCTCCGGCCCGTCGCCTACGGAAGAGACGCCTAGCGTAACTCCGTCGCTTGCGCGAATCTTCGTCACGCTGCTGCCGTAGAAACTCGTCACCCACATATTGGCCCCGTCAAAAGCTATGCCCACGGGGGTCTTTCCTACGGTGTATGTGCCGAGCCTGGCCCCATCACTCGCGCGAAGCTTCGTGACGTTGTCAGAGTTTTTATTGACTACCCAGACGTTTGCGCCGTCATAAGCCAGAGCCACAGGGTCCTTATCGACCGCGTACGTGCCGAGCTTAGCCCCGTCGCTTCCGCGCAGCTTGATGACGCTATTGCCGTACTGCGTAGCGACCCATATGTTTGTCCCGTCCGATAGGAGCGCGACGGGCCCGTTGGGGGTGGCGTACGTGCCGAGTTTAGCCCCGTCGCTTCCGCGCAGCTTGGTTACGTTGTGGCTGAAGTGGTTGGCTACCCATAGATTCGCGCCGTCATATGCAATCGCAACGGGCCGTTCGCCGACCGAGAACATGCCGAGTTTAGCCCCGTCGCTCGCGCGCAGTTTCGAAACGCTGTTGCCGAAACGATTGGCTACCCAGATGTTTGCTCCGTCAAAGGTTATAGCCTCCGGGCCTTCGCCGACGGCGAAGTCGGTCGTTCGCGCCGACGGCGTGGCCTCGATCTGGCCAGTGGGCGCGTCTTGCGCCGCCGCGATTGAGACGTTTAGCGCGAACATCGTTATAGCCACCAGAGCGATGAATGATCCCTTAACCGCTCGAAGATTCTTTATCATTTTTCTCCTCCTTTGTCGGAACCCTTGGCGTCACCGCTTTGGTTTGGGGTCTGCCTCTTTTTCGAGCCGTCCATCCAGAGAATGGACCTCGCGATCCACGCGGGCCTGGCCTGCCCCGGACACATGGCCCACCACTGGCGAGGTTCGTTTCCGTAACGGACCATCCCTGTGTGGTTTGTCCGGTCCTTGTCCAACTCGGGGTTGCCGTCATAAAAGCCGAGGCTGCGCCGTAGCTTCTCTACGTCGTGCGGCCTCCCTGTCAGAAACGTCCAGCCGGACTTTATCCCGTGCATCTCGACGTAGTGGGCCAGGTCCTTCGGCTTGTCCTTCTCTGGCCTGAGCGTGACCGAGTACATGAATATATCCCGGCCGATGCGGTCTGCCAAAAGCTTCTGTACGTTCATCAGATTTGCGGTGATACCGGGGCAGATGCCCGTGCACTCTACGTACATGAAGTTGATGACCACGATCTTGCCTTTAACCAGGTCGTCGTAGAAGCGAACCTTCTTCCCTTCGTGTGTCGTCAGCTCGACGTTGGGTAAAAATGTCTCTTGAAGCTCCCGGCGAGATGCTTCGTCCAGGCTGGCCGCACGCGCTTTTGCGATCCCGGCGAAGGGAGCCAGCCCCAGCATTGCCAGCAAGTTTCTTCTCATCTTGTCTGCCATTGTTCTACATCTCCTTTCTTGTCCGCACAACCGTGCTACGGCTGGTCCTCATCGTCTCCGTTCGCGTCGATATCAAATCTCAACATCATCGCGTGATCTTCGTGGATGGTGTTGTGGCAGTGCATCGGGTAGCGGCCCACGAAGTCGCGGAACTGGAAGAAGAGCTTGACCTCTTCCTGCTCGCCCAGCCTGATGACATCCTTTCTAGCACGCTCGACGAGCGGCACCGGCCCGCTCTCGCGCCATAAGACCTGATGCTCTTCGAAGTGGATGTGGATGGGGTGGCTCCAGTTGCGCCCGTTGCGAAGGTGCCATCGCTCCGCGGAGTTTTTCTTGACGCGGAAACGCACGTCGTCGCAATCGAACAGCTCGGAGTTGATGACCCACTGGCCGCTGCTCCGGTTAAAGTCGAACCTCCGCTCGATGCGGACCGGTACCCTTTGCGGCACGTCGTAGAAGTGAGGATTGGTCGCGGGATCGACGCTTCCGTCGGTCGGCGTGTCGTCCATAATGCGGAACTCCAGCACGCGATTGCCCTGGCCCGCCGCCAGGACCGTGTTCGTAGGACCCGCGCCGTTCGTCTGAAGCTGGCGGTTTTCGATGTAGATTCTCTGGCCCGGCTGGAACTGCTTGAAGTCTATTATCACGTCATAGCGCTCGGCCACGCTGATGAACGTGTTTGTCACCTGCACGGGGTTAGGCAGCAGGTTGCCGTCGTTTGCGATCACCCAGAACGGTATCTGCTGATTCAGGTTCAGCATGTTTGTCAGGAAGAAACGGTAGAAGCGCGATGGGCCGCCGTTGAGCCAGCGGAAACGATAGCGGCGGCGCTTAACTTCCATGTAGGGCTGAATCTTGCCGTTTACGAGGAAGCGGTCGCCGAGTATCCCGTCGCGGTTCGCAAGGTCGAAGACCAGCATCTCGCTGTTGTTAAAATTCTTGTCGTTAAACATCATCGGGATGTCGAAGTCCGGGAAGGTCGGAAGCCGGAATCCCGTATTCTCATTACCCGTATCGAGATGGTTGAAGAGATAGTAAAAGCCCGCCAACCCTTTGTAGACGTTTTGCGCCGTGAAGTCTGCGCGGTGGTCGTGATACCACAGCGAGCTCATCGATTCGTTGATGTCGCCGCCCGTAGGCTTGTGGGTCGAATCGAAACCGGCCAGGACGTTCGGGTAGTGCTGGTCATAGAACTGCCCCTGTCCGAAGAAGTCGCACGGGAACCCGTCGGATTCCGACGGCGTGTGGCCGTTGTGGAGGTGCGTCGAGACTTCCGGTATCCCGAAGCCGCCGTTGTCGTCGGGCAGGTCGTTGAAGTTGCGAACGAGTATGGCTTCGTTGTAATTGGCAACGTACGTCTGACCCGGCACGGTTCCGTTGAACGTCCACAGCCTCTGGTCAGGGAAATCGGGGTGCACGCTAATAAGAGCTTCGTGCTGGTGGACCTCATAATACTTCACCGGCGGTCTTGTCAAAAACGCCTGGTGAGGCCGAGTGCGCCCTTCACCGGCCCCCGTGTTCGGGGCCTGCTGTGGGTCCGGGCCCGTCAATGCAGCCGCGTTCGCCACGGGCTGCGCGATGGGCGGTATGAAAAGAGGCTGGATAAACGGTGCAGCCGGTGGGCTCCAGGGCTGGCCGATAGGGTGGCCCGCGCTGTTAAGCGCGCGGGCGCTCAAGCCTCGCTTGGGGATGAGGAGACCTGCGCTTGTCAACAGCCCCGCTTTTATCATGTCGCGCCTGCTTAACCGGGCTGCAATTATGTCGTAGCGGTTCTTAGCGGCAGTTTCTACCTCTTTTTCTTTTGATCTATCCCTTTTTGAGATGTTCGCCATTACGTTCCTCCTAGTAGGAATACCAGATCGAAATCGGGTGACTTGTTTGGATGACCATGACCAGGGCAGGGCCATGCCCTGGCCATGAAGACATACGCATTGATTCGGCCTTATAGACACCTACCCTGCCGCAAACTACATGTGCGAGTTTCCGAGGGAAGGATTGAAAGGTAGAGTGCTTAGCTTTGAACCGGACCTGTGTTATTTATTACAGTCGGGCGCGGCCGTAGAAGTTCGACACTCTAGCTCCACTGTCTGGATACACGGTTTTCTAAGATGACTTCCCAAATACTAACCTTGAGTCGAAAGGCAGCCCAATGTAACCCCTATTCCATCTCGGTGTCAAGCGTGAAATATTACTTTCCGAGGATTTTTAGGGATTTGTTGGCGCGCGCAACTTTCGGCGGCGAACCTGCTATAATTGTGAACTCACATTACAAGAAAGGGTTGAGGGATGGCGAAGATCAGGATATTACCCGATTCGCTCGCGAATAAAATTGCGGCAGGCGAGGTCGTCGAGCGGCCTTCATCCGTTGTCAAAGAGCTGCTCGAAAACGCGCTCGATGCGGGAGCCCGAAAGATAGACATAGAGGTTGAATCGGGCGGCAAGAAGCTCATACGCGTCGTCGACGACGGCGAGGGGATGACGCGCGATGACGCAATCGTAGCCTTCGAGCGTCACGCGACTTCAAAGCTCAGGACCGCCGACGATCTTGAGGCGATCACAACGCTCGGCTTTCGCGGCGAAGCCCTCCCGTCAATCGCTTCGGTCTCGCGGCTGACCTTGCGCACAAAGACCGGAAGCGATGTCGAAGGCACGGAGGTCGAGTTTAACGGCGGCAAGCTGGTCGCGGTCCGCGACACGGCATGGCCGGGCGGGACCGAGATGGAAGTCAAAGACCTGTTCTTTAACATCCCCGCGCGGCGAAAGTTCTTAAAGAGCGACGCGACCGAAAGCCTTCACATCACAAACCTCGTCCAGCATTACGCGCTTGCGAACCCCGGACTCGCCTTTATGCTTATCAACAACGGGCGCGAAGCGATAAGAGTTGCGCCCGCCCGCTCATTAAAAGAGCGGGCCTATCAGGTGCTCGGCGGCGGGATGCTGAGCAAGCTGGTAGAGGTCGAAAAAGAAGAAGGCGGGCTCAGAGTAAGAGGCTTCGTCTCGAACCCGCAGGAGCAGAGATCGTCAAAGGATGCGCAGTACCTTTTCGTCAACCAGCGGTTCGTCCGCGATCAGCTGATAGGCCGCGCGATCAGCGAAGCCTACCGCTCGATGATGCCTTCGGGCGCTTACCCGGCGGTTGTGCTCTTTATCGAGGTGCCGCCCGCAGAGATAGATGTAAACGTGCACCCTGCAAAGACCGAGGTCCGCTTTCTGCACGAAACGGCAATCCTGGCTTTTATACGCCAGGCGGTGACGGATGCATTAAGAGCCACGCAGCCAATCGCAAAACTCCCCGGCCTTCCCGCGCGCGAGCGCGACGCCGAAGACGAACCGCCGCAACCCGACTGGCGCGACCTTCGTACAAACACCCGACCGCCGAATAGCTTCTCAAGTCAAACTCCATATACCGACCGGTCCCGCGATGAGAGTCTGCCCGACCGGTTTGCAACTTCGCCCCGGCCTGCAAACCCCGCCGAGCAGAGAGCTACCAATGAGCAGCAAGCCGAAGTCATTACCGGTTCGCAGCCCGGCACAAACTACGCCGAGACCATCGGTGCTGAAGCGGCACCGGACCAACCGGCGAGAGCTGAGACCGGGGCCTTGCTTGAAAGCGAACCGCTGCCCATCCGCGAGCACGGCATCAAGCCGCTTGGGCAGATCAGAGACAGTTACATCGCCGCGACCGACGATGAAGGGTTGTTGCTCGTAGACCAGCACGCCGCCCACGAGCGCGTGTTGTTCGAGCAGATAAGAGATACGCGGCTTACGCGAGCCCCTAATATCCAGCCTCTGCTCATACCCGAAACGATTGATCTGACCCCGGCCGAAGTCGAAGCTTTCGCGGTGGTCCAGCCGGAGCTTGAAAGCCTCGGAATAGAGACCATGCAGCTATCCGGTCGAACGATAGCGATAAAGACCGCGCCGGCCGGAATCTCATCAACAGACCTTCTGGCGCTCGTAGGTCAGGCGCTCGCAGTAGTCGAGCGTGAGCGGCGCAGCTTTAACCTCGAAGACATACGCGACCAGATAGCCGCCTCCGTAGCCTGCAAAGCGGCGATCAAGGTCAACATGCCGCTCACCTCCGAAAAGATGCAATGGCTGATCGACGAGTTGATGAAGACCGCGAACCCTATGACCTGCCCGCACGGTCGCCCGATTGTCATGCGAGTCGGCCTGCGCGACATCGAGCGAGGCTTCAAACGACCCGTTTGATCTTGCGTAAACCCTGAATCGTAAACCGTGAACCGTAAACCGTGACAAGAAAGAAGAGATGCAGAGCGTCGCCCTCTCCTCTGGCTTGTCACGGTTTACGGTTCACGGTTTACGATCTTTTCTCTGCTTAGTGTTCTGGTTGAACTTTGGGATTTTGGTCCCGGCCCCGTGAGTGGCTATCTTTGCGCGAGCATCGTCGAGCAGGCGGCGGCGGACGAGCGAGCGAAGCCTCTCGCTGCGGCCCGTTGTGAGGTGATCTACAAGCAGCATCATTCTGTGCCAGCTCGATTCCAGCTCGTCGGCGATGCGAGAGATTTGCGAGATGTCATAGGGGACGGCGACTTTGTCGCAACCGATCCGGGCAAAGACCGAAAGATAACGCGCGGTCGCAAGGTCGGGGCAGAGCAGCCTGCGGTTGGCAATCTTCAGCTCGATGCCTAACAGCGTGTGGAGAATCTCGACTCGGACCATCTTGGCGGACGCCCGCAACTCATACTGGCGTGTTCGCTCGGAGAGTATCCGCTCGCTGTAAAGATTTTCAATCGTCTGGCTGCCAAGCTGGCGGTTGACTTCCGCTGCGATGTCTTCGGCCCTTATCGAGCGGGCAGATTTTGGAGTGTGGTCTGCGATGCGCTCGACCACCCTGACCTCTTCAGACCCTTCAAACTCTTCAAAATTGTCGCGCTCTGGCTTCATATGAAAATTGACCGCTGCTGTTAGCGGCGAACCAGAGTGATCGAGCTGCGGGCGCGCTCAAGGGTACCGAGCACGCGGCCCGGCAGGATTCCAAGATAGAGCGTTGCCAGTACCGCTAACGCAAGCGCGGTCGCAAGCGAGCGCGAGACTACGGGCTTCTTAAACCCGGCCGCCTGCTCCGTGAAGAACATGGCTACGATCACGCGCAGGTAGTAATACCACGAGATCGCGCTGTTGATTACGCCGATGACCACAAGCAGTTTGAAGCTGAACAGCCCTTGCTCCGCGCCCGTGACCCAGGCGGATTTGAATACAAGGAGCTTTGCCATAAACCCGGCAGTCAGCGGTATCCCCGCGAGGCTGAGCAGGAAGAGTGAAAGCGCGGTTGCGAGCCCAAGAGATTGAAACCCTATCCCGGCATAATCGGCTATCTCTGTCCGCTTGTCGCCGCGCCGCGCGATCACTTCGATCACCGCGAAAGCCCCGATGTTTATCACAACGTAGCTCAAGAGATAGAAGGCAACCGATTGCCAGTCCATCGCCACCATCCCGACCATCGCGTACCCGGCGTGGGCTATTGAGGAGTAGGCCAGCATTCGCTTGATATTTGTCTGGACCAGCGCAACGAGGTTGCCAATCGTCATGGTCAGGATGGCCATGACGACCATCGCGTTTGTCGAAACGGCCTGGAGCGCTGTCATCACGCCGTTGTTGAGCCCGGTGCCGACCGCCACCGTCGCAAAGGTCAGGATAAAGACCCGCGCGAAGGCCGCGAACGCCGCCGCCTTCGAGCCTGTCGAAAGCAGCGCGGTGATCGGGGTAGGCGCGCCTTCGTAAACGTCGGGCGACCAGATGTGAAACGGGGCTGTTGCCACTTTGAACCCGAACCCGACGAGCATCATCGCCGCCCCGGCAAAGAGCATCTCCTGAGAAAAGAGCGGCGTGGTCCCGCTTGCGGCGATGCGGTCCCTTATCAACTGCAAGTTGGTTGTGGCGACAGGATTTGCGAGCGGGTTGTATGTCGCGCCGTAAACGAACGCCATGCCGTAGAGCAGAAAAGCCGTCGAGAACGATCCGAGGATGAAGTACTTGACCGCCGATTCGTTCGAGCGCAGGTCGTTGCGCCTGTAGCCGCACAATACGTATGTCGCGATTGACGTGATCTCAAGCCCCAGGAAGATCATGACCAGATCGTTTGCCGCAGACATAAAGAGCATGCCGGTCGTGGCAAACATAAGCAGCGCGAAATACTCGCCCTTCGGCAGCCCTTCGTCTTCGATCCACCGGAGCGAGATCAAAATGATCAAGAAGGCTACTATCAGAAAGATCAAAGCGAAAAAGAGCCTGAAATCATCCGTGATTATCATGCCGCCGTAGCTCGTCTCGCCGTTGCGACCCCACAGGCTTATTACCGCCGCCGCCGCGCCTGCTATCCCCGCGAGCGATAGCGCGCCGACGGCGCGGCGCTCAAGCTTTCTTGAGAACGCGTCGAGCAGCATGATTAACACGGCCGTGACGGATGTGATTATTTCCGGCAGCACCGCGTGAAAATTTATTCCTATCTGGTTCGGTTGCATTTAGTCTTTCACGCTCACAATATTTTTGCTCGAACCGGCGTCAGCGGTCGCTGTGTTTGCTTCCTGGACGACCGGGTTCGGGTTGATCCGCGCCCTTATGGCCTCGACAGCCGTTCTGCTGCGCGATAAAAAAGGCTGCGGGTATACGCCCATAAAGAATATCAAGGCGATCATCGGGGCGAGCGCAAGCTTCTCTCTGCCGCTCAAATCGCGCATCTTTGCGTTCGCAGGGTTGTGCGACTCGCCGAAGATAACCCGCTGGTACATCCACAGCATGTAGACCGCGGACAAGATCATCCCCGTTGCCGCGAGCGCCGTGAACAGCTTTGCGTACGGCAGGACCGGGGAAGTGAAAGTCCCGACAAGGATCAGGAATTCGCCCACGAACCCGTTTAATAGCGGCAGCGCGATTGACGAAAGCGTCACGATCAGAAATAGCGTCGAGTAAACAGGCATAATCGACGCGAGCCCGCCGAACTCGGCTATCTGCCGCGTGTGGCGGCGGTCATAGATCATGCCTACTATCATAAACAATGCGCCGGTCGAGATGCCGTGATTGAGCATCTGGTAGAGCGCGCCCTGCAGCCCCTGGTCTGTGAATGAAAATATGCCCAGCACGACGAATCCCAGGTGGCTGACCGAAGAATAAGCAACGAGCTTTTTGATGTCAGGCTGCACCATGGCGACGAGCGCGCCGTAGATTATGCCGACGACCGCGAGCGCCGAAATAAGCGTCGAGTAGTGGACTGAAGCCTCGGGGAAGAGCGGCAGGTTGAACCGCATGAGACCATACGTGCCCATCTTCAGCAGTATCCCTGCGAGGATCACGCTCCCGGCGGTCGGCGCTTCGACGTGCGCGTCGGGAAGCCACGTGTGGAAAGGGAAGAGCGGGACCTTTATCAAAAAGGCGAGCGCGAAGGCCCAGAAGAGCCACCTCTGCTGTGTGAAATCGAGGAACGGCGACGACTGCATCGCGGACGTTATCTGCGCCAGATCGAACGTGTAGTTGCCGGTAGCGGCCCCGTGCAGGTAGTAGACGGCGATTATCCCCGCGAGCATAAGCAGCGAGCCCACCACTGTGTAGATGACGAACTTGACCGCCGCGTAGATTCGCCGCTCGCCGCCCCATACCCCTATCAGGAAGTACATCGGCACGAGCATCACTTCCCAGAAGAGGTAGAAGACGAACATGTCCATCGCGACAAAGACGCCTATCATGCCCGTCTCAAGCGCAAGGAGCGAGATCAGGTATTCGCGCAATCGGAAGTGGATCGAGTTCCAGGTGGAAATGAGCGCGACCGGCACGAGGAAGGTCGAAAGCACTACAAGCCACAGGCTCAACCCGTCTACCGCTATGTGATAACGGACGCCGAGATCGAAGGCCGAAATCCACTCGACGTTCGTCTCGAACTGAAGCCCGCCCGAAGGGTTGAACCCGAACGGAAGCGCGAGCGAGATCAAAAACGTGGCGAGCGTAAAGATGAGCGCGGTCCATTTCAGCATGCGCTCGTCGGGTTTGTCGCCGCGACCGATCACGATGAGGGCAATCGCGCCGGCGAGCGGGAGCAGTGTGATGATGGTCAGAATATAATTTCCCATCCCGGTTCCGTTTCTTATCGTCCCGTTTCTTATCTGATGACGAAATAACCGATCAGCAACAACGCGCCCAGCACGACCACGGCGACGTAGCTGCGCGCATGGCCCGATTGCAGGTAGCTCATGCCGCGACCGAGAAGCCTGGTCGTTGAACCCGCCGCATTGACCGCGCCGTCGATCAGGCGAACGTCGATGATCTTCCACAAGATGTTGGTCGAGCCAACCTTGATGGGCCGCACGACCACGGCATCGTATGCTTCGTCAACGTAATACTTCTCTTCGAGCAAGCGCGGCGGCTGCCACAGCGGCTTGCGGTTGAACCACATCCATCCGGCAAAGATGCCGAGCAGGGCGAGTATGACCGAAACGACCGTCAGGACGATCTCGATTGTATGGTCCGCGCCAGCGTGGTCGGCTGCCGCGACTGCATTATCGGTCGAGTGATCCGTTGCTGACGGGTTGTAGCCTGCGTGCCCGGTCGCGGGCGCGTGGGCTATGCTTGGCTCTAAAACGTGCTCGAAGTAATTAGGTATCGCGCCGCCCGAAAGACCTTCGGGCACACCGAGCAAGCCCACGAGCGCGGCTCCGATTGCAAGCACGATCAGCGGCAAAGTCATGGCAAGAGGCGACTCGCGGGGCGGGCCTGAATGGTGCTCGTGCTCGTCGGGTCCAACTCCGTGCGGGGTCACTGCCTGGTGTGATTCATCCGCGTGGTCTTGGAATCGCTCCTTGCCCCAGAACGTAAGGACCATAAGCCGCGTCATGTAAACGGCTGTCAAAAGCGCCGTCAGTGCGCCGATGCCCCAGAGTATCTTCCCCCACGGCTCCGGCAACACATTGGTGATAAACGATTTGTAAAGTATCTCGTCTTTGCTGAAGAAGCCCGAAAAGATCGGCACGCCTGAGATGGCGAGCCAGCCGACAAGCATCGTTGCGAATGTAACCGGCATGAACTTCTTCAACCCGCCCATCCGTCTCATGTCCTGCTCGTGGTGCATGCCTACGATCACAGAGCCTGAGCCGAGAAATAGCAGGGCCTTGAAGAACGCGTGCGTAAAGACGTGGAATATGCCCGCGCTGAAGGCCCCGACCCCGCAGGCTAAGAACATGTAGCCGAGCTGCGAGATTGTCGAATAGGCGAGCACCTTTTTGATGTCCCATTGAGCAAGCCCGATTGTCGCGGCAAACAGCGCGGTCGCCGCGCCGATCACCGCAACGATCAACATGGCTGTCGGCGCGTGCGTAAAGATCGAGCTGGCGCGCGCGACCATGTAAACCCCTGCCGTGACCATCGTCGCCGCGTGAATCAGCGCCGACACGGGGGTAGGCCCGGCCATCGCGTCGGGCAGCCATACGTAAAGCGGTATCTGCGCGCTCTTGCCCGTAGCGCCGACGAAGAGCAACAGCGCGATGGTCGTAATACCGCCCGCGAAGATTACCGAAGCGCCGAGCGGCTCGACCGCTTGAGCCATCGCCCAGTCAAACGCGCCACGCACGCCAGTGGCCGGGTTGCTGAAATAGAAGATCGAGCCGCTCTTGAAAAAGAGCAGCATCACGCCGAGCGCGAACCCGAAATCGCCGATGCGGTTGACGATGAAGGCTTTCTTCGCCGCGTCGCTCGCGTAGCCACGCGTGTAGTAGTAGCCGATCAGCAGGTAAGAGCAGAGCCCCACGCCTTCCCACCCGACGAACATCAGAAGGAAGTTGTCCGCGAGCACAAGCGTCAGCATCGAAAACATGAAGAGGTTGAGGTAAGCGAAGAATCTCCAGTAGCCCGAATCGCCGTGCATGTAGCCTGTGGCGAAGACGTGAATCCAGAAGGCGACAAACGTGATAAAGACGACGTAGATGCCCGACAGCGGGTCGAGCAGCAGCGAAAAATCGGACCGGAACGACCCGACCTCGATCCACGTGAAGAGGTATTCGTGAATCCTACGGCCTTCTTCCGGCAGCGCGAGCAACCGCGCGAAGAAGGCGTAGAAGGAGATGATCGCCGAGACGGCGACCGTCGAGCAGGCGATAACCGCGATTGCCCGCTCTCCCATCCGTTTGCCAAACAGCCCCAGGATAGCTGCGCCTACAAGCGGCGCGAGGATTATGGTGGCTAGCATGTCTTAGCAGTAGAGCGTTCGCAGCGGCAGCCGCAACCGGGGCCGCCTCGGCAAACCTCCTTGCTCAGTCCTTTCTTAAAGCTTCAGCGTGTCGGCCTCATCGACGTTTAGCGTTTCGCGGTTGCGGAAGATCGATATAATGATCGCAAGCCCAACGGCTGCTTCGGCCGCCGCGACCGTCAAGACGATGAAGACGAAGAGCTGGCCGCCCAGGTCGCCAAAGAAACCCGATAGCGCCACAAGCGACAGGTTGGCGGCGTTCAGCATCAGCTCTATGCACATAAATATCGTGATCGCGTTTCGCTTGATGAAGACCCCCACCGCTCCGATTGTGAAGATGAGCGCCGAAAGCCCTAAGTACCACGATAAAGGAACCATAAATTCTCCAGGTTAATCGCCGTCGCGTCTGGCGAGCACCATCGCTCCGACGACCGCCATCAGTATCAGCACGCTCGTTACTTCAAACGGCAGCAGGTATGTTGTGAAGAGCCCAGTCCCGATGCTCCAGACGGTACCGACCGCCCGCGCGCTCGCGTCCGAGGCGGGCATGGCGATATTCGGCACGAAGCGTATGACATAGAACGCTTCGGCCATCAACAGCGCGGCAAACGGGATGGCCAGATAACGCAAGCCCTTCCGCTTGTCTATCTGCGGCGCGTCCTTTGGCTCGTTCAAAAGCATGATGACGAAGATAAACAGAACCATGATCGCGCCCGCGTAAACGATTATCTGGATCGCCGCGATAAACTGCGCGCGCAGCGTCACGTAGAGCGCCGAAAGCGCCGCGAGCGTCCCTATAAGCGAAAGCGCGCTGTAAAGCGGGTTCCGCTGCAACAGCACGTTCAGAGCGGTCCCAACGGCGAAGACTGCGAAGATGATAAAGAGAGCCTTTTCCATGTTTCCCGGTCTATGACAAAATCATCATCACGGTCGCGGTGATGACGATATTCAAGATCGCCGCCGGCAGCAGGTACTTCCACCCGAAGGCCATCAGTTGATCGTAACGGAAGCGCGGCAGTGTGAAGCGAATCCACATGTAAAGGAAGATTATGGCTAGAACTTTTATGGCGAAATAGGCGAGGCTCAGTATAGGGTAATCCGTGACGCCGGGGCCGTTCCACCCGCCGAAAAAGAGCGTCACGCTGACCGCAGCGGCCGTGATGAGGTTGACGTATTCGGCCATGTAGAACATGGCGAACTTCATAGACGAATACTCCGTGTGGTAGCCTGCGACAAGCTCGCCTTCGGCTTCGGGCAGGTCGAACGGGACGCGGTTCGTTTCGGCAAGCGACGCTATGAAGAAGATCAGGAACCCGAAAGGCTGAAGAAAGAAGTTCCACCGGGGGATGAAGCCGTACCAGTAGCCGCCTTGCGACTTGACAATCTCGACGAGATCGAGCGAGCCGGCGATGAGCAATGCTCCCACTATCGAGAGGCCGAGCGCAAGCTCATAGCTCACCATCTGCGCGCTCGCGCGCAGCCCGCCCATAAGCGAGAACTTGTTATTTGATGACCACCCGGCAAGCACAATGCCGTACACTCCGAGCGACGTCAGGCCGAATATGTAGAGCAGCCCGATATTGATATTCGTCACGAAGAGGTCTACGGCGCGGCCGAAAAGCGTGATCGTGCTGCCGTAAGGGATGACCACAAGCACCATAAGCGCCGGTACGAGCGAAACGGCGGGCGCGACCAGATAGAGCCCCTTATTAGCCTGTAGCGGGATGATGTCTTCTTTGAAGATGAATTTAAGCCCGTCCGCTGCCGGTTGCAACAACCCCCACGGGCCTACGCGGTTCGGGCCGACGCGCAGCTGAATCCAGCTCATTACTTTTCGCTCAAGGAAAGTTACGTAGGCGACTGCTGTCAGGAGCACGAACAGGATGATGGCTATCTTGATAACCCACTCTAGCAGGAGTTCAGTCATGCTATCTATTCCATTCAAGTATGCCTTTGCGCCACACGTACAGAAGGCCCACAAACAGTATGACCATAAAGATCATCATCTCGCCATAAAAAATATACTTCAGCGGACTGTATGCAGGATCGTCGAGCACGCCGGGAAAGACCACCGCCCACGGCACAAGGAATACGGCTTCGATGTCGAACAGCAAAAATACCATCGCCACCATGTAGAACTTGACCGACTGTCGCTCGCGCGCAGTCCCGACCGGCTCGACGCCGCATTCGTAAGGCATCAGCTTGGTCTTGTTCGGGCGGTTGCGCCCGGCGATGCGAGAGAGGATTATGATGACGGTGGCAAGCCCGGCTGCCAGCACAAAGACGATCAGAATCGGAGTGTAGTTGATGATCCCGTTATGATCCATAAATCGAAGGTCCCCAGCTACTCAAGCGAGCGCGCCCACAGCGGAAAATTGATCGCTAACCAAGACTAGGCATCTTAGAGCAACGCGAAATTGAGTGTCAAGGAAGCCCGGCGGTTGAGCATGTAAGGAAAGGAAAGGTAGTGACAAGTGACAAGTGACGAGTGACAAGATAGAGGAAAGATCAAGGCCGGTCCCGGTCTTTCTTGTCACTCGTCACTTGTCACTGTTTACTGATCAAGGTCTTGAAGATTCGATGTAGCGCATAGGGTCCACAGACTGGTCGTTTTCGCGGACCTCGTAATGGACGTGTGGCCCAGTCGAGCGGCCCGTCGAGCCCGCGTGGCCGATCTGGTCGCCGCGCCGTACTCGCTGGCCCTGCTCCACAGTGATCTTTGACAGGTGGCCGTAGCGGGTTGTGATGCCGTTGCTGTGGTAGACGATCACAAGGTTCCCGTACCCGCCGTGCGGCCCCGCCCAAATAACAAGCCCGTCGGCGGTCGTCGAGACCGGTGTCCCGAAATCGACGGCGATGTCGAGCCCGTCGTGGACTTCGCGCCCTTCGCCGTTAAAGGGATTGCTGCGAATCCCGAATCCGTCTGTGATATAGCCGTTTACCGGGATGCCGGAAGGGATGGAGGCGAGGCGGAGCGTGTCCGACCGCAGGCGGTCGCTTATCTGGCGAATGTCGCTCTCCAGCCGGTCGGCGGCGCGGTCAAGGTTCGATACAGATTCGGGTCCGCCTGTGCCTACCAGCTCGTCAATCTCTGTCGTCCGCTCCATGCGGGCCTGGCGAGCAAGCTCTTTTGAGAGGTCGTCTATGTAAGAGATCTGGCCTTTCAGCCTGGAATAGTTGTTCTGGTAAGCGTCGTTCTCTTTCTTTAGCGATTCGTTCTCGGCCTTGACGGCCATAAAATTCAGGTTGAGAGCTTCGTGATTGGCCAGCCTGATTGCGCCAAAAACGGCGAAGAGTAAAACAGTAGCAACCAATCCACCGGCTACGTATAAGAGATTGTGGTGGATGCTTATGCGGCGAATCTGGGATGTGTTTGAGGGCGCGATCAGGAAGGTATAATGACGTTTCTCTTTTGGCATCCAGTATCTCCTCTGGTTCTCAAAGCAGAGCTAAAGGATTTTGCCAGTGTCCCACAGCAATATCCTGTTTTGTTTCAACCCTTGCACCTAAATATTGCCGTGAGAGGGGTAGTCCTTGCCCAAACAGTCCGGGAGGCTATCACACGCAACACCCGATGGCAATAGTTCCGAGCGGTAGGCAGGCTAGTCTTATGAAAATTGCAACAATCTGGAGGGCAGGCCGGAAGCAGTTAACAGGCAGCCGGAAAGCCCCTGATCCGAGGCAGGGCTTTCCGGTTGCCGGGAATAAAGTGTCGCTTAAAGCTTGCGCCCGTTAGATTTGTGCGGTTCGGCGGGGCGTAAAGAGCTTGTAAAGGACAAACGCCACGAGCAGGAAGAACCCGACGATTACCGCCAGCCAGATCAACTTGAGCGCGAACCCGACAATAGCCAGCAAAATGGCCAGTAATTTGACCGCAATGATAAAGGCTACGAATGAGCCGATCATACCGATAACCAGTTTTAGAAATGCCATGACTAAACTCCTTTCATATCAACCATTACCCGGCCCTCGACGACGAGCGCGGGCTTTTCTGACAGATTCTTACTCGACCACCTTGCTCGCCTGCGTCGGAGCCGACCCGTTCGCTTGAACGGTAATATTCTTGTAGGAGGTCTTCAGCCTTATCACAGGCCCGTCCGAGCCGAGGATGGCGAACAGGTTTTCGCCGCGCGTGCGCCCGCCAAGCTCTGCGAAGCCAACGGGCCTGACCTGCCCGCTTTCGCTCGTGGCATCGAGTTGGAACTGGCTCGCCTGCGGGAGCACAAGTTTTATCCCGCCATGGCTGTTTTCGACCTCAATATCGCTTGAAGGCGGGTTCGACGTGATCAAAATAACGTCTCTGTAGCTGGTCGCGACGCGAACGGCTTCATAGAAGTTCTTTACTGTGACCTCGCCGTGCGATGTCTCTACCTCTACGGGGCCGTGTACGTTTTCAGCGGTGATAGAGCTTTTCTCTCCCGCTACGACCATCTCGCCCGCTACGTCTCGAACGACGACCTGGCTGTGAGACGAATCGATAAACAGGTCGCCGTCGATCTGCTCTGCGCGCACGTCTGAGCGGGGGCCTTTGATCGAGACGTGCGACGTTCGCGCGACCTTGACGCTGCCGTTTTCGGTCTTGATCTCGGCATCCCTTCTTAAATCCTGCGCGTCGATGCTGCAAAAGGGGGCTTCAACCTTCAGCTTGCCCGCTATATCCTGGAGGTAGACCGAGCCGTTGCTGGCCGCAACCTCGACCGACCCCGCCACAGAGGTTATACGCGCCTGCTTGGCTCCCGTGACCGAAAGATCGCCGCCGATTCGGGAGATATTAACGTCCGAATAGTTCAAAGCGAGGCTCACGTCGCCGTCTATCCCGCTCACATCTGCGCGACCGTAGCTCTCTTTTATCATAAGGTCGGAGCTGAGACCTTCTGCGGTTACCGCGCCGTAGCTGTTTGTGACGGCCACGTAGGAATCCTGCGGGACTTCGATCAGTATGTCGGTTGTGAACTGATGATTGACCTCGCTCCGGTTGGTGCTGATGCTCACGCCTTCTGAAGTCTGGGTGAACGAGAGCTTTATCTGCTCGGCAATCCGGCGCGCATCCGATTCATTCCATGCGCGCACGCCTTTCGTGAGCGTAGCGCGCACCAGCCCGCCACGGCTCACCTTCACGTTGCCGTAGCTGTTATTGACGGTGACCTTGATCGAGCCGTTCACAGGTTGTGCCGTCACAGCGCCGTCCGTAAAACTGTATGTATCGCCCACGACCGAATCTCTGAGCCCGCCGATGAACCCGTCGAGCTTGAGCGCCGAAAGCAGGGAAGAGTTCGACCCCGCCACGCGGTTTGCAAAGATGCCCGTCGTAGCGATCAAAAGGATCACGATGAGCCGCCGCGCGGTGAACATCCTGGGCGGCGGGCCTTCCGTGTGCCGGTGAGAGTAGAAGCGAATCAACTCGACGCCCGCAAAGACGGCGAGCAGAAGGATCCAGTAGCGACCGTAAATCTGAAGCGCGTTTAGATCGGAGTGGAAACGTCCGACGAAAAAGAGAAGGCCGATTATCATCAACAGCATTCCGCCGGTCGGTGATTTCGGCTTGCGCTCGACGGCGAACCCCATGACACGCACAACGCCCGCGCAGATCAAAAAGATCGGCCACAGCCGCATAAGCCATTCGGCAAGACCGGCCCCCGACGGGAACAGAAAAAAGATAAGGCCCGCCGCCACGAGCAATAGCCCGACGACCAGCCTGCCTCTCTGTTTCTTGCTGATGGAGTTCACTTCTTAATTCACCTGTGGTCGCGGTATTCGGACGCAGACTTGACTCTTTCACCAAACGACCCCTGGATGAGCGAGTAGGGGATTCGCCTCTCGTCCGAAGGTCTAAAAGCTTCCTCGCGAGACCGCTTGAAATATCGTGTCAGCAGGTAGCCGCCGAGTATGACGAGCGCGACCGGCATGAGCCGGGCTAGCGACAGGCTTATGCTGAACGGCTGAACGATCTGTATGAAAAGCAGAAGCCCCGATACCAGCAACACAACGCCGAGCAGGGGCGCGCGCCGCGCAAGCATATGCTTGAAACGCTCTTCGTCTGCGGCGGCGCTCTCTCCGTTTGTAATCGCGCGCGCAGTCCTGTAGGCGTCAATAATAGAATAGAGATAAAAAGCGGTTCCGGCGAGGCCGAACAGACCTTCGAGCGCGTGGATTGCGGTCATCTGGAAAAGTCCGACGATGGCTATGAAATGGGCGACGGCCTTTATGTTCTGGCGGTTGTAGACGGCGCCCATCCCCGGCAGCACCGCAAACAGCGCCGCCAGGCGCGCGCGCCGCTTCGAGTGGTGCCGCGTGTAGTGGTTTCGTGAAAGACTTTCGACCCCGACGACTATGCAGTCCTGGCAGTACGGGTAGCCTTTGACGCGGTGATCGCACGCAGCGCAAAGCGGGCGCGCGCAACTGGCGCACTGCACTAGCGCCGAGTTTATTGGATGGTATGAACAGTACATAAGATTCAACCTTAATTTAGAATTGGATCAGTGTCTCGAAAACTAAAACGATTAATATGGCCGGTGAGTTCGAAGGAAGGTAAACAATGACAGGTGACAAGAAGGAGGAAAAACAGGGCCGGTTCGGTCTTTCTTGTCGCTTGTCACTGTTTACTTGTCACTTTTCTTATTACTTTGCTTCTGATTCTTTGCGGGCTCCGAGGGCTTGTTATCGGCTTTGCCCGGTTGCGCGTCGCCGCCGAGCGTGCTCCACACTTCGCCGATGCCCATCCCGACCTGCTCGATTCGCGCGGCCACGTCGTCCTTGCGCGAGTAGATGTCCGTTCCCTGGCTATAAAGCTCGCCTATCTTCAAATGTGCCTTGCGATATATCCCGCCGACCGTCCCGTCGTCCGAAAAACCGAACAGCAGCAGCGCAAACGTAGTGGCGACAAGCATCGAAGCGGTCGTAAAGCTCCAGTGCGCGCTTTGAGTCCTCGAAGGCAAAAGCATGTTCACCCACCGCGCGGCCCGCTCGGAGAAACCCTGCTTCAAAGCCTGCTTTCGTTCGGGCATCACTTCTACAAGCTTTTCAATGAGAGCTTCCGACACCTGGTAGTCTTCGTAGGTGTGGACCGAATGGCACGCCGCGACCGCGTAGACCACGCCCGTCAAAAGCTCCGAGCACTTGCGGCATTCTGTCGCGTGAAATTCAAATTTGTGATATTTCGCCGCGGGAACATAGCCGTCGAGAACCTCGGTTATCAAATCCTCAAAACCGTAGCAATCGACCCCCGAATGTTCTTCGGGAATTCGTACAAGCACGGACTGGAGCTGCGCGGGCGTATCGAGCCTGTCGTCGGTCTTGAATTCGCGCAGCGCAAGCTTAACCTCGTCAAGAAGCGAGCGGCAGTCGCGGCACTTTAGCGCGTGCTCGGCGAACCGGCTCGTCTCGCGCTGCTCAAGCAGCCCGTCAAGGTATTCGCTCAGTTGTTCTTCAAACTTGCAGCAATCCATATTACTTCAGCAGAGCTTGCGCTTCTGCCCCTCACATTATTACGGACTCGGACGTGTCAATAGATTGGCGGTTGACGTGTGGAACGGCCCTTTTACAATCCGATTGTAAACCGGGACAGGCGCGTCAATCAGGGTTGACCTTCATCCTGCGAAGCACCTTCGCAAGCTCGATGCGGCCTCGGTTTATACGGCTCTTGACCGTGCCTTCGGGTATTCTGAGAAGTTCGACTATCTCCTGGTATGTCAACTCTTCGATGTCGCGAAGGATGACACATTCGCGCAGGTCGGGCGACAGCTTATTTATCGCCGCAAGCACCTGAAGCCGCCGTTCCTGGCGCTCAAGCGTTCGCTGCGGGCTGTCGCTGGCCGCGGGCAGGTGGTACTCGTGGTCCGCAAGGTCGTCGCCCGAATCGGTCGGCGTGCGCTGCCGCTTGCGGTAATCGTCGATTATCAGGTTACGCGCGAGCCGCATCAGCCAATTCGACAGATCGCCAAGCGAGGAGTCGTATTGTTCGAGCGAGCGGTAGACGCGTATGAAGACCTCCTGTGTAAGGTCCTCCGCCGCCGCGTGGCTCGACGTGAAGCGGTAGGCGAGGTTATAGATGCGGCGCGAAAATTGGCGCACCACATCCGCCCAGGCCTGCTGGTCGCCCTGTATACAACGCTGAACCAATTCAGCATCGCCTGATGTCAACGCGTGTCTTGCTCCCACCTGTCGCCTTCTCGTAAGCCTAGTCTTTTTTCTTCAGCATTAAACCGCCAAAGTCTATCACCCTGCTAAACGAGACGCTGACGCGAAATGTTTCAACAAGGACTTTGACCGAAGCTGTCACCCCCACCCGCTTGATGGACGTGCGAGGGGGCCAGATTTTGTGCTAGAATCCCCCACGTGATACAGCCGATAGCGGATGTATCCGAAATACGCGGCGCTCTCAGGGGATATTCGGCACTCGCCCTTGTTTGCAAAGATAGCATAACACGAGGAACTCTCTCTAGTAGTGAAAAGCAGGCTCAAAAAAATAGCCAGCCTCGCAATCGGCGCATTGTTCGTCTACTGGTTCGTGCACAGGCTCAACTGGTCGGAGGTCTGGGCGGAGGTCCGACAGGCAAACTGGGGGCAGTTGGGATTGGCCGTCGCCCTGTTCGTAGGCACTTATATGGTCCGCGTGCTCAGGTGGCGAGCGCTTTTAGAGGGCATGGCCAAGCCGCGACTGCGGTCGCTTTTTCGCGCCACGGTCGTCGGGTTCAGCGCCATGTTCGTTATGGGGCGCGCCGCCGAATTTATCGTCCGCCCCGCGGTCCTTTCCGTCAAAGAGCGCATACACCCTTCCGCCTGTTACGCGACGGTGATGATCGAGCGCGTCTTCGATATGGTGATGGTGGTCTTCTTTTTTGCCATCAACCTGCTCTTTTTCGAATACATCACGGGCGACGCGGAGGCCATGCGATTGTTCGGCTGGATAAAGGTGACAGGCGCGTTGCTTTTGGCCGCGGCCGTCGCAGGGGTATACGGTTTGTCGCTCTTTAGAAGAAAGAGGGACAGCGCGCTCGGCTACCTTGACCGCAAGCTCAACTGGTTGCCCGGTCATCTAAAGCGCGGCTTGATGAGCCTCTTGCGCCACATCTCCGAAGGGCTCGTGGTGCTGCACGACGCGCGCGGCCTTACGATCACGATAAGCCTCACGGTGCTGCACTGGCTTATGGTGGCGGTCGCGCATCTGCTGGTCGTGCGCGCCTTCGGCATACCCTACGCGAAGGTTCCATTCACGGGAGCGGTCTTTATGATGGGGCTTTCGATGCTAGGCTCTGTCGTCCCAACGCCGGGCGGGGCCACGGGGCCGTTTCATACGGCGACCGCAGCCGCGCTCACCTTTATGGGGGTCGCGCAGGCCAAGGCGGCGTCGGTCGCGATCCTTTTGCACCTCGTCATCTTCGCGCCCGCCACTGTCTTCGGCCTCTTTTATGTTATGAAGGACGGGCTGTCGCTCGACCGGCTCAGGCGCATAGGCGAGCGGCAGGTAGAGCAGGTAGACCGCGAGACCAGCGGCGAGCCTCCGCAGGAGGTCGAGGAAGAAGACGAGTTGATCGCGGTTCGCGGCTGAGCCTCACCTGGCCCGAACCTGCGACAGATTGCGCCGTCAGTAGTCACTCCACCGGGCGAGAATGCCTTACCACTTCGTTTCCGGCGGAGCTAGTATTCTTTCCAAAGCAGAACCGCCGATAAACGATTACGAGAGGTCACTATGAAATGTCCTTTTTGTGCGCATATGGAAGACAGGGTAGTCGACTCGCGCGAGAGCCGCGAAGGCGATGTTATACGCCGCCGCCGCGAGTGTTTGAAATGCGACCGCCGTTTCACGAGCTATGAGCGCATAGACGAGATCCCGTACATGGTCGTGAAAAAAGACGGCAGCCGCGAGCCTTTCGACCGCCAGAAGATACTGTCGGGCGTGTTGAAGGCTTGCGAGAAGCGGCCCATCCCCATGGCCAAGATCGAGGCCCTCGTCAATTCAATCGAAAAATACGTCCAGGAGTCGCGCGAGCGCGAGCGGTCTACCGAAAAGATCGGCGAGCTGATTATGCGCAGGCTGAAAGAGCTGGATAAGGTGGCCTATGTGCGCTTCGCTTCGGTCTACCTCGAATTCAAAGACGTGTCGGAATTTATGAGCGAGCTGAAATCGCTTGTCCGCACAGGCCGCGCTCGTTAATCAACCCCTCCGCACGCCTTAACCGTCGCCCGACAAGGGTCGCTTGCGCGCGTCCGTAGTCACCTGTAACCTGTTATCTGATATGTCATCAATAATGGAAACGGAAGAAGTTCAAATAGAGGCATCCGACGAGCAGATAAAGATGCCCGATTCGCTGCCGGTTTTGCCGCTCAGGGATATAGTCATCTTCCCCTACATGATCGTGCCGCTTTTCGTCCAGCGCGAGCGGTCGATACGCGCCGTAGACCAGGCGCTGGCGGAAAATCGTATGATCATGCTGGTCGCCCAGCGTGACCTCGAAAAAGAAGAACCCGCCGGCGCAGACCTCTATAATTACGGGACCGCCGCCTCGATCATGCGCATGCTAAAGATGCCCGACGGTCGCATACGCATACTCGTGCAAGGGCTTACGCGCGCCCACGTCACGCGCTTTGACGAGAGCCTGCCGCCGCTGGTTGCGCACATCGAGCCGCTCGCGGACCCGGACCCCGAAGCCGAAGAGCTTGAGCTTGAAGCCTTGATCCGTAACGTCCGCTCGTCGCTCGAACGCGCCATCACGCTCGGCAAGAATATCTCCTCGGAAGTCATGGCCATTGTCGCAAACCTCGAAGACCCTGGCCGTCTTGCCGACGTGGCCGCGTCGAACCTTGAGCTGAAGGTGGCCGACGCCCAAAGCGTGCTTGAGAAGCTAAACCCGGCCGACCGCCTCCGCCGCGTAAACGAGCTTCTGGCCCGCGAGATAAACGTGCTGCTCGTACAGCAGGAGATAAACACCCAGGCGAAAGGCGAGATTGATCGCACGCAGCGCGAGTTCTACCTGCGCCAGCAGCTAAAGGCGATTCAAACAGAGCTTGGCGAAGGCAACGAGCTTGCCGAAGAGATAGCACAGTACCGCGAAAAGATGATCATCGCCCGCATGCCGGACGCCGTAGAAGAAGAGGTCGAGCGTCAGATCAAAAAGCTTGAGCGCATGCACCCGGACGCGGCTGAAGCCGCCACGCTGCGCAACTACCTCGACGTGATGGTGAGCCTGCCCTGGTCGAAAGAGTCCGAAGAGAACCTCGATTTGAAGCGCGCGCAGACTATTCTTGACGAAGACCATTACGGGTTGGAGAAGGTCAAAGAACGGATAATCGAATCTCTTGCGGTCCGCAAGCTGAAAGATAAGGTCAAAGGCCCGATCCTTTGTCTCGTCGGCCCGCCCGGCGTCGGAAAGACAAGCCTCGGTCGCAGCATCGCCCGCGCGCTCAACCGCAAATTTCAGAGGCTCAGCCTCGGCGGGCTCCACGACGAAGCGGAGATTCGCGGCCACCGCCGAACCTACATAGGCGCGATGCCCGGCCGCATCATCCAGGCCATACAGCAGGCGGGCACGAATAACCCCTTGATCATGCTCGACGAGATCGACAAAGTGGGCGCGGATTTTCGCGGCGACCCGTCGTCGGCGCTCCTCGAAGTGCTCGACCCTGAGCAGAACTTCTCGTTCAGGGACAACTATCTCGGCTCGCCCTTCGACCTGTCGAACGTCATGTTTATGACGACGGCCAACGTGCTTGAAACGATCCACGCGGCCCTGCGCGACCGCATGGAGGTGATACGACTGGCCGGGTACACCGAAGAAGAGAAGGTCGAGATTGCGCGCCGCCACATCATACCCAAGCAGACAGATGCTCACGGCATCACCGCGCGCAATATCTTGATAAGCCGGTCCGCGCTCAAGGGGATAATTCAGCAGTACACGCACGAAGCGGGGCTCCGCCAGTTCGAGCGCGAGATAGCGACCATTTGCCGCAAGGTCGCGCGCCGCGTGGCCGAAGGCAACCCGGCGATAGTCCGTGTCTCAGGCTCCAATCTGTACGAATTCCTCGGAATCCCCCACGTATACGCCGACGAAATCTTGAAGAAAGACCAGGTCGGCGTATCTACAGGGCTTGCCTGGACGCCCGCTGGCGGCGACGTGCTTTTCATCGAGGCATTGCTTACGGCAGGGAAGGGCTCGTTGCAGCTTACGGGTCAGCTCGGCGACGTTATGAAAGAGTCTGCGCAAGCGGCTTTTTCATGGGCCAAGGCTCGCGCCGACGAGATAGGGATCGACCCCGAAAAGTTCACCAAAAACGACATACACATACACGTCCCCGAAGGGGCCATCCCGAAAGACGGCCCGTCGGCCGGGGTTACGCTTGCCGCCGCGCTGGTGTCGGCGCTTTCGGGCCGCGCGGTCAGGCGGTCGGTAGCCATGACGGGCGAGATAACGCTGCGCGGGAACGTCTTGCCCGTCGGCGGCATAAAAGAGAAGGTCCTTGCGGCAAGACGCGCACGCGTGACGACAATCGTATTGCCGCAACAGAACCGGCGCGACCTCGAAGAGCTGCCCAAGGACGTGATAAAAGAGATCGAATTCGTCTTTGTCGACTCCGTGCGCCAGGTGCTGAAAACCGCGCTTGTTTAAGCCTCTATCTTAGCTTTCGGGGCGGCACTCGGCCCGCTTGCCGCCCGGAGCTTCCCCCAATTGTTTCAAATTTCTTGCGACCCGCCTGAATGCGGCCCATATTATTGACTCATCAGAATTTCGCGTGATATAACCTGCCCACTCGGCAGGAAATGCGGGATGGTTGATATTGTGGTTCCCAGGCCCCTGGTGATAGTGGCGCTTCCGACGGTCACTTGGACTGCGAGGTCAATCGAGCGAACTAAAAAATAATATACAGAAGGGTAGATCATAAAAAGATGAGGCTAGGAATTAAAGCGGGTCGCAGTGTTGTTGTGTTGTTGATTGCGGGGCTTCTCTTTGTAAGCTTTGGTCCGGTCAAAGCCTTTGGCCAGACTCAACAACCGGCCTCATCCGTGAACATTCAAGAGATTATCAACCGCTCGGAGGCGAGCTATCTTCAAGGCGAGCAGGCAGTCATAAAAGGACAACCCGACCAGGCTCGCAAGCTTTTTGACGAAGCCGTAGAAGCGATCACCCAATCGGGTATCGACATCGCTTCAAACCCCAGGCTACAGGCTTACCACCGCGACCTTGTTAACCGTATCAAACAGTACGACGCGAAATGGAGCGAGCCGCGTCTGGCGAACAGCCAGCAGCCCGCGGGTGACCCCGAAGCGGTCGACAAGGTTAAAGCCGAAGCTGACGCCATGCAGCAGATCACGCCGCAGGAGCCGGGTGAGAATGTCGAGCGCGCCGTTCTTGACGAGCTTGCGGATGTAAACGAGGGCGAGCTTGCTACGGTGACCCCGGAAGGGGTGAAGATTTTTGGTCGTTACGACTTCGAGTTTTCGGTCGCCCCGCCGGTCTTCCAGTACATAAACTACTTCATCGCCGGTCGTGGACGCTCGACGATGGAGACGGGACTGCGCCGGTCGGGTCGTTACCGCGTGATGGCCGAAAGAATATTCAAGGAAGAGGGCGTGCCGCTCGATCTGATCTGGCTTGCGCAGGCCGAATCGGTCTGGAAGCCGAACGCGCTCTCGCACGCGGCGGCCAAAGGCATCTGGCAGTTCATCCCCGGAACAGGGCTGCGTTACGGGCTGGCCCAGACGGCGTGGGTCGACGACCGCTCGCATCCTGAGAAATCGACGCGCGCGGCCGCCCGGTATCTGAAATTCCTGCACAACTTCTTTGCGGGCGACTGGCTGCTGGCGATGGCGGCATACAATTCGGGCGAATACCGAATTGCGGGGGCGATTGCCAAGTGCGGTTACGCCGACTTTTGGGAGATTCACAAGCGCGGCCTGATCCCCACAGAAACACGCAACTACGTTCCGATAATCCTTTCGATCATCATCGTAAGCAAGAACCAGAAGCGGTACGGGTTCAACGTCCAGCCTGAACCGCCCTTGAATTACGACACGTTCACCGTGTCGGGCCAGACCGATCTCAAGGTCGCCGCAGACCTTATCGGGGTCTCTTTTGACGTGCTGCGCGATTTGAACCCTGAGCTTCGCAGGGGCGCGACGCCCGCCGGCCAGCCGCACTCGATCAAGCTGCCGAAGGGCATGAAGAAGCAGTTCGAGCTTGCATACGCCGCGCTGCCGGAAGAACAGCGCGTTCGCAAGGTCATCATCCCTCGCGTCGAGGTGGCCGAGGAAAGGAGCAGCCGCTCCACATATCGCACGCAGAACGCTTCATACCAGGTCCAGCGCGGAGACACGCTCGCGGCGCTTGCCCGCCGCCACGGCGTATCTGTCAAGGAGCTTGCAAAACTGAACGGGCTGTCTGCCCGCACCGAGCTGCGTAAAGGCCAGACCGTCCGCCTTCCGCAGAGCGCACGGGCGACCCGCGGCCAAAAATACTCTTCGAAGAAAGCCGTCAGCTCTCGAAGCTCATCAAAGTCCTCAGCCAAGACAAAGCTCAAATCGAAACCGGTGAAAAAAGAGAAGCAGACCGCCAAGCGCTCTACGTCACGCCGCCGCCGTTAAGCCGGTTGTCTTAGAAATAATAAAGAGGCCGCGAAAGATAATCTCTTTCGCGGCCTCACTCTTTCCGCTTATGGGCTTCCCCGCATCGACCGGCCTCGTTACACTTCAAATAATGATCGAGCAGAGGGAACAGGGGTTCACTCCAAACCTGGGGCTGGTTTGCATCACTCAATCGGACCGCGTCCGTTACCGCGCGCTTACGCGCAAGCGACTTTTGCAGCTTGACGCCCGCGAGCAGGAGAAGGTTTTGTTTGCGCTCTACGGCGACAACCTCAGCAGGTTGAACCTCGCGCTCGATTTCTGTGTCGAGATGGGAATAAAGCTCTACCGGATGACTTCGGCGCTTTTCCCGTTTGCCGACGAGCCCGCAGGGGCTGCTGTTCTCGTGCTACTCGGCGATAGCTTAAAGCAGACGGGCGAGCGGGCAGAGGCCCTAGGCATCAGGCTTGTGTTGCACCCCGACCAGTTCGTCGTGCTGAGCAGCGACTCGCCCGGAGTAATCGAAAACAGCGTCAAGATCATGACCGCGCACGCGCTCGTGATGGATATGCTCTCGCAGCCGCGCTCTGCGTGGGCCGCTATGCAACTGCACGGCGGCAAGTCGGACCGCGCCGCGCGGCTCGTCTCTGTCATAAGAGATTTGCCCGAAGCTATCAGATCGCGGCTCGCGCTCGAAAACGACGAGCGCGCATACGGCGCATCAGAGATTCTGGCGGTATGTTTGGAAGCCGAAGTGCCAATGGTCTTTGACGCTCATCATCATCTGGTGCGCGAGCGGCTGAACGGTTACGACGATGCGAGCGTCGGAGAGATGCTTGCCGCCGCGCGCGAGACGTGGCCCGACCCTTCGTGGCAGATGGTCCATATCTCGAACGGGCGTGAATCGTTCAACGACCCGCGTCACAGCGATTTGATAACAACGATGCCCGGCGCGTTTCGTAAAGCGCCCTGGATCGAAGTCGAAGCGAAGCACAAAGAGCTGGCCATAGCGAAGCTGCAAGCGGAATGGCTTTAGCAGCCGCGCTTCGTATCTTACCCGACGATCTTAAAGAGCATATCGAGCGGGCGATGATGAAAGACTCGCGGCGCGTTTTCAAGCACTTCTTCAAGCGTCGTTGCCCCCTGAAGCGCCTTCACCATCCCGTCCTCCTGCATGGTGCAGAGGTTGCAAGAATCCAGGCTTATGTCGCGGATTTCCTGCATCGTCCTCTTCATCAGGATCGCGTCGCGTATATCTGCGTTCGGGACCAGCAACTCGTATATGCCGAGCCGCCCGCGATAGCCTGTGAAATTACAGACCGAACAACCCTTGCCTTTGAAGAGCGTAAAGCTTTTCAACTCTTCTCGCGACAGGCTGAACCGGCGCAGCACGCGGTCATCGGGCTTGTATTCGACGCGACAGTTCAGGCATACCTTTCGGACCAGTCTCTGAGCGAGCACCGCCGCGATGGTTGATGCGATCAGCGAAGTCTCTATCTCCATGTTCACAAGCCGCACGAGCGCGCCGATAGAGTCCTCCGTGTGAAATGTGGCAAAGACCTTGTGGCCTGTGAGCGCCGATTGGACCGCCACGTCGGCAGAGAACTTGTCTCGGATCTCGCCGATGACGATGATGTCTGGGTCTTGTCGCACTATCGACCTTAGCGTCTCGTTAAACGTAAGCCCGATCTTTTCATTGATCGAGCACTGGGAAATGCCGTCGATGACATATTCGACGGGGTCTTCGCAGGTGATGATCTTGACCGTCGGGTCGTTGCAGTGATCTATCGAGGAGTAAAGCGTTGTCGTCTTGCCTGAGCCGGTCGGGCCTGTGATGAGCGTGATGCCGGAAGGCGTTGCGAGCACGTCTTCCGAGTACATGCGCAGGATGTTCGGCGCGAACCCGAGCTGTTGCAGGCTTATCAGCGAGGCCTTGTTCAAGATTCGCAGCACGACGTTTTCGCCGAAGACCGTGGCGTAAAAAGAGACGCGTATGTCTATCTCCTGCTTGTCGGTCTTTACGAATATGCGCCCGTCCTGGTGCTTCCGCCGCTCGGCGACGTCGGCGTCTGCCAGTATCTTGATACGCGAGACGATGCGCGGCGTGTATTCGCGCGGGAAGTCCATCTTGTGAACGAGCACTCCGTCTATGCGGTAGCGCACGCGCAGCTTGTTTGCGAGCGGCTCAAGGTGAACGTCCGACGCGCCCTCTTCGATGGCGGACCGGACTAGCTGATCGACCATCTGAACTATGCGGTCATCGCCCGCCTGCGGCTGAGCCTGAGTTTCGAGCGTGTGGTACTTGACCTTCTGGTAATCCGCGATCCCCGCGTCTTTGCTTTGAAGCAGCCCGTCGATCATGTCGAGTGTTTGAAGGATCACGGCGCTTGTAGCGAGCGATAGCCTCACGCGGCAATTGAATATCCTTGCCATCTCTTCGATAAACGGCGTTCGTGTCGGGTCCGCGACAAGCAGAAGGACGTGGTTTTCTTCGATCTTTATCGGCAGCGCGATCTGGCGGCGAAGGTACTTGAGCGACACCTTGCGCACAAGCTCCGTGTCGATCTGGCTTATGTCGGGCTGCAAGACGGGCAGGCTGAATTTTTCGGCCAGAGCCTCCACGACGTGGCGCTCCTCGATCAACCCCATCTCGATCAGAATCTCACCGATCCGTTTTGGTCGCGGGCCTGCCAGCCGCTGAGTTTCGAGCGCCGAGGCGACCTGGTCTGCGGTGACAAGGCGACGAGCCAGCAGAATCTCGCCTGTTCGCATCTTGCTGCGATGGCGACGGACGACCTCTTCCAGGCGCGGGCCGCTTATGAGATTCATCTCAAGCAGCACGTCGCTCAAGCTCTTTTGCCCCCCCAGGTGTTCCCTGATCTTGCGTGCCCTGGATAACTGGTCCTGCGTAAGCACGCCCTCCGCGAGCAGGGCGTGTTCTATCCTCTCTTCAAATGAGTGCTGAAGCATCAAGCCTCCGGCTGGTGTAATCGTGTATGAATGATTAAAAAACGGGTTTGTCTGGAGGGGCAACGCCGGGGGTGGGACGATTTAAAATTGAACTGAGAGCGAGAAGATGATAAACCATTGAAGTTGAAAAATCACTACTAATTTTTGAGGCCATGATTAAGCTTTTAGCGACAGTTTTTCTGCTCTGTCTAACATGCCTGGGGCAATCCATGCCGGAAAAAAAACGACCTCGCGCGCGCGACATTGGCATAAGGGTAGGCGTTATTCCGACGGGACCGCAAAACGCAATCACGGATGTTTCCGGCGTTCTCGTGGGCCACACGACGCTCGTTCGCGGCGATAATATTCGCACCGGCGTCACGGCGGTCTTGCCTCACGCGGGCAACCTGTTTCGAGACAAAGTCCCCGGAGCCGTATTCATAGGAAACGCGTTCGGCAAGCTTGCGGGCTCGACACAGGTCAATGAGCTTGGCGAGATCGAAACGCCTGTCCTTCTGACATCGACGCTCAACGTGCCCCGCGTAGCCGACGCCGTGCTCGATTACATGCTCGCGCTTCCGGGTAATGAAGATGTTCAGTCGATAAACCCGCTCGTCGGTGAAACCAACGACGGTGGGCTGAATGACATTCGCGGGCGACACGTCTCGCGCGACGACGTGGTGAAGGCGATAAAAGAGGCGGCAACCGGGCCGGTTGAAGAAGGCGCTGTCGGCGCGGGCACCGGAACGATAGCCTTCGGATTCAAAGGCGGCATCGGCACGTCGTCTCGCCGGTTGCCGCAATCACTCGGAGGTTATACCGTGGGCGTGCTTGTTCAATCGAACTTCGGCGGCGTCTTGACGATAAACGGCGCGCCCGTCGGCCGCGAGCTTGGCCGTTACTACCTCAAGACGGAGCTTGGCGAGCAGAGAAGCTCGGCTCTAAGACCTTCCGCGAACGATGAATTTGCAGACGGGTCTATCATCATCGTCATTGCGACAGACGCTCCCGTGGATTCGAGAAACTTGAAGCGATTGGCCGCCCGCTCCATGATGGGGCTCGCGCGCACCGGCTCCTCGGCGACCAACGGGAGCGGTGACTACGCTATAGCCTTTTCTACCGCGAGTGAAGCAAGGCTGCGCATCGACCCCAGGGCTACGGGCCGCAACGCGGCACGGGATATAAAGCTGCTAACGAATGACGCGATGTCGCCGCTATTTCTGGCGGTGATAGAAGCGACGGAGGAGGCCATTTATAACTCGCTTTTCCGAGCCAGCACGACCACCGGTCGAGGTCGAACGGTTGAAGCGCTGCCAATCGACGAAACAATCAAAATTTTGAAGAAATACAACGCAATTTCGCCAGCAAAATAAGTGCAAGAACATCTGCTTCGAGCCATTCTGTTTAACGAACAGCCCGATTAAGTTCGCAATGACAGGATGGCTCAGTAACATTCATGCATTCCAAATTCGCCCGCGTTTTTGTGGCGATGCTTTTTCTCTCCTCCCTCGGCTACGCTCAGGGCTCCAGTACGGGACGCAATGATTCCGCGAACAAGCAACAGACTGCCGCTCGCCCGGCCAGGTCAGGCGAGCGGATAAACAGCGCGCCGCCCGGCATAAAGTCTTCAGAGCCGGACTCGATAAAGCCCGCGTCGTCGCCTTCTGTCATTGTCATCCCCGTAGCCCCGGCGACAGGGATCGGCTCCAATATTAATTCGACTATCGAATCGGACAGAATACGCGCTCTGCCTTACCTCGGCCCGGTCGAATCACTGCTGGTGCTTGAGGCGAATATCGTCCCGGCCAGAGAACCTGACGGCTTTCGCCTGCTGCCGCTAAACGACAGGTTCCCGCCGAGCGGTTTCACTCTCAACAATCAAAACAATGACCGCATAGACTACGGTCCGGCGATTGAATTCTCGAACCGAGATGCGATAGAACAGCTCGACGTAATCACCGCGACAAAGCCAGAGGTCCTCGCAGGCCGCGAAGCGACAGCCGTCCAGCTGAAGACGATCAAAGGCACGAATTATTACCACGGCACTCTCTTCGGCCATTATCTAAACCGGCGGCTTGGATCGCTGACGCCACTGGAACGGCGCAGCGGGCTCGCGCGCGCGCCTCATTTTGAGAACAAGATCGTTGGCGGCGTGCTCGGAGGGTCGATTCGCAAAGAGAGAGGATTCTTTTTTGCGGCCTTGCAGGTCGAGTCTCAAGATTCAATAAGGTTCTTTGATTCCATCTCATCTTTCTTGACTCCGACCGGGAGAGGGCTTGCCGAGCTTGCTCGCGCCTTCCCGGACTCTCGGACCGTGGCTGATTTGCGAAGTCGCGGGCCGCTTGTCAACCGGCCAGGCTCCGCGTCAGTGCTTCGGGTGTTTAGCTCAAGCGTTGGAGGTGTTCCGGTAGAGCTGGGGCAGCTTGCTCGCCTGCTGCCTTCGGCCCTCGATGATTACGAAACGGGCGGGCGTCTAGACTTTAAGCTCGCAAGGCGCGACCACCTCGCGGGCGAGTACTGGCTCGATCACAGGAGCGAGATTAATTCGACAGGGCGACTGGCCGCCGGTTACGCCGGTAATTCATCGAGTCGCGCGCAACTGGGCGCGCTTCGGTGGACGCGGAGCTTTTCACCTGCGACTTCAAACGAGCTGAGCTTCGGGTTCAACCGAGCCGGGGCCTCTTTCGTTCGTTCCCCCGGTTCTGAAGATCGGTTGCCCGCCGTGGTGGCGGGGTTCGGAGTTATGGGCTACGGCGAGAGCCCCTTTTTGCCTGCCTCGTTTGTCTCGACTCTCTTCGACGTTTCCAATAATTTCACCAATGTCGTTGGCCGTCATCACATCAGGCTCGGCGCTTCATTCGAGCGCAGGCTAACGCGCTTCGATCAACACGCGGGCGAGCGCGGCTCTTTCACCTTCTTGAGCCTTGAGGATTTTGTTTCAAATCGTCCCGCGTCGCTCGCGATACGCGCAGGCAGCGCTCGGTCAAGCTTCACAGAAACATTGCAGCAATACTACGCGAGCGATGCGTGGCGCGCTCGCGCAAACCTGACTCTTTCAATCGCGCTCGGCTATACGAATAACAGCCAGCCCCTTAACGGGTTTGCCGATTCGATCCGCGAAAGGGAAGCGAATCCCTCAACCGCTCTTTTCAACACAGAGCTGCCTCTTGAGCTCAGAACCATAGGAAAGATCAGGCGCGATAACGATAACTTCGCTCCGCGCTTTTCGTTTGCCTATTCGCCTCGTCTGAGGCTGGCGGGGATGAATCTCGGCGGCAAAGACCGAATGGTCGTGAGAGGCGGCATCGGCGTCTATTACGATCAGACCGCTTACAGACCGCTTGCAGACATATCTGCGAGCAGCCCTTCGGTCCCGCTCGCGGTCATCACCCAGGCTACGACCGGCGAAAGCCTGAGTTTTCCGCTAGCGCACGGGCCGCAACAGGTGCGAGGTCTGTTTGATGGAGATGCGAGGCGGTTCGCCCGCGCTGAATTTGCGAGAGATTTTCAAACGCCTCATTCGATCAACTGGCATCTTGGCGCGAGCAGGGATTTCAGCAGCGTGGTATTCGAGGCTTTCTATACGGGCTCGCGGGGTATGCGGATAACCCGCCCCCTCGACGGCATCGTGATCGACGATGAGGGCGGCGGCCCGCGACTGGTCTATGAAACATCAGGCCGCTCGATCTACCACTCGCTTCAAACGCGGCTTGATGCGAGATTGGACGCAGGTTTTACGGGCGGCGTCGCTTACACCTGGTCGAAGTTGATTGACGATGTTGCATCGAGGCAGGACCTCTCAGCCATTTTCAGGAGCGACAGGGCCCTTTCAGACCTCGACCGCAGGCATCGCCTGTCGGCACATTTTCTGTGGGCGCTGCCTTTCAAAAAATCCGCACAAGGATTGAGCGGCAAGCTTCTCGGAGGCTGGCAGGTGAGCGGCATCTTGTCGATTGCCACAGGGCCCGTATACACCCCGATTCAATTCATCCCCGGCTCATCGAGAGAGACCGCGCTTGCCGCCGCTCTCTTTTTAGAGAAGCCGGGAGCAGTCAGACCGTTTGCCTCGAACCCCGGCGCTCCCGCTGCAAGCGTGGCATTCTCGAATGCGGCGAACTCGTTCTTCCGCTTCTTCACAAACCCTGACGGCTCTCCTTTCATAAGCCCAACCGGGTTCATAATCGCAGATACGGAAGGCTTTCGAGCGGGCCGCGTAAGCGAAGCGAGATTCGTTTATAACGACTTCGCCGTTGAGCAGGCAGCTCTCGCTCGCGGGCTTGGCAGAGACGGCTTCGGCCCGACATTCGCAGCAGGCCGCTGGCAAGGCGACGTTGGAAGAAACATTCTCGCGGGGCCTCGTCAGACTGGATTCGACCTCGCTTTGATAAAGACGAGCAGGCTGAGCGAAACCTTGTCGCTTCAACTCCGCGCCGAGTTCTTCAACGCGTTTAATCATCCGAGCCGAGGGCTTCCAAACTCCATCGCTGAGAACGCAGGTGGTCACGGCTTTGGTGACCGGGGAGAAGTCGATGCCGCCCCTCGACTCGTCCGCCTCGGCATCAAGCTGCTCTTTTGACGCCTTGCTTTTGGTGCGCGCTCGTAGCACAATGCGGGTCATTGTCAGCCTGAAAAGAGGTAAATGCTATGAGCAGCACTAAGCAGCAAGGCCCGCCGAGAGCCGGAGTTGGGGAACTCGCACCCGACTTCGAATTGAAAGACCAGCAAGGCCGCTCGTGGCGGTTATCCGATCATCGAGGAAAAGTAGTAGCCCTGATCTTCTACCCCAAAGACGAGACGCCAGTTTGCACAAAGCAGATGTGCAGCATACGCGACCGCTGGGAAGATTACTCTGCCACAGGGGCAGAGGTGGCGGGTATCTCTGTCGGCTCGGTCGAGTCCCACAAAAGCTTTGCGGAAAACCATGACCTGCCCCAGCGTTTGCTGGCAGACGAGCGGGGCGAAGTTGCCGGTCTCTATAACCTAAAATCGAAGCTTGGCGGCGGATCGCAGCGCGCCGTGGTTGTTATCGACCCCGAAGGCATACTTCGTTATCGAAGATCGGTCTTTCCGATCTTCAGACAATCGGACGACGAGGTGCTTGAAGCGATTCGCGACGCATCCGCCTCAAGCTGACAGCAGGTCAGCCAGCCCTCGAAGATCGCTCACTTCAAATGTAGGGTAAGGGCCGCCTTCGGTCGCGCGCTCGCCGTTTCGATTGACCCATGCGTTGGGGATGCCGAGCCGGTCTGCGGGGGTGATGTCGTGAAAATAGCTCTGCGCGGCGTGGAGCTGCTTTTTGCCTTCGAGGCGGCGCGCCGCCTCTTGAAAGTGCGCGTAGCCGGGCTTGTATGATTTGACCTGCTCCGCTGTAACGATAAGGCTGAACTCGACGGTGAAATGGCGGCGCGTGGCCGCGAGCAGATCGTCGTCAATGTTTGAAAGTATGCCAAGCTCGAAGCGCCGCGCGAGCCGCTCAAGCGCGGCGTTTGTGTCGGGGAAAGGCTGCCAGCCGGGAAGGCTCGCGGAGAGAAACCCCGCGCGGTCATCTGTGATATGCCACCCGATCCTCCGCGCAACCGCAAGCGCGGTTTCCGCCAGCACCTCTTTGTACGGCCTGTACCGGCCCGCTTCCGTCTGCGGCTCCTCTTGCATGTAAGCAGCTATTATCTGCTCTCTTTCAAGCTTGAGGTTGTCGTTTGCCGCTTCCCGCTGAAAGGCGCTGACGATCCCGGATTCCCAGTCGATGAGCGTTCCGTAACAGTCGAAAGTTATAATGTCAAAACCTGCGTTGTTCATAGCACGTTACGCGTTCGAGTTTACAGCGTTGTGGAGCGATTGCCACGATGCGTGGAGCAGCTGGTCAATGCGCGCCCAATCCTCTTCGGTCACGCCGCCCTGCTCGGCCCTTGTGTCGCGAATCTCCATCGCTTCCGCCCTCAGCCGCGCGTGCTCCGTGAAAGATTCGGCCGGCATCTGGTAAATTTCCCCCGCCAGATTGGCGAGCGCCCGCTCAAGCTCGCCCGGCGCGTGCTGTTTCCTCTCACGGTGTATGATCCACCATTCAAGCTCAAGCCGCGCCGCCTTCTCAACGTCGAAAGCTATGTCGCTCACTGCGCGAATGGACATGTAAAAACTGACAAGATTCGGCAGAGCCTTCTCGTACTCTTCGCGGTTATGGCCGTCTTTAAAGACAAAGGCCGCCTTTGCAGCCTGGTACGCCACGAGGTTCGACCTGACGAAGGGCAGGCGGTATTGCGACCGCAGCAATTCCGAGAGCTGGTTGAACAGCTTGAGCCGTTCTCGCGAGTAGTAAGACCGCCACATTGCCGTGTCGAGCCGCGCCACCTCGTTCGGGTCGAACTCGCGCATGCGTGTTGTCAGCGGCCCGAAAAGGTCCATCACCACCAGCATCAAAATCGCCAACGCTATCACGCCCAGGACCCTGCGGAAGCTCAACAGGCTTCTTGCGGGTCTTGCGGGTTGTTCGGTCCTGGATGGTGCAGTGCTCATCTTCTGTCTCCAGTAAAAGTAGGATTACATACAGGCATGCTGCCGTTCAATTTACCAAGTTCCTGACCGATGGTACGCTTGCTCGCCTGGAATGGATTCAAAACGACGGTGGAAGGCCCGTCCTTATTCTTACTCGACAATCTTTATGTGCAAGTCGCGCAACTGGTCTTCAGAGACAGGCCCCGGCGAGTCTGTCATCAGGTCTGCGGCGCTCGCGGTCTTCGGGAATGCGATGACTTCGCGGATAGATTTTTCATGGGCCAGCAGCATGACCAGGCGGTCGAACCCGAAAGCGATGCCGCCGTGCGGCGGCGTCCCGTATTCGAGCGCGTCGAGCAGGAAGCCAAACTTTGCCCGCGCTTCATCATCGCTCAGCCCCATGACCTCGAAGACGCGGCGCTGAATCTCGCGCGAGTGGATTCTGATAGACCCGCTGCCTAGCTCCACGCCGTTGAGCACCAGGTCATAAGCCCTCGCGGTGACCTCTGCGGGGCTTGCTTCGAGCTTGTCCAGGTCCTGCTCCGCGGGGCTCGTGAACGGATGGTGCATCGCGTAATACCGCCCGTCTTCCTCGTGATACTCGAACATGGGAAAATCTGTGACCCAAAGGAAGTTGAATTTTTTCTGATCGACCAAGCCTTCGCGGTCGGCGACTTCGAGCCTGAGCGCGCTGAGTGATGCCGCGACCACAGACGGCTTTCCCGCGACTATGAGGACCGCGTCGCCCGACTCCGCTCCCGCTACGGTCGCGAGCTGCGCCACTTTTTCGTCGCCAAGCGCCTTTGAAAGCGAAGAGGTGATCTCGCCCGCCTCGGCAACCTTTATCCACGCCACCCCGCCCGCGCCGTACCGCCTTGCGATCTCTGTCAGCTCGTCAAAGTTCTTACGCGAATATTTTGCGCCGCCTTTTACGGTGATCGCCTTCACATGCCCGCGCGCTTCGAGCGCGGCCTTGTAGGGCGCAAACTCGGTGTCGGCGAGCGCGGCCGATATGTCTACCAGCTCCATCTCAAATCTTGTGTCGGGCTTATCCGAACCATACCGGCGCATGGCCTCCGCGTAGGTCAGCCGGGGGAAGGGCATCTCTACCTTGACTTCGATCAAGCGCGCCAGCTCGACCATCATCGGCTCGATGGTCTTATAAACATCTTCGGGCCGTATGTAGCTCATCTCTATATCAATCTGCGTGAACTCGGGCTGGCGGTCTGCGCGCAGGTCTTCATCGCGAAAGCAGCGGACGATCTGGAAGTATTTGTCGAACCCGGAGACCATGAGAAGCTGTTTGAACATCTGCGGCGACTGCGGCAGCGCGTAGAAGTTGCCGGGAGAAAGACGGCTTGGGACGATGTAGTCGCGCGCGCCTTCCGGCGTGGACTTTATCATCATCGGCGTTTCAATCTCGTAAAACCCGTGCTGGTCCATGTACCTGCGAATCGTTATCGCCGCAAGGTGGCGCAGCCTGATGTTCTCCTGCATCTTAGGGCGGCGGAGGTCGAGGTAGCGGTACTTCAGACGCACGTCTTCGTTCGCCTCGCCGCCCCCGATCTCGAAAGGCGTGGTCTTGGCTTCGTTGAGGATGAAAAGCTCGCGGGCGATGACTTCGACGCGACCCGTCTTCAAGTTCGGGTTGATCTTGTCCTTGTCGCGCATCACGACCTTGCCTATGACCGCGACCACGTATTCGCCGCGCAGCTCTTTTGCGCGTCGGTGCGCGTCGGCGTTCTTCTCTTCGTCAAAGACGACCTGCACGATCCCTTCGCGGTCGCGCAGGTCGATAAAGGTGAGGGGGCCGAAATCCCTGCGCCGGTGGACCCACCCGGTTAGATGGACCATCTCCCCTGCGTGATCGGGTTTTAGCTCGCCGCAATATTTTGTTCGCTTAAAACTTCCCAGGTTGTCTAACATAATAGTGTCGGTCAATTCAGTCGCCAGGCTTCAGTTCTCGAATCAACTCCGCCTCGTTCAACTTTCTCTGCTCGCCGCTCGTCATATCGCGCAGCATGTATGAGCCGGTCTTAATTTCGTCCTCGCCGATTATCAAAGCGTACCGGGCCGAAAGATTATTTGCAATGGCGAGCGATTTTTTGAGTTTTCGCCCTTCGAGGTCTACGACGACGCTTACGCCCGCGCCGCGTAGCGAGCCAGCGAGCTTGAAAGAGTGCTCGCGGCCCTCCGCGCCGATGTAAGCGATAAAAATCTGTGGCGCGGCCGTCTTCAAATCGACCTTCGACTCAGGCATGCTCATAATCATCCGCTCGACGCCAAAGGCGAAGCCGAAACCCTTGACCGGCGGCCCGCCGAGCAGCTCGGAAAGCCCGTCGTATCGCCCGCCGCCGACGAGCGTGTTCTGCGCCCCCAACTGGTTGCCGGTTATCTCGAACGCCGTGCGCATGTAGTAATCGAGCCCGCGAACGAGCCGTGGCGCGACCGCGTAGCTGATGTCGCGCGAGTCGAGCAGTCGCCGGAACTCGCCAAAGTGAGTGCGGCACGGTTCGCAAAGCATGTCCGTTATCGCGGGCAGCGAGTTCAGGACCGGCTGGCACGATTCGACTTTACAATCGAGCACGCGCAGCGGGTTTGTCTCGTACCGCTGCTTGCAGCTCCCGCACAGGTTCGGCAACTGCTCGCCGATAGCTTGCTTTAGCGTCTGGATGTAAGCCGGGCGGCAGTTCTCGTCGCCGATAGAATTGATGAGCAGCTCCGTATCAGTTATGCCAAGCTCTTTCAAATACCAGTCGAGCATCTCTATGACTTCGGCCTCGATAGCCGGGTCGTCGCTCTGGCCGAGGACTTCCACGCCGACTTGCGAGAACTGGCGGTAGCGCCCCTTCTGCGGCCGCTCGCGGCGAAACTGCGGGCCGACGTAGTAGAGCTTGAGCAGGCCCGGCTGGTTTGCAAGGCCGTGCTCGATATAGGCTCGGACGACCGAGGCGGTCGATTCCGGCCTGAGCGAGATCGACTCCCCGTCTCTATCTTCAAACGTGTACATCTCTTTGTTCACGTCTGTCTCTGTGCCGACCCCGCGCTCGAATACTTCTGTGCGCTCGATGATGGGAGTGCGTATTTCTGAAAAGCCGTAGCGGCGAAACGCCTCGCGGGCGGTCTGCTCGACTACGTGCCACCGCTCGATCTGCGCGTCAATCTTGGTGGTAAACCGAGATGGTAAAATATCCTGTGTCCCGCGAACTTTGCTAATCATGATTGAAACGTCACTCGGTCCTGTTAAAACTTCCCGCCCGCTTCCTCAAGGTATGTGTTCTTGTACTCGATGTAGTGTTTCCAGTGCAGGTCTATGCGAGCAATCTCTTCATCGGTGACCTCGCGGCGGACCTTCGCAGGCGACCCCATGACCATCGACCGGGGCGGGATGATCGTGCCGGGGGTGACGAGCGAACCGGCGGCGACGAACGATTCTTCACCGATCACCACGTCGTCAAGCACGATTGCGCCGATGCCGATGAGCGAGCGGTCTTTGATCGTGCAGCCGTGAAGCGTGGCGTTATGGCCTACGGTTACGTAGTTGCCTATGATGGTCGGGAAGCGCCCGTTGGTGACGTGGATGACCGTCCCGTCCTGTATGTTGGTGCTGTGCCCGATACGTATGTGGTATACGTCGCCACGGATCACGCAGTTGAACCATACGCTCGAATTCTGGCCGATCTCAACGTCTCCGATTATCTGCGCGCTGGCTTCGATAAAGGCCGTCGCGGCGATCTTAGGTTTTATGCCCTTGTACCTTCTGATCATGGAGGTTGCTCCTCGCCCCTATCAAAAAAGAGTGATTCGATGGAAAGAAGTCAAAGTAGCATACCGGTTGCGAGTGCCGCAAGTTGACACTTCGGAAGCCTCTGGAATAGCATCTCTCGGATGTTTCTCTTAAAGAGTCCAGCACCTGTAAAGAGTTCAGTACATGCGCGCCTTGTAATCTGGGTGGCCGTGGGGTTGCTTGCCGCGCAGCTTGCAGGGTGCGGCGGCAAGCCGTTCAACGTAAAGACGAAACCCGACGTCGCTGCTCAGCCTGACGTTCAGCCCGCCCCTGGCTCAGGCGCGAAGGCGGAATCGGTCGGGCTGTCAATCGAGGCCGCCGCAATCCTTGACGAAGATTTTCTCTACGAGACATTTGACGCAAACCTGATCCTGGCAGGCGTTCTCCCAGTGCGGCTGAAACTTACCAACCCCGGCAATGACCCCGTCGATCTGAGCCGGGCAAAGTTTGAAATCAGAGCGGCGGGCAAGAATTTCAAGATGCTTCAGGCACGCAGCGCATACGGCCGCCTGATCTCTTATTACGGCATCACGACCTACAGCAAAGAAGGGTATAATGAGTCGCGCGATGATTTCGTATCCTACTCTATAGATTTCAAAGCCCCGCTCGCGCCGGGCGAGTCGCGCGCGGGGCTGATCTTTTTCGCCGTGCCGGGCGATACGGCGCGAGGGTCAGGGCTCACTTTGCGGGCCGAGAGGCTGAACCGCAGAAGCAAAAATTCTAAAGAAGCGGTCGAGCTGAAATTGAATTAAGGATAAGCAATGCCAAAACAGCTACACATCTTTCTTTCGGTCGTCCTGATAGCCATATGCGTAGGGGCCGCGAGCGGGCAGGAGACTTTTAAAAATCCCGCGCTCGAAACCGACGAAGCGGAGCGCGTGATCTCAAGCGGACGCCTGCTCGCCCGCAAGGGTCAGCCGGAAGATGCCATCAAAGAGTTTAAGAAGGCCGCCGCGCTCAAGAACGGAGACTGCGCGGAATGTTTTCAACTGATCGGCCAGACATATTTTTTCATGAGTGATTATAAGGAGTCGGCGGCGGCCTTTAAGCAGGCCATCGCGCTCAAGTCGCCAAACGAAGCCGGGTTGTATAACTCGCTTGGCGTTGCGCTCTACCTCCAAGAAGAGAAGAAGCTTTTGCCCGAAGCGGTGGAGGCTTTTAAGCGCGCGCTCGCGCTGAGCGAAAACAAGATCGTGAAAGCCTATTACAACCTGGGCTACGCGCTCATAGAGATGGGCAAGAACGAAGAAGGCGTGGCCGCGCTCAAGACATATCTCGATCTGAACCCCGATGCGAGCGAGGCGAGCGCGGTGCGCGCAGTCATAGCCGACCCGACCCTTGTAAAGGCGAAGTTCGCGCCCGATTTCAAAGTCGTCTCAAGCACGGGCGAAGCGATGTCGCTTGAAAAGTACAGGGGAAAGGTTGTGCTGCTCGACTTCTGGGCTACGTGGTGCGGCCCGTGCCGCGTCGAGATGCCCGATGTAAAGCGGCTGTGGAAGAAGTTTGGCGGCGACAACTTTGTCATAATCGGGATCAACATGGACAGCAGCGAGAGCGCGTTTAATTCCTACGTCAAGCAGGAAGAACTGACCTGGCCACAGTACTACGATGGCCTCGCGTGGAAAAACAAGATTGCGCAGCTTTATAACGTCAACTCGATCCCACACACGGTCTTGATCGACCAGAACGGAGTGATTCATGCGCTGGGCGTGCGAGCGGGCTCACTGTCGGGCAAGATCGAGAAACTGCTAAAAAACGTGAACCGTGAACCGTAAACCGTGACGAGTCAGAGGAGAGTACCAAGCCGCGTACCGCTTCTTTCTTGTCACGGTTTACGGTTCACGGTTTACGCCTCAGGGTTTACGCCTCAGGGTTTACGATCTTCAAGCTGTTCGTATTCGGGATAATCTCGCTCGATTATCTCGCCGGGGCGAGGCGGGTCTTTTATCAAGCTTATGGCATCGCGCAGCACCCGTTTTTGAAGCTCGCGCAGGCCGGGGCGACCGAGCGCGTTTCCTATCTTGAAGCCGCGCGGGTAGAGAGCGCGTGGCGGGCGCATCTGCCGCGAAGCATCCGGGCTCACCGTAATCAGAACGGTCGAAAGACCCCTCATCTCTATCTCGCGCTGGACCGCAACGACCGTGCGGTGACAGACGTTCGGTCAGCCTCCGGTGAGCACGATAATGTCTGCCCGCGACTTCTTGTCTATCTCTTCTGCAATCTGCGGCGCGGTCTCTTCGTACATTCGCTTTAGCTGCATGGTGTATCCCATAAAGCCTATATGCTCGCGGGCGACGCCGCCGACGAAGCCTTCCGCGACAAGATCACCGAGCGGGTCTATGGGGAAAACGACATTTACATCGCGGTCCGCGTCCGAATGATCGTAATGGTGGTGCGTGACCATGAGATCACCGGAGCTGTCCTGGCCGCCTATGATTCTAAACGTGAGATCGCCAAGCTCGTCTGCGATGTTGAACGGCTCCTGGTCTTTTCTGTGGACGCCGCCAGCGGATACTATTGCGACGCTGGCGCGCGAAAGCTCGCGCTCAAAGGGGGTGAAAGGGACGCACTTCCTTGATAGCTCAGCCATACCGACCCTCTTTCTTTATAGCTCAAAGTGGAAGGCAGAAACGCGGCTACCTACGGCTCGCCGCCGGTCCCGGCCTTCCACACGGCCCTGTGCTGCTTTGGCAAAATATGGTGACGACCCGATTCAATCCAGCTTGCGCAAGACGTCGAAGATCTCTTCGTTGTCGGGCTGGTCGCTGATGTCGTGTATGTCTTTATAGGCTATGCGGCCTTCCTTATCGACGACAAACAGCGCTCGCTCGCTATAGCCTTCGGGTCTGAGTGCGCCGTAGCTGCGCGCCACCTCGCCCTTGGGTTCAAAATCTGAAAGGAGATCGTAAGAGATGCCGCCGAGGCTTTTCGCCCAGGCAGTGTTGCAGGGGACGGAGTCGATTGATATACCCAGCACGTGGGTATCGTGGCCTTCGAATCGGCTGAGGTCAGCCTCATACGAGGGCATTTGAATCGTTCAAACTGGTGTCCACGCCAGCGGGTAGAATGCGATGAACACGTTTTTCTTACCGCGAAAATCTGACAGCTTGACCTTTTTGCCGTTGTGGCTCGGCAATTCAAAATCAGGTGCCACTTCGCCAACTTCAACAGCCATCGGTTTTTCCTCCCATGAAATTTTTACTCCGGATTAATTAAGAAGCACAGGCGGGCCAGTGTCAAGCAAGGGTCAGGATTTCGGAGCGCCTATCTTCTTGAGCGCCGCTTCTCTCATCACATCAATCGGCGGCTCGGACCCCGTCCATAACTCGAACTGCAACGCGGCCTGCGCGACAAGCATCTCTAGCCCGCTGACAGTATGACAACCCGCCTGCCTGGCAGCGCGAAGAAATTCTGTTTCAAGCGGGTTGTAGACCAGATCATAAGCTATGCGGCAGGATGCGAATACCGCTTTCGAGACTACGCTCGCCCCTTCGCTGTGGCCGCGCATGCCGACAGGGGTCGTGTTAATAATAATCTCGCGGTCGTGATCGCCGAGCCGGTCGAGCAAATAGACGGGCACCTGAAGATCACCGGCAAACTGTGCGGCCTTTTGCGGGTCGCGGGCGTAGATAGAGACGCGCGCGCCCGCTTTTCTGAGCCCGTAAACCACAGCGCGGGCCGCGCCGCCAGCGCCTATCACCGCGCAGCTTGCCTGACCCAGTCCGATCCTCTCATTAGTGCAGGCCGCTTCAAGAGGCCTGATAGCGCCGTCGACATCGGTGTTATACCCTTTGACCTTGTCGCCTTCGATGACCACAGTGTTTGCGGCGGAGACGCGGCTTACAATCTCATCAAATGCGTCTAGCTGCTTGAGAACCTCTTGCTTGTGCGGGATGGTGACGCTAAGCCCTCGCAAGCGCCACTCAAGCTCGCGGCTTTCGGGGCGGACAAACCTCTTAAAAAATTGCGGCACATCCACAACCTCTAAGGGCAGATAGACGAAGTCCAGCCCCAGCGCGCGCGCCGCGCCGTTGTGCATTTCGGGCGAAGCCGACTGCGTTACGGGATCGCCTATGACTCCCGCAACGATTGTGTCGCGAGAGATTTCCGGGAGGCGGAAGGTCTCGTTTAACGCCTCGCAGCTTGGCTGCCCCGCCGCGCTTTCGCGCCCGCTTTCGACGGCGCAGTATGTCAGAAAAGAGCCGCGAGACGGCCCCATCACCCTCGTGATTAGACCGGGATAACCCATGGCCACAGCTATCAAATCTCGCCCGTCTCTGCGAGCCCGCTCAAGCAGGCCAAAGAGCGCGAGCGAGTCTGTGATTGAGCGGGCGCGAGTGGCTATCTTGTAGACCGCCGCGACCACGCGCGTGATCGAGTCATACACGGATTCGAGATCGCCGGGAGTTTCGGTGAAGTTGTGGTAAGAGACGATCAGCCGCGCGGGGTCGGGTGAGAGTTTCGCAGCCTGCTCGTAGGAGGCCGCCTCGATGTCGCAGTAGTCGGCATACAGGCGCGCGCCTTCGACCAGCAGGGGGAGTCTGATCGAGTCATCTATCTGCTGTTTGCCGCCTTCGGTTGCGGCGCGGCAGGTGATTATGACAGGCAGCGGTTTATCGTCGAGCAGGGGTCGCAAGGCTTCCGGGTTTGCGAAATCGAGATCGGTCATGTAATCGAGTCTCAACTCGATCATCTGGGCGGAGCTTGCCGCCCGTCGCATCGCAAAGCGCGCGGCGTCGACAGTGGGTTCGGTGATGACCGCGCAGATTCGCGCCTGTTCAGCCATTCTCTTCGTCAAATGCAAAAACGTCGGTCGAAAGATACCTTTCGCCCAGGTCGGGGAGCATCGCCACCACACGTTTTGCCGCGCCCATCTCGCGGGCGATCTGTAGCGCGGCCCAGCAGATTGCCCCCGACGAGATGCCCGCCAGAATGCCTTCGTCGCGAGCCAGCGCGCGCGCGGTCGTCTTTGCGTCTTCGTACTCGACGGGAATGATGCGGTCGATGATCTCCGTGTTGAGCACTTCGGGGACAAAGCCCGCGCCTATCCCCTGTATGGGATGCGGAGCGGCGATGCCGCCTGAAAGCACAGGCGAATCCTTTGGCTCAACCGCGACGAGTGTGACGCTTTTCAGGCGCTCCTTTAAGACTTCGCCGACGCCTGTGATTGTCCCGCCCGTCCCGACGCCCGCGACAAACGCATCGAGGCGGGCCTCTGTGTCTTCGAGAATCTCGCGGGCGGTCGTCAGGCGGTGAATATCGGGGTTGGCGCTGTTGTTGAACTGCTGCGGCATAAAGCTATCGGGTATCTCTTTGAGCAGCTCTTCGGCCTTGTTGATGGCCCCCTGCATCCCGTCAGCTTCAGGGGTGAGCCATATCTCTGCTCCGAGCGCGCGAAGTACACGCGTGCGCTCGACGCTCATCGAGTCGGGCATGGTCAGAACCAGCCTGTACCCTTTAGCGGCGGCCGTCATGGCTAGCCCTATGCCAGTGTTTCCTGATGTCGATTCGACAATGGTCGTCTTGCCGGGGGTGACCTTGCCTTCGCGTTCTGCGCGCTCGATCATCGCGCAGGCGATGCGATCTTTCACGCTGCGCATGGGGTTGAAAGATTCGAGCTTGACCAGCACCTCGGCCGCGCCGTGGCCGGGCAGGCGATTGAGTCTCACGAGCGGAGTGTGGCCGATGGTCTCCAGAATGGTGTTACAAATCTTCGGCCTTCGCGACATCCTTGATCTCCTTCAAATTTTCTCGTTACGTCAAAGAGTTGTAGCCTAGCACAGCCCGGCGCTGGCGGAAAGACAAGGGCTGGCTCGTCGCCCTTGATGGCTGATATGATCCGAAACAGCAGGCTTGTGCGCTGGAGAGTTGATAATGCTTAGAGACAAGAAGCTGGCGGTGATTGGCGCGGGTAAGCTGGGCGAGACGCTTATAAACGGATTGCTCGAAGCCGGGGTCATAGAGTCGGCCAATCTAATTGTCACCGCAGGGCATCAATCGCGGCTCGATCATCTGAAAGAGAAGTTCGGCGTGGCCGGGACGCTCTCAAACCCGCTTGCCGCCGAATCGGCAGACATAATCCTGCTCGCGGTCAAACCCCAGACTGTGCCGCACGTGCTCTCTGAAATAGGGAGCGTGCTCGGCCCGTCGCAAATCTTGATCTCGGTTGCGGCCTCAGTCAGCACTGCGTTTATCGAAAAGCATATTGGCGCAAAAATCCCCGTCATTCGGGCGATGCCAAACACGCCCTGTCTACTCAAGAAAGGGATGACAGGGATTGCCGCCGGGTCCGGGGCTTCGAGCGAGCATCTTGAGATCGCCCGGTTTATCTTCGATTCGGTAGGTCGCACGGTGGTCGCGGACGAAAAACACATGGACGCGATCACGGGCTTGTCGGCGAGCGGCCCGGCCTTCATCTACATAATCATCGAGGCGCTGGCCGAGGCAGGCGTCAAGGTCGGGCTGCCGCGAGACATGGCTACACTGCTCGCCGCTCAAACGGTAGTCGGCGCGGGCTCGATGGTGCTTGAGACAGGCGAGCACCCGGCAAAGTTGAAGGACAGCGTAACAACCCCCGCCGGGTGCACAATCGACGGCATACTTGAGCTTGAAGACGGCGGGCTCCGCGTTACCTTGATCAAGGCGGTCGTCAAAGCTACGCACCGCGCAAAGGAATTATTGGAGACTTAGCGAATGATTGGGATGGTCAATTCTTCGGGCTTGATAAAGCGATTTATCGGGCTTGTCATGCTTGTGCTTCTTTCAACCTCCGAAACCCTGGCGCGGCTTCAGCAGACACAGGAGCGAAGCGAGCGGGCCGCCGCCGATTTTCCAGTCCTTGTGCGCGAGTACATGGAAGACCTGCACTCGCGCCACCCCAGACTTGCAGAGGCGTCGGGTCTGCACGCCTGGGGCGGCAAGCTCGAAGACTTCAGCTCCGGCGCAGTATCGGCAGAGATAAATTCCATCAAACAGTTTCAAGCCAGGTTGGAGAAGGTTCCGCCGCTGTTGCTCGGCTTTTCCGACATTTTCGATTACCAGATTCTTGCTTCGAACATGAAAGCCCGGCTGCTTGAGCTTGAGCAGATCAAGACGCACGAGCGCGACCCCGGCCTTTACGGTCGGATAATAACGGACGAGCTTGGTTACATAGCCTCATTTGAATACGCGCCGATAGAATCGAGGCTCCGGCACTTGATAGCCAAGCAGAAGCAGATACCGCGCTTTCTCGATGCGGCGCGGTCGAACCTGTCTTCGGCAGCGCCGCTGTTTCAACGGCCGGGACTGGCGAGCTTGAAGGTCGCGCTCGCGCTTGTGCGAGACGACTTGCCAAAGGTATTCGCCGCGGTCAAGGATTCAAAGCTCCAATCCGATTTTAGGAAATCGAGCGAGCAGGCGGCCGAGGCCATCACGAAATACATGACCGCGCTCGAACGCGCAAAGCTCGACCCGGCAGCAAGCCATGCGATTGGCGGCGAAAATCTACAGGCAAAACTCAAGTATGAAGACGGCATAGATATCTCGCTCGATATGCTTGTATCTATAGCGACTCGCGAGCTTGGGAAGGCTCAGGACGCGTTTAAAAAGACCGCTGCTCAGATAGATTCGGCGCGCACGCCCACGCAAGTCTGGGCGAAGGTCCAGTCCGAGCGCCCGCAAACGGGCCGTGTAGTCGAAGAGGCGGAGAGCCAGCTTACCGCGCTCTTTCGCTTCCTGGAAGATAAACAGATCGTGGCGACGACGGGCGTCGTTCGTCCGGTTGTGACGGCGCAGATGGAGTTCGAGCGCAGACCTGAGCCTGTGTTGTGGGTGCCGGGCGCGTTCGAGAGTCGCAGCCTTCCATCGCGGCTCGCGGTTTCAGACCACGCGGCTGCGAACACAGACCAGGCCGCTCCGGCGCTCAGTTACTCCGCGCTGTGGATGCACTCGATAAGCAAAGCCATTCCGGGCCAGGTGGTGCAACTTTCCGTTCTCAAGCAGGTCGGCTCGCCGGTCCGCAAATCCCGATCTGTCGGCGGGCGTGCTTTCACCGAAGGCTGGGCGTTATACGCCGAGCAGATGATGATTGACGAAGGGTTCGGCGGCGGAAACAGCAAGCTCCGGCTCGCGCAGCTTGCAGATGATCTGCTTGCCGCCTCTCGATTGATCGCCGGTGTACGCCTTCACGCCGAAGGCATGCCGATAGACGAGGCGGTCCGTTTCTTGATGGATAACGCATACTTGAGCAACCCCGAAGCGCGCCACGTAGCCGAGCAGATCGCCTACGACACCGGTTCGATAACCGCTCTTATCGGCAAGGTCACGCTGCTCAAGCTAAGAGAAGATTACAGGCGAAACCTGAAGGACGGCTTCTCCTTGACCGAGTTTCACACCAAGCTGCTCTCGACCGGGCAAGCCCCGCTATGGGTCGTGCGTCAAATGCTTCTGCCTGGAGACAAGGGAAAACTCATCGAGTGAAGGTCAGTAGTCAGAAGAGGAGACTTGAGAGTTGATCCCCTCAAGGCTGACCACTGACCGTTGTTTGCTTATACAGGTTTGGTTTCCTTCTTGGGCTTTGTGCTCTGCTCGACGCTCAGTTGATTGTCGACCTTCTTAACGCAATCAACGCGTTTGGTTATGCGTGTCGCCACGCCTTTGAGCCCGCCGGTCTTCACGCGGCCTTTGAGGGTGACGACGCCGTCTTTTGTCTCCACCGTGATCTCCGCGTCTTTCAGGGCAGGCGATTTGGCTATCCGTTCTTTGACGCCGGTTGTTATCCCGGAGTCGTCAACTGCCGCGCAATCGACCGGAGCGGCGGCCTTCTTTGGACTGTTATCTGGCGAGGCGTGCGAAAGTCCCACAAGCCCCAGGCACAATACGAGCGAAATGATGATCCTCTTCATAAAGCTTTTCCTCTGTGGTTGGGATTAAGGAGGTAAGCAGTCGCTACGGACCTGGGAGTCCTGTTATCTCCTGCAATCAGTAGACGAGATAATTAGCCGCTGCGATGCAAGAATTTTCAAACTTATTCACAGGCGGGCGTTCAAGCGTTCTTTCGGTGGTCTTTATGAGCCCGAATCCATAGCTCGTCAATCGAGCCTTCCTTTAACATCTTGGCGATATAGACTATCTGGCCCGCGTGTGTCGCCATGTGAACCGAGATATTTAAGAGCAGGTGAAATATCGTGGGCGTGTATGAAGGCTCCTCGCTCGCCTCACTAAAGCGCGCCGGGTCGAACGAGTCGAGCGTCTCTTTCGAAAGCCGTATCGTTTCGTCAAAGATCGCGACCAGCTCTTGCTTGGCAACAGGGCCGCGCTCGGAAAATTCGGCGGGGCGGTCGCGTTCGTAACCGTAACCGCCGAGACCGCGAGCCAGGTAATGGCGCACAGACCCCGAAAGGTGGAGGACGAGGTTGCCTACGGAATTGCTCTTTTCATTGGGTCTCCACCAGAGCTGGTCTTCGCTCAGCTCTTCAACAGCCGCTTTGATCTGCGCAGGGATTATCTCGACGATGCGGCCGCGGAAAGCGTCAAGCGCTATTCTTTCGACAGTCTGTGGATTGTCCATCGGTTTCCTGGGATGAAGCAGACTCAGGTCCGCTGTTCTTCAGCCTCGGCTGCGGTTCGTTTCATCAGCCTCTCAAATACCGCGAGCGATACGCCCATGATGGTTAAAGCAAGGAGCGAAGCTGCCACGAATACCACTACAACAACAACAAATTGGATAAACATGGTGCGACCTTTCAGGGGCGGGGAGTCCAAGGGATGAGACGCGACCAATCTACCCGAACTTTTTTCTTAAAGCAATAAAAAAGTTTTGAGTAAAAGCAACGAGTGATGAGAAAGAGGGAAGAACAACCCTTGCCTACGCTCCCTCGTGTCACTCGCCGCTGTTTGCTTCAAAGCACGCTCTAGCGGTCCGGCGTATTCACTTTGACGGCTCGAACGTAGATACATTGGCCACGCGCATCCACTTCCCGCCCTTCTTTTCGTACGTCATGATGCCCGCGTAGACGAACTTCTCCTCCTGCTCAGTGCCTGCCGCATCCTTCTGCACGCGCCGCACCCTAACTCGCGTGATCATCCAGGCCATGCTCGCGTCGTTCGAGACGCGGATAATCGGCTCTTCCAGGTCGTCATATTCGTAGTACCTGGCTCCTCGAAAATACGCCGAGAACATCCGGCGCTCGTCGGCTTTGCTGGACCTGTGTATCTTCCCGTCGCTTGCAGAGATGAACTCGTCGGGCGAGTGCTGCTGTAACAAGTCAACATCGGTCTTGATGTGCGCTTCGCGATCAGCCTTGTGCATCCGCAGCAACTCGGCTTTTTCCTTCTCCAGATCGACAGGTGATTGGGCGAATGCCGGGTTGGAGGCGAAAAATATAACGAGCATTAACCACTTCATCATGATTTCTCCTATCTCGGCGGTGTATATCTCCGACTACTTGATTGCGACCGGTTTGAACACAGCGCGAAAAGCCTTCAGCGCGCCGGGGTGATAGATAGTCGAATGTTTCTCCTGCGGCATCTTCTCGTAATGCCAATCGACACCGGAAGGCGCGTTCTTGCCGAGTGCTTCCGCAAACCGCTCGGTCATCTCCACTATCCCTTTCTCGTCACTGCTGGCGAAATAGAGCTTCTTCTGGAGCCTCGGCCGCGCTCGCAACCGCTCGCCCGCTCCCTTAACAAGCTTTTGATTGTTCCACCACAGGCTCGGATCGAAAGCGATGTAGGTATTAAACAGGTCGGGTTCGAGCAGGAAAGTCTCGATCACAAACAACCCGGCAAGCGACTCGCCCACAATCGCCGTTTCATCGGTCGTGCGATAGCGCCGCTTCACCTCGCGCATCAACTCGTCGCGAATGAACGCTCGAAACGCCTCTGAGCCTCCGACTCGCGGCGCGATCTTTTTGTCGTCTTCGCTTTCAGTCGGGCCTGTCATGTCGCGACGGCGCTGGGTATTCTCAATCCCCACAAGCAAAAAGGGGCGCATCGTCTGGTTTGCCACAGATATCTGCACAAGGCCGGCTACGTGCAAGAAATCCTCGGCCAGCCCGCCATCCGGCATGTAAAGCACGGGCAGGCGCGCATCGGGAGATTCCGCGTAGCCGGGCGGCATATAGACATTGATCCGCCGCGTTTCGCCTAGAATCCTCGAATCAATCGTGAAGGTCTCGCCAATGACCAGCGGCGCTGCCCTTTGGACGGGGCTCGTCTGCGCGCCGGGCGCTGAAAAGAGCTGGCCCCAAACGATGCATAAGATCACGAAAAATCTAACCATGACATTAGCCTTTCAACCCTTCAGCGTAACCATAGTCTCGACGTGGTAGGTCTGGGGGAACAAGTCGAAAGCCGTGATCGCGGCAATTTTGTACCCGCCTTCGGCAAGTCTCCTGAGGTCGCGTGCAAGCGTCGTCGGGTCGCATGAAACGTACCTGATCGTCGGGGGCTTTAATTGAAGAATCGGGCTGACGGCTTCGGACGCGCCGCTGCGTGGCGGGTCGAGCAGTATGAGATCGGCCCTGCCTTTGAATCCGGCGAGCCACCGTTCGACTCGCTCGTTGTGAAACTCGACGTTTGAAATCCCGTTACCCGCGAGATTGGCGCGCGCGCACTTTGCGGCAGGCGGGTCGGATTCGACGCCGATCACTTTTTCAAAACGGCGAGCAAGCGGCAACGTGAATAACCCCACCCCCGCGTAGAGGTCGAGCGCGACTTCGCCTGATTCGTTGCCTGTAGCCTCGGCGACAAAGCGATCAAGCAGGAGCGCGTTTACTTGAAAAAAGTTCGTGGCGTTAAACCTGTAAGTATGCTCGCCGATGCGCCGCTCGATCTCGGTTGCGGCAAACCCCGCAACTTCCGGGAAGACGGCGAGGCCGTGGTCGCCTGCCGCCATCTCTATCTCAAAAGGGCCGCCGTACGCGCTGGCGTCCGCCTCCTGTTTTACCGCCGTGCGAATCGAAGCAAGCGCGGCGTCAAGCTCCGGCACAAGGACCGGGCAGCTTTCGACGTCGCAGACAGAGTGCGAACCCGCTCGGTTAAAACCGATGCGAAGCTCGCCCCTTCTTTCAGGCGAGCGGGGCGGCTCAAGCTTTATCTGGGCCCGCGAGCGGTAGCCCAGCTCCGAAGCCGAATGGACCTTGATCTCTTCTCGCCAATCGATCCTGCCTATCCGCGCGAGCGCGTCACGGATGAAACCTGCTTTGGCTTCGAGCTGTGCCTGGTAGGAAAGGTGCTGGAGCTGGCAGCCGCCGCAATCGCCAAAGTAACGGCACAAGGGCTCGCGCCTTTGCTGCGACGGGTCGATGATACGGTCGATGACTGCGCGGGCAAAATTCTTCTTGCGCTCTATGACTCGCGCGCGAACTCGCTCGTGCGGGGCCCCTCCCCTTATGAAGACCGCAAGCCCCTCGACGCGCGCGACCGCGTCGCCTCCGTATGCGAGGCGCTCGGTTTCGACTTCGATTACGTCGCCGACCTTGATCGAATCCTGGCTCATCTATTCAGGTTAGCAGTTTGTGGCGTCAAATGTAGAACAGGCTGAGGCGTGGGGCGTGGTTTATCTCGTGCAGCCGCCGCGAGATAAAGTTTTCGATAGTCTGGTCGTAGATGGCCTTGTCCATCTTCCTGCGATAGGACTGTAGCTGGGACTCTGCCTCGTCGCGAATCTGCTTCAACTCCGCCTCGCCCATCGACGAAATGAGGCTTTGTCGAATGAGCCGCGCAATCGCATCAAGATCGCGCTCAAGCGCCTCTTCATCAACACGCGCAGAGGCTTCTATCTCCGAGGCAAGCTCTTTGAGCCGCCCCCTTGCGCGGGTCACCGCGTCCGTGATCTCGTTTCTGCCACGCTCGACGGCGGCGCGCGCGGTCGCCTCCAGCTCGCCATCGGACCTGCTCAGGTAATCGAGCAGCATCTCTTTTGAGAATGCGTTTATAGCTTGCGATTTCGACCCGTTCGCTTTCCTGAGGTGGGCGGCCTCGGCTTTGACAGGTTCAGGGGCCGATTCAGGCCCTGCCCCGACCTGCGAGAGCCTGTAGTCCGCGAACTCAGTCTCGACCTCCTGCTGGCAGTAAAAGATAGAATTGACCTTTCGGTGTTTCCGGGCGCGCGCGTCGTAGGAATCGAACGCCTGGTTGATGGCTCGCAAAACTATGTGAAGCGGGATGCCCGCGGTCTTCCAGCTTTCGATCAGCGCCCAATCCATAGGCGACACGAGCAAAGGCTTGCCCCTGCGGCGCACGAACTCCTCTTCCACTTCGGTAAAATAGTTGAAGTAGTTCAGCGGCTCTTTCGAGCGAGCGCCTTTCTCTTCATCGGTCAATTCCACGGATCACCGGACGGGTATAAATTATCTCAGGTGAGGCTGTTTATTATCGCTCCAGCAATATAGACGACTGCAACTGTGGCCACAAAATCAAGAACTATATAACCAAGCATCTCGGTGGCCTCCTTCTGAGCCGTCTGGTTAAGAGGGCCAATCGAGCTGTAGTCTGATTGTTCTGCCATCTAAGCAATCTCCTTTGCAATTGATTTGAGTTCAGTTCCTTCTTCTTTGATTGTCAGACCAGCGGAGTGAACTGGCCGATGACCGCGCCTTCGACGACTTCAAGCTGTACACGGACAATCTCAGCTTTCTGGTCGCCCAGGCTGAGCTTCGCGGCTATCTCTTCGGCGGCGTCTGTCAGCTCTTTGTGCAAGACGTTGGCTATACGCTCGCGCTCGACCGCCGCAATGGCGTCCGGGTTGTAAAGCGACCCCGTGCTCTCCAAGTGGCCGTTCGACCCGTTATGCTTTACAAGATTGACAAGGTAGCCGAAGCTCGGCAGCGGGTATATCCGCGACCGCATGAAGGCTTCCCGCATCAGTTTTTTAACCTCGGCTTCGTTTGATATGCCGAGCCGCTTGAGCGCTTCTTCGTCGTCATCCGTCCAGTCATTGTCTGTCAGGTCCATGTAGAAACGGCGAACCGACTCGAAATTATCATCGGTATTAGTGCTGGGGGTGCATTCGAGATCGGTTAGACGTTCGCTTATCTTGCGGGTTGCTGCTTCAATCTCTTCGCGAAGAATCTCCGTTATTTGCTGGCGCTCGTTCGGTCTTATACGCATCGTCTGCCTCAATGGTTTATATTAGCGACCACAGAGGTATACGATAATACGAACCCGCTCAATCGAACAAGCCCAACGGGGCTTAAATCCGCCCCGGTCGATTATTCACAATCGGGTGCGCGGCGGCGCGGCGACCGGTCGCCGCGCCATCGCCTCCTGTCAATTCCTTCTGATCGGAAGCTTCAGCGAGGAAGGGAATACGCGCCCGTAATGGACGGTCACTTGCGAAGCGCGGTTGTCGTTTACGCCGGGAGGTCTGAAGTCGGGGAAGTCTATGTTTGTGATTTTCAGCCTGAGCGAGTGGCCTTCGCGGAACACCCAGTGGTCGCCAAAGTCGCGGAACCGCACGCGGCGAACATCCCCCGGCGAAACGTCTTTTATTCTTATGACGCCGACAGATATCTCCGTCTCTGTCCCGTCAGGGGCCACGTCGAATGTGCGCGCCACCAGATCGAAGGTCGTCGAGGTAGAGCTGCTGACGTGCAGGTCAAACTCGCCCATGCCGAGCAGCTCCGTCCTTGCCTGCCACGGCGCGAAGGTGTAGACGAGCGCCTTCGGGAGCGAATCGAGCGTCTCTACGGTCCCGCTGAACATGTCGGTTTTTGAAGGCACTTCCGCGCCCGACCGAGAGCTTCTTATCTGCTGCGGGCGGAAGATGCCGCCGAGCGTTTCAAACCGGTCCTTGCTCTTGCGTTTCTTTGACATGACCCCTTTGGGTTTCAAATAGACAGAAAACGGCTCGACCGCGCTGAGGTCGTTGCCGGTAAAGAGGTTGCCCGAAAACTGATTCGGCGCGCTCGATACAGTCTTTGACTCCCTACCGCCTATGCCGATCAGGTAGCGACTCAGCCAGCGCAATATCTGTGTGGCGACGTAGACCTCTTCGCCGTCGTAGTTGTGACCTCCCGGCGGGTGGCCCGTCCGCCCTAGATAGAGCTGTTTGTCGGCGGTTATCTCTGAGTACACGTCGAGCACCTGCTGGGCGGGGAAGATATAATCGTCCCAGGATTGGATTATAAAGGTCGGAACCTGCGGCCTGCGTGACTGTTTCAGCTTCAGCCTCCCGCTCGCGTCGGTGCTCGCGATTGAGCGAGCCGCGAGCGCATCGAGCACCTTCTGATCCGGCAGGTGACCTTCGGCCCCCGCGTCGAACATATCGAACATGAGCCTGTCGTAGTTGTAAAATGGAGGACCGCCGTTTACGAACTCAAGCCCGCTGTAGAAATGGCCTAGCCCGTACTTGTAATTTATCGCCCCGTTCGGATAAAGCGCCTGCTGAAGGTCTGTCCAGCCGACCATCGGGACCACCGCAGAGACGCGCGGGTCTGTCGCTATCTCAAACGAATGGGCACCGCCGTACGAAGCGCCTATCACGCCGATCTTGCCTATGTGCGCGTTGATTACGCCTTGAGGGTCGTCTTCAAGCCAGTCGATCACCGCGCCGAGATCGCTCAACTCATTCGGCCCGGCAAGCCCAACCCGCCCGCCCGATTCACCTTCACCGAACCCGCGCGCCGTGTAGGAGATCACCGTGTACCCGGCTGCCGCTATGGTGTGTGCAAGGTTGTTGGAATCGGTAAGCCGCCGCCCTCCCCACCCGTGAATGTATATCACTGCTGGCGCGACGGGCAGCAGGCGCGGCTGATAGAGCGTGGCCGCGAGTTTTATCGTGCCCCCGCTCCCGTTTGAGCTTGCGGGCACGTCAATCAAGTGCGTCGAGACGTTGACGAAGAGGTCCGCACGGGCTTCGGGGGCCGGAAGCGATATGCACAGCATCGCCACGGCGATCAAGAGAGAGACAAGCTTAGACATCAAGATAAAACCTTCTCTGCTTTTACGTTTTAAGCTATTGATTTAGGACAGTCCGAACCGACCCTGGAATGGTATACAGTCGCAAAGCTCCAGTCAACCTCTGGCTGCCGAGTCAATCGCTGTGCTATCCGGCCTGCAAGCGGGGCTTGGCCCCTTCGTCGCTTTCAAGATGGCTCTTTATCATCTCAAGCACGGCCCGCTGTTTTTCCGCCGGTAACTCGGCCACTACTTCTAGGATTTCGATCAGTGTAGAGTTCGAGGCTACTTTCATCATTAAATCTAAAAAAATAGAGAGCTGGTTCTGGTCCATGCCTTCGGAGCTGAACCTGCTCGTGTCAGGCACTCCGCGCGCGATGCGAAAAAGCTCTTCTTCTTCTACCGAAAGCCCTGCCGAAAGGGCTTTTAACTTCTCCACGGACAGGTTTTTGCAAGACCCGTTCACAATCGCGCCGACGTAGCCCTGCGTTATCTTGCCCCCCGACTGGCGCTGCACGTCCCTAAGCGATAACCTCTTCTGCTTCAACACACGCTTCACGTACTCGCTCAGGTCTTCGTTCGTGTCAAGTTTTCTGGCCGATTTGTCAAAAATACTGTTTGACATTGTCTAGCTCCTGCCTTAGTATTCGCACAGTTTATTATGCATTTGACAAAAATGCTAGGCATTAAAGGCTAAACCGTCGATAGTGGGGAGAAAATGCTAGCAGTGGGAGAGATAACCGACAAGGTCGCAAGTGTGCGCGAGGAATGCCCTGAGTGTAGAGGCAGCGGGATCGTCATACATATGAGCGAATTCTCTCATTTCGAAGACAAGCGCCCGTGTCGCCTTTGTGAGACAGGCAAGAAGGTAGAAGCAAAGATCGCCGAGATAATCGCCAGGGCACAGGCCGAAGAGAGGTCTTTAAGGTATTAAGCTCAGCCCTGAGAACGGTTTGAGACGTTTAGCTCGTGAATAATCCTCATCCCTTCAAGTGTCAGATCACCATCAACATGTTCGATAAGCCGTGAGCCTCGCCCGATAAGCGGGGCAAGCCCGCCCGTAGCCACAACCTTCGTATCGCTGCCAAGCTCGGCAATCATCTTTTCGAGCACTCCGTCGACAAGCCCTATATTGCCGTAATATAGCCCTGACTGGACGCTCGCGGCGGTGTTTGTGCCTATGACACGTTCCGGGTGGCGAATCTCTATCCGCCGAAGCCGCGCGGCCCGCTGAAAGAGCGCGTCGGCGGAGATTTGAATGCCGGGGCAGATGATCCCTCCGAGGTACTCCCCTTTTTTTGAGATCGCGTCAAAGGTCGTAGCCGTGCCGAAATCGACGACTATGCAGGGGCCGCCGTATTTGCCGAAGGCTGCGACCGCGTTGACTATGCGATCCGCGCCAACTTCTTGCGGGTCGTCGTAGAGCACTGCCATCCCCGCGTTGGCAGAATTGATAAACAGCGGCTTGATGTGAAAGTAGACCTCGGCCATCTTGTTGAGCGTGAAATCGAGCGGCGGGACGACAGAGGATATCGCCATCTCGGTTATGGCCGTCGAATCGAGCCCCGCCAGCTGGAGAAGCGTGCGGCACATGATGCCGTACTCGTCGACGGTGCGCTGTCGCTCGCTCGTCAAACGCCAGCTATGCTTCAACTCGTTCTGATCGTAAACGCCGAGCGTGGTGTTTGTGTTGCCAACGTCTAAAACAAGCAGCATATCTTTATCCGCGCAAGGCCCGTTTCAAGCCGGGCTCTTTGCAGGATCGTCCCCCTTTCTCAAACTCACCTCACCCGAAAGTACCTCGCGCCGCTCGCCCTGGCTTTCGACCAAAAGACCGCCGCGAGCAGTCAGCCCGCGAGTCACGCCCTCAACCATACCGCTTCCGGTCGCGACCACCACATGGCAACCGCGCGCATAGCTCGAAAGCGCCTCCCATCTGGCGATCACATCCGGCCGCTGCGCGACCGAGGCCCGATACCACGTTTCGAGCCGGTCGAGCAGCGGTGACAGGAACTCGTCCGGGGCCGTGATGCGCCCTGTCTCAATGAGCAGAGAGGTGGCAGTCTCTTGCAGTTCTTCAGGGAAGCTCTGCTGGCACAGGTTAACGCCAAGACCGAGGACCGCGTATTGAAGGGTCTCTCTTTCGGTCGCCGTTTCGAGCAGTATCCCGCAAATCTTGCGCCCGGCGACAAGCAGATCGTTTGGCCATTTGATGTCGGCTCTTAAATCGAAATCGAGCCGGAGGGTTTCTGCGACGGCTATGGCTGCCGCGAGCGTGATTATGGGAGCCTCGGCCGGGTGGACCTGCGGGCGCAGCACGAGCGAGAGATAAAGCCCCTGGCCGGGCGGCGAGGCCCAGCTTCTCCCCTGACGGCCACGACCCGCCGTCTGGTGCGCAGCCACGACCGCAAGCCCTTCAGGCGCGCCCGACAAGGCCATCTCGCGTGCAAGGTCGTTTGTCGAAGCGACCGAGTCGTACCTCAGCAGTTGTGAGCCGAGCTTTGGCATAAAAATATCTGAAAGAGCAATAAGCTGCCTGCCCCCTGAGAGGCCACGATTTTGAGACACGTCGGAAAACTAAGGTCTCTTCGATTCAAGGTCCCTGACGCGCGTTTCAAGGTCGCGCTCATATGTATCCAGCCGGATGAAATGTCCCGCGAGAGTACCCATATGGGTATCGATATGGCGAAGCTCCCGGTTCATTTCTACGCGAAATTTCTCCATCTCTGTGCGAACTTCATGCACTTCCGCGCGGACTTCCTGCACCTGCGCGCCTAACTCGGTTTGCCCTTTGTGCAGATCGGTGAGCTGAGCCTGGACGTTTTCCCAGAGGGGGCGTGTGTCGTGCAAAAGCTCGTCGACTTTCTTCTCAAGAGCCTTCTGCCTGTCGTCGATACCCCGGACTACAGTGATGATCTGACCGAGAAGGTCGTTATCGCCCATTCTTTTCGCAGAGTCGTTAGTCATCTGAAATCTCCGCGACCTGGGGGAGATTGTTTAGTCGTTCTCAATACTACATCTCAAGCCGGGCCTCTTCAATGCTCGTTCAATCGATTGCGAGCGGCGAGCTAGGTCCTCATGGAAAGCTCGAAGAAGCGGTTGGTGGCGTTGAGCGCGGCCTTTACGGCGGCGTCTATCTCGCTCCCGGCAAGCTGGCAGCTGCCAAAGACCTGAACCTGTTTCTCCTCGAAGTCTATATCGACCAGCACCGCTATCAAGTCCTTCCCGAGCGCGTTGACGTGATCGAGGTCTGTGAGCTTGCAGGTAAACCTGTTTTCGACCGCTTGCTCGATTGCCATAAGCGCAGCTTCCGCGGCGGCTCGAAGCTGTCCCGTGCCTTCCGAGCTTGCCGTCGAGCTTGTCTCGATAACGCGGTCGGCGAAGGTGAATGAGACGGTGACGCGACAACGGTCTTCAGTTTCCTGGACCGATTCGGCGCGATCAAATCTGAGCCGCTTCTGGCTGGGGATGGTCATAGGTCTTTTTAACCTGAGCAGAGATCTAAAGAGGCGTAATCTTCATGCTTATATCGACGGCGGTCGCCGAATGGGTTATGGCCCCGACCGAGATCAGATCGACGCCGCACTGGGCGATCTCGCGAACGGTCTCAAGGTTGACTCCGCCCGACGCTTCGATGAGTATGCCGGGCGCGGCGTCCCTAACTGTTCGCACAGACTCTCTGATCTGGTCCGGGTTCATATTGTCGAGCATGATAATGTCTGCGCCCGCCGTTATCGCGTCGCGCAACTGCGACTGGTTTGAGACCTCGACTTCGATCTTCATAAGATGAGGCACCGCGCGGCGAGCAAGCTCGACCGCCCTGCGTATACCGCCCGCCAGCGCGATGTGATTATCTTTTATCAAGACGCCGTCATCCAGCCCGAACCTGTGATTATGCCCGCCGCCGACCGACACGGCGTATTTTTCGAGCGCGCGCAGCCCCGGCGTCGTCTTTCGCGTATCGACGATTCGCGCAGATGTCCCGGCGACTGAATCGACATAGGCTTTCGTAAGCGTCGCGACTCCCGACATGCGCTGCAACAGGTTCAGCGCGGTTCGCTCGCCGGTAAGCAGCACGTCGGCCGGCCCTTCGACCACTGCGAACTCTGTGCCAGCGCTTATTCGCTCGCCGTCATAAACTCGCGACTCAACCTGGATAGTCGTGTCGAGAGTGGCGAAGACCGCTTCGGCAACCTCAAGCCCGCAAAGCACGAAATCTTGTTTGGCAAGAAAGCGGGCCCGCCCGCGCGTCCCGCCTCGCACGGTAGATTGTGTGGTTATGTCGCCGCGACCGAGGTCTTCTTTCAAGAAATCAGAAGCGTAGGCGAAAATTATTCCCGGATCGAGTTCCATATGAAATCTGACTTTCGGGCCGCTAGCGTCCGAGCGCGGCAATGGTCGCGCGCAGCTTTTCGATCTCGGCTATCAGCTCGTCGTGACGGTCGCGCGCCTGCTGCACGACCTCTTGCGGCGCGCGCTCACGAAACGAGTGGTTGTCAAGACGCGAGGCGAGCCCGCGCGCCTCGTTCTCTTTGCGCGAGAGCTCTCTGGTCAGCCGCTCGCCCTCTTTCTCTGTGTCGATCAACCCTTCGAGCGGGACCGCAAGCTCGACCCCTGCCACTATGTCGCGGACAGGCTTTTCAAGCGGCGGCAGCTTTGTCGCAAGCGTAACCTCTTCGACGCGCGCGAGCCGCTTGATGTGGTCTACGTTCTCGCTGATAAGCGACTGCACGCGGTCGTCCTCCGTGGCAAGGTGGAGCTTGATGCGGCTCTGAACGGGGACGTTCATCTCGGACCGGATGTTTCGCACCTTGGTAATCAGCGCGATCAGCGTCTGCATGTCGTCGCGCGCCTGCTGGTCCGCGTGCGCGCCTTCGCTCACGGGCCACGGCGCTTCCATAATCGAGTCGCCCTCGTGCGGGAGCCGCTGCCATATCTCTTCGGTCAAATAAGGCATGAGCGGGTGTAGAAGGCGGAGGCTCGTTTCCAGCACGTAGACTATTCGGCTGCGCGCCGCGATCACTTCAGGCGTCACTTCGCGTGCGGCCACGAGCGATTTTGAAAGCTCGATGTACCAGTCGCAGAAATCATCCCAGAAGAAATGGTAGAGCGTCTGCGCCACTTCGTTGATCCTGTACTCTTCAAGCGCGCGGGTCACCTGTTCAATCGTGTCGTTCAGCTCCGCAAGTATCCAGCGGTCGGCCAGCGACTCTGAAGCCACCCAGCGCGGCTCGATACTTCCGGCGTCTTCGCCGAGGTTCATCAGCACGAACCGCGAAGCGTTCCAAATCTTGTTCGCGAAATTGCGCGCTTCCTCGACCTGTTTCTGCCGGCCGTTCTCGACATAGGAGAATCGAATGTCCTGGCCGCGCGCGGCTCGCACAAGCAGCGAAAACCTTAGCGCGTCGGCCCCGTACTGCGCGATCAAGTCGAGCGGGTCTATGCCTGTGCCGAGCGACTTGCTCATGCGCCGTCCTTCTTCATTCAGCACGGTCGCGTAGATATAAACATCTTCAAACGGAATCTGGTCTCTGAAATAGAGACTGGAAAAGACCATACGAGCCACCCACAGGTATATGATGTCGCGGGCGGTTATCAAAACGGTTGTGGGATAGAACTCCTTGAGGTCTTCGGTTTCGCGCGGCCAGCCGAGCACAGTGTAAGGCCAGAGCCCGGAAGAGAACCATGTGTCGAGCACATCTTCGTCCTGGCTTATCTGTTTGCCTGCGGCCTTCTGCAGGGCTTCCTGCTCGGAACGGGCCACGATGTAATCGCCGTCTTCGGTGATCCAGACCGGAATCCTGTGCCCCCACCACAATTGCCGGGAGATGGTCCAGTCGCGTATGTTCTCCATCCAGTCGAGGTACGTGCGCTCGAAGCGTTCGGGTATAAAGCTCACGCGCCCGTCCTTAACCACGTCAATCGCGGGGCGCGCAAGCTCGTTCATCCGCACAAACCATTGCTCTGAAAGCAGCGGCTCGATTACGGTCTCGCACCTTTCGCACAGGGCTGTCGGCACTGTGTAGTCTTCGATCTTCTCGATAAGGTTTTGAGCTTCGAGGTCTTCGAGCACAACCGTGCGAGCCTGGAAGCGGTCGAGCCCGGCATAGCGCGCGCCTGCCTGCTCCGTCATGCGCCCGTCTTTGTCGATGACGACTATCTGTTCGAGGTTGTTTCTGAGCCCAGCCTCGAAATCGTTTGCGTCGTGAGCCGGTGTCACCTTCACCGCGCCGGTCCCGAATTCGGGCTTCGCGTAGTCGTCCGCGACCAGGGGTATCTCGCGCCCGACGAGCGGAAGGATGAGAGTCTTTCCGAAAAGCCCCATGTATCGCTCGTCGTTCGGGTTGGCGGCGACGCCTGAATCACCGAGCATAGTTTCGGGCCGGGTGGTCGCAACAACGATATAGCCGCTCCCGTCTTTCATCGGGTAACGCAGGTGATAGAGCTTTGCCTGGCGGTCTTCGTGCTTGACCTCAATGTCGGATATGGCCGTCTGGCAGCGCGGGCACCAGTTGGTCACGCGTGTGCCTCGATAGATCAGCCCGGCTTCCCACCAGCGGACGAAACATTCGAAAACGGCTTCGCTGTACCCTTCGTCCATAGTGAACCGCGAGCGGTCCCAGTCGAAGGCGCAGCCCAGCCGCTTGAGCTGAGAGATGATGATGCCGCCGTATTCGTTTATGAATTGCCAGGTGCGCTCGACAAATTTCTCGCGGCCGAGGTCGTGCCTCGTGAGCCCTTCCTTCCGCAGTTGTTTCTCGATCACGTTTTGAAGCGAGATGCCCGCGTGGTCGGTTCCCGGTACGCACAGGGCCCTGTAGCCCTGCATGCGCTTCCACCTGATGAGCATGTCGTGAATCGTGTAGCAAAGGGCGTGGCCTATGTGGAGCGAGCCGGTGACGTTAGGCGGCGGAATCGTGATCGAGTAGATCGGACCGTCTCCGCTCGGCTTGAAATAGCCGCGCGACTCCCAAAATGAATACCAGGTCTGTTCGGCGCTGTGCGGCTCGTAGGCTTTCGGAATCTCTGTCATATAGTCATTATCGCTCGTAAAAAGATGAAGCAATAATTAAAAGGGATTGAAAGGCTTAGGTCAACCTCTCAATCCCTTACTGGCAAACCGGCTGAGCTGCTTGAGCCCTGGCGCGGCTATCTAGTGCCTCTTTGATAATGACTCGCGCGTGAGATTGGCCACCACGCGCTCGACGCATTCGGGCACGACCTCCCAGGCGACCTCGCGCACGACCGACTCGCTCATCTCCCGGACCACGCGGCGCACGATCTCGTCGATGACGTCCGGGCTCAGGTCTATCTGCTGATCTGCCGGTTTCCGGTCGCCCGCTTTCTGGTCGGCTGAAGTCTGCTGACTGGTGGCTGCTTCGGCGGGTTGGTTTTTCGCTTCTGCCTCTTGCGGCGCGGCGGCAGGCGCGAAATCAAAGGCGGTCGTGGTCTCTTGCTCGGCGGGAGCGTCCCCCGAATCCGTTTCATCGACCGGGGTGGCCTCGATGTCAATCGGCGCAAACCGTGTCTCTTCTTCGGTCCACATCCCTGCGGTCCTAAAACCGCCCTCGTCAACGTTGAACGGCTCGGGCTCGGCCTCTGTGACAGGCGCATTGATAAACCCGTCGGCCTGATCCTGGAACCGCGCGTCGGACGAGCCGGTCTCTTTGTGTTCGTACCGAGGCTCGTTCCACTCGCTGTGCTGCTCCTCCGCATAAGCGCTGGGGAAAGGCCCGGCGTCGGGCTTGTCCTCGAACATCGAGCTCGACGTGAAAGCCAGATCGGGCCGCGCCGTCTGCTCGAAACGTTCGCGCGGGAGAGTGTCAACAGGCGCGCTCGGCTGGCTTTCGGCTGAAGCAGCCGGAGCTTCGACCGCGACCTCCAACACCTCTGCCTCCGGCTGTCTGACATCGGGCTCAGGCGCAAGCTCGCTCGCGGGCTCGGATGCTGCCTGCGGTTCGCGGGCGTCAGACAAAATATCGCCTAGCGGATCATCAACGGAAAAGAGCGCAGCCGCCGACGCTTCGTCCGCGAAACCAAACCCGCTTTCAGTCGTGGGAGAAAAGTTCAGCGCCGTATCATCGGTCGCGGTGGTCGTAACATTCGGGTCGATAAAAGTGGTCGCCTCTTCGGGCATCTCAAGCTTCTGCGTCTCGTAATGGTTCGACCCGATCTCGAAGGTGCTCTGTTCACTTTGACCCGGAAGGCTTCCCATATCTATGTCGAAGGCGACTTCGTCGGCCTTTGGCGACTCGATTGTATCGAGCTTCTCGAAGTCGACTACCATATCCTGGCTCGACCCAAAAACCATGTCCGAATCCATATCCGATCCGAGGTCCGACCCGAAAGGCATCTCTGCCTGGTCGACTGACAGGCTCGCCGGGGCCGCGTGCAGGGCCGCGTTATCAGCCTGTTCGCCGAACGAGCGCGTCTGATCGTAAAGCGGAATATCGGATTGGAGCGGAATCGGGTCCGCAGTCGTGTCGTCGGCTATGCCGAACGAGAAGCCCCCCGCTTCCGGCTCGCTCGACGAAGCGAATCCGAACCCCGCGTCATCTGTCCGCGCAGGGTGGTGCGCGGCGTAAACGGGCTCCGGCTCGTCCATCATCACGTAGTCGAGATCGAGCGGCGAGGCTTCGTTGAAAGAAGCGTCCGCCCCGAACGAAGACGGCTCGGCCATGCGAGCTGGCTGCGACTGTTCCGCCATCCCCGAAAGGTCGATATTAAACGCAGGAGTGGCCACCGGCTGCGGTTCGGGAACCGGCTGGTGCGCAGGCGGCACGGGCGCTTCAGAAGCGGTGCGCGACTCTTTCATCTCCTCATCCGAAGGCGGCGCTGAGACGAGCGGGGCCGTGGTCACGGATGCCTTGTTGCCCATCAGCTTGCGCACGGTTTCGACGAGCGTGCGCGACTCGAAAGGCTTTGTCAGGTGAGCATCGGCCCGTACGCGCTTGGCCTCTGCCTGGTCGAACGGCTCGAAAGCGCCGACGAGCAGCACTACTGGGATGGTGCGAAATTGCGGATTATCTTTTATGTACTCGCATAACTCATAGCCGTTTTTTCCCGGCATGAAGATGTCTGCGAGCACCAGGTCCGGGTTTATCTCGCTCAACCGACGCTCGGCCATCTCCCCGTTGCTGACGGCGACTACTTCGATGCTCTCGTCTGCAAAGGTCAGGTTCACCACCTTCTGAATTGTGATACTGTCATCGGCAAGTAATATTCTGGCCATCTGGTTCTCCGTTGGTGCTTTGACCGGCGTACTGGTCCAAATAATATAGCTTGGTTTATCAATCTACTTGGGCGGAGTCTAGCTCATTTCTTTTTGCCCGCGCAAGCTTGAGCCTGTGGCAACCACCACTCTTTTAATGGATGTTGTAGGGGCTGGCAACTAGAGAAGGTGGACGGCTAAGAGACGCCCGACTGTGCCGCGTCGGATTTTGTGCCGCTCCAGCCGGGAATATTACCACAACCCGCAACCTGTGTCTCTAGTTAAGTCGAGATATATTTGGAGTGCCGACGCAGTCGTCGGCACCCCATAATCGCCTAGTGGCATTCATACAGATTTGCGGTCAGTTGAATATCGTCGATGAACCAGCCGAGGAACCCTTCGTTGACGCCTGTCCCCTGGTCGAACCCGGCCAGAAAGCGCAAGCGAATGGTCTGCCCGGCGAAGTCGTCCAGGTTTATGACCACGGGGGTGAAGATGCCCGCGCGCCCGTGCGTAGTCCACGCGAAACGGTCCCCGAGCGGGTTTGCAGACGTGTGCGCGCCCGATACCTTTCCGTCATACCCGCCGACGATCACACGCGAGCCGAGGTCTTGCCAGCTCACCCCGCCGTCGGTCGAAATCTCTGCCACCCCTCCGTCAAACCCTACGTCAAAGTTGTACATGTGAAAGAAGCTCAGCCTTATGTTGCCCGCGTTGGCGGGGATGTTAAGCTTCTTTTTCAGCGTCATCGACGACAGCAACTCGTTATCAACGAGCAGCCCTCGGTCAACCGCGCGGTAAGACTTCGCGCCGCTCGTGCCCGTACCTGTCGTGACGGAAAATCCTTTCTTGAACTTCCATTTGACGCGGCCTGAGTCGACGTCGTCGTTAAGCAGGGTTCTCTGGCCGCCTGTCGCCGCCAGCCGCCCTGCGCGCACGCGCACCGGGAGCAGAACCGCGCCGGCCGCCGTGTCTAGATTCAATTGCAACTCGATAAGCGAGCCGCAGCTTACAGACGAAGGCACAGTCACCTGGAAAGGGACAAGGTTGGCCGAGGATGCCCCCGCGCCGATGGCCGGGTACTCGGATTCATTGCTCGCCGTGCCTGCGTGTATGAGTCTCGCCGAAACGCCTTCAGCGCCGACCGTTTGCGAAAAGTTCTTGATCGCCACCGTAACGTTTGCCGTCTCGCCGGGGATGAGAGAGCTGTCTGTCGCGCCGTTCTGGTGGTGGACCGTGACCCCTTGCGCGGCCCCGTCTACCTCTTCGACCGCGAGCACAGGAAGCGGCATCTCTCGCCCGTTTGTGACTACGAGCGCAAAGTCCTGGTCGACCTCGGTTGAGTTTCCCGGCACGCCGTCGCCCGCGATTATTACAGGCTTGACTCGCACGACGAACGGGCCGGTCGTCCCCGGCTTGATTCTCACGCCCTGCACGTTGTTTAGGAAATCGGCCACGCCGCCCGGCGTCGAGTATTGCCCGGAAAAGTTGTTCGCTTGATAAACGACGCCGCCGATTACGACTTCGAGGTTCAACTGGTTGACGTATGGCGCGTTGGTAGTCGTGCTGCCAGGCGGGTCGGTCCAGGCGAGCATAACGCGGAACTCTTTCGACGCGTCTGTGATGACCCCTGTTATCTCAAAAGGCTGGCCGCCGCTCTGTGTGAACGTGCGCGCGGGTGATTCATCCAGAACTACACGGTCGGTCGTCTCGAACATCCGCCTGATGTTTAACAGCCCCCACCCTTGATGCTTGCCCGGAAGGTCGTCGCCCGCGAGATCGCCTGTCAGGTAGGTCGTTGAATTGAGGATGAAAGCTTTTACGAGCGCCGGGCTCGGCTCGACGCCGGAACGGAGCTTGAACCACTGGTAAGCGAGCGCCGCCGCGCCCGAAACGACGGGCGTTGAATGGCTTGTGCCTGATGTCATTGTGTAGAGAGTCTGCCCGACAGGGAAGTACCTGTTGCAGACTTCAAGCTCCTCTACATCCTTCGTCTTGTAGAAAGCGTCCTGCGGAGCCGCACCGATCATGTTCGTCCCCGGCGCAACAAGGTCGGGCTTGGCGCGCCCGTCCTGCGTCCTGCCCGAAGAGGAAAAGAGCGCCACGTCCATCGCATCATCGGCAATCACGGGCGGGGTCTCGCAAGCGTCGCCGGGGCTGGTCGGCTCCGGTCTGAAATTTTCGCTCGCGCCGACGGTGATGACGTTCTTAGCCGTTCCGGGCATGTTGATCGTGCCGTCAAACAGGTTGCCTTCATTGCCCGCGGAGACGACTATCACGTAGCTCTGGTTGCCGCCCTCTTCCGGGCGCGCGTCGCGAACGAGCGAGTCGAAGACTCTGGAATCGTCGCTGTAGAGGTTGCAAAATCCGAAGAGCGGGTTGCACCCGCCCCAGCTATTGCTCGAAATCCGCGCCCCGCTTCGATATGAAGTCGAAGCGAACTCCTCGAAAGAGAAGCGCGCGAAATTTGAATTGTCATCGAACAGCTTCGATATGCCGATCTTCACAAACGGGGCGACGCCCAGCCCGTACTGGTACCCAAGCGAGTCGGCAAACGCGCTGCCCGTCTTGGTGTTGAGACCGCCGATGATCGAGGCGTTCAAAGTCCCGTGGCCCAGCGTGTCGTGTGTCTGCAAGATCGAAGGGTCGCCGTTGTGCGCGTCGAAGTCTCCTGAGAAATCGTGAAGGAAACTTATTCGGGATTTACCCTGAAGGTCGAGGAAGTCCGGGTGTATCAGGCCCGCTTGATTCGCGCCCGTGTCGAACCCCGTATCGGCTACGTCTACGGAAAAATCGAACGGCGTATTCAGTCCGATTGAGGCCAGGTAATCCATATAACCCGGCGTAGACGGTCGCCCGACAGGGCTGTTGTTATCGAAAGCGAGCGGGGCGGCGACTATCTGGTTCGCGCGCTCGTCTGTAAGCACAGGCTTGACCCACGGCTCGACGGCCAGAACTTCGGGGAGCCGCGCAAGCTCCGCGAGCCTGAACGATTCGGCCAGCACCTTTATATGAACCGTGCCGGCGGCATCGAACTCCGGCATCAAAACTTCGCGCGCGAGTAGCTTGATCTTCTCGATTGCCTCACGCGAGCCCTGCGAGCCTATGATCTCAATCGAAGCAGCAATCTGCTCGACCGAATCGATCTTTATGCGAGGGTCGATCTTGTACGCAGGATGAAACGGGCCGGACCACTGCACGAGGTCCGCCTGGTTTGCGGAGTTAAGACGGGCAAGCTCGGCAGGCGTCGCCCAGACCAGATATGCGTTGTTCGGTATGTAAGAGACGATCTCCGCGCCGCTCTGGTTTATCTTAGCCACGGCCTCGGCGGTCGGCGGGCCGAATAATTGAACGATGTTTAACGATACGGGCAGGCCTTCGGGCTGGCGCAAGGCTTCAGCGATCACAGGGTCTGCGCCCGTTGTATCGAGCTGCCCGCGCTTGAGCATTATCAAGTTGAAATCGTCGCGAAGCTGAGCCTTTTCGAGGACTGAAGAGTCGATTGTCGAAATCGCGTTATCGGCCCCATCGAGGAGCGTGTACTGGCCGTACCGCCGGGACTTTATGGCTTTGCCCGACGAGACAAGCTCTCGCTCAAGCTGCACGTTACCCGCCGGGATCACGAGCTTATGCACAGAGCCGGGGCTGCGATAAGAGAGCAGAGTTTGCTGGCGCGCCTGCCTTGCTCGGTCTTGCTTTGCGCGCGGCTCGGCGGCGTCCGCACTTTCGGCGGGCTCTGTCCGGGTGTCGGACCACCCCGGCAACGCGCCCGCTACGGCAACTGCTGCGAGCAGTAAAACGGCCAGCAGGATTCTCACACGTACAGCTTTCATCAAGAAGTCTCCCTAAAAACAGAGCCCGTCGATTTGTTCGTAAACTGGAATCGGGTTGGGGGCGCACCGGGCAATGAAAATATCATCAGTCCTTAATTTCAAATGCGACAATAACTTTAGCGTATCTTGCCGGTGTGTCAAGGTGACATCAAAGCCCGCGACGGTCGCGCGCCAATTATCCGGGCGAAATTGACAAACCCGCCCGCTGCTCATAAAATCGCGGCGCTGGGATGAAACTATTTGGAGATTGACCGTATGGCTTTCAGGCTCGGTAATCCGATCCCGCTTCGAGCAGCGCTCGCGTTTTTGATCGCGCTCCTTTCTGCGCACACGACCGCCGCGCAGCAGCGCCCTTTGTTGACCGAAGACGTGGACATAATCAAGCCGGGCGTTATCCGCATCGAAGCCGGTTTCGAGTTCTTGCAGGACCAGCGATTCCCGCTTTCGGGGCTTCGCGGCGATTTGACAAAACTTGCCGACACGCGACTGAGCTTCGGGCTCGCTCCGAATGTCGAGTTCCAGGTCGAGTGGCCTATCTACAATCTCCTCTCCGTTGACGAGCGCGGGCCGTCGGCAGTGCCGTTGAAGCTGGGCGCAAACGATTCGGACACAAACGACGTGGGCGACGTGACGCTGTGGATGAAGATCAAGCTGCGGAATGAATCGAAGCGGTTGCCCTCGGCAGGGTTTCGCTTTGGCGTTCAACTGCCCAACTCGGACCAGACTCGCGGCATAGGACTGAACACCACAAACTTCTTCGCCATGATAACGGCGGGCAAGCGCGTCATGGACGACAGGCTGAACCTGTTCGGCAATCTCGGCATAGGCATACTTCAAGCGCCCGTAAATGAGTTCACACAGAATGATGTCTTGATGTACGGGCTTGCAGGGATCTACACCGTAAACGACGATCTCAACATCGTCGGCGAAGTGAACGGGTTTCACTCGACTCGCGGCCGCACGCCGCTTGGCACGGACGACTTTTCGCAGGCACGCATCGGCGCTCAGATTCGCGCGCTCGGCGTCAGGTGGAACGCGGCAGGGATCTTCGGGCTCTCAAAGCGCGCGCCGAAAACCGGGATCACGCTCGGCATCACATACGACTGGGAAGCCTTCACCCCAGTAAAGTAATCTTAAAAGCAAAGTGGTCTCAAAAGATGAGCCGTCACCTGTGCGGGTGGACTATGACGCGGCGCATAGGCTCCTGGCCTTTGCTTTCCGACGACAGCCCGCTGCGCTCGACGTATAGATGTTGCAGGCGGCGCAGGTGATTCGGCTGCGGCGACAGCTCGACGCTGCGATTATTCTCAAGGGCCTCGATCACCGCGTCCTCGACCTCCTGCATGGCCGCGTCTTCGCTCGCGCCCTGCCCGCGCATGCCGAACGACTCGCGCAGGAAGTTCTCCATCTGTGTCAGCGTGTTTGCGCGGACCACGTGGACCTCGACGTTCAACCCCCGCGCTTCGCGCAGCCGCTGGGATTGGCGCTTCGCGTGCGACTTGAGCGTCAACAGAATATCGGCATTGCTCAGATCGTTTGTCACTTCCGCCGCGACCCCTAGATCGTCAATCGCCCGCTCCAGCCTTTCGCGGCTCAAAGCGTATGGGAAGATGCGAAGCGTCTTTCGCTTCTTACCTTTTACAGGCGCTTCGCGGCCTCGGCTGCGCGAGGGCTCGCGTTCGGCCGGAGCCCTATCCCTGTGCTGCGGCTCTGGCTGCGTGATCGTCACTTCGCCGTCGGGTCTTCGCTCGCGTATCTCAAGGCTCGGAAGGAACCCGCGCAGCATCTGGTCCACGGCATCGGCCACGTCCTGGTGTATGGCCAGAACGTCTTTCTGCTGAATCTCTATCAACACATCGAACGTCGGCGGGGCCTTGCGCTCTAGCACCGTCTTTTGAGTGCCGCGACGGCGAGCTTCTTCATCCGAAAGCGTCACGGGCTGTATGCCGCCGACGAGGTCGGAAAGCGTCGGGTTGAGCATGAGGTTTTCGAGCGTGTTGCCGTGAACGGTAGCTATGAGCTGTACGCCGCGCTCGGCAATTGTGCGAGCGGCGAGCGCTTCTTGCGAAGTGCCGATTTCGTCGATGACTATGACTTCGGGCATGTGGTTTTCGACCGCCTCGATCATCACGGCGTGCTGGTGCTCCGGGTCGGGAACCTGCATGCGCCGCGCGCGGCCTATCCCCGGGTGCGGCACGTCGCCGTCGCCGGCTATCTCGTTCGAGGTGTCTACTACGATCACGCGCTTGTCCAGGTCGTCTGCGAGCACTCGCGCCGCTTCGCGCAAAAGCGTCGTCTTGCCGACGCCGGGTCGCCCCATAAGCAGAATCGACTTTCCCGATTCGACGATGTCGCGGATTATGTCGACGGTGCCGTAGATAGCGCGGCCGACTCGACAGGTCAGCCCGACGATCTCGCCCAGCCGGTTTCGCATGGCCGATATGCGGTGGAGCGTGCGCTCTATCCCCGCGCGGTTGTCCCGCGTGAAATGGCCCACGCGGCTCGAAACGTACTGGATGTCCTCGCGAGTAACGGCGGCGTCGTTCAGGTAGACGGCGTGGTCCGTGTAGCGGGCTTCGGGCTGGCGGCCCAGGTCCATGACCACTTCGATCAGCGTCTCCATCGTGCCGCGCCGTGTCAGCGCGTCGCAGATGTGCGGCGGCAACACGCCCAGCAACAGATCGAGGTTGTCTGTCGAAATATACTCTTTCTCATTAATGGATGTGACCATTATTGCTCCGGGTATGAACCGTTTATCTATTTGCGCCCGCGCCCTTTTGCAAGTGTACTAGAAACCTTTCCGCCTAGCCAGCAATGACGCGCCGGTCGCCTCGACGCCGTTTCTGGCATGACGGTTGCCTTATAACTGGTCGGCTTGAGGCTCCTATCTTTACTGCCCCCCCGGCTATTCCACCCAATTTTTACAGAAACAGCGTTTGACGCAGTCATTTAACCGGCTGATCTCATGGAACTCTGAAGCTCAGCCGTGAGTAACTGGCTGCCACTTGTGTAACCTTATGTTTCGGCTAAAGACCAAACCAACCTCACGCTCGCGGCGAAACGATTCCGGCTTTTCGATGATCGAGATAGCGGTGGTGCTTCTGGTGATTTCGATCATCGCGGCATTCGTCATTCCGCAGGCCATCGCATACATGAGGATGTACAGGCTCGGGGTCGCGGCGCGCAACGTCGCCACAGCGGTCCAGCGCGCGCGCTTTCTTGCCACATCGAACAACGTGCGGGCGGGCATCATGATCGGCAAAGGCCAGCGCATAGATATAGAGCAGTATGACCCCAAGGGAGAGGCCGAGCCGGAAAACAGAGGGGCAGTTGTCCTGCCCGACGGCATCACTGTCTCTGATGATGCTCCCAGACAGATAGCCTTCGACGGTCGAGGCGTGGTCACACCCATGCCCGCAGAGAGCCCTGTAATACGACTGAACGGTCTGGACGGCTACTACGCATTAGTGACCGTCTCGCCCACGGGGCAGGTAACCGTGTCGGAGGCGAAGGGTTAAACGACGGCGGCAATCCGAGGGTCGGAATCCGAAGCGCCGCCGGGACTGGCAAAGTTATGACGAAAAAAGAGAAGGGTAACGATCTACTGCCTCACGTTTTAGAGACTCAATCAAACGAGCGCGGGCTTACGCTGATCGAAGCGGTCTTTGCCATGCTCGTGACGGTGATAGGGCTTGTGAGTCTCGCGGGGATGTTTACGGTTGCGATGAAGACAAACGCAAGCTCGCGCAACCTGACGACCGCCACGACTTTCGCGCAGGACAAGCTCGAACAACTCGGAGCCTATTCGTTCCAGCGGCTGGTCGATCCGGCCAAGATGAAGTCGAACCCCGGCGGGCAGGGAGCCGACTTTGCTTTCATCGTCGGTGACCTCGAACAGGATTCCTGGGGCGGGGACGGCTTGCCCTACTTCGACAAGATCATCATAGCCGGTCGCGACGACGTAGAGCCCGAAGGCACGATTACGGTCGTCACGCCCAATGGAAAAGCGGAGACGCGGCGGCCGGACGGCTCGGTTTACGAAGGCAACCCGTTTGGCGACGAGCGCGTAACGTACACGCGCCGCTGGGCCATCATGTCGAGCAACGAAGAGAACGCCGCGGACCGCAGGCTTACGCTGGCCGTCCGCGTGACGAGCGAGAACCCGCCTGCCGGGAAGCTCCCCGAGCTTGTCGATCTCTACACAATAATTTCGAACCAGTAGGCGCGGGACAGATCAACCGAAACGAGGTTCATCAAATGATTGCTCAAGGTTTAAGACAGAACTCAACTGAAACGCCGAGCGGTGAGCGCGGCTTCTCGATGACAGAGCTGATGATCGCCATGATGGTCTTCACGCTGATCATGGGGTCGGTCATCGCTTTGCTTACAAAGAGCCAGAAGATTTTCAGGACAGAGCAAGGCGTATCAGAGATGGATCAGAACGCGCGGTTGATGATCGACTTTCTCACACGCGACATCCAGCAGGCGAAAGAGAACGGGCTCGGGCTCGGAGAGAAATTCCGGTCGATCTATTCCTACAACGGGCCCGAAGGCAAGACCGACGAGGTGACGATAGTCTCATCCGATACCGAAACCGAGATGCCGTCGGCAGCCCTGCCGCTCGTCGCGGCATCGAGCCGCCCCTTCAACGCCTCGGAGCGATACGTCGAAGTGCTCCCGAACGGCCAGGGGTTGCTTGAGCCCGGAGCGGTCGTCGATTCAATCAAGCCCGACGAAGAGTTCATCATAAGCTCGACGCTGCCAGACGGCTCCGTGCAGTTCGATTTTATAAAGGTCACAAACGCGCGCATGACAAATGAAGGGACAGTGGGGCTTAGCTTTGACACCGTGCAGCACAGCGGCGTAGAGCCTGTCGTCCCGTACGAATCGCTTTACGAGAACGGCGCGTTCAGTTTGCGGCCCGTGACGATCAAGCGTTACTTCATCGACCGTGAAAATGATAAAGAGCACCCGACCTTCGCGCTCTCCGTCAACGACAACGAGCCTATAACTATTGCCCGAAACGTGGTCGCATTCCAGCTGCGTTACCTTGAGTTGCAGGACGGCGAAGTCGAAGGCCAGTGGGTCAAAGAGCAGAGCATAGAGAGTGACAAAAAGACGCTGGCTATCGAAGTGACGCTTACCGCGCGCACAGAGGTTAAGGATGACCCCGACGCCGAAAGGCTCATCACGCTTGCGAGCGTAATCCGCCCGCGCAACCTGCCCGACGGAACTTTCGGGTCATCGAACGGGACTCGCAATCCAGGGTTGCCCGGCGGACCCGGCGGCGGATCGGGTGGCGATCCTGACGGCGGCGGACCGGGCGGCGGCTTCCCCGGCGGGCCGGGCGGCGGTGGACCGGGCGGACCGGGCGGGCCAGGCGGCGGCTGGGATGACGGCGGCGGCGGATCGGGTGGCGGCCCGTGGGATGGCGACGGCGGACCCGGCGGCGACGGGTGGAACAGGCGTTCGCGCCGCATAGGCAAGCCGCCCAGGCTAGGCGAGCGGTTGAACCCGCGACCCTAGGCGGCGCGTGAGTGGTTGATCGAATCTGTTTCGAGGGTCTATTCGAGAGGTGAGAGTGATGGACAGAGTAAGAAGAGCGGTTCTGACATTATCTTTGAAGACGCGAGGCGAGCGTGCTTCGGGCAAGCCCTGCGAGCAACCGGCCGGGGAATTGAACCGGCGCTCGGATGAATCGGGTGTGGCGCTGGTCGCCGTACTGCTGATCATGTCGCTGTTGCTCATGCTTGGGCTTGCGGTGACCTTCTCGTCGGTTTCGGATAAGTTTGTCACATCGAACTTCAAGAACGTGACGAGCGGGTTCTATGCCGCGGAAGCGGGAATCCAGAACCTCCACCGCATGATCAGAAGCGACAGGTTCGTGCTCGCATCGCTGCCTGAGCCGGTCGTCATACGCGCGGGCGAGCCGACTCTCAACGAGAAAGATTTCACGACCGCAGCCGAGCAGGCTCTCAACCTAAAGGAGAAATTTCCGAACAACGCGGCCTACGAAACAAAGATCAAGGTTAAGAGCATAAACGTGCCTTTTCCCGCGACCGATGACAACCCCGCGCACAGGTCACGGCGCGTGACATATATCAACCCGGTCTATCCCAGGCTGGGTCAGGTCGAGCCTTACTCTGTCTCTTACGAGGTAGAAGCGAGGGGCGAGGGAATCGAAGGTCTCAACGGCAGCGTCACGCTTATTGAAGAAGGGATAGTGAATTTCAAGCTGCTCGTTAAAGCTGACGGCGGCGGGCTGCGCGTAGGCAGCTTCGCCGAGTTCGCCCTCTTTCTTGACCACTTCAATCCATACAACCCCGAAGGCCCGTTCATCTACCAGGGGCTTGGGCCGGGCGACAGGTTTGCCGGGCGAATTCACACAAACGAGCGGTTCGGCTTCTGGACACCGGCCGACGGGTCGGACCCGCCGGTATTCAGAGGCTACGTTACGCAGTCTTACAAGACCGCGAGCTACTACAGGTTCAACGCAGGGACGCCGCCTCCGCCTGTTGACGCGGACTCGGCAATCGTAGGCGGCGTGCTGGTTGCGCCAAAATTCATGGCGGGGTTTGATCGCGGCGTCGACCCGATACCGGCGACCGGAAACGCTTTCGACCAGGCGCGCGCTGTGCTTGACGGAGGCTCCGCGCTTGCGGCGGGCGCGCCCACAGACGGCGAGCTGCACACGAACCTGCGCGCCGCCGGCGACCTGAACACAAAGCTTCCCGACCCGAAAGACCCGGAATCGACAGTGCCGACTCTCAAAAAAGGCGTATACATCCCAAGCGACGGCGAGGCTCTCACAGGCAGCGGCATCTACGTCATGGGCGATAGCGACGACATTGTGCTGAGCGCCGACCCGTCCGGCAATCGCCAGACGATCAAGATAACGCAGAACGGCAAGACCACGACCGTCGTCATCGACATAGACGCGGGCACCACGACCATAGATTCGGGCGACGGCGCTCGCACGCTCAAAGGCGTTCCGCTCGACCGGTCGATAAACACATCGGGCAAGCGCGCCGCCGCATCGCTTTATGTCTACGGCGACATTCGCGGGATTCGCGGGCCGGGCCGTGACGGCAACGACCAGCCCATCCCCGCAATCGATTCCGAGTTCGCCGTTACTGTGACGGCGGGCGGCGTGGCCACAGACAACCGGCAGAAACCTGTCAGCGGCGGCAGCGTCACGATCAAAGGCGATATGACATATGAGACCCCTGTGGTCGATCCGCAGGGCAACCCGATAAACCCGAAGGCCAATAACGTGCTCGGCATATACGCGGCAGGCGGAAATATCGAGATACCGAGCCGGGGCCTTGATAATTTGACCGTCCACGCTTCGATTGCAGCATTCGAGCTGAAAGACGACGCGGGCAACGGCGTGCTCGGACCGAATGGAAGACCCTACGGCGGACGCATAAGGTCTGACATCGATAACTGGAGGAATACCCCGAACAAGGGAAGGTTCACACTTGTCGGCGGTGCGCAATCGACGAATTACGACAACCTCGGAGTCTATGACGGCCAGTTCCACGGCTACCAGTACAAAGGCGTGTGGGACCCGCGATACGATCAAGGGCAATCGCCGCCGTTTTATCCGGGGTACGTAGTCGACGCCGGCGGCCCGACAGGTACGCCAACGGTCAAGGCGCTTGCAAACAGCCCGCAAATTCTCTCGCACAAGCGCGTCTACTACGGAGCTGAAAAGTAAACAGTGACAAGGAAAAGTAAACAGTGACGAGTGACAAGTGACAAGAAAGAGAGAAGAACCCGCACCAGCGTCTTCTCTTTCTTGTCACTTGTCACTCGTCACCTGTTCCTTTTACCTTCTTCCGGCGAGGCGCGAGACGACCTGCGCAAGCTCTGACAGGCTGACAGGTTTTGGAAGGTGGTCCTGGAAGCCCGATAGCATTATCCGCTGCCGGTCTTCGGGCCCGGCGTAAGCGGTCAGCGCGACGGCGGGGATATTGCCGCCACGGTCTTTAGGCAGGTCTCTTACCTGCCTTATCAAATCGAACCCGTCTTCTCCGGGCATCGCTATATCGGCGACAATGATATCGAGCCGCGCGTCGGTTGGTCCGGCTTCGTCACTCTCTTTTATTATCTTTAAAGCGTCGCCACAGCTTTCGGCCAGCACCACCTGAGCGCCCAGGTCTTTTAGCACCAACCCTAGCATCTCGCGAGCGTCAGCTTCATCATCGACTGCGAGGACGTTTATGCCCTTGAGCGAGATTGCGCTCTCCTGCACCGAGGCCGGTTCAACGGCTGCGACCTGTTCCGGGCGTTCAAAAGTCTCCTCTACCTCGCTTGCGGTCGGGAATGTCACGATGAAAGTAGCACCCCTGTCCAGACCCGCGCTCAGCGCTTCGACCTTGCAGCCGTGCATCTGCGCAAGGTGGCGCACAATCGAAAGCCCTATGCCAAGCCCGCCGATCTTTCTCGTTGTTTCCGCGTCGCCCTGGCTGAAGCGGTCAAAGACGAAAGGCATGAAGTCAGGCGCGATGCCTATCCCTGTGTCACTAACGGTAAGGCGGATATGATCCCCTTCGGTTTCAAGCCGTATCTCGATCTGTCCGGCTTCGGGGGTAAACTTAATTGCGTTCGACAGCAGGTTTAGCACTATCTGTTGCAAGCGGTCCGGGTCGCCTGTGATCTGCTGGTCGTCATGGCTGAACCCGGTTGTAATCTCGATACCTTTTTGTGCGGCTACAGGGCGCATCATCTCGACGGAGCGCAAGACAATCGAGGCCAGGTCGACGGCGATCATCTCAAGGTGAAGCGTGCCCGCTACGATGCGCGAAATGTCTAGCAGGTCGCTTATGATTTGCGCCTGCGAATATGCGTTGCGCTCGATAACCTGAAGCCCTTTTATCAAGGTTTCTTTATCGGTCTTGGCCGACTGCAAGATGTGTGTCCATCCGAGGATCGCGTTTAGCGGGGTGCGTATCTCGTGCGAGACGGTTGCCAGGAACTGGTCTTTGGCGCGGGTTGCGGCTTCGGCTTCCAACCGCGCGGCCTGCTCGCGCTGTAAAAGCTCGTGTCCCTGCCTGCGCTCCGACTCAAGTAATTGCAGGTTGCTGGCACACGCTTCGTTTTGGCTTGTGAGCGCTTCGGCGGCCTCACTCATCTGGTCGAGTGTTGCTTGAAGCTCTTCAAATACTTCGGCGAGCGTCACACTCTGTCCGGCGCTCTGCCGAAGCTCTTCTATCCGGGCGCGCATGCTATGAATCTGGCCAGAGAAATCCATCGGCCTGTACCCTTCAGGCAGTCTATGAATAGTAAAATCCATGCCCAGATCGACTGGGAAAGACTAGTTGAATCAACCGGGGGAGGGGGTTGCTCTACAACCGGGCGACATTCTATCAGAAGATGTCAGAATCTGTTCATTAAATAGTTCAAAATTCTAATCGAGCTTTTATTTATCGAGTTTTTCAGTAGCGCGAGAATCCTGCTCGTCGGGGCGGATCGTGTCTTCTTCGTCGTCGAGCAATTCGGGGTCTATCTCGTAGGGCAGGTCCGGGTGGCGCGGGACCGTCTCAGCGCCCCAGCGCTCCGAGCTCTTACCTTCAGGTTGAAGCGCGCCTGTCCCGCTATTAAGCGGCGCCGTTTCGTTCTGGTCACGATCTATCTCTTTTGAATCGAATGCGCGCAGCTTACCGCCTGTGAACTGCGCGACGACGACCGTGATATTGTCCTCGCCCCCCCGCTCGTTCGCCTTCTGAACAAGCCCCTCGCACGCCTCTTTTAGCGAAGGCGACTCGGCGATTACCCGGATCATCTCTTCGCCGCGCACTTTGTTTGAAAGCCCGTCCGAGCACATCACAAGAATATCGAGCTCCCTCAATGCCAGCCGGTCTATGACCACGTTTATGCGGGGCGCGGCGCCCAGCGCCTGAAGGATGACGTTCTTGTATGTGTGGCGCTCGGCCTCTTCTTCTGTGATATGGCCTGCCTGTACTAGCTGTCCGACGAGCGACTGGTCGCGCGTGACGAGCTGCACCTGCCCGCCGCGAATCAGGTATGCGCGGCTGTCGCCTATCTGCGCGAAGTATGCCATCGACCCGTGCAGCCCTACGGCGGTGAAGGTGGCGCCCATACCGGCGTACTCCGGCCGCTTCAAGCTCATCTCGTGGATGTAGAGGTTTGACAACTCGATTGCAAGCCTCAGCCGTTCGTGAAACGGGAACTTGCTGTAAGTCGGGCTCGCCTGTAGCTCAAGCAACCGGTCACGCACGCACTCGACCGCGAGCCGGCTGGCGACTTCGCCCGCGAGCGCGCCGCCCATGCCGTCGGTTACCGCGAGCACCGAGCCGTAATGGCTTTGCGTAAAAGTAGTCAAAGGATCGGGCGGGTCGCCGTTTACGGTGTCCGGGGTCCAGGTGTCTGCCGTCGAGAGGTTGAGAACGAGGAAGTTATCCTCGTTGCCTGGGCGCACCATGCCCACATCGCTTTTAGCGTACACAGCAATATTGAAACCGATCTCTTCCGGCATATCTATTTCAGCAGCCTCTGCCGCTTGAGGATGCTTTGATGGCGCGGCCTGTCCTCTCCTCTTATCCATCCGAAACCAAATCGAGATGTCGGCTGATTATGCTGTATTTTTCTATGATGCGCAACAACCGATTGGCGAACAGTTGTTTCGTCCGTTCAAACGCCTCCGAGCGCGCGGTCGAGGTCTTCGATGATGTCTTCGGCGTCCTCAATCCCGACCGATACGCGCACAAGGCCGTCCGTGATACCGAGGCGATTGCGCTCGGTTTCAGGCACAGAGGCGTGCGTCATCGTGGCCGGATGCGAGATCAAGCTCTCGACCCCGCCGAGCGATTCCCCAAGCGTCAAAAGCCTCACGCCTTCGAGCACGCGCCGCGCCCTGTCAAGTGACCCTGTCTCAAACGAGATCATGCCGCCGAAGCCCGACATCTGCCGCCGAGCCAGCTCGTACTGGGGGTGCGATTTCAGACCGGGGTAATAGACCTTTCGCACCTCCGGGTGTTCGGATAGAAACTGCGCGACGACGCGACCGTTTTCGTCGTGCTGGCGCATGCGCACCGCGAGCGTCTTCGTCCCACGAAGCACGAGCCAGGAGTCCATCGGCGAAAGGATCGCCCCCGCAGCATTCTGGATAAACTTTATCTGGGCAATGTCCTCTTCGTCGTTTAGGACGACCGCGCCGCCAACGCTGTCGCTGTGGCCGTTGAGGTACTTAGTCGTCGAATGTACGACGATGTCGGCGCCGAGTTCGAGCGGCCGCTGAAAGTAAGGGCTCATGAAGGTGTTGTCGACGACGAGCCGCAGCCCGCGCCGCCTGGTTATCTCTGCCACCGCGCTTATGTCTACGAGCGCCATCACGGGGTTTGTGGGAGTCTCGACAAAGACCATGCGCGTCTCGGCGCGCACGGCGTCCTCGACCGCTTGCGGCTCGCTCGCATCGACGTAGCTGAATTCGAGCCCGAATTTCCTGAGCACCTTGTCGAACAGCCGGAACGTGCCTCCGTATGTGTTGTCGCTCACAATGACGTGGTCGCCCGCCTTGAGCAAGGTCATGACGGCGTTGGTTGCGGCCATGCCAGAGGCGAAGGCGAAGGCGGCCCGCCCGCTTTCGAGCGCGGCCAGGTTGCCTTCGAGCGCTGATCGCGTCGGGTTCTGCGTGCGCGCGTACTCATAGCCTTTATGCTTGCCTATGCTCTCCTGGGCGTAGGTCGATGTCTGGTAGATAGGGACGATGACGGCCCCTGTCGTCGGGTCGGGCTCCTGGCCCGCGTGTATGGCTTTGCTTGCAAATTTCATCTTATGATCTCCGGTGATACATCCTTCAGAGTTAATCTAGCATCTTGAAAGCCGGTTGTCAGTTGAAGGACGCGGCTAATAGCGCCGGAACTTTGCATCCGTTGAATCGTATGGGAGTTTGACTGTATAGTAATGAGCAAGCTAACCGGGTTTGAGATTCAAGCTTCATCCTTTCGTGGTTTATTGAATGGGGCGGGACCTTTTTGTCATTAAAAGAAATGGAGTCACACAGGTCTTATGCTAAAGCGCAGGGCTTTGCTGATCGTAATTTTGCTGGCAGCGGCGTTCGGTTCGACGGCGGCGCTTTTCACCTTTAGCGCGGGCGCGCAGACGGACGAACAACGGGCCGAAGGCAATTCCGGCGTCGCAGAAGCGCGGGCCGACGGCGTAGAGATGTCTGTGAAAGCCGGGTTCGGCAGAATCTTTGTTCACGTCTTGAACGGCACATGGGTCCCTTTCCGCATAGCGGTCGCCAACCAGGGCGAGGCCGTGAACGGGCGTCTGGTCGTCCGCGTGGAGTCGGACCAGGGACCAACCTCGCAATACCGCGAGTTCGTAAAAGAGGTGCAGCTCCCAACCGGGTCGCGCCAGTACCACGAGGTTTCGGCTTTTCTTAGCTCTGACGAGCCATGCCAGGTGCGGCTCGTGTCAGGCGACAGGGTTATCGCCGAGGCGACGCTAAACGTGCAAGGCCAGTGGGGGCTGAGCGACGAGATGGAGATCGGCGTCGTAGACACGGACGCAACCACGCTTAACAGCATCACTTCGACGGAGATCTTCAGGATCCCCAACCGGCTGCCCTTTAGCAACAGGCCGCGCCCCACCCCGGACCCGACGCAGGGTCGCGGCGTGCAGCCGCAGCCACCTCAGCCCCAGCCGCCTCAGCCTCAAACGTCTCAGCCGCAGACCACGCCTTCTGCTTCGCCATCGTCTTCGCCTTCAAGCTCGCCGTCGGCCTCGCCTGGGGCTTCGCCTGTGCCGCCCGTGCCGCCGCCTCCTCCACGACGGCGCGGTTTCGGCTCGCAGCAACAGTCCTTGATCGCGCGCCCGACCGTGGTTTCATCTGAAGACCTGCCGCGCGATTATGTCTCATACGATCAGCTCGACGCGGTCATCTTAGGCGACGGGCCGTTGAGCCAGCTGACGGAAGATCAGGCACGCGCTTTGAGGCTGTGGGTAGCTTCGGGCGGGTTGCTGATCGTCTCCGGGGGCGCGGACTTCGCGGGGCTCCGTGCGACAGGGCTCGACAATATCTTGCCGGTCGAGGCGCAGGGCGCAAGCGCGGGCCAGCTTTCGGAGCTGACGGCCATCTACGGAGAGTTTGAGTCTGCCGATCAGTCGCTTGTGATGTCTGCGCGGTTGCGCCCCGGCGCGCGAGTGCTCATCGGTTCGAGCGAGCGGCCCGTGGTCGCAGAGAAGAACTACGGCGCGGGGCTCGTCCGCTTTGTTGCGTTCAACCCCAAGCTCAACCCCTACAGGGGATGGGGGGCTGCAAAAGACCTCTGGAGCGACCTGCTTCTGCCCGCGGTCGAGAACCGGCCCAAGCCCGTCAACTGGGTCACTCGCGGGATGCGGCAGGGGAACTACTCGAACGATTACGGAATTCACAACTATCTCTTCAAGCTGGCAGAGATCGAGCCTCCTTCTTCAAGATACGTTCTCCTCTTTTTGCTGGCATATGTCGTGCTGGTCGGGCCGCTCAACTACCTCATCTTGAGGTGGAGGCGCAAGACGGACCTGGCCTGGCTGACGATCCCCGCCGTCGTAATTCTCTTTACGACCGTAAGCGTAGCCGTCGCGCAGGTGAGCCGTGGAGGGCGGTCGATTGCCGCAGACGTTTCGCTTGTCGAGCTGCACCAGAACGACGGGGTCGCGCGCGTGACCACAGGCATTATGATCATGCCGACTTCAAAAGACACACACGATATTCGGTTCGCGGGCAGTAACACTTACGCGAGCGATATGCGAGAAGATATGGGGCCGGGGCCTTCGACCGTAGAAGAATTCGTTTCAAAACGCGAGCCGCAACATTTCGCGATGAGGGTGCCGATGAACACCTGGACCTCGGCCGTCTTCCAGTCCCGCTCGATGAAAGAAAGCGCGCCCGCGCTCGTCTCTTTAAACGCTTCGGCGGGCCCGGCGGCGGTGACGGTCAAAAATCTTGGCGGCACGCCGATAACGAAAGCCGTGCTCATGACTGCTGACGGGATCACCGAGCCGTTCGACCTCGGCGGAGGCGAGCAGAAGCAGGTGGCGCTGGCTCAAGCCGAGCCGGTTACGTTCGCTAACTGGTACGCAAAACAGCTTGCCGCGAGCGAGCATGAAATGGCGATATTCGAAGACATCACGTTCGCGCTCGACCGCGAGATAGGCGGCCAGCCTGCTTTCTTGAAAGGCTTTTTTGAGAAGGAGACATTGCCCTTCGCATTAAAGATGCTTGAGCGCCCTGTGATGGTCGGGTTTATCGAAGAGACGCCCGCCGAGATAGATTTCAGCCACGGGCTCAAGCGCGCGAGCAAATCTTTTTACGTTATTCACCTTTAAGGACTGACGAGAAATCGAATGAGCAACAGCGAACAGTCGAGCATGATAAAGATCGAGAACGTCTCGAAGTATTACCGGAAGTTTCCCGCCGTCAGCAACCTCAATTTAGAGATCGGGCGCGGCGAGGTCTTCGGCTTCATCGGGCCTAACGGCGCGGGAAAGACGACGACCATAAAGATGCTTTCAACGCTCATGCTGCCGAGCGAAGGACGGCTCAGCATCGGTGGCTTTGACATAGAGCGCGAGCCGCACGAGGTCCGCCGCATCATCGGCTACATGCCCGATAGCTTTGGCGTGTACGACGACCTGCTCGTGTGGGAGTACCTGGACTATTTCGCCGCGCTCTACAAGCTCGACCCCTCCCGCCGCAAGCGCGCGACCGAAGACGTTTTAGAGCTGACGGATTTGACCGTCAAACGCGACGCGCAGGTGATGAGCCTTTCTCGCGGCATGAAGCAGCGGCTGTGTCTGGCAAAGACGCTGCTGCACGACCCGGAAGTGCTGCTGCTAGACGAGCCCGCGTCGGGGCTCGACCCGCACGCGCGAATCGAGATACGCGAGCTTATACGCGAGCTTTGCCGCATGGGAAAGACCGTGCTCGTCTCGTCTCACATCCTGACGGAGCTTGCGGACTTCTGCACGTCAATCGGGATCATCGAGCGCGGCACCCTGCTCGCCGCCGGTCGCATTGACGACATAACGGCGAAGCTCGCGGGCGCAGTCGTCATAGAGATAACCGTCAAGGGCGACCCGGCCCCTGCGCTTCAGGCGCTCGCCGAGCGGCCCGAGATAAAGCATACGACCTGCGACGGCAAGGTTATCAAAGCCGAGTTCGGCGGCAACTCCGACGATGTTGACGAGTTGCTTGTCTACTTGATAAACCGCGATATAAAGATTCTTGGATTCATTCGTTCCGAGGCGAACCTTGAGGACATATTCCTCAAGATCACGCGGGGCGCTGTAGCATAACCTGGAGCTGAGAACTGAAACTGGAGGAGAGCAAAGTATGGCAAGTCTGCCCGCACAGTCGTCGGTCCTCAGTCCCAAGCAAACTGGACTGTCGATGAACTTTTCAAACCCGATTCTTATAAAAGAGATGCGCACAAGGATGCGCGGCAAGCGAGCCTTCCTCGTGCTGACAGGCTACGTCGCCGTGCTGAGCCTTATCATCGGATTGATCTACGTCGTGTTCACAAACAACGCGCCCACGTCGATGCTCAACCGCGCGGGCGTGGTGCTGACGCCCGTTCTGATCTACGTGCAGATGGGGCTGATCTGTTTGATGGCCCCGACGTTTTCGGCCAGCGCCATCTCATCCGAGCGCGAGCAGCAGACCTTCGATCTATTGGTCGCTTCGCTGGCGAAGCCTTCGACAATCCTGTTCGGCAAGGTCGGCGCGGCGCTCTCTTACCTCATGCTGACGCTGTTCGGCTCGCTGCCGCTTATCGCGCTGACATACTCGCTCGGCGGCGTCGCCCTGGTCGATATAGCGATAGCCTATCTCGTCATGCTGGTCGCGGGCGTCACGTTCTGCTCGATCAGCTTCTACTGGTCCACGCTGATAAGGCGCGGCGTGCTCGCGCAGTTGATGAGCCTGTTCACGGTCATCTTCCTCGTGGCGGCGATGCCCGCGCTCGCCCTCTTTTTCACCGCGCTCGCGAACAACTTCAGCGGCGGCCCGTCGCAGAGTTTTATAAACATAACCTTCTTGCTTTTGCGAACGAACCCGTTCGCGGCCATCGCGTCATTGATACCGGGGTTCCCGACGCCGCCGGGAGTGTGGCTTCCTTCGGTTCCGATCTGGCTGTCACAGGTGGTATTCTATTTACTGCTGACGGCGTTGAGCCTTTATCTCAGCTTGAGAAGATTAGAGCGCGTAAGGAGCTGGATTTGACCGAATCGCTTTTAAAGATCAACAGGCTTGAGCGGGAAGTGATGTGGCGCAGGCGGCTGCTTGCGCTTCAAGACAACCTCGCGCTCGCGGTCTTTGTCGGCGGGCTGGCGGCGGCGGCAGTCGTGCTATACAGCCGGCTGCGCCCTCTCGATATGTCGGGCTGGTCGCTTGCCGCGCTCGTCTTCGCGGCGGTGGCGGGCGGCTTTATCGCGCGGTGGTACGTGACCCGCGCGGGCATCGCTCGCGCGGCATTCGATATTGACCGGGTGCTGGGGCTCGAAGACCGCGTGGCGACTGCGCGCTCGATCATCGAGCGCGGCGGACCTGAAAAAGCGGTCGAGATGGCTTTGATCGATGACGCGGCCGAGCGCGTTTCAAACGAGCGAGCGGAACGGATAGTGCCATACCGGTTGCCGCGCCGGTACGCGATCTGTCTTGCGGGCGTGGTGGCTCTCGCGGCCGCCGCGATGGTCCCTGAGCGAATGCTGCCGGGCGGCGAAGCCGTGGCAGCGGCGCGTGAAGACATACAGGCGGCGGGCGAGCAGCTTGAGCAGGCCGCAGCCGAAGTCGAACAGATCGCCCCCGCAGAGACGCCGACCGCGTCGCTTGCCAAAGAGCAGGCCGAGCTTGGCTCTGCGCTCCGCCGTTCAAAAGATACTCGCGCAGAGGTGTTGAAAAAACTGGGAGCTCTTG
>CAZTUB010000004.1:248065-402909 GCA_964615905.1 uncultured Clostridia bacterium
AGCCTCGCCGAAAAGCGATTACAACCGGCGGTCGCGCCGTCCGAAAGACCTCAGCTAAAGAAGGCAAGCGCCGAAGACGAGAAGACCGCAACGACACCCGAATCTGACGAGAGCGGTCAAACCGGTCCGGCTTCGACCGATGCGAAGGACGCGCGGGCCAGAAAGCCTGACGACAAATCTAGCGCGAAGCCTTCAGAGGCCGTAACTCAGCCCAAAGACCAGAAACCTCAAGGCGAGCAACCCACGGCGGCGAATAAAAAGCCCGGCGAGCAGAATGAGAACGCGCAGAATCAAAGCGCGCAAAATCAAAGCGCGCAAAATCAAGCGGCTCGCCGCAGCTCCAACAGCAATTCTTCGCGCACGCCAACGGGTACGTCTCCCGGCTCATCCGAATCTCCCGGCAGCCGTTCGCCTCAGGCTGCGAACCCGGAACCCGCGGGGCAGAACCCGCAGGGCGAACAAAAACCTGAGGCTGGCGAGGGCACCGCGAGCGACAACCCTTCAAAGGACCCGTCACAACTGCCTTCCGAATTGCCGTCGCAATTGCCTTCGGTAGCGCCGGAGCTTGCGGCAAAGGCTTTGCCCGCTCTCTCAGACCAGCTTTTACAGAAAGCGGGCGAGTTGCGCGCGGGCCAGTTGAAAGCGGAAGACATCGCGCGGCTGGCCCAATCGGCGCAGGCTCTGGCGCGCGATCTGGCTCCGCTAGCGCAGTCGAAAGAGTTTCGCGACGCCGTCGAACAGCTTGCGCGGCAGGTCAACCCGCAACAGCTTGAGGAAGTCGCGCGCCAGCTTTTGAGCCAGGAGAAGGTCCGCAAAGAGCTTGAAGCCGCCGCGCGGTTGTTGATGCAGAACCAGCAGGCGCGCGAGATCGTCGCGGGGCTTGAGCGAGAGTTTGGCGACCGTCCGGGCGAGAAGAGCCAGTCGACGGAGCGCGCGGGTTCCGGCCAAAACGAGCCGGGCGGTGAAAATTCACAGATCAGTTCCCGCGGGTCCAATTCAGGCGGCGCTGGACAGGGTCGAGATGGTAAGGGCGGGCGAGCAGGTCAATCACAAAACGCGGACGGCCAGATCGCCGGTCGCGGCCGCGAACAGAAGGTCGCCGGAAAGCTTGAACGAAAACCCGGCGGCGAGTACCTTTATCTCGAAGCAAAGCCCGGAGTGGGAGCGGCTCGCGTCCCGTATTCGTCGGCCTATCCGCAGTACCGCCGCGCTGCCGAGCGCTCCGTCGAACGAAGCAAGGTTCCGCCGCATCTTCGCTCGGTCGTCCGCAACTATTTCGACGCTATAAACCCGGACGCTAAGAAGCAGTGACCGGGGCTGTCAACTTTTTGGGAGAGCAGAGACGAGATGGACCAGAGAGACAAAGATAGATTGATATGGAACTTGAAATCGCTGCCGAACGAGCTTGACGATCTGTTGAGCGGTCTCGATGAGGAGACTTTGCGCTGGCAGCCAATCCCCAACAAATGGTCGATCAAAGAGATCATGTGCCACCTGCGCGACATGGAGCGGTTAGCGTACCTGGCAAGGTACAGGCGCATACTCGCGGAAGACGAGCCTTTCCTGCCGAACGTCGATCAGGACCGGATCGCGTATGAAGGCAACTACAACAATCAAGACGCCGCCGCCGCTCTCGAAGAGTTCAAGTGGTTGAGAAACGAGACGGTCGAAACCTTGAACGCCGCGCCGCCCGAACAGTGGACGCGCAGCGGCCGTCACGAGACGGACGGGCCTATGACCCTTGAGCAGCTTGTCATACGCCAGATCAAAGGCAACGATCTTAACCACCTCGTCCAGATGAAGGACATCGTGCGGCTCAAGATGCCCTGGTGATTTATCGGCCAGCCTTTACCCGAAACGACCAATGCAAACTTTAGGCGAGATAAAAAAGAGAGTAGATAGCTATGTCGGCAAGTTCGACGGGCTGAAAGCCGAGATCGGTCGCGTGATTGTCGGCCAGCGCGAGATCGTCGAAAGCACCCTGCTCGCGCTTATGGCCGGGGGCCACGTGCTGCTCGAAGGCGTGCCGGGGCTCGGAAAGACCCTGCTCGTGCGGACGCTCGCAGAGACGATGGGGCTGGAGTTTGCGCGCGTGCAGTTCACGCCGGACCTTATGCCCGCAGACATCGTCGGCACGAACATCATCGTTGAGGGCGAGTCTGGCGACAAGATGTTCCAATTCCAGCGCGGGCCCGTCTTCACAAACCTTCTGCTCGCGGACGAGATCAACCGCGCAACGCCCAAGACCCAATCGGCGCTGCTCGAAGCTATGCAAGAACGGCAGGTGACCGTGGGCGGGACGACCCACGCGCTCGACTCGATCTTCTTCGTGCTTGCGACTCAAAACCCGCTTGAGATGGAAGGGACATACCCGCTCCCGGAAGCGCAGCTTGACCGCTTCATATACAAGCTGGTCATCGAGTACCCGACGCGCGAGGACTTAATAGAAGTGCTCAGGCGCACCACCGTCGAATCGATTCCGCACGCCGAGGCGGTGCTTTCGAGCGAGGACCTTACGGAGATGCGTAGGCTTGTGCGCGAAGTGCTCATCGCCCCGCACGTCGAAGAGGTCGCGGCTGACCTGTTGCTCAGGACTCATCCTACAAACGCCGACGCCACGCCTCTTGTCAAAAAGTATGTCAGGTTCGGCGCAAGCCCTCGCGGCGCGCAGGCGATAGTGCTGACGGCAAAAGCTCGCGCGCTGCTTTCAGGGCGCTACAACGTATCGACGAGCGACATCATTGCCGTGGCCAGACCTTCGTTGAGACACAGGATAATCTTGAACTTCGAAGGCGAAGCCGACGCCGTGAGCACAGATTCTATACTCGATGAAGTGATCGACCGGCTTGCGGTCGCGCAGAAATGAAACGGTTTACATGGCCGGAGCACGCCTTCTAGACCCCGCCTTTCTAAAAAAGCTTGAGCGGCTAAAGATACAGACTCGCCGCGCCTTTCCAGGCGTTATGCGCGGCGAGCGGCGCTCTACGCGCAAGGGCTCGTCGGTGGAATTCTCGGATTTCAGGAAGTACGAAGCGGGCGATGATTTCCGCCACGTGGATTGGAATATTTACGCGCGGCTCGAACGGTTGATGCTTCGCCAGTTTGTCGAGGAAGAAGACGTTCGCATAGACATATTGATAGATCAAAGCCTGTCGATGCACTTCGGCGAGCCGCTCACGAAGTTCGACTCGGCGCGAAAGACCGCAGCCGCCCTCGCTTTTCTCGCCGTAACGAGTCTCGACCGCGTGGGCGTGGCCACCTTCGACTCGTCGATCAGGACCCGTATCCGCGCATTGCGCGGGCGGGGCCACCTCGCCACGGTGCTCTCATTTCTCGAATCACTAGACAAGAGCGATAAGGACAATCAGGCCGATTCGGAAACCGACGCCCGAACGGAACAGCCTGCGCGAAACGAGCCCCCCGCAGAGACGAGCCTTGCCGCGACGCTAAAAGCCTACCAGAAGACCAACCCGCGCACGGGGATAATATTTATCATCTCGGACTTTCTCGACGCGGCCGATTTCCAGGGCGAGCTGAAGCTGCTCGCGCATCGCGGCTTCGACTTGAACCTGATACAGGTGCTCTCGCCGGAAGAATTACAGCCAGAGCTTGGCGGCGACCTTCTTCTGGTGGATTCGGAAACGGGCGAGGCGCGCGAGATCACCGTAAACGACCGCCTGCTGCGCGAGTACCGCGAGACTTTGTCCCGCTTCACGACCTCGCTTGAGAGCTTCAGCCGGACTCACGGCATCGGCTACACGCTCATAAGCGCCGCCGAAGCGTTTGAAGATTTGCTGATGAGGAACCTGATCGAAAGCCGCATGGCGCGCTGATCAAAAGCGGCCCTAAAAAAATACGGGGCAGCCTAGCGGCTGCCCAAAATTAGGAGGGTTAAACCTGAGTCCAAGAGGAACGATTGATCTGACAAATTACAAGTGCGCTAACAAAAATCTTTAAGAATGCGGATTCGGTTACTCTGCGATGATCGTCGCCGTCGAGTAGTTGAATCGCTTGGCGGCCTTCGCCGGTTCGAGAACGGGATGATGAGTCTTCCCGTAGTTGGCGACAATCTTCGAAACGTAATTTTGTGTCTCTTTATAGTCGGGAATCTGGTTGCCGTTCTTCTTAACGGCGCCTTCGCCTGCGTTGTAACCTGCAAGCGCCAGTTTCACGTCGCCTTTAAACTCTTTGAGCAGCCACCGGAGGTACTTCGTGCCGCCGGCGATATTCTGCTGAGGGTCGTAAACGTCTTTGACGCCGAACCTCTGCGCGGTGGCCGGGATCATCTGCATAAGCCCCTGCGCGTCCTTGTGCGATTTGGCGCTGACCTTAAAATTCGACTCCTGTTTGATAACGTAATAGACCAGCTTGGGGTCTACGCCGTGCTCTTTGGCGGCGTCGATGATCATCTGATCGATGTCGGGTTTGCCGCTGGTCGGAAGCACCGATTGAATCTCGACGGTGTCTTCGGCTATGACTATCGGCGTCATGTCGCTGCCGTAAAAAGTGAACCCACCAAGTAAACCTGCTACCACTGCTGTCGATTTCAAAAGACCTTTTAATTTCATAACCAGATGCTTGCCAGACAATTGCTTCATCACCCGTTTTACCCCTTGCTCGTTCGTTACTCTGTTAATCTTCTGCTTCGTTTTTAGCGAAACAATGCTTGCCAATTACAACCAGAATCAATGATTGGATGATACAGGTAGAAGAGTTACTAATCAAGATATCTCCAATGATTACAACGATTTCGCAAGATTCGCCGCAATAGTTTCGCAAGACTTCACGCAACAGTTTCGCAAAAGAAACCGGAAGTTAACTGATTGAAGCGGTTATAAAACGCCCGGCGGTTGCCCGTCCGCGCCTGCGTCAATATAATCCGTGCAATAAATGGCAAGAAATCTTCAATCGAGCGAAGAAAATCGAGAAATAATTCGCACGGGGGCGGGGCTATGGACAGTCGCCAACGCGCTGACGATCTTTCGCATAGTTTTGACGGCCCCGTTTCTATACTTTATCAAGGAGGGGCGGTTCGGCCTGGCGCTGCTGGTATTTTTTGTCGCGAGCGTGACCGATTTTGCCGACGGCTATGTCGCGCGCAGGTTCAGCCAGCAGACGAGTGCCGGCCAGTTTCTAGACCCGCTCGCCGATAAGCTGCTCACGACAATCGGCTTCATCGTGATGGCCTTGCCGCACGAAGGCTTCCCGACAATCCCTGTATGGCTCGCGGTCGCCGTCGTCTTGCGCGACGTGGTGATACTGCTGGGGTCGCTCGTCGTCTATTCGATAACGCGCTTTAAAGGGTTCAAGCCGACCATGCTCGGCAAGATAAACACCTTTCTTGAGCTTGGCATGATAGTCGTCTTTCTTGGGTTTCATACGGGCGGGTTCTTTGTCTTCCTGCTGCCGCTTTGCTACGCGATAGTCTTAACGTCTGTGATAGTATCGGGCGCGCAGTACGTAGCCGAGGGGGTAAAGATTTTGAGGGCGCATCGCTCGATAATTGACTAAACCGGAAGCGGAGACTAATCTGCTTCACCGACCGGAGTAAAAATTACAGAGGTAGAGGCTTTGGTTCTCAAGTCGCTCGGTTTGACTATTGTCGCCTTTTTCGTCGTCGGGTTGATTGTCGTCGCGCTTGTGCCTGACTACAGCGGGCTCCGGGCGGGCCGCGCAGACGCTGGCTATCTCGACTCCGCCAAATGCGTATCCTGCCACACGGATCATCACGCGTCGTGGGCGCGAACTTTTCACAGCCGCATGACGCAAGAGGCGCGGCCCGAAACAGTGCAAGGCGATTTTGAGCGCGAAAACGAGTTCGAGTATCTCGGAATCAAAGCTCGCATGGACCGGCGCGGCGGCACATTTCGCATGAGCCTGACTTTTCCCGACGGGCGAACCGAGTCTCACATAATCGAGCGCACGGTCGGCTCTCGACGAATCGAGCAGTACGTTACGCGGCGCGACAACCAGTATATTCGCCTCCCGCTCGCTTACGACCTCGTCAATCGCCGCTGGATGAGCCTGAACGGGTCGTTCTTTTACCCGGACGGCGAAAACTTTTTTCAGCATCAAGCTCAGTGGGACGCCAACTGCGTCTTCTGCCACAACGTAAAGGCCCAGCCGAATTTCAACCCTCGCTCCGGCCAGTTCAACACGGAGGTCGCGGAGCTTGGGATTGCCTGCGGCTCTTGCCACGGCGCCGCCGCCGCGCACGCCGAAATGGCCGCGTCGCCGCTCACACGAACGCTCTGGAGAATAGGCGGTGGCGGCGAGAAATCTATAATCAACCCTTCAAAGCTCAGCCCTGAGCGCTCGCTTATGGTCTGTGGCCATTGCCACGGGCAGCGCGTGCCGGAACCGCTCACTCGTATTCAGGAGATTCTAAGCAAAGGCGACCCCTACAACGCGGGAGATGACCTGTCGTTGTTTTATACCCCCGTCACACACGAGACCGTGCTTCAAAGCAAGACCGGGCCTTACTCGTTCGCCACGCGGTTCTGGGCGAACGGGTCGCCAAGGCTCACTGCCTACGAGTACCAGGGCGTATTGCGCTCGGCCTGTTTTACGAAAGGCGATCACGCAAACAGGATCAATTGCCTCTCTTGCCATTCAATGCACGAAGGCGACATAAGAGGCCAGATAAAAGAAGAGAATCGGACGAACAAAGCGTGCCTGGCCTGCCACAACGAGTTTGCCGCGCCTGCCGAGCTTGCAAAACATACCGGCCATCCGCTCGATTCTGCCGCGAGTAACTGCTACACCTGCCACATGCCACGCGTAGTCTACGGCGTCATGGCTTTTCACCCGACGCACGAGATTACGGTTCCAGACCCGCAGCTTACCACGTCGCAGAACGTGCCGAACGCGTGTAACCAGTGCCATCTCGATAAATCTGTGAACTGGGCCGTCGACGCGGCGAAGCGGTTGTGGCCCGACCGCTTCGCCGCCGCCGAACAGAGCGCGGACCGACAGTTCGATCTGCCGGAAGGGCCGCGAGCACTTTTTGCCGGTGACGCGCTCACGCGCGCGCTCGCGGCTGAAGCGATGGGCGGAGGCGGCCCCGCTCGCCCTGACGAGGGCTGGGCGCGGGCCTATTTGGTCGAGGCATTCGCGGACAATTACCCGATAGTTCGATTCTTTGCCGCAAACGGCCTCGCTCGCAATTCGTGGCAGGTTGCAAAACCCGACTACCTTGCTCCAGCCGATGCGCGACAGGCGGCGCTTGCTCGCCTGCGCCAGGCGATAGACCCGGCTCTCCGCGCTCAGGCGATGACCTTTGCGGAGACTCTTCGCGCCAAGCGTAAGGATGTAGATATTGAGGTCGGCGAATAGGATGACTAAAAGCAAAACCGGGTCTGAGACAGATAACCGCCGGTGGATAAGCCGCATGCTGACGCAAGGCTGGGTGGCTGTGGCAGTATGGATGACGTTTGGCCTGCTGCTTGAAGGGTTTCTGGGTTACAAGATTCCGGGCTACACGGACGACCAGCAGAGACGCGAGTTGTTCAGGCTCGCGCACACGCACGGCACTTTTCTTGGGCTTGTGCTGGTGGCGGCTGCGCTGACCGGAAAGCACCTGTCTGTCGAGCCTCCACGACAGATCAGGGGCGCGTTGCGGCTAGGCGCTCTGTTGATGCCATTAGGATTTTTGCTCGCAGGAATATCACACCCGGAAGGCGACCCCGGCATAGCAATCTGGCTTGTCCCGCCCGCCGCGCTGCTGGCCGTCTTTGGCGTGGTCGGACTGGCTCTTGCCGCGAAAAGGTCGTGACCCGTACCAAAATCCTTGCACATCTCAAAAACCGGTTATCGACCTGCCCTGGCCCGCCGGTCTTCCAATAACCCTGTCGATGTGCTCTATGGCCTGCCGTACCCGCTCTTGAAGAGGACCTTTCAGGAGCTCAAACGGGCGGTCCTCGCTTGTCAATTGCTCTATAAAAGCATTGTGCATCCAGCCGCGAATCATCTCGCCGTCGCGCGTGCCGTCTTCGACGAAGGGGGTGTCGACATCGGTCACGAGGTAGAGATCAGGCCGCCTGTGGCTCGCGACGATTGCCTCAACCTCCTGTGACCGCTCGCCCATGTACCTGAGATGCCAGATGGCCGTCGCAAAAGCGTCTGTGTCGCAGATCAACACACGGTTGGCGCGCAACGCGGCCGCCTCTTCCATTTCGCACTGCTTCGCGGCTATGTGCGTGAACTCTTCCGACCGCCAGGTGTACCCTCTTCCCGTAAAGCGCTTTTCGGAATATTCCCGCCCGTATTCGGGAACCCAGACGGTCTTGTAATGCGCTGCTAACGCCTGGGCGATTGTCGTCTTCCACGTAGATTCCGCCCCCACAAGACATACACAATTCATGCTTGGCCCTCAGCCTCCGCCCTCTTTATACCCATACGCCGGACTGAAATTATACCTCAACACGCCAGACCGCCCTATCCTTTAGCCCTTTACGAGAAATCTGATTGAATCTTTAACAAAAAACTTGACAATACTATGCTCAGATTTTTATTATAAAGGTGAACTTATTAACCTGGAGGGGTTGAAGATGAGCAAGATAATAGGAATAGACCTGGGGACAACCAACTCGGTTGTTGCCGTTATGGAAGGCGGCGAGCCCACGGTTATCACAAATGCCGAGGGCGCGAGGACAACGCCCTCAGTTGTCGCATTTACGAAAGACGGGAACCGGCTGGTCGGTCAAGTAGCCAAGCGCCAGGCGGTTACAAATCCTGAGAACACGATCTATTCGATCAAGCGGTTCATGGGCCGTCGCTACGACGAAGTAAGCGAAGAGATGAAGATGGTCCCGTACAAGGTGACCAAGGCCGGAAACGATGTCCGCATACAGGCGGGTGAGAAGGATTGGTCGCCGCCTGAGATTTCGGCGATGATCCTTCAGAAACTCAAACAGGCCGCAGAGGACTATCTTGGTCAGAAGGTGAGCCAGGCGGTCATCACAGTGCCCGCATACTTCAACGACTCGCAGCGGCAGGCGACGAAAGACGCCGGGCGAATCGCGGGGCTTGAAGTTCTGAGAATCGTAAACGAGCCCACGGCTGCGGCCCTTGCTTACGGGCTCGACAAGAAGAAGGACGAGACGATAGCCGTCTTTGACTTTGGCGGCGGCACGTTTGACATCTCCATTCTCGAAGTGGGCGAAGGCGTCGTCGAGGTCAAATCGACGAACGGGGACACGCATCTTGGCGGCGATAATATTGACCAGCGGATAATCGACTGGATCATCGAAGAGTTCAAGAAAGACCAGGGCATCGATCTTTCAAAAGACAAGATGGCGCTACAGCGATTGAAGGAGGCCGCCGAAAAGGCGAAGATAGAGCTCTCTTCAACCATGGAGTCTGAGATCAACCTGCCGTTTATCACCGCAGACCAGTCGGGACCGAAGCACCTTGTGATGAAGCTGACGCGCTCGAAGTTCGAACAGCTTGTCGAAGATATTCTCCAAAGGACGATTGGCCCGTGCCGCGCCGCGCTCACCGACGCGGGGATGAAGGCGGACCAGATAGACGAGGTTGTGCTGGTCGGCGGCTCGACGCGAATCCCGAAGGTCCAGCAGATGGTCAAAGAGTTCTTCGGGCGCGAGCCTCACAAGGGCGTAAACCCTGATGAAGTCGTGGCCGTCGGCGCAGCGATTCAAGCGGGCGTGCTTGGCGGCGAGGTCAAAGACCTGCTGCTGCTCGACGTGACGCCGCTCAGCCTCGGCATAGAGACGCTCGGCGGAGTCTTCACAAAGCTGATCGAGCGCAACACGACGATCCCGACGCGCAAGTCCGAAGTATTTTCGACCGCATCGGACAACCAGACATCGGTCGAAGTCCACGTCCTTCAGGGCGAGCGACCGATGGCGGGCCAGAACCGCACGCTCGGCAAGTTTCACCTCGTGGGAATACCGCCCGCGCCGCGTGGGATGCCGCAAGTGGAGGTCACGTTTGACATAGACGCAAACGGCATCGTTAACGTCTCTGCCAAAGACCTGGGGACGGGCCGCGAGCAGAAGATAACGATTACGGCTTCGTCAGGGCTCGCGCAGGACGAGATCGACCGCATGATGCGCGATGCTGAGATGAACGCAGAAGACGACCGCAAGGCACGCGAGCGGATCGAGGCGCGCAACAAGCTTGACGGGTTGATTTACTCGACGGAGAAGACCATCGCAGACAACCGCGACAAGATCGACGCGTCGACCATAAGCGAGATCGAATCGGCAATAGCCGAGGCCAAAGGCAAACTCGAAATCGCGGAGGCGGACGAGCTCAACGCCGCATACGATAAGCTTGTGAAATCTTCTCACAAGCTCGCGGAGGTCATGTACAACCAGGCCTCGCAGCAAGGCGGGCAACCGGGCGGCGAATCGGCCGGCGCATCGGGAGCGGCGGCAGGAAGCAGCGGCGGCGGCGGCGATGATGTCATCGATGCCGAATACGTCGATGTTGACGACAAAAAGTAACGGGGGAAATAGACCGTGAACCGTAAACCGTGAACCGTGACAAGCCAGAGAAGAGTGCTAAGCTGCGCTTCTTTACCTCTCTTGTCACGGTTCACGGTTCACGGTTTACGGTTCACGCATCTATATGGCAGGCAATGACTACTACAAGGTGCTCGGCGTCTCGCGCGATGCGAGCGCCGACGAGATCAAGAAAGCCTACCGCAGGCTGGCCCGCCGCTATCACCCTGATGTGAACCCCGGCGACAAAGAGTCTGAAGAGCGGTTCAAGCAGCTATCTGTGGCCTTCGACGTTTTGTCGGACCCGAAAAAGCGCGAAGTCTATGACAGGCACGGCTACTACTCCGACCAGATACCGGCAGGGCAGGCCGGGTCTATCTTCGATTTCTCAAAGTTCGACGCGGCAAATTTTCGCGATGTCTTTTCAGAGATATTCAGCCAGATACGGCCTCAGTCGTCGCCTTCGCGGCCACACAAGCAGCGGGGCGCGGACATAGAATACCCGCTGGCGGTCTCCTTCGATGACGCGATGATCGGGACCACAATGAAGATCGAAGTTGATCGCACCGAAAGCTGCGCGACGTGCGGGGGTAAGGGCGAGAACCCGGATGAAAAGAACAGTTGTCCCGCGTGCCAGGGAACGGGCAGCCAGTCTTCGCCCATCCTCGGTTCATCTCGTTGCCAGAAGTGCGCGGGCACAGGGCAGGTTGCCGCTCGCTGTTCAGGGTGCGACGGGCGCGGGCTTGTGCCGCGTCGAGAGACCATCGCGGTAAAGCTCCCCGCGGGCGTAGACACGGGGTCGCGCGTGCGAGTTCCCGCCAAAGGACACGCGGGCCTTTATGGAGGCGCGCCCGGCGACCTCTACATCGTGACTAATGTCGGCGGCCATCCGTACTTCAAACGGCAGGGCGATAATATCTACTGCAAGGTTCCGATCACCGTGCCTGAAGCGGCTCTTGGCGCAAAGATCGAAGTCCCGACCGTCGACGGCAAGGCGAGGCTCAGGATCCCTCCCGGCACGCAATCGGGGCAGAAGTTCCGGTTGCGCGAGCGCGGCGCTCCAAGTCTTCGCGGTAACGGGGCGCGCGGCGATCAATTTGTTGAGGTGAAGATAACGCTTCCTCAAATCATCAGCGAAGAGACGAAAGATTTGCTGCAACAATACGCGCGGCATAACCCTGAAAACCCGCGTAACGAGATGGGGCTTGAGTAAGGCCGGGCTCGAAGGAGTGAGCGACGATGGACCCGAACGCAATCGTATGGCTGGTCGCTTTGGCGCTTATCGCTGTTATGGTCTGGGCGCTTGTGAGCGAAGATAAACGCAAGCGTAACCGGACTGCTCAGGAGTACGAGCGCGACATAGCTCAGTCGCGCGAAAGCATGCTGCGAGCGGGCATGCTGGAGCTTGATAAATTCGTCGGCAACACAAGCGGGAAGCGCGCAGCCGTGGAGTACTTGAAAGATGAAGAGCAGGGAATGACAAAGACCGGCGGCAAAGGCGACGACGAGGAACGAACAAGGGTGGATAACCATGGCAAAGAGTAAAACGGCGAAGAAGTACACCATAAGCATCGTGGCCGAACAGTACGGCATACACCCTCAGACGCTCCGACTCTACGAGCGAGAAGGGTTGATTACGCCGTCGCGCTCGGCAAAAGGGACACGATATTACACGGAAGAGGATGTCGAGCGGCTTGAGCTGATATTGAATTTGACGCGCGACCTCGGAGTCAATCTCGCGGGGGTCGAGATCATCTTGAACATGCGCGAGAAGATGAACCAGATGCAGCGCGAGTTCGAAAACTTCATCCAGTACATCCGCGACAACCTCGGACAGGAGTTCTTAAAGACCGACGACCGCTCCAAGAGCGCGCTTGTCCCTCGCAGAAGAATCGAGCTGATCGTCAAACACGGCGAGCGGGTGGATAGATAGTTAACGATGCGGGCGGAGCGCGTCCAGGCTCGCCCACACCGCCGCTTCCGACTGCTCGATTGCAAATACTGCTCAAAATTTTTGAATCATAACCCGAAGATTTTGCGTCATAATTAACTGAGCGGTTCCCCTCCTACAAACTTCACAAAAACAGAGCCGGTTTCCCCACAAGTTCATCTCTTACCGGAGGTCTGCATGCTGAACCGAAGAATATTTCTTGCCCTGCTTGCGTTTGCTACAGGGGTGTGGCTTGTGGCGCGAGCCGATCTCATGCTCGCGGACGATCTCGATTACGTAGTATTCGAGGGTGTCGTAAAGGATGCGACAGGTGCGGCATTGGAGAACGCAGTTGTAACGGCGCGCAGTACCGCGACGAGGCTGGCTCGTGTCACGCGCACGGACTCGCGGGGTCACTATCGCATATTCGTCAGCGCCCCCGGAGATTACTTGCTAGAAGCGGAGGCTCAGGGGTTCGCAAACGGCGAGCAGGAACTAAAGGGAGCCGAGACTGGAAAGAGTTACACAATCGACTTTACGCTAGGATTAAAAGGCGTGAGCGAGCAAGTAGGGATCACGGGGGCGACTCTCCCTCTGCTCGATACGACGCGGACCGTAACAGGCGATACGATTGGGCAGGCGGAGCTTGAAAGTCTCCCGCTAATAGACCGCGACCCGCTCGCCGTTGTTTTCCTGATCGGAGGCGTGGCTGAACCGCCTCTTGCTACCGCGAGTCTTGCAGATGAAGGCAGAGGCGTGTTCTTGCGAGACGCGCCCGAAGAGGCGGGCATATTTTCGCTGACCGGCTCGCCTGCGACTTCAAACAACATCACGATTGACGGGCTCGATAATAATGACGACCGGGGCGCTCGTGAGCGCATAACCCTATCGCCGGAATCTGTAGCCGAGGTCCAGATAATCACAAACCAGTACGCGGCCGAATACGGGCGGGCGTCGGGCGGGCGGGTAAACGTAATGACACGCGGCGGCGCAAACAAGCTAAGGGGCGAGGGCTATATCTTCTTTGGCGACGAATCGCTGAACGCCAATACATTTTTCCGAAACGCGAGGGGAGCCAAACGAATTCCAGAACAACGGACAATAGAAGGCGGGACCGTATCAGGGCCGTTGAGGATGAACAGTCGTTTCTTCTTCGCTGCCTTCGAGCGGATGGATGTGAGCGATTCTGTCGAAGTCAACACACTTCTTCCTGTTGCCACAAATCCACTCTTCCCGCTGCCCGTGCCTACACTTCCGCCAAAGTCGGGCGAGCAGGTTGCGGTCTTTCAGCAAGAGCTGTCGACGCCTGAAACCAGAAACCTCGTCAACACTCGCATGGATTTCGCGTTTCGCCAGTCGCACAATCTCGCGGTCAGGTTCGATGCGGTTCGAGGGCGCAACAAGCGCGGGTTTCCTGGTGGCAGCCGGTTGGCGGAAACCCTTCTGATTCAGGGGCGGGATTCGGATTCGCTCAGCATATCGGAAACCTCTGTCTTATCGAGCAACGTGGTGAATCAATTCAGGTTTCAACTCTCGCGTCTATTGCCCCGGAACCAGCCGAGCGGCGCGTTGCCGCAGGTATTGATCGAAGACCCGGCTCGCATCGTCGCAGGGGGATTTACAGGGACTGACTCATCGCCAGCCTTCGCGCGGCAAGAGAACCGCTTACAGATACAGAATACGCTGACGGCATCGCTCGGCGCTCACCAGCTGAAGACAGGTATTGACGCCCAGTTTGTCCGCTCTGCCTTCACAGACCTGTTTGCGCTGGGCGGACAGTTTACCTTCGCAAGCGTTACAGAATTTATCGAGAACCGTCCCGAAAGGTTTGTTCAAAGGTTCGATACCGAAAGCCGCCTGTCGAATGATGTGCTTGGCCTGTTTGTCCAGGACGAGTGGCGCTTGCGGCCGGGGCTCACCCTTTCGCTCGGTCTTCGCCTCGACAAAGAGTCGATCCTAAAAGAGGCTAACAACGTCAGCCCTCGAATAGCCGTGGCCTGGGACCCTTTTAGCTCGAAAGCAAAGACGGGCGGGAGCACTGTGATACGCGCAGGGTTCGGGGTATTCTACAACCGCGCTCTTTTGCGAACGCTTGATGATTTCTCAATAGGCGTATCGAAAGTCAGGCTCGATTCCGACATTACCCCTGAACTCTTAACAGAGGTTCAGTTTCCTCGACCGGTAGCAGACGCGGCTATCATCGATATGTACGGAATTAAAGAGACGGAATTCCTGCGGCGCGTGAGTCCCGACCTTGAGATTCCCTATACGATTCAAACGGGAATCGGTGTAGAGCGGATGGTGACCAGGAGAGCCGCCGTCACCGCCGATTATATATTTACGCGAGGCGCGCACCTGTGGCGCGAAACGAATATCAATGCGCCAGCCTTGCCCGCGGGCTTCGCAACGTTCACTGATTATCTTCTCAGCAGAGACTTTGACAACCGCCCGTCAGAAATGGGAGCGCGTCCCATTGCCGGGACCAGCGCTGATGTCGTTCGATTCGATCTTGGGCCAGGCACTTCGACGACACCGGGCGCTGTGGTAACAGAAAACGGGCTGAGAGTCTTGACACTGGGACTGAATGCCCCGCGCTCTTCAAACATAAGGGCCGCTTTGAACGCCGTTCGAGACTTGAGGCCCGATCCCTCGCTCACGCAGGTCGAGCTGCTTGAATCAACCGGAAACTCTTTTTATCACGGCGGCATATTCAGCTTGAAATGGTCAATTGGAAAGCTTGTGACGGCGCGGATAAGCTACACGCTTTCAAAGCTGATAGACGAAGGGACGACCAACACAGCTTCGCCGCAAGACCTGTCTGACCGCAGGGCGGAAAGATCGCTCTCGCTCCAAGATCAGCGCCACCGCATAAATATCAACGGCGTGATCCGTGTACCGGTGTTGAGGCTCGAACTCGCGCCGGTAGTATCGTTTGGTTCTTCGCGCCCTTTCAACCTCGGCGCAGGAGTCGACAGAAACTTGAACGACCTGCCGAATGACCGCCCGCTGTTATCACGTCCGATTGACAGGCCGAGGTGGAGAGAGCAATCGAGCCCGCCGTCTGGCTTGAAGGATGAGTTGAGGCTTGCGCCGATAGGTTCGAGCGGGAACCTGCCCAGGAATTACGGTCGCGGCCCTTCGACTCGAACGATCAACCTGAGAGCCTCGCGAACATTCGTTATCCGAGGACGAGTTCGGCTGCGCCCGGCGGTAGATGTTTTCAACCTCTTCAACAACACGATATTCAGCTTCGGGTCAGAGTTCATCAACCGCGACGACGCCGATTTCCTTGTACCGCGCCGCACGCAGCGGGCTCGCGTCGTGCATTTGAGCCTGAAGGCCATCTTCTAGGAAGGTGACAAGTGACAAGTGACGAGTGACAAGGAAGAGTAACTAATATGAGACCTCACGAAAGGCTGGAGGTTTGGAAAAGAGCTGTGGATTTTGTTGTATGTGTTTATAAGGGAACCGAATCATTTCCTAGAGATGAAAGATTCGGTCTGACTTCTCAAATTCGGCGTGCGGCGGTTTCAATACCCGCAAACATTTCTGAAGGTGCTGCTCGCCAAACGACAAAGGAATTTCTAAACTTCCTGGCAATCGCCCAGGGCTCTGCGAGCGAGGTCGAGACAGAACTTCTAATCGCGTACCGCCTCGGTCTTCTTGATAAGGCTCTATATTTAGAGATGCGTCTGGAGCTTGATCACATAGGCCGCATGATTATCGGGTTGTCTCAATACCTGAGAACAAATAGACAGTGACAAGGAAAGAGAAGACATCTCTTCGGACGCCACTCTCTTGTCACTTGTCACTGTTTACTTGTCACCTTCTCCGATCATGTTTTCCAAAACTCAAAGTCGGGGTTCTCTTTGAATACGATTACCGGCTCGGCAAGCGGCTTCTGAGGAGGCGGCTTGGGCGCGGGCTCCTCCGGCTTGGGCAGGCGGTCGAAGTGCTCCTTACATCTATCAAGACCGGCGGCGACGCGAGACAGAAACGGTCCCGTAGGATTCAAGCTCTGGGCCGTTTCAAAAAATTTCTTTGCTCGCTGGAAGTCTTCGACTGCCGTCGCGGCCTCGCCGCCGTGTATGCAAGCCCGAAGCGTCATCAGGTCGCCGGGGTAGGCATCGACGAGTCGCTCAAACTCTCCGGCGGCTTCTTTCAACATATCTGTCTCGCGCAGGTACTCGCAGATTGAAAACCAGTCGCGCACAGGTATGCGGATTCGTTCCTCGCCTTCCGGTAGCGACGAGAGCAGGTTATCGTATGCGTAGAGCGCAGCCATCTTATCGCGGTTTGCGAGATGATGCCTGATTAACCTGCCGTACATGAAATTGAGCTGGTCGTAGTCGCCAGTATGCTGATGGACCTGTATCAGGGCCAGCAGCGCGTTCAAGTCTTCTCCGTTTTTGGCTACGTGCGCTTTAAGCTTTCTTTCGGCCGTACCAAAGTCGCCCTGGTCTATAAGCTCAAGCGATTCCGACACGGCTGCCGAAGCTGAAAAAGAGACCTGCGCTTCTATGCGCGGGTGGATGTACTTCTCTTCGACCTGCGACATCTTCACTGCGAGCGCGAAGATGATGCCGAAGACGAACCCCGCTATGTGGCACCGATAGCTGACGCCCGTGCCCGTGCCCAGTTTGTAATTGAAAAACCACCACATCAAGGTCTGGCTTACCAGGTAAAAACCGAGAAATATGTATCCGGGGACCTGCACAATTCCAAATGGCTTCTTGCCGCACATCAAAAAGAATGTGGCAAAAGGCATGCTAAACCAGCCGATCTTCATCTTCGCTTTTGGCAGCCGCACAAGAAACGCGCCCATAGCGGCCGACACCGCGCCCGATGCTCCTATCAACCCTGTCCCGGCCATCGCGTCAGGCAGGCACGAGACGACCGCTCCCGTGAGATAAAATCCCAGAAACAGGGCGCGACCCCAGAGGTCTTCGAGGCTGAACCCTACGGCGAAAAATACTATAAAGTTAAATAGCAGATGCAGCGGTACGACGATCCCGAATAAACGGTCGTTGGCGTGAACGAATGCGTATGTCAGTAACTGGTAAGGCTTCCACTGGCCGCCGGGCGAAAGCCCGGCCTTGTTATAGAAATGGCCCTCCTGTGCCTTAACAAAGCTTGTGATCCTTGTGTCGAACTCTTCACGCAGGGTAGCGGCCTCGTCGGTTTCGAGCCACAGGCTGTACTTGCCCGCCAGGTCTGTGTCGATGGTCAAATTGGTCTCGACGGCATCGAGTTCCGCTTCGAACAGGCCCCGTTCTTTGAGCTTTTCGCGGACGCTCTGGTCGGCCAGAATCGACGGGTTCTGTTCGAGAAACTGGTGCATCTCGGTAAGCGTGCTGACCAGTAAATTATCCTGCCTTATCGTCATGGGGAGCGTGAAGAAGTAGACCGCGACGTTTATGGCGATTAGCGAGAAAGTGACGTAGGGCAGCCGCCGGACAGTCGAGTTTTCGTTGCCAAGCGGTAGCAGGCTAAATAAAAGCTGGAAGCCCCATACAAAAAGAAAGGCAAGGAGCAAAACGAAATCGATTAACATCACACAGCCTCAGGGGTGAAAGGTGTCGAGAAAAGGGGCAGGTCAGTTAAGACGATGATAACAAAGCAGGCAGGCGGCTACAATACTAATATGCTCGCGTGGGGGCAGTTAATAAAGGAGGGTTAATAGGCGAAAATCTGTGGGGCGAGAGATAAAGTCTGCTCGCCCCGGACTATTATCTTCGCTCTTCGCTTTTGGCTTCAGTCCTGGCTTCACCCTTATCAGGGGCGGTCGTCTCATCGGAGTTCGCCTCTGTCTTTTCGGTAGCAGGGACGCGGAGCGTGTGTTTGCCGGGCGGGGTCACTCCGCGCTGCAACTCCGGGTTCAGCTCAAGCAGCGAGTTGAACGAGACTTTGAGCTTTTTGGCAAGCGGGCGAAGGTCCGTCTGATTGCTGATCATCCGCGTCGCATATTTGTAAGGGTAAGCCGCTGGCATCTCAAACCCGTACTTTTTCGGATTCTTGGCTATCGTCACCACAGCAAGGATGGCCGGGACGTAGTTGCGCGTCTCCTGAGCGATGTACCCGCCGCCGTGTATGCGCCAGAAATCGCGGGAGCCTGACCTGCGTATGGCAGAATCTATATTGCCTTCACCCGTGTTGTAAGCCGCAAGCGCAAGCGACCAGTCGCCCTGGTAGCGGTTTGCCAGCCACTTCAAATAACGGGCTGCGGCGCGCGTCGATTTCTCAGGGTTCGACCGCTCGTCAACCCAGTAGTTCTGGGCCAACCCGAAGCGTGTGCCCGTGGCAGGTATGAACTGCCATATCCCTTTTGCCGCCGCTGACGAATAGGCGTAAGGGTTCCATCCCGATTCGACCTGCGCGAGCCAGATCAGATCCGTAGGTATGCCCTCTTCCTTAAAGATTCGCTCGGCCATTTCGCGATAGCGCACGGACCGCAAAAGCCCCGCCGCCATCGTCGCGCGCCCACGGCCCTTGGTGAAGTAGCTTATAAACTGCTTGACCGGGTGCGCGGCGGTGAACTGGAAGTTGAACCGGCTTATGACCACATCGTCGTCTACGGCGACAACCTCTTCAAGCTCGGCAGACGAGAGCGTGGCTATCTTATCGAGCGGCGAAGGCTCGTATTTCTGCTCGCTAAAGCCGCCGTCTTTCTCCTCAAGCGAGGCGACCTGGTACTTGTTGATCTTCTCGATCAGCTCGCGGTAATAGATGCGAAGGCTTTCGTCGCTGCGAATATCGACGGCTTCGATCAATATGGCGTCAACCGCCTGGTCGAACTCGCGGCGCGCGCGGTCATACTCGCCCGCGTTATAAGCCTCTTCGCCTTTCTTATAATGCACCTCGGCGCTGTTTATGATGTCGCGCACCTGATCTTGCTTGCGGTCTTGTGCCTGCGAGTTGGTGTTTTCCGCGTGCGCGATAAAAGTCGCGGGAGCGATGCCCGACGTTATGGCTAACGCCGCGCAGAGTGCCGTAATAATTGCCTTTCTCTTAACCATATCCCCCAATTTGGATGTCCACTATGAAAACGCAACTACCTGAGCCTTTGTTCGTCTTTTATTATACAGGAGTTTGCGCGCCTGTAAGGCTAGATTTTAGCGAAACAAGATTTTCGCAACAGGCTCGAATTCCGGCGCTTTCTGGCCCTCTCTGCGGCCTTGGTCGCAGGCGAACCCGACTAGATTTTATACCATTTACAGTCGATCTGAGCGGTCATTGAGTCATAAGCGCGCGCGGAAACCGGCCCTTCAAAGCCTCCCTGCATTCCCCTAACGGGTAATTGACATACGCGCTGGTTTCGTATTCTATGTTGGCCTTCTATAACAGGGCGACGTGCTGAAGCGGCTTAACAGCGAAGGTCTGCAGACCTTCGATTCGCTGGTTCAAATCCAGCCGTCGCCTTTTTACTATATCGCGAAGCTTATTCCGGGTTATAGAGGTATCACCGCAATCGGCTCCTGTATCTGACTCTTCCGAATCAAGCCTTGGAATCCGGCTGTCATTAAGACTTTATTCCTCTGCAGAGGGTTATGACTCACCTATTCAGGGCGACACTTCGTGCGGATCAGAACGGTTCGAAGGGTCAGGGAAGGGTTCGCACTCGCTTGCATACAAACTGAAGAAGCGGCCCAGGGACGAATTACAGACTCATTATGCATAACGAACGCAAAAAAGGGATAAGGGTCCTGATTGTCGATAGCTACGCGCTGGTAAGAGCAGGTCTGCGCATGCTAGTTGAAAACCATCAGGAGATGGACGTGGTTGGCGAGGCCGACAGCGGCGGTGAGGCGCTAGCCATAGCTGCGCGTGAACAGCCCGACATCATCCTCTTCGACATCGAGCTGAAGGAAGACAACGGGCTCGATTACCTGAATGACCTGTCTGAAGTCGCGCGAGATTCGCGCGTATTGGTAGTGACCGGGCTGGACAATGAGAGCGCTCATCGTCGCGCCGTGCACCTTGGCGCCATGGGAATAGTGCTTAAAGATCAACCGGGCGAAACACTCATAAAAGCTATCGAGAAGGTACACGCAGGAGAGGTCTGGCTTGACCGCGCGATGATGGCGCGAGTGCTGTCGAATAGAGAGAAGCAGAACAACGAAGCCGAAGACTTCGAAGCGAGCAAGATCGCCTCACTCACCGATAGAGAGCGCGAAGTGGTAAAGCTGATCTGTGAGGGGCTAAAGACAAAACAGATTGCCGAAAGGCTATTCATAAGCGAAAAGACCGTGAGCAACCACCTTGCTTCAATCTATGACAAGCTCGGAGTGTCAGACCGCCTCGACCTCGCAATATACGCATACAGGCAGCGCATGATAAGGCTGCCCCATCAAAAACCGGACGTCTTAAACTCCTTACGCTGAACCCGGCCTAGGTAATTTTACCTAAACCCCGTGCGGCGATTACCCAGACAACCTGCCAGCAAAATAGTCATTTCTGCCTGCCTAAAAATGAGCAGACCGACCGATGCGCTATCAACGCTCATTCTATATTCTTGGCCCTTAAGCAAGAGGCATTGGGGCGTCGTCTAACCCTGTATTCACACTGCATACAAGCAAAGCGATCCAGATAGGAGCTTCAAGAAAATTATGGGACAGGCTTTGAACTCTATAAACAAAGCACACGGCTCCCGTTCAACAGAGCGAAGATCGAAGCCGCGCATCTACGAAGACTTTGTGGCCAAGGTGAGGGGAGTAGGCACAACGCGGCGGAGGTTCGTGGAGCACACCATAGTAGAAAACCTAAGTTCATCCGGCCTTTATATGAGGCTGGGGCAAGACGTAAAGCCAGAGTCCAGGTTGTTGATTGTCTTGCGTCTCATATTCCCGAATTTCGGGGAAGAGAGCGTACTGCTCATAGCGTTCAGCGGGGTTGTGCTGCGCTCTGAGCCACACCTGGATGACGCTTTCGGCGTAGCCATCAAATTTTCGAAGTACAGGTTTTTATCAAGGCATCGCTCTGAGGGTTTCTTTGAAGACCTGTTTATTAACGTAGACACCCTTCCAATCTGAAACGACGGTTGCCGATTAACGGGTCTTCCAAACGTATCGCCGCTCGCGGCGGTCAAGGGTCGAGAAGACGCCGTCCGTATCAGAACCAAACCGCTACGGATCGTAGCTTCCCTTCGGGGTTTAACACTAAGGGCATTCGCGCGTCCAAACCGACATCGAGGAAGATGACAATGAAAACCACACGTATCAACCACGTTCAAGTGGCGGCTTTTATCCTCCTTTTGGCAAGCGGCATACCTGCTTTCGCACAGCAGGAGCGACAGGTTAACACACACAGAACAGGCCAGGATGATGCTGTGGGAACTGTAGTTTCGACCGACGAAGATTACCGTATTGGCCCGCGCGACGTGATCGAGATTCAAATAGACCGGGCTCCACAGCTTTCAGGCACGTTCCAGGTAAAAGCAGACGGCACACTTCTCATGCCATACCTCAATCGCATTCAGGCGGCAAAAAAGACTCCTGACGAGTTGTCCACCTTTATCGCCGACGGCCTGCGCGGGCGCTACCTGAAAAATCCCATCGTGACGGTGACGGTCAGGCAGGTCAACAGCCGCTCTTTTTTCATCCAGGGGGCGGTCAGGCGTCCGGGCCTTTACCAGGTCGAAGGCCGGGCGACTCTACTGAAGCTGATCAGCATTGCGGGCGGGCTTGCAGATAATCATGGCTCGACCGCTTACATAATCCGCGAGCCGAGCATGAGCAAACCCCTGCAACCCGGCTCCGGGACAATCGCAACCGGCAGGGATGAAGAGCCGGACCTTGAATTGAACACCGTCAACATAACCGGCCTGCTCAAAGGCCGATTCGACCAGAACGCGATAATCGAACCCGGCGACATAATAAACATTCCGGTCGCGGACATATTCTTCGTCGCGGGCGAGGTCAACGCGCCGGGGTCTTTCCCGTTAAAGGAAGGGACGACCGTTCGCCAGGCGATTTTGATAGCGCAGGGCACGACGTTTAAAGCCGTCACGAGCCGCGCGGTCATATTCCGTGGCGACCCTGCAACGGGCAAGCAGCAAGAAATAAAGGTTGATGTCGGCGCGATAATGAGCGGCAAGCAGCCGGACGTGACGATAATGGCGAACGACATCGTCGTCATCCCGTCGAGCCGCATGAAGTCCGTAACCGGCGCGCTGCTGTCGGCACTGGGGCTTAACTATTCTCGAATACTGCTGCGCCGGTATTAGCGCGCGGACACACAGGAGTGCCAGCTATGAAAGAAGGTCTGTACTTAAAGAGGGTCGAGCCGCACGCGCTGCGCAATGAAGAGCGCCTTGTCTCAAGAACCCCCATCTACCCGGTCTATCAGGGCTATGATGACACTGGCGAAACAGACGCTGGGAGCGGCTCGTCGTTTGAGCAGTATTGCCGCGCAGTCTATCATCGCAAGTGGATGATCGCTGCCATAGTGGTCCTGGTGACGGCAGGCGTCGCCGCCTGGGTTTATACGAGCGGGTCGAGCTATCGCGCGACGGCGATAATCGAAGTTGGCAAAGAGGACACAACTTTAATCCAGGTTTCAGACAACCTGATAGTACAAAACGACGACACGCCCAAGACCAAGAGCTTCATACTCAGAAGCACCCCGCTGCTCGAAGACGTGATCTCCAACTTGCGGCTCGACAGTAACGAAGGCTTCCTCAAAGCCGTTGCCCAGACTCCCGATGGAATTGATGGATCGAAGCCGGGCGGCGCAGAAAGTCTCCGCAATGAAATGTTGATCGGCGCGCTCGAAAAAGGTCTTGAAATCGAAGAAGTGCCCGACACTCGCCTGTTGAAAGTCTCGTTCACTCACACCGACCCGGCCATGGCCGCCGACGTGTCGAATGCCGTCGTCGAAAACCTCATCAAGCGCAGCCTCGAAGGAAAGACGGAGAAATTCTCACAGGCATCGACCTGGATTGAAAGGGAGACGCTGAAGCTCAGGCAGAAGATGATCGAGACGGAAAAGGCCCTCGCAGGCTTTACCCGCGAACACAGCGTGGCTGCACCCGAAGGCGCGGCCACCGTGACCGTAGAAAAGCTGTCGCGGCTCCATAGCGAAGCCATGCGCGCAGAGGCCGACCGGATTCTGAAAGGCTCGATCTATGACGAGGCAAGAAACGGGCGCATCGCACAGGTTCCTGAAGCCTTCACCAATCCGAGGGCTCTGGACCTTCAGAGGAAACTGGGCGAGTTGACGACTACGCTTGCACAACTCGACGCCAACTACGGGCCTGAAAGCCCGCAGTTCATCGAAGTGCAACAACAGATCGACGCAGTTCAGGAACAGATTGACGCCAATACACAAATAATGGGAGACAAGCTCAAGGGTGATTACGAGCGCGCCGCCCGCGACGAACAGGCTCTAAAGTCGATGCTGGGCCAGGCGAAGTCCGAAGCCGTCCAGCAGAATCAGACCGCGCTCCGGTACAGCATACTGAAGGCGGAATTCGACACGGCCAAGAGTCTCTATAACGATTTCTTGCAGAAGACGAATCAGGCCAACTTCCAGGTCGCGCAACAGCAGAATAATCTGCGCATCATACAGCCGGCGCGGCCACCCAAAGAAGCGGCGGGCCTGAAGCGGTCGGTGGTAACAGGCCTGGGCTTCGCGGTGAGCCTTCTCCTTTCAATCGGGCTGGCGCTGGTGCTTGAGCACCTCGACAAGAGCATCAAATCACCGCAAGACGTGCACCAGCAATTACAACTGGCCACGGTCGGCGTAATACCTGCTATGACCGCGACCGCCCCCCGCCTTCTCAAGCGAAAGAGCGAGGACAGAAGTGTCGGCGTCATCAGCTCCGCGGTTCTGGAAAAGGTGACGAAACGGCCTTACAACTCAATGTCACTGGCGGCTGAAGCCTACCGCGTGCTCAGGACATCTCTGCTCTTATCCTCAGCCGACAAACCGCCCAAGATACTGCTTTTCACAAGCACCAGGTCAGGCGAGGGTAAGACGACGACCGCCGTCAACATAGCCACTTCGCTGGCTCAGCTCGACCGGTCGGTGCTGGTCATCGACTGCGACCTCCGCAAGCCCACAGTCCATAAACTCTTCGGCGCGGCCGAAGACCCGGGGCTGGCAACATACCTTTTGAGCGATGCGCGGCTGGACAGCTTGATACGAAGACTGCCTGCGAAGAACCTGTCCCTGCTTCCGGCAGGCACTTGCACGGCGAACCCGGCAGAGTTGCTAAGCTCAGAGAAGATGAAGCATCTGCTCATGGTGCTCGCATCTCGTTACGACCACGTACTGATCGACGCCCCGCCGCTCGTGAACCTGGCCGAGCCGCTAGTGCTATCGACAATGGCCGACGGTGTGATCCTCGTCGTCAACAGCGGCAAGAGCGAACGTGCCGCTGTGCTTCGCGCGCGCGACGAGCTGATAAATGTCGGCGCGGAGATATTCGGCGTTGTGCTCAACAACGTAGACTTCCGGCGCGAAGGGCTGGGCGACTACTACAAGAATTACTACAGGCAGAGCTAGGACGGTCCTCCGGCAGACGCGTGACTTCTAAATTTGATAGCTGACATGATCGGATCAATTGCGGAAACGATCTTCAGGAAGCGAAGCCGAAACCGCCTCCTTACGCGCGGCAACCTGATAGCGGTAGTAGGAGGCGACGGTGCGGGCAAGTCAACTTCGGTTGAAGGGCTCTACCGGTGGCTTTCAGACAGGGTCGAAACGACGAGAGTGCATCTCGGCAACCCGCCGTACACTCTGACATCGCTGGCAGTCGCCGTGTTGTTGAAGGCCACGAATATCGTTACACGCAAATCGAGCAACAGTGGATCAAGCATTGAGCAGCCCGGATACCTTGAGATGATTCAATGGGTATGCAATGCGAGAGATCGCTACCGGCTTTACCTCAAGGCACGCCGGTTCGCAAACAAGGGCGGGCTTGTGATCTGTGACCGCTACCCGCTGCCTGAGATCAAACTGATGGATGCGCCTCGAATTCCTCAATCATCCACAGCCGGTTCGGGCCGGTTTGTACGGCTGCTACAGACGGCCGAGCAGCGGTTCTACAGCAAGATCCCCCCGCCCGACCTTTTGATCGTGCTGAGAGTCATCCCCGACGTAGCCGTAAAGCGTAAGACCAACGAGGACGCGAATCACGTACGAACACGCTCACAGGAATTGTGGGACGTGCGATGGGAAGCCGATAGAGCGCTGGTCGTTGATGCGAACAGACCGAAAGATGTGGTCCTGGCAGAGTTGAAATCAATCGTCAGGTCAAGACTGTAGAGATCGATGTCAGTAAAAGCGTCGTTAACAAGACAACCGTCAATACTGGAGCTGGTCGGACCTGCCGGTGCGGGTAAGACCTCGCTTCTAAGGGCTGTCGCCGAGCGCGACTCGGCGATACGTGCGGGGTTCCGGTTGCGCAGGCTCAGCTATATGCCCACCATCGTGCTGAACGCAATCCTGCTGCTGCCGGTATTTCTCAGTTACTACCGGAACAACAGAAACCTCGACTGGATAAACATAAAGAGGATCATACTGCTGAGCACGTTCGGCAGGCTGCTCCGGCGGCACACGGCGGAGGGTTGCCACGCCGTTGTGCTCGATGAAGGCCCTGTCTTCTTGATGACCTGGCTTCAGGCGTTTGCGCATCCGAACGGTAAGAGCCGCCGCCTTCGCAAGTGGTCGGAAAGAATCGTAGCCGAGTGGTCAGAAACGCTCGACGCGATAATCTGGCTCGACGCGCCCGACGAGGTGCTGGCCGAGCGCATACGCTACCGCGCAAAACCTCACAGGGTGAAAGAGAAGAACGATCAGGAGATTTATGACTTCATCAGTTGCTACCGCACTTCATACGAGCAGGTAGTCTCGCGGTTAGAGTCTGCGCGGGGGCCGAGGGTAATCAGGATCAGCACTGTGGAGAACTCCCCTGAGCGGATCGCCGATGAAGTTATGGCGCAAGTCTCTTACGGGGCAAAGCCTGTACGGAATAAAAAGTCCGGCAAGGGGCTGACCGAAAGGGCCTTCTTAAACGCCATATCATCATTCCTCGACTACACGTTCAAGGTCGGCGTGACGCTGGTCGTAACGCCGCTGCTGGTGACAAGACTTGGAAGCTCACTTTACGGCGTGTGGCAGATGCTTGGCCGCACGGTGACATACATGCAGGCGGCAGACGGGCGACCGACTCAAGCGCTCAAATGGATAATCGCAAACCAGCAGGGAATTGACGACCCGGCCATCAAGCGCAGGCACGTCGGAAGCGCGCTCGGCGTCTGGCTGCTCTTCCTGCCGCTAATTGCGACCGTCGGCGGGATGCTCGTATGGTTTGCTCCGGCCATTACCAGGGTTCCTCCTGAATCTCACCTGGCGGTTCGCATCACCTGTGGGCTGCTCGTGCTGGACTTCTTGCTCATAAATCTCTTTGAGCTTCCCGAAGCGGTCTTGCGCGGCATGAACCTCGGTTACAAACGCATGGGGTTTGTGGCCGGGTTAAACGTAGTCGGCGGCGTGTTCACCGTCACCGCGCTCTACCTGGGGTCTGGGATAGTCGGCATCGCCGCTGCCAACGTAGCCCTCTCAATCGTGACAGGCATCCTCTTCTGGGTGCTGGTTAAGAGTTACGTGCCCTGGTTCGGCATCGCACGCCCCAGCTTGAAAGAGATCCGGTCTTTCATGAGTCTGAGCGTTTGGTGGTTCGCCTGGACCATAATGAGCAAGCTCCTGCTGGCGAGCGATATTATCGTCCTCGGTGTACTCGCTTCAACTTCGACGGTGGCCGTCTATTCGCTGAGCAGCTACGCAGGGCGAACCCTGCTGACCACCATAAGCATGATTCTGGGGGCCGTGGCCCCCGGTCTTGGTGAGGTGATAGGGCAAAAGCAATTTGAAAAAGCGGCGGCGCTCCGCAGCGAGATGATGACGATAACCTGGCTCTTCGCGACGGCCATCGGCACAACGATTCTGTTATGGAATCGCTCTTTTGTCTCTCTCTGGGTCGGGGCTGACCATCACGCGGGAGCGACGGTCGATCTGCTCGTCGTTCTGTTGATGGTTCAACTGGTCTTTGTCCGCAACGACACGTACGTCATCGACCTGACACTGAAACTGAGAAAGAAAGTCATCATGGCGGCGGTGTCTGTCGTCCTCTCCATTGGGCTAAGTTACTTCCTGGTTCCCCGCATCGGGATAGCGGGGTTGTGCGCGGGGCTGCTGGCAGGGCGGCTCTTGCTGTCGATCTCTTACCCCTTGCTGGTCAACGCCTACTTCCAAAGGCCGAAGCGGTTGCCCTTGAGACACATGGCGCGGCCCGCGCTGGCGATGGCGGCGTTGTTCGCGGGCTCGGCGTGTCTGAGCCGTTCGTTGATTGCGCCAAGCTGGGTCGCGTGGCTTGCTGGCGTAGCGAGCAGCTTCGGGCTGGCGCTGTCGATAGCGTTTGTAACGGGATTGAGCCGGGATTCGAGAAAACGATTGATCGACCGATTAAAGGTGCTTCCCCTTTTTAGCAGATGAGATTATGAGGCCAACCACATCATACTACAGCGCGAGGCGTTCGAACCTGAGGCCGTTTGGCGGCAAGCCGGTCGGTGTTGAGACTGTGAGCCAACCTGCCAAACGCGATCAGGTCAAGCCGGTCATCCGCTTTGCATTTTATGCTTTCGTCGTCTCGCTCGCCTTCGAGACGGTAAATATAGGGATACCCGTAGAGCTTACGAGTATATTCGGCGGCACGCTCTTTCTGGCTGCGCTCGCCCAGCCGGGGCTTTTCTTCCGGCGGCCTCCCTCGGCATTTCTTTTCTTCATCCTATACCTTTGCCAGTGCGCCATAATGATCCTGTTGCTCGACGACCCACACCGGGTCGAAACGACCCGTTACCTGCTCGTGTTTTTGCAATTGCTCGTCATGTGCTGGATCTCTTACGCGTTGATGCGAGACGCACGCATTGCCAGGACAGCGCTTTTGATGCTGGCGGCGTCGTGCCTTATCCTCGCCTTCATGCAGGTGACGGGCATAGCTACCAGAGCGCCCGAATATATGACAAAGTCCGGGCGGATGACGGTCTTTGGATTCCACCCAAACAACATTGCCAGGATATTCGATCTGGGGCTGATTACGCTTATAGGTTTTTCATACGGGACGGAAAAGCAGGGGTTGCGGCCACGCGTGATCGTATTGCTTTCGTGTGCGCTGATCGGTATCGCGGTTGTGCAGACAGGCTCGCGCGGTGGGTTGCTTGCACTGGGAACCGGGCTGCTCATCTTCGCGCTGGCGGGAAAACGGATGGGCGTCAGAATCCGCAATGCGGTCATAGTCTTGCTGGCTCTCAGTTTCTTTACCTTCGTAACCATCGAATCCGAGGTGACAAAGCGGAGGTTTGAGAGCGCGGTACAGAAGGGGGAGCTTGCGCGCCGCGAAAGAATCTACCCGACCGCCTGGCAGATGATCCTTGAGAAGCCCGTCGTCGGCTGGGGGCCGGTAACGAGCAGTTACGAGTTAGGAAGGCGGCTGGGCCATCCGCGCGAGCCGAGCAAGAATTCACACAACCTCGTTTTGGAGATTCTCAATGTGACCGGTCTTGTGGGCGCGATATTCTTTTTTACCGGCACAGGGCTGGCGGTCCTGGCAGCCTGGAAAGCGCGGCATAGGGCACACAGTCTCTTGCCTCTTGCGCTCTTGCTTACCGTACTGGCGGCGAACATGAGCGGGCTGTGGCACTTCAACAAGCTGCACTGGATAGTGGTCGCTTACGCGCTTGCGAGTCTCAGTCACCCTGTAGCCGTAGCATTAAAGCGCAGGGTGGCGCGACCGGTAATTGGCCGGCCTGAGCTGCGAGCATCTTTGGCGGGATAAACCTCCGACAATTCGCATTTATCTAATGGAGTGATTTCAAGTATGAGACTAGCCGTTTTCACCAGCAAGTACCCGGCGCGAGTCGCGACCTTTTTTGAGCGCGACATGCGTGGCCTGTTAGAGGCGGGGATCGAGATAGACATTTTCCCCATATACCCGCTCGACTCCGCGATGTGGGGTTATAGTCTTGGGATTCTCAACGACAAGGTACTCCCAAGAAACAGGATTCACCACATTTCGCTTCCCGGCAGCCTGAGCCGCGCGCGGTCGTTTCCGACCGGCAAGGTCAACACATTCCTGCGCGACCTCGGAGCAGTAAGCGCGTCCGCTGTGAAGTTCGGACCCATGCCGCTTGCCAAAAGCGTCTACGTATTCCCGAAGGCGCTGGCCTGGGCCAAAGAACACGGCAATAAGTATGACCACATACTAGCCTACTGGGGCAACTACGCCGCGACCTGCGCATACGCCTTCCATCGCCTCATAAAACGGCCGGTCCCGTTTTCGATATGGCTTCACGCCGGAGCCGATCTCTACTCCAACCCGATCTACTTAGAGCAGAAGCTGCTCTATGCGGACAACATCGTCACCTGCTGCGCGTTCAACCGCAAGTTTATCGAGAGTCACCACCCGGAGCTATACCCCAAAATATCGGACAAGATAAACGTGTGCTATCACGGCATAGACCTGGCCGAGTTTCCTTACGAACCCGACGGCAGGCCGCCGCGAAGAGTTATCGCGGTCGGCAGGCTGTCGAGCGAGAAAGGGTTTGACTATCTGATTAAAGCGGCGGGCGAGTTGAAGCGGCGTGGCAAAGAGATAGAGATCGATCTGGTGGGCGATGGCGAAGAGACAGGCTCATTAAAGGCGCTCGCGGGAGAGTGTGGCATCGCAGACAAGGTGCGTTTTCGCGGCTGGCTGTCATTCAAAGAAGTTCAGGCGGCGATGCGTCAGGCCACTGTACTCGTCCACCCATCGGACGGGCTGGGCGACGGCTTGCCTAACGTCATACGTGAGGCGATGGCGCTCGGCACTCCTGTAATCGCCTCTGAGATAGCGGGCATTCCCGAAGCATTAGACCGAGGAAGGTGCGGCATTCTCGTTCCGCCGAAAGACGTGAGCGCGCTCGCTTCTGCGATAGACGGTCTTCTCGAAGACCCGGAGCGGCGCAGGTCATTTGCCGATCTCGGAAGGAAACGCGTCGAAGACATGTTCGACCTCTGGCGAAACGGGGCCAGGCTGGCCGACCAGTTGCGCTCGGTCAAACGCACAACGTAGGGACCCGAAAAATGCTGATCACCTTCTCAGGCTTAGATGGGGCGGGGAAGTCTACCCTGATCGAATCATTAAAGTCATCGCTTGAGCAGCAGGACAGGCGTGTGGTCGTTTTTCACATGAACAAGGACTTCGGCGTATACGCCTACCTGCGATTCTTTCGGGACCTGACCTCAGGCAGAAGCCCCTCGGCCGATGAAAAACACAAGACCCAGGTCTGGGCAGCGGCGCGATCATACGAGGGTAAAGGCAAGCTCAAAGCGCTGGCGTTGCGCGCGCGGAGGGCGGTGCTGTGGGGCAGGTCGCTGAGGCGGGGCGTATACATAATCGACCTTTTGATATTCCTCTTTTACAGGCTGTACGTCGAGAAACTCCACAGGCAAGTCCTCATAATGGACAGGTACTTCTACGACCGCCTGGTAGACGTAGATGACGGTCGCCGCACACACACTCTCAGGTTATTAGAGAAGCTCACGCCAACGCCGACCGTGCCGATCTTTCTCGATATAAGCCCTGAAGAGTCTTACGCGAGAAAGGGTGAATACTCGGTCGAATACCTCATGCGGCGAGCGGTCTCTTACCGGAGAGTATTCCTGTGGGTGCGCCGTCACGTCGTCTTACCGACGAACAGCGATGTACAGTCGACCGTTCGCCTGCTTGAGAGAGTCGTCAATGAAAGGCTCGCGGCGCGATGATGACTAACACCGATGAGGCTTATGCAACTCTGGCTCTGCGGCTAGTTTTAAGCGGCGCTGACGAGCTATGCGAAGCCGACAACATAGATTGGGGCAGGTTGCTGCGGCTGGCTCGCTCTAACAAATTGCTAGTGCGCGTGGCCGACGTGCTACAGGCTAAAGGCATACGGCCATCGGGTGCTTTCGCGGACGCGGTCTCGAAAGAGCGACAGCGAGCCGAAGCGCAGGTCGAGCTTATGGAGCGGGTCGGCGAGATGTGCGCCGCCGAAGGGATCGGCTTTATATTCGCGAAGGCTTTTCAGCATTATCCCGACGCAGGAAGCGATGTCGATATGTTCGTGCCGTCGAAGTCGAGGAAGGTTGACGGTCTGATTCTGAAGCGGTTCAACGCGTCCGCCGAAAAGCGAGGCTTATACCACAGGGTAGCCGGTACGGCCAATTATCGTATTTATGGATGCGACTCAACGCTTGAGATTCACCACGGACGGATTGGCTATTTCGGAGAGACCGATTCGTACGTGCCGACTCTCATCAAGAATGGCACGCAGGTCGAGGTTGCCGGGAAACGGTTCTTATCCCCTTCTGCTGAAGACAGTATGGTCCTGCATGGGATGCTTAGAGTGTCGGGGAGGCTCTACGTTCGCCTGTCTGATATTGCCTCTGCGATCCGTTTCATTCGCCGGGACAACCTGGATTGGGACTACATAATAAGCACCTCAAAACGTTTCGGTTCGTTTTACGGACTCTCTAGCTATTTGTCTTATGTAGACCAGATTCACCGTGAAGCCTTCGGCAGTCGAATTATCCATTATGAATCTATGACGCGGCCGATACCGGAAGGGTGGGGCCGGGTAGAATTCAAGAACGGCTTCTATAGATTTCCAGCCGTCAAAACAATCAGCAAGGTCTACGCGAATAAGTTCAAGGTCGCGCTGCTGTCGGGAAACTTCGCGAGCGCAACCAGGCTCACCTTGCTCCCCTTTGCCGCCGCATCGACCGCTCTGAGAAAAATAAGACGCATCGTGCTCAACTAACTATGAATGACAAGCTATTAACTCTTTATCATCACCTCCCTCCACAGATGAGGACAGTAGCAGCGAGCCTGCGAGGGCTGTACCTGCACAACTGGCGGTTCGGGCCAGAGACCGACAGGCTGATCGAGCAGGCGCAGGAGCGCGAGCAGTGGAGCGCACGGCAGTGGAAGGACTGGCGCGACGAGCGGCTGTCGTATGTGCTGGAGCGCGCGGCAACGCGAGTGCCCTACTACCGCGATCAATGGGCGCGGCGGCGGCGCGGCGGGGACCGTGCGAGCTGGCTATACGTCGAGAACTGGCCCGTGCTTGAGAAGGAGGAGGTGAGGGCGAACGCCTCGGCGTTCGTGGCCGATGACTGCGACACGAGGAGGATGTTCGCCGTCAACACGAGCGGGACGACGGGCAAGCCGTTGAGGCTGTGGAGGAGCCGCAAGACGCTCAGGGAGTTGTACGCGCTGTCGGCTGGGCGAACGACCGGGTGGCAGGGGTTGAGCAGGTCGGACAGGTGGGCGCGTTTGGGCGGGCAGCTGGTAACGCCAGTGAGGAGGAGGAGGCCGCCGTTCTGGGTATGGAATGCGGCTTTGAATCAGCTTTACATGTCTGCTTATCACCTCGCTCCTGACCTTGCTTCGCATTACCTCGACGCGCTTGCCGATTATGAGATCAGCTATCTGTTTGGGTATACGTCCTCTATCCACGCGCTCGCGCAGGAGGCAATACGGCTGGGCCGAAAAGACCTCAAGATGAAAGTGGTAATAACCAATGCGGAGCCGCTATTGAGCTACCAGCGAGGAGTAATCGCAGAGGCGTTCGGGTGCGCGGTTAGAGAGACATACGGGATGGGAGAGATGGTGGCGGCGGCCAGCGAGTGCGGCGAGGGAACGCTGCACCAGTGGCCGGAGGTGGGGATGGTCGAGCTGCTCGGAGGGAGCGAGGCGGGCGGCGGCGAGGCAGGCGAGAGCGGGTCGATGGGAGAGTTCGTCTGCACGGGGCTGTTGAACGAGGACATGCCGTTGATCCGCTACAGGGTAGGCGACTGCGGGAGCCTCGCACACGAGCAAAGCGGCTGCCGCTGTGGTCGCCCTCTACCGGCGCTGAGCGTCACGGAGGGCGGAACATATGATCTCTTGATAACACGCGACGGCAGACAGCTTTTTGGTCTTGAGGATGTGTTCTTTGATATGCCTGTGCGCCGCGCGCAGATCATTCAGGAGTCGCTCGATCAGATTCGTGTGAGATACGTGCCCGCCCCGGATTTTAGGTCCGAGGCGGCCAACTCAATTACCGAACGGCTGAAGGCCAGAGTGGGGGTAATAAACATAGTTCTTGAGCCGACAGAAGGGATACCGCTGTCGGCCAACGGCAAATTCGCCCTGCAAATCTGCAATATTCATCCGGCGGAAAGGTACTCGATTCTTGAGACAGGCCGCAGGCAACTGGCGACCGGGCCGAAGTGATCGACGCGAGCAAGTCAAACAATGAACAAAGCACTATTAGATCTTTACCATCACTTACCCGGCCCGATGAGGACAGTAGCAGCGAGCCTGCGAGGGCTGTACCTGCACAACTGGCGGTTCGGGCCAGAGACCGACAGGCTGATCGAGCAGGCGCAGGAGCGCGAGCAGTGGAGCGCACGGCAGTGGAAGGACTGGCGCGACGAGCGGCTGTCGTATGTGCTGGAGCGCGCGGCAACGCGAGTGCCCTACTACCGCGATCAATGGGCGCGGCGGCGGCGCGGCGGGGACCGTGCGAGCTGGCTATACGTCGAGAACTGGCCCGTGCTTGAGAAGGAGGAGGTGAGGGCGAACGCCTCGGCGTTCGTGGCCGATGACTGCGACACGAGGAGGATGTTCGCCGTCAACACGAGCGGGACGACGGGCAAGCCGTTGAGGCTGTGGAGGAGCCGCAAGACGCTCAGGGAGTTGTACGCGCTGTCGGCTGGGCGAACGACCGGGTGGCAGGGGTTGAGCAGGTCGGACAGGTGGGCGCGTTTGGGCGGGCAGCTGGTAACGCCAGTGAGGAGGAGGAGGCCGCCGTTCTGGGTATGGAATGCGGCTTTGAATCAGCTTTACATGTCTGCTTATCACCTCGCTCCTGACCTTGCTTCGCATTACCTCGACGCGCTTGCCGATTATGAGATCAGCTATCTGTTTGGGTATACGTCCTCTATCCACGCGCTCGCGCAGGAGGCAATACGGCTGGGCCGAAAAGACCTCAAGATGAAAGTGGTAATAACCAATGCGGAGCCGCTATTGAGCTACCAGCGAGGAGTAATCGCAGAGGCGTTCGGGTGCGCGGTTAGAGAGACATACGGGATGGGAGAGATGGTGGCGGCGGCCAGCGAGTGCGGCGAGGGAACGCTGCACCAGTGGCCGGAGGTGGGGATGGTCGAGCTGCTCGGAGGGAGCGAGGCGGGCGGCGGCGAGGCAGGCGAGAGCGGGTCGATGGGAGAGTTCGTCTGCACGGGGCTGTTGAACGAGGACATGCCGTTGATCCGCTACAGGGTAGGCGACTGCGGGAGCCTCGCACACGAGCAAAGCGGCTGCCGCTGCGGTCGCCCTCTACCGGCTATTGCCGGGCTTGACGGCAGGAAAGACGACCTCTTGATAACACGCGACGGACGAAGGCTATTCTTCCTCAACCCGGTCTTTTACGAGGTCCCGGTGCTGGAAGCCCAAATAGTCCAGGAGTCGCTCGATCAGGTTCGTGTCAGGTACGTCCCTGCACAAGGGTTTACGGCCGTATCATCTCGAATTATCACCGAGCGATTGCAAGCGCGCATGGGAAGAATAGATGTAGTCCTTGAAGAGGTCGATAAAGTGCCCAGGTCCTCAAACAGCAAGTTCAGAGCCGTGATATGCAACGTTCCTGCGGCAGAGCAGCCCTGTGCGCCTGATGAAAAACTTGTTCTCTCATAGAGGCGCGATGAACACGGGTGGTTCTTTATGATCGGCACGATAACTATCAAGCGAGCTGTTAAACGGACAACCGGATGGGCGGCGATCCTTGCGGATTTGCTTACGAGTCAAACGCAGGCTGCAAGGGCCACGATATTTTATTATCACAGAGTGGCAGAGCTTGGCTTTGTCGATCCGCATATCGATGATTGGAACGTTCCTCCCGGTACTTTTGAAAAGCAGATCGCGACCCTAAGAGAATTTGCCGAAGTCGTGCCGCTTCATGAGCTGCCGGCCAGACTCGCCGCTTCGTCCGGGCAGAGCAGGCCGATTGTCTCTCTTACGTTCGATGACGGCTACGCGAGCTTTTGCTACGAGGCTCTGCCTGTGCTCAAGCATTACGACGTGCCCGCAACCGTGTTCGTCGTCACAAGCCTGATCGGGGAGCCGGGCCCCTTGCCGTTCGATAGCTGGTCGCAAAAAAATAGCCACCGAGCGCCGCCGGAAACCTGGCGCTCTATGAACTGGAAAGAGATTGAAAGCTGCCTGGGTACGGGCATCATCACAATAGGCGCGCACTCGCACCGTCACTTGAAGGGGCGCGATTCGAGTAAAGCCCAGTTTATTGACGAAGCAGGACGCTCGCGCGAAATTCTTTCGGCAAGGCTAGGCCAGACTCACGCGCTTGCGTATGCATATCCTTACGGGTCAACGAGATTGGGATATGTGCCGCCGTCGTATGTCGATGCTGTTCGCGCCGCTGGTTATAAGCTGGCAGTCACCACAGACCTGGGGCTTGCAACCGCGTGCAGCGACCCGTACCTCTTGCCTAGACTCGAAGCGCATGGCCTTGATTCTCCTACGGTGATAAAAGCAAAGGCCGCTGGCGCGCTCGGACCTTATTACTTCTCAGACCGCCTCAGAACGGGCCGCCGCGCAGTATGATTTATAAAGACCGAATACTCGTCTTAGACGGGCACACCAACCAGGCGCTTGCCTGCGTCCGTTCTCTCGGCCGGGCTGGATTTGAGGTCCTAGCAGCAAGCCACAGGCGTCTTCCTCTGAGCGCGTGGTCACGCTATTGCCGCAGCTATATCCGCCTCGACGGCGAGAATATCGAATCGTTCACCCTGTTGCGCGAGCGAGCGCGGAAAGAGGGAGTGAACATTGTTCTGCCAGTTACAGAAAGGTCGTGCCTGTTATTGAATGCCGAGCGCCAAAAATGGGAAGGCGCGGGGATGACGATAGGCTGCGGGTCTGACGACATGCTTGCGGGCGCATTCGATAAAGCGCGGATATTAAGATTGGCTGGCGAGTGCGGTCTGAGCGCGCCCCCGACCATATTGCCGTCATCCTTGGAAGAGTGCCGCGAGGCCGCCGATGAAGTCGGCTACCCTTGCGTCGTAAAGCCCAGGTGGAGCAATGCCTGGACCGGAAAGTCTTTCCTGGCGGTTCGCGGCCCCGTGTATGTCGACAGCCCCGGCCAACTCGAAGATGCGGTACTGGCGAGCAAACAGGGTGAGTGCTGGCCGCTTATCCAGGGGTACGTCAAAGGGGCCGGTAAAGGTGTATTCGCGCTGTGCGACAGGGGACGGGCCATAGCCTGGTTTGCGCACGAAAGGCTGCGTGACGTGCGGCCCACAGGCTCAGGCAGCAGCCTTCGCCGTTCGGTTCGCGTTGAGCCACGATTGAGAGAGCCCGCAGAGAGGATATTGTCCAGGTTGAAATGGCACGGGCCTGCGATGGTCGAGTTCCGCGATGACGGCGTGAGCGAGCCTTACCTGATCGAGATCAACGGCAGATTCTGGGGTTCGCTCCAACTGGCTGTGGAGGCGGGCGTAGATTTTCCACGATTGTGGGTATCGACGCTGATGGGCAAGGCCATCAAGAACCAGGACGAATACGCCGAGGGCGTCACCTTGCGATGGCTTTGGGGAGATATGAAGCGGCTGCTTTATATCTTGAAAGGCCGCCCGGACGGATACCCCTATGCCTACCCTTCACCCTGGCAAGGGTTCAAAGAGTTATTCGGGCGGCAGCCCGTCGGAACGCATCTTGAAGTCTGGCAGACTAACGACCCGTTGCCCGCTGTGGGCGAATGGGTCGAGGGCATCAGGGGGCTCCTCGGCAGGGGGTGATTGCCGCCCGCCGGTTCCATATTCAGGTTTGATAAATCGATCTTGAGTTAACTCCGGTCAACTCTCTTTGCAACACCCTGTTGCGTGGAAAAAACACAGATCAAACACCGATTTCGAAAGCATACCTAATCACTCGCTCGCAGTCTCGACCTATGCAAACACATTTCTGTCAGGAGAATTCCAATGGCACTAGCTGATCCGAGGGGCAGGTATCAGGAGCAGTCTCGGATATGGGCACAGGCTGAGCAACAAGCCCCCCTTCCACCAGTTGACGTTTACGATGGTGCGGAGACCTATGAATTTCAAGACGCCTTCGTCTCCCTCTACGCGCGATTGCTTCGCAGAAGGCTCTTTTATGAATTCGCCAAGAGGGGCATAGAGATCTCCGCCTCTCTCATACTGCTCGCCTTAACAGCGCCTCTGTTTATCGTAGTTGCCGTCTTGATAAAGGCAGGCTCGCCCGGACCGATCTTTTTCAAGCACAGGCGGCTCGGCCGTGGCGGCAAAGAGTTATATTGCCTCAAGTTCAGGACCATGGTCGCGGATGCGGAACAGAAGCTGAAAACGGATGCCGAATTTCGCCGGCAGTTTGAGGTCAATTTCAAAATAGAGAACGACCCGCGTGTGACGAAGATCGGCACGCTGCTTCGCAAGAGCTGCATAGACGAGCTGCCTCAGTTGATTCAAGTGCTGCGCGGCGACATGAGCTTGATCGGCCCCCGCCCCATTGTCGAGCCAGAATTGAGCAAGTACGGCATCTACGGCCGGAAGCTGCTTTCGATCAGGCCCGGCCTGAGCGGCTTCTGGCAAGCCTGCAGGCGGAATGACACTACGTACGACGAGCGCGTACGGATGGACATGTTCTACATAGACCACAGGTGTCTTTCGCTCGACCTGTTGCTCTTGTTGTATACGGTGATAGCGGTGGTCAGACGCCGAGGGGCTTCTTGATTCAGAGCCGGTCAAACCAATCGAACAGTGAGGAAACATGCGCATCTTAATCGTCACACAGATATTCCTGCCTGAGATGGGCGCTCTTTCAAGCCGCATCTACCCCATAGCTCGCCAGCTTGTAGCAAGCGGCCACGAGGTGATCGTTGCGACAGGCATGCCAAACTATCCGGCCGGGGTAGTGCACCCGGCCTACCGTGGCAAGAAGACCCTTTCAGAAGAGATCGACGGGATTCGCGTGATGCGAACCGCTTGCTACACGTCGCCGCGCAACCAGTCGAAGTGGTCGCAGATGCGAAGCTATCTGAGCTTCATCCCGGCCGCCTTTCGCAGCGGCCTCCGCGCAAGAAAGGTCGATGTGGTCATTACGACCTCGCCGCCCATCTTCACAGTTATTCCGGCCATGTATCTTGCGAAGCTCTACGGGGCGAAACTGGTATTTGACGTTCGAGACCTCTGGCCGGATGAGCTGACTACTTATGGCGGGATAGCCGAGGACTCACTCGCCATACGCGTGATCCGTTCGATAGAGCGAAAGGCCTACCGCGCTGCGGATTGCGTGCTTGGGACCACGCGGGCGATCCTCGACACGGTCGTAGAGCGAGGCGTGCCGCGCGAGCGCGCTTTCTATCTTCCGAACGGGGCGGACCTCGACATATTCCGCCCGCTGCCGCGCAACAACCCTGTTGCAGACGAGTACCCGTTCAAAGACAGGTTCGTGGTGATGTATAGCGGGTTGTTCGGCATCAAACACGGGCTTGAGGTCTTGCTCGAAGCGGCCGAGCGGTTGAGGGAGCATAAAGATATAGTCTTCTTCCTCCTTGGTAACGGCGCGCGGCGAGATGCGCTTATCAAGTGGGTTGAGGAAAAAGGGCTCGATAACGTAATCATCGGCAATGAGCGTCCCTTAAAAGATGTGCCCTATTTGCTCGCGCGAGCCGACGCCTGCTTTGCCGCCGTGCGCCCGGAACCGTATCCGAAAAAGGTAATATCTGTGAAGGTATTCGAGTACCTCGCCTGCGAGCGCCCCGTGGTCGGCGCATTGAGCGGCGAAAGCGCGCGCGTGTTGGAAGAGTCTAAAGGCGGGATAGTTGTCTCGCCCGGTGATTCGCAGGCGACCGCAGACGCGATACTATCCCTTTATAATGACCCTGCTCGCCGCGCGCATATGGGTAAGATCGGCCGCCGCTATGTAGAAGAAAACTTTTCGCGCTCGACCTGGGCCGCGCGTCTCGAAGAGAGGTTGTGTGAGATGACAAGAAGCGAGATTGCCGAAAGGAAACCGCTTGATCGTCTTGTGAATGTCGATTGAACCAAAGAGACTCCTGCCGCCGGACAGCAATCTACCCGGCGGCGGCATAGAGTCCGAGATCATTGCGCGCTTAACCGCTTCCGCACGACGAATGCTCCAAATTCTTTCGAAGTATGTTTTGGGGCAACCGGCACATCCACTCCAACCGGAAGCGTCACCTCTGTCAGGTTCATCGGCAGAGCTACAGGCTTGCCGTCATATGTCCCTGTGACAACAGGCGTTCCAAAATAGTTCTGGACATCCAGGACTTCATAAGAGTCGCCGGGCTGTAACCCTACGCTCGATATATCAACCATCACCGTATTGAGGTCATTCCAGTTGTAGACGGCGATGTGGCCCCGCCCTGGCTCATAAACATTCGGCCGCACAAAGGTCTTGACCCCAGTCGTCCGGGACCGGTGATAAATATTGTTGCCGTGCTGAGACTGCGTGACACCCCTCACCTCGCCAAAAAACGTGTTGCCGTCCATCGAAAGCTTTGCAGAACCTACCACGTTAAGTGCGAAGCCGCCGCTTACAAAGTAATTGCCGGTCAGCCTGGCACTCTCCGTCCCCGCGTCATAACCGAGATTGTTCTCGCCCTCGTCCACTGCCGGGTTCATGTAAGTGTAGTTGTTCAAGATTACAGGGTTGACCGCGAGGCCGTTGCCGCCATAAAGAATATCGCGGGCATAACCGCTGGCCGAAAGCGTCCCGTTCTCAAAAACTATATTCCCCTCCAGCACCACGTTGTTTATAAAATCATCCGCGTCGTCGTTGTACACCTGTATGCCGTTTCTAAACTGTTTGAACAGAATGCAGTCTGTAACTCGCTTTGTTCCGTCCTCATTGTGCGCGTAGATTCCATGCCCGTGCCCCCTGTCAGATTCCCACCCGTTATAGAAGATTATGCACCCGTACAACTCGCTGTTCTCTCCCGGCGTCCAGAACGAGAAACCGATTGCCGCATCGTGCACCACCAGATTGATGCATTTGATATTGTTTCCGTAAATCGTGACGCCCCTCCCCCTGCGCAAATCTGACGGCGACGACCCTGTATCCTGCGACCTCCGTTGCCGTTCGGAGTACATAACCTCGAAGCCCCAGTAATGCGCGTGCGCCCCGTCGATCCTGAGTGCGTGGTAATCTTTGTAGGCGGGGCTTGACCCCGCGTCGATAACCGCTCGCTCGCCCGGATACTGTCTTAATATTATCGGCTTCTCAGGCGTACCGGTAAGCCTGCTTCGATAGAGAGTATTAGAACTCCATTGTTTAGTGTACAGGCCCCCGCGCATCCAGATCGTGTCCCCAGGTTTTACCGAAGCCGGGTGAGAGAGTGCGGTTTGCAGGTCCCAGGGCCGGTCTTTGCTGCCGTTGCCTGAGGCTGATCCTTTGGGCGTGACGTAGAACTGGTTGCCCGTATGAGGCGCGGGAGGGCGGGTCTGGGCCATGACGGTAAAAGCGGTGCTAAGGGTGACGCCGTTATTAGTTGCAACGATTGTTACAGGTATATCGGCCTGGACCGTCATGGTCTCAATCGTAAAGGTCGCGCCAGATGTCTTTGCAGGGATAACAAGTCTTTTCGGGATGGTTGCCGAGGAAGGGTCGCTGACGGTCAGGGTAATCACCTTCCGTTTCTTCGTCTGGCCGCTCAAAGAGATTGTCGCCTCCACCACTTCACCGCCCGTGACGCTGTGAGAGCTTAGCGAGATCGACGATAGCGTTGGGCGGGCAGCGGCGGCGCATGTCGAGCCTTCTGTAAGCAGTATTATGCATGTCGCCGTGACGCATACGGCAATGAATCTGAAGTAGTGCTCCATCGAGCAGTAAGAAAATATTCTCTTGACCATATCATACCCCTTCGAAAATTAATGGGATTAAGACGTGTGAAAGAGCTAGTGTGAGGATTCAATTCCGTCTTGTGTGAGGGCTGTCTGTGAGGTTTAACCTCAGGGCGTCGGGCAATTCTGGGAACCTAATTATTATTTGTGGACTCCAGTATAAACGATCTACAGGCTATATCCAGACTTTTTCTAACCTCACTGAGCGGGGATACAGTATAGGCAAGCGGCTCTCACGTTTGTAACCGGGCCATTGCGCGAGAATGGCGGTGCGGCTGACGATTGATGATATTGATATGAAGTTTATGGGAACGTCCGGAAGCTCAACCGGCAGTAATGCTTCAAGCCTTGTTGTCGAAGCTCATCATACTCTAGCTGTAACTATGGTATTAGGGATCATCTATGAGGCTTATGGTTAATCGAATACTGAGGCTATTAACGGCCAGTACGCTGTTGGGCGCGCTCCATCTTCTTCTTAGCGCGCTCTCCGCCTGTTGTGCGTCAGGCGGCGGCGCGCTGGGAGATTAACCTTAGCGCCTCGGACCGGCGGATACCGAAACACCATCGAAGTAGCTGATCACACCTGGGATCGGTTTATTGGACCCCAGCGACACATTCATAAACATCACCTGGTCGCCAATCCCTTTTGTGAATGGAACCTCACCGATGGTCTCGCCGTTGACGTAGCCATGCACCGTCCGACGCTCGTAGTCCAACACGGCTCTAAGGTGTATCCAATCACCGGCATTGTAGACGGGCCCGTACACTTTGTTATCATCGTAGTTAGAGAGGTAGGATACATAGCCGCTGTCCCGACCCTGGATGCCGATCAGGATATTCGGAACCGGATCACCATTGAGGCTACCGGTCAGTCCAAGGCCACAGCCGCATGTGGGCCCATCGTCACCTTCGAGGGCGAACCACCCTTCAACGACGACTCGCGGCATTCCACTATCGAGGGGAGCAAAGTTCAAGGGCCGAGCATACGAGCCGAAGAAGTATCCCTGCTTCTCTTCTAATCGAGAACCGTCGACCTGCAAGCTGTTTGATCCGTCCTTCGGGGCTCGGGTATTCCTCGATATGATGCTGGCCGCCTCAGAGCCGAGCGCGGCGAACCACTCGTCCTGACCCGCGAAACGCCCCGCCTGAAAACCTGGCGCCTCAAAGCTGATCGCGTATAACTTCGTTGGGAATTCGTCCGGGGCCTGGCCGCTGGGATTTTCCTTGCATGCTGCCGCTCCGAGCGAGACGATAAGTAGCAGGAGCAAAGTTTGCAGCCGTTCGCAAGGTCGAAAAGAGTTTACCATGGGATGTCACTCCTTGGGTTGCGGCTCAGTTGTCAACTAGAGATATTTCAATGAGATTCGATCTACACAGCTCTGATTTATCAAACGTTTTATAAAAGTCCGGCTGGTTTCCTTCTACTCTGCCCGGATTAGCAGATAGAAATACCTTGTAGAGAATTAGTTGTATGTAATACTTCCCAACTGGCAAAAGCTCTCCCATACTTCCGTGCTTTGTCATCGGCACATACCCTGCCCGGAATCCGATTCTTGACCCTATATGTGAACCCTCGCTAAGAAACACCCAATCGGAATCTCCTATCAATGCTTGTGATCCTCCCTCATATTTAATCAAATCCCCCAGGTATCGTTTGCTTGCATCATAGATGGCTAACTGGCCCGGCAGCGGTTTTAGCCTGTTGAAAAAAGGGTTATAAACCGAGTGGTTACTGTTCGTATTGTAGAAGGTGTACTCAACAGCGAAAAGCTCGCCGCGTTGGAGTTTATTACTCCCAAGTTTCAATTCGGCTTTACCTCTATCATCTCCGGCCAACACCGGCTTTGCATCGCGGAATGAAGTTTGGTCTTGAGTGACAGAGAAAGCTATTGTGTTAAGCAGTAATAATGAAAGCAGAGCCTGTAACATACTAACCTCTTAGCCGCGCTGACTCCGCAAGCGTCTAACTATTAACTCAACTGCACGGTACGGTAAAAATGCCGATTTATAATCTTTTACCGCATATCGCGGTAGAACCTGCTTGTACTTCTTCTTATGCCGCGCAGTATAACATGCATTCCCGCACCCTTATACCGACTCTTGCCTTATAGCCCCACCACGGGGTATCGCTTCTATGGCGCGAAGCGACGCCGCCAGCGCGCCCATAAACTCATCTGCGGGCTGGCCTCGATTTCCATGTCGCTGGCGTCGTACCGGTGCAGAGGCGTCGTGTCGCCGGGCGGCCACATTGTGCTGACGGACCCAGGGCGATAGAACGTCGCAGTCAGGCTGCGCCGAGTCGATTGGCAGCCGCTTACAACGCGCGACACTGCATGCCAGGATTTCTCTGAGCGCACCAGCACGGCGGAATTGCCGACGATGGGCGCGATCTCGGCGGCGACGTCCGTTGGATCGGCGGAGCGCAAAATGGTCAAACGGCCGCCGTCGCCTCCATTCCACGATTGGTTGAAATAAAGCACATGTGTGACGATCTTGTCCTTTAAGTCAGCGTGCGGCCCCAGACGTGCGCCCGGCCCGTAGTGGAAGACATTCACCTCTATCGGCACTGTGGTCAGATCACACCCGGTCAATGATGACATGGCGATACGGTAAGCCGGTGAGAGCAGATCATGAGCCAGGGTTAACCAGGCCCGGCTCAGTTCCTCAGGATGCGAGACGGTATTCCCTCCCATCGCAATCAGCGCGCGAGCCTCATATTGATAATCTTTTTCGCCGTCGTAACCCACAACCGTTTTGAAATGATCGCGAGGGAAGGAAGCTGCCAGGGCTGCCGCGTCTGACGGCGAGAATAGATTACCGATCTCAGCCCAGGCGTAAGGTTGAGGTTGCAGTGTGTGTTTTGTAATTTGTGTCAGGTCTATCATCTATCGCGGCTAATGCCGAGTAACCGTTTCAGGCTGCGGAACAGGAACCGCAGCGGGGCGGTGACCCTCATTGAAGGGGAATTATATAGTGTCGCGATGCGGTCGTCGCGCGCTACGATCTCCATGCGGAGCTTACTCAGTTCATCCGCGGCTTCGAGCAGGTTTGGCAGTGATTGCCAAAAGCGATTTAGCGCCGGTTGCGTTGCAGTGGATCCTTCGCAGAGGATTGTCGCAATTTGATCCCAGTGATGTGCGAGTTGATCAAGGGCCGCGCCCGCCGCCGGAGAGGGGCATTTTTTCCCCAGCCGTGCAATAAACCAGTCGGGGTCTATCTCTGTCTCTTTTGTCAAAGGATAGATCGTCTCGAAGCTGGACAGCGCAGTGTATTTCCAGAAGGACAGGTCTGCCGAACAAAAGACCGGCACTCCGAAGGCGAGCGCGGTGACCGCCAGATGATAGCTGTGGCCGACGACCGCCGCCGCCTGGCTGATCAACTCTGCTAGCAGCAGTGGATGCGGCCAGACGGGCAAGCGGACTGATCCTGGTAGGTCATCGCCTACAATCGATTCGTGGTCGCCGAGCGCAGGCCCGATAGGCAGCACCAGGAAGCGGAAGTCCCCAAACAGTTGAGAATGATCTCTGATCAAGCGCAAGACGGGGTCCAGGCCGCTAACGGCCTGAACGATGATGTACGGGCCAGTCAAACCCGAAACCTCGCGCAAGCGACTGAGTTCGGCTGATGGCTGCCGCTCATTAATCAATCTGGGGATTCCGAATGCGGTGTCAGGCAGGACAGCAATCCTGGCTTTGTTGACGAAGCGCGCAAGCACGGCCTGTGACAACTTGTCGCGCACCGAAATGTAGCGGCTATTTTCAAGGGCCAGTTTCATTAGGCCGTCGGCCCAGGGGGGGATGTTGTCGCCATGCATGCCAGGCACATTCCAAATCAGCGGGATGTCGTGCTGCAAAGCAATCAACGCTGGCGTGAGCCAGTAGCCTGTGGCGTGATGGATCATCGGCGTTGGCGGACCGAAACCGTGGGCGATTACCTTGTCAAACCGAACTATAGACCCGCCCCCGATAAGAGTACCATCGAAACTGCTGGCGACCTCCGGCAGTTCCAGAATTGAAGTGACAGTGTAAGGCCAATCGGGTGGCGTCTTAGCATTGTAGGAGAATCGGTGGAGTTTCACGGGGCCAAGACGTTCAGCTAACTCCTTCTCAGCGATAAGTGGGAAGAGCATGTCGCCGTAGTTCTCAACATCGAAGGTCCCGAATATAGCAATCTGCCAATCGCGATCTCTCATCTGCGCTCCCCACATCGCAAGAAAATATCAGGCACGGTGGCCGAAGATCAAACCCAACCGAACTCATAGAAAAGAGATCGGGCTAGGGAACGCCAAAGCTTTAAAACTCTCATCGTGGAACTCACAGAGCGGATAGCTTCTGAGCAGCAAGCTGCGGTTGATTTAAAGTCGCCGTCTGATTATTGTTTACGAGTAAAAGGTTGGTTGAGCATTTAGAGCTTTGAAGAGAGGCGCAGGGTTTTGCAAAGGCTCGGCGCGCGGGTTTATATTACACAGGATAACTACAGGCTGGACCTTGAGATACCTCTTGGTTACAGTGCAAAAGGTACTACTATGTCAGGACATTCCAAATGGCACTCGATCAAACACAAGAAGGGGGCCATAGACGCAAAGCGCGGCAAGATGTTTTCACGCCTGATTAAAGAATTGACGGTTGCCGCTCGCGTCGGCGGCGGCGACCCGACCGGAAACGCGCGCTTGAGAAAGGCTATGGATGACGCCAAGGCGATGAACATGCCGAAGGACACGATGATGAACGCGGTCAAGCGCGGCACGGGTGAGATCGCCGGAGCGGCCATCGAGGACATCACGTACGAAGGGTATGGGCCGGGCGGGGTCGCGGTATTTGTCGAATGCCAGACCGATAACCGGACTCGCACCGTTGCCGAGATTCGCCACATCTTTTCAAAAAACGGCGGCAACCTCGGCGAGTCTGGGTCTGTCGGCTGGATGTTTCAAAAGAAGGGGACCATCATCGTAGACAAAGAGGCGGCTGATGAAGAACGTATGATGGAGCTTGCGCTCGAAGCCGGGGCCGAAGACGTGAGCGATGACGAGGAGTCCTGGGAGGTTGTGACCGCGCCGGAGGATTTCAACACGGTGCTCGATGCGATCAAGAGCGCGGGCATAGAGCCATTGTCGGCGGAAACCGTCATGCGACCGACAAATTCGGTAGAGGTACACGGCGCGACTGCTCAGCAAGTCCTCAGACTCATGGAGACGCTCGAAGATCACGACGACGTAGCGAGCGTTGCCGCCAACTTCGACATACCCGCTGACGAGATGGAGGCGGCCGGGTGACACGCGCTCATTCCGGCGAGCCCTTCGGCGACGGGCAGGAATCTCGCAGGCCCGAACCCCGCGTGCTTCGCGTGATGGGTGTCGACCCCGGAAGCGAAACGACCGGCTACGGCGTCATAGACAGCGACGGTCGTCATTACAAGCTTGTCGAGTACGCAGGCATACGGGCCCCCGCGCGGTTCAATTTCGCGGAACGGTTGCTGATCATCAGCCAGAAGCTCGAAGAGGTGATAGGGCGGCTCAAGCCCACAGCTTACTCGGTCGAAGAGACGTTTTTTGCGGTCAATGTCAAAAGCGCCCTCAAGCTCGGCCACGTTCGCGGAGTGGTGCTCGTGGCGGCCACGCGCGCGGGCGTTCCCGTCTTCGAGTACTCGCCGCTTGAGATCAAGTCGGCGCTGGTCGGTTACGGCCGCGCCGAAAAACAGCAGGTGCAGGAGATGGTTCGGATACTGCTCGGCCTGAAAGACCCGCCCGAACCGCTCGACGCTTCCGACGCGCTTGCGGCGGCCATCTGTCACATACACCACGCCTGGACCGCCCGCCGCATCTCTGCTTCGGCGCGCAGGAAGTGACTGAAAGGGGCGGCCAACTTAATACTTGAGACGAGCAAGCCCGCGTAGTAAGATGATAGCGTCACAAGGGCCCGCGATGAGCATGCAGGTCCTCCGGTTAAGGTAGAGCGCCCACTCTAAGATTGTGATCGGTAGCCATGACGGACCTCTATCAACTTCTAGGCGTATCCCGAAGCGCAACCTCGGCTGAAATCAAGTCTGCTTACCGAAGGCTGGCGCGTAAATACCACCCTGACGTATCGGCCTCGCCCGACTCGAACGCGCGTTTCGCCCTGCTAAACCACGCCTATCACATCCTGATCGACCGCGATAAACGGGCTTCATATGACCGTGGCGAGAGCGACGACTCGCGACGGACTTTTTACGCGTCGCGTGAAGCGCAGGTCGTGGCCATACAGCGCGAGTTCGACCTGATGTTTGACGAGATGCTTGCGCACGAGCGGCAGGCTACAGCCGAGCGCAGCCACGCCGTCCTGGTCGTCGTCCCGCTCTTTTTGTCCGCATTCTACGTGATGCTGGCAAAGCCCACTATCATCGAGCAACTGAGCATTGCCGGGCGCATAGTCTTGATAGGGCTTGCGCTTTACGGGCTTGTATACCTGGTCAAAAACCTGTCGGTGGTCCTCGCGCGCTATACGTATGAGGAGCCCGATAAGATGACGAGCGTCTTTCGCCACGAGGAGCCGCCCGACAAGCTTATAAGCCGCAAGGCCGGGCTGGTCTTTCTCATATGCGGCTACCTTGTGTCGCTTGGGCTCGGTTATGTCGTGAGCCGGCTCGTTCCCATACTCTACGTCTCATCGCTATCGCCCGGCATGCTTTTAGGCGGGTTTCTCTATCCTCCAATCGCCGTACTCATAATCGGCAACCTCCGCCGTATAGGCGGGCTTGTGGATCGCTTCTGATTTATCGGGAACCTGGAATTCATACATGCGATACATAGACATACCCGTGGGCCGCAACGCGCCGGCCGTATTCAATATCGTCGTCGAGATACCCAAAGGGAGCGCGAACAAGTACGAATACGACCCTGAGCTGAACGTCTTCCGGCTCGACCGCACGCTCTACTCGCCCATGCACTATCCGGGCGATTATGGGTTCGTGCCCTCGACTCTGGCGGGCGACGACGACCCGCTCGACGTGCTTGTGCTCGTCACAAACCCTACCTTCACGGGCTGCGTGACCGAAGTAAGGACAATCGGGATGCTTATGATGTTCGATCAGGGCAAGGAGGATTTGAAGGTGCTCTGCGTTCCGACAAGCGACCCTCGATCCGAAGCGCTCGACGATTACAAAGACATTCACCCGCACCGGCTGCGCGAGATCGAGCACTTCTTCAGTATATACAAAGAGCTTGAGGGCAAGCAGACGGAGATGCGCGGCTGGCAGGGCGCAGATGCCGCGCGTCAGGCGGTCTTACGCGCAAGCGAACGGTTCAGAGAATCTGCGCTCGGTTAGAGGCTTCGCGTGAAAGCCAGAGTCGGCTCTCGATCATCGCGGCAGGCCAGGGCGCGACCGCCATAGCGGGTGTCACTTCTTAAATAACCGTTTTGCGAATGACCCCAGATCAGACTTCCATAGGCTTCCGGCATCTTCCTTACCCTTCCTGTTCTTGGCCGTAGACCCAAGCTCGCGTTGAGCTGTTCGGTTGTCGGGGTCGAGTTGCAGCGCTTCGCGGAAGTAGTTTTCGGCCTTTTTGGCCAGCCCGACCTCTTTGTACAGGATTCCCAGCTTTGCCCTTATCTGCGCGTTGTAAGGGTCGAGCTCCGCAGATTTCGCCAGGTGCTGCTCGGCCTCGCGGCGCGTGCGCGGGTTGCGTATCAGTGCAAGTCCGAGGTGGAAATGGTACGGCGGCTTCGACGGGTCGATCTTCACGGCCTCGCGCAGCAGGTGTACCGCCAGGTGGTATTCCTTTCTTTCAAATCGCGCGCGGCCTTGCTGGTAATAATGTTCGGCTGTGCGCGCAGGCTGTGACGGCTCCTGTTGCAAGGGCTCGCTTGCGGGCGGGGTGAGCGGCGTGGTCGGGAGTTGCCGCGAATTCCTTGAAGCGAGATCGCCGGACGGTTTTATGTCGTCGACCGGCGGTATCGAAAGCGGTTGAGTCTTTGGCAGGCTCCCCGTCACCGGCCGCGATACTGTCGCGGGCTGCGCTCCGAGCGGTTGCGAATCGCCCGGCTTCTTGAGCTTCGAGTCGTAAAGCGCGCGCTGTGTGTTGTCGCTCAGCGTTTCGTAGGCCAGCGTGATCTTCGCGAACAACGCTTCGAGCTTTCCTCTAAGCTCCTCATACTCGGGCTTGCGATAGCGGTCCGGGTGATACTTCTTCGCCAGCAGGTAGTAAGCCTGCTTTATATCTGCGGCGGTCGCGGACCGCGTTGCGCCGAGGACTTCGTAGAGGTCTGCCGCCTGAAAGAAGTGGAGCTTTCGGGCAATGTCTTCGCGAAGATTCTGTATGGCTTCGTCTGGCTCCTGGTCGGCCTCGACGGGCTTGCCGCCCGGTTCGACGACTTTCAAAAAGCCCGCTGCGATAAGCGCGCAGACCGCTCGATGGGCCTGCTGGTCGTCGATGCCGCTCATCGGCCCGACTTCGTTTATCGTCGTCGGCGCTTCTATGCGCGAGAGCACATAGCTTTCGACGGGCATGAGCTTTCCCGAATCGAGTTGTATCCCGTTCGCCCTCGTGCGCGCGACCTGGCGGTCGGACGGGGCGATCTGGTGCGCGAGAAGGTCGAGGTTTGCGGCGCGGCGCGTGCCTTCGAGAATTATGTCGGCGGCCGTCAGGTCTAAAGTCACATCGTGCGATGCGCGTATCCGGTCATCAAAGACGTACTCGCCCTGATTCCATTCAAACAGCGACAGGATGATGTCGAGGACCTGCTCGCGAACGAGCCTGCGCATGTCTGAGTCTGACAGCACGCCCGTCTGCACGAGAGCCGTGCCGAGGCGGTTGGCCTTTCCCGCTTGCTGCTTCGCCTTTTCTATACGGTCGAAGTCGGCAAGCCCCTCTTTCACCAGCCTCGCTTCGAGCTGCTCGGCGGTAACGTTGCTGATGGCGTAAATGGGCGCGCCTGCGTCGAAAAAGACCGCCTTGATTACCTTGCCGCGCGACAGGCGCAGCAATCCGCTGAGCTTCTTTTCGGCGGCCTCACGGATGAGGTCCGCTATTAACCTTTCGCCGACTTGTCCTTGCACTTGAGCTTCCAGAGGTGGCGGTGTGGACCACTCTCAAGCAGTAGTCTTACTTCTGCGAGGGCATTGCAATCGACATTGTAGATAGAAAGCCGTAAGCGCGCAAGAGTTACTATTAGCGCGGCGGGCGCGGAGCTTGAAACCTCGGTGATCGAATATTGACGCGCCCAAATTGAGCGGCTACCATAATGACTTCGCCTGTTCAAAGGAAATTTTATGGAAGAGCCTCGGCCTGCGTCTACGAACGCGCGAGAAATGTCAGACGAAGAAAAGACCGCCTCGAACCAGCAGGTATTTCAGGCGCTGGCCCGGATAGCTCAAGGCGACCTCAACTTTCGCATCAACGGCAGCGAAGACAACGCCACTCCCGAAGGGCGCGAGCTGCTGTTGAACCTCGACGGCCTCGCGCGCCGCCTTCGCTATATCGTGGGGCGGCTCCAGCGGGCGGCCGATTCGATAGACGCGGTCGTCGGAGAAGTGCTTCGCGGGACGCAGGCGCTGTCGGCAGGCGTGTTGGACGAAGCAAAGTCTGTCGAGGAGACTTCAAGCTCGATTGCCGAGATCAACGCTTCTATGCACTCGGTCGGCGGCAGCCTCCAAACCCTTTCCCACCTGACGCAATCGACCTCCACTTCGATCATGGAGATGGCCACCTCGATCAATCAGGTTTCGGAGAACGCGGACGAGCTGGCACAGTTTGTCGAAGAGACGGCTTCGGCCATCGAACAGATGGCTGTGAGCGTTCGCAAGGTCGCCGAATCTACGGAAGCGCTCGCGGAATCCGCTGAAAAGACCGCTCGCGCTATGGAAGCCATAGACGATTCGACTCGCAGCATAGGCGAATCTGTCAATGAGACCACTGTGCTTGCCGAAGAGGTCGCGCGGTCCGCTGACGCGGGCAGCCAGCTTGTATCCGACACCGCCGCGAGCATGTCTAAGATCAAGGAGGCGATTGACGCGGCGACAGAGACTATCACGCGGCTCGGCCGCCGCTCGGACCAGATAGGCGAAGTCACACACGTTATCAACGAGATTGCCGACCGCACACACCTGCTCGCGCTCAACGCCGCCATACTCGCCGCGCAGGCAGGCACGCAGGGGCGCGGGTTTCGAATAGTCGCAGACGAGATCAAAGAACTGAGCGAGCGCACGGCCGCTTCGACCCGCGAGATCGAAGAGATGATAAAAGCCGTCCGCGAAGACGTGACAGAGACAATCGAACGCGTGGCGGTCGGCGGCGAGCGCGCGGATGAAGGCGTTGACCTGGCTTCGCGCGCTTCGGTGCTGCTGACGGAGATACGCGACAAGACAATCGCTTCATCAGACCGCATACGGTTGATCGCAGACTCGACGGCCATCCAGGCGGCGGAAAGTCATACGGTGCTTGAAGCAGCGGACCTCGTGCGCCAGCAGGCGCGCGGCATCGAGCGCGCTACGAGCGAGCAGGCGCTCACGTCGCGCCACATCGGCGAGCGCGCGTTGCACATGAGCGAGCTGACAGAGCAGGTGCGCCGCGCAACGGGAGAGCAGGCGCAGGTCTCCAAGTACATCGCTCAAGCCATGGAAGAGCTGACCATGATAGTCGAGCAGATACGCTCCGCGTCCGACGAGCAGTCGGCAGGCGCGGACCAGGTGCTCAGGGCTATCGAGACCATCAAAGAGGTTGTCGGTCGAAATCAGACCTCCATATCAGGGATCAACTCCGCGGTCGATCTGCTTGTGCGCGAGGCCGAGTTGTTGAATCGCGAGGTCGAAGCCTTCTCGATGCCCGCGTCGGAGCGCGGCGGCCATCTGAAATTTGCTCTGCGGACTTCGCAGATGGAGCTTGACCCGGCCGGCGTCAGCTCAATCTCACGAATCGAGCTGATCTCGAACATCTTTGAAGGGCTTGTGCAGTTTGGCGAGCGCGCAGACATTCGACCGGCGATAGCCGAGCGCTGGGAGATCTCTCCCGACGGGCGCGTCTACACCTTCTACCTGCGCGATGCCGCTCGGTTTCACAACGGGCGGCGCGTGCGCGCAGACGACGTGAAGTATTCCTTTGAGCGGCAGATGCGCCAGAACGAAGCGGCCGCCGGGTGGGTCTTCCGCCCGCTTGTCGGCGCAGAGCAGTTCATGACGGGCGAGACCGATAGCGTCGCCGGGATTCAGATTGCGGGAGAGCAGGTGATCAAGCTTGAGCTTATCCAGCCGGTCGCATTCTTCCTCGCGACGCTGTGCATGGATTACGCCTATATCGTGCCGCGCGAAGAGGTCGAGCGCGCGCCCGTCGATTTCGCCATAAGGCCTGTCGGTTCGGGACCGTTTCGAGTGGTCGAGCCGGTCCTGGGGAAGGAAGTGCAGCTTGAGCGGTTTTCAAATTATTGGAACCCTGAGCTTCCTTACGTCGACAGGCTGACGGTCCAGTTCGGGCTGAGCGCGGACGAGATTTACGACCAGTTCACTCGCGGCGAGCTTACCTATGTGAACGATCTGCCGCTTACTTACCTGCCGGAGTTGAAGCGAGAGCCAGGCGAGATACACGTGATCGAGGCCGTGCAGCTTCAGACGCGCATGCTCGTATTCGACTGCGAGCGCGCGCCGTTATCGGATAAGCGCGTGCGCCAGGCGATCTGTTACGCGATTAATCGGGAGAGGTTTGTGCGCGAAGTTTACGGCGGCATGGCCGAAAAAGCGGTCGGGCCGATCCCGCCGGGGCTGGTTGGGTACGACCCGGCTGAGCGAGGGTACGAGCACGACCCTGAGCGCGCGCGGGTGTTGCTTGAGGAATCGGGCTACGGCGGCGGGTTCGATACGGAAGTCTGGTGGGACGACTCTACAAACAACGCCGTCGAATGTTTGAAAGACGACCTGGCGGAGGTCGGCATCCGCGCCGAGTTTCGCTATGTCTCGCCAGCGGATATGCAGCGCGCGCTCAGGTTAAAGATGGTCCCGATTGCCGGGCGGGATTGGTTCGCAGACTACCCCGACCCCGATAACTTCACGTACGTCCAGTTCAACTCTCGCAACAGGGATGTCTTCATCGGGACCTATTCGAATGAAGAGATGGACCGGTTGACGGACGAGGCGCGGTCTGTGATGAACCGCGAGCAGCGCGCAGCGATTTATCGCGAGGTGACGAGGCTGTTGCTTGAAGACGCGCCGTGTGCTTTTCTTGCTCACCGCCGGAGCTTTGTCGCGCACAGGGCGGACATAGAGGGCGTGACGCTTCACCTGCTCTCACCGTTCGTCACGCCTAAAGACCTGTGGTTTGCAAAGAGCGGTAATGAGTCGTGAACCGTGACAGGCGATCTGGGAAGGGTAAACAGTGACAAGTGACAAGAAAGAGATGAGGCGAGGCAACGGTTTCTTCTTCCTTGTCACTTGTCACTGTTTACTTGTCACTCTCTCAAAGGCTTTTCAGCTTGTTTATGCGGTCACGCATGGCGCGGACGTATATGGCCACTTCGTCGTCCTTGAAGCCGGCAGAGCGAAACGCATCCGATAGCTGCTTGTCAGAGAGGCGGCCGAGCAGGTTCCCCATCCACCGCGCGTTTTCGACCGTCACGCCTTGAAGCGCGTCCGGGTTTTTGCCTTCGTAGTGGAATTTCACCATGCCGTTTTCTACGCCGTCGATAAAGACTTGATTGGCGAACCCGTTAGGGTTGCCCTTTGACCCGGCGGGAAGGTTGCCAAAGCCGGGTATCTTTCTGAGCCCGTTCCCGGTCGAGCCGAGCGTTCCGCCGAGGTCGGATACGTAGTAGACGCGCAGGCTCTGGTCGCCGCCGCTCTCTTTATTCGGGCGGGCAATCTTGTTGTTCTCGTCTTTCAGGTCCCAGTTGTTTATCAGCGCCATCACGGTCTGGAGGCCCTGATACTCGCGCGTGCCCTTAAAGTGGTTCGCATCCCACGACCACGGGCCGAGCGTCTTTAAACCGTCGTCGTCACGCTCGAACCGGACGTCCCATATATCGAACCCGCCACGGCCTTCGATGTGTGTACGGTCGACGAAAAATACGGGGTCTACGTAATAACCGGCCGCCCAGACTATCCGAGAGGCGGCGGTTTCCGGCCTGGCTTCCGGGCCGAATTTAACGGTCCAGCTACGGCCCTTGTCGTCTTTGACCACGATCTTCTCTGACGTGCCGCCGGGGTCGCGGGCGACGAATGTGTATTTGTCCGAAGGGCCTGGAACGTCTTTGCTCTCCTGACCTCCAACAAACAGATCAAGGCTTTCCATGTCGCGCTCTGTCCACAGTACGGGCCGACCTGCGTTAGGGTCGTCAGTCTCTTTTTTATCCTTCTTCTCTTTTTTGCCGTTTTCTTGAACCGGCAGGCTCGCCTGGACAGGCCCAATAGCGACAAGCCCAAAGAGTAAGAAGAGTGTTGTAATGCCACAAATTACTTTTGTCTTCACTGACATCAGCTAAGTCCTCCTCGATGATTAACCGACAACAGACATTATAGACAGACTGACTGGGCTGGAAAAGGGGATTGAACGAATAATCTGCGGCAATGACGGGCGAGAAACCGGCAGCGGGGAAGGGTGTTGCCACGACCCTGCTGCCGGTTAAAGCGTGAAGACCTGCTCGGACATCTGGCGAGCGGCCAGACTGTCTTTTCCTAAAAAGTGCGTTCGACGAAATCGCCAATGTTGACTTCGCCGTTCGTCCTTGTGACAAGCGCGACCGAAGAAGTCTTCTCAACTTTGAGAACGATAAGCTCGCCCAGCACCTTGCGCGGCAACTCAGGGCGGTTCTTGAGGACCTTCCTTTCGTGTTCGGCGGTTGCGCCTACGGACAAATCGCCCCCGCGATAGTGGTCGCTCTGGAAGCCTTCGCTGCGCTGGACTATGACGTTGTCTTTGGGCGGATTTACAATCGATTCGCGGTTATTGATCTTGCGAAAGATAGTGAATGAATCACCCGGTTTGATCCCTTGCCTGGAGCCGAGGTCTATAAAGACGACCTGGTTGGCCGCTATGTATTCGCGGTAGCCGCGCGAAAGGAATATCTGGCCTGTAGCGCCGCCGGAACCTTCAGCGTAACGCGGCAGTGGCCCCGCCTCTTTCGCTACCGGCGCTGTGGGCGTCTCGTACGGCCTGAGCGCGTCGCCGAACGTCATCGTGTCACACGAGACGAGCACCTCAGCGGTCGCGGTCTGTCCCTGCACCTCAAGTACGCGAATCAAACCGAGCTCGCGGACGAGCGTCCCCATCTTCTTCTTGTTGAAAGGGTGTACGACCTCGCCTAGCGGGCGAATGACCGTGTAGACTGCGCCGGAGTGTACACCGCTCTCGCGCCCCTTGTTCAGATAGACGACGTCGCCCTGAACATAATTCATCCGCGTGTACTCTCGCTCGCCGCCGACAATCTGCAAATCCATTGTGACGGGAACCTCCGAGATAAACCCCGTGCAGTAGATGTCTATGCCCCTGGCAGCCAGGTCGGGCTCGTCCTGGGGCCGAGGCTCGGCCAAAAAGACCGTAGGAACCGAAAACAGCGACACGGCCGTAACTAGCATGGCCAGACGTGCGAATCTTTTCATTGCAACTCCTTCACGCTTGTTGGGGAACAGATGAGCCAATCTTAAAGGGGCAGGGCAGTCGCAGCTCTTACCGGGAAGCTAACAAAGTCCTCTGGCCAAGTCAATAATTAAATCCTACGGCCTCGGCCCTCACAGGGATTTGGCGAGGTTTCTCCGACGCGTAACATAATCAGTCAGGTGCCCGAAATATCAAGCATCAGGAATGACAAATTTCTATACAATTTGCTTGACAGTGAGACAAATAAGGCGATAATGGCAAGCAACACTTGGGTGGGTTTGATCGGTCGGCTTCTGGTGAAGAATATTACCAGACGGCTTTTAAGGGTGAAGCGAGCTGTTATGTGATCGAAGGGTTGGCTTTTCAGGACAATAACCAGGGAAGCTCTTCTTCAGCTTACCGCCTTGAATAAAACATAGTGTTGCAGCCATACCGTATATAGCTGCCGTCTCCCCCCTGGATGGAACAAGGCTTTAGGAGGTCCACTGTGTACGAGTATACGGATAAGGTGCTCAGGTGCATGGATTGCGAGCAAGAGTTTATCTTTACAGCAGGAGAGCAGCTGTTTTTTGCTGATAAAGGTTTGAAAAACGATCCCAAGCGATGCAAGCCATGCAAGATCAAGAAGAACGAACGGATTGCCGCCAATATGCAGGCCTATGGTCAGGCATTCCCTCGTGAACGTATTGAGGTGACGATAAAGTGTGCCCTTTGCGCAATAGAGACGACGGTGCCGTTCAAGCCGACGCAGGGTCGCCCGGTCTATTGCCGAGACTGTTTCTTGAGGATGCGCGCTTCGACTTCGCACGTTCACGCAACGCTCCCCTAGCCAGTCGATAAGATCTTGCTCTCGACGCTCGCGGTTATTTCCGAGATCTTCTACTGACAGGTTCTTTGCGGTACCCGGCCCGGCCGGGTAGCCTGGACGGGTGTCGGTGAAAAGGGGTAAACCCGAAATCATCGCCACTTATCAGGACTCAGAAGAATTAACCCCTTTTAACATTCAACCCGGCAGCGATGAGAGAAAGTCGCGGACTTTCTTCATGTCGTCCCAGGCTTCCCGCTTCTTTTCAGGCACGCGAAGCAGGTAAGCAGGGTGGAAAGTCGGCATGACCTTGACCCCGTTCCACTCGCGCCACTCGCCGCGCGCGCGCGTGATCGTGTCTTTTGTCCTCAGTATCGTCTGAAAGGCGGGCGATCCGAGCGCCACTATCACCTTCGGGTTGATGAAGGCGAGCTGTCGAAAGAGGAACTGCTCGCAGGTCGCCACCTCGTCTCGCTCAGGTGTGCGGTTGCCCGGAGGTCGGCATTTGACGATGTTTGCGATATATACCTCGTCTCGCCTTAGACCGATTGCAGCGATTATCTTGTCGAGCAGCTGACCGGCTTTTCCGACGAAAGGCCGCCCGGAGGCGTCTTCATCCGCCCCCGGCCCTTCTCCCACGAAGACGAGCCGCGCCTTCGGGTCGCCTTCACCGAAGACGATGTGTGTGCGGTGCTGGTGCAGCTTGCACCGTACGCATTCGCCTATGTCTTCTCGAATCGCTTCGAGCGAAGCGTCCTGCGGCTCCAGGACCGGAAGCCGCTGAGGCGACGGGTGGCTTTCTATCTCGCCGAAAAGTCCTGCCTGTTCGGGCGGCGCGGGCGCTTTTTTCCTGGGCATAGCGTCTTCTTCTTGCGGCTGCGATTGTGGCTCCTGATCTCGGAGGGCCTCGGCTCTCGTCTCCCCCTGTTCGCCAGGTCTTGCGGCCGCTCCGATGTCCTGGATTCCAAGCTCACGATAGAACTTCAACTGTTCTTCAAGCTGGCGTGTGATCGCCCGCATCTCGTCGATAAGCTCTCTTGTCATCCAACTAGATTCTCCATCAGAGTCAACACGGGGTCAAGCAGCCTGACAATCGGTTTTGCCTGGGCGAGGGCGTGAAAGTACAATCCAGTGTGTGAGACACGATTCAACCTGGCAGGGGTTTTAGTTGGCTAAGGAGACCATCAGCGGCGAGACGAAGCGTGACCCTATCCGCGCGCTTCGTCACCGCAACTACCGCATATACTTTACAGGGCTTTTTATCTCATTCATCGGAACCTGGATGCAGACGGTCGCGCAGAGCTGGCTCGTCTACAGGCTGTCGGGCTCTGCCTGGATGCTAGGGCTGGTCGGGTTTGCGGGCCAGGTCCCCGTCTTCCTGTTCGCCCCGTTTGCCGGAGTGATCGCAGACCGCCACAACCGCCGCCGGATCATCATAATCACCCAGACGCTGGCGATGGCTCAATCATTACTGCTCGCCGCGCTCACTTTGAGCGGCCGCATAACGGTCGGCGGTGTGCTCGCGCTCGCGCTCGTAAACGGGGTAATAAACTCGTTCGATATGCCGACGCGCCAGTCCTTCGTCGCGGAGCTTGTCGGCAGGCAAGACCTTATGAACGCCATCGCGTTGAACTCTTCGATGATAAACAGCGCGAGGATAATCGGACCGGCAATCGCGGGAATTGTGGTGGCGACTCTAGGCGAAGGGTTATGCTTTTTGCTGAACGGGCTCAGTTACATAGCGGTCATCGCAGGTCTTTTCGCCATCAAGGTCACGGCCGCGACGACTGCCGAGCGGGGCGGCTCTGTCCTTGGCGATCTGAAGGAGGGGTTTCATTTCGTGGCAAGGACGCGCCCCATCGCCGCGCTGCTTTTGCTCGTCGCCTTTGTGAGCATCGCCGGGATGCCCTACATAGTCTTGATGCCGATCTTTGCCGACCGCGTGCTCGGCGGAGGCGCAGGCGCGCTCGGCCTGCTGTTGGGCGGCGCGGGCGTCGGCGCGCTCGGCGGCGCGCTCTCGCTCGCATCGCGTAACAGGGTGCGCGGGCTCGGTAGAGTCGTCGCAATAAGCGTTGCGGTCTTCGGAACAATGCTCATGCTCTTTTCGCTTTCAAGAAGCCTGGCGCTCTCGACATTACTGCTCGTACCCATAGGGTTCACGCTCATCCTCCAGATGTCGGCGTCGAACACCTTGTTGCAGGCGATGGTGCCCGACAGGTTGCGCGGGCGGACGATGAGCTTTTACTCGATGAGCTTGATGGGGATGGCCCCGTTCGGCAGCCTGCTCGCAGGCGCGGTGGCCGCATCGCTCGGCGCGCCCGCTACTGTCGCGGGAGGCGGGGCCTTATGCCTTGCCGCAGCCGTCTTGTTCTCGCTCAAGCTTCCTGGATTGCGGCGCGACGCCTTGCCGATGCTTGTGGCCCACGGGCTCTTGCAGGGCGAGCCGCTAGAACCGGCAGCGACTGACCCGAGGGCGGTCGATAAGAGTGAAGCGAGCACTTGAGGGAAGCGGGTTTATAAAGGCACAGGGATTAACGATTCAGGACGCGCGCGAGCGTCAACACATTGACGCGTGCGGCCCCCGCGTCGATAAGCGCCTCGGCAGCCGCGGCGATGGTGCTGCCTGTTGTGTAGAGATCATCTACAAGAAGGACGCTTCGCCCCTCTACAGACCCTGCGCGCGTAACGCTGAACGCCCTTCGTACTGATTGCGCCCGGTCAATCGCGTCCATGCCCGCTCTGTGTCTTTCGGTATGCCTCACCCTCGCAAGCGATATTGTGTCGACTGGCAGGTCGAGGGTGCGAGAGGCCGCGCGGGCGATTATTCCGGCCTGATTAAAGCCGCGCTCTTTCAAACGCTTGCCGTGCAGCGGAACCGGAATTATAAGGTCGGAGTCGAGCGCTGCGCGGCTCTCGTAAAGCGTGCGGGCTAGAATATCGCGGAGACGTGGGCACAGGTGAGGGTTCGATTTTAGAAAGATTATATTCGCTTCAATCGCGCCGGTGTACGACCCACAGGCGCGCGCGCAATGGACAGGAAGCGACTGGCACGACCCGCACGACGCTTCGCCGGAAGAGGACGGGTCGCTTGACGGCGAGCCGACAGGTACGCCGCATCTTACGCAGATACTCTGGCCGAAAAAAAGTTGTGTGGCTGAAGCGTCTTCCCAACACTTGCCGCAAGCGGCTCCGTCATCCCAGCTATCGACAGAGCCGCCGCACAAAAAGCAATCGGAGGGGTAAAAGGTGGAGAGCAACCCGTCTCTTAAACTTTGCAGCGCGCGAATGGCCACGCGAAATCCCCCGCCGCAATATTAGCAATTCGTTGGGAGAGTAAACAAAGGCTGGCGGCCCACGGAAGGCCGGTGGCGGTTATGACTGGTTTTATGATTGCAAGTCAAACCTAAATCTCTTTCTCGACTAAAAGACCCTGCTCTACAAGTTCCTGACAGCGTATGCAGTGAGGCGTCCACGGTATTGCGTCAAGCCGTTTGGGCGCGATCTCTTCTCCGCAATTGGCGCATTCGCCAAACGAGCCTTCCTCGATCCGGTCGAGCGCCTCTTCGATTAGCTTCAGCGTGTTCCGTTCATTGGTGCTCTGAGAAAATAGCAGCTCCTTTGTGTATGAGTTCGAGGCTTTATCAGCCGGGTCCTGGCTGACGTCGCGGTCGGCCTCGCGCCCGTAGTCCTCTGTTCGCTCGACCATGCCGAGGAGCGTATTCCTATGCTCTGTCAACCTGGCCTCGTATTGTTTCAGTCTCTTTTTATCCATTGTTGCTCCTGGCACCGATTAAAATTTCCCGAAATTGCACTATTAATCCCTGTCACTTCTGGTACGGCAGGTCGTGGATTATCGTAAACGCGCGATAGACCTGCTCGACCAGTATCACGCGCGCAAACTCGTGCGTCAGCGTCATCCGCGAAAGCGAAAGCACGACGTCGGCCCTCTTCTTCACCGCCGTTGAAAGCCCGCCGTAGCCGCCGATGACGAAGGTGATCTGCTTTGTCGAGGTGAGCCTGTGCTGCTCGATAAAATCGGCAAGCTCGACCGACGTCATCGGCTTCCCGCCTTCATCACAAACCACCACGAACGGGTCTGACTCTACCCGCGCGCCTATCTCCTCGCCCTCTTTTTCAATGATCTTCCGCCTGTCAGCTCCAACATCATCGCGGTCGCGAAGCTCTACTACCTCTATGCGGACAAACTTTTCAAGCCGTCCCAAATACTCCGCGACAAGCTCTTTGACCGGCCTCATCCTGGCCTTGCCTACCCATACGAACCGCAGCTTCATTCGCTTCCATTAAAAACAATCAACTGCCCGCGCTGTGCGCTTTCAGCTTGCCGATGTTATACCGGCGCATCTTCTCGTAAAGGTTCTTGCGGCTGATGCCGAGTATCTCAGCCGCGCGCGTCTTGTTACCGCGCGTGTATTCGAGCACTTCCCGAATATAGACCGCCTCAAGCTCGGCAAGGCTCGGCTTGCGGTCGCGCGATTGTATCAAACGCGCCGCGGACCTCAGATAATCGGGCAACTGTTCCGGCTCGATCACTTCGCGGGTCGAGGCCATGACCGCCTGTTCTATGATGTTTCTAAGCTCTCGAACATTGCCTGGGAAGTCGTAACCCTTGAGCAGCTCCAGCGCTTCACTCGAAAGGTGAACGCCCGCCCGACCGCTGCGCGAGGCGAAATGGCGCACGAAATCCTCTGCAAGCTGCGCAATGTCGCCGCCCCTCTCCGCGAGCCTTGGAAGCTCGACAGTGACTACGTTGAGCCTGTAGTAGAGGTCGTCGCGGAATGCGCGGGCGCGGACGGCTTCTTTCAGATCGATATTGGCAAGCGCGATGATGCGAACGTCTATCCTGACAGACTGCTTGCCGCCGAGCCGCTCGAAGCTGCGCTCCTCGATGACGCGAAGCAGCTTTGCCTGCGCCGAAGGGCTGAGGCTGGCTATCTCGTCTAGCACGAGAGTGCCGCCGTCGGCCGCTTCAAACCTGCCGGGCTTTGATTCGGTCGCCCCTGTGAAGGCACCCTTCTCGTACCCAAACAACTCGGACTCCAAAAGCTCCTCGGGAAGCGACGCGCAATCTATCTTGACGAACGCCCGCCCGGCGCGCGGGCTTCGACTGTGTATAAAACGCGCGGTCGCGTCCTTGCCGGTTCCTGATTCGCCAAGCACGAGCACGTTCGCGTCCGTGACTGACACGCGCTCGACGAGTTCCGCAACTCGCTGCATGGCCGGGGAGTTAGTAGTAAGCTTCATATACCTTGCCGCCTATTGAGTTCGATGCCAGCGACACAGGGGCAGTCTCCGTCTCTTTTTATTCGTCCAGCTTTACATCGATACGCTCAGCATCTCGCCACAGCCGCTCGAGGTCGTAAAAACGTCGTGCAGAGCTGCTGAAGACGTGGACGATGAAATCGCCGTAGTCTAGCAGAATCCACTCCGCACTGCTATAGCCTTCTATGTGCCTGGGGCGTTTGCCTGCTTCGCGAAGCTTCTCTTCAACAGAGTTCGATATGGCCTGCACCTGGCGCTGGTTCGTGCCCGTGCAGATCACAAAAAAGTCCGTGAAAGAAGCCACCTTCCGCAGGTCGAGCACGACGATCTCCGTAGCCTTCTTATCGCTCGCGGCGCGCGCAGCGATCACGGCTGCCTCATCCGGCTCAACCATCGTTAATTGCTGTTCTTCATTTACGCTACGACTCATTCGGTTACCGCCTGTAAAGTTCGTACCTTTTTATATAATCAGCGACCGCGTCGGGCACAAGGCCACCGACGGGCTCGCCTTCTTTTACCCTGCGCCTTATCTCTGTCGACGAGACATCCTTCTGCACGCTGTCGGTCAAGTAGATGTGACAGCATCCGTCTTCGCGCGGCGCAGGTTCCGTCTCCCCGCGAAGGTCGACGATCTTGGGCGCAAACCTCTCCGCGAGATGCGACGTGCGGACCTCGTGGCCGGGCCGCGCGGCCACTATCAAATTGGTCCCGGAGAGCAGTCTCGCGGGCTCGCGCCAGGTGTTGATCTCTTCAAACGAGTCTGCGCCCATTACGAAATAGAGGCTCGCCTGCTGGCCATAAATCTCTTTCAGCCGCTCGACCGTCTCGAATGTAAACGGCCGGTCAGGAGCCTCTATCTCGACCGTCGAGACTCTAAACCCCGGCTCCCGTATCGTCGCAAGCACCGTCATAGCATAACGGTGATACGAGTTCGAGATAATACTATTTCTCTTGTGCGGCGGCCTGTAGGCCGGTATCAAGAGCAGCTCATCCATCTCGAAGCTGCGAAAGGCTGCGCGGGCCACTTCCAGGTGGCCTGTGTGTGGCGGATCGAACGTCCCGCCGTATGCGCCAATTCGCCGCTTGTCCAGGATGATTGCCTCCCGAAATCAACTCTCTTATGAAATCAGGCCGTCGAGCTCTCGGCGCTCTCTTCGCCAAGCTCAACCAAATCTCTCTCCCGGTCGATCTGCTCAAGCCTCGCGCCGAGCAGATTGACAAGCTGAGGAATGCCCTGGCCCGTCACGGCCGAGATCTCAAGGAACTCGAACCCCTGCTCCGAGGCAAACTGTCGAAGCTGCTCCACCCTCGAAGGGTCGTCAACCGCGTCCATCTTCGACGCCGCAACAAACTGCGGCTTGTCGAGTAGGTCTGCTTTATAAAGCCTCAGCTCCTGGCTGATCGTCACCAAGTCCTCAACAGGGTCGCGCCCGTTCGACGATACATCGACGACATGGAGCAGAAGCTTTGTCCGCTCGATGTGCCTGAGAAACTTCAGGCCGAGCCCCGTCCCCTTGTGCGCTCCCTCGATAAGCCCAGGTATGTCTGCGACCACAAATCCACGGTCATCGCCGTAAGCGACGACTCCGAGATTCGGCACAAGCGTCGTGAAAGGGTAGTCCGCGATCTTGGGCCTGGCCGCCGATATGCGTGAGATCAGCGTAGACTTGCCTGCATTCGGGAAGCCTACAAGCCCCACGTCGGCTATGAGCTTTAGCTCAAGGCTGAGGTGGCGAACCACTCCGGGTTTTCCGTCCTGGTGGTGGCGCGGCGCGCGGTTTGTCGAAGTAGCGAAGTGCGCGTTTCCGAGGCCGCCGCGACCTCCGGGAGCAATCTCTATGCGCTCGCCCGGCTTTGTGAAATCGTAAACAAGCTCGCCCGTTTCGCTATCGGTCACGAGCGTGCCGACGGGGACGAGCACCGTCAGGTCGTCGCCGTCTTTTCCGTGGCGGTTGCTGCCTTCGCCGTGAAGCCCACGGCCTGCTCTGTATTCGGGATTGAATCGAAATTGGAGGAGCGTGTTTAGCTGGACCGTCGACTCCATGAAGACCGAGCCGCCCCGGCCGCCGTCGCCGCCGGAGGGGCCTCCGCGCGGGACGAATTTCTCGCGGCGAAACGCCGTAACGCCGTTGCCACCGTCTCCACCTTTTACTACTATTCTGGCCCGATCTAAAAACTGCATCTTTGCTCAGTGGTCAGCCAGCCAGTTGCCATGCGCCTCGGTAGCAGACTGCCGGTTTGATGTGCGTGCCGATCCTTTCCGAGAACCGGCCAACTGACTTGCGGGCAACTGACTACTGGCTACTGCTGGGGATAGACGCTGATAAACTTACCCTTGCGTCCTTTTTCTTCAAATTTCACGAATCCGGTGACAAGCGCAAAAAGCGTATCATCTTTGCCGCGCCCGACGTTGTTGCCGGGCTTAAAGACCGTGCCGCGCTGGCGGACCAGTATCTCGCCGCCGTTGACGGCCTGTCCGCCAAACCGCTTGACGCCGAGTCGCTGTGCGTTCGAATCGCGCCCGTTGCGCGAGCTGCCAACTCCCTTTTTATGTGCCATAACTCTCCCGGTATAACTGTTTATCGCGCCCTGGACTGAGCCCAGCAGGCGACCGTAGTAAATATCTGTCCGCAGCGGCTTAAATAATTAGCTGCCCAGAGAATCGATCTTCACGGCCGTGTAGTTCTGACGGTGGCCGTGCGTCTTTTTATACTGTTTGCGCCGCTTCTTTTTGAATACGATTATCTTCGGGCCGCGCCCGTGCTCGACCACAGTCCCCGAGACGCGAAGGCCGTCAACGACAGGCGCTCCAATGTTCACGCTGTCGCCGTCGCCCGAAACGAGCACGTCGAACTCGACCGCCGAGCCGACTTCGGCGACGAGCGAAGGGACCTGGACAATCTCCCCCTCTTGTACGCGGAACTGTTTGCCGCCTGACTGAATGATAGCGTATGCCACGGTTAGCTTCCTCCAAAAATTTGCTAATGACGAAAGTCCAAAATTATAACGGTCCGCTTCGTCTACTGTCAACGGCGTCAACTACGGTTGGCCGCCGGTCACTGGCCGCCCCTGCGGCTGGCAAGCTCCGCCAGCACCTGTTTCAACTGGTCGAGTTTTTCGCCCGCCTCGCGGTGTCGGCCCGCCGCCGCCAGCCGCTCGTACTCCGCGAACAATTGCTGCGCCTGCCTCGCAAGTCCCGCCGCGTCCGCGGGCGCGGGTGGAGCGGGTTGCTGGCCGGGCTGCTGAACGGGTTGCTGAGCAGGCGGCTGGCCGGGTGGCTGGCCGGGCGGTGTGGCCGGTTGCTGGGTCGATTGCGCATCAGGCGAAGGTCTCTGGCCGCCAAGCTCCGAAACGAGCGTGCGAAGCGCGGTGTCAAAGCTAACGTCTGTGGCCAGCCGGTCCTGCGTCGCCACGGCGACCTGGCGCAGTTCGGGTATCTGGCTGTTTTCGGCCGCCAGGTAGAACGGCTCGATATAGAGCAGCGAATCGGCCAGGGGTATAACCTGCAAGTTGCCGCGCAGCACCTTCGACCCCGCGCGGTCCCACAGCGAGAGCTGCGCCGAGAGCTTCGCGTCCTGATTTATTCGCGCCTTGATCTGCATAGGCCCTGCGACCGTCACGTTCTTTGGAAAAGTGAAGACGAGCGTCTGCCCGTACTTGTCGCCGTCACTGCGCGCGGCCATCCACCCGATCATGTTATTGCGGCCCGGCCCCGCGGGCGTAAACGGCAATATGGAGATAAACTCAAGCCTCTTTTCCGCCTCCGACGGCAACTGCATAAGCACGTAATAGGGCTCCATCTGCGCGGGCTCTGCGCCCGGTTGAACAGGGCCCTGCGGGGCCGCTTGGTCGAGCGCGGGGATGGCCCACAGGTCTTCGCGGTTATAAAACGTCTGCGCGCTTTCGACGTGATAGAGCGTGTATGCGTGTGCCTGCGCTTCGGCAAGCATGTCCGGGTAGCGTATGTGCGCGCGCAGGTCTGCGGGCATCTCGTCTGACCCGACGAAGAGTGACGGGAAGATCGACTGGTAAGCCTTTATGATCGGGTCGTCCGGGTCAAAGACGTAAAACTTCACCTCGCCTTCGTAAGCGTCCATCACGACTTTGACGGAGTTGCGTATATAATTTACGCCCCTGTTTGCCACCGTGTAGCCGGTCGAATAAGGATAGCGGTTCGAGTGCGTGAAGGCGTCGATCATCCAGTAGAGCCTTCCGTCCTGGCCTATCACGATGTAGGGGTCCGTCTCGTACATAAGAAACGGCGCGATTGAGCGCACGCGGGTCAGGATGTTCCGCCTTATCATCACCCGGCTGTTCGAGTCGATGTAATCCGAAAAAAGAAGGTTGGTCCCGTCGCCAAGGAAAACCGATAGCGCCGTTTTGCGAAAGAATCCGCCCACGGGTATCCCTGCTTTGCCGTCATACTCGTTGTAGGAATCCGTGTTGTCGGGCGCGGGATAGTTGAACTCCGGCTGGGTCGAGCTTTGCGACCGCGTGTTGACATAGACGTGTACGTTCGTAAGCTCTCCGAAATAGATCTCCGGCCGCGTTATCTTTATCTCAGGGACTTCGCTTTCGACAGGCATATTCCTGAGCACGAGCCGTGGCAGCCCTTCCTGCGTAAACTCGTTGACGGTGCTCATCGTCACGCCGTAGCCGTGCGTGTAGACGAGGTGCTGGTTGATCCAGTTGCGCGACTGCGCCTCAAGCTGGTCCACGTTCATCTCGCGGGCGGCGACCATCACCTGCCTGGTCTTGCCGTTTATGACGTAACGATCAATGTCCGGCTCGCGGAACTCGTAATACTGCCTGATCTCCTGCACCTGGCTGATCGTCGACTGGAGCACTCGCGGGTCCCACAGCCTGATATTTTCGAGCGTCGGTCGGTTCTCAACGATCTTCTGCTCGGTGAGCGTCGGCGCGGGCTGAAAAGGCTTCTCCTCGAAGCGATCAAGCGCGAACCCCTGTCTAGTCTTCGTGATGTTGTGCTGGATGTACGGCGCTTCTTTCGCAAGCTCGTTCGGCTTTACAGAAAAGGATTGAACAAACGCGGGCACGATCAGCAGCCCGATTACCCACACGGCAAAGACGACGCCTGCCGACCACCCGATCAGGCGCACGCGTCTCAAGGAAAACGCGTTGAAGACGAGCACGACGGCTACCGCCAGCAGCAAGACGATCAGTATCATCATGACAGGGAGCCTGAAATTGGCGTCCGTGTAGCCTATGCCTGTGAACAGATCGTGGCGCGTGTAGAGCAGGTCGAAGCGGCCCAGGTAAGTCTCGACGGCGAAGGTGACGGCCAGAAAAGCGCCCGCGAGACTGACCGCCCCCGCAGCCTTGCGCGCTGTTGCGGGCGAGCCGAACCCCTGCATGCGCTCGATGTACCAGGTATATGCGGAAGCACCCGTGATAACCAGAAACAGAATCACCGCCATAGTCACCAGCCAGTTTGCGACAAGCTCAAGCGCCGGAAGCTCGAATAGGTAAAACGCGGCGTCTTTATTAAAAATCGGGTCTGTGATGCCGCCGGGAGCGGAGTTTAGGTAGAGCGCAAATGTGGGCCACTGCTGGCTCATGCCGAGCCCGTACATCAGCGCCACCGCCACCGACAGCAGCCACACTCCAGGTCGGTAGATCAACGGGAGAAAGTTGATCTCTCTCAAATCTTCGACCGTCTTGGGTCGCAGTCGCGGTCGCTCCGTCAGTTGAGGGAGCGCGCGGTCTAAAGCGATAAACGGCAGCCGCAGTATTAGGAATGTTGCGGCAAGGAAGACAAGGAAGAGGACCGCCCCCAGTTTGAACTTGTACCAGTAGACATCGCCGAACCCAAGCGACGAAAACCACAGCGCGTCTACGTATATCCCTATGAGCTGCGAGCCGTAGAGGAAAAGTACCACAAGCAGGGCCAGTATTACGTACCGCCAGATTTTTCGCTTGCCCTGTTTGACTTCGATAACCTTGTCTTCAAAAAAAGGGTCGTCTTCCATGATCTTCCATTCCCACTCGCGCAACGCTCAGGCGTTGCGGCTCCTATCCAGGCTAATCGCCGAGAGCAGACTTAAGGAACTGGTCTACGCGGCTTACGTAGAGCGCGGGCGCGGCCTGGTATGCGTGGCCGTGTATGTTGGATTGGTCCGCGTCAACTATCAAGAGATCGCGTTTGGGGCTTTCCGACGCTTCGTAAAGCCGCCGGGCGATGTCAGGCGGCATACGTTTATCGCTCGCCCCGGCTATGAACATCACAGGCCGCGGGCCGAGACTTTTGACCGCTTCGACTGCGCTCAGCTCGGAGCCGTCAAAACCCGCCCGCCGCTCTATGAAGAACCTCGTCACGTTCGCAAGAGGGAAGGCCGGGAGCCGCAAAAAGAGCGACACGTGGTGGCTCGTCGTGTCCTCGAATGAGAGGAACGCGCTGTCGGAGATGACCGCCTTGACTTCATCGGTTTCGGCCGCTGCCCGAAGCGCGGTGACCGCTCCGAGCGATATGCCGTAAAGCGCAATTGAGTCCGCAGACTTTTCGGACTCGCGCAGGTATCGGATCGCCGCCCGAACGTCCTGCTTTTCAAAATAGCCGAGGCTCACAGTCGCGGCCCCGCTCTCGCCGTGGTTGCGCGCGTCATAAAGAAGCGCCCCGTAGCCGAGTTGCCACAAATCTACTGCGCGCTGCAAAAGCTCGCGCCTGGACCTGAAAAGCCCGTGCGAATAGATTATCGTCGCGCGCTTCCCGCGAGACGGCAGAAGCCACCCCGACAGCCTGACGCCGTCTTCGGTCTGGAATTCAACGTCGCGGTACTGTGCTCCGTAACTCGCGGGCGTGTCGGTCAACTGCCTGTCCATCGAGCGGGTCTTGGCCGTCGTTACAACCGAAGCCATCCAGTATGGGAAGACCCCGTACACCAAAACGACCGCGATGATTATCAAGGTTATAGCCACTCGTTTGACGATGCGCCACCAGCGGCGCTGTTTCGGCTTTGGCTTTTCTTGCGCGATTGGAGAAGTCATATCGACGCGCTCACTTCAATCATCTCCTATTTGAACTCGACCGAGTTGACGAAGGCCATGAAGTCCTGTTCGTGCCGGGCCACGGTCTTTTCCGTGCCGACGAGCTTGAAAAAGTACGGCCCCTTCGGCGTCTCGACGACGGCGGCGCGCATCCTTGAATTCGGCTTGTTCTGCCGGTCGCCTGACCCGGGGCTCATCTCTGCGGTGTAGACTCCCGTCAGATCGAGAAGCGTCACGTTGAGCCCGTTCACTTTTATTCGGCTCGTCCGCGCCTTGTCTCTGGAAGAGCCGCCGTCGGGCTGCTGCATCTGCCCGACCCAGCGGTCGAGGTTCGCTTCGATAGAGCCGCCCTGCCCCTGGCCGAAATAGAAGAGCACAAGCGAGGCGTCTTCCGCATCGCCCACGGCCTTTGGCAGACGGAACTGCGCAACACGCATGCTCGAAGTCGGTTGTTCCTTGATCCAGGCGGAAGGCGTCTTGTATGTCAAATCTCCCGCGACGTTTGTCGCCTGCGCGCTCGCGGCGGGCGCGGCAGGCGGCATCGAAGGCGCAGACGCGGCCGGTGCGGACGCGGGCGCGCTGTTGGCCGGGAGCCTTTGAGGCGGCTCGCCGCAGGACCAGCAGAAGACTGCCGCGAGCCCTGCCGCGCTCGCTCCCAGGCCCGCTCGCTTTAATGACCGAGAGATACTCGATACCCTCTCTAAAATATTAACGGTCATGCTTCTTTATCCCTTCTAACCCCTTTCAGTTGATCTTAATTATACCTGCGACAATTGGTTATACATCATTTGGCCGGTTTGAGGTAGCCGTCAGGCGTTCTTGCCTGTCGCCGTTTGACGGACGGAATTTGTTGAGCGCAGCACGAATAAGATATAGAATCCGGTCCGCCTCTCGTTCAAGGTCAGTTGCAGCGCAAGACCTGCGTCATACAAAGCCGATTGGAGCAAGCCGTCATGTGGGAAACGTTTTCAAACGCGAGCGCATTCTCTCTTTTTCTAGGCATAGGGGCTCTCGGTTTTCTCTTCCTGCTAGCCTCGTTCTTGCTCGGAGAGGTTTCTCACGTCTTCGATTCCGGCCACAATCTTGAGCACGATCTTGAGCACGACCTGGACCACGACGACGGGCCGGGGTTTTTTAACACCAGGGTCATAAGCATATTTTTGACGGCGTTCGGCGGCATTGGCGCTTTGATGGTATCGCGCGGCTTTGGCGCGGTCGCGGGCTCGATATTCGGCCTTGCGGGCGGGCTGGTATTCGGTTTCGCCGTCTACCTGTTCGCGCGATTTCTCTACTCGCAGCAGGCGTCGAGCCTTATCGACTCGTCAGACCTCGTCGGGCTGAGGGCTAAAGTAATCGTCGATATACCCGAAGGCGGCTCCGGTCAGGTTCGCTGCATCGTCGGCGAGAGCATGGTCGAAAAGATAGCGCGGTCGGTCGACGGCTCGGCGATACCTCACGACTCGACAGTGCTTGTAGAGAGTATTTCGGGCGAGAGCGTCGTCGTGAGCCCGTGGTCGGCCGACGAGCGGAGCCGAGGATTATTTTACGCGAACCGTGAACCGTAAACCGTGACAAGTCAGATGACCCCGGCTTGTGCCCGATCTGACTTGTCACGGTTTACGGTTCACGGTTTACGATTCCCAGAATGGTTCACGATCCTCAAGGAGACAAAGCAATGAATATTGAAGGATTGATACCGATATTATCGACCGCAGCAGCGATAGTCTTCGTGCTGATGATCGTCTTGTGGCTTATCAGCTCGAATTATATAAAGGTTCCGCCCAACGAAGCGGCAGTCTTTTCGGGTCGCAAGCGCAAGCTGGGCGACGGGCGAACGGTCGGCTACAGGGTCGTACGCGGGGGCGCTGCGCTGCGCATCCCGCTGCTTGAGAAGGTCGATTACCTGTCGTTGAATCTAATAACGATACCGCTTGAGATTCGCCGCGCCTACACGGTCAAAGGCGTGCCGGTCTCTGTAAAGGCCGTCGCAAACGTAAAGATAAAAGGCGACGACCTTTCGCTCCAGGCCGCAAGCGAGCGGTTCCTTGGCATGACGCCGCCCGAATTGCAGAAGGTTATCTTCCAGACTCTCGAAGGCCACCTCCGCGCGATTCTCGGCACGCTCACGGTCGAAGAGATCAACAACGACCGCCAGAGCTTCGCGCAAAAACTGACAAGCGAGGCGGCCACGGACCTTGAGCGCATGGGCATAGGCGTCGACGTTTTGATCATCCAGGAGATCAGCGATGAGGAAGGCTACCTCGACGCTTTGGGCAAGCGCCGCACCGCCGAGGTCAAACGCGACGCGCAGATCGGCGAGGCCGAGGCCACGCGCGATTCGAAGATTCAAGCATCGCTCGCTATGCAGGAAGGCGAGAAGGTCAAGCTCGATTCCGAAGCCAACATCTCGCTTGCCACGCGCGATATGGAGGTCAAGAAGGCGCAGTACCAGGCAGAGATTCAGCGCGAGCGTTCGACGGCAGAACAGGCGGGCCCTCTTTCATCCGCACGCGCTCGCCAGGCGGTCGTTGCCGAAGAGGTGCGCATCGAAAAGATTCGCACTCAGGAGCAGATTTCAGTTCAAGAGCAAGAGATATTGAGGCGTGAGAAAGAGCTTGAGGCGACGGTAGTAAAACCCGCGGACGCGCAACGGACCGCCGCCGTGATGAAGAGCGAAGCCGCGAAACAGTCGGCCATCCTGGAAGCCGAAGGCCGTCGCGCCGCGCTTATCGCCATCGCCGAAGCCGAGCAGGAGCGATTGAAACAAGAAGGGCTTGGCCGCGCAGCAGCAATCGAAGCCGAAGGACGAGCCGAGGCCTCCAAGATCGAAGCGATTGGTCTTGCGCAGGCCAAGTCAATCGAAGCGCAGGGGCTTGCCGAAGCCGCCGCGATCTTAAAGAAGGCCGACGCTTGGAAAGAGTTCAACGAAGCGGCCAGGCTGCAAACGGTGCTTGAAAGACTTCCCGCCATCATCGAAGCCTCCGCGCCCGTATTCAGCGCGGTCGCCGCCCCGCTCGGCAACATCGACAAGGTTGTTGTTATCGAGCAGGGGAACGGCTCTAACGGCAACGGCCAGAGCGGCGTTGCGCGGTTCGCAAACACCGCCCCCTCCGTAGTCTTTGGCCTGTTGCAGCAGCTTGAATCGCTTGGCCTCGACGTGCCCGGATTGCTCTCTCAACTCGGCGTCAATAAGAATACCGCTCCAGTCGTCCCTGCGGTCGAGACGACCGCCGTCACTCGTGTTGACGCAATCGAAAGCTGATCCGAGAAAGCTCCAGGGGCAGACGGTCTACTCTGCCCCTGGGTATATCATTAACGAAACCTATTCGTACCTGAGCGCGACCATCGGGTCTACCTTCGTCGCCCGTCGCGCTGGCAGGTAACACGCCAGGAGCGCAACCCCGGCCAGCAACGCGGCTCCACCAGCGAAGGTCCAGGGGTCGGTCGCGCCTACGCCGAACAACATGCTCGACATCAACCGCGTCAGTCCGTAGGCAGCGGCCAAGCCGATCACGATACCGACGAGCGTCAAGATCATTCCATGCCCAACTATGAGCTTGAGCACGTCGGAGGACTGGGCTCCGAGGGCGACGCGGATGCCAATCTCGTGTGTGCTCTGGCTGACCGAACACGAGATCACGCCGTAAAGCCCGACCGCCGTCAGGATCAGCGCCACACCCGAAAATAGACCCAGCAGCAGCGTATTGAATCGCGGGGTGGCGACCGACCGGCCGAGAAGTTCTTCGACCGTCCTGACATCATAAACCGGAGCGTTCTTGTCGAGCGTATGGACAACGTCGCGCGCGGCGTTGACGAGCGAGTGCGGGTCGGCGGCTGTGCGCGCAACTACGGTCATCGCGGACATCGGCATTTGCGCCTGCGCGAAATAGATCTCGGGTTGGGGCGAGCCTTGCAGGTTCTGGTGCTTGACGTCGCCGACCACGCCGACCACCTCGCGCATGCCGGTTCCTTCACTTCCGTCATTGACCGGCACTGAGGAAAAGCCCGGACTGATGCGCTTGCCGATGGGGTCCTCGTTCGGGAAATGCTTGCGAGCCAGCGCCTCGTTGATAATCAGCACCCGCGGCGCGCTCAGGTCGTCCCGCTCCGTGAATTCGCGCCCCCTGATGATGGGGATGCCCATAGTGCGGAAGTACTCAGGGCTGACCGAGTGGATTATGCCCATAGTTGGGTTGGCCGGATCAACCGGCTGCCCCTCGATCTCAAGACCCGTGCTGCCACCTCTGCCGCTGAGCGGCAGTTGGAAGACGACGCTGGCGTTGACGACGCCGGGCAGGGCTTTCAACCGCTCGGTGAGTTGCCGGTAGAAGTCGGCGATCTGCGGTGGGCCGGTTGTGCTGTCAACTGACATTGCGACGTTGAACGTGAGTACGTTGCGCGACTCAAACCCCGGCGCAACCTGCTGAAGCCGGACGAGGCTCTGGACCAGCAGGCCCGCCCCGACGAGTAATACGAGCGCGAGCGCGATCTCGACGACCAGCAGCAGGCTTCGCGTCCGGCTCGTGTGAAAACCGCCCGTCGAGCTTCGACCCCCTTCTTTGAGTGACACCGCCAGATTTGTCCTGGAGACGATAAGCGCCGGGGCCAGCCCGAAGGCGATGCCGGTGGCCAGGGAGACCAGGGCAGTGAAGGCCAGGACGCGCGCGTCGAGTCGCGTTTCGCCAAACCGCGTTAGAGTTTCAGGGCTGAGCTGGACGATCAGATCGGTCCCCCATACTGCCAGTGCCGTACCCACGACCCCGCCTACGCCTGCCAGCAGGACGCTCTCGGTCAGGAATTGGCGTGTGATGCGCCAGCGGCCCGCGCCGAGCGCCAGCCGCACGTTGATCTCGCGCTGTCGGCTGATTGCGCGTTCGAGCAAGAGGTTGGCCACATTCACGCACGCTATCAGCAGCACGAACCCGACCGCTCCTAACAAGAGCAGTAACGTGGGCCGCAGATTCCCAACCATCGATTCGAGCAGCGGAAGGACCTTGATGCCGAGCTCGTTATTGATATCCGGGAACTGCTGGGCAAGGTTGGCGGCGATCAAGTCTACTTCCATCTGTGCCGCCTGCGGCGTGACGCCGGGTTTCAGCCGACCGATCACACGCCAACCGCGATAACCGCGCGCGGCCATGATCGAGCCGGGGCCAACCCGTTCGGAATCCCGCGCGGTCGAAACCCACACTTGAGTGGGCTGGGCCTGAATCGGGAACACGAATTCGGCAGGCATGACCCCGACGACCGTAAAGCTCGTGTTGTCGAGGCTGACTGCGCGCCCGACCACAGCCGGGTCGCCCGCGAAGTGCCGCTGCCAGCATTCCCAGCTCAGGATCGCCGGGCGACCCTCGCTGCCGCCCCCGGCCTTGTCTTCGTCAGGCAGGAAATTACGCCCCACAACCGGCGACACGCCTAGCAGCGGGAACAGGTCGGCTGTGACGATGGTGCCGCGAAGCAGCACCGCCTCGTGCTGCCCCGTGAGCGTGAAGTTGGAGTTGTAATATGCCGCGAGCCGCTCGAACGAATCACTCTGATCGCGCACGTCGACGAAGTTGCGGAAAGAGAAGTTCGACAAGGCCGTGCGGTTGCTGGGGGTGTTCTGCCCCGCAGCCATCAGCCTGTCCGATTCCGCGAACGGCAGCGGGTTGAGCAGGACGGCGTTGACGACGCTGAAGATCGCCGTGTTCGCTCCGATCCCCAGTGCGAGTGTGAGCACCGCGATGACTGTAAAGCCGGGCTTTTTCAGTAACATCCGCGCGCCAAAGCGCAAGTCTTGCAAGATATTTTCCATCGAATCACCTCACCATCTCTTGACTGATCCCACAATCTTTTAAACACCCTTCATCACAGCCTAATCAACTCTTATGCCGTCGCCACCACAGACTTTAAGTAAAGAAATAACAGAGGCGATCATCGAAATTGAGATCGGTACCAGGGTCGTAGTGTCCGTTTGTGGGATTGACTGTTCACAATCACGTTACTATTCAAGCTCTGGCGCCGCACCGAAAACTGGTAGCAGCAACGGGCTACGGCTAATTGACAATTCGCCCCGCCCTGCATTAGAGTCCACACGCCTACTCACTTCACGCTCGCCACGCTGCGCTTACCGGTAGGCAGTCAATGGCAGACGACATACCCTTTCAGGTTCTTGCGCATATACCAGACGCGGTTCTACCCATCCAGCGAAAGGAGACTTGAACATGAAATATGGACGAATAATCCTCGCAGCTCCCCTGTTGTTAATCACCCTCTCGATATTCGCACACGTCGCCGAGGCGCAGGCGTTAAGGACGTTTGTCGCGTCCGACGGCAAGGATAACAATACGTGTGTCAGCCTGGACAAGCCCTGCCTTACCATCAGCGCGGCACTGTCGAAGGTACAGGCCGGAGGCGAAGTAGTCGTTCTCGATTCCGGCAATTACCAGCCGCTGACAATCAATAAGGCTGTCGACATCGTTGCCGCCCCAGGCGCGCATCCGGGCATAGGCGTTACCACCGGCGTGGGCGTAACCGTAAGCGCGGGGCCGAGTGACGTGGTTCTTCTGCGCGGACTGAGGATCATCTCTCAGGGCGGGTCGAGGGGGGTTCATTTCCTATCCGGCAGGGCATTGCACGTAGAAAACTGCTCCATCAGCGGTTTTACCCCATTGCCTAGCGACTGCTGCACGGATGGCATTCTTGTAAATACCGCGTCCACACTTGTCGTCAAAGATACGACCGTAAGAAATAATTTTAACGGCATCCGAATCTTCACCTCCCAGTCCGCGCTGATCGAGCACGGCCGGATCGAGAGTAACACCAACGGCTTGTGGGCTGAAGATGTGGCGAGAGTTACGATCAGCGACAGCGTCGTGGCAGGGAACGGGTCAGGTATCACTTCGTTTGTCGGCACATTCGGAACTCCTTCGGGTGCGACAGAGATCAATGTGGAGAACTGTCGCGTGACCGGCAATATCCAGGGCCTGCAATCGACAGGGAGGCCGGGCGATAACACTACGCTGTGGACCCTCATACGGGTTTCAAACACGACCGTGGCCAGCAACTTTCAAGGTCTGGCGGTAGGGACCGCTGGCAGCGCGCGGCTCTCTTCGCGAGGAAATAACACCGTGGAAGGGAACAACATCGACGGCGCTTTTACGGACCTGTTTGTGGCGAAATAGGGGCGGCCTGCCGGTAAGAGGTTACACCGTCTCTTCTGAAGCTACCGGCTCTCTCATAAGAAATATGCACACGGCTGCGCCGAGCGTCACTATACCGCTAAACAATCCGACCGCCAGGTACCCTGAGCCGTCGTAAAGCTGGCCGCTCACCATCGTCGAGACGGCTATCCCTATCTGCGAAGCGGTGTTTCGCACGGCGACAAGCGCGCCGCGAGCGCGGCGCGGCACGAACTCTGTCGCCAGCGCCTGCAACGGCCCCTGTCTGAATGCAAACGCGAGGCTCGCCGTGAGGAAGGCCGCGAACAGCGCGACCCCCCATCCGAGCGTTGGTATCAAACAGAGCATTGCCGCGAGCAGTACCGTGCTTATGATCGACAGCCCGCGCTTGCCGAACTTGTCCGCGATTGGCCCTGCGACAAGCGCGCCGATGAGCGACGCCACGCCTACCGCGATGAAGAAGTAGCCGACAGTGCGCGTCGTCAGCCCCACGCTCTTTGTCAGCCACGAGCCGAGATAAAATATGAACCCGACAAACCCTGCCGAGACAAAAAAAGCCGCGAAGACAGAAGCCACACGCTCGCGGCTCTCGAATATCATCCTAAGGTTGTCGAACCGGCGCGCGACCCTCTGAGACAGGTCCTGGTCGACCATCTGGTGTTTATCTTCCGGCAGCATCAGGAGGACCAGCAGGAATGCCGCCGCAGACAACGCGCCGAAGAAGGCGAAGCTTGTGCGCCACCCGCTCCACTCCGCGAGCAGCGACGCGACCGGCACTCCCAGAACCAGCGCGAGAAAATAGCCCGCCTGAACGACGCTCATCGCAACGCCGCGCCGTTTGTAAGGGAAGTAGTCGGCAACGTAAGCAATCGAGCAGGTAGAAAATGTGCCCGCCGAAAATCCTGTGAGCAGCCTGACTGCTGCCAGCACACGAAGGTCCTCGATCACGGAGACGGCGATGAGCGAAACCCCGAATAGTATCGAGGCGTAGAGCAAGAATCTCCGCCGCCCATACTTATCCGAGACAGGACCGACGACGAATGCAGCCACCGCCGCTGCAATCGCGTAAGCGGGCCCCATCAACTCTCCGGCCGTGCCGACTTCGACTCCGAAATCTCGCGCGATCAGCGGCAACAGCGGCGAGATCATCTGGTTGTCGCTGGTTCCCAGGAAAAATATCAGCAACAGGATTGCCATCACGACGCCTGCTCGCCCTGTCGCTTGCGGAGCGGCGTCGTCCGGGGTTTCGTCTTGTGGTGATGTCATGAAAAGTCGTCGGGGCCATCAGCTCGAATCTGCCGGTTTGCGCTTACCGGCCACCAGCCGATGCTAGAAGAACCGACCTGCTATGTCAATGACGCGAAAAGGCGTGGTAGAATCTCCGTCAACAGAAGGGCCGAAACGCATGAGGCTAACGATACTTGGGTCAGGGACGGTGGTGCCGAACGGGGCGAGAAACTCGTCGGGGTATTTTCTCGAATCGACCGACGTTCGCCTGATGATGGACTGCGGCGCGGGCACGCTGCACGCGCTTGCTCGCTACGGCATGCCGTGGCAAGAGATGACCCACCTCTTCGTCAGCCACTTTCACGTAGACCACATAGGCGAGCTTGCCTCGCTCTTTTTCGCCTTCAAGCATGGGATGCGGGGCGGTCGCGAAAAGCCTTTGACGCTCATCGGGCCACAGACGCTTGACCGTGTGATGGCGGGGTTGAAGCAGGCTTTCGGCGGCAACCTGTTCGAGCCAAAATTCCCTGTGGAAGTACGCCTGCTCGCTCCGGGTGAGCGTATACGAGTGGGCGCGCACAGCTATCTTTCAGTCGCAAAGACTCCGCACACGAATGAGAGCCTCGCGGTCAGAATCGATTCCGGCAACCGCTCGGTCTGCTATACCGGCGACACAGCCTATTCGGATGAGCTAGCAGGGTTCTTTACCAAAGCCGATCTTCTGGTATCGGAGTGCTCGTTTCGAGAGAGGCGCGAAGACGTGCGGCATCTGGCCATCAGCGATGCGGCGCGGCTCGCTTCACAGTCAGAGGCGCGAAGGCTTGTAGTCACCCATTTCTATTTCGACGTTGATGAAGATGAGTTGAGGCAAGAGCTTGCGCGAGGGTTTAGCGGTGAAGTGCTCATAGGCCGCGACGGCTTGAGCCTGGAAGTCGATTAGCTCAAGATTCGGCCTCGCGGTAAAAATTTATCGGCAAAAAAAGCCGTCATCCATGATCTAAATAATGTATGGCCTTCGAAGGTTGAAGATGAGAGATCAATCCTTTTTGCGTAAGATCGCGGCCCTGCTTCTGTTGGCGCTTGCGGCTGGAGTCGGCAAGGCGCAGGTCGCCCCTGCGAGTGTGCCTGCTCAGACAGTCAATCGTGACTCACACGTAATCATCATCTCGATTGACGGGCTTCTGCCCGAGTATTACACAGAGCCTGCGCGGCTCGGCCTTAAAATTCCCAACCTTGTCCGTATGAAACTCGGCGGGGCCCACGCCGCAGGGGTCGAGAGCGTATACCCTTCGCTGACATACCCCGCCCACACGACGCTTGTAACGGGCGTCAGACCGGCTCGTCACGGCATAATTCAAAACCATCTTTTTGAGCCGCCGACCGACCCGCAGACGGGGTCGTGGTACTGGTTTGCCGACGCGCTCAAGAGCGAAACGCTCTGGACACTGGCTAAGAAAGCCGGGCTTGTGACGGCGGCGGTCGGGTGGCCTGTAACGGCACGCGCCGAGATCGACTACAACGTCCCGGAAATTTGGGACCCGGCAGAAACCCCTCGCACGTCAAAGAGGCAGGCTGAATTTTCGACGCCCGGCCTGCTTGATCGCGCGCTTGCTGCTAAATCGGGCCGCTCGATAGACGAGCGCAGAACGGCGATAACCGAATTTATCATAAACGAGCATAAGCCGAACTTAATGCTGATACATCTGGTCGAGCTTGACGATACGCATCACCGTTACGGCGCGCGAACCCCCGAAGCGATTGCGACCGCAGAGCGCGAGGACGGCTTTGTGGGCCGCATCATCGAGGCGACGCGCAAGGCCGGCGTATTTGAAAAGACGACCTTCCTCCTCGTCTCGGATCACGGCTTTGCACAAATCGATAAGAAGTTCGAGCCGAACGTCCTGCTTGTTAAAGAGAAGCTCATCACGCTCGACGCGAGCGGCAAGGTGACGGGGTGGAAAGCCGCGGCGTGGCCCGCAGACGGGTCGTGTGCCATCATGCTCGCTGATCCGAAAGATAAAGCGACCGCCGATAAAGTCGCCGCAATCTTTGAAGCGGTGGCCGCGCAAAGCAGCGGGCCTCTAAATCGCGTGGTGATGCCTGAACAGTTGACGAAGCTGGGAGCCGTCCCTGGTGCTGCGTTAATGCTTGAGGCCGCGCCGGGCTACTCGTTTGGCGGGGCGCTTGTGGGGCCTGCCATACACGCTGGCGATAAAGACAAAAAGGCGACGCACGGCTACCTGCCCACGCGCGCGGAGATGCGCGCGTCGTTGATCATCTATGGCGCGGGCGCGCGAGTGGGCGCGCGCCTTGCGCTTGCTCGCATGATAGACATTGCGCCGACAGGCGCGGCGCTGCTCGGTCTGCGGTTCTCGAATATCGAAGGTGCATTGATAAAGGAGCTGGTAAAACCCGATATAGCATTGAACGTGAACCGTAAACCGTAAACAGTGACAAGAAGGAGAGACCGGCCAAGCTCCGTTTATCTCTTTCTTGTCACTTGTCACTTGTCACTTGTCACTCTCTTCTGACTTGTCACGGTTCACGGTTCACGATTCCATCGTCCGGTGCTATCATTTATGCTGAGGTTTTTAAACTGCAATGCGTCTCTCCTGCTTAACCCTTTCTCTTTTTCTGTTGCTGCTCGCACAGCCGGTCACGGCGCAGACGCATCGTGCGGCTTCCGTTGAATCGAGGCAGAACCCTGCCGAAGCGTTCGAGCAGGGGCAGAATGCGCAGGAGCGCGGCGACCTCAATACGGCTGTGCGTTTGTACTCAATCGTGATCGCCGCCGAGCCGTCTCTGTATCAAGCATATTACCAGCGCGGAGTCGCCTTGATGGATATGGGGCGAGCGAGCGAGGCCGAAGCCGATTTGAAAAAAGTGATCCAGTTGCAGCCGGATTTTGCCCGCGCGCATCGGGCGATGGGCCTGCTCCTGCTGGACCAGGGAAAGACCGACGAAGCAAAGAGATCGCTCAGCCGCGCAATCGAGCTCGATGAAAAGCTGACAGGCGTTCGCATATACTATGCGAGTGCGCTTATTAAAAGCGGCGACCCCGCGGCGGCCATCGCTCATCTGCAAACCGCGATTCGTATGGGCGAGTCTCTCCAGCTTGCGGAGGCTTTGCTAGGGCTGGCCTTCGAGCGGACAGGCAAGATTGATGACGCGTTCGCCACGTACACGCGTGTGATCGAGCGCGAATCGACGAACCATTTCGCGCGTGAAGGCCGCGCGCGCATCCTTGAGCAGAAGGGCGAGCTTGCACGCGCCGTGGAAGATTATTCTATTGCTTACAGGCAACAGCCTTCGCCCGACCTCGCGCGACACCTCGCGGGGGTGTACCGCAGGGCGGGGCAGCCGCAAGCCGCCGTACAGATTTACAGGGCCTTAATAAAAGATAAGCCCGAAGAGATGGGGCTGCGGGTAGAGCTTGCGCGTGCAATGGTCGAAAACAACCAGGCCGAGGAGGCCGTCAAAGAGATCGAGCCTATGCTCGCCGCCCACCCCAACAGCCCGAAGCTGTTGGTGCTTGTGGGTGATCTGTCTTTCAACGACAAACCGGACCTGGCCGCGAGTTATTATCGCCGCGCTTTGGACGTTGACGCTGCTGACAACGATACGCGAGTGAAACTGGGGGCCACGCTCGTGCGCGCCCAGAAGTACGAAGAAGCGCTGCCCGTCTTGAACGAAGCGATTACACGCGCTCCCGATAACCACGCCGCCCACGCCAACCTCGCCACCGCCTTCTTTAAGCTCAAGCAGTACCCTCAAGCGGCGCGCGAGTTCATATGGATAGTGCGCACGCGGCCTGAGTTACCGGCCAGCTACTACTTTTTAGCGATCTCGCTCGACAAGCTCGGCGATTGCGATCAGGCGCTGCGCGCATACCAGGAGTTTGCGCGCAGGGCAGACCGCGCGGCTAACAAAACAGAGATCGAAGATGCGAATATACGGATAGCTTTCTTGCAGCAACAGGTGAAGGAGGGCAAGTGCAAGCCGGTCGCAAAGGGGAAGTAATATGAACAAGACTATAGACAGGCTCAAGTCAATAACGGTCCTGATTGCGCTTGCGCTCAGTCTCGCCGCATCCGCGCGAGCGCAGGACGATATGCCGCCGCTGCCTGTCGATCCGAGGCCGCTTGAGAAGCTTATTTCGGACAAAGAGCGCGCAGAGCTGGCCGCTGCCAAAAAGCCAAAGAAGATTGTAGAAACCTATCTTGATATAGCGGAGGAGCATCTCGACTCGGCGCTTACGACCGCCAGGGACGGCGACATAGCAGGATCAGAACGCCACCTTGATATTTATAACAAGGCCGTCGCGGCAGCCTTCAACTTGACCTTATCTTTGTCTGACGGCAAGCGCGGGCTTTCAAAGAAGATCGAGCAGACCCTCTACGGGCACATAAAACAGATCGCCGCGATTGAAGAGGTGTTTCCGCTCAGCCGCCTCGCATTTGCAGAGGCCGCGATGAAGCACACAAAGCATATACGCGTACAGGCGTTGAACGAAGCCTTCGCGGCCGGGGATGTCTTGACCGCTCCGACGAAGGATAAGCCTCAAACCGACAACTCGCCCGGCAAAGACGGCACGCCCGGCAAAACCGGCCTTGCGCCCCGCCTTGCTCGCCAGCAGCTTATCGCTGTCGCTTTCACTCGCGCCGCATTGCAGATCGGCGTCGACTATTTGACGGAAGAAGAGGATGAGCAAGTGCGAAGCGCGCAGAAGCCCGACGATAGAATCAAAGTTTTCATGAAGATTGCCGACCGCAGGCTCGCTGCGCTGCGCCCGCAGCCGACGCCTGTCGGTGACAAGAAGGCGCTTGAAAAGGTCGGAAAAGAGGAGAAAGAGTGGGGAGTGCTTCCAAAGCTGACCCGCGCGCAGTTGCTCGTGCATTACACGCGCACAATAGACGAGGCGCTCGCCAAGCTTGAAGACGCGCACGAGCGCAACCCGAAGAATTCGGCAATCCCGAAGGCGCTCAATCTACTGCTTGCCGCCACGCAGCGACACCTCGAAATTTTTCACTCGATTGAAGCCGAGGTGAAAAACGATAGCGAAGACCTTGCCTTGAAAGCCGCAATCGCCCGCGCCGAGTTCGCTCAGCAGGGCGCGAACGAGGCACTAAAACAGAAATAATTATTTGTCCACGCCCCTGAGCGACAATAGATAATTACGCCACGCCATCTGTTACCGGCGCGGTTGGCCATATGGGCCTCGCGCCGGTCGCTTTTTCGGGATCGGTCCCGAATTCCTTGTGAAATCTGGGGTATTGCTTTCTTTTGCGGCCTGTAGTATCGTCAACCGGATCAATCGCGGGCGGTCTTAGACCGGTCAAAGCCGGAGAGCCCCAATTGAATCAACCAGGTCGGTTATGAAGTTGGACTGAAAAGGGAACAGAGAAGTTTCAAAGACCTGTAAGCGCAGCCATCAAGGCTGACCTGACAGGTCTTCGCTTGGCCCCCGGAATCCTATTTTTGCTCCTGTCGCCCTGAAGGTGCTGGCTACAGCTTAAACAGCACAGCCGAGTCTGTTTAGACATTTTGAGAATACTTTCACACACGAACTCTTGCAAGACAGAGGAGGAGGAGTAGTAGTTATGACCCTGAAGCATAATTCAAAGTTCTTTATCCTAACGCTGGCCATTGTGGTCTTTAACCTGGCTGTATCGGCCAGCCCGCGCCAGGACCGGGGTGGCGAAAAGTTCTGGGGGCCGCGCTACAACGCACAGTCGCAAGCCACCGTCCGTCCGCAGAACAAGGTGCGCAACCTTGTCACCCGCTGGAACCAGATCGCGATTGACGCAAGCGGGCTCGACCACATGCCTGTAGCGCCGGGCGAGAACCGTGTTTTTGGCGAGGCGCTTGGGCCTGTGCGCGCTATCCGGGCCATCGCCATCGCCCAGATAGCTGTCTTCGAAGCGTTGAACGCGACCACGGGCGACTATGAAAGTTATCTCGGATTGTTCCGAGCCGCCAAAAAGACGGACAGGAAAGCCGCGATAGCGCAGGCCGCACACGATGCGCTGGTTGGCGTCTTCCCCTCGCAGGCGGCGACCTTCGACGCGGCGCTTGCCGAAGACCTCAACAATATCCCTGACGGTCGCAAGAAGACGAACGGCATCAACCTTGGAAAGACGGCCGCTCAATTAATCCTCCTGATTCGCTCCGCCGATCATTCGCAACACGCAGAACCCCGCCTCGGCGTCGATTACTTCCCAAGCATGGACCCCGGCAAGTGGCGGCAGGACCCGATCAGCCTGATCCCTGTGGCGCTTGGCGCACACTGGGGCGAAGTAACGCCGTTTGTTATGGAGTCGGCGAGCCAGTTCCGCATACCGCCTCCGCCCGCTATGGAGAGCGCGGAGTACGCCGCAGCCTACAACGAAGTCAAACGTCTTGGCGGGGACGGCATCAACACCCCGACCGAGCGCACGCAGGACCAGACCGAGATGGGACTCTACTGGGCTTATGACGGAACGCCCAGCCTGTGCGCGCCGCCGAGGCTTTACAACCAGATCACCATCTTGATCGCCGACCAGATGAACTCGAATGAGATAGAGCTTGCGCGGCTGCTGGCGCTGACCAATACCGCGATGGCCGACGCGGGGCTTGCCTCCTGGGAATCGAAGTTCTTCTACAACTTCTGGCGGCCCATCGGCGGCATACGCGAAGCCGACGAGGGAACGGGCCCGTCGGGCCTCGGCGACGGCAACCCCGATACGATCTGCGACGTGAACTTCATGCCGCTCGGCGCGCCCGCGAGCAACCTGAACGGGCCGAACTTCACGCCGCCCTTCCCGGCATACCCGTCGGGCCACGCAACATTTGGCGGCGCTCTGTTCCAGACGCTTCGCAGGTTCTACGGGACGGATAACATCGCTTTCACCTTCGTGTCGGACGAGCTGAACGGGGTGACGCGAGACAATAGCGGAAACGTGCGCCCGCTGCGCCCGCGCAGCTTTACGACTTTGTCTCAGGCTGAAGAAGAGAACGGCCAGAGCCGAATCTACCTCGGCATCCACTGGTCTTTCGATAAGACGCAGGGCATAGCTCAGGGCCGCAACATCGCCGACTGGGTCTTCGACCACGCCTTCAGGCCGCTGAACTGATTTCGCTGTCGGCTCTCGCTCGACGGCTTCAACTGCAAAGCCCCCGCCATCGCAACCCGGTGGCGGGGGCTTTCTATCTCAATTGAATTTGCGCTCCCCCTTTGCTTTCAAGCTCGCACTAGAGTAATTTCCGAAGGAGCGACGGAGAACCGTAGATGACGAGCAGGCACGGCACAGGCGGGCAGAAATTCAGGTTGCGGCCTACAGACATCGCCGCCTGGTTCCGGCACAGTTGCGACCGCAATTTTCGATGGAACACAGTGCCGGGCGAGCAGCGCGACCGGCCCGGCATCGGCTGGGGAGTGCCGCGCCGTATTAGAAAGAGCACGCGCCCAGGCGTTGTGCTGCTCATGAGCGCAGGGTATAACTTTGAAGCAGACAGCATCGAGGAGTTGATCGAGCTGCACGGCGAAGAGAAAGTCCTGCACGCGGGTTTTGGCTCGAACGCCAATAACCGCACCGTTAACGACCTGCCCTTTAACCGATTCATCGATTCGTTAAGCCGACAGCCCTACCCGCTCTTTATCGCGCAGCTTGAGATCAAGCTTGAAGGCGAGCGGGAAGAGAGGTTTCTCCGCAGCTTCAATCTCGATCCGAGCCGCGTTGCGGTCAGTCCGGGGCGACCGGACTTGCTTGAGCTATTGCCGCCACAATCCGAGGGCGATCCTCACAAGCTCCGCATCTGGGATTACAAAGCGTCGTCAGCCGCCCGTCATGAGCATTTCATACAGGTGGCCTACTACTCTTACCTGCTCGATTTCGCCTTGCGCGAAGAGGGGATAACCGACCCGGTCGTGGACCTCGATTACGCCGTCATCCGCTCGCGCGAGCCGGAGAAAGACCCGTTTGAGCTTGCACCATACAGGCTCGCCGTACGGGAGTTTATAGAGTCGCGCGTCCCCGAATTATTCGACGCGGCGGCGTCAGACACGCACTTTCACGTTGCGCCCGGTTGCATGATGTGCGAATACGCGGACCACTGCCGCGCCGAAGCCGACGCCGGGTTCGATCTTTCGCGCATAGCCTATCTGACTTCAGAGTCGCGCAGGCAGCTGCGCCGGGCTGGCGTAAAGACTCACCGCGACCTTGCGCGGGTCGGTGACGCCGCGCTGCTCGCCTCGATTCGAACGGCCGGTTACGACTTGACGGTGAACCTTGATCGTTACGTGGCGACCGCACAGGCACTCGAAGACGGGCAGCCGAGGCCGCTCGGCTCGCTGACCCTCCTCATGCCGCGTTACGAAGACATCCGCGTGATTATCACTGTCGAGCACGACCCGGTGACGAATACCTGTTTCGCGATAGGGCTGAAGACATTCGAGGGCTGGGATGCGGCCAATCGGCGCGTCATCGGTTCAGAGCGCGTCTTTATCGCAAAGGAGAAGGGTGCGGAGGCAAAGCTCCTGTTCGACTTTTTGCAGACGCTCAACGGGCTTCTTGAGCGAGTCGATGCGACGAACGGCGCTGTGCGAAATAGCTTCTCGCTTGAAACCGAACCGAATGTAAAGGCCGCCCAAGACAGGGCCGACGCGGCGCAGACGGCGCTCGATGCCTTCAAAGCCAGGTATCAGCCGCTACGAAAGACCAGTCCCGATTATGATAGCTTGGTAAACCGGCGTGACGCTTTAACCGCGTCGGTCAAGCAAGCCAAAAGATCGCTTGCCGAAGCTCGCAGCGAAGCCGTCAGAGTGATGCAGCGGAGCATGAAACGGCTGCACTTTTACCTTTACGACCAGATCGACTTGAAGAACCTTGAAGGGCTGATCGAGCGCAACCTGTTCAGCGACGACCCGCCGGGGCTGCTTGAGGAGATAACGCGTCTGGTTCGCATATTTCCGACCGAGTCGATCATCCCGGACGCGAATACATTTCGGTCTGTGCCCGGAACGGTGGTCACGCAGGTTTTGCGCGCGCTGGTCGCCTTGCCGACTCCATACCAGTTCGATCTGAAATCGGTCTCCGAAGCCTTCCAGCCTTACAAAGAGACTGGCGAAGAGACGGGCTTCGTCTTTCGATACAAATACGGCTTTGCCTGGGATTCGTCGAACCAGCTTGCGTTTGAGCGCATACACGATGTCTGGGATGGCAAGCGATACTCTGTCGAAGGACAGTTCGATCTCTCTTCAAACGAGATTGCCGAGCAGATGGAAAAGACGGCGCTCGCGAAACTGCGCGCGACCGATTCGGTTGTGCGCAGGCTCAAGCAGGACTACAAGGACGGCCTGCGGCTTAGAAAAGAGCCCTTCAGGTTCTATAGCGATTTCAACCCGCTCAACTTTCAGATGCTCGAAGCGCTGCGCGTCTTTGCCGTGATGGAGAACTCGCTCGACGAACTGGCAATCAAGCACGTCCACACGCTCCCTGTCGAAGACCGGAACAACAAGTTTGTTTGCATTCGCGGGCTGCGTTACCTGGGAGGGCGCGACCCCGGTGACAACTCGCTATGGTTCAGCTTCGATGCGTCGTCGCGCGACGCCAAGATCGAAGCCGGCGATTATAATCTGGTGGTAACGAATGAGGACGAGCCGGATGCACTGATGGGCAAGATAGACGGAAAACTCTTTGACCAGACAACGAGCTGGTGGCTGGGTTATTACAAAGTCAGGGTCGAGGAGTTTGATCTTAGCGCCGAGCCTCCGCGCGTCAGGCTCTTGCCCGACAAACCGGATAAGTTTCGGGAGGCAGTTGATTTGAGCCGCCCGTGCGTCCTCGATCAAGTATATTCAGACTACAACACGCCGAAGGTACTCGACGTGCTCGCTCGATTGCGCAACGACCCGGCGCAGGCGCGGCACGTCCACGACCTGTTGCGCGACGGGACGGTTGAAGGGTGGCAGCCGGTTGTGACCGAGACTCAATCCGTCGAACAGAGGCTCCGTCAGATAGTGAGCGATAAGGGAAATGATGCCGACAGGTTTCTCAATACCGGTCAGTGGAGAGCTTTTCACGGAGTCTTCAACCAGCCGCTCACGCTCGTCTGGGGGCCGCCCGGAACCGGCAAGACGCATACTCTCGCGCACATCCTGCTTGGTTACGCCATTGCCGCGCAGACGACGGGGCGCAAGACCAGGCTGCTTGTGACCGCTTTCACGCACCACGCGATTGTCAACGTGATGAAGAAAGTCGCAGAGCTTGCGGACGAGTATGATCTTGATGAGCAGATCATTCTGCTTCGCCAGCTTCAAGGCAGCGGCAGCTCTGCCCACGACGAGTTGCCCGAACGTGTCGCCCTTGCTGCCGATAAATCGCTTGCGTCGCTTATAACGGGTGACAGCCGGTGCGTTGTTGTCGGCTCGACGGTCTGGAGCGTTTATAAAGCTATGCGGGAGGCGGGCGGGCCTGTGCAACAGTGGTTCGATGTGGTGTTGATCGATGAAGCCTCGCAGATGAAATTGCCCGACGCATTGATCGCGTTCAGCGCAAGCCGGGCCAGCTCAAATATCATACTTGCCGGAGACGACCAGCAGCTCCCGCCGATCATACACGGCGTCTACCCTGAAGAACACGAGCACATGCTCTCGTCCGTCTTTGCCTTTGTCCGCAACCAGACCGAGCGAGCGCGAGAAACCGACCCACGGGCCGAACAGAAGCGGCTTTTTCAACTCGAAGACAACTTCCGAATGAACGAGCCTCTGACCGCCTACCCGCGCGAGGCTCTCTATCGCGGCCGGTTCAACTCGATCAAGCCGGACAGCCGCATACTGACCGCCCCTGCCATAAGCGAAGAGAGCCGAGACGCGCTCGACTCTCTTCTGCTCCCGTCGCGCCCTGTCGTGCTCTGTTCGTACTCGGCCCCGCGCAGCTATACGGCGCGCAACCCTGTCGAAGCAGAGCTGATCGCGCTTATGACCGAGCGGCTCAGCCGTATCATGCTCGACGAGGTGAATGGCGAAAGCGCGGTTCACCGTCCGCATGATTTTGCGCGCAAGGGGGTCGCGGTCCTTTCTCCGCACCGCGCTCAAAACAGCGCGATTCGACAGGCTCTGCGCGACTACGGGTTCGGCACGGATGATAAGCCTATGCCGCTTGTCGATACGGTCGACAAGTTACAGGGCAAGGAGCGCGCGGTCATCTTTGTATCATACGGCGTGGCCGACGCAGAGTACGCTACCGCCGAGGCGGAGTTCCTGCTCAGCAGCAACCGTTTCAACGTCGCCGTCACGCGGGCGCAGAAAAAAGTCGTTGTCTTCTGCTCCGAGCAGGTATTGAACGTCGTGCCGTCGGACCGGCGGACCCTGCTCGACTCGATGATGCTCAAAGAGTTCCGGCGCTACTGTAGCGACGGTCGCGTGCGCCTGCCCTGGCTCAGTCAGGAAGCGGGCGAGGTGGAATTAAATATCCAGTGGAAAGCGTTTTAATATGGCCGGAGAAAATGTTTTTGGCTACGTGGTAGAAGGCGCAGCGTATAAGCCGCGACCTGCGGCGTACGCGCTGATTAGAGGCGCAGAGCGACAAGTCGCAGTTATAAAGACACGGCGCGGCTACTTTCTGCCGGGCGGCGGCTCTGACGACGGCGAGAGCCCCGAACAGACCGTCAGCCGCGAGGTGCGAGAAGAGCTTGGCCGGGAAGTGCGCATAATCCGAAAGGCTGATGAGGCGATACAGTATTTCTCTGACGACGAGAAATATTACCGTTTGGAGGCGACATTCTTTGAGGCCGAATTTGAAGGCGAAGCTACAGGCGCGGCCGAGTATCAGCTTATCTGGGCCGGGCCAGCCACGGCGGAAGAAGAGTTTTTTCACCAGTGCCACTGGTGGGCGATCAGTCGATTTGTTACTCGCTCATAGATCAACCCGGAAACCACATCTACGGTCTCTGCTCAGGCTGGATAAGAATTACGGTTGTGGTAGAATCAACGACGGTTCGGCGCACAGCCGAGGACGCTTGCGAGTTATAGAATAGAGGGCAGCGCCGTCCTTGACGAGAAGAGGGTAGCATTCGGACATTGCCACATAATTTTTACCAGCAATCTTTTCTGTTAGACCTTTTGCGATTCTTCACCGGACGCCAGTCGCTGTTGAATATCTTCTTGCCACCTATCCCGACAGACCGCGTGAAAGCTTATGATGGACGATCTGCGTGAAAGCCAGGGCACTGATAAGGCAGCAGGGTTTCTGACAGGCGGCGGCGAGATGGGCGCTCGCACGCGCGCATTCGACTGGTCCGCCACATCGCTCGGCCCGGCTGAGCAATGGCCGCAAAGCCTCAAGACCTGTGTGCGCATCATGCTCACTTCACGCCAGCCCATGTTTGTCTGGTGGGGCGACGAGCTTATCAACCTCTACAACGACGCGTACAAGGCGATTGTCGGCGGCAAACATCCAGATGCGCTCGGCCGCCCGGCCTGCGAGGTGTGGCGAGAGATTTGGGACCAGGTCGGCCCGCGAGCCGAATCGGCCATTCTAAATAATGAAGGTACTTATGACGAATCGCTCCTGCTCATCATGGAGCGCAACGGTTACCCGGAAGAGACATACTACACCTTCTCATATAGCCCCGTGCCAAATGACCAGGGCGGCACAGGCGGAATCATCTGCGCCAACACAGACGACACGCAACGCATCATCGGCGAGCGCCAGCTGGCATTGCTCAGAGAGCTTGCTGCGCGCACGGCCGACGCGCGGACATTTGACGAAGCCTGCGCGTTGAGCGCGAGTTGTTTGCAGTCAAACCCGTATGACCTGCCGTTTGCGATGATCTACCTGAGCAGACCGGACAAGCAGGGTGTCATGCTCGCAGAGACCTGCGGCATCGAGCGCGGACACCCCGCGATTCCTGAGGCTGTCGATCTCGATGATCCCGTGTGGCCCATTGGCGAGGTCTTCAAAACGCATAAGCTGCGACTGGTCTCCGACCTGGGAGAGAGCTTCGACCGCCTGCCGACAGGGGCCTGGACCCAGCCGCCGGACAAGGCCGTGGTCGTGCCCATCGCGTCGCCCGGCCAGACGGGGAAGGCCGGCGTCTTGATCGCGGGCTTGAACCCGTACAGGCTTTTTGACGACAGCTACAGAGGGTTCATCGAGCTTGTGTCGGCTCAGATCGCTGCCAGCATCGCAAACGCGCAGGCTTACGAACAGGAGCGAAAGCGAGCAGAATCGCTGGCCGAGCTTGATCGCGCCAAGACGCTATTTTTCAGCAACGTGAGCCATGAGTTTCGCACGCCGCTCACGCTCATGCTCGGCCCGCTTGAGGATATTTTAGCCAGGGCCGACGGCCCGGTCGCTCATAAAGACCGCGAGCAAATCGAAGTCGCCCATCGCAACAGCTTGCGACTGTTGAAACTCGTCAACACGCTTCTAGACTTTTCTCGCATCGAGGCGGGGCGCGTTCAGGCCGTGTACGAGCCCACGAATTTGAGCGCGCTGACCGCAGACCTTGCGAGCGTCTTTCGATCCGCAATCGAGCGGGCGGGGATTGAGCTTGTGATCGATTGCCGGAGTCTGCCTGAGCCGCTTTTTGTTGATCGCGAGATGTGGGAGAAGATTGTCTTAAACCTGCTGTCGAACGCGTTCAAGTTTACGTTCGAAGGCCGGATCGAAGTGCGGATGCAAGGCGCGGGCGACAGCGCGGAGCTTTCGGTCAGAGACACCGGCACGGGCATCCCTTCCGAAGAGATACCTCACCTGTTCGAGCGATTCCATCGCGTTCAGGGCGCGCGAGGGCGCACTTATGAAGGAACAGGCATCGGCCTCGCCCTTGTGCAGGAGCTTGTCAAGCTCCACGGCGGGTCGATTAGAGTCGAGAGCGAAAAGGACCGGGGCAGCGAGTTTATCGTAAAGCTCCCATTCGGCTCTGCGCATCTTCCTGCCGAACGCATTCAAGCCCGGCGAGCGAATTCATCGACAGCGCTCGGCAAGAACGCTTACGTCGAGGAGGCGTTGCGCTGGCTTCCCGATTACGACAATTCTGCGCTGCCGGACCCGGCTGTGCAAGACGACATCACCGACTCGCCGCAAGAGATTCATCAAGAGTCAAAAGAAGGCGAAAGCGCATACATACTTCTGGCTGACGACAACTCGGACATGCGAGAGTACGTGCGCCGCCTGCTCAGCGCGAGGTACGAAGTCCGGGCGGTTGCCGATGGAGAAGCGGCGCTCTCCCTTGCGCAAGAGCGGCTGCCGGACCTTGTTCTTACAGACATCATGATGCCGCGCCTTGACGGGTTCGGCCTGCTGCACGCGCTGAGAAATAACCCTCGCACTAGCGCCGTCCCTGTGATTGTGATCTCGGCACGCGCGGGCGAGGAAGCGCGCGTCGAAGGAATTGAAGCCGGAGCGGATGATTATCTTGTCAAGCCGTTCTCGGCTCGCGAGCTGCTCGCCCGCGTCAGGACGCATCTGGAGCTGGCCCGCATTCGTCGCGAAGCTAATAAACAGATCATAGACATTTGGGAGAGCATCACCGACGGCTTCTTCGCGTTGGACAGGGAATGGCGGTACGTCTATATCAACGCCGAGGCGGAACAGATGGGGTTCAACCGGTCCGAGCTTCTGGGAAAGAGCATCTGGGAAGCGTTCCCTGAGATAGTGGGCACCGAGATTGAGACAGAGTTTCGCCGCGCCATGACTTCGCACGAGCCTCAAGAGTTTGAGGCTCTCTATGAGCCGTGGGGAAAGTGGTTTGAGACCAAGCTGTTTCTCACAGCGGAGGGCAACCTTGCGGGGTACTTTCGCGACATAACGGCTAGAAAGCGGGCCGAGCAGGCGTTGCGCGAAAGCGAGGAGCGATTTGCCAAAGCCTTCAATTCGAGCCCGTTCATCCTTACGATCTCGTCGCTTGTCACAGGAAAACTCATAGAGGTCAATGAGACATTCGTCAACTACTCCGGCTACAAGCGTGAAGAGGTGATTGGGAAGACCACCGTCGATCTCGGCTTATGGAACAGCGTGGAGGATCGTGAAGCCGAGATGGATTTCATACGAGAACACGGGAAGCTGCGAAACGCCGAGTACAAATTTCGGATGAGAAACGGTGTGGAGCTGGTCGGGCTGTTATCGGCCGAGCGCATAGACATCGGCGGCGAGGCGTGTACTTTGACAGTGGTCCAGGACATCACGGACCTCAAGCGCGCAGAAGAGGAGCGCGAGCGGCTGCTGAGAAACGAGCAGATTGCCCGCCTCGAAGCCGAGCAGGCCCAGATGCTCAGCGCGGAGCTTCTCGTCCGCGAACAGCAGGCCCGCGCCCAGGCCGAAGCCGCAAGCCGTACTAAGGACGAGTTTCTCGCAACCGTATCGCACGAGCTGCGGACACCGCTCAACGCAATGCTCGGCTGGCTCGCCATGCTGCGCGGGGGCAAGGCGAGCGCGGACATGTTCGCTCGCGGCCTGGAGACGATAGACCGCAACGCGAAGTCGCAGGCCAAGCTCATTGAAGACCTGCTCGACGTATCGAGGATCATCACAGGAAAGCTCCGTCTCGACGTTCAGCCGGTCGAGCTGCGGGTCGTCATCCAGGCTGCCGCCGAAGTGGTGCGCCCCGCCGCCGATGCAAAAGAGATTCGCCTTCAGCTTTCGTTCGACCCGGACGCGGGACCGGTTTCGGGCGATTCCCAAAGGCTACAGCAGATCGTGTGGAATCTTCTCTCGAACGCTGTGAAGTTCACCCCGCGCGGCGGTCGCGTGGAGGTCAGGCTTGAGCGCGTCGACTCGCACGTAGAGATCAGCGTGAGTGATACGGGGCAGGGCATCAGCCCGGAGTTCATGCCTCACCTGTTCGAGCGATTCCGGCAGGCCGACAGCTCTTATACAAGAAGACACGGCGGTCTGGGGCTTGGGCTGGCAATCGTGCGCCACCTTGTCGAGTTACACGGCGGAACGGTGCTCGCCCAAAGCGCGGGCGAAGGCCGGGGCGCGGTATTCACCGTCCATCTTCCAATCCAGACCGCGCAAGACGCCAGGCCGTCTAAGGTTGATCTGGCTGCATTGGGGCAAGCCGTATCAGCCGACGCCTTCTCGCCGGCTCCGACACGCCTGGACGGGTTGCAAGTGGTACTCGTAGAAGATGAGCCGGACGCGCGCGAGATAGTAAAGATTATGCTTGAGCAGTACGGCGCGAATGTCAGAGCGGCGGCATGCGCTGTCGAGGGGCTTCGACTGATCGAAGAGGTTCAACCCGACGTGCTGATCTCTGACATTGAGATGCAGGAAGAAGACGGCTATTCTCTCATCCGCCGAGTCCGCGCGCTTGAAGCCGGGCGGGGAGCAATTCCGGCCATCGCGCTGACGGCGCACGCGAGATCGGCGGACCGATTGCGCGCGCTCGCAGCGGGTTTTGACGCGCACGTGGCCAAGCCTGTCGATCTGGTCGAGCTGACAACGGTGATCGACAGCGTGGCAAGGCGAAGGCGCGGAGCTTAATTCCCGCTCGCAAGCCCGCGCATCTCTCCTCAATCTTAAAACGAGTCCAAGCGGTTAAGCAGATTTACACATCTGGTATACTGCTATGCCTCGGAGATAGAGATGGCTCGACTGATAGAACTACCGGGTCGAACCCTGGACGGCAAGTACCACCTCGACAAACTGCTAGGGCAAGGCGGCATGGGCGCGGTCTTTCTCGCCACCCACCTCGGCACAAAGCGGCCCGTCGCGCTCAAGGTCATCGCTCCTCAGTTGATGGAGAACGAAGAGTTTATCGAGCGGTTCCGCCGCGAAGCAGAAGCCGCGGGCCGTCTTCGCCACCCGAACGTCGTCAACGTAACGGACTTTGGATTCACAAGCTCGGGGTCGGTGAACCTCGCATACCTCGTGATGGAGTATCTCGACGGCGGCTCGCTCGCGGATATGTTGAAAGAGCGCGGCCGCCTGCCTCTGGGTTTCGTCATAGACGTAGTTGAGCAGATTTGCCTCGCGGTTAACACCGCGCACGAGCAAGGGATCATCCACAGAGACCTGAAACCGGATAACATATGGCTCCAGCCGGACCAGCGCGGCGGGTACAACGTGAAGGTGCTCGACTTCGGGCTGGCAAAGCTTCACGACGCTTCGCCTTTAAGCAGCGGTGACGGCTCGGAATCTGACTCGGCTATCGCGGCAACACAGGTCGCAAACCAATCGGATACCGTCCGCGCCGCTGCGCACTATAATGGAGCGACCAGCCCTCAGCGGGCGGAAGAGACAGAGTTTGAAGTTGAAGCGGCGACACAGATTCAACGGCCCGTCGCGGTCCCGGAAGAGCAGACACAGCTTTTTGACGATCCATCCCCGAACGCGACCGACCTCGAAGCCGCTACGCAATTGCAACCGCCGACGCGTTTGGATAAAGAGCGAACAAACCGGCCCTCTCATAACTCAACGCCGATAGAGATAGATTTGAGCCTGGCCTCCGCTTCAAATCTCACGCGGGTCGGCGCGGTCATGGGCACGCCGCTTTATATGTCGCCTGAGCAATGTCGCGGCGAGTTGCTCGACATGAAATCCGACATTTATAGCCTTGGCGTCATCGTCTACCAGATGCTTGCAGGAGCGCCGCCGTTTACCGGCGACATGAACGAGTTGATCGTCAAACACACGAACGAGCGACCGGCGCTGCTCATAGAAAAGCGAAATGACATACCTAAATCGGTATCGGAGCTGGTAATGTCCGCGCTGGCGAAAGACCCTGCGCGCCGCCCGGCAAACGGAGCCCTTTTTGCCAAGGCTCTACGCGCCGCCGCCGAAAGTGACCTCCATGTTGTGCAGGAGGGGCGAACTTACTACTACAACCACATACCCGGTATCATGTTGCTCTCTGCAATCATATATCTGCCGTTCGCAATCCCTTCCGTTATGTACACCGCAAACTTCGCAAGGTCCGCAAACCGCGCGCTGGGGTTTGCAGACGCGCTTTTCTGGGTAGCGGCCTTCCTATACATACAGGTGGCCAACAGGTTGAACATAGCAGCTTCGTCGCTGGCCATTCGAGAGTTGCGCATAAGGCAATCCGACCCGCTGCCGATTGGCTCAATCCTGTTCACCCTGTTAAAGCGGTTTCCTTCGCTCGTACTTACGAGCCTGTTGGCCGATCTGGCGGCGATGGTTAACCTGTTGAGGCTGGTGCTGCCCGGCTTAAGATCGTTCGTCAATTACTCTCTGGCGGCTCCCGTCGTAGTGATTGAGAAAAAGAACCCGCTCGCGGCTCTTTCTCGTTCAAAAACTCTCGCCGAGCGGCTTCCGCATCTGGCAGGCTGGGCCACAATACGGAGCATCTCTTTTATTATATGCTCGATACTGTTTCTGCCTGCGCTTGTGGCTGCGACAACAATTATCTTCGGAGGAACTACCAGCGGCGCCGGGTCATTCAGAGAAGTCTACCCGGTTATGCTAGGCTTCGGTTGGTTCCTTATAATCTCGTTCTACTCTTACAACGCGCTTCCGCTTGTGCTGATCTACTTCAAGGCGCGGCAGGCCCTCGGCGAGATGCTCGAAGAGGCATCGTCAACCGTTGCCGATCAAGAGAAGGTCTCAAAACGTCGCGGCCTCTTAAATCGAAAGACTATCGTGTGGATCGTTTCACCGATCATCATGGCCAGTCTGATGATCTACACGGTTCGGTTCATCGAAGCGCCGCGACCGGACACTCTATCGACCGTCGCGTCGAGAGGCAGATACAAAGAGGTCAGGCGACTGCTTGCCGCCGGGGCAGACCCGAATGAAAAGGTGCGCAACGCGCGCACGCCGATAATGTCTGCTTCAGGTCAGGGGCAAGCGGACGTAGTAAAGGCGCTGATAGATGCAGGCGCTGACGTAAATGCCAGGGACGGTGATGGTGATACTGCTCTGCACGATGCGGCGTTGCAGGGGCGTTCGGAGCTTGCGAAGCTGCTTATCGGAGCCGGGGCGGATGTGAACGCAGCAAACAATAAAGGCGAGACGGCGCTGATTCTCGCTGCCAAAAGAGGGTTCGCGGATTATGTAAGAACCCTGCTCACTTCAGGAGCCGACGCGAACGCGAGAGATAACAACGGCAAGAGCGCGCTCGATTACGCGGAAGAGGAAGGGCGGCCCGCTGTAATCGAGATGCTCACAAGCGCGGGGGCAAGGAGATAATCTGACATCTCAACTATCACTCCCGTAAAACCGAAACCGAATCGTAGCCCCTGACCTGTTTTAAGCAATACGCTTTGAATGATATTGTGCCTTGCGCCTCCCTGTGGCTCTTAAAATGATTACCGACCGCGAGGCTTGCAGCGGAACTGCCCCGGACGTTTAACCTCGCGCCCGGCGAAGCGTTTATGAGCTCGATAAAAAAGTAGAACCGCCCCCCTCCCGAACGGCGGACAGGCCCGAAAGTGAATATGTGCCACTGGTCATTCTGCGCCTGCGCCGTGTCAATCTCGGCGGCGGCCAGGTCTCGCTCAGACAGGTGAGATTGCCGCAGGTGAAATCTGATAACACCCTCGCCTTTTCGCGTCGTTAGACCGAGCCTGACACCGATAGCGCACAGATGATCCTCGCTCGCGAAAAATTCCTGGCCCACGGATTCCCCTTCGGCGATTTGAGCTATGACCGTATCAGACAACTCGTATGAGCTTATCAAGTAGAGTGATTCGAGTTTCGTAGTATCAATCGAAAAATCGGCGCTGCTCAAGGTGAGACTTGGATTGTAGTACCTATCGCTCATCAATTCGCGCTTCCATTTTGAAGCAAGGTAGGCGGGCTCGCTCTGTTCCGCGACGAGGCTCCGTGTTGCCGATTCGTGATGGTAGAGCAAAGCGTACGGCGTATAAACTATCAGATAGCCCAGGCTTCTCAAGCGCAAGCAGAGATCGACGTCGTTATAATTGACGGCCAGGTCTTCTTGATTCAACCCTCCCACCCTGTCGTAAAGCTCGCGGCGTATCATCAGGCAGGCAGCAGTCACTGCGCTATAATTCATAATCGCGTTAGGGAAGTTGAAGTACCCCTTGCCATCAATTCCGTCCACGAATCTATGTGCGTGACCGGCGAGGCCGTTTGCTCCAAGAATGACCCCGGCGTGCTGTACCCGGTTGTCGGGGTATAAAAGCTTTGCCCCTACTGCTCCGACTTCATCTCGCGCGGCCTGTTCGACCATCGCTGATAGCCATTCGGCTGCGATCACCTCCGTGTCGTTATTGAGCAGCAACAGATAGTCTCCCTCGGCGTGGCGCGCAGCCAGATTATTCAAGAGAGAGTAGTTGAAAGGACCATCATGGCGGATGACGCGGTGTGGCGTATCGCTTAAATAGTGTACCGTCGCCGGGTCTTTGCTTCCGTTATCGACTATGAGAATCTCATAGCCGTTGTAATCGGTCTTTGACTTGATGCTGTCGACACATCGGGCCAAAAGGTCGAGCCGGTCCCGCGTAGGGATGATTATTGACACCTTTCCCGCTTTTGGTAATTTCCGACGCACTCTGTAAAGACCGCGCGCAAGCCCATTTTCGACACGACCCTCTATGTTGCGCCTCGTTAGAGCGCTGGCCAGCGCCGCCTCATCAGAGGCGCAATAGCCCGTTTTGTAGTCGCTTGAGAGGCTATCTTTTTTTTTGTGGTAAAGGATTCTCGGAATATGCGCTATCTTCTCCGTCTTTTCAGTGAACCTTAAAACGAGATCGTAATGCTCGCTGCCGTCGAACCCTTCGCGAAAGCCCCCTATATCGTCGAGCAGCGTCTTGCGATAGATCGCAAGGTTGCCGATGTACATAAATGAAAGGAGCAGGTCGGGCGACCACGCCGGTTTATAAAACGGGTTAGAGCGACGGTCCTGTGAATCTAGCTCATCTTCGTCGCAGTAGATAACGTCCGCGTCTACCTCCTGGAGCGTCATCACCACATCGTGGAGAGCATCAGGTGTCAATCTGTCATCCTGCGAGAGCAAGCAGACGAATTCACCTGTCGCCAGGCTGAGGGCGAGGTTCAGCGCTTGCGCGCTCCCGACACCGGCCTCACAGAAAGTATTTTTGAGCCGGTACCCTTTGGCGGAATATTCTCTGATGATTTCTCGAACGTCTTGCGAGGTCGAAGCGTCGCAGATGCATAGCTCCCAATCGCTGTAATACTGCCTCGATACGGAATCGAGAGTCTTGCGCAGGTTCTCAGGCGAAGGGTTGCGGGTGGAAAGGAGAATGCTGATGAGAGGCTTGTAGCCGAATTCTTCTCGCTCGCGGGCGGCCCTATCGGGGTCATATCTGAACTCTTCACACCTGCGGGCCCAAGCTTCATACAGGTCTTTGAAGGGAGTCTTGTCGGGCGTTCGCGGCTTGAAAACTCTTCTGACCGATTGGTATAGAGGGAGCACGAATCGGTGCTTGATCGGGCCGTAACGGTTGAGCAGACGCCAGCCGGGCGTCCGGGTGATCCTGGCTAATTCATTCTCCTTTTGAATCAACAGCTCCTGGGTAGTCAGAAGCTGTTGCTTGAGATCGTTGATCTCTTTCTGCTTCTCGCTCAACTCATCAACGATGTCGGTCTTTTCTCCGCTTGCTCTGGCGGGCTCGCTGTCAGGTTCATCAATTCGGCGTTCGGAGAGATCCTTGTCGCGGTTCAATGCACCTTCCCTCACATCTCGTAATCACCGAGGCCTACAGCTTTGCATAAAGCGGTGCAGACTGTCTATCTGAAACAGAGAGGTGATTTAGAGTGTGATAGCCTGTTTACAAAATCTTATTATCGGGAATCAATCTTGTCTTTGATCGCTTTGGCGGCTCGTCCGAGCGCGTCTATGCGCTCACCCATCTCTTTGCCGCGCTGCCTGCTTGACAGTATCGGAAGCAAGAGCCGTTTAAGCGTTAGGACCGTTTTCATCATAGCAAGATAGAGCAGGGCTGAAGACCGGCCCCGGTGCTTGCGCAGGAAAAGTATCTGACCGAAATAAAAATGTGTCAGCATATTAACCCTGTCTTTTTCGGTTGTGGCCCCTCCTCGGTGGAAAGCAGTACCGGCCGCCGAATAGCAGACTGACCACCCATGCCTTTTGAGCCGGAGACACAGATCCTCGTCTTCCGAGTACATGAAGAAGCGCTCATCGAACAAGCCGACCTCGTCGAGTGCCGCGCGCCTTAGCATCAAGCAAGCGCCGTCTATCCAATCAACGGAGCGGTCCTTGAGTTCACCGTCAACTTTCGGAGAATAACTCCTGCGAAGGTAACGCGAGGATAAGCGCGAGGTAAGATTGGCCTGCTCAAGAGTCTGGTTGAAAGGTGTCAGAAAGTTCCTCGTGTTGGTCGCCTGCCGCCCCTCCGCATTGACCAGCTTGCAACCGGCCGCACCGCACGACTCTTCTGATTCCATGCAATCATAAACGGCCTTTAGAGCCTCTGCTGTAAGACGCGCATCACTGTTAAGGAGCAGGACGAACGGCGACCTGGCTGTTTTGATGGCCTGATTGCATGCCGCGCCGAAACCAAGATTCGTTGAGTTGGCCAGCAGAACCACTTCAGGGAATGCCCCGCGCACGGCTTCGGCGCTTCCATCCTTAGAGTCGTTGTCGACGACGATGATCTCGATACGCATTTCCTCCGAGCTATCGATCACCGAATTAATACACTCAAGTAAAAGCTCCCTGGTGTTATAATTCACTATAATTATTGTGACTTGAGGGGGTAAGCTCATTCTATGGAGAAAGTATAAAAGTTAGTATAATCTGTCAACATTCGCGAAATATATGAGTGTTACATTCGAGCCTTCGGAGTGTTCAGAGTTTGTCATCCGACCAAAACCTAGAGCCGACTCTATCCGTGATAGTGCCCTGTTATAACTCTGAGCGGACAATACGCCAATGCCTGAACGCCATACTAAATCAGCAGACCACCGCCGCATTTGAAGTCGTCGTTGTAAGCAGCTCCATCGATAAGACAGGGAAGATTGTAAAGGAAGAGTTTCCATCCGTCCGCCTTATCGAGATCGAGAAACGAACTTTCGCAGGGGCTGCCCGCAACATAGGAGTGCGGGCAACCCGGTCGCCTTTCTGCCTGATGATAGACTCCGACTGTATAGCGCAGCCCGATCTGGTTGATCGAGTAATGGCACGCCACCGCGAAGGGGAGTATGCGGCGGTTGGAGGCTCGCTGCGTAACGGGACCCCGAAGAGCTTGAGCGGGTGGATAGGGTATCTGATCGAGTTCAAGGAGTTCATGCCAAGCACACCGCTTCGGTTTGAGCGGACAATACCCACGGCTAATATCTGTTACCGCCGGGATGTTCTATATCGCCACGGTCTTTTCCCGGAGGATATGTGGCTTGCAGAAGACCTTATGCTCAACTCGCGAATCTATAACTCAGGCGAGCGGTTGTTGTTCGATCCTTCAATTGAGGTGACACACCTCAACCGCAGCGGATGGCGCGAGGTTCTATCTTACCAGACGAGCCTGGGCAGGCTGTCGGCGCAGGCGCGAAAGCGCGCCGGGCTGCCGGGCAGGTTGTTGCTTCGATACCCTGTACTGATTGCTCTCATGCCGTTTGCACGATCATTTAGAGCGGCGAAGTGGTTGTTGGCGCATGATAAAAAAGCTTTCCTGGTCTTCCTCCTGGCATGGCCAATGTATCTTCTCGCCGCGTCATTCTGGTCAGTCGGTTTCTTTCAAGGCGCAACCTCAAAGGAATAAGCTCCACAGGTCACAACCCTTCATGCAAGCGGCCAGCCCGGAGCGCCAATCGGGGAGGGCCAGCCCTAACACATCCCTTGCCTTATCCGTGTTGAGTCGGCAATTCAGCGGGCGGCGCGCAGGTGTCTGGTAATCAGATGTCGGTATCGCATTAATCTTTTTAACCTTCAGACTCAAACCCTTGCTTCCGGCCTCTTCGATTATGGCTTCCGCGAAACTGTGCCAGGTAGTCTCGCCGCTGTTGCAAACGTGATAAATGCCGGTCGGAAACTCGCGCGCGTCCTTTGCCCGTTCCAGGGCCGTCAACGCAGCCTGGGCAAGATCGCTGGCATAGGTAGGGGCCCCGTACTGGTCATCGACAATGTTCAAGACATCGCGCTCGATTGCCAGACGCAGAATCGTAGTCAAGAAGTTCTTACCGACGCTGCTGTAAACCCACGAAGTCCTGAGTATGAGCCAGCGCCCGCCAGCCTCGGCAATTTGCCTTTCGCCTTCTGCCTTTGTACGCCCATAAGCATTGACCGGAGCAACAGTATCCGTCTCTGTCCAGGGGCGAGTGCCGGTCCCCGGAAAAACATAATCGGTAGAAAAATGGACGAAAGGGACCCCGGACTTTGCGCACCACCGAGCCAGCAGTCCCGGCGCGTGCGCGTTAATTTTCAGCGCCTCGTCCTCTTCTTCTTCCGCCTTATCGACCTGTGTGTATGCGGCGGCATTGATTACAGATGAAGGTCTGATATGGTCCAGATAACTTAAAAGTCGGGACGGTTGGGCCAGGTCACACTGGGAGCGGGTCAGCCCGATACCCCTATCATCGAGCAGGGCAGTCAGGGCCTGGCCCAGCTGGCCTGCGGCCCCTAATACGACTATGCGAGGTTCGTCTCTACTCATGCGGCTCCAGCGTTATGAACCCTTCGAGGATTCGCCGCAAATAGGTTCCGTATTCGCTGTTGGCATAACCGTCTGCAAGGCGTGCGAGTTGGTCCGCCTGGATGAACCCCTTCAGGTATGCGATCTCTTCGATGCAGGCGACCTTCAACCCCTGCCGCTTTTCGAGAGTCTGCACAAATAACGAAGATGATAAGAGTGAGTCGTAGGTTCCTGTATCAAGCCAGGCGATCCCCCGACCCAGCGGTTCAACCTTAAGGTCGCCGCGCTCAAGATACCTCAAATTAAGGTCTGTAATCTCTAGCTCGCCCCGGTCGGAAGGTACAAGGCTCTTAGCAATCTCTACAACCGACTTGTCATAAAAATAGAGGCCCGTGAGCGCCCAGCTCGAACGGGGTATCTTGGGTTTCTCTTCAAGGCTGATTGCCAGCCCCTTGCTGTCAAACTCGACTACCCCGTATCGCTCAGGGTCTTGAACTTGATAAGCAAAGACCAGGGCCCCTCGCTCCAGTCGCGCGGATTGAGCGAGCAACGTCGTCAGATCATGACCGTAGAAAATATTATCTCCCAGGATCAAACAGACAGGGCTGCCCGCCACGAACTCGCTGCCTATAAGAAATGCCTGCGCGATCCCTTCGGGGCGGGGTTGTTCTCTATATACTATCGAGATCCCTATGTGGCTTCCGTCGCCAAGTAGTTCTTGAATCAGCGGCAGGTCCCTGGGGGTGCTGATAATCAAGATGTCGCGGATGCCTGCGAGCATCAAGACTGAGAGCGGGTAATAGATAGTAGGCTTATCGTATACCGGAAGAAGTTGCTTACTGATTGAGCGAGTTAGCGGATAGAGACGGGTCCCAGTGCCGCCAGCTAGGATTATCCCCTTCATTTCCTAATCCCCCTGATACCACCTCACACCAGTCGGCATTATCCAGATACCATCGCACGGTCTCTGCCAGCCCCTGCTCAAACTCGTATCGCCGGGTAAACCCCAGTTCTCTTTGAGCCAGAGTATCGTCGATGGCGTAGCGGTGATCGTGCCCCGGCCTATCATTTATGAATGTGATCGCGGTGTCGTGTTTCTCACCGTCCGGTCGCGGGCGCAATTTATCAAGCTCATTGCAGATCGCGCGTACAACATCCAAATTCCGGCGCTCTGCGTTTCCTCCGAAACAGTATGTCGCCCCCGGCCTGCCACGCTCCATTGCAAGGAGCACGCCCTCGCAATGGTCGCTCACATGTATCCAGTCGCGTATATTTTTGCCGTCGCCGTATACAGGCAGTGGTCGCGCCGATAGCGCGCAACTTATCATATAGGGTATAAGCTTTTCAGGGAACTGACGCGGCCCGTAGTTATTAGAGCAGTTGGTTATGATCGTAGGTAATCCGTATGTATGATGCCAGGCTTGAACCAGATGATCGCCCGCCGCCTTCGATGCGGCATAAGGAGAGTTTGGCGACTTGGGGCTCGCCTCATTAAATTTGCCCTCCTCTCCCAGTGAACCGTATACCTCGTCCGTTGACACCTGTATATAACGAAAGCGGTTTTTGCGATCCTCGCCGAGCGTCTTCCAGTACTGTAGAGTCGCGTTAAGCAGGGTATAGGTTCCAACGATATTGGTCTGGATAAACGCCGAGGCACCTGATATGGAACGGTCTACGTGCGACTCTGCGGCGAAGTTTATAATCGCATCGACGTCCAGACTCTTCAGTTTTTCAAGGACCAGCGCGCCGTCACATATATCCCCGACTACCAGTTCGAAATTCTCAAGGTTAGAAAATTCTTCGAGGTTCTCCTTGCGTCCCGCGTAAGTAAACGCGTCAAGCACAACCACGCGGTGGCCAATAGCGAGGGCCTTTTTCACGAAATTGCTGCCGATGAACCCGGCCCCCCCTGTAACCAGTAGAACCCGTGGATTATTTGCTGACATACGGATATACCTTACCAGGAACTCCGATCATCCCTTCTGATTCTATTATCCGGCTACTATAAAGGGGTGTGAAGAATCCTTGCAACCAATTTAGTCAAGAGTCTTTATCGGATTGCGCGTTGGTTGTCAAGACCCTAATTAATGGCGCAACACCTGTCTGGATTTTGGTGCCTAAAGATGATAGATTCACCTCGAAGCGAGAGCGAGGTAAGAATTTGAATTCTATATAGCGATAAGAGCTTACCTTAACGCAGGACAGCCCTACTCACTTCTGAGCCTGATTTAGATAAAGCTTAATCTTTACAATAAGTGAAATTACCCGGCCAACGTGCTTGGCTCTGGCATAGAGAGATTCATCCGATGAAGGTTACGCATCTTAAACCTGAAGGTCTAATACTGATAGAACTGGTTATGATGCGGGACGGGCGCGGCTTTTTCCTGGAGAGGTTCCAGGTAGACCGCTTTCGCGAAAATGGGCTGCCAGCCGATTTTGTGCAAGATAACCACTCTCGCTCAGTTCCAGGCGTTCTACGCGGGCTCCATTATCAATACGACCCTCCACAGGGGAAACTGGTCGGCGTAGCGCATGGGTCTATTTGGGACGTAGCCGTCGATGTGCGGGCAGACTCCCCTACGTATGGGCGCAGCTTTGGGATAGAGCTGAGCGATGCCAACGGGCGAATGCTGTGGGTTCCGCCGGGGTTTGCGCATGGGTTTTGCGTACTGGGAGATGAACCGGCGGATGTCTTATATAAAGTCGATGCTCATTACAATCCAAAAGGAGAAGGGGGCATCTTTTGGGATGACCCTGACCTCACGATTGATTGGCCCATCAAACCTGCAATCGTATCGGATAGGGATACGCAGTTACAGAGGTTTGCGGATTATCGCAAAGACCCGAAAATCTTTTATGATAGATGAGCTGATCGAGCCTGAGCCGAGTTGTTATGCGCTGGGAAAGGTGATGAATTGGTAGTTAGCGAAAGAGAGAAAGCGGCCGAAGTTGCGCAAAAGTCTTCAGCCGAGGATGTCGTGGATTCAATACACAACCCTCGCAGCCTGGAGCCCGATTTGCCGAAGCAGCCGTTGATTGTGATCGAACCGGCAAGGCGTTGGGTCGCTATCAAGTTTCGTGATTTATGGGAATACCGCGAGCTGCTCTATTTTTTGATGTGGCGCGATATAAAAGTGCGCTACAAGCAGACTGTCCTGGGCGCGGCCTGGGCGATCATACAGCCGCTTGTCACTATGATCGTCTTCGCATATTTTTTCGGCATACTGGCGCGCGTGCCTACGGAAGGCATCCCGTACCCGATATTCTTTTATACGGGGCTGTTGATCTGGACCTTCTTTTCAAACGCCGTCTCAAGCGGCGCAAACAGCCTGCTGGGGAATACGAACCTTATTACAAAAGTCTACTTCCCGCGCCTGATTATCCCAAGCGCGGCTGTCGGCGCGGGGCTGATGGATTTCGCCATTGCCTCTGGCCTGCTCGTCGGGCTGCTGATCTATTATGACTTTCCGGTCACGCTCTCCTATCTGGTATTGATCCCCGTCGTCATTATCACTACGTTATTTGCGCTGGGCATGGCCGTATGGCTGTCGGCGCTTAATGTCAAGTATAGAGACGTACGATACGCGCTGCCGTTCGCGATGCAGATATGGCTTTTCGTTTCGCCGATCATATACCCTGCGAGCCTGGTTCCCGAAGAATGGCGATGGGTCCTGGTGTTGAACCCTATGACAGGCATTATCGAAGGCTTCCGCGCCGCGTTGTTTAACAGGGAATTTCACTGGTGGTCGCTCGGCTATTCAACGCTGTTTACCCTGGCGCTGTTCGTCTACTCTTCCTACTCATTTCGGCGTATGGAGAAGAAATTCGCGGAATACATTTGATACACAGATGAGACCAGTAATAAAAGTTCAAGACCTGAGCAAGCAGTTTCGCATCAACCCTCGCGAAGCGCCTTTCGTGCGATATGACACGCTACGCGAATCGCTCGTCGAGGCAGTTCGCTCGCCGTTCAAGCGCTTCAGAAACGGGAACTCGGTCAATAATCTGATCTGGGCGCTCAAGGATGTCAGCTTCGAGGTGATGCCGGGCGAAGTGCTCGGCATAATCGGGGCCAACGGCGCTGGCAAATCGACGCTGCTCAGCATCCTTTCACGAATAATAGAGCCGACGAGCGGGCGGGCCGAGCTTTACGGGCGAGTGGCGAGCCTGCTCGAAGTCGGGACCGGGTTTCACCCCGACCTTAGCGGCAGAGAAAACGTCTTCCTGAACGGCGCGGTCCTGGGCCTGAAGCGGCGCGAGATAGAAGCCAGGTTCGACGAGATAGTTGAGTTTGCCGAAGTGGGAAAATTTATCGATACGGCCGTCAAGAAGTATTCGAGCGGGATGTATGTGCGGCTGGCGTTCGCCGTAGCCGCACACTTGAACCCTGAGATACTGATCGTTGACGAGGTGCTGGCCGTCGGCGATATGGGCTTTCAGAGAAAGTGCCTGGGCAAGATGGACGATGTAGTCCGGGATGGCCGGACGATATTGTTCGTCACCCACAGCCTCGGCATGATTACACAGCTATGCGAGCGGGCAATCCTGTTGAAAAACGGGCGCGTCGATAAGATCGGTCCGGCCGCAGAGGTTGTAGATTATTATAATGCCATGTGGAATCCTGAGCCTGTCGGCTTATGAAAGCAGGCGAATTAAAGAGTTGAGTTGACCCTGTTTCATTATTGCTTCGTTTCGTAAGCGCCCCTGCCTGCGCCGTCGAAAGCGAAGGCAATCTAATCACGCGAGCAGACCGCGAGTTGTCCCTGTGTGGAATTGTAATAATCGCCAAATTTCATATATTCTGCTCGTTCTGCCGAGGTAACGAGACGATGCTGAACCCGCTCGATCATCCCATATGTCTGGCTTCGCCGTGGCGGATTACGCCGCTTTCGGCCTGGCACGAGCACATCCCGTTTGCGATGTGGCTGGTCGATATCTTGCGCCCTCGAACCATAGTAGAGCTAGGCACGCAATCCGGCGATTCTTATTGCGCTTTCTGCCAGGCGGTGAAGACTTTGAATCTCGACACGCGCTGTTACGCGGTCGATACGTGGCAGGGCGATCTGCACGCCGGTTTTTACGATAGGAAGATTTTAGACGATCTTCGTGCTCACCACGACCCGCTCTATGGCAGGTTTTCCACGCTCATACAGAGCACCTTTGACGACGCCTTGAAGCACTTTGCGGATGGCCAGATCGACCTGCTCCACATCGACGGCTATCACACTTGCGAAGCGGTTAGACACGATTTCGAGTCCTGGCTTGGGAAGATGAGCGATTCCGGGGTCGTCCTTCTTCACGATACCAACGTGCACGAACGTGATTTCGGGGTCAATATTTTTTGGAATGAGATCAAGCAGAAGTATCCCCATTTCGAGTTTCTGCACGGCCACGGCCTGGGCCTGCTTGCAGTCGGAAGCCAATTGAACAAGGGACTTCGAGCCCTGCTCGGATCATCCGTCGAAGATACGATCAGAATTCGCGAGTTCTTTTTCAATCTTGGGCACATCCTCACTCTCCAGGTCAAGCTACAGGAGGCTCAGGGCAAGGGCGAAGATCAAACAGCAAGCAGAAAGTTTAATGCCTTACAACTGTTCTGGCATCAGGACGGAGGTTTCTCCGAACAATATTCGCTCGAAACGGCAATTGAGATGGCCGGCAAGGCCGGACATTATAGCTTTCGCCTTCCTCCGGGCGCGCAAGGCCCGCTCAGGCTCGACCCGGGTAACCGGCCTGCTTATGGAGAGATATATCATCTGTCGCTTTACGCTGGCGAAACCGATTCGACTGGCGAGGGCGATCTTATAGCGAGATGGTCTGCCGATAACAACTTTGACGGGATAGTTCCGGCGTCGGGCATCACGCGGCTGAGCGGGCGAACGTCTTACAGGTTTATCTGTTTTGATGAAGACCCACAGCTCTTGATCTCAGGCGTGCCTGAAAGCAAAGGCGAGCGCCCCTGGCGGTTGGAATTATCTATCAAGGTTACGGAGCGGGTTCAAGAGGCTGTTTCCATATTGATTACAGCCTTTGAAGCCGACCTGGCGGACGCGCAAGAGAGGTTGATGAGTGCAACCCAATCGCTCGCTGCGCATCAAGCAGAACGCGAACAACTGGCCCGGCGAGCCGAACAGAGGGAGAAAGAGGTCGCGGCGGAGATGGCGGCGGCTGAAAAGAGAGTTCAGAAGCTTGCTATCAAGTTGAGTGAAAAAGAGGATGCAACCGAGGCCTTGTCGAGAGAGCTGGCGCAAAAAGAGAGCGCGTTGCGCGACACAGAAGCCCGGCTCCGACAGACCGAGCAACAGCGTGACCAGATGGGTTACGATCTGGTTGAAAAAGACCGCCAGTTGCAAAAGATCACTCGCTCGCCGGGTTGGAGGCTGTTGAGTAACTACGGTCGCATCAAACACCGCTTCCTGTTACCACCTTACCGGTGGATACGAAGCTTGTTGGATAAGCTTGTCAGGCACGAGTACTACCCGTCAGTCGAGCCTATGAACGAACTCTGGCTGTCAGGCACAGACCATACCTGGGAATCGACAGGCATCGATCCACAATTCAACCTCAAGGGTCCGTGGCCTGAAGGGTGGGTGGAAGTTTCAATCGACATTGAAACCAAAAAATCTGTGAGTGGGCACTCGCGTCTTTACGTTGATCGCGGCGCCGGTTACAACGAGGCTGATAGTTACGACCTCGGTAGAGCGGGCGGCGAGCGGATAGCTCATGCGCTGCTCGGCCCTGACGTGATCGGTTTGAGGCTGGACCCGTTTGAATCTCCAGGCAGTTTTAAGATAAAAAAGCTCGCCTTGAAAAGAGTCGTCAGACCGAAAACTGCAAGCGATAACGGCTACAGGAGAGGCTCGCAAAGCAGTTCTGCTTTGAAGCAATTTGCCGAGTTCTCTATCGGCCGCGCTCGCAGTTTCAGAAGCAAAGAGGGCCGCCTGCCTCGCCCGAGCGAATTGCCTTCTGCGGTCCGCAGAACATTGCGGGCCTGGAATAGCTCTAAAGAGATCAACAAGGCTTCGATCGTTTCGGCATCTTCCGTCCACTCGCGCTTCACGCCTCCACAGCCGCTCGACCCGTACGACGCCTGGCTTGAAGTCAACCAGTGGAATTCGCGCAGAGAGGCGCTGCTCAAAGAGAGACTGTCGCGGCTTTCGAACCTGCCTCTGTTGAGCGTTGTGATGCCCGTTTACAATCCGCCGCCCGAGTACCTGGATAAAGCCATCGCAAGCGTGACAGCCCAGGTATATCAGAACTGGGAGCTCGCCCTAGCCGATGACGCGAGCACAAACCCTGTGGTTAAAGAGTCGTTGCAAAGGTGGGCGGAGCGCGACCAGCGCATACGTACAGTCTTCCGCGAAGAGAACGGCAATATAAGCCGGGCGACCAACACGTCCGCCGAGCTTGCCAGCGGAGATTATCTTGTCTTTATGGATCAGGACGATCTGATAACGCCCGACGCGCTGGGCGAGATCGCGCTCTATGTGTCGGAGCACCCGCAAACCGACATCCTCTACTCGGATGATGACAAGATAAACGCGCAGGGCCACCGCTTCGCGCCGCAGTTCAAGCCCGACTGGTCGCCTGAGCTATTGCTCTCTTATATGTACTTCAGCCACGTGTTTGTGGTTAGGAGGAGTCTGTTTTTTGACGCGGGCGGCATGCGCGCGGGCTATGAAGGCTCGCAGGATTACGACTTCGCTTTGAGAGCGACAGAGGCCGCACAAGTAATCGGCCATATCCCGAAAGTTCTTTATCACTGGCGCGTTCTGCCCGGCTCTACGGCATTAAGCGGGAGCGCCAAGCCTGAAAGCTTCAACGCAGGGATGAAAGCGGTTCAAGATGCGCTCGACCGGCGTGAGGTCGGAGTGAGTGCCTATCATCCCGATTGGGCCTTAAAAGCCGCGTGCGGCATCTTCTCGCACGCCTGGCCTGATGACGGGCCGAGCGTGGCTATTATCATCCCTACTAAAAACAATGTCGCGGTGCTGAAGGCCTGCATCGAATCGCTCAAAAAGACGACCTACAAAAACTATGAAGTCTTGATTATAGATAACGAAAGCGACGATCCGGAGACGCTCGATTATTTGCGAGCGTTACGCAACACGGTCGTTCGAATCGCGAATCCCGGTGGTAAGTTCAGTTTTGCCGCGATAAACAATCGGGCGGTCGAACAGGTTAGCGCAGACTACGTGCTCTTCCTAAACAACGACACCGAGGTGGTAACGCCAAACTGGCTTAGCCAGATGGTCGGCTATCTCGGCATGTCTGGCGTCGGCGCAGTCGGGGCGCGGCTGCTATTCCCGGACGGAAGAATCCAGCACGCCGGGATAGTTCACGGCTACTACAACGGCATGGTCGGGCCTGCTTTCAAGCTGTTGCCTGGGTGGAATCACGGCTACCTGAGCTACACAATGGTCACACGTAACTACTCTGCGGTGACGGCGGCCTGTTTGTTGACGGGCAGGGAACTATTTTTGAGCCTGGGAGGATTCGACGAGCGAAATTTTTCCGTCGCGTATAACGATGTGGATTATTGCTACCGGGTTAGCGACTCAGGCCGACGCATCGTTTATTGCCCGACGGCAGAGCTGATTCATCACGAAGGTTATTCGAGAGGTTTTGCGGACAACCCGGCCGAGCCTGCTCGATTCAGAAAGAGATACGCCGGGCGAAGCGAGCCGTTTTATAACCCCAATCTCTCGCTTGCCGACGAGCGCTTTGCTATCGACGCGCGATGCATCGCGCCTGAGACTCTTCCGCCCGTCCGCACGCTCATGTGCGCTTTCAATCTGAACAGGGAAGGCGCGCCGCACAGCCAGTTCGAGATGACCGCACGGCTCAAAGAGATGGGCGTGATCGACCCGATAGTCTACTGCCCATCCGAGGGCCCTTTACGTGAAGCGTATGAAGCTCGCGGTATCCGCGTCGAGGTTTCCCAACACCCGCTCAGAGGCGTGCTCGACCTGTCTGCATATGATCGCGCGATTGAGGAGTTTGCAAAAAAAATCGAAGAATGGAATGTCGAGCTTGTCTACGGCAACACGCTCCAGACGTTTTACGCTATTGATGCCGCGAAGCACTCAGGGCTTCCGTCGATCTGGAACCCGCGCGAAAGCGAAGCCTGGCAGGGTTATTTCGATTATCTCGGAGGCGAAATCGCCGCGCGCGCGCTCGGATGTTTCTCATACCCTTACAAAGTGATATTCGTCGCCAACGCGACGCGGGAAAGCTACATGGCCTTGAACGCTCATCATAACTTCATCACAATTCACAACGGGATTGATCGAGAGAGCTGGGCCGCCAGGCTCGCCAAACATACCCGCGCAGGGGCGCGCAGCAAGCTGGGCATTTCACCGGATGAGCTGGCCGTTTTGATCTTAGGGACCGTCTGCGAACGCAAGGGGCAGATCGATTTGATCGAAGCGGTCGCCGAGATGGACGAGCAATATAGGCGCAAGATCAAATGCTTCATAGTAGGCGACCACGCAAACCCTTACGGCGAGCGACTGAAGCAGACCCTTCAAGCATTGCCCGAATCGACGCGATCAAGGATTGTCGTCGCGCGTGAAACCTCTGACACGGCGCTCTATTACTCCGCCGCAGACCTGTTTGTCTGCGCATCGCGGATCGAGAGCTTCCCCCGCGTTATTCTGGAAGCTATGGCGACAGGGCTGCCTATAATCACCACGCCTGTTAACGGAATCCCTGAGCAGGTACAGGAGAACATCAACGCGCTCTTTTATCAGCCCGGTGATGTGGCGGCACTTACCCGCAATATAGAAAGGATTGTGATGGACCCTGCGCTCAGGCAGAGGTTTGCCGCGAACAGTCCCGAAGTGCTGGACACGCTTACAGACTTTGAAGCGATGGTCACTGCCTATGGTAAAGCGTTTCGTGAAGCCTGGTTGAGCGGGAGGTCGAGATAATGTGCGGCATCGTCGGGTTGATTGACACGGCCGAAGGGGAAGTGAGCCCGGGGCTGCTTGCGGCCTTGCGTGACTCGATGATCACGCGCGGCCCGGACGGGGAAGGCCATTTTCTGGACGGGCCAATCGGGATGGCAATGCGGCGGCTCTCTATCATCGACCTTGAAGGCGGCGACCAGCCCTTCTTCAGCCGCGAGGGTCAGGTGGTCATTTTTCAAAACGGCGAGATTTACAACTACCGCGAGTTGAGGCCGCAACTCGAACAGCGCGGCTACAGCTTCTCAAGCAAGAGCGACACGGAGGTGATCGCGCATGGCTTTGCCGAGTGGGGGGCCGAGGGCCTGTTGAAACGGCTCGACGGGATGTATGCGATTGCGATTCTTGATCGCCAGAACAGAGTCCTCCATCTTTCGCGCGACCGCTATGGTGAGAAGCCTCTGTTTTACACATGGTCCGAGGGGCGATTCGCTTATTCGTCCAACCTGCTCGCGCTCGCATCATTGCCGTGGGTGAAAGATGAGCTTGACGCCCGGTCCATAGACCGCTATCTCGCGCTCCATTACGTTCCGGGTGACGCGACCATCTTTAGAGCCATCAAGCGAGTGCTGCCCGGCGAGCGTTTGGTCGTCGCTGTGGACAACCCCGTGCCTCAACGACATCGTTACTATGCGCCACGGCTTGCCAGCGAGAAAAAAATCTCTGACGCGGACCTGTCAGAGATTGTCGAGCAAGCGGTCGAGTCTCGCCTTGTCGCAGACGTTCCGGTCGGGATATTTCTTTCGGGCGGACTGGATAGTTCAATAATCGCGGCGATAGCCGCCAAAAAGCAGCCGCGAATATCGACTTTCTCTATGGGCTTTACTTCGGCAAGCCATGACGAGAGCCGCTACGCGCAGATAGTGGCTGATACGGTCGGCAGCGACCATCACCATTTCTTGTTCGATGAAGAGACGTTTCGGACTCTGCTCCCGCTCGTTGCCGAGGCGCTCGACGAGCCTGTAGGAGATCAAGCTCAATTGCCTTTGCACTGGCTCTGCCGGGAAGCGCGTCGCCACGTAAAGGTCGCCTTATCGGGCGAAGGGGCCGACGAGATATTTGCCGGGTACAGTTATTATCGTGGCCACCTGAGCGAAAGAAGCTGGCGCGACAGACTCAAAGCGCAACTTGGCCTGTCACACACGAGTGAAGGGTTGCAGAGCCTGATCCGCAACGCGGAGCCTGTAACGCCGTCCGGCTTTCCTCTGCTGACGGACGTCGAGGGCCGCCGGCGGTTGACAGGGGCAAGCAATGCTGAGATGGATGAATGGGAAGCGGGCCTGTTTGATTGGTTGAACTATTCCGGCGACAGTTTGCAGCGAGCATCGGCGACAGACATAGCGACGTGGCTTCCGGATGACCTGCTCGTGAAGTTCGATAGGATGTCGATGGCGCACAGCCTCGAAGGCCGCGCGCCTTACCTTGCGCCCCGTGTGGTCGAGGCGGGTCTTCGGTTGCCCCAGTCTGAGAAGATGAACGGCGCGACAAGCAAGCTGGCGCTGCGCCGCATAGCGAGCAGGTGGCTGCCCCATGAAATTCTCGACAGGCCCAAGCAGGGGTTCGTCCTACCCATGGGTCGATGGCTCGCGCAGTGGTTCGAGGCTCAAGCATCTGTACGAGATTATTTTCTCGAACGCGAAATGCCGGGTCTGGATATGATGGAAGTAGCGCGGCTGACGGCGGAAGACCTCTCGGCAGGAGTCAACCGCGAGCGCCTGCTTTTTGCGCTAGTGCTGCTCGTAGAATGGCATCAATCATTCAAAAATCGCCGGCGCGAGCTCGCAAAAAAATTGAGGGAAGCAGTTGGCGAGCCCCGCGAGGCGCAAGTGGTAAGCAAAGGCTGACCTGATAGCTCTATAACACTTTTTTAGCGCGCGCAGAATATCCGGTACTGACAATGTTCTTGCTAACAGCCCGCAAAGCATTGCTGACGATGAAAGTCAGCAGTAGAATACACGGCGGTTGAAGCGCTCGTTATTGTTTGGCCAAGTCGGGCTTCGAAGGCCCTTGGCTCGTAGCGCAAAGGAGAAAGAGATGATCTGTTTCAGGGTACGTTTTTTCAGTGCGGTGCTCCTGCTCGCCCTCGGCGCATTCTTCACGTCCTGCTCTACGCCCCCGCAGGGTTCAAATGCGAATGTATCGAACCAGAATTCAAATACATCGCAGCAGGGAAATGCCTCATCGCCAGGGCTCGAAGGTTTTCAAGACGATGTTAACTGCTCTGGCGTTATTGGCTGGGCCTGGGACAGCACTCGCCCTGACGAACCTGTCAAAATTGAGATCTATGATGGCACCACCTTATTAGGCACTGTGGCGGCAGATTTATTTCGGCAGGACTTGCTCGATGCGCGCAAAGGAAATGGCAAGCACGGATTTAACTTTACCTTCCCGCCTCAGTTGCGAGATGGTAAGACCCATACGATAGTAACGAGAATCGCTGGAACCGATATTGACTTGACCCATTCGCTAAAGCCGATTAAGTGCAACCCTGAGTAGCCGCAGACGTAGTGAACTTGAGCCTAGAATCCAGCCGATATGTGTTTTTGTATAAGTTCGGCAGCCAATCTGTTGCCCGCGATATTCCAATGTCCGTAATTCGGCTTGTAAAGGCTCATCTGGCCCGAAGCGCGAGCGAACTCGTCAAGCAAGTCGAGATGGTCTATGTGATAAGCCTTTAACTGCGATGACAATGATTTGTTCGGGAGTGCGAAATCGAATTCGCCGGAACTGCTCTTGCTCGCCCTGATAACCTCAGCTTGAAGGTTGCTATTGACCTGCACCTCATCGGGAACCAGAACGACGGCGAACTTTATCTGACGGTCATCGCATATTTGCTTCATCCTTATCAGATAATTCATCGCATAGGCGACTCCCTGCTGCAAGAGGTTATTTCCCTTCACATAGACGTCGCTGCCCTCCTTGACCACATTCAAATACTCTTCATCAGTAAGAACAGGCTGGTTGTCATTATAGCCCGTATTCCCATTGAATATCTGTCCTTCATATCTTTCATCCCTGTCACTTGCAGAGCTTAGATATGAGGCCAGATAGGAATTGATCTTAGCTTCTTCTTTATAACCTGAAAGATCATTCTTTATGGATAAAGAGACAATAATGAGATCAGGGTTCAAATCAAGACCTTCTCTCATCAGTAACGCCAGGTAATCTTTGGGGCTGATGTAAGGGATTGCCATGTTAATTACTTCAAATCGCCCTCCGCCCTTATTTAGTCTTTCTTCCAGCGCAGTCAGATAACTATACCGATACGGCACGACAGTATAAGCGGACAAGTTGCCAATCCCCAGTATCCGGACTGTGTTTTCGTCCTTAGTCGGCCTGAACTCTGCGTCTTTGAACCCTTTGGAGTTCAAACGGAAATCGTAGTCGGGAGCAAACGGTCTTCCGCGCAAGCGATTATATGAATCGTCGTAAAAGATAGGATTGGGGGCGCGGTGGTCGTATAGCCTCAGCCCAATTTCTGAGAGAACGAACAGGGCTAATATGGCCAAAGTTACTCGCCGTAATATAAGCGAGCCTCGCTTTAGCCTGGGCGCACGCGGGCCTTCGGCGACCGCCCCAATAGAGTTACGGGCGGGCACGGCTATAAAAGGCTTTTCAAAAAGTTGAAAGAACACCCATGAAAACGCGATGCTCACGGGAGCTAACACGAGCAGCGAGAACAGCGTCAGATAGTTTTCAGGCACCCCGAACAGGCTTGATGTGGAACGCAGGAAGTGAATCAAGACAAACTCATGCATTAAGTATAATGAGTATGAAAAGATGCCTATCGCTGCAAGCGCGGTAACAAGTCGAGGCATGCGAGTCGACCGCCACAGCGGCTCCTGCGCTACCGCGCGGTTGACTATGCAAAAGAAACCAAGCCCCCAGAGGGGGTCTATGATAAGCCACACAACGTAGTGAAACACCCCGTCAGGGTTTGCCGAGCGGTTGAAATATGCAAGCACCGCAGCAGCGATCAACGCTGCCAGTGCAAGACTGAGGCTCCGACACCATCCGGGCATCCTGACAAGCCCGACCGCGCCTTCGATAGCGAAGGCTCCTAGCGCCCACGTGAACCAGTGAAACAACGCCGCTTCATTTATCGGTATCTGAAATTGAAAAGTATGGGATTGATAATAAAACTGCTCGCTAAACAGCGATGGGAGCAAAGGGTTCAGTACCATCGCCAGCGCGAACCAGAGCACTCTCGCCCCAAAGCATATCGCGAGCGTTCGTCTCCATCCCAGGCGGCGACGGAGATAGAGCAAAAGGAAATAAGCCAGGTATAGCTGCTCTTCGATGGCCAGAGTCCAGAACGCGCCGTTGAAGCTGTAGGCGGTTTCGAACATCACATTGTGGAGCATTAATAGATGGGTTCCCAGGTCGAAAAAAAAGAACCCCGATAGCTCCACCTTCGATTCAAGCATGAGCACAAACAAATAACAGCCGAGCGCGATGAGATACGGCGGGTAAAGTCTAAATACCCTCCTCTTCCAAAAAGCAACAAAATCGATCTTTGCGTTCTCACCGGCAGCCGTCGCTTTTGCCCAGCGCAGGTGTATGCAGAAACCAGAGATTACAAAGAAAAGGCCGACGCCTGTATAGCCGAAAGATAACGGTGTAGCGATGATCCTGCCGAGCATGTCCGGCAGGCCGTTAATGCTATCTTGTACGCCCCCTAATGCATGGAAGAACAATACGGCCAGCGCGGCAACGCCGCGCAACGCATCTATGCTGCGCAGGCGACCGGTTGCAATTGATAGCTGCGCCTTACTCATACTCTTTGCCTGAAACCATATGATGGAGAGAAAGACTAAAACATAACGCCGGGACGAAGCAATGCTGAACGCAAATTACTTACCTGTCGGGCTGATCGTTTCTCCTCAAGATTAAGATGACCTCGGTCTCGTGTTTGAGGCACAACTCCAGCTCAAAGCTCACCACCTTTCGCAAAGCGACGATGAGCTCAAGGATCTCGGTCTGCGTCCAGACGTGATAGTGGATGCTGTAATCTATGCTCAGGTTCAGGGCTATCTGTCTCGCTGCCTCTTCATCATCTTCAACTTTATTGACCAGGCGCGTCCACTCTTCGAAGTGTTGATGTCTGGACCAGGCAGGGCCTTCCAGATAGTCTTTCATAATATGCTCAAGAGGCGTCACCGGGCGGTCGGCGTCGAATGAAAAGCGTTTATCGGGAATGGCTAAATAGAGTACGCCGCCGCGCTTGAGCACCCTGAACATATTGACCATCGCCCCGATCGGGTCCTGGCAATGCTCTACGAAGTGATTTGCGATGACGAAATCCTGCGTCTCATCGTCTATGGATTCGAGCCGCTCGCCGTTGGCGATGATGTCAACATTCACTAATTCTTTATCATTCAGCTCGGGGTACTGTTTGCGCAGGTCGGCAATCGATAGCCTGTCCACATATCTCACCTTTGCCGAGCGCGGGACTCGCAAGGGCATATGCAACGCGCCTATCTCGATCCCCTGGCCGCTTATAAAGTTGTCAGCAACAGTTTCTCTATCTATTTTCATAACTACTTAAGCGATTCCTTAGAAATCCTGTGGTCATATCGAAGGTCGTTTATTATCTGCTCCAACGCTCACAATCGAGATGTCGCCCCATGCCGCTTACACGAAAACATAAAGCTTATAGCCGAAAAACTCCGGTAAATCCAATTCAAAATGTGGGCCGGGAGTAATTAAATCGGGTCGGCTTGCAACCACAAAAGATTGCAAGCCGACTATGTGGGATCGGTAAAAACCGCCTGCAAAAAACAAAGGTCAGGGAGAACAGCTAACACAGTTTTGAACCGGGAATGTGCTGTTGATAAATATGTTTCCGCCGGCAACGCACTGCGCATTGACATTGCTCATGTCGCAATGGATCGCCGGGAATGAGCCGTAGTTGCGAAAAGTGTTCTTTTCGGCTGCCGCCGCCCCGCCAATCGTAATCGTCATGCTTGCCGCCGTGCTCGACTGCATGAAGACCCCCTCTGAGTAGGGAGGATTGTTGGGCAGGTCGAACAGATTTCCCCTGATAGTGACGTTGACGGGCATATTTCTGGAGTTCGCCACAGTGATTCCAACAAAGTTATCAAAGAAGGTGTTGTTCAGCACATTGACCGTCTCGTCTTCGATGAAGATTCCATTGAGCGTATTGCTGGAGAACGTGTTGCCTGAGATCGTCATCGGCGCGCCCAGCCCGGCTATCTCGACTCCGTTGTTACCGCCGGGGCCGCGCGTCCCCCTCGCTCCGTTGAAGGCGAATAAATTGCCGGTTATCTCGCCCGTGGATTGCAACTCATAGTAAGCGCCCGCGTTGCCGTTTTGTAAAACGAAGTTATTGCGCAACACAGCGTTGCTGGTATGGGTCATCAAAATGCCGCCGTCAAAGTTCGCGTTGACGTTGGAGTTTGTGAGTGTGAGGCGGGCGTTGTTGAACAGCACTACGCCCCTGCCGCCGGGAGGGGCTGGCAACGGCGGCATACTCGCGGGCTGCGTCCCGTTATCGTTAGCCGAGCTGCGATTGACCGTCGCCGTCGTCCCTGTGTCGAGCTGAATGCCATTTCCGATGCGGCTCCTATCGAACGATGAGCGATCAACATTCAGCGTAGCGAGGCTCCCCGAAAACTGGGCCGCGACCAGCCCGTGGTTCCAGCCCCCGGTAGTGCTGATGTGCTCAAGCACCATCGACGTACCCAGGTTGATGATGCCGCGACCCGGAGTGCTGCTATCAGCCCCCTGGCTTATAAAGTGAATGTCGCGCAGGGTGATGTTTTGACTGCGAAAGGCAGAGAATACATCTCCAGCCGCAGGATTGATATGTGTGGCGGTCGGCCCTGCGCCTTGAAACGTCCAATTCGATTTCTGCGATATGCTGACTCGCTCAGGATAATTGCCTGCGGCTATACGGATGATCCTGCCAGCGGGGGGATTTGTGGCCAGCGCCGCGCCAATTGTCCTATAGGGCATCTTCTGAGTGCCGTTTCCCGTACCGGCTGCACCCGCGCGAACAAAAATGGAGTTGGCAGTATTGAAATATCCTGCCAGCGGGCGCATGCCCGACCCGCCGTAGAAGTGAACCCGGTCCGGGTTCAAGTCGTGATTGTAATCTATGTACCAGATTCCGTTGCGGTAGAGTACGAGATCGGCCACCCCGTCATCGTTGAAATCGGCCGCCATTGGGATATCGTTTGGATCGCCGCCGAAGAAGTAGATGGCCTCTGTTGTTCCGTTCCAGTCAGAGTCGACGAACCATTGGCCCTGCCGATAGATTGCGCGGTCCACGTTTCCATCACCTGTGAAATCGGCAACCAGCGGTATATCACCGCTCTCTCCACCATACGAGGATAGCCGATCAAGGCTGCCATCAATATTGAAGTCCAGATACCAGAGACCATTATTCCTGTAAACACCGATGTCCGCTTTCCCGTCGTTGTTGAAGTCGGCGACAACGGGTGTATCGAGACTCGGAGGGCCACCCCAGATTGCTGTTTTATCAGGAACAGTGTCGTTGAAGTAATCGATGTGCCATGCGCCATTGTCGTATACGACAAGATCGGTTATCGTATCGCCGTCGAAGTCCCCGACCAACCCTATAAAAGACGTGTCGCCATAATTCACGGTGCGATCAGGGTTCGAATCGCCGTTATAGTCGATGTGAAATGTCGGAGTGTTAGTTACCTTCAGCGCAAGTTCAAGGGGGGGATATGCGCGAGCTTCAATTAGGCTACACACCATGAGAGTGATGAAGACCGGGATCGCTCGATAAAAAAAAGTGAGCGGCTTTGAAGAAATTGTGGTTGTGGTTGTGTTCATTTTTGTGGACCCCCTTGATTTGATCTCAGATTATGGCTGCCTGTAATTATAACATGCGATTCTATAATTAAATCGAACTTGGCAGGCAGCGTTGTAATCAACCGCCCAGTTGTTCTTCGTGAGAGGGGCAGGAGCGCGCAGAACAAGTCGCTCAGTCATGAGAGAAGGCCTCTTGCAAAAGTCGCTAGAGCTAAACACCAGGCACTTGAACTCAAAGCAACGGAATTCAACTTGCACCGTTGCAAGAGGCCTCCTTAAAACATAATCAAATCAAGCTAATTCCAGCTTCTTTGAATTCGATCATAAGCCATCCCAATTGCCAACGATGGGCAGGTCTCCCGGCGCGCCATAAGGAGTCGATAAATCGGGGAAGCCCGCAGTGTTGCTGTTGCGCAGGTGGAAAGTGGAAGTGCTCGGCCTGTAAAGCCCTATCGTCATAGTACCGTTGCCGTCCCAATCACCCACTACAGGCATGTCCCCCGGCGCGCCGAACGGGATCGATAGATTAGGCAGGCCCGAAGTGTTGCTGTTGCGGAGATGGAAAGTGGAAGTGCTTGGGCGGTAAATGCCGATGGTGGTAGTGCCGTCGCCGTTCCAGTCGCCAACGACGGGGATGTCACCGTTAGGGCCGTCGCCAAAGCCGACGCTGAGGTCAGGGAAGCCGTGCGTGTTGCTGTTGCGCAGGTGGAAAGTGGAGGTGCTCGGACGGTAGACACCTATTGTCCAGGTCCCGTTGCCGTCCCAGTCGCCAACGATAGGAATATCGCCGTTGGGCCCATCCCCGAATGAGATGCTCAGGTTAGGGAAGCCAACGGTGTTGCTGTTGCGGAGGTGGAACGTAGAGGTGCTCGGACGGTAGAGGCCGATTGTGACCGTGCCGTCGCCATCCCAGTCGCCAACGATAGGCATGTCCCCCGGCGCGCCATAAGGCACGATCAGGTCCGGAAAGCCTGTTGTGTTTGTATTTCTCAAGAAAAAGAAATTGCCTAACGGGCGAAAGAGTCCTATTGTATCGGCGTCGGTGGCGGCTGACCCGGCAACGACAGTGAAGTTAGCGTTTGAGATATCGAAGAAGATATTTCCAACCGCTTCGACTTTTACGCGCGCCAAAGTTGTAGGCGTGTTCGGAACGGTAATGGTTTCCGATCCGTCGTTTGGCGTGCTACCTTCAAGGACAACCGGGAATGTGTTGCCGCCGTCCGTCGAGAGTGAAATTTTGACGTTAGCGCAATTGATCGGCCCGCTTGCAGTGCCTGCCGCGTTCCAGTTCACAACCTGCGATGATCCGCCTACCCATGAGCCTGCTGCATTGGGTTGCGTGACCGCAAAAGGGCCCGCTGTGGAAATCACGCTTACCTGCATCGCGGCGTTTACCGTCCCGCCGCCCTCCGCGCGGTTGTCACGAACCGTAAGGCGGAAGTTCATCGTTCGAGTGGTCGAAGGCAGAAGCTCCCCGGTCAGACAACTGCCGCCGCCGCCGCAGCTGACACTTGACGGCGGCACGTTTGCGTTGTTCAGGACATATTGTAAACGCGGGAAGGTGCGCGAGCTGCTTGAGCCGGGAAGCAGCGAGCGAAAGATCGGGCGCGTTCCGTCATCCGTGTTTGGCGGCGAGGCAGCGCCCAGATCGAACTCCTCCCAAACGTAGGTGAGCGCGTCCCCGTTCGGGTCTGTGACGTTTGCATTGAGCGTGAAGGGAGTGTTTGCCGGAATCGTAAAGCTGCTCAAGGTCGAGATAACCGGCACGCCGTTGCCTGTCGAGGTCGTCGCTGCGCAACTGCCCGCGCCTGCCGCGTGGCTGAGAATCTGTTCCAGGCTGCCCGTATGAAAATAGAGATCGGGAAGATTTTGTAGGTTATCCGAGCCGCAGATGCTGTAACCCATAATCGTCGAACCGCTCCCCGGCTCGTATGCGCCGGCCGCGGTTCTATTGCCTGAACAGCCGTTTGAGGTGCTGTTGAAGCTGTGCGGCGCGCTGAACTGGTGGCCGATCTCGTGCGTCACTCCGCCTACGATTATACTGTGCGGGAAAGACGAGACCCCGCCCCCCATCGTCGAGACGCCTCTCGCCTTATTGCTGCTACAAATCACACCAATCGAGGCGACGCCTGAAAAAGATATGGAGCCCGGGCCGACCGCGATGCCCCCGAGTACGTGCCCGATGTCGTAGTTGGCAGCGCCGATAACCGCATTCAGCTTAGTTTGATTTTCGGCAAGCATCGCGACCGGCGAGCTGTTTGTATAACCGTCTGTCGCCGTGTCGGTAAATATTATGGCCGATTCGTTAGCGACCAACTGAAAGGTAATGGTCGCCTCTTTTCGATAGATGGCGGTGACCTGATTGACCAGCGTCGTGATCTTCGCTAGCGTGTTGGCGACGTTGCCGCCGCCGTATTGCTGAGTGAATTCGGCTGTCGCCGCGACAGCCAGCCGGTACGTGCGCAGCGTAGTGCCTGTGACGAGAGCTGCCTCCGAGTCCGCCTGGTTTAAAGAGATGCCGCGCTGCTCGGCGTCGGCAAGCTCGTCATCTGAAAGCAGGCACGAGAGCGTCAGGTCATCCGTAGACATATCATGATTGAAATAAGAGATATAGCTCGTCGTGTCGAACGATGATACCGGCTCAATGAAAGAAGTGCCTTCGTCCGAAAGAATGATTGCGTGGAGTCCGCGCGGGCTCCAATCGAAGCGAGTCGTCGCCGAAGGCTCATCAATGCCCTGTCCGCTATAGGTCTTGATCTCAGGATACTGAGCGGCGAGCGACGGCTCCATGATGGGTGATTCTTCGACCTTGAACCTCGCCAGCTTCCCGTTCGGCATCGGCAGCGTCAGAATCACTTGCTTGTTTGCCGCTTCGTCTGTGAACTCCAAAGGGGCGCGACTGAGCAGTTCGCCAAGCTCGCCCTGGTTCAACTGCTTCGTTGAAAAAGACTGCGGGAGCGTTCTCGGCTCCTCTGATTGCAAGTCTAGCGTATCGGCGGTCGGCTGCCATAGCCCATCGCTCAACGGGTTACGATCTTGAACGGGCAGCGGGTCAGCAATGCTGGTTCCCGACTCGGCATTCTTGCGTTGCGCGCTCACGGAAAACAGGCTGATACCTGCGAAAAACATGCCGAGCAAGAGCATTACCGAAGTACTCCGCAATAAATTTATAAGATTATGGCCCGGCCCGGGTGATGAAAAATCGAGCTTTTTTCGATCTGTTTTTTTCATTGTTACTCCTCCGATAAATATGGGCGCATTCGAGCCTTTGGCCGGTAGAGCGCAACTAGAACGCACACTCGACAAGCTCAAGCTAGCTCAACGCATAGCAAAGACAAAGCTATGTGAGGGTTTGGGGGGGCACAGCGCGGGGCAACAACCCTCTTTATAAGCGGGAAAGGGGCATTTATTGGTTCAGCAACCGAGCAGGCTATTATGCCAGATATAATCTCAAAAGCTGATACTTAATTATTATTCGACAACTTCCGCTTGAAAAATATGGCCAAAAACAACCCAACCTAGAGATTCTACCCGCACTTTCTTGAGAGAGCCATAAAAAAGTTTCCTTGTGAATTTGAAATTGCCGCTAGAGCAGCTTAAACGCTGCTGGGTCCTGCATCGCTTGTGAAAGTCAATTACCTGTGCTGGCGGTCATACTAGAGCGGTTTGCAAATGAGTTTAGCTTGTAGGGGCCTGCCCGAATGGCTGTAAGGCCATGACAATCATCGCCCTTCGGGCGATCCGGGCAACCATAAGGGTTGCCCCTACTGTTAAACCCATATGAAATTCGCTCTAATGCGTCTGGGTTACAAGAGAAAGAGTTTCGGGATTGAGACGTGCCACCACCGCGAATGACAGTCACGCCTCAATCCCGCTTGCCTAACGGGTCAACTCAGCGCACAGATAGTGCTCCGCCGCCGCTACTATAGTCCGTCCCAGTTGCCTATGATGGGCAGGTCTCCCTGCGCGCCGAAGGGGGTCGATAAATCGGGGAAGCCCGCAGTGTTGCTGTTGCGCAGGTGGAATACGGAATCCCTCGGCCTGTAGACCCCTATCGTCATAGTACCGTTGCCGTCCCAATCACCCACGATGGGCAGGTCTCCGTTCGGCCCATCTCCAAACCCTATACTTAAGTTAGGAAAGCCCGCAGTGTTGGTGTTGCGCAGGTGGAAAGTGGAAGTGCTTGGGCGGTAAACGCCGATGGTGGTAGTGCCGTCGCCGTTCCAGTCGCCAACGATGGGGATGTCACCGTTAGGGCCGTCGCCAAAGCCGACGCTGAGGTCAGGGAAGCCCGCAGTGTTGCTGTTGCGCAGGTGGAAGGTAGAGGTGCTCGGACGGTACAGGCCAATCGTAACCGTGCCGTTGCCGTCCCAATCACCCACTACAGGCATGTCCCCCGGCGCGCCAAACCCTATGCTTAAGTTAGGAAAGCCCGCAGTGTTGGTGTTGCGCAGGTGGAAAGTGGAAGTGCTTGGGCGGTAAACGCCGATGGTGGTAGTGCCGTCGCCGTTCCAGTCGCCAACGATGGGGATGTCACCGTTAGGGCCGTCGCCAAAGCCGACGCTGAGGTCAGGGAAGCCCGCAGTGTTGCTGTTGCGCAGGTGGAATACAGAATCGCTCGGCCTGTAAAGCCCTATCGTATGGCGGGAAGTCGGATTGGGATTCACTATGCGATGGACCGCGCCTCCGTGGTCTACAACATAAATCTCCCCGCTCTCGTCTTCGCCAAATGACGGGATGTTCATAGCGGTATCAAGCAGGAGAGGCGAAGTATTCAGCCCCCTCTGCATCATGAAAATCTCGCCGGTGCAATAATCTGCAAAGACGTAGGTGCCGATCGGCAGGCTCGACCGCACCCCGCGATAGACGTAGCCGCCTGTGATCGAACATCGGCCGGACGAGTGCGAGTATTCGGATATGGGAGGAATGTGCCCGCTCGGCGGAGTGCACATGCCTCCGTTAAAGGCGGGGTTGCAGATGCTGCCTTCCATGATTCGCCAGCCGAAGTTCCCGCCGCGCGTGATGATATCTATCTCTTCGCGAGCGCCTTGCCCGACGTCACCCGCGTATAGCTCGCCCGTGCTCCTGTCAAACGACCAGCGAAAAGGGTTGCGCAACCCTATCGCATAAATCTCATCGGCCCCGGCGGTCGCGCCGAAGAACGGGTTCGACGAAGGCGAAGAGTAAGGTATGCCGCCGTTCGGGTTGTTTATGTCGATCCGCAGCATCTTGCCAAGGAGCGAGTTGATATTCTGAGCGTTGTTCGGCGGGTCGTTTGCGCTGCCTCCGTCACCCGTTCCGATGTAAAGGAAGCCGTCAGGGCCGAACTCGATCATCCCGCCGTTGTGATTGGAAGCGCCCGGATGAGGTATCACCAGAATCACTGCCTCAGTCGTGTCTGCGACATTAGGGTTCGAGGCCGAGGCATGATATTCAGCGATGGTAAGCGCCCCGTCTGTCTGGCGTGTGTAGAATACGAAGAAACGGCGGTTCGTTGAATACTGCGGGTGGAAGGCGAGCCCTAACAGCCCGCGCTCTCCGCCTGAAAGCACCCTGGTAGTAATGTCGAGAAAGACGGTCTGGACGCTTGACCCCGGCCGGATCGATTTTATTATCCCGCCCTGCTCGACTATGAAGAGGCGGTTGCTGCCGTCGCCCGCGTTGGTGACAAAGACAGGGCTTGATAAGCCCGTAGTGACCACAGGCTCAAGCTGTATGGTGACGGCTTGCGGAGTCACATCGTCTTGCTGTATTTCCAGCGCAACCTGATTCGTATCCTTATTCGTATCCTGATTCGCGCCGGAGACGATAGGGCAGGAAATTAGAAACAGTAAAAAGCAGCGCAACAATACTACGTGCATCCTCATTGACTTGCTCCCAATTGATCTGAATCTCGCGCCACATTTGTACTTTAATATACACCCGGAACAGTTCTTTTGATACCCGGCCAAAACCCCGGTAGAAATTTTTGGGTTGCGCCGACTGGCCGAATTGAGCGATGCAGGCTCTCTAGCAGCTTATTTCGAATGGAAGGAGTAATGCGAGGTTGTGTGAGCGAGTTGAGCTATGAATCACACACGAGGGTTAGTCGCTGGTCGAAAAAAAACGACAGGAGCGGCGACCATAGATCGCCGCTCCTGTCTCTGAATAGAGTTCTTACTTGAACTTGAAGTTCGCGCGGTAGACACAGCCGTTCTTCAACTGAAGGACCAGTTGACGGCAGGTTCCAGCCCACGACTTCTCTGTCTTCCAAACGTAAGTATACTGATCGGACCCGGCGTCATAACTGAGGCTGCTACCTCCTGCTGTAAGAGTCTCTGTTATTTCAATGGGCGTGGCGCTTGTATCGCAAGCGATCACACCCGAAGCCGGGAAGCCTGGAGCAAAGATGTCCAGCCCTCTGTCTCCGTTCAGGCTAAACTTCACAGGAATTGCCCTGCCAGCATTGACTGAATTGAGCGCTGGCAGATTGCTCACAGGTGAGAAGAAGCCCGTGAAGTTATCTGTCACAGTCACTGTGGCAGTACAGGTAGCCACGCCGGCCGAATTCTCAGCCGTAATAGTCACGGTGTAGACTCCGGGCGAGACCAGCGTACCGGCCGCTGGCGATTGAGTGACGATCACACTGCAACCGGTCGCCACGACTTCGTTGACAAGGTTAGGTATGGTTGCCTCACAATTGGCAATCACATTCACAGTCTTGTTCGTGGCGCAGGTGACAATGGTCGGCGGAGCTGACGCAAGAATCGTCACAGAGAAATTACAGCCAGGCCCTTGCGCGCTGGTGCAGCTGACAACCGTTGTTCCTATCGGGAACGTAGAGCCGGACGGCGGACTACAGGCTACCGTGCCGCAAATCCCGCTCGTCGTAGGAGCATCGTAAGTGACGGTAGCGCTACAGGCGTTTGCGCTGGCCGACTGAGTAATATCGCCAGGACATACGACAGTGCAAGCGCCTCCGCCCTCACCGTTGACTGTCACAGTGAAATTACAGGTGACCGTATTGCTTGGGCCGCCCGTCTGGCACACCACTGTTGTGATGCCCGTGGGGAAGCTTGAGCCCGACGGTGGATTGCAATCCGAGATACCGGCAGAGCAGTTATCATTTAGAGTCGGGGCCGGGAAGTGAACGACCGCCGAGCCAAAGCCGGGTGAGCTTTCATCCACCGTAACGTCAGATGGACAAGAGATCGTAGGCGGTTCCGGGTCTTCAACTATTACATTGAAGACGCATGGGCCGCCGGTTTCGCCAAGGCATATAACGCTCGTAGTTCCAGTAGGGAAGAAAGACCCCGATGCCGGAGTGCAGGTTATGGTGCCGCAACCGCTTCCGGTTGAGCTGGGCGTAAAGCTTACCGTAGCGCCGCACTGACCGGCTTCCTTATTTGTCGTGATGTCAGCCGGGCAGGTAACTTCGCAGGTTGATGCGGTGCCCTCCGGGATAGTAACCGATGCGGTGAACGTGTTGTCTACGTCAAACAACTCGTTCGTATCGCTGGTAACGGTCGCCGTGGCTGAGATGACCGCGCCGGCTGGCGCGTTCGAGTCTATCTGGTAGAAAAACGTGAACTGCGCAGTGGTATTAGCAGGCAGACTATCTATCGTGCAAGTCGAGACCCCGGCGTTACTCGTCGGGTCCGTGCAATCGAATGCCGGGCCTGAGACTTGTGACTTGGAGACGAACGTCGAGTTGGTTGCCACCGTGACGGTTAGCTCGACGTTTTCCGCCGCGTTCGGGCCTTTGTTTGTCACAAAGACAGAGAAGGGCGCGGTCGAACCGGCCGAGACCTGGAACGGGGCAGAAATTGGCGTCCACAGGTCGACAGCGGCATTGGCCGGGTCCTGAACAGTGAATGACGCAATGGCCACCCCGTTGTTCGAGGAATCGACGGTCTTTACTACCCACCTTCCGAGCTGAGCAGCAACCCCCGTTGGAAGTGTGATCGAGTCGCTTTGCGGGTCAGTAGTGATCTCAGCACCAGAACCAAAGATTGTGCCGTCTGGAGCGGACCACTGGAATCGTCGTTGAGTCGGTACACCCTCTGCAACCGATCCGAGTAGCGACCCGGTAGCGACCGCGCATACCGTATCGCCAACATTAAAGATTATCTTCGGAGTCTCACAGTCGCTGTCGAATGTGCTTATGCTCTCCGAAGTCTGCGCAGTACTGAAAGGAGCGCGCAACATCATCACCACGAAAACGAGCATGCCTATTGAGGCAATCGTGGCAATGAAGCGTCTGCTCTTCAGTACGCGAACCGAGCATGGGCTTTTTGAAGCAGGGCGAGCCTTCATATTCTTTCTCCTTCCGGTTTTGCCGCAATTAAGAAAGGAAACCTGCGGCGCGCCTTATTTATGTGGAAGCGTGATTGCCGGAGTCGGTCAGTTGGGCTAACAAGCTACCCACCGAGCGCCCCCCCGCCCTGCGAGGACGGGAGGCAGGCAAATTAAACAAGGCGCTTCAATTCTTAGTCAGAGCAGGCAAAGTGAAGGCCCCCGCTGCCGTGTTGTCTCGCAAGGTATTATCCGCGAACGTATTTGCAAGCCCGTTGCCGGCGGTCACCCCTGTACCGTTGAAAGATATGGTTGTGCCTGAAACGCGAAGATTTCCCTGGTTGGCGGCGGCGGATGTCCCAGCCGAAAGGCCCGTGCCGTTGCTTGACACGACGCAGTCAACCACATCAATCACCGAAACCGGCCCGGCAGCCAGCACTTCCGATAGGACTCCGGTGTTCGAATTACCCGAAAATACGCTGTTACGCGCGGCTATTCGAGTATTGTTCCTGCCGATAAGCCCAAAGGTGTTGTTTTCGGAAGAGGTTCTTTCGATCACCATGTTTACAATGCCTGCGCCGGCGTTCGACACGAAAATGCCGACGTTGGAATTATTCCTTATGGAGGAATTCTTGACGTAGACCTCGGCATTGGCCGCTTGGTTGAGGCCGACATTGATGCCGTTTGTCATGTTGTTGATCGTAGCGTCTTCTACGTGCAGCGAGGCTCCGGCCAGGAACCTGACTCCATCGAGGCCGCCAGCTCCGCCAGCGCCGTTAATATTGAGGCCGCGCAGTATTACCTTGTCGGTCGTCAGCGCGTTTATGATGACGCCGTTTACCGAAGCGGCCAGAATCCCGCCCTGTACTTCATAGCAGTCTATCTTAATCGACTTTGTGATAGTAACTCCGCCGAATCCGCCCGGGTCTAAGCAGTTGATCTCGCCGCCAGCAGCGGTTTTGGATATTGCACCGGCGAAGGTCTTACACGGCGCGGTTCGGCTACAAGGATTTGCGTCATCGCCAACACCTGATACCCATGTTCGTGTCGCCTGTGCCTGAGCCAGTGTGGTGCAGAACAAGCAAGCAGTTAATACGGCCATCATATTCAGCGCTAATCTAGTCGTCTTCATAGTCTTTCTCCTTCTGTTTCTGATTACCAATAGGTATAGGACGAGTTTCTCTCTAATCTTTCACCTGTCTCACTAATAACAATCGACGTAATCCAGGACTCGATTTTTGCAAGGATTATCAAGCTATTCTTTGATGAAGCCTGATATGCGGTCAGATCACCTCATAAGGTGAACAGGCCGATATGCCGATGAATTTGCGATCAAGCGCAAGGTAAGGTTGCTCTTGAATCCTGAAACCTATCAGGGCCAATCCAATCGAAAAAACTGCTATAAGCGAGTCAAGAATCCCGCCTGAGAGCGGCAAAGTAATACTATTCACCACAGATGTCAACCCCTTTCGGTAAAATTCTTCACATATCTACGCCAGTGCCAGCCTGATCTTGGGTAAAGGAGTTACGAGCCGATCAGCCTTATTTAAAGAATTCAGGTGATAGGTGTTAACATACGGGCAAAAAAAGGCATATTATACGTCCGGTCGTCGCGTGAGACCTTTCTTCAACGGTGTTATATGGTTCGAGTGGATGGAGTAAGAAATGAGACAACTATTAAGAATGCTAGCCTGCGCAACTGTGGTTATGGGCAGTTTGAGCCCGCTTTCTGTTAGCACAACACAGGCGACAAATGTCGCTCAAGAGTTGATACGAATCGAGCACCGATTGGCTAAAGCGTTAGTTGAACGTGACCTTGAGGCATATAACAGCCTTCTGGCTGCGGACTGGACTACTATAGACCTGGCTGGCCGCGTACTGAGCAAGTCCCAGGTCTTGCAAGAGCTTTCGTCAAAGGACCGTGAGATCGAAGCGGCAACGATTGACGATATCAAGGTGAAAGAGCTAGGAGACGTGGCGGTAGTGACCGGGCGGACTGTTGCTGCGGGTAGTTATAGGGGGCAACGGTCGAGCGTGGTTCTGCGATTCACGGATGTCTTCGTCAAGCGGGACGGGCGCTGGCAGGTTGTCGCATCGCAAGGCACGCAAGTATCACAATGATAAGCCGTCAAGACCAAGTGCGCCGCTTAACAGGCGTATTCCCGACATCATAATGTTAGGCTCACCTTCTCCGGTTGAGCATTTCGTCAGGAGCCTCAAAGGCCAATGCTCGGATCGAGCGATGAGACAGGATGTAGTCAAAGGTCTGCTCCAGGTTGGAATACTCGTCACCGTGAGTCACAGCGTCGCTCCTTACGACCGCCGCAAGGTAGGGCTCTTTAGAATCTTTCAGCCCGTTATCTAATATTCTTCTCAGCGACCACGGATTGTAACTGAGATTGAGCGTCATATAGTTTTCCTGGTTGTCTACGTTGCGACAAGTCAGCTCTATCGGAGAATTTTTCAGATAGTAATTGGTGCCCGCCGCCTTCACGCGAATTAAATGAGCACGCCCATCTTTAAGGAAGGCCGGTACGACAATATTAAAACAGTGCCGGCCGTTGCCTTTGCCGGAAGCAAACAGGTCGGGTCTGAAGGTGGCCGCTGTAGCTGTAGTCAGCAAGACGTTATCATCATATATTTCCACATCGAGAGGCGAATCTGGCCGGTCTCTGTCGTAGACCCAGCCCGAAATGAGATCACAATCTACCTTATCGAGGTATCCTTCGTAGTCTCCGGCCGCCACGTCCTTCTTATAAAGGCCAGGCGGTTCCGGCGACCAGTCCGTGCCGCCTGCGCTAAGCGGTATTACCCATAACTTCCTCCCGAAAAAAGAGCCGGGTCTTCTAAAGTCGGCTTTTGATGGGCGATAAGGATATTGCGGAACCTCGCTGTAATCCAAAAAAGAGCCGGTGAAAAACTCCTTGACTTCGCCGTCTTTCTGGCCCGGCTCAAGCGTCAGATCAAACCGCGCTCCCAGCTTTTCGACGAGGGCCAGAGTCCTATTATTCATCCAACGATCACCGAAGCGGAAATACAGGCAGGGTTGATCGAGCGATGCTCGGAAAGAGTCGAAGCCGAGTCGAACGCAATGGTTGACCCACTCCTGGTCGGCGAGGTCTACGATCCATTTACACAACTTTTCATCCCATCGCCAGGCATGAACGTGTAAACCTATGCCGTCTCCTGCGGCTTTGATCCCTTCAACCAGCGAAGAGTAGCGTCTCACTGCCCAGGCGGCTGTTCCGTAAGCGTGTTCGATCTGGGCGTCCATCCGAAAGAACCATAAAAAATGTGCCGGTGACCCGGTTGCGTCTTCAAGCCTTTGCCTGAGACGGCTGAAGTATTGATACGTGAGTTCAAAGCCACGCCAATCCTTTTGGAGATTCGGGGCGATCAGTCGCTCGTCAGGTTCTACATCAATACATGTTACGACCGAGATCTTCTTCATAAAACCAGAGATTGAGACTAATCAGGTGTCTCATGTATAACATCTTTGAAATAAGCCGCTCAACCCTGTAGCCTATACTCGTTCTAGAAGCCGGAGGAGAATGAAACCCGGTAGAGACATTGCTACTGCCTATCAATCCGCAATGAAAACGGAGAAGTACACATGCAAAGGTTATTTTGTTTTGTACTTTTATGCTTTGCTATTGACGCTCGCGCTTTAGCTCAAGAGCTTGACCTGCCGCAGGCTGCTTTAAAAGATGAATCGGCGCTCGCCCAATCCATGCCCGGTCTTGCGAAACAAGCGAAAGCGATCTATCAGGAGGCTGATCGTGGTCGGTATCTCAACACTCTGTTCCGCCTGCAAGTAGTCGCCGGGCAATACAATGAAGCGGTTGTGCTACACTTCGAAGCCTGGTGGAGATGCGGAAGGCCACAGACCCGGCTTCCGCTCTTGTGATCCTGCCATTCGAGATACTTACGAAGGCCAGGGCGAAGCGGGCCACAGCGGGGCTGTCTTTGGACGAAGCGTTATCAAGGCAACCATATACAAGAAAGATATGGACAGCGGCGTGGTGTTGTATGAGGTAATGCCAACCGGCGAGTTGTTTCGCCTGTCTTACTTTCTAGGTCGCGCCGGTTATGCGAAAGACATGAGCGTGAGAAAGCTGCTGACGCCCGGCAAAGTCGAATCTATCCCGTTTGATTGAACCCTAATGGTGAGCCGGAGGTTAAGCAAAGGCAGTCGCCTGCTGGTTACATTGAATGTCAACAAGAACCCCTTTGCGCAAATTAACTACGGGACTGGAAAAGATGTAAGCGACGAGGATATAAATGATGCGAAAACGTCATTGCAGATAAAATGGCGTAACGACAGCTATGTAAAGATACTCGTCTGGAAAAAGACTGAAAACGCCGTTGGCATCGTCGGAGGATATAGAGATGACACCCGTCGTAAAATACGTCGAGCTTCCCAATCTAGTCAGGCTCCCATATGTCGAACAGGGCTCTGGCTCAGGCGTGCCCTTGCTGCTCCTGCATGGCGTCACGGATTCGTGGCGGTCTTATGAGCTTGTGCTCCCTCACCTGCCCGAATCCATCCACACTTTTGCGCTCACGCAAAGGGGGCACGGCGATGCAAGCCGCCCCGCGACGGGTTACCTGTTTCATGACTTTGCGTCAGACCTGGCCGCCTTTATGGACGCGCTTAAGATCGAATCGGCCGTTATCGCGGGCCATTCGATGGGAAGCGCAGTCGCGCAGCGCTTTGCCATAGATTACCCGGACCGTACGCTCGGAGTTGTGCTCGCGGGCTCGTTCGCCAGGTTGCGAGGCAACACGGCTGTGCAAGAGTTGTGGGATTCCGCCATATCGACTATGACCGATCCTGTCGATAGAGGCTTCGTCGAGGAGTTTCAACAAAGCACGCTGGCCCAGCCAGTGCCGCAGCCATATTTTGAAGCGGTTGTGGAGGAGAGCCTGAAAGTTCCTGCGCACGTGTGGAGGGCAACGTTTGAAGGGTTCTTGGAAGCAGACTTTTCAGGAGAGATCAACAAGATCAAGGCTCCCACTCTTATTGTGTGGGGAGATCAGGACGCAATCTGCGGAAAAAGCGACCAGGAGACGCTCGTATCTGAGATAAAGGATTCGCAGCTGCTGGTCTATAAAGGCGCGGGACACGCGCTCCACTGGGAAGAGCCTGAGCGGTTCGCCGCTGACCTTACGGCCTTTGTCGAAAATAACTTCAGATGAGCGCATGCTGCGAAGCCGTGCACCCGCGCTACCGAACGTGATACTTGGCAGCGCCGGGTGATTTGGATAAAATGAGCCCGCTACAGGCACTACATCCCACGCTGATTATTTGGGAGAGCGATTAATGGTTAGAAGGGGTATGACTCAGGGTAACAATCTAAGCATTCTTTTCGTCGGCCAATGCCTCATGTCGGGCCACGACAGTGTCGACCCTGCTTCAACATACGTAGGCCAGGCCATCTCTGGCGTGACAGAGCAGTTTCCGCAATTAAAGATAAAGTATTCGCGTAAGCACCTTCATCATCCCAAAGGCCTAAAAGCAATCCTGAGTCACAGGCTGATGGTCTCTCGGCCCGACATTGTTGTCATCAGCGCTATTGCCAGCTTCGCCGCTCTCTACACGCGCGTAAATATGCTTTATGAGATAGCCCCGGAGGTCATGGATACGGCCCGCGATTTTTTACAGAAGCTCCAATCCGCCGCGACCGGTACTGCTGTCCATCTAAAGCCTGAGACTTCTCTCGACAAGCTGGTCGCATTTCACCCACCCATCGAGATAGACGAATACGAGCAGATAATCGATAGAGGGGTAGAGATGTGTAAGGCCAGTGGCGCGCGCGTGGTGATTGTAGGGCCGGGCCGTTTTAATGAAGATGTTCGGGACAACTACTCAATCCCTTCCGGCGATCTGCCCGGCGTTTTCGCCTCGATTAACGACATGGTCAGACGCGTCGGCGAGCGCGCGGATATTCCAGTTGTAGACGCGCAGGGGGCGTTGTCGGAACACAGCGGCGAGGTCTTCTTGCGCGATAATATCCGCTGGAGCCAGTTTGGCCATCATCTGGTCGCAAGAGAACTGGAACGTGTTCTCGCTTCAGAGATACTCCTGCTAAAGCCATTAATTGTCGGCAATAACTCCGAATAAAAACCTTCGGGGCGTTTCTGCCGATAACTCACAACCCGATTGATCTGTCACTTGAGCCAGGGGCTTAGAAGCAGACCGGGATTCTTCTGCGTTCTCTATTTGCCGCTCGCACGTAATAAGCAATAGTTCTGGAATATCCGACAGGCTATCGAACGAGGGCTTATGAAATTGCGCTTCAACATCGCCTTTCTTGCTATTTCACTTATCACTGCGGTCTGTGCAACCGCGCTGGCTTCGCCGCCGGGACAAGACCCGCGTCTGCGCATTGACAGCTTGAGCCATCTGGCCGAGAACGCTTCGGAGTATGTGGAGGTTAACCTTGAAGGCCCAGCTTTGAGGACAACGCTCGGTTTACTCTACATGGAAAGATCGGCTGTCGGTACGAGCCTCAGGAGCCTGCTCTCGGAACAGGAGGCGATCTACATAAGGAGCTTCCAATTTGAAAAGGCGGGAGAATACTCCCCGTCCGACCTCACGGAAATTCGCGCGCAGCTAACCGGAAAAGGGTGGTCCAAAATCAACCGGCGACTGAGTAATTTGGGCTGCGCAGACCTTGAGCTTTACGCATACAGTGAGACAGGCAGCACGCGAGGGCTTGCCGTCATCTGCTCCGAGCCAAGCGAGCTTACCGTCATCAACCTGATAGGCCCTATAAAAATCGAGAGGCTTGAGCAGTTGTCAGCCTTGATCTATAGATCTAAGGCCAGGAGATAACTGAGGCTTCAAGCCAGGCTTGTGAAATCATGCTTTTTGATTAAGATATATCTTCGCGCGTATTTGTAGTTGAAGCTACTGCCCGCACTTTAGTGGATTTCTCTAGTTGGATTTCTCCGGTCGGCGTATATGAGCACTCTTTGGCGACCGCCTCCGAGCCACTTGAACCTAGCTCCCGGCGAGGTTCACGTATGGCTTTCAAGCCTCGATTATCCACCGCCGCAGATGGATGTCTTTAAGCGGACGCTTGATGACGAGGAGCAAGACAGGTCGGCACGCTTTCATTTCCAGAAGGACCGGGATCACTTCATCGCCGCTCGCGGACTGTTACGAGACATTCTCGGCAGGTATCTCGACATAGCGCCGCGCCAGCTTCGTTTCCAGTACAGCAGTTATGGAAAGCCAAGCCTGGCCGAACAACCCCGCAAGCAGAGACTTTGCTTCAACGTGTCTCACTCGCACGGTATGGCGCTGTTCGGCCTGACCTGCGGGCGAGAGATCGGCGTCGATCTGGAGTATGTACGCTCCGGCCTTGCCGACGAGCAGATCGCGGAGCACTTCTTTTCCGAGCAGGAGGTTCGCACGTTACGCGCGCTGCCAAAGGAACTGCAAAACGAAGCTTTCTTTAATTGCTGGACTCGCAAAGAGGCTTACATCAAGGCCAGGGGCGAAGGGCTTTCCGTGCCTTTGCACCTGTTTGACGTGTCGCTTGCTCCCGGCGAGCCTGCCGCTTTGCTGAGCACGCGCGTTGATGAGAATGAATCTTCCCAATGGATGTTGCGCGAGTTATTTCCCGCTTCTGAATTCGTAGGAGCAGTCGCGGCCGAAGGCTTCGATTGGGAGTTGAAGTGTTGGAGGTGGCAGAGCGGCTGACAGGGCTTAAATATATTAGAGAAGCGATACCGCCTGGATGGAATAATGGTTTTTTGCTCAATATATCAAGTCATTGAGTCTTGTCTGTTTTGTGATATATTTCACGTTGCCTTTAGCTGCCGCGAGAGCAGCCTGTTGCTAGATTGATAAGAGGGGATTATTACGCCAAAGCCCTAAGCTATTGAAATGACCAATCTTTCGGGAGTCTCTCTATAATGGCTATCTTCATACGGCCAGGGCCTCCGTTGACGCGGCGAGTCTGGACCATCGCAATTAGAAATCCATTCCACGGTTACTGACATGCCTTCGAAAGCCGCTGATCTCGCGCTCAGTATAGTTAAAGCAAAGCCGGTAACGTAAGAGATTGGATTCGTCTATGGATACTTCAAAAAGATCTCAGTGGATCATCAGAACAAGGCCGAATCCGCAAGCGCGTCTACGCCTGTTCTGTTTCCCCTATGCGGGTGGAAGCGCGGCAACCTATCGCAGGTGGCCGGATATTTTTCCGCAAAGCATCGAAGTCTGCGCGGTACAGCTTCCAGGGCGGGGCAGCCGATTACACGAGCCGGCTTTCGCAAGCGCGGAGGCGCTCGTCCCTGTTCTTGCCGACGCGCTCGCGCCTCATCTGAACGGACCGGTGGCGTTTTTCGGACATAGCATGGGGGCGATCATCGCTTTCGAGCTCGCGCGCTATTTGCGGGCAGAGCGCAAGCGAGACCTGACACACCTATTTGTTTCCGGCCGCCGCGCGCCTCAGATAAAGCTTGATGAAGCTGTGACATACAACTTGCCGGAGCCGGAGTTCATTGAGGCGATTCGCGACCTCAACGGCACCCCGAAGGAAGTATTCGAGCACACGGAGCTGCTTCAACTGATGATCCCGCTGCTTCGCGCGGATTTCGCTTTTTGCCAGACTTACGAATACTCTCCACAACCGCCTTTCGAGTTCCCCATAACTGTCCTAGGAGGAGTGGAAGACGACAAGGTGAGTCCTGAACACCTGGAAGCGTGGCGCGAGCAGACGACGGGCTCTTTTTCGCTTGAAATGTTACCCGGCGATCACTTTTTCATTAACGCGCCTCCGCAGAAGTTTTTTCAGTCGATCTTACAAGACCTGGCTCGTTTTACTTGAGCCCTGGTGATAACGAATTGGCGCATTCTTGATCTTAACGGAGGTGCAATGTGGGTGACGCAGACGTGCTAATAGTAAAAGGTGATGAAGTGCGCCGCGTTCTTAACGGGAGAGAACTGGAGATCATCGATATAGTGCGGCAGGCTTATGAATCGCACGCGCGAGGGGAAAGCTCGCTGCCGCATTCGGTCTTTTTGCGTTTCCCCGGTGACGCGAGAAACAGAATCATCGGGCTGCCTGCGTACCTGGGCGGAGAGGTCGACGCTGCGGGAATCAAGTGGGTATCGTCTTTTCCTGCCAATCTTGAAAAGGGGCTCGATAGAGCATCTGCGTCCATAATCTTGAACTCCGCCGAAACCGGCCGCCCCGAAGCCATAATGGAAGGCTCGATTATCAGCGCAAAGCGAACTGCCGCAAGCGCCGCTCTTGCCGCTCAATACCTGCATAGAGGGGAGCAGGCGAGGAGCGTCGGGCTTGTAGGCTGCGGGTTGATCAACTTTGAGATCACCCGGTTCTTGCTCGCAGTCTTTCCGAATATCGAACAGCTTGTTGTTTTTGATCTTGACCGAGCGCGGGCCGATAGCTTTGGACAGATGTGCCGGCGCGTGTTTGGACCAATCAATATCGAGGTCGCAGCAGATATTAGCTCTCTTTTTCGCGCAAGCTCGCTCGTCTCATTTGCGACAACAACCATAGTGCCCCATATCTCTGACGTCAGAGAGTTATCGCCCGGCAGCACTATCCTGCACATATCGCTTCGTGATCTGTCGCCCGAAGTCATCCTCGCTTGCGATAACATAGTCGATGACCCGGACCATGTTTGTCGCGCTCAAACATCTATCCACTTGACGGAACAATTGGCTGGTAATCGCGATTTCATCAGGTGCAGCCTTGGCGACATCATTACAGGAGCGGCAGCGGCGAGAAAGGATGACCAGACCGTAGCCGTCTTCAGCCCTTTTGGGCTGGGGATACTTGATATAGCAGTGGCCTGTCTTGTCCGCGACACGGGGTTGCGACTGGGCCTTGGTACGGTCGTTGAATCGTTTCTTCCCGGTTCCTGGGTCGATGCCGAATAGAGATTTGAGAATTATATAAAAGGAGAGTATCAATCAAAGAATCCGGCCCGGTCAGGTGTGCACCACCCATCTCTGTGATCTGTCTCACCTGAGGGCAAGTGACAGACCGAATCAAGATTGCAGGTCTGTGGGCATTAGCAGCGGTGATTTTGATAAAGCGACCGGTGGTTTCGACAATCTCAACGCGGTCGCCATACCAGAAAGGAGATCTACGATGAGCAGGGACGAAAGAGAAGACACTACGATCTACAAAGTCGTGGTCAACCACGAGGACCAATATTCAATCTGGCCGGCGGATAGAGAGAACCCGCTTGGGTGGAACGATGCCGGCAAGTCTGGAACTAAGGCCGAATGCCTCGCTTACATAAAAGAAGTGTGGACTGATATGCGGCCGCTTAGCCTTAGAAAGAAGATGGAGGAAGCAGCGGGCAATTCTTGAGTGACATTGCCGAGGACAAACAGGTGGGCTCGCAATAAAAGTGAGCCCACCCGTCACGACGAATGAAACCAGGTTCCCGTATCTAATTGGAGATGTGGCCATGACGCAACCAGCCGCTTCAAGTAGCACAAAGACGTCCCAAGGTTTTTTTAGGAGTGATTACGCCAGGTCACTTTTAGTCGTGCTTGTACTGGCCGTCGGCGTATACGCTGGCTTTAGGCAATTCGCGCCGCCCGATGCCTTGCCTGCGAGCGTGTCGCCGCAGGATTTTTCTTCGGGTCGCGCGATGAAGCATCTTGAAGCGATTGCTCAAAGGCCGCACCCGGTCGGCTCGCCCGACCATGCAAGGGTCCGCGACTACATTCTGGCAGAGACTACTGCGCTTGGCTTAACGCCGGAGGTTCAAAAGACCACAGCTCTGAAAAATGATCGCGGGTTCCCGCTTCTTGGCGGAACCGTAGAGAATATTGTTGTCAGGGTGGAGGGAAGCAGCGACGGCCAGGCTCTTTTGTTTGTGGCCCATTACGATTCGGTTCCCACAGGTCCTGGCGCAAGTGACGATGCATCCGGGGTCGCCGCTCTGCTCGAAACAATGCGAGCTTTGAAAGAGGGACCGCCGCTTAAGACAGACGTCGCCTTCTTATTCACCGATGCCGAAGAAGTCGGGCTCCTTGGCGCAAAGGCTTTCGTAAGCGAACACCCTGCAATGAATGAAGTGAAGGTAGTCTTTAACTTCGAGGCACGCGGCAACGGCGGGCCCTCAATCATGTTTGAAACCAGCCGCGATAACGGGTGGCTTATCAATCAGTTTGCGCAAGCTGTTTCTCACCCGATTGCCAACTCGCTCTCGTACGAAATCTACAGGCGATTGCCGAACGACACCGACCTGACCGTCTTCAAGGAAGCAGGGGTCGCGAGTCTGAATTTCGCTTACATCAAAGGGATCAATTACTATCACACCCAACTCGACAGCGCCGCGCATATAGATGAGCGCAGCCTACAGCATCACGGTTCTTATGCTCTTGCCCTGGCGCGTCATTTCGGAAACGCGGAGCTGAACCAGACCAGGCAGAGTGACGCCGTCTATTTCAACATTCCCGGCGGGTACCTGATCCGCTACTCAGGAACGTGGATATTCCCTTTGGTCATTGTGACGGCGTTGCTGTTTGCCGCTGTCCTGTTTCTCGGCCTCAAGCGAAAGCAGTTGAGCCTGTCGGGCATCCTTGTCGGGTTTGTCGCCTTCCTCGCAAGCCTGATTGCCGTTGCGCTGGTCGCCATAGCCGTAACCTGGTTCACCAACATGATTAACCCCTGGTCAAGTGTAAGCGGTCAGGCAGAGGCGTATAACAGTCACCTCTATTTCATAAGCTTCACGGCCCTCGCAATCGGCGTTACTTCGGCGTTGTACGTATGGTTTAGAAAGAAAATAAGCTCTCAGAATTTAACCGTTGGCGGGCTGTTCGGGTGGCTTTTGCTGATGGTGCTCACCGCGCTCCTGGTGCCGGGCGCAAGCTATCTTTTTACATGGCCTTTGTTGTTCAGCCTGATCGCGCTTCTGCTGACGTTCGATGCCGACCCTGGCTCGCTCAGGCACCTGCTGGTCTGTTCGCTCCTCGCCATACCCGGACTGGTGCTGCTTGCGCCGATGATCTACATGGTCTACCTGGCAATGACACTCGGAGTCGCGGCGATTTTAGCGGTCATGGTAGCCCTGCTGCTCGGCCTGCTGATACCGCTTCTCACCGTAACGTCTGCGCGCGGAAGATGGGTATTGCCTGCGGCCGCTTTGGTGGTAAGCGCGGGCTTTTATGTGGCGGCGAGCCTCGGTTCCGGTTTCGATAATAATCACCGCCTTTCCAACAGCGCGTTTTATGTTATGAGCGCGGATTCAGGAAAGGCGGTCTGGGCCAGCTTCAATCAAAGCCCCGACGAATGGAGCTCGCAGTTCTTCAAAGATAATGTTGAAAGGGGCTCGCTCGACGAGTATATGGTCACCGGTTACACGGGTTACATGAAAAGCCAGGCTCCATTGGCTTCGCTCGAAGCTCCGAGCGTCGAAATGGTTGGCGACAGCCGGGAGAACGGCACTCGTGCTTTGCGTTTGCTGGTCAAGTCTGTTCGCCAGGCACCGGTTATCACGATAAGCACGGAAGCTGGTATTGAAGTGCTCTCTTGCACGGTAAACGGCAGAAGAATCGCAAACGAGACTGGAAGACGATGGGGGCTCCGTTATTACAACGTTCCGGCCGAAGGTCTCGACATTATTTTGGAATTGAAATCGCCTGATCCTGTGAAGCTGCGGGCTACCGATCTGTCGTATGGCCTGCCCGAACTTTCGGGCTTTTCGCCAAGACCCAGGCCCGACCATATGATGCCTTCGCCCGTTCCTTATAACGACTCGACGCTCGTGAGCAAGTCGTTTTCTTTTTAATCTTGTTGCAAGAAGGGCCAGCTCGGCAGTTCAAGTTTTAGACTCTAGGGCGGACCGTATGAAGCGCGAATGGCACAAATCTAGAGAGGCCCACTTACTATGCTTTACATACTCTTGTAATATTTTAGGCATCTGTAATTTTTTATACAAATGGCCTTGACAGGTATTGTTGCTCTATTATAATTTTGGTCTCTGATAATTCTTTAGAGCGTCCAGAATCTATGTGGGAATAACCCAGAAAAAAAGTGCTGCTCGTCGGAAGCAGCCCTTATGTCTACCTCACCTGTATGGTCAGCTAGTCGGAGATGAGGGGTTAGTAAAGGTACGCCCGATCTCTGATGCAATGTGTGGATTGGCTCAACTATGCTGCCTGCTCTGCATTCAAATGCAATACTACGATTACAAGATTGAGGTTATGGGTAAACGGGTTTCCGCAGCGGTCCAACTCTGAAAAAAATATCGGGCAAGACAGCTCATGCTTGGCTGGCAACGTCTGTCTTGCCCCCAACACTCTTCCTCGAAAGGAGCGTGCTGTATGGCAAATCTAAATGATCAAGTAGCTAAAGTCAACTGTTACTTCCAATTGCAACCACGGGCCGGCGTCCCTTGACGGTCCGCCCCGGTTTTAATCAAACCTGACTTCCGGCCCTCGAGTCTTCAAAAGCAGGGATAGCTCCATAGCTTATTGCCCATAGACCCTATCTTTGCTGTTCAAGGGCCGCGATTAATTCTGTCGCTGCAAAGCAGCTTCCTTGAATGGCTTAATGATCGAAGGCCGTTGTGTGCCTTAGATCAGCGCGTACCTTTTTTTATTCCGTCATCAAAAGTGCTCAGTATATTCAGTTGAATATATTTAGCAAGATGTACACTTTGCTAAATATATTATCGGGTTCTCTTTCAGCGTCAAAACTCTAACATCCAACAGGGGAAATTCCGTACCGCGCGCCCAGTTCTACCGGAGGCCAAAGCATGTCGAGAGAGGCGAAAGTGGAAGCGTCAGTCGTTGAGGCTCATTCACAACAACAGCCACTGGATCAATGTAAAACACCGTCGCATCTGATTACGCTAAAAGAGAATGAATGGGCGCTTTGGAATTGGGCCTGCTTGCGAAGCGCAGGCTTTCCAGCCAATCAAGTGCTGAAGCTGGCTAGCTCATCCTGCTCTGCCGTAGCCGACGAGTTGCTCGACGCACAGCAGGCGGCCAGCGCTTTGCGAAGTCAGGCTCTGGAGTTGGTGATGAAAGAGTTGTCGCAGCAGACCGACCCTGAGCTTCGCGCAAAGGTCAACGCGGCAGCCAGGCGGTTGCAAAAGGGTAAACCGGTCGCAGATTATCCGGGGGACCAGGAGACAGTCAGGGCGCTGGAGCAGTTTACATCGGCGTTTAAAAAGATTGATGAGATACGCGGCAAGCTTGCCGTGGCATACAGATCGGCAACCGAAGAGATTTCGCGTGCCATACAACATATAGCCCGTGGCGAGAATTTTCAGCGGGCCATTATCTGGCAGAACAGGTCGGCATTCGATTCGGGTATAAAGCCGCTTCTGAGCAAGCACCTGGATGATTACGTTAAAGGTTCAAAATACCGGCAGAAAGAAGAGCTCATAGCCACATATCTACAGCGGTACTGCTTGAAGAACGACACGATAGGCTTTTTCGGGCCGGTCGGATGGGCTCGCCTGACATGGGACGGAGCATCTATTCGTGTTCAGCCGGGGAAGAATCTAGTGGCGACCTCAAAGATTTATACAGAGGGCTGGTGCCTGGACGCGCTGGCGCAAACGATAGCCAGAGACAAGAAGCTTCGCCCGTGGTTTGCGCCGCGCCGTGCGGCTTCGATGCACCTTGAAGGCGACCATCTGTATCTGCCGGGTGGGGCGAGCATAAAGCTCAGCGAGAAATACGTGACGGTGCTCAACGCGTGTGACGGGCAGCGAACGGCGAGGCAGCTGGCCTCGGAGATTATCAGCAAGGGCGATTCAAGCCTTCGCGATGAGGGTGAAATATTCGAGATACTCGACTGGATGCAGAAGCGAGGGATGATCTCCTGGACGCTTTCGCTGCCCTCAGAGGTCGGAGCGGGAGACAGACTGAAAGCGATGCTGGAGGGGATTGAAGATCAAGAGCTGAGGCGCGAAGCATTGGCGCAATTTCATGAGATCGACAGCGCCATAAAGACCGTCTCTCAATCGGCCGAGAATGCGGATCAGCTCTACACAGCTTTAACACGACTTGAAGAGAGATTTACAGAGATCACGGGGGCGGCTTCGACGCGAGGGGCCGGGGCAACCTACGCAGCCAGGACGCTGGTTTATGAAGACTGCCGCCGCGACATGGATGTGCAGATAGGCTCAGAGATATTGCAAGAGTTGAGAGAGCCCTTGTCCTTGTTGCTGACAAGCGCGCGGTGGTTCACCTGGGAAGTGGCCAAGCTGGTTCGCGGGATGATGCAGCAGGTTTACGAGGAGCTTGCCCGCTCGACAAAGAGTCGCACCGTCGATTTTCTGAGCCTGTGGACGCGCGTCATAAACCCGCTGCTTTTATCGGAAGGTGTGCAGCTTTATGATCCGCTCACGGCGCAGCTCCAGAAGAAATGGGAAGAGATACTTCAGATCGATACTGAAAAAAGAGAAGTCGAGTACAGCACCGATGAATTGCGTGAGAAGGTGAACGCGGCGTTTGCAGCTCCGAGACCAGGATGGAAGTTCGCGCGCTATCACAGCCCCGACGTGATGATCGTAGCCCCAAGCGTTGAAGCGATACAGCGCGGCGAGCACCAGTTTGTGCTCGGTGAGATTCACATCGGGACCAATACGTTGAGGGCTTCGCTCTTTGTGGCTCAACATCCGTCTCCCGGGGATCTGTTCGAGGCTATCGATATAGATTTCCCTCAACCGCGTGTCATCGCCTCGCTTCCAAAACACTGGGGCGGGACGACGACCTCTCGTACGACCGTCTCACTCGTCGCCCCTAAAGATTACTGGCTGGAGGTCGCGCTCGATTCTCCGAGCGGCGCTCAAAAATCGCAGGTGCTGACTCTGGGCGAGCTTGCTGTTGAAGACGTTGGCGATGGGTTAAAGGTCCGAACTCGCGACTCACGGCTCAGCTTCGACATTGTCGAGTTCTTCGGCGAGCTGCTCTCAAGCCAGGTCATCAACCGTCTCAGAATCGAATCTTCCGGCAAGCATACGCCGCGAGTCAGTTTCGACAGGCTAGTCGTTTGCAGGGAGTCGTGGCAGTTTTCCGCGTCTGAAATGGCCTTTGCCCTGATTAAGGATGAAGTAGAGCGTTTCGTCCAGGCGCGAAAATGGGCGCGCAGTTTCGGCATACCGCGATTCGCGTTTGCAAGGGTTCCTGTCGAGATCAAGCCGTTTTACGTAGATTTTGACAGCCCCTTATACGTGGGCATTTTTGCCAAGATGGTGCGACGGACCCTTGAAGCAGCCGATGACAAAGGTGACGAGATAACCGTAAGGGAGATGCTTCCCGGCCTGGATATGTTGTGGCTGTCCGACAACGAGCAAGCGCGTTACACAAGCGAACTCAGGATCGTGGCCGTCGATCTTGCCACCTAGATTGAGTAGAAAACCATTTCACATAGAGGCCAACCTATGACGAAAGATGCGCCGAGCAAGGCTTCCGGCTTTGTATACCCGAGACCCGATCCAAAGGCGAAATTGCGACTGTTCTGTTTCCCATACGCAGGCGCGTCGTCAGCGATCTATTACCCCTGGGCGAACGGCTCTTTGGAAAATGTCGAAGTCTGTGCGGTCGAGCTTCCGGGGCGCGGCACTCGCATGCAAGAGCCTGCTCTGACTTCTATAAAATCTCAGGTCGATTCCATCTTTGACGGGATTCACCGGCAGCTCGACAAGCCGTTCGCTTTCTGGGGGCACAGCATGGGGTCGATCATCGCGTTCGAGCTTACACGCAGGCTCAATAGCGAGAGCGGCCTTGGCCCCGCACACCTGTTCGTCTCAGGCAGGCAGGCTCCGCATGTCCCGGATAAATTCGCGCCAACGTACAACCTGCCGGAGCCTGACCTTTTGAGAGACCTCAAGCGGTTGAACGGGACTCCGAGAGAGGTTTTGGAGTCGCCTGAGCTTATGCAGCTAGTGCTTCCGATGCTCAGGGCCGATCTGGAGGCGATAGACACCTATGCATATACGCCCGGCCCCAAGATCGACTGCCCGATAACTGTCTTTGGGGGTGTGCGCGACCCGGAGGTTGACCGCGCGGGGCTTGAAGGTTGGAGCCAGCATACGAGCGGGGCCTTCTCACTTCGCATGCTGCCCGGCGATCACTTCTTTTTGCACTCGGCGCAACAGCTTCTTCTCAAGATCGTCCATCAGGGCCTGCAGCGGGTTATGCAAACGCTCTGACGGGGCTCCCTGGAGTGCAGCCAGAGCATAGTCAGGATGAGAGCGTAGACCTCCGGCTATCTTTTGACTGCGGATAACTGCTAATTTCTCGGCTTTGTGCGCCACACCGGCGGCTGCAAAGAACCGGGCTCATCACAGAAAGGCTCAACCATGCGAATTTCGAAAAGCTCTTTTTTCGTCGCTTTTTTCTGCTCTGCTTTCTTTGGGCTTCTGCTCTCTGCGCAGGGCGCGCCACAGGAAAAAACTGATTCCGGCAAAGCAAAGAGTCAAGCCGCCGGGCGGCAGGTCGGCAAGCCCGTATCCGAACGAAAGCCGGTTATTGATAAGGTCAAGATCGAGTCTCATTATCGACGGCTGAACATGTGGCCGCCCCAGATAAAGATCACAGTCGGGGAGCCGGAGCCGTCAACCGTGCAGGGGCTTTATGAAGTAGGCATTCACGCCGACGCCGGGCACGGCATAGTGTTAGACGAGAAAGTTTTCGTTTCTCACGACGGGCAAACCTTGCTGCGCGCCGAGCCGGTTCAAGTAAAGAACGACCTCTTCCAGGGGAATCTCGATAAGCTGAACACGGAAAACTTTCCCTCGTTTGGCGACCCGAACGGGGTTGTGACCGTCGTGGTCTTCTCTGACTTTCAGTGCCCCTTCTGCCGCACCGAAGCGATAATGCTTCGGGAGAAGATACCTGCAGAGTACCCGAAAAATGTTCGCGTCGTATTCGCGGATTTCCCGCTCGAAGGGCTACACCCGTGGTCCAAGCCCGCCGCCGTCATCGGCAGGTGCGTTTATAAGCAGGACCCGAAAAAGTTCTGGGGCTACCACGACTGGGTATTCAAACAGCAAAGCGAGATCACGGCGGAAAACCTCATGCCGAAATTCATCAGCTTCGCGGGCACGGATAGCATCGATACCGCTCAGATAGAGCGATGCATCAAGGATGAAAAGGTTGCCAAAGAGGTCGATAGCTCGGTAATGATGGGCAGGGCATTGCGGGTCGCGTCGCTTCCAACCGTTTTTGTGAACGGGCGCAGCCTTCAGACCCCTTCCTGGGATCAACTGTCGAATGCGATAAATTACGAGATGGAGTACAGGAAGAAGCTTCAGGCAGATTGCAACTGCGGAATACCCAATAACGCAGCCAAAAAGAATTGAGCATAGACATGCCCAAAGATTTAAGCGTTCTAATCATAAGCTCCGAGTACCCGCCCTTCTTGCTTGGCGGACTTGGGACGCACGTTTATGAGCTGACCAAAGGGTTGCAGCGCAGAGGGGTCAACGTATACGTCTTTGCGCACAACCCCGGCAGGGACGAGATAATCTCGGACGGGTCGATTACGGTCTGCTACTTTTCGCTGCCGGGCGTGAACCCGTCTCAAGGCCCGGCTGAAAGGGAGCTGGACTTTGACGACGTAAGGCATCTCAACCGGGTAGTGGCCGAGAAAGCAAAGAGCCTGTTTTCCGAGCGGACCGAAACGATAGACATAATCCATTCCCACGACTGGTTTGGCTTCGAGGCCGGTTGTGAGCTGCGACGCGCCTTTGGGGCACCGCTTATCAGCACGGTGCATATGCTCTACAACCCGTTTGTGACCTGGTGGGGCAGCCCTTTATCCCCGGCCCTCGTCAAAGCGGAATCTGATATGTGCACGCAGTCGGACCTTGTCATTACGGTCAGCCACGCGATGAAGCAAGCCATCGTCGGCGCTTATGGGGCCAGTCCCAAATCTGTCAAAGTCATCTATAACGGTTTTGACCCGCAGCCCCCTGGCGATGACGTAGTGGAGAGCACGGCAGCTTTACGCGAGCGTGTGGCTGCTTCCGGCGAAAAAATCGTGCTTTATGCCGGGCGGCTCACGCCGATGAAGGGACTGGAGCAGTTGTTACTTTCGGCTTCTCGCGTCGTGAAAGAGTTCGAGAACGTGGTCTATCTGATTTGCGGTCGCCATCTGGATGATTCCTACGCCTGGGAGCTTATCAAACTGGTGGAGGGCGATAGCAATCTGCGGAAGCGTGTAAAGCTGCTTGGCTGGCAATCGCGCGAGCAGTTGCAAGCGCTTTACTCCATCGCTGACATTGCGGTTGTGCCTTCCCGGTTTGAGCCTTTCGGTTACGCCGCTCTGGAGGCGATGGCCGCGCAGGTTCCTGTCGTCGCCACCGATGTCGGGGGGCTCTCAGAGGTGCTCGCAGGGAATGTCGGCGGATTGCTCGCCCCGCTCGTAGCAGAGCCGCGCGGCCGACGCCATGCGGATGTAGAGAAGCTGGCGGAAGCTCAGTTGACGTTGCTACAGAACCCCTCGCTGGCCCGTGAGATTGCGGTGAGCGGGTCCGAGCGAGCGCACACGGAATTCGGATTCGATAAGATGATCGACGCGACGCTTGAAGCCTATTGGCAAGAAGCCCGCGCGCCGGAAGCACGCGGAAGTTCCGCCAATAGCTAGCGCGTCGGAGATCGCCACGAGAATCAAATTGAATATGATCGTTCTTACTTTCACAAAAACGTGATAAAGTTGGGAACGGCCCGGAAGGCCAAGCCGGACTTTTGTCCCAGGAAAAAGTCCGAGACCTGTGTTGCCGTAATCTTTTGCCCAGGTAATGTCCACCTACGCGTGTAAAGCTCAGAGCGTCGATTATTCGCTTTGACAGTTAGCTCGCAAGTCGAGGAATAAACATGGAAACCTTCTTGCAGGACTTACGCTACGCATTTCGAGTCTTTCTAAAAAAGCCGACTTTGACCGCCGTGATAGTTTTGACTCTTGCCATCGGCATAGGCGGGACCACCTCCGTCTTTACCGTCGTCAGAGCTGTGCTTCTAAGACCGCTGCCGTATCCAGAGCCGCAGCAGCTTGTGCAGGTAGTGCGCACGTTTCCAGACCAGTCGCCTGAGACAACCTCTGCAACTCAATTCCTTTTCTGGCGGCAATATAGCCGCACGCTGTCGGGGCTGGCTGCTTATGACCTGATCGGGTCGGGCCTGAACCTTACCAGCACAAGCGAGCCGGAAAGGGTTCACAGCATACGCGTGAACTCGGATTTCTTTAAGGTGCTACAGACGCACCCTGCGGTGGGCAGGGATTTTACAGAGGAGGATGACCGCCCAAACAGCGAGCCGGTTGTCATCCTGAGCAACGAGTTGTGGGAGCGCCGGTTCAACAGCGACCACAGTATAATCGGCAAAGCCATTACGCTCAGCGGGGAAAGCTACACGGTCGTCGGCGTAGCGCCCCCGAATTTTACTTTCGCCCCCTCGGCTGAGCTCTGGACGCCTTTGCGTGCAGAGATGGACCCCGACGATCAGGCGAATCTCTTCAAAGTTATCGGGAGGATGAAGCCGGGCGCAACGGTCGAACAGGTCCAGGCCGATCTGAAGACTGTCGGGGAGCAGTTCCGCAGAGAGTACCCCAAGCTGATGAACGATAATGAGAGCGTCGGCGTCAGGAATTATCACAGCAGCCTTGTGGGTAACGTGCAGACGTCGCTGCTTATAATCTTCGGCGTCGTCGGGTTCGTGTTACTGATCGCCTGTTTCAACGTGGCCAACCTACTGCTGGCCCGCTCGAACTCGCGGAGAAAAGAGATGTCGCTGCGGCTGGCGATGGGGGCAAGCAGTCGTCGAATAATTCGCCAGTTGCTCACGGAAGGGATGTTGCTGGCCTTTATCGGCGCAATCATAGGCGTGCTGTTGTCGATGTGGAGCCTCCCGCTACTGCTGTCGCTAAGCCCCGGCAACCTGCCCCGACTCGGAGAGATAAAACTAGATTCATCGGTGCTTTTGTTCGCGGTTGGAATCACCTTCTTGAGCACTTTGATCTTCGGGCTTGCGCCCGCGCTCGTGTCCATGAAGGCAGACATAAACAGCCTGTTGAAGGAGTCGAGCCAGACGATTGGGGGCCGGGCAAAACGCCTCTTCCAGAATTCGCTGGTCGTCACAGAATTCTCTTTATCTATGGTGATGCTGATCGGCGCGGCGCTCTTGATAGAAAGCTATGTCCGGTTGAATCAGATCAAACCCGGTTTTGAAACTGACAACGTCCTTACGATGCAGATGTCGCTCAGCGGCTCGCAGTACAAGACCACGGCCCAGATGCGGGGGCTTTATCAACAGGTGGCGTCGCGGCTTGAAGGGGTGCCGGGGGTCGTGGCGACCGCCACTGTCACGAACCTGCCGACAGAGAAGGGGCCGGGATTACCCTTTGACATCGTCGGCGACCCTAACGGGGCAGGCGATTCTGCCGGAGATACGCAATGGCGCGCGATTACCCCGCGCTACTTTGAGGTGATGCGTATTCCGGTGATGCGCGGCCGGGCCTTTAGCGATGCGGACACCGCCGACGGCTTTCCGGTCGCCGTCATAAACGAGAAGATGGCCCGCCAATACTGGCCCAACAGGGACCCGATAGGAGAACAGATAGTCATTGGAAAGATCATGGGGCCACGTTTTACAGACGCTCCACGGACGATAGTCGGAGTTATAGGCAACGTCAGAGAGCTTGGGTTAGAGAAGGAAGCCCCCTCGACGATATTCGTCCCGGCAGGCCAGATACCCGACGCCTATACACAGCTTGTCAATCGCGCAGTGCCGCTGAGCTGGGTGATTCAAACCAGCATGGACCCGGCGACGCTTGTCGCTCCAGTCAGACAGGAGGTGCTGGCCGCCAATACGGGTCAGCCTGTGGCCAATCTGCGGCCCCTCGACGCCGTGTTGAGCAAGACCGTCGCGCGGCAGCATTTTAACATGCTGCTCCTGTCCATCTTTGCCGCTATAGCGCTCATATTGAGCGCGGGCGGGCTTTATAGCCTCATGTCGTATGCGGTAACTGAACGGACGCATGAAATCGGTATTCGTATAGCGCTGGGCGCACAGCCCAAGAACCTGCTCATGTTAATCATGTCTCACGCGATGAAGCTCATGCTGGTAGGTTTGATTATAGGGCTGGCCGCTTCTTATCTATTCACACGCTTGCTTTCGAACTTGCTGTTTGAAGCCAGGTCGGCAGAGCCGCTCGTCTTTCTTGGCGTGGCCCTGCTGCTGGCGCTGGTTGCCTTTGCGGCCAGCTACATCCCTGCAAGGCGCGCGGCACGGATTAACCCAATAACCGCGCTTCGACAGTCGTAGCTATTCAGGGTAAAGAAGAGAAGTAAAGCGGCGAGGCGACTTGGAAGGTTCCACGAGTCCGGCCAGCTCGCTTCGCCGCAACCGCTCCGGTTTTTGACACTCGAAAAATTCTCACACTTGCGATCAAGGCATATTCAACACCCAGACTTAGTTGACCATAGGAAAGGTTCCAACCCTTAGCAGCACCGGCTCCCTGACTCAAATTTTTTTAGTTCAGGCGTTGAGCCAAACGGCGAAAGCGGTCGGACAGGTCTGACCGTTGCCGAACAGAGAGACAAATGCAGAGTAACACTATCCCAGTTGACGATCTCATCTCCGATCCGGGTTATACCTCTAGAACACTTGTTGAGCTGCTCCAAGATAGAGTCAGCGAAAAGGCCGACTTCGCCGCCTACACTTTTCTGTCCGATGGCGAAACGGGCGAGGTCAGGCTGACCTACGGCGAATTAGACCGGCGAGCAAAATCGATAGCCGCGTCCTTTCAGGCGCTCGGCGCGGCCGGTGAGCGCGTATTGTTGCTCTTCCCGCCGGGCGTCGATTACATAGCGGCATTCTTCGGCTGCCTCTACGCCGGGGCGGTCGCGGTTCCGGCTTACCCGCCTCGCGTAAACGCAAACCTTCAAAGGCTGCAAGCGATAGTGGCAGACGCGCAGGCGACCATCGCGTTGACCGCGCCGCAAGTCCTGTCGAGGATCACGCCTTTGCTGTCGGAGAACCCGCTGCTCGGTTCGTTGCACTGGCTTACGACGGAGAATATAGCCGCCGATCTGGCGGATCAATGGCAGCGACCGGCTATCGATGCTAGCAGTCTAGCTTTTCTTCAATACACGTCAGGATCGACCGCGACTCCCAAAGGCGTGATGATAAGCCACGGAAATCTGCTCAATAACGAGCGATTAATACAGCGGGCTTTTAACCAGTCTGACGAGTCGGTGATTCTAAGCTGGCTGCCGCTTTATCATGATATGGGCTTGATCGGCGGCGTGCTGCAACCGCTTTACGTTGGCGCGAGATGTATTCTCATGTCGCCCACGGCTTTTCTGCAACGCCCGTTTCGCTGGCTGAAAGCCATTTCAGATTACAGAGCGACGACCAGCGGAGGGCCCAATTTCGCCTATGACCTCTGCGTCGACAAGATCACGCCGGAGCAGATCGCCACTCTTGATTTGAGTAGTTGGAGTGTCGCCTTCAATGGATCGGAGCCCGTGCGGGCAGAGACGCTTGAAAGATTTGCGGCGGCCTTTGAGCCTTGCGGCTTCAGGCGAGAAGCGTTCCATCCCTGTTACGGGCTAGCCGAGGCCACGTTGATCGTGTCGGGTGGGCAGCTCGACAAAGGGCTGACCGTCAAATCCGTATCATCTCGCGCGCTGGCCGCCAATCAGATTGTCGATGATGAATCGACGGGTGAAAGCCGCCTGCTGGTCGGGAGCGGCGCGGTCGCCCGCGAAAATGATATAGCGATAGTCGACAGGAAATCGAGGTTGTGTCCTCCAGGCCAGGTCGGAGAGGTCTGGGTATCCGGCCCCAGTGTGGCGCAGGGATATTGGGGCGCTCACGATGAGTCCGAGCGAGCCTTTCAAGCCTTCACCTCCGGCTCGCAAGGAGGCCCTTTCCTGCGTACGGGCGACCTCGGCTTTATAGAGAACGGGGAGCTTTTCATCACAGGTCGTCTCAAAGACCTTATTATCATTCGCGGCGTCAATCACTACCCACAGGATATAGAGTTGACCGTCGAGCGAAGCCACAAATCATTGCGCAAGGGCAACGGCGCGGCCTTTTCTATCGAAGTTGACGGGCGAGAGCGATTGGTTGTAGCGCAAGAGTTCGACGCGCGCTTTAAGGCAGATAAGGGTCAGGTTATAGATGCTATCCGTCAATCTATTTCAGAGGCGCACGAGATTCAGGTATATGCGGTAGCGCTCATCAGGTCCAACACCATCCCCAAGACTACTAGCGGAAAGATCCAGCGCCAGGCGTGTCGGGACAGGTACTTGAACAATGAGTTGAAGGTCATTGCCGAGTACAAAGAGCCGGATGAGGCCGTCACGCAGACCGAGAGCGCCGAGCTTACAACCTCGCTACGCACTCAACCTGAGGTCGAAGCGTTCTTGATCAACCGCATCGCGGCAAAGCTAAGAATCGACCCTGCCACGATCAGCGCAGGCGAGCCGCTATCTCGTTATGGGCTTGACTCGCTTGCGGCCATCGAGCTTGCGCACGAAGCGGAGACAGCGCTTGGCGTTGTCGTGCCCATGACAAGCTTTCTTGACAGCCCCGTAATAGCCGACATCGCGGCCCAGGCGATGGCTCAGATAGAAGAAGGACTGCCCGGCCATTCTTCCGGCCTTGCAGCTTCTCAAAATGGCGCCGAAGCTCACCCTCTCTCTTACGGGCAGCAGGCGATATGGTTTCTACAGCAGCTCGACAAGACATCAGCCGCCTATAACATTTCGAGCGCGTTGCGTATAGTCTCTGATGTTGACGTAAATGCGCTCCTGCGCTCGCTCCAGCGTCTTATCGACAGGCAGCCCATACTAAGATCAACCATCACGCTGCAACAAGGGATACCGCATCAGCGAATAGATCAAAGCTCGCAGGTATATTTTCTGGAAGAAGATGCTTCATCGTGGAGCGATAAGTTTCTCGAAAATCGCCTTGCGGAGCTGGCAAACCAGCCCTTTGATCTGGAGAAAGGGCCTTTATGCCGCGTCTACCTGTTTACGCGTGCCGCGCGCGAGCATGTGCTGCTGCTTGTGATGCATCACCTGATCGCCGATTTCTGGTCGCTTGAGGTTCTGATACACGAGCTGAGCCTGTTGTACTCTGCGGAAACCAGAGGCGAATCGTTAGAACTGCCTCCGCTCCCGGCCGAGTACACGGATTATGTGCGCTGGCAAACTGATATGCTCGCGGGCCCCGAAGGCGAGCGGCTCTGGAAATTCTGGCAGGATAAGTTGAAAGGCGAGCTGCCTTTGCTCGACCTGCCGCTGGACAAACCGCGCCCGGCAGTGCAGACCTTTCGCGGAGAGTCGGAATCGTTATCATTAAACGAAGACATTACCCGCGCGCTGAAAGAGGTGGCACAATCCGGCGGGACGACCCTGTATGCGGTTCTGCTCGCAGCCTTTCACCTGTTCTTGCATCGTTATACCGGCCAAAAAGAGATCGTGGTCGGTTCTCCCACTTCGGGCAGGAATCGCGCTGAACTCGCCAATCTGGTCGGGTATTTCGTCAACCCGATACCGATCAAGGTAGACTTTTCACAGGTCAACACTTTTAGGGATTTATTGAAGCTTGTCAGAAGAGACTTGCTTGATGCTTACAGGCACCAGGAATATCCCTTCGCCCTGCTTGTTGAGCGTCTGCAACCGGTTCGCCATGCGGATCGCTCTCCGCTGTTTCAGGCAATGTTCGTATTGCAGAAGGCCCACGTGCGCGAGCGAAAGGAGCTGGCGGCGCTTGCGCTTGGCAAATCCGGCGTGCGTATCAACCTGGCCGACCTTGAGCTTGAAACACTGGCTCTTGAGCAGCGAGCGGTACAATTCGACCTGACGCTTATGGCCGCCGAGATCGACGAACGCATTGCGCTGTCGATGCAATACAACATCGATCTGTTTGAAAGCGCAACGGTCAAGCGCGCGCTTGCCAATTTCCAGAAGCTTCTCGAAAGCATTGTCAGAGAACCTGACCTTTTCCTTCTAGACTTAGAGATTCTAAGCGAAACGGAGAGGGTGGCGGCAATCGAGGAGTGGAACAACACGCGGAGCGAGTACCGGTCGCATCTGTGCCTTCAGGAGATGTTCGAGCGCCAGGCCCGCCTCCACCCAGACCGCGTCGCCCTCATTTCGGGTGACCGCGCCTTGACCTACTCGCAGCTCGACCGCAGCTCCAACCAGCTCGCCCGCCTTCTCAGGGCCAGGTCGAAGGGCCCCGAACAGATCATACCCATCTGCCTTGAGCGCACGCCTGATCTCATCATCGGCTTGCTTGCCATACTCAAAGCGGGCTCGGCCTACCTGCCGCTCGACCCGACTTACCCCAGGCAGCGGCTCGCCTTCATGCTGGAAGACTCCAACGCCAGCCTCCTCATCACACAGCAGAAGTTCGCCTCCGACTTCTTCGGCCTCACCCGCGATATGCTGCTCGTAGACACACAGGCCCCGGAGATAGCCAGCCATAGCTCGCAACGGGTCGAGCGCGAGGGCGGGCCTGCAAACCTGGCTTATGTCATATACACATCAGGGTCGACGGGGCGACCAAAGGGGGTGGCCATAGAGCATCACTCGGCGGTGGCGATGGTCGAGTGGGCGGGCCGTGAGTACAGCCTGGAGGAGTTGAGCGGGGTGCTGGCGTCGACGTCCGTGTGTTTCGACCTGTCGGTGTTCGAGATATTCGTGCCGTTGAGCTGGGGCGGGAAGGTGATCCTGGTAGACAACGCGCTTGAGCTGATCGATATGAGCCGTGGCGAAGATGTAGAGCCAGTCAGCGAGATCAGGTTGATAAACACAGTGCCGTCGGCGATAGCCGAGCTGGTGAGGGCGCGTGCCATAGGAGGGGGGGTGAAGACGGTCAACCTGGCGGGCGAGGCGCTGCACAACAGCCTGGCGCAGG
>CAZTUB010000005.1:0-174090 GCA_964615905.1 uncultured Clostridia bacterium
AGGGAGGGGGGCCGCACCGTGGGGGCGGGCACCGTCTCTGAAATCGTTGAGTAGGTCGGATTGCGGAGAGTAAACAGATATGTTGAACGAAAAGATTAGAATTCGGCTGAAGGCGTATGACTACCGCGTGCTTGACCAGTCAACGGCTGAGATCGTTGACACGGCCAAGCGCACGGGCGCGCGCGTGGCAGGTCCAATTCCGCTGCCCACTGTGAAGAACAAGTACACGGTGCTCCGCAGCCCGCATGTGGACAAGAAATCGCGCGAGCAGTTTGAGATCCGCACTCACAAGCGGCTTATGGACATTCTCGATCCGACCCCGCAGACGGTCGATGCGCTGATGAAGCTCGATCTGCCGGCAGGTGTTGATGTCGAGATAAAAGCCTTCGGTAAAGATCACAAGTAGTGAAGGCGTGGAGGGCTCGCCCTTGAGCTAGGCTACTTGAGCTAGACGGCGGGGCGTGGATTGAAACATGGTCAACGGAATAATCGGAAAAAAGGTTGGGATGACCCAACTGTTCTCTCCAGACGGTACGGTGACGCCTGTAACGGTTATAAAGGCCGGTCCCTGTATCGTTGTTCAAAAGAAGACCGTCAACAGCGACGGCTATAACGCCGTCCAGCTCGGCTTTGTCGAAGAGAAGCCGCCGCGCAAGGTCAACAAGCCGACCGAAGGGCACTTCAAACGCGCGGGCGTTCCGCCCACTCGCGTGCTGCGCGAGCTGAGGGTTGACGCGGGCGAAGAGAGCACAAACGTCGGCGACAAGATCCTCGTCGATATATTCAACGAGAACGATCTGGTTGACGTGATTGGAAAGTCAAAAGGCCGTGGGTTCGCCGGTTTCATCAAGCGCCACGGGTTTGGCGGCGGGCGCGCCACACACGGCTCGATGTTCCATCGCGCGCCCGGATCAATCGGCCAGTCGGCTTACCCTTCGCGCGTCATCAAAGGCACGCGGATGGCCGGCCACATGGGCAACGAGCGCAAGAGCATCAAGAACCTGCGCGTGGTCGCGGTCGATACCGAAAACAACCTGTTGATGATTCGCGGCGCTGTGCCCGGCCCGAACGGCGCGTACGTGTTGATTAAGAAAGCGCAGTAGCGCGCGGAGCAAAACGATGCCTGTCGTAAAGGTAAAAAATCTTAAGAACGAAGAGGTGGGCGAGTTGGAGCTTTCCGACGCAGTGTTCGGCGCTCCGCTCAACAAGGCGCTCATCTACGAAGCTGTCAAAAACTATCTGGCGAACCAGCGCGCAGGGACCAGCGCCACCAAGACTCGCGGCGACGTGAGCGGGTCGGGCAAGAAGCTGTGGAAGCAAAAAGGGACGGGCCGCGCCCGTATAGCGAGCATTCGAAGCCCGCTTTGGAAAGGCGGCGGAAACGTCCACGGGCCGCAGCCGCGCGACTGGTCTTACAAGATCCCCAAGAAGATGCGGCGCGGCGCGATTCGCTCTGTGCTTTCCGAGCGGCTGCGCGAGGGCGGGATAGTGATACTGGAAAACTTCGCGCTTCAGACGCACAAGACGAAGGATTTCGCGGCGACGATGGCCGCGCTTGGACTCGACAAGCGCACGCTTATCATCGACTCGCTCGATAACGACAATCTTGCGCTCTCTTCTCGCAATATCGGCAGCGTTACCTGTGTCACGCCGAGCGGCGTGAACGTTTACGATCTGCTCACGCACGAGCAGGTCGCGCTGACGCGCGAAGCGGCAAGCGAGCTCGATAAGCAGCTCAGTAAGTAGGAGACCGGCATGAAAAGTGTTTGGGATGTAATCAAAGGGCCAGTCATCACCGAAAAAGCGTTGACGATGAAAGATGAGCCCGAATCGCTTGGCCGCGACGGCAACGACCGCCAGATTCTCACGTTCAAGGTTGATCGCCGCGCCACCAAGCCTGAGATCAAGCGCGCGGTCGAGCAGATACTCGGAGTCAAGGTCGCCGCTGTGCGCGTCGCCAACTTTCACGGCAAGATGAAGCGGATACCGACGCGGCGCGAAACAGGCCGCCGCCCCGACTGGAAGAAGGCGTTCGTTACGCTCAAGAGCGGCGAAAAACCGATCATGTACGAAGACGTAATCTAGGGATTTCCAGGGCGCGCGTCTGCTTCTCATGAAGCGTGACCTGCGACCTGCAAATTCAGATCGAGGAAGAGATGGGAGTCAAGAAACTTACACCGACATCACCGGCGCGACGGTATCAGACTTATCTCACCAGAGACGAGATAACGACCGATACGCCGTACGAGCCGCTGCTCGCGCCGAAAAAGCGGATCAGCGGTCGCAACAACGACGGCCATATCACTGTTCGTCGTCGCGGCGGCGGTGCCAAGCGCCAGTACCGCATCATCGATTTCAAGCGCGACAAGACGGGTATCCCTGCGCGCGTGGCGACGGTTGAGTACGACCCGAATCGCTCGGCTCATATCGCGCTCCTGAATTACGCGGACGGCGAGAAGCGCTACATCATCGCGCCGGTCGGGCTGAAGGTCGGTCAGGAGATCGTCTCAGGCCCGGAGGCGGACATCATCGCCGGCAACGCCCTGCCGCTCAGGAATATCCCGCTCGGCACGACGATTCATAACGTCGAGCTTCGTCGCGGCAAGGGCGCGCAGATGGTCAGGGCCGCCGGCGGCGCTGCTCAGCTCGTAGCGAAAGAAGGCGACTGGGCCCAGCTTCGTCTGCCGTCGGGCGAGATTCGCCGCGTCAACATCGAGTGTTATGCGACCGTAGGCCAGATCGGCAACATCGAGCACAGCAACATCTCGCTCGGTAAAGCGGGGCGCACGCGCTGGCTTGGGCGCAGGCCCAAGGTTCGCGGCGTCGCGATGAACCCTGTCGACCATCCGCATGGCGGCGGCGAAGGCAAGACATCGGGTGGCCGCCACCCCGTCACCCCGTGGGGCCAGCCTACGCGCGGCTACAAGACTCGCAATAACAAGCGCACGGATAAATTCATCGTGCGCCGGGCTAAGAAATAAGCTTACTGAGAACTGATTATGGCAAGATCGATTAGAAAAGGTCCGTTTATTGACGATCACCTCGTAAAGGCGATCACGAGAATGAACCAGGCGAACGAGAAGCGCGTCCATAAGACCTGGTCGCGCCGCTCGACCATTCTGCCTGAGATGGTCGGGCACACCATCGCCGTGCACAACGGGAAGAAGTTCATCCCCGTCTACGTGCAGGAGAATATGGTCGGGCACAAGCTGGGCGAGTTCGCGCCGACCCGGCAGTTCAAGGGCCACCCTGAAAAGAGCGACAAGACCGTCAAGAAGGGAGGCAGGTAGACGATGAAGGCACGCGCTGTAGCAAAGTACATAAAAGGCTCGCCGCAAAAAGCGAGGCTCGTCATCGACCTGATTCGCGGGCGCAATGTCACGGAGGCGCTCGCGCTGCTTTCGGCCACGCGCAAACGGGCGGCCAAGCCCATAGAGATCACGTTGCGTTCGGCCATAGCCAACGCAGAGCAGAAGGCCGACCAGCTAAACGTCTCGCTCGACGTCGACCGGCTTTTCATAAAGACGGCCGCAGTAGATTTAGGCCCGACCAAGTTCCGCCGCCGCGTGCGCCCCGCCCCCATGGGCCGCGCATACCGCGAGCGTCGCTGGGTCAGCCACATCACCATCGAGGTCGAAACAGGAAAGCAGGACGAATAGCTCGGTCCTGAATTTGGAGGGATTGTGGGTCAGAAAGTTCATCCGTATGGTTTCAGGCTGGGATTTAATCGCGGCTGGCATTCGAACTGGATAGCCAAGCGCGATTACGCAGACCTGCTGCACGAAGATTTGAAGCTGAAGCGAGAGCTGAAATCGCGCTTCGCCGGGGCCGGCGTCTCGAACATCGATGTCGAGCGGGCGGCCAACAAGCTCAAGATCATCATACACACGTCGCGGCCGGGCATAATCATCGGTCGCAAGGGCGCTGAGATCGACAAGCTCAAAGGCGAGATCAAAGAGCGCACGGGCCGCGAGGTCTATGTCAACATCCAGGAGATCCACAAGCCGGAGTTGAACGCGCAGCTACAGGCGGAGCAGATCGCCCAGCAGCTCGAAAAACGCATAGCCTTCCGCCGCGCCATGAGGCGCGCGGTCGAGAACGCTCAGCGGTTCGGCGCTCAGGGGATAAAGGTGCGCGTGTCGGGCAGGTTGAACGGCGCTGAGATCGCCAGGAGCGAGTGGTACCTGCAAGGCCGTTTGCCGCTTCACACCCTGCGCGCGGACATCGACTACGGGTTTGCCGAAGCGCACACGACGTTCGGCGTCATAGGCGTCAAGGTCTGGATTTACCGTGGCGACGAGCTGACCATGCGCCGCGCCGCGCAGGCCAGAAGACAGTAGCCTTCTGTGCTTGAGACTGAAAACTGAAGACTGAGAGCTGATTATGGCTGAATATAAGATTCCAAAGAGGATGAAGTACCGCAAGCAGCAGCGCGGCAGGATGAGCGGAGTGGCCACGCGCGGGGCGGAAATTTCCTTTGGCGAATACGCGCTGAAGGCGATGGAGCCCGCCTGGATCACCGGCAAGCAGATCGAAGCGTCGCGCGTGGCGATGACTCGATTCATCAAGCGCGGCGGCAAGATATGGATTCGCATCTTCCCGGATAAGCCCATCACAAAGAAGCCCGCCGAAACTCGTATGGGCAAGGGCAAGGGCGCGCCCGAAGGCTGGGTCGCCGTCGTAAAGCCGGGCCGGGTGCTGTTTGAGATGGAAGGCGTCGATGAGAAGACTGCGCGCGAAGCCATACGCCTTGCGGCGCAGAAGCTGCCGATCAAGACCAAGTTCATCACGCGCAAGGATCAAGAGGGAGGCGGACTGGTATGAAGGCTGACGAGCTAAGAGAGCTTTCGGATGATGATCTCCGCGCCAAGGTCGATGAGCTGAAAGAATCGTTGTTCCGCAACCGGTTCAAGCTCGCGCTTGGCAACACCGACGTCGTGAACGCCGTTCGCGGGCAGCGGCGCGACCTGGCGAGGGTCAGGACCCTGCTGCGCCAGCGCGAGATCGCCGCGACCGAGAAGTAACCGTTTTTTTGAATCGAAGGACTTGTAATGGAAGACAACAGAGAAGAGAACACGACTGAAGCGGGCGCGGCCGAGGAGGCAAACGAGCCCGCGACGAATAAAGAAGGCGAAGGCGTTCTCGTCGACGCGGCGCGCGCCATAGGCTCGGTTTTGGGCAAGGCGGCCGCGGCGGTCGGGCTTGGCGGAGACGGGGGCGACGCGCCCGTGGCGTCCGGGCCTACGCACAGGCGGCAGGAGAAGATCGGCCTTGTCACGAGCGACAAGATGCAAAAAACGGTCGTCGTCCGCGTTGAGCGACAGATTCGACACCCGAAATACAAACGCTATATCCGTCGCCGGTCGAAATTTATGGCGCACGACGAGATGGGCGCAGGCATCGGCGACATAGTTCGAATAGTCGAGACTCGCCCGCTTTCGGCTCGCAAACGCTGGCGCGTGGTCGAGATAGTTCAAAAAGCAAGATAAGGCTAACGACACCGGCGGGCCGACGGCTACGAGATTGACAATCTCCGGCTTACAGCCTGTCGCGGGGTCACTGGAGATCAGTTATGAGCGTTCAGATGAGGTCAATCCTTGAGGTCGCGGACAATTCAGGGGCCAAGCGCATATCGATGATCCTCCCCGTAGGCGGGGACACGGGTTCGCGCGCGGGCCTCGGCGACATCATCACCGCGTCGGTCAAAGAGGCCGCGCCCGACGGCGCAGTCAAAAAGGGGCAGGTCGTCCGCGCCGTCATCGTTCGGACGCGCAAGGAGACTCGCCGCAGGGACGGCACCTATATTCGCTTCGACCAGAACGCGGCGGTCATCATCAAGCCGGATAATGACCCCGTCGGGACACGCGTTTTCGGGCCGATAGCCCGCGAGCTGCGCGACAAGCGGTTCATGAAGATCGTCTCGCTCGCGCCGGAAGTCATATAAGTTTGGATCGAGGGATTATGAACAAAGAGATCAACGTGCGAAAGAACGACCGCGTGGTCGTCATAGCCGGCAAGGGCAAGGGCAAGACCGGTCGCGTGCTTGAAGTGCTGCCGCGCAAGGGCAAGGTGCTCGTCGAAGGCGTAAACGTAGTCACGCGCCACACCAAGGCCAATACGCGGGGCGGCGTCCAGGGCGGGCGGCTTGAGAGAGAGTCGGCCATAGACGTTTCCAACGTCATGGTCATGTGCCCGCATTGCGGCAAGGCCACTCGCTCAGGGCATCAGGTCCTCGACGACGGCTCCCGCACCCGCGCCTGTAAGAGGTGCGGCGCGGCGATAGAGAAGCAGTAGCGGCACCAGGCAAGCTGAACCGGTAACAGAGGGCTTCGATCCTCAATCTCCGAAGTCAGAAACGAGGTTTGAACGAGATGGCAGCAAGACTGAGACAACGTTATAAAGAAGAGATAATGCAGGCGCTGATGAAGGAGTTCGGTTACACGAACCCCATGGCCGTGCCACGTATAGAAAAGATCGTGCTCAACATGGGCGTGGGCCGCGAGGCCCAATCGAACCCGAAGGTCTTCGATCAGGCGGCGGCCGAGCTTGCGACCATATCGGGCCAGAAGCCCGTGATCACCAAGGCGAAGAAGTCGATTGCGGCCTTCAAGCTGCGCGCAGGCATGCCTGTAGGGGTGGCCGTCACGTTGCGCGCCGACCGCATGTACGAGTTTTTAGACAGGTTTATAAACGCCGTGCTGCCGCGAGTGCGCGACTTTCGCGGCGTCAGCCCGCGCGCCTTCGACGGTCGCGGCAACTACACGATTGGCATAAAGGACCAGTTGATCTTCCCCGAAATCGACTTTAACAAAGTTGATCGCACGCGCGGGATGAACATTTCGATAGTCACGACGGCCCGCACGGACGAAGAGGGGCGCGCCCTGCTTCGCCAATTCGGCATGCCGTTTATGAAGTAGCGCAGGCGAATTGCGCCCTGTGCAATTTAAGAGGAACGATGGCAAGAAAAGCTTCAATCTATAAGGCGAACGAGCTGAAAAGGTCTCTCGAAATCGCCAAGAGCCGTGTTAAGGAACAGTTCGGCGAAAGCAACAAGAAGGCGATCAAGCGCGCGAAAGAGTCTGGGTTTAATCTCAACGTCTTCACGTCGCGCGTGCATAACCGATGCCGCCGTTGCGGTCGGGGCCGCGCATACCTGCGCAAGTTCGCGCTCTGCCGCATATGCTTTCGTGAGCTATCGCTTGAAGGACACATACCGGGCGTGACCAAGTCAAGCTGGTAAGAGTCTTATAGTTATTTAGGAGACGTGATGACAGATCCAATCGCTGATATGCTCACGCGCCTGCGCAACGCATACGCGGCAAAGCATCAGAAGGTAGATGTGCCGGTCTCGAATCTGAAGATGGAGATCGCGCGCATACTAAAAGAAGAAGGTTTTATAAACAACTACAAGGTCATAGGCGACGGACCGCGCCGCAACATTCGCGTCTACCTGCGTTACGGCCCGAGGGGCGAGCAGGTGCTGTCGAAGCTTGAGCGCGTGTCCAAGCCCGGCTGCCGCGTCTATGTCAACAGCCTCAATATACCGAAGGTGCTCGGCGGGATGGGGGTCAACATCATCTCTACCTCGCGCGGGCTGATGACCGACCGCCGCGCGCGGCGCGAGAAGATCGGCGGCGAGCTGCTCTGCCGCGTCTACTAGCGCCGGTTGCCAATCACCTGTCAGTCAATGTGGAGTTGGTTCAATGTCGAGAATAGGTAAAAAGCCGATAGCGATACCGGGCGGCGTCAAGATAGATATAAACGACGGCACGCTCGAAGTGACCGGGCCCAAGGGGAAGCTCCAGACGCCCGTGCCCGAAGGCATAAAGTTCCGAGTCGAGGGCGACCAGTTGATAGCCGAGCGCGAGTCGGATGACAAGGCGGCGCTGCACGGGCTCGCCCGCGCGCTTGCTCAAAACGCCGTCACAGGCGTGACCGAAGGGTTCACTCGCCAGATGGACATAGTCGGCGTCGGCTACAAGGCCGAAGTGCAAAAGGGGCGCGTGATCTTCAACCTGGGGTACTCTCACCCCATAGAGTTCCCTATCCCCAGCGGGATAGATGTAAAGATCGAGCGCATAAATAAACCGATACAGCAGTACCAGACGACCGTGACCGTCACGGGCATAGACCGGCAGCAGGTCGGCCAGGTGGCCGCGCACATGCGCTCGCTCCGCCAGCCGGACCCTTACAAGGGCAAGGGCGTGCGCTACACGAACGAAGTCTTGAAGCTCAAGCCCGGCAAGACGGGCAAATAGTAAACCGTAAACAGAGTTGCTGAAGTGAAGCGGGCTGTCTGAAAGTGGGCCGCTCAATCAGCGACCGGGGTGAAAGAAGATGGCAAAGAGAGACAGCAGCGAGCTGCGAAGAGCGGTTCACGAAAGAATCAGGAAGAAGATATCCGGCACCGGCGAGCGCCCGCGCCTGGCCGTCTTTCGCAGCGTGAATCATATATACGCTCAGGTGATCGACGACACTCGCGGGGTGACGATAGCCTCGGCCTCGACGACCGAGTCCGACCTGAAAAAGACATCGGGCGGCAATATCGCCGCCGCTAAAGAGGTCGGCCGACTTATAGCCGAGCGCGCCAAGGATAAGGGCATAAATCGCGTCGTGTTTGATCGCGGCGGGTACATCTATCACGGACGTGTGCGGAACCTGGCCGAAGCGGCTCGCGAAGCCGGGCTGGAATTCTAATTGAGGGTTTATGGAACGTATAGACGCATCGGGTCTCGACCTGAAGGATCAGGTCATCTCAATCAACCGCGTGACGAAAGTGGTAAAGGGCGGTAAGAACCTTTCGTTTTCTGCGCTCGTGATAGTCGGCAACGAAAACGGCATCGTCGGGTTCGGGTCGGGCAAAGCGCGCGAGGTCCCTCTGGCGATCAAGAAGGGGATCGAATCGGCCAAGAAGAACTTGATCCGCGTCCCTCTCAAAGGGGCGACCGTCCCGCACGAGGTCACGGGCGTATTCGGTTCAGGCCGTGTGCTCTTAAAGCCCGCGCCTGAAGGTAAGGGCGTCATTGCTGGCGGCGCGGTTCGCGCCATCATGCAGCTTGTCGGCGTGCGCGACGTGGTCACAAAATCAATAGGCACGTCAAACCCGCACAACGTCGTTCGCGCGACGTTCGAGGGGTTGCGCGGGTTGAAAGACCGCGCCGCAGTATCGCGTCTTCGCCGCCAGCCGACCGAAGACGTACAGACCGCGTGAGAATCAGATAGGAGTTATCAAGATGGCACAAGCCAACGACGAAGCCGGAGCGAGCGGGCAGACGATAAAGATTCAATGGTATCGCTCGACCATCGGCGCTAACAAAGGCCATAAGGTGCTGGTGCGCAGCCTGGGGCTTACAAAGCTGAATCAGGTTGTCGAGCGCCCCGACACCCCTTCGATGCGCGGCATGGTCGAGAAGGTCCCGCACCTGCTCAGAATCATTGAATAAGACGGCCGGGGGTTGTTAAGCTAAAGAGCGAACCCTCATTCCTGGAGTTGAATAATGGCATTAGGCATACACAATATTGGGGCGCCCAAAGGCGCAAACAGGTCGAAAAAGCGCGTGGGTCGCGGTCCCGGCTCAGGGCTCGGCAAAACTGCGGGTCGCGGCCATAAAGGCCAGAAGTCGCGGTCGGGTTATTCGGGCCGCCCCGGCTTTGAAGGCGGCCAGATGCCGCTTCAGCGTCGATTGCCGAAACGCGGCTTTACAAACATCTTCAAGAAGGAGTGGATAGAGGTGAACCTCTCCGATCTTGAGACGCGCTTTGAAGCTTCCGACCAGATCACGCCGGAGCTTCTTGTAGAGCGCGGCATCGTCAAGAAAGGCAAGCTCGCGCGGTTTCACGGGGTGGTCGTGCTCGGCAAAGGCGACCTTACGAAGGCGCTCACCATAACAGCGCACCGCTTCACAAAGAGCGCGCGCGAGAAGATAGAGGCCGCGGGCGGCACGGCTACGCTTATCACAGAGCTTGTCTCAATCGAGCCGCCCGCCGAGGCGTAAGGCTTTCGGGTCATTGAGCTACGGTCCCGCATATGTTATTGTGCGGGACTTGTAGCCTTAGAAGTAAGATCACAAACGGCCGGGGCGACGCGCGATAGTGCTCACCTCGCCATTGGAAATAAGAACATGATCGAGAATTTCTTTAACAGCATCCGCAATATCTTTGCTGTACCTGACCTCAGAAAGCGCGTCCTGTTTACGCTGGCGATGCTGGCCATCTACCGCATCGGGTCGCACGTGCGCACTCCCGGCATAGACCCCGACGCGCTCGCGGCCATGTGGACCCAGGCCGACTTCCAAAACAGCCTTGCTAACGTTTTGGACCTGTTTTCAGGAGGCAACTTCAAGGTCATCTCGATCTTCGCGCTCGGAATCACGCCCTACATCACCGCGTCGATCATCCTGCAACTGATGACGGTCGTGAGCGCGCGGCTGAAAGCGCTGCAAGAGGAGGGCGAGCTCGGCCGCCGCAAGATCACGCAGTACACGCGCTACCTGACGGTTGTGCTCTGCGCGGTGCAGTCGTTCGGAATCGCCTACTGGTTGCAGAACCAGCAGACGGCCGGAGCGCCGCTGGTTCCGAGCCCCGGTCCGGGTTTCGTCGCTCTCATGATGCTGACGCTCGCGGCGGGGACCACGTTCGTCATGTGGTTAGGCGAGCAGATAACCGAGCGCGGCGTTGGAAACGGCATAAGCTTGATAATCTTTGCAGGCATAGTGCTGCGGTTGCCCTTCGCGGTCCAGCAGGTCTATGAAAAACTGACCGGCGGGACGACGGGCGAGGCGCTCGGAGTGATCGCGCTCGTGCTGGTCATGCTGCTCGTCATCGCCGGGATAGTCTTTGTCGAGCGCGGGTTCAGGAAGATACCGATCAACCATGCTCGCCGCATGGTGGGCCGCCAGTCGGTCCCTCAGCAGCAGACTCACATGCCGCTCAAGGTCAATATGGCGGGCGTCATACCTGTGATCTTCGCTTCTTCGATCCTTGTATTTCCTTCCACGATTCTCGGATTTTTAGGGAACGTCGACCCGACCCAGGGCGGATGGAAAGGCTGGCTCGCGAACTTTGCGCGCGACCTCGGCACGTCGAGCCACCCGGTTCACATCTTCCTGTACGCGGCGGCGATCATCTTCTTCACCTTCTTCTATGTGTCGATCATATTCAACACCGACGAGGTGTCGAATAACCTTCGCAAAAACGGCGCGTTCGTTCCCGGCATCCGCCCTGGCAAGCGGACAGCCGATTACTTTAACGACATACTGACGCGGCTGACGACCGTGGGCGCTGTATACCTTGCGGTCGTTGCGCTGCTGCCGACGATTCTCACGTCGGGCATAGCCTTCCAGTACGTTCCCTGGATCGGAGAGACAATCGACGCTGCGTTGCGGTCAAACCCGCTGACCTCGTGGCTGACGACGGGCATAGGCTTGCAGTTCTTCTTCGGCGGAACTAGCCTGCTTATCGTAATCGGCGTCGCGATGGACACTATGAACCAGATCGAATCGCAGCTCATCATGCGGCACTATGATGGGTTCCTGGGGCCGCGAGGCCGGCGTCTGCGTGGTCGCAGGAGCTTTTGAAAAGCTATGGCAAACATCATCGTCTTGATGGGACCGCAGGGAGCGGGTAAGGGCACGCAGGCGCAGATGCTGGCAGAGCAGTTCAACCTGCCAATCGTCGCGACCGGCGATATTTTGCGCGAAGTTGCCCGTGCGGATACCGCGCTGGGCCATCAAGTTCGAGAGTTGCAGGCATCAGGCCAGCTCGTCCCCGACGATATTCTCGCGCAGGTCGTAAACGATTCGACCTGCGAGCCGAATTGCAGAGGGGGTTATATCCTGGACGGCTTTCCGAGGACGCCTGCCCAGACTCGCCTGCTCGAACGGATTGCCCAGTCGCAAGGCCACCGCATAAACGTCTTAAAGATCGACGTGCCGCGAGAGCTGCTCTTGAAGAGATTGAACGGGCGGCGCACCTGCACCGCGTGCGGCTCGATATACAATATCCACTCCAAGCCGAGCAAGCAGGAGGGGATTTGCGACCTCGACGGGCAACCGCTTTTTACTCGAAGCGACGACAACGAAGAAGCCATAGCCAAGCGGCTTGAGCTTTACGACGAAAAGACGCGGCCTTTGCTCGATTACTACAAAGAGACGGGCCGGTTGCACCAGATTGACGGGACAGGGTCGCCCGATGAGGTCCACGAGCGTATCGCCTTAGTGCTTCGCACCGAGGCGACGGCGGGCAGCAGCCACAGGCTTGCAACTGAAGAGTAGCTGCACCTGAGTTTTATGATTATTCGCAAGTCCAGGTCGGAGATGAGAAAGATGCGCGAGGCCGGTCGTATAGTCGGCCAGGTCTTGAAAGAGCTCTCCGTCATGGTGCGACCGGGGATGACGACCGCCGACCTTGATCGCGAGGCAGAGCGGATGATCCGCGACGCCGGGGCTATCCCGACTTTCAAAGGTTATCACGGCTACCCGGCTTCGATCTGCGCTTCGGTAAACGACGAGGTGGTCCACGGGATTCCCGGCAGCCGCCGCCTGAAAGAAGGCGACATAATCGGGATCGATTGCGGCGCGACCTATCTGGGGTATGTGGGCGATTCGGCCGTGACGGTCCCTGTAGGCGCCATAAGCGACGACGTGAAGCGGTTGATAAGGATAACCGAGCAGTCGCTTTACGAAGCGATAGATAAATGCCGCGTCGGCAACCGGCTCGGCGATGTGTGCAACGCTGTGCAGGCTTTTGTCGAACCCCTCGGCTACGGGATCGTTCGCAACTACTGCGGCCACGGCATAGGGCGCGCGATGCACGAAGAGCCGCAAGTGCCCAATTACGGTCGCCCCGGCACAGGGCCTGTGCTGCGCGAGGGCTGGGTCATAGCCATCGAGCCTATGATAAACCTCGGCCATCAAGACGTTCGCGTCCTGTCCGACGGGTGGACTGTTGTCACAAAAGACGGGCGTCCGTCGGCACATTTCGAGCACACGGTGGCGATAACCGAAGAAGGCCCGCAGATACTCACATCGCTCGACCCTCTCCCCTTAGATCAGGTTCAGGGCCAGTAGCGGCTCGTAAGAGAGGCGGGTTGCAAGTCCCGGTTTCATTTGCTAAAATGACTGTTTCTTGCGCACAGGATTTTCCTTATAGAGCGCCCATGTCAGAGGGAATGTAGGTTTCGGGAAATGTAGCCAGAAGGGATGAGTTGAAATGAAAGTCAGGGCATCAGTAAAAAAGATGTGTGATAACTGCAAGATCATCCACCGCAAAGGGGTCGTGCGCGTTATCTGCACTAACCCCAAGCACAAACAGCGGCAAGGATAAAGAGTCGACGGAGGATTATGGCACGCATAGCAGGTGTGGACTTACCACCTAATAAGAGGGCCGAGATCGGTCTCACGTACATTTACGGCATCGGGCGTTCGCGCGCGAACAAGATACTCCAGGAAGCAAGCATCAGCATCGATAAACGGATACGCGAGCTGAGCGAGGATGAGGTAAACCGCATCCGCACAGTCATCGACCAGCAGGGGATGGTCGAGGGCGACCTTCGCAAGCAGGTGCAGATGGACATCAAGCGTCTGATGGACATCGGCTGCTATCGCGGGCTTCGTCACCGTCGCGGGCTGCCGGTTCGCGGCCAGCGCACGCACACCAACGCTCGCACTCGCAAGGGGCCGCGTCGTATGACCGTGGCCAAGAAGAAAGCGCCGGGCAAGAAGTAAGGACTGAAGGATTATGGCAAAAGCACAAGCTAAAGGCGGCAAGAAGAAGACCTTCAAGCGTAAAGAGCGGCGCATGGTGCCGCAGGGCGTCGTCCACATACAGGCGTCGTTCAATAACACACTTGTCTCGATCACCGACCTCGAAGGGAACCTCATCAGCCAGTCGTCGGCGGGCGCGCTGGGTTTCCACGGTTCTCGCAAAGGGACCCCGTTTGCGGCCCAGCAGGCTGCGAGCCGCGCCGCGCAGGCGGCGCGCGATGTCGGCATGCAGTCGTGTGAGGTGAGGGTTAAAGGCCCCGGCTCAGGCCGCGAATCGGCGGTGAGAGCCATTACGGCGGCGGGGATCGAGGTCCGTTTGATTCGTGACGTGACCCCGATTCCGCATAACGGCTGCCGGCCTCCGAAACGTCGCAGGGTATAATTGTCGCGGGTTCAACTTAATGGTCAAACGATTCGCGTAGGCATCGCAATCGTTTTAAAGGAAGAAGGGCCGGGGGAGTTAAAGTTAGTCTCCTCAGGCCTGTAAACTTTTGCTCGTCCCACGCGAGTGGGTAGTAGATGGAGGAAGAGAATTGGCTAGATATCGTGGTCCGGTGTGCCGGTTGTGCCGCCGTGAAGGAATGAAGTTGTTTTTGAAGGGCGAGCGGTGTTACAAGCCGAGCTGCCCAATCGAGAAACGCGGCACACAGCCGCCCGGTCAGCACGGTCGCAGCGCGCGCCGTCCAAAACAGCTCATAGGCTACGGCCTGCAATTGCGCGAGAAACAGAAGGTAAAACGTATTTACGGGATGCTCGAACGGCAGTTCCGGCTCTACTTCGAGCGCGCGGTCCGTATGAAGGGGGTCACGGGCGAAAACCTCCTCGGCCTTCTCGAGCGCCGGCTCGATAACGTCGTCTACCGCCTCGGTTTTTCTACCTCTCGCCCGCAGGCGCGCCAGCTTGTCAGCCACGGCCACATAACCGTCAACGGGCGCAAGGTCGATATACCGAGCTTTCAGGTCAAGGTTGGCGACGAAGTCTCCATACACGAAGGCAGCCGAACGAATATTCACATTCAGAGCGCATTCCAGACGGCATCTGGGCGCGGACGGCCTGGATGGCTTGAGATCACCTCGAACGAGGAGATGCGAGGCCGCGTTGTCGCTCTCCCGCGCCGTGACGATATTGGTCAGAACATCAACGAACAGCTTATCGTCGAACTCTATTCGAAGTAATTAAGATAGAGCGAGTCGTGCCGACCGCCGCTGGTCGCGGTCGGCATCCCGCGCTATTTTGAGAGGAAGCAATGGACGGAACTGAAACTCAATTCATGATCGGCTTCCAGAGGCCAAAACGCCTCGCAAGCGAGACTGAAACACTCACAAACCGTTACGGGAAATTTTACGCACAACCCTTCGAGCGCGGCTTCGGCACGACCATAGGCAACTGCCTGCGGCGCTCGCTTTTGTCGTCAATCGAAGGCGCTGCCATAACCGCTGTCAAGATCGAAGGCGTGCTGCACGAATTCTCTTCGATACCCGGCGTGGTCGAGGACGCAACCGACATAATACTTAACCTCAAGCGCATCCCGTTTAAGCTTCATGGCGCGGGGCCCAAGACGCTGCGAGTCGAGCGCACGGTACAGGGCGAGATGCTGTCGGGCGAGATCGAAACCGACTCGGATGTAGAGATACTCGACCCGAACGTCCACATCGCAACCGTCTCGGAAGGCGGCACGCTGACAATCGAGATGCGGCTCAAGCGCGGGCGCGGCTACATCTCTGCCGAGCGCAACTACGACGAAGACCTCGCCGTCGGCTACATCCCTATCGACTCTGTCCACTCGCCCGTCAAGAAGGTCAACTACACGGTCGAGGCGGCCAGACTCGGACAGGATACCGATTACGACAAGCTGACCATTGAAGTATGGACGAACGGCTCGGTCAAGCCGGATAACGCGGTCGGGCTCGCCGCCAAGCTGATAAAAGATCACATGCAGATCTTTATCAACTTCGAAGAGGAGCCGGAGCTTGCCGAAGCCGACAGCGAGGAAGTTGGCCGCATGCAGTTTAACGAGAACCTCGACCGCTCGGTTGACGAGCTTGAGCTTTCGGTCCGCTCTTATAACTGCCTCAAGAACGCCGACATTCGCACGATTCGCGAGCTTGTCCAGAAGACAGAGCCCGACATGCTCAGGACCAAGAACTTCGGTCGCAAGTCGCTCAACGAGATCAAAGAGATTCTCCACACCATGGGCTTGCACCTGGGGATGAAGTTCGACGAGCAGGGACGGTTGCTCGAAGACAGCGGCGCTTAGGTTGACTCCGGTCAACCCTGCGCGGATTTCGGAATACGTTGACGGGGCGCGAATAACAAACGGCCCGCGCCCTTCCCGAAATCCACAACGATAACGAGGGGAAAGTATGCGACACAGAGTGGCTCACAGAAAATTGGGGCGCACGTCAGAGCACAGGAAAGCTCTGCTGCGTAACCTTTGCACTTCGCTCATTGTCCACGAGCGATTGATTACGACCCTGCCGAAGGCCAAAGAGCTTCGCCCGTTCGCCGAGCGCGTAATCACGCTTGGCAAGCGCGCGCTCACAGCCGATGCGCCCGAAGCCGCTTTGCACGCACGCAGGCTTGCGGCCGCGTACTTTTACACCGGTAACAGAAACCGCGTTCCCGACGGCGGGTACAAGCGGCCCCAGGCTCCGCGCACCGCAGGCATTCTCGCGCTCGACAAGCTCTTTGACGAGATCGCCGCGCGCTTTGCGGACAGGCCCGGCGGCTACACGCGCATCCTCAAACTCGGCGCGCGCAAAGGCGACGGCGCGGAGATGGCCTTGATCGAGCTCGTCGGCAGCGAGCATAAGGCTACCAAGGAAGAAGATAAGACGCAGGAGAAGAAGAAGACTCGCCGCTTCTTCGGTCGCGGCAAGAAGGCAGAGACGGGTGAAGACCAGGAGCAGAAGGCCGACGCTAAGAAGTCAGATGCCAAGAAGTCCGAGGCTAAAAAGTCTGGCGCCAAAAAGCCCGCCGCTAAGAAGTCCGCGTCCAAATCGACCGGAGGGGCAAAGGGTGGAGCCAAAAAAGGCGGAGCCACAAAGGGCGGGGCGGCCAAAGGCAGCGCTAATAAGGGTAAGGCAGCCGCGCCAAAGACCGTGCGCCAGAAGAAGACCGGTTCGGAGTAAGATTGACGGTCGCAGATTCATTACGAGCCTCAGTCGCTTACGGCTGGGGCTTTCGCTTATTCCGACATTCAGGCATAACCTGAAGCTACAGGCAGAGGAGAAGGTCTGGCATGAACCTGAAAGAGATCAAAGAATTGATCGAGCTGATAAGCGACAAGGGGTTTGCTGAAATAGAGATCGAGCGACAAGGGTTCCGCCTCCGTCTGAGTCGCTTCAGCCCGTCGCCCGCTCTCTCTTCGCAGCCCCAGGCGCAGCCCGCGCCTGTCTCTCAACCGCAGGCCGAGACCGTAGCCTCGCCCGCTCAAGCCGCCGAGGCCGTCAATAACGCGGTGATCGCCGCACAGCCTCAACCCGAGGCGAAATCGGCAGCCGCGCCGGCCGGCAGTCATGTCCTCACCTCGCCGATTGTCGGCACTTTCTATCGCTCGCCGTCGCCGGATGCCGACCCGTTTGTCGAGGTCGGCTCTCGCGTCAAAAAGGGGCAGGTTCTCTGCATCATCGAAGCGATGAAGCTAATGAACGAGATAGAGTCGGACGTGGACGGAGTGGTAGCCGAGATATACCCTCAAAACGCGCAAGCCGTCGAGTTCGGCGAGCCGCTGTTCGCGATAAGACTCAGCTAAGCCGGACTCGCGGGGAAGCCGCGCTCGGTTCCCGCCGGTCCTGGGTCGTGAAGTCTGTTTCTCATGTTCAAAAAAATACTTATAGCTAACCGGGGCGAGATCGCAACGCGCATAATCTGGGCTTGCAAAGAGCTTGGCATAAAGACGGTCGCGGTCCATTCCGAGGCCGACCGCAATGCGCTGCACGTGCTCTTTGCCGACGAGCACGTCTGCATCGGCCCCGCGCCGTCTTCAAAGAGCTACCTCAATATCCCTGCCATCATCTCGGCAGCAGAGATCACAAACGTAGACGCTATCCACCCCGGCTACGGGTTTCTTGCCGAAAACGCTTACTTCGCCGAAGTATGCGATGCCTGCAATATCAAATTCATAGGGCCGAGCCCCGAAAGCATTCGCATGATGGGCGACAAGGCTCAGGCGCGCGCGACTATGAAAGCGGCGGGCGTTCCAATAACGCCGGGGTTCGACGGCATAATCGAGGATGAAGCCGAGGCCGCCCGCATCGCAGACCAGATCGGTTACCCTGTAATCATAAAAGCCTCGGCCGGCGGCGGCGGGCGCGGCATGCGCATAGTCCGCAACCGCGAGGAGCTGCTGGCGGCGCTGCCTACGGCGCAGCACGAAGCGCAGCTCGCTTTTAACAACCCGGCCGTGTACATAGAGAAATATATAGAGATCGCGCGCCACATCGAGATACAGGTACTTGGCGATTCGTTCGGCAACGTCGTCCACCTCGGCGAGCGCGAGTGTTCTGTCCAGCGCCGCCATCAGAAGCTTATAGAAGAGACCCCGTCGCCAGCCATCACGCCTGAGATTCGCCGCGAGATGGGCGAGATTGCCGTCCGCGCCTGTAAGGAGATCGGCTATCAAAGCGCGGGGACGATGGAGTTTCTGCTCGACGAGAACAAGAACTTCTACTTCATGGAGATGAACACGCGCATACAGGTCGAGCATCCAGTGACTGAGATGGTCACGAACACGGACCTCGTGCGCGAGCAGATATTGATAGCGGCAGGCGAGCGGCTCGAATTCGGCCAGGAGGATATAGTCTTTAGCGGCCATTCAATCGAGTGTCGCATCAACGCCGAAAACCCCGATACCTTTACCCCTTCTCCGGGGTTGATCACCGCGCTGAACCTTCCGGGCGGGCCTGGAGTGCGAATAGACACGGCTGCGTATAACGGCTGGTTTGTCCCTCCCCATTACGATTCGCTGATCGCAAAACTGGTCGTCCATCATCGCACGCGCGAGATGGCGATTGCCCGCATGCAGCGCGCGCTCCAGGCGATGATCGTTGAAGGCATACAGACGACAGTGCCTCTGCACAAGCGTATATTGGCGGACCCCGATTTTATCAAGGGCAACATCTCGACCAAGTTCATGGACCGGTACAACTCTGAGAATCCTTCGAAGAGCACGAGCGCAACCAGGTAGGTTTTGAGCCAATGCGCTTATCGCTTCCCAGACTCTACCCAATAACAGACACGCGGCTCAGCGGGCTGACGCACCGGGAGCAGGTCGAGCAACTGGCCGCTGGCGGCGCGCGGCTCGTACAGTTGCGCGACAAGCTTGCGAGCCCGCGCGACTTCTACGAATCGGCGGTCGAAGCGATTGCCGCCGCGCGCAGGCTCGGCGTCCGCATAATCATCAATGACCGTCTCGACATAGCAGTAGCGGCCGGAGCAGACGGCGTGCACCTGGGCCAGGACGACCTCCCGGTTGAAGAAGCTCGCCGTATCGTCGGCGACAACCGGATCATAGGCTATTCGACGCACACCGTAGAGCAGGCTCTGGTGGCCGATTCGCTGGCGATTGACTACATCGCCGTGGGGCCTGTCTTTGAAACTTCTACTAAAGAGAACCCCGACCCTGTAATCGGGCTCGGTTTGATAAAAGAGGTCAGAAGCCGCGTGTCGCGCCCGCTCGTCGCCATCGGCGGGATCACGCTCGCCCGCGCCGCGCAGGTGATTGAAGCGGGGGCCGACAGTCTCGCCGTTATCTCTGACCTTTACTCGACCGCTTCGATACAGGACCGCGTGCGCTCTTTTCTTGAAGCGACCGGCTCGAACTAAATTCCCGCTTATTAATTGAAAGGTACTGGCTTCAGGTGAGAAGGCAGGGAAGAGGGCGGGACTAAACAGTCCCGCCCTTTGCGCTTACTTAAAAGCGAAGCGGATCGGAACCTCTATCTTAGGACTTTCTTCATCGTTAGTTTCGATGATGATCTTCCCTTTGACTTCGCCCGGCTCCATCTTTTTCAGGTTGGCAAACATCAGCTCCACGGTGTAGAACCGGCCATCCTCCTGTGTTTTGAGTACGGGCGTGACAAACGACACTGTCGATTTCACGCTCTTGATGACCAGACCGCCGCCGCGCGCTTTACGGACATATATCTTCGGCATGGAGAGCGACGCCAGATCGATAACCGTTGGCAGCTGAGGCATTATTATCTCGACAGGCATCGTCACTACCTTCGGCAATATCGTGAGGTCGAGGTAGACGGGCAATTCGGGCGAGGTTTTGCTGTCGGTCGTGATGATGACGGTCTGTTTGTACTGTCCCGGCTTCAAAGCGGGATCGGTAGCCACGACCACTTCATACCGCTTTCCATCCTCTATGGGCTTGACCCCAACAGAGAAAGTCTTGCCGCCGGGGTTTACGTTCTTTATATGAACAGGCGTCGGGTCGTTGTTGTAGAGGTAGAGCCTCGTGGCGATTGGGTCGCCGCTTATCGTAGACGCTATCCAGTTGTTTGTCGGGCTAACCGAAAACGGGCCGACCACTTTCGACATAGCCGACGCGTTCGTCTTCGCTTTGCCCGTAGAAGTAGCCGAAGCGGGCGGCTTGACGTAAGCCCTCAAAACCAGATTGAAGCTTGGATGCGCCGGGTCGTTGGTTGTGACCAGAGCCGATTTTGCAACTTCGCCGGTATATCTTTCAGAATGCGCGATAACCAGTGTGATCTTTCCCTCCTTACCAGGAGGCACGACTTTGTCAAAGTCGCTGGCGGTGCACCCTCAGCTTGGGGCCACGTTGATGATTTGCAGATCAGCCGTCCCTTCGTTCTTCACCTTGAACGTGTACGTGAGCTGGTCGCCTGGTTTTATCTCGCCAATGTCGTGCTTAAATGAAGCCATAGCGAGTTTAGGCATCTGCTTTGGCTTCTCTTGCGCCGCTGCCAGCCACGAGAGCGACAGCACCATCGCGAGCGCGAGAACAGTTGTTCTTAACTTCATAAACTCTCCGATAATCCTGAGGTTGATTGCCCGGTAATTGTATCAGAAACGACTCAATGGTGTCAGCAAGCATTCCTGCTGCCGCAGGCAACCGCGCCGTTGTATGCCCTGCCGGTTTCGATGTGGTATTTTAAAGTGATCATGAAGGTGATACCGCTCGGTACAAGTTCAGGCAAGCCGACTCCAAAGCGAAATGTGAGCGGGCTGGCAGTCGTGCGCGAAGGCGAGTGGTTGCTGTTCGATTGCGGCGAGGCTACGCAGACGCAGATTCAGCGAGCGGGACTCTCTTCAAACAGGCTCGCGGCCGTCTTTATCACGCATTTTCATGGCGACCATTTCAACGGGCTGAGCGGGCTGCTTTCGACTATGGGGCTCGACCGCCGTGTGCGCGGGCTGACGCTTACAGGCCCCGAAGGTATGCGCGACTATCTCGATCTGCTCGCGCGGCTCAAGATACTTTTCGTCAACTACCCGCTTGAGCTTCAAGAGTTGCGCGACCCTGACGAAAGCGGCAACCGACACCGCGAGTCCTCCTTCGGCGACGGCCCGGCGGGGATGGCGACAGTCTATGAAACCGATGACTACAAAGTCTACGCGCGCCCGCTCGATCACAGGATATTCGCGGTCGGGTACAGAGTCGAGGAGACCGCGCGACCGGGCCGCTTCAACCTGGAGCGCGCGCTTGAGCTGGGTGTGCCGAAGGGGCCGCTTTTCGGTCGCCTGCAATCGGGCCAGGATGTTCAGCTGGAAGACGGTCGCACTGTGCTTCCGTCGGACGTGCTTGGGCCTGAGCGACCCGGCAAGGTTGTCGCGTATTGCACAGACACGCGACCGTGTGAAGCGGCGGTCGAGCTTGCTCGCAACGCCGACCTCTTGATACACGAGGCGACGTTTACCTCGGACCTTGCGGCAGAAGCGAACGACTACGGCCATTCGACCGCCGCCGAGGCCGCAGAGATAGCTCGAAAGGCGGGAGCGCGGCGACTGCTCATCACACACTTCAGCTCGCGTTACCAGGACGTGACTCCGTTGCTCGAAGAAGCGCGAGCGATATTTCCAGACACGACCCTCGCTCAGGACCTTATGGAGATAGAGTTATGAACCGAGGCAAGCGATGATAATCGCCACCGGCATCGATCTGGTTGAGACCGCGCGCCTGGAGAAGGTGTTAGCGCGGCGGGGCAACAGGTTTCGGGACCGCGTCTTTACAGCGGGCGAAATTGAGTATTGTGAGCAGCGGGGCTCGCGTATACCCAGCTATGCTGCGCGGTTCGCGGCAAAAGAGGCGACGATGAAGGCGCTTGGTACGGGGTGGGGAAGCGGCGTCGGGTGGCGCGAGATCGAAGTCGTCTGCGGCGCAGGCGGCGCGCCCCGGCTTGAGCTGACTGGGATTGCGCTCGCACGCTTCCAGTCGCTTGGCGCCAGCTCCGTGCATCTATCGCTCACGCATTCAGGCGGCCTTGCAATCGCGCAGGTGATCTTTGAATCCCGGTCAATTTCTTGACCGGCATGACGCTCCTCGTTATTCTTCCAAATTCAGGCTATGAAGCGTTCCTATTCAACTTGCGAACTGGCGAAGATGTGGGAGGTGAGCGAATCGACCATCAAGCGGTGGGCCGACGCGGGCACGCTCAAGTGTCGCAAGACCATAGGCGGGCACCGGAAATTCGATAAAGAAGACGTTCTGGAGTTTCAAGCTCACAGCGGACTTGTCGCGTCCGCGCCGGCTCCCGCGCACGCTCGCGCTGAGATGGACGCGGAGGTGGCGGCATTGATCGCCCAGCAAAATTTCCCCGCGTTATCGAGCCTCTACATGGACTCCGCCGTCGCGGGCGAAGAGCGCGACATAACCGTCCTGCTAAACCGGTTGTACCTGAGCGGCATCCCGCTTGTCACGATTGCCGAAGAGGTTATCAAGCCCGCGATGTGGCAGATAGGCGAGATGTGGCGCACGGGCCGTCTTCAAGTTTATGAAGAGCACCTGGCCACCTTTGCCACGCTTCAGGCACTTGCAGAGTTGTCGCGCGTGCTGGCGCGTAAGCCCTCGGCTAATCGCCTCGCGCTGGTAGGCTGCTCCGAAGATGAATTTCATCTGCTCGCCTCTGTGATTATACGTGAGCTATTAGAGATCGAAGGATGGAGGGTGATTTCTCTGGGGACACACACTCCGCTCTTTTCGTTCGCGGATGCGGTAAGCAGGTTCCACCCCGACCTGATCTGCATATCGGCCACGATGGCAGACAACATGGAGCGGGCCGCGCGTGATTACATAGGGCTCTATCGAGCTGCTTCAAAGCACGGCACTCGCATAGTTATAGGGGGCACGGGGTTTCAGGGGCGAGAGGTGCGCGACCGGTTCGAGGGCGCGTCCTACGCGGCGAACCTGTACGAGTTGCTGAATCTTACGAGAGAAATCGGCCGGGAATAAAAGCGATTCATTCCCGGCCTCAAAGTCAGGCTACGGTAAGGAACTCGCGCAGGCTCAAGCCTGCTTCCATCTCGCGAAGCTTGGCGAACGCGCTCGCTTCGATCTGCCGGACCCGCTCTCTTGTGACGGCAAGGTCCTGCCCGATCTCCTCAAGCGTCCGAGGCTCAGCTCCCGAATCGAGCCCGTAGTGCATCCTTAGAATTTTTGCTTCGCGCGGGGTAAGGTGAGCGAGCGCCTTTTTGATCGCGTCACGCCTCGACCTGTCGACCGCCGCAATAAACGGGTTCCCGGAATCGCCGGAGTCGATGAAGTTCACAGCCGCCTCGCCGTTGTCGTTCGCCGCCGCGTCGAGCGTTATTGTATGCTGCGCAAACCCCAGCGTCTCTCTTACCTTCTCCGCGTCAATATCCAATCGCTCGGCGATCTCAGAGCTTGAAGCGAGCGTGGCCGTCTCTTCGCTCACGGACCTGGCGGCCCTGGATACTTTATTGATTAAAGTCAGCTCAGACGCGGGCAGCCTGACGACGCGGCTTTGCGTGTCGAGCGCGCGAGCCATAGATTGCCTTATCCACCACATAGCATAAGTGGAGAAGCGGAAGCCTCGCCGCCAGTCGAACTTCTCGACGGCGCGCATCAACCCGACGTTGCCTTCCTGCACAAGATCGAGGAACGGCAGACCGCGTTTTGTGAACTGCCGCGCAACCGATACGACCAGTCTCAGGTTGGCTTCGGTCATGCTCTGCTTGGCCGCGTGTAGCTCCGAGGCTACCGCAGTGACTTTGTGCGACAGCTTCACAATATCTGCGGGCAATGAAAGCCCGCCCGCGATGACCTTCGATACGACAGCCTCCACGTTAAACCTCTGATGATCGGGCGTCGTGTCGATAGCCGTGATTCTAAGCCCTATATATTTTGTCTTTTCCTGCTCGGCTTCGGGGAGGTATGTGCGCGCGATACGACCGGCGCTCTCGACTATCGAGACAAGCCTGCGCTCGGCGGCCGGCGTAAACACTACCGCACGTATCGAGCGGGACAACTCGACAAGCCTGCGCGCTCGCGACTTTCGCCCGCGCCTGGCCGCGCGGCCCTGCGATACCTTACGGCCTTTCTTTACTGCCGTAGTGAGAAGGTCGCGGTACGCGTTGCCGACTTTCGCGAAAGCCTCAACAGCCTTCTCTCCTGCGTTCGCGGAGGCACCTTCTGCCTGACCGGCCGATACTTTTTCGATCATCTCCGGCGCGCTTTCAGTGCCCTGATGAAGCGCCTCGCCGAGATGCAGGCAGTACTCGGCGATTACCGGCGACCGGGACAGCAGGCGCATAAGCCTCTGGCGTGCGCGCTCGATCCTTCTGGCTGCCTTCACTTCGCCTGCCGCGTCAAGCATAGGCGTGCGACTCGCTTCGCGCAGGTAAAGCTTCAACAGGTCCGTCTTATCTATCTCTTCGGTTTCGTCCTGGTCGCGCACGTCGTCGCCGTCTTCCAATTCGACGTCGCCTTCGACCGGGTCGTACCCTTCGTCGTAACTGCTCTCCACCTTTTCAAATGTCATAGCGGCTCCTAAATATCTACTGCTCTTTTACGACGCTCTTATTTTATCAAATCGCCCAAAACGTGCAAAATTAAAAATACTTATACGCCAGTTGCGGCTATCTAATACCTGTGAGCCGATAAATCAGGGCCGAATCGCTCAAAACGGCCAGATTTGGCGTATACGCGCGATTTGAGGATAGGGCCGCGAGCGGTTAGAATAGGAGGGATGAAAAGAAGGGGCAGAATATCCCGGTGGGTGCGCGGCGGTTACGTGCTATGGACGCTTCTCAGTTTTGCGCTCTACGTTTACCTCGACACGAAGGGGTGGCTGGGCAGGAGGCAGGAGGAGCGCGAGACGAGACTAAGGCGGCAGGCTGCGCGCTTGCGCGAGCGGTTGATCGAGCTTGGCCCGACTTTTATAAAGAGCGGGCAGATGCTAGGTACGCGAGCCGACCTGTTACCCATCGAGTACGTAGACGAGTTGAGCACATTGCACGACCGCGTGCCCGCGTTTTCAAACGAGCAAGCGATGAGCTTGATCGGGTCCGAGCTGGGTCGCCCTCTTGAGGAAGTCTTTCGAGAGATCTCAGACAAGCCAATCGCTTCAGCGAGTCTCGGCCAGGTCTACCGCGCGACTTTGACAACGGGCGAGGTTGTAGCGGTCAAGGTGCAGCGGCCCCGGCTGGAGGAGACCGTCAGCTACGATCTCGATCTGCTGAGACGTATAGCGCGAGTGCTTTCCAGATACCCGAACCTCTTTCCCGGCATCAACTGGTTTGGAACGATTGACGAATTCGACCGCGTTATCCACGAAGAGATGGATTACCGCCGCGAGGCTCAGAGCGCCGACCGGTTCAAGCAGAATTTCCGCGACTGGCGCGGTATTCATATCCCTCGTATCTATCACGACTATTCGACCGGTCGCGTGCTTGTGATGGAGTTCATCACCGGAATCAAGGTGACGGACCTTGCGGGCTTGCGCGGCGCGGGCCACGATCCCCGCAAGATAAACGAGTTGCTGTACCGAGCTTATTTCAAGCAGTTGCTCGAAGACGGCTTCTTTCATGCAGACCCGCATCCGGGCAATCTGTTGGTGATGAATGACGGGCGGCTTGCTATCTTCGACTTCGGGATGGCCGGGCACATATCCGAGGATTTGCAGCGGCGCATAGTCGAGGCGTTCTTCCACCTCTACAACCGAGACATCGACGCGATTGTAGACGACCTGATAGGGCTTGGCTTCCTCGCCCCCGAAGCGGACCTCGCGGCGATTCGCCGGATCGTGAAAGATGTCTTCGCGCGCAAGCTGAACCTAAAGCTCAAGGAGGTCCGGTTCAAGGATTTGACGTACGACCTCGCGCCGGTAATTTACGAACACCCGATCACTACGCCCGCGCATTTCACTTACCTGATGCGCGCGTTGATGACGCTCGAAGGCGTGAGCATAGTCATGAACCCGGACTTCAACTTTTTCGACGTGGCCGGGCCTTACGTTCGAGACTTCCTCTTTCGCCGCGACTCCACTCGACTGCGCCGCATGGCTTTGGAGTCGCTCAAGGATGCGCAAACAGGTCGCTTCGAGTGGGGCAGGCTGTGGACAATGGCCAAGATGGCCTACTCGATCTACTTTGGGTGATCTCGGATTGAGGCGCATGGAATCTGAAATCTGAGACCTGTCTACCTCATCCAACCGGCTACGGAATGTTCTTCGCGGATTATAGTCTCGTTGCGTTCCGGACCCGTCGAGATCATCGCCACCGGCGCTTCGCAAAGCTCTTCGATGCGGCGCACGTACTCTTTTGCGCGCTCAGGCAACTCGTCGTATTTCGTGATCGCGCTCGTCGAGGTCTGCCACCCCGGCATCGTTTCATAAACGGGCTCGCACTCTGCCAAAAGGTTCGCGCCGTACGGCATCTCCTTAATAATCTCGCCGCGCAAGCGATAGGATGTGCAGAGCTTGATCTCTTCAAACTCGTCGAGCACGTCGAGCTTTGTCAAAGCCAGCGCGTCAAGCCCGTTTACGGCAGTTGCGTAGCGCACGACTACCGAGTCGAACCAGCCCGTGCGGCGCGGGCGGCCTGTAGAGGCTCCTACCTCGTTGCCGCGCTTTTGTAAGTAAGCGCCGGTTTCGTCCAAAAGCTCTGTCGGAAACGGGCCGCCGCCTACTCGCGTCGTGTAAGCCTTGGCTATGCCGAGCGCGCCGGTTATATGTTTCGGCGCAATCCCAAGTCCTGTCGCCGCTCCCCCGGAAGTAGCGTTTGAAGATGTGACGAAGGGATAAGTTCCGTGGTCCAGGTCGAGCATCGTTCCTTGCGCGCCTTCGAGCAAGATGGGTTGATCTTCGCGCACGGCATTGTTGATCATCGCCATCGTATCGCGCACAAACGGCTTGAGCGCGAGCGCTTCTCGAAGGTACTCGTCCGTCGCCTGCTCGACAGGCAAAGGCTCGACACCCAGCGCTTGAAGTTTAACGTTAGCCGCCTCGATATTCGCTTTGATCCGCTCGACGAGCAGGTCCGGGTAGAGAAGGTCGCCCGCCCTTATACCTGTTCGCGCGGCTTTATCTTCATAGGCCGGGCCGATGCCGCGCATGGTTGTGCCTACGCTGTTCGAGCCGAGTTGCTGCTCGCGCGCGCGGTCGAGCGCCGTATGATAAGGCAGTATCAGGTGCGCGCGGGTTGAGACAAAGAGCCTGTCGGTCGCTTCGATCCCCAACTGGCGGAGTTCTTCGATCTCGGCGCTGAAGGCGCGCGGGTCTACGACTACGCCGTTGCCGATCACGCAGGTACATTCCGTGTGAAGTATGCCGGAAGGGATCAAGTGAAGCACAAACTTGCGGTCCGCGATGCGAACAGTATGCCCCGCGTTATGGCCTCCTTGATAACGTGCGACGATCTTGAAGAATGGCGCAAGTATGTCTACGACCTTGCCCTTGCCCTCGTCGCCCCATTGCGCGCCTACTATAACTATGTTTTTCATAATCGCTTTCCTGAATCAAGACGCTTCTATTCTCACACAGTGGCGCAACACCTGCCGTTCGGGCTAGAGCCGTAATCCTCCCGAAGAGTGACCGCCCGACCTGGATTGTAAAGCGTTGGTTCTCTAAACAGACGTGCAGGCGCACAAGGTTCGAGCCTCGGTGCGCCTGCGAATTCGGGTAGATTAGCTGATGGCAGCTTCTGCGCCCAGAGCGCGATCAATCATTTTAGAGATATTTTCCTTAGACGTGGTTCCGACGACGCGGTCGCTTTCATTGCCGTCTTTAAAAAGTATCAGCGTCGGTATGCCCCGGACGCCATAACGCATCGCGGTTTGATTGCTGTCATCGACGTTTAGCTTTACGACCTTGGCCTTGCCTTGATAACGCTCTGCGACCGATTCGACGACCGGCGCGAGCTGGCGGCAGGGTTGACACCACGCTGCCCAGAAATCTACGAGCACCGGCACATCCGATTTCAGCACCTGCTGCTCAAAATCCTGATCTGTCACTTCCTTCATGAATTCACTCATCATTGCCTCCCGAAGAATTAGCTATGAGGGCTGACGACCGAGTGGGACTGGCATTCCGCCCAAGTCCTGAGCCCTGATTATCCAGATGCCGATGCGCCGCGTCGCGCCAGCTTTTCGTATACCTCTATGTAACGCCGCGCCGATACGGTCCAGGAATAATCGGCGCGCATTCCATTTAGCATGAGTGTATGCCATAGCTCGCGGTCGGCATACACCAGAAGCGATTCGTAAATCTTCTCTAACAGCTTCGACGAATTGTATTCGTAGAACTTGAAGCCGTTTCCGGTCCTGAGACCCCTGTCGAAATTCTGTATCGTGTCGTCAAGCCCGCCCGCCGCCCGGACTATGGGAACGGTCCCGTACTTTAGCGAGTACATCTGATTCAGTCCGCACGGCTCGAACCGCGAAGGCATCAAGAACATGTCCGCGCCGGCTTCGATCTTGTGCGCCAGCTCGTTTGAGAACCCAAGATAGATGCCGACCTGATCCGGGCGGGCATCCCGCAGGCTCTGAAAGGCCCGTTCGTAATAGTCTGCCCCCGATGCCAGCAGGATAAAGTTCACCCCGCGATTTAGCATAGGCCAGGCAGCGTCAAGTATCAGGTCGAACCCCTTTTGCTCCGACAGCCGCGAGATGCACCCCACGAGCGGCCTGTCCAGGTCCTCGGGCAACCCGAACTGCCTGAGCAGATCGCGTTTGCACTCTCGCTTGCCCGAAAGATCGTGCGTCGAGTACCGCGCGGCGATAAGCGGGTCTATCTCAGGGTTCCACTCGGAATAATCGACCCCGTTTAGTAAACCGACGAGGTCGTGGCGGCGCGCGCGTAGAATCCCGTCAAACCCATAGCCGTATTCGGGCGTTTGAATCTCCTGGCTGTAGCGGGGGCTAACAGTGGTCAGTTGGTCGGAAAATGCCAGCCCGGCTTTAAGCGTGCTTGCGGCCCCGTGAAACTCTATGCCGCCGCCCGAAGTGTTTATCCACGGTGGCAGGCCGAATTTCCCCATCAATCCGGGGTCGAACAACCCGTGAAAAGCCATGTTGTGGATGGTGAAGACAGTCTTTGCGCGGGCAAAGCTTGAGCTGGCGACGTAAGCGGTCTTGAGATAAAGCGGGATAAGTCCCGTCATCCAATCATTGAGGTGGATGATGTCGAAATGCTCTCCGGTAGCCCGCGCGAACTCCAACACGGCGCGGCTGAAGTATGCGAAGCGTTCAACATCATCCGGTTCGCCGTAAAGCCGACCGCGCGAGAAATATTCCGGGGCGTCGATGAAAAAGACGGGAACGGGGCCTGAATCGTCCATGTAGACAGACGAGCGCCGAATCCCGAAGTTGAATGGCACGTCTATCTGGCCTACGAACCGGTTGCCGCGATTAAGAATGGGTTCCAGATTGTAGCGCGGCATCACTACCCTGGCCTGATGTCCGAGCTGCGCCAGGGCCTTCGGCAAAGCGCCCGCCACATCGGCGAGGCCGCCTGTTTTTGCGTACGGGACGACTTCAGACGCCGCGAGTAGGATGTTCAACAACGCTCTCCATAATCTGGAAATTCTGCCGCACTATACCAAAAAATAGTATGTGACCGCAGCAAGCGTTGTCAAGAAAACGCCCGTAGCGTGAACCGTGAACCGTGAACCGTGACAAGAAAGGAGAGATACGTAGCGTGGCAATCATCTCTGACTTGTCACGGTTCACGGTTCACGGTTCACGCCTTTAATGCCGCCGTAGCGACGGTCTCGTTGCTGGTAGTCGAGTATTGCCTCCATCAGGTCCGCGCCTCTGAAATCGGGCCAGAGCTTTTCGGTCACGTATAGCTCAGAGTAAGCGATCTGCCATATAAGGAAGTTGCTGATGCGCAACTCGCCGCTCGTTCGTATAAGCAGGTCGGGGTCAGGGAGCGAGCCCGTATAAAGCTTTGTTGAAATCAGAGCCTCGTCGATCCTGTCCGGGTTCAGCCTGCCTGCCGCCACCTCCCAGGCCAGCTGCCGCACGGCGTCGGTAACCTCTGACCGCCCGCCGTAGTTTATCGCTATGTTCAGCCGAAGACCCGTGTTCGTGCTCGTCTCCTGCTCGGCTTTCTTAATCTCTTCAAGCAGCCTGGGGGCAAGCCCTTGCTCCCGCCCGATCATCTGAAACCTGATCTTGTTTCTTTGCAATGCGACCAGCTCTTTGTTCAAGAACTCTTTCAAGAGCTTCATGAGCGCGTCAACTTCAATCCTTGGGCGCTTCCAGTTTTCGGTTGAAAAGGCATAGAGCGTCAAATAGCGCAGGCCGAGCCGCGCCGCAGTCTCGACCGTCGCTCGCACGGACTCCGCGCCCGCGCGATGGCCCGCAATGCGCGGCAGGCTTCGCTTGTTTGCCCATCGCCCGTTCCCGTCCATAATGACGGCGACGTGCGCGGGGAGCCTTGCCGGGTCGATCCGGCTCAGCAAGTACTCGTCGTCGCTCCGATTGTCGATGAAGGTGTTAAACTGTCGGTTTATCATAATGTCTGCCGGGAAAGTTTTAAGGGGCTGCGGGCGACCAACTCATGATTTCGAATGAGCATCTGACCGAGCTTCGCCGCCTGAAGACCTGCGCCGCCTGAACTTGCGCTGATCCGCTCCAGCCCTGTATCAAGGTAGCGTAAAGTCTTGAAATAAAAATGAGTCAGGCGTGAGAAAGTTGTGAGAAAATCGATCTTGAGAAGATCAACCATATGATCCAGCCTAAGACAGAGACGTCCGGCTACCGTTTCGGGGACTTTTTTATCGACGCGCAGAACCGGCAGCTCTGGCGCGCGGACCGTGTCGTCTCGCTCAACTCGAAATACTTCGACGTGCTCCTTCTGCTTGTGAGCAACACAGGGCAACTGGTCGAAAAGCGCCGCATCTTTGAAGAGGTGTGGGACAGCGTCTTTGTGACAGACGCCGCGCTGACGCAATGTATCAAAGACATCCGCAAGCAGCTCGGAGACGACGCCGCGAACCCGCGATTTATCAAGACCATCCCCAAACACGGCTATATGTTCATAGGCGATGCGGTCGGCCAGCCGGTCGATCAGCCAATCGCCCCGCCCGTGGACGCTCCTGTCTCGGAGCGGCCTTATAAATTTCTGGACTATTATACCGAAGCAGACGCGGACCTCTTTTTCGGAAGGGATTCCGAAATCGAAACAATATGCTCGCAGATTCTCGCGCGCCGCTCCTTCATCCTCCACGGCCGCTCAGGCGTAGGCAAAAGCTCTATCCTGAGGGCGGGCGTATTGCCCCGCTTAAAATCACGCGGCCATAGCGTGCATGTGCTCAGAAGCTTTACTGACCCCGCTCATCAGGTGCTCGAATCGCTTCGCGGCAAATCACCGTCAGATATGGTGATCTTTATCTTTGACCAGTTCGAAGAGTTCTTCTCGCTGCTCCCGTCAGAGACTCGCGAGCAGTTCATACGCACCATCAAGCGGTTGAATGAATCGGAACCCGCGACGCTCAGGTTCGTCTTTGCGCTGCGTGAAGATTTTCTGGCGGAGATGAGCCAGCTTAAACCCGCCCTGCCCGAAATCTTTCATCACGAGTACCGCTTGAACCGGTTGAGCCGCGAGCAGGCGGCGCGCGCCATAACGGAGCCCGCGCGGCGTGTCGGAAGCACCTGGGAGCCTGAACTGGTTGACCGGCTTTTAGACGATCTTGACGACCATGCAGTCGTAGACCCGCCGCAATTGCAGATCGTCTGCGACAACCTTTACGACTCGCGAGACTCGGCGGGCCGATTGACCCTTGCGGCCTATGAGGAGATGGGGACCGCTTCCCGCATACTCGCAGGCTACCTCGAACGCGTGCTCGCTCGCTTCAACGCGGCTGACCTCTCGGCGGCCCGTCACATGCTGACCTCGTTGATCTCTGTTGACGGGCGGCGTCTCGTGCTTCGCGTGGACGATCTGTTGGGCCTTTTCGACGGAGTTGAGGTTCAGGCCGACCGCTTGCTCGAAGAGCTTGTCGCGGCGCGCGTGGTGCGTCGTCGCAACCAGGAAGGTGAAAGCTGGCTTGAGCTTGCGCACGATTTTTTGACCGGCGAAGTATCGCGCTGGCTGACAGGCGACGAGGTCGAGCTGAGGCGCGCGCGCGGCGTGTTAGACCGCGCAATGGAGAATTACCGCGCGCACGAGCTGACAATCGATTCTGACGTGCTGGACTTGTTGCTTCCCTTTGGCGAGCACCTCAGGCTCGACGGCGCGGAAGCCGATCTCTTGATGAAAAGCCTGCTTGGGCGGGCGCGGCTCGCGCCTGACTGGTTGATACGGACCGCGCCGCACGCTGTTGATCTGATCGTGGAAGCCAGCCGCAGCCCCGACCCGCTCGCTCGCCGTCGCGCAGTCGAAGCGGCTCTTGTGATCAAAAAAGAGGAGTTGAAGGGATTGCTTTGTGCGACGGCGCTCTGGGACGAAGATGCCGGAGTCAGAAAGTCAGCGGGTATCGCGCTTGCCGAGTGGTTCCCCGATCAGGTCGAAGCGATACTTTCACACTCACCCGAAGCGGCGCGCGCGGGCGCGGTTCGCCGTGCTGTGACCCTCGCGATGATCCGCGATCACGACAAGCGAATGGTGCGGCTCTCAAAGCTGCCGCTCTTTGTAAGCCTGCTCGTAATGGCGGGACTGGCGTGGGTCAGGCTCAGAAGGGACTGGCACGAGATAGTGCGAGAGGGACTCGGCGGAACTCTGGGCGGCGCGAGCGCGGGGCTTGTGGGCGGGATGCTCCTGGGAGCGGGACTCGCGGCGTCGAGACAGTCGGATGTCGTCGACGCCGTCTCGTTGAGTCTGGTGCTTTTGAGTCTCGGCGCAGTGGTAGGCGCTGCGGCAGGGTTTGGCGTAAGCTTCGGGCTTAGCGCGGCCCTGCGCATAACCTATCGCCACAGCCGTTGGTGGTCCGTGGTAGGCGGCGGCGCGGGCGGCGCAGCCGTGGGCGCTGTGGCGAACCTGCTCGGCGTCGATACGCTCAAAGCGTTGTTCGGTCAAAAGCCCGTGGGGATGACGGGCGCGTTTGAAGGGCTTGTAATAGGCAGCGCCGTATCGCTCGGCGCCGTGTTGATCGACAGGCTTGTCGCGTCGGCGCGACCGTGGCAGAAGATTTTGGGCGCGGGACTATGCGGTCTTGTCGCGGGCGTCCTGCTGGCCGCCGCAGGCGGAAGCCTCTTCACCGCAAGCCTTGAAATCCTGTCGCGCTCGTTCACCGATTCACAACTGAGGATGGACGGCCTCGCATCGATGTTCGGCGAAGTTCAATTCGGCCGGACCACCAAGCTTTTTCTCGGCGCTATCGAAGGGCTTGTATTCGGCTGCGGGGTCACGGGCGGGATAAACGCGCTGACGCGTCAAGGACCAGGGAACGTGAACCGTGAACCGTAAACCGTGACAAGAGGGAAGGAGTGCGTGGTCTGGCGCTCTCCTCTGACTTGTCACGGTTCACGGTTTACGATCACTTAGCTTCAAGACTGCATCGAATCGAGGAAGTCCGAGTTCGACTTGGTCTTGCCGAGCTTGTCGAGCAGCAGCTCCATAGCTTCCGTGGGCGAAAGCTGTGAAAGCACCCTGCGCAGCACGATGATGCGGTTGAAATCGGTCGGCGCAAGCAGCAGCTCTTCCTTGCGCGTGCCCGACTTGTTGATGTCGATGGACGGGAAGATGCGTTTTTCCGTAAGCTTGCGGTCGAGGTTGATTTCGAGGTTGCCCGTGCCCTTGAACTCTTCAAAGATCACGTCGTCCATGCGCGAGCCCGTGTCGATAAGGGCCGTCGCTATGATCGTCAGCGACCCGCCCTCTTCGATGTTTCGAGCCGAGCCGAAGAACCGCTTCGGCTTTTGAAGCGCGTTCGAATCGATACCGCCTGACAGAATCTTGCCCGACGGCGGGACCACGGAGTTGTGAGCGCGGGCGAGCCGCGTGATCGAATCGAGCAGGATTACCACGTCGCGGCGGTATTCGACGAGTCGCTTCGCCTTCTCAATCACCATGTCGGCGACCTGCACGTGGCGCGTGGGCGGCTCGTCAAAGGTCGAGCTTATGACCTCACCGTGGACGCTGCGCTGCATGTCCGTTACCTCTTCCGGTCGCTCGTCGATCAACAGCACGATCAATGTCACCTCAGGGTGATTGCGCGTGATCGAGTTTGCGATTGATTGCAAAAGCATCGTCTTGCCGGTTCGCGGAGGCGCAACGATCAGCGCGCGCTGCCCTTTGCCTATGGGGGTCATCAGGTCGAGCACGCGCCCGCCGAGGTTTTCGGCGTCGGTTTCGAGCCGCAGCTTCTCTTCGGGGTAGAGCGGCGTAAGGTTATCGAAAAAGACGCGGTCTCGCGCCATCTCCGGCGGCTCGAAGTTAATCGCCTCGACCTTGATGAGCGCAAAGTATCGCTCGCCTTCTTTCGGCGGGCGAATCTGGCCTGAGATCGTGTCGCCCGTGCGCAGGTCGAATTTGCGAATCTGCGACGGGCTGACATAGATGTCGTCAGGGCCGGGCAAGTAGTTGTAATCCGGCGCCCGCAAAAACCCGAACCCGTCGGGGAGCGTCTCAAGCACGCCTTCAGAGAAGATGAGGCCGGACTTCTCGGTCTGGGCCTGCAATATCTTGAAGATCAGCTCCTGTTTGCGCATCCCCGTGGCACCGGGTATGTCGAGCTCTTTTGCGATATGTGTGAGCTTCGAGATAGACATCTCCTTAAGCTCTCCAATGTCCATCAGTTCTTTTACTTCTTCTGGCATATTATTTTGAATTCCTCACTATTGTGCCGCGTTCGACCAAGCGGCGCGGATTCGTTGACCGGGGAAATCAATTGCGGATTAAGATTGCGGATTTGTGAATTTATGGATCGTTAAATCGCCGGACATCGGACCTTCAAGCTACGCACCACTGGTTCTATCCGAAGTCCGCAATCCAAAATCCGAAATCTGAGTGGAGATCTCTTTCCAGATTCGGTCAGCGCCACGGCGCGTAACCGAAGAATACGGGATAATCTCGTCCTTTCCAAACACCGCCGACGCGCGGCTGAGATTCGCCCTTAGCTTGTTACTACTCAGCTTGTCAGCCTTGGTCGCAACAACGATGAACGGCTTTCCCCTAGATTCCAGCCATTCTCTCATCAGCAGGTCTAACGGGGTGGGCTCGTGCCGCGAATCAGTGATAAGTATAGATAGCACAAGGTTAGGCCGGGTTGCAAGATATTTCTCGACCATTGGCCCCCACTCCTTCTTTATGTCCGTAGGCACTCGCGCATACCCGTAACCGGGCAGGTCCACAAAATAAAAGGCGTCGTTTATCGAAAAGAAGTTTATGAGCTGCGTCCGTCCGGGCGTGCCGCTTGTCCGCGCAAGCCCCTTAACGCCAAGCATGCTGTTTATCAAACTCGACTTGCCGACATTCGATCTTCCCATGAAGGCTATCTCAGGTCGGCGGTCGCGCGGGTAGTGATCGGGGCTGGTGGCGCTCTTGATAAAGTTGGCGCTCTTTATTTTCATAAGAAAGGTGACAAGTAAACAGTGACGAGTGACAAGAAGGAGATTAGAACCCGCAGCCGCGTCTGCTCTTTCTTGTCACTCGTCACTTGTCACCTGTCACTTGGCTCATTCAATCGTGGGATTGGTTCCTGGCGCGTCGGCCGGGGGCTGCTGGCCCCAGATCGGAACCTCCGGCGCGTCCAGGTGTCCTTTTATCTCCGGCGCGTTTTCGAGCGCGAGCCGCCACACTTCATCGACATCGTCAACCGTGTGGATCGACAGCGCCTCTTTGACATCCAGAGGCAGCTCGACAAGGTCCTTGGCGTTCTCCTTTGGCAGGATCACCGTGGTCGTCCCGGCGCGGTGAGCCGCCAGGAGCTTCTCTTTGACCCCGCCGATTGGGAGCACCTTGCCCCTGAGCGTTATCTCGCCCGTCATGGCCACGTCGCGGCGCACAGGCTGTTGAGTCAGCACCGAGACAATCGCTGTCGAGATGGCTATCCCGGCCGAAGGGCCGTCCTTCGGGATCGCGCCTTCGGGCACGTGCAGGTGAAGGTCGAACTTCTTATAAAAGTCGGGCGCGATACCGAGCTTTGCCGCGCGAGCGCGCACGCAAGACAGGGCCGCGCGGGCAGACTCTTGCATCACCTCGCCGAGCTTGCCCGTAAGCGTTATGTTGCCGCGCCCGGCCATAAGCGACGCTTCGATGTGAAGCACTTCGCCGCCGACCTCTGTCCAGGCAAGCCCTGTGGCTAACCCGACCTCGCTTTGTTCCGCTAGCGATTGCGGGCGGAACCTCGTCGGGCCGAGCAGCTCTTTGACCAGATCGCCCGTGACCACCTCGCGGTAGGTTTCGGGGTCGTCTGCCGTAAGAAGCCTGCGGGCAAGCTTTCTGAGGACCGAAGCGACTTCGCGCTCCATATTCCTGACGCCCGCCTCGCGCGTGTAGAACTGCGCGAGAGTTCGCAGCGCGTCTTCAGAGAAGTCTACCTGCTCGGCCTTAAGCCCGTTGGCCTCAAGCTGCTTGGGCAAAAGGTGGCGGCGCGCGATCTCAAGTTTCTCGCGCTCCGTGTAGCCGGGCAGGCGTATGATCTCAAGCCTGTCCTGGAGCGGCGGCGGGATCGTGTGCAACACGTTTGCCGTCGCTATGAACATCACGTTCGACAGATCATATTCGACATCGAGGTAGTGGTCGTGGAACGCGTAGTTCTGCTCAGGGTCGAGGACTTCGAGAAGCGCCGCCGAGGGGTCGCCCCTGAAATCCATGCCGAGCTTATCGACCTCGTCGAGCATGATGAGCGGGTTTACGGTCCCGGCCTTCTTCATCATCTGGATGATCTGGCCGGGCAGCGCGCCTATGTATGTGCGGCGGTGGCCGCGAATCTCGGCTTCGTCGCGCACCCCGCCCAGGCTCAGCCGGACGAACTTGCGGCCAGTAGCTTTGGCGATGGAGCGGCCCAGGCTGGTTTTGCCCACGCCCGGAGGTCCGACGAAACAGAGTATCGATCCGCGCGGGCGCTCGACAAGCTGGCGCACGGCCAGGTATTCGAGAATGCGCTCCTTGATCTTTTCAAGCCCGTAATGGTCTGCGTCAAGGACTTCCTGCGCGGCCTTGATGTCGCGCACCTCTTCGGACTTCTCCTTCCACGGGACCGCGAGCATCCAGTCGAGATAGTTTCGCGAGACTGTGCTTTCGGCAGACATCGGCGGCATCTGTTCGAGGCGGCGAAGCTCGGCGACCGCCTTCTCGTACGCGTCTTTGGTCATGCCCGCGGCTTCGATCTTCTGCTTCAATTCTTCAAGCTCGGCCTTTTCATCCTTGCGGCCAAGCTCCTTATGTATGGCTTTGATCTTTTCGTTAAGATAGTACTCTTTCTGCGCGCGCTCCATCTGCCGTTTTACGCGGCCGTGGATGGCGCGGTCGACTTGAATCTTTTCAAGCTCGACTTCGAGCACCTCGACAAGCCGCGACAGCCGGTCTTGAAGCGGAAAGACTTCGAGCAGCCCCTGCTTGTCTTCGACCGAAATCTTGAGGTTTGACGCTATCGTATCGCACAGTCGCGCGGGGTCGTCATTTCTGAGCGCGCCGGTAAGCGTCTCAGGGTTGGCAAGCTCGGTTGATTGCCGCACGTACTGGTCGACGAGCGAGCCTATGCGCCCGATCAGCGCGTTCAAGCGCGAGCGCGGCTCGTTTATCTCGGGCGCTTTTCTGAGCGTCGCCAGCCAGTATTCGCCGTTATCCTCGACCCGCACGCTGCGCGCGCGCTCAAGCCCCTCGACCATGACCTTGATGTTGCCGTCGGGCAGCCGGAGGTTGTGCGTTATGCGAGCGATGGTCCCTACGGTATAGACCTGATCGACCACAGGCTCGTCGATAGTCGCGTCGTGCTGTGTGGCCAGAAATATTGTTTTATCGCCACGCAGAGCGGCTTCGAGCGCGCGTACAGACGCGGGCCTGCCGATTACGAAGGCAACCATTGTGAACGGGAACACGACCACGTCCCTGATAGGGACCATGGGGCATCTCAGTACATCTGTGGGTGTGCTGTCACTGAATTCATTCATGATTTATAACTATACCGAAGGACTGTGAAAGGATGAAGTGTAAAGACGAAAGGCGAGAAAAATAGCTCGAAACTCGGCTATTTTTCCTGGCCTTTCATCTACACCTCGATCCTCGGTTTACCCTGCTTTTTCAAGGACGGGGAACGTCGCGCGCCGGTTCTCAACCATCTCGCGCGTTACTACAAACTCTTTGACCTTCTTGTTGGAGGGCAGCATGTACATCACGTCAAGCATCAGCTCTTCCAAGATCATGCGAAGCCCGCGCGCGCCGACCTTGCGCTCACAAGCCATGCGAGCGACCGCGGCCAAAGCTTCTTCCATAAAGCGGAGCTTGACGCCTTCGTACTCAAACAGTTTCTGATACTGTTTGACGAGCGCGTTCTTGGGCTCGGTCAATATCTCGATCATCGCCGCTTCATCAAGCTCGTGCAGCGTGCCCATTACGGGAAGGCGGCCCACGAATTCAGGGATCAGGCCGAACTTTATAAGGTCTTCCGGCTCGACCGCCGCAAGCGTCTCGCTCAACCGCTGCTTGCGTACGCTCTTGACGTTGGCGTTAAAGCCGAGCGCCTTTTTGCCCACGCGCTTCTCGACGACCTTTTCAAGCCCGACGAATGCGCCGCCGCAGATGAAAAGGATGTTGGTCGTATCGACAGGGAAGAACTCCTGGTGCGGGTGTTTGCGCCCGCCCTGCGGCGGGACGTTCGCGACCGTCCCTTCGAGTATCTTCAAAAGCGCCTGCTGCACGCCCTCGCCCGACACGTCGCGCGTGATCGACGGGTTTTCGTCCTTGCGGCATATCTTGTCGATCTCGTCTATGTAGATGATACCGGTCTGCGCCCGCTCGATGTCGCCGTTGGCGGATTGAAGCAGCTTGAGGATGATGTTCTCTACGTCTTCTCCGACGTACCCGGCCTCGGTCAGCGTCGTCGCATCGACGATTGTGAAAGGCACGTTGAGCATCTTGGCAAGTGTCTGCGCGAGCAGGGTCTTGCCGGTCCCGGTCGGCCCTATGAGCAGGATGTTCGACTTTTGAATCTCAACGTCGCAGGCGCGGCGCTTTATCATGTCCACGCGCTTGTAGTGCTGATAGACGGCAACCGCGAGCTTCTTTTTAGTCTCGTCCTGCCCGATAACGTAATCGTCGAGGAACTCTTTTATCTCGACGGGCTTGGGCAGCGGCGGCCGCCTGGCGGCGGTCTCCTGCTGCTGATCATCGGTGATGATCTCGTTGCAGATGTCTATGCACTCGTTGCAGATATAAACGGTAGGGCCGGCAATAAGCTTCTTTACCTCGTTCTGCGATTTCCCGCAGAACGAACAGCGCAATGTATCGTCGCCTCGTCTCATCCAGTCTCCGATCTTCCTGAAGTTCTACTCTACTCGTTCTAGAGGCGCTCGCGAAAGGCGGATATAACCGAAGGATGATCAATCCTTCGCCCCCCCCTTTACTCGCGGTGCGTAATGACCTGATCTATCAAGCCGTACTCTTTAGCCTGAGCCGCGCTCATGATACGGTCGCGCTCGACATCGCGCTCGATTACCTCTATATCCTGCCCGCTGTGCTTCGCAAGTATCTGGCTGGTCAACTGGCGCATGCGCATTATCTCTTCAGCGTGAATGCGTATGTCAGTCGCCTGGCCCGATATGCCGCCTATCGACGGCTGGTGAATCAGTATGCGCGAGTTCGGCAGGGCGAACCGCTTGCCCGCTGCGCCCGCCGCCAGAAGCAACGCGCCCATCGAAGCGCACTGCCCGACGCAGATCGTGGTCACGTCCGGGCGTATAAACTGCATCGTGTCGTAAATCGCCATCCCTGCGGTTATCGACCCGCCGGGGCTGTTGATGTAGAGCGAGATGTCGCGGTCCGGGTCTTCGGCTTCCAGAAATAGAAGCTGTGCCACGACCAGATTGGCAATTGTGTCGTCAATAGGCGTGCCGATAAAGATGATGTTGTCTTTGAGCAGGCGTGAATAGATGTCGAAAGCGCGCTCGCCGCGAGCCGTCTGCTCAACGACCATTGGTACAAGTGCCATGCGTGGATTATTTCCCTCCCGATTGTCGTCAGTAAAGTTCATACGGTTATTATACTTTCCTCTGCCCGTTACCGGAAGTTGCTTTTTTATTACGACACTTGAGGGAGCCGAGAAATAAACCGTCCACGAGAGGATGCCGGGGAGCTTTGGACTGTTTCAACCTCCAGACGCTGCCAAGTGCGAGCGGTTCGGAAACTGCTGCTACTCCTCAGCCTGCCCACCCTCTTCATCAGCCGCCGCATCGCCTTCGCCTTTCGCATCGGCCTTTTGCTCTCGCGTCAACCCCTCGACTTCTTCGGTCTGGAGATTGGCGGAAGCTATTACAAGGTCGAGGGCTTTGCGGTTTCTGATCTGCTCCTTGATACTATCGAGAGCATCCTCCTTTGTCAAGCGTGCTCTCAGTTGAGCTATGTCCTGCTGAGTGCCGGCGGCATACGCCTCAAGTTCTTGATTGAGTTCGTCTTCCGTGACTTCGATCTTCTCCTTCTCGGCTATTTTGCCGATGACGAAAGTGCCCCGCACTTCGCGCTCGGCCCGCTCGCGCTGAGACTCCCTGATCCCTTGCCAGTCGAGGTCCATGCGGCGCGGGTCCATCCCCTGGCCGCTCATCTGGCGCAGAAGCGTGTTCATGCGCGAGTCGATCTGTCGCTCGACGATGAACTCAGGGACTTCAAACCGATTGCTCTCGATAAGCTTCTCCATCAAAGCCACGCGCAGCTCGTCGTTTGATCTCTGGTCCGCGTCGTGCTCAAGCCTTGAGCGAATATCTGCGCGCAGCTCGTCTATAGTCTTGAACTCGTCGCCCACGCTTGCGGCAAAAGCGTCGTCGGCTTCGGGGGCGACTTTAGCGCGCACCGCCACGACCTCTGCCGTGTAGTTTATGCGGCGACCTGCGTACTGCGGCGCGCCGTAATCCTGGGCGTACTCGACAGAAAACGTGCGCGTGTCGCCTGGGCGGGCGTCTGTCAGGGCTTCGGTAAACTCTTTCATAACGCCTTCGGCCCCGATCTCTATCTCAAGGTCTTGCTGCTTTATCTCTTCGTCCCGGCTGGCCTCTTCCGATTTAGCCTCTTCCGGCTTTGCCTCTTCGCCCGCCTCATCGCTTGCGGCCTGCTCTGTCCCAGGCTCGAACTGGCCCGTGATATTTACAGTTACAATATCGCCCTGGCTCGCGCCACGGTCTTCGACAGGGACAAGCTCCGTCTGCCGCTCCCGCAGACGGTCGACGGTCTTTTCAACGTCCTCATCGCGGACCTTGTAAGCGTACTTTGTGAGCGGGATGGCCGCATAATCGGAAAGCTCGAATTCGGGCGCTACGTCGAGCGTAAAAGTGACATCTATCGATTGATCCTCCCCGAATTTCAGGTCGTCGATGGCAGGCTCCCCGATCACCTTCAACTCCTTCTCGCGGATGGCGTCGGTGAGCGCGTGGGGCAACAGGTGTGAGAGCACTTCATCGCGCAACTCTTTGCGGAAGCGCGTCTTTATGACGGAGGTCGGGACGTGGCCGCGCCGGAACCCCGGCACGTTGACCTGGCGCGCCAGGTTTGCGGCAACGCGGTCCGTCTCTGCGCGGACGGTCTCAGCCGGTATCTCAAGCCTCAACTGCTTTTTGCATTGCTGTTGATCGGTAACGGTTATGTTCAAGTTCTTCTCGCCTTTCGTGTGGGAAAAGTGGCGAGTGACGACCGGCAAGCTCGCTGAAACCGCTCACCGCTCGTCACTCGTCGCTCTCCACAGCTTAATTGGTGCGAAAGGGGGGACTCGAACCCCCACACCTCACGGTACCAGATCCTAAGTCTGGCGCGTCTGCCAATTCCGCCACTTTCGCGTTCTAATAACGAACAAGTACGATAATCGAAAACCGGCCCGGCTTGCAACCAGAGGGGCGGTTTCTGACCCGCGCGTGCTTGACAAGGTCGAAGGGCAAAACTAAGATGTCGTCGCTCGATATTTACAAACACTTTACTCTAACTTGCAGGTGAGCGTATGACACTGACACCGGCGATCTTATTGCAGTCGTCCGCAAACACCCCGCCAATTTACGGATACATCCCGATCATATTGTTCGCCGCCGTGGCGATACTGCTCCCGTTTGTGCTGCTGGGGCTGTCGCGTCTGGTACAGCGGCGCGTCTTCGAGCACGAAAAGCTCATGCCGTATGAGTGCGGCGTCGATCCCATAGGCGATGCGCGGGAGCGGTTTTCTGTGAGGTTCTACATCGTAGCCATGCTCTTTTTGATCTTCGACGTGGAGACGATCTTTCTGTTCCCCTGGGCGATAATATACGACAGGCTCGCGCTGTTCGGGCTGGTCGAGATGCTCATCTTTATCGGAATACTTGTGGTCGGGTATTACTACGCCTGGCGCAAGGGCGCGCTTGAGTGGGCATAAGAATCGAGCCTACAATCTGAAACGGGAAGCGGTTATGGCGAAAGAACGGGACGAGATAGTCGAATCTTCAAGCGGTATCGTCACCACTACGGTCGACTTTGTATTCAACTGGGCGCGCAAATCGGCGCTGTGGCCGATGACGTTCGGGCTCGCCTGCTGCGCCATCGAGATGATGGCGACGGGCGCGTCGCGGTTCGACATGGACAGGTTCGGCGCGGGCGTCTTTCGACCGAGCCCGCGCCAGTCGGATTTGATGATCGTCGCAGGCACTCCCACGCTCAAGATGGCCCCGGTCATAAAACGGGTGTGGGACCAGATGCCTGAGCCGAAGTGGTGTATAGCCATGGGCGCGTGCGCATCGACAGGAGGCCCGTTCCCGACATATTCGACGCTGCAAGGCGTTGACCGCATCGTCCCCGTCGATGTCTACATACCGGGGTGCCCGCCCCGGCCTGAAGCGCTGCTTTATGGACTCATGCGGCTTCAGGATAAGATCATGCAAGAGCACCCGACGCGCTTTATATTCGGACGCGGAAACGTTTCGCAGGAAGATGTCGAGGGCGAAGCCGACAACGCCGCCTGACCCGTAGCCAGCCTCGTTTGGTGAAAGCGCAGAGTCTCGCTCTGCGCTTTTTCTTTAGTAGTGAAGTATGACCTCAGACCGAACCCCGCTTGAATACCGCCTGGTCATGCGCATAGAGCTTGAAGGTCCGATCACATTCAGGGACTTCATGCAGGCGGCGCTTTATGACGACCGGCAGGGGTATTACAACACCGAGCGCCTGAAGATCGGCCCGGAGGGCGACTTCTACACATCGAGCAACGTACACTCGGCTTTTGGAGCGGTGCTCGCTCGCGCCTTTCGCAAGTTACACCCCGGCTGCCAGCTTACGCTCGTCGAGATGGGCGCGGGCACAGGCCGGCTCGCCTGCGATATTCTCGCCTCCCTTGAGAGCGCCCGCTGCGTGATCGTCGAAACTAGCCCCGCCATGCTTGAGCGGCAAAGAGAAACGCTCGCCCGCTTTTCGGACCGCGTGGAATGGCGCGAGGCCGCTGCTCTTACGAATGACCCGCTTACCGGCATCGTCTTTTCAAACGAGCTTGTAGACGCTTTTCCGGTTCATAGAGTCCGCGCTGCCGGCGGTCGTTTAGAAGAGATGTACGTCGCCGCAACCGGGGGCAGGCTAGGACCCGTTTGGAACGAGCCCTCGACCGTGAGGCTTCAAGAGTATCTCGACAGGTGCGGCGTCCGGCTCGCCGAAGGTCAGGTGGCCGAGATAAACCTCGACGCTATTGTGTGGCTTGAAACTGTCTCTCGCATGCTCAATCGCGGTTATCTTGTGACGATTGATTACGGAGACGTGGCCGCGCATCTTTACGCGGGCGACCGCCGCGAAGGCACGCTTCGAGCTTTTTCGCGGCATACGCTTACCGACGCCATCTTTGATCGAGTCGGAGAGCAGGACCTTACGGCGAGCGTCAACTTTACCGCGCTCATCGAGTACGGCAAGGATTTCGGGTTCGAGCTGGTGAGCTACGAGCGGCAGACTTCGTTCCTGCTTCGCTCAGGCTTGATCGAGATAATCGCCGGGATGGAGGCGGCCTCAGGCGGCACGTTGGATGACTTAAAAGAGCGGCTGGCGATCAAGAACCTCTTTGTGCCCGGCGGCGTCGGCGATAACTTCCGCGTGCTTATCCAGCAGAAGGGCTAGCCGCGCGTAACCTCTTTCGGTTGTTCGCGCCCCCTGACATAAAGCTCTGTCAGTCGCTTCAAGCGGCTACCCATCTCTGAAGTCAACTCGTCTTTTTGAAACCGCCACGCCCAGTTGCCTTCGGTGCTGGCAGGGAGGTTCATTCTCGCGGTCGACCCCAGCCCCAACACATCCTGAAGCGGAATTACAGCCATGTCTGCCACGCTTGCCAGCGCTACACGGATGAAGTCCCAGTTGATCTCTTTGCCTTCGGTGTTGAAATATTCAAGGCAGAACTGCCGCTCGCGCTCTATCTGGGCCGCGTCGCGGGTCGAGCCCTCGCCCGCAACGCTGTTAAACCATCCCAGGCTTGTATCGTTGTCGTGAGTGCCTGTGTAGACGACAGTGTTTTGAACGTAGTTGTGCGGCAGGTCGCTGTTGGTAATATCTCGAAACGCAAACTGTAAAATTCTCATGCCGGGGAAACCGAAATCGTCGCGCAGCGCTTCGACATCCGGCGTGATGACGCCAAGGTCTTCAGCGATGATGGCGAGGTCGCCAAGCTCATCTTCGAGCCGCGTGAACAACTCGCGGCCCGGCACTTCGACCCAGCGGCCTCGCTCCGCCGTCTTGTCTCCGGCGGGGACTTCCCAGCAGGCGGCGAATCCGCGAAAATGATCGACGCGCACAAGGTCCACGACCTCGAACGAAGATTGTATCCGGTCGATCCACCATCGGTACTGGGTCGAGCGCATCCTTTCCCAGTCGTAAAGAGGATTGCCCCATAGCTGGCCCGTCTTGCTGAAATAATCGGGCGGCACCCCGGCCACCACAACCGGCGAGCCTTCTTCGTCAAGCTTGAATAGGTCGGGGTTTGTCCACACGTCGGCCGAATCGTATGCGACGAAGATCGGTATGTCTCCAATGATGCTTATACGGCGCTCGTTGGCATAACTCTTTATCGCGCTCCACTGCTTGAAGAAGAGGTATTGATAAAACTTCTGGGCCTCGATCTTTTCGTGTAATGATTCGCGCGCCGCCAGTATCGCGCTCGGCTCGCGCTTTACAAGCTCCCGCTCCCACTCGCTCCATGACCGGCCGCCGTGCTCGTCTTTCAAAGTGCGATAGAGCGCGTAATCATCGAGCCACAGCGCGGCCTCTTGCTCGAAGGCCAGAAAGTCCGCGCGGAGTCCCGTGTCTGTCGTCTGATTGAAATTGCGAAAAGCTTTTTCGAGCAGATTCATCTTGAACCGAAGCACGCCGCCATAATCGACCCGGTCGGCAGGAAAGCCCGGAACCGTCTCCAGGTCGTCTTCCGTCAACAACCCTTCATCGACCAGTTCGTCCGGGCTGACGAGCAACGGGTTTCCCGCGAAAGCCGAGAAGCTCTGGTAAGGCGAGTCCCCGTACCCCGTGGGGCCGAGCGGCAGAATCTGCCACAAGCTCTGACCGCTGGCTACAAGAAAATCTATAAAGTCGTATGCCGCACCGCCCAGGTCGCCGATGCCGAATCTTCCGGGAAGCGATGTCGGATGGAGTAGGATGCCGCTTGACCTTGTTAGCTTCACGTTGACCTCGAAATAGTGGGACTGACACTCACCCGCGCGCCGTTTTATAAGATAACAGCAACTCGTCGGCAATTCGACCCGCTACTATGTTATCTTCATAAGCCGATGAGAGATATTGACTGGTTCCCACTCATTCTTTCGATACGAGTCGCGGTCGTCGCCACCATATTTGTCGTCATCATCGGCGGCGGTCTTGGATGGCTGCTGGCGCGGCGTCGATTTTGGGGTAGAGAACTGCTCGACGCCTTTGTGACGCTTCCGCTCGTTTTACCGCCCACTGTGCTCGGCTATTACCTGCTCGTCGTTTTAGGGCGCGAAAGCCCGCTCGGTCGCGCCGTGGAAGCGATTACGGGAAGCCCGCTCGTCTTTACCTGGAAGTCCGCTGTCATTGCCGCGACCGTCGGGGCACTGCCTCTCATGGTCAAGACCTCGCGCGCCGCAATCAGCTCCGTCGATACGAGCCTCGAAGATGCCGCGCGGACGCTCGCCCAATCCGAATGGCGCGTCTTCCGGCGCGTGACCCTGCCGCTTGCTTCAAGGGGCATAGCCGCCGGGGCCATGCTTGCATTTGCGCGGGCGCTCGGCGACTTTGGCGCGACGCTTATGGTCGCAGGCAACATCCCCGGCCACACGCAGACCGCTGCGATTGCCATATACGACGCTACTCAAGCGGGTCGCAAGGATTACGCGCTGCTCTTAGTCGCCATACTTTCTGCGACCGCGCTCATACTCGTCTACACGACAAATAAACTTGTGCAGGGAAGCCGCACAGGGGCCTGATACCGGTTCTAACCCTGCTGTCGGTCAAGATAAAAAAGAGGCTGGCACAGACGAGCGAATCGGCGGATTCGCCCGGCGACCGATTCGCGCTCGACGTGGAGTTTCATGCATCACCCGGCATCACGATACTGTTCGGCGCGTCGGGCTCAGGCAAGACAACTACGCTAAACTCAATCGCCGGGATCACGCGGCCCGACCGTGGCCGCATAGAAGTAAACGGCCACGTCTTGTTCGATTCCGACAGAGGCGTGAACCTGCCGATAAGGCTGCGGGGCGTCGGCTACGTATTCCAAAACTTCGCGCTCTTTCCTCACCTCTCCGTGCGCGAGAATGTCGAGTTCGGCATGACGGGTCTTTCTCGCGCCGCGCGCCGCGATCAGGCGCTCGAAGTCCTCGACTCCTTGCATGTAGCTCATACCGCCAATCGAAAGCCGCGCGAGATTTCGGGCGGCGAAGCGCAACGCGCGGCGCTTGCCCGCGCGCTGTCGTGCCGCCCGCGCCTTCTTCTGCTCGACGAGCCGCTTTCTGCCATAGACGAAGCGACAAAACGCGGCATCATCCGGGACTTGAAAATATTGAACGGCGGGCAGGAGCCGTCGCCTATCCCGGCCTTGCCCATAATCTACGTCACGCACAGCCGCGAAGAGGCCGTCTCGCTTGGCGAGCGAGTGATCGTTTACGACAAAGGTCGCGTTATCGCCGAAGGGGAGCCCGTCGAGGTATTGGCTCGCCGCGCATAACGAGTGTGGCGCGGCTCGCGGGAGTAGAGAATATCTTTGACGCCGAGGTGGTTCAAAAAAATCCTGCTGGCGGAACCGTGACCGTAAAGATCACGGATGGCACCGGCGAGCGCCTGATAGAGATACCGCCCGTAGCCGACCTGCCGGTCGCGGGTGTAAGAGCCGAGCGCGTCAAAGTGGCCATCCCGCCGGGTGACATACTCCTTGCCGCCGAAGAGCCTCGCCGCACATCAGCCCGCAATATCTTGCGGGGGCACATAATCGCTATAAGAAGATAGAGCCGACCGCGTGGAGGTCCGCGTCAAAAGCGGTGTGGTCTGGTCCGTGAGCGTTACACGGCAGTCGGTCAAAGAGCTCGGCCTCGTCAAAGATCAAGAGGTCTGGCTCGCAGTCAAAACGCACTCCTGTTATCTGCTCGACCGGGAGCCTTAAACGTCTTCGCTCTTGCGCTTGAGCGTGGCTATGTAGGGCAGGTTGCGGTATCGCTGCTGGTAGTCCATCCCGTAGCCGACCACGAAAGCGTCGGGAATCTCGAACCCCCTGTAGGCAATCGGCAGGTCTATGATCCTGCGAGCCGATTTATCGAGCAGCACGCAAAGCTCTAGGCTCGCCGGGTTGCGCTGTTTTAACACCCTGACCAGGTAGCTCGCAGCAAGACCTGTGTCTATGATGTCTTCGACCAGAAGCACGTTGCGGCCTGTGATGCTCTCCTCCAAATCCTTGGTTATTCTCACCACGCCCGACTTCGGCTGGTTGGCATAACTCGATATCGCCATAAAGTCTATTGAGGTAGAAATCGTGATCGCGCGCAGCAAATCTGCGGCGAATATAAAGGAGCCTTTTAATATCGCAATGACCGCGGGGTCGCGCCCGTCGTAAGCCTCGGAAATCTCCCTGCCGATTTGCAGAACCCGCTCCTGGAGCCTTTCTTGCGAGATCAGGACCGTCAAAGACTCCGTTTCTTCGGTTGAAAAATTCTTCATAAATTTTTTCTTTCAAACGCGCATTTTTTTGTTGACATAGCTTTTTTCTATGTTAATATCACCCCCGCTTGGTTGGAAACAATCAGGCACGATCCCGAGAGGTTTTGGTTGAAATCTTCAGGCGCGTGAGAATGTCGGGACTCCGCAAGGAGAATCGACAGGACCACAAGCTTAATGTTGCGACTGAGACTCGAAAGAGCTTCAGACGCCAAAGCCTGAAGGACGGAAGCGGAGGCAGAAGCGGAAGCCGTCAAAAGCTGAAGCGGAAGCTGAGGCAGAAGTCCGGAAGGTGGAGGCGAAAGAGGTTTCTTGAAAGTTTCGGACACTAACGTTAGGTGCTTGAAGATGGAGCTGAGATCACTCGGGATCGCTATTTTTACCCCTTTTTTCAACCGCTCGGTCATAAACTCCAGATTCGCCTTACAAATCCGACCGCTTCAGTTTTAGCCTTCGATTATTCTTCGTCTTCGCGCGCGTGCTCTTGCTTATCCCAGGTCCCGCTTGCAGAAAATTTCTCGATCAGCTTGCGAAAGTCCGAAGCATACAGGACCTTTATGTTGATCTCAGGGTATAACTCGCGCAGCCGCCGCACCTTTCGATTCTTCTTGGTCACAAGCGACTGCTTGAGCGTCGTCAGCTCGATATAAAGGTCGTGTTCGGTCAGGTAAAAGTCGGGTGTGAAGCTCTTAACCACGTTGCCCTCGTCGTCCCACTCTACGGCAAAGGCTCGCGGCTCGTACTCCCAGGCGATGTGATAGAAATCTAGTATTCGCGCGAACTCTTCCTCAGAGGGGTGCGCGAAGGATGTGCGGTCGGGATCGATTTGCTGCTCTTCTTGTCGCAAGAGAGCAGGGTCGCTGTTCTCAAGCGTCGATAACGCCTGCCTCAACTCCGGCAGCAGGTTGGCCGGAATCTCTATCTTCTGTTCGATGCGTGATTGGCGGGGAGCGGGCTTTTGCTCTTTGATAACGATGTAGTGATTACCCTGACGCTCGGTCGCGTGAATTGTGATCTCCCGGTGGCTGTTGATGGTGAAGCGATCCGTTTCGTACTTCTTCGAAAACTTTGCAGTCATAAAAGCCTTTATCGATTTAACCGAACCCAAGTCCTGCTCGCGTCACTGTGGAACCGCTCCGTGGGGCGGGAGGTTCCGGCATTGGCAAACTCGGCTGAACCGTGGTCTGGAGAGACCTGACAGGTCAAGTCTCATCTTGTCAAAAGAACCGGCTGCGCTCGTTTCCTATTCGTTAAGAACAAAACCCCCGATCTGCACCAGATCAAGCTGGCAAGACGGGGGCTTTTCAAACCTGAGTCTAACCCAACCAAACTATTATTACAATGACTGATTCATGCGCGAGCGGTACGGCTATCTGTTGACATCGCCGTACGTGTAACTTACCATAGCCATCGTAGACGCGACCGAAAGCCCTCAGAAGGGTTGCGGTCGCTCGTTTTTTTACTGCACGATTTTTGGCAGCTTCATTTTTGATCGCTTCATTGTGGAAGCTCTCCCCCGGACGCTAGCGCTTATATCGCTTTGATTGCCAGCCGCTCAGGCATCTGCCCCACGGACGCTCGATTAGCCATTTGTTGAGGGCTTTATGCGCTCCAAGCAGACATTGATGATCACCCCGCTGTTGCTGCTCGTCATCGGTTTGTCTGCTCGTTCCGAGATAATCGACGAGTACGATACCGAAGCGTCCTCTTATTACACGTTGCAAGTAGCCGCGTTTCCGAGCGAAGCTCTGGCCGGCGAGTTTATACTCAAACTGGAGAGCGCGGGTGAGCGCCCCGTCTGGGGCTCTGTCGAATTGCCAAAGCGGGGCCGGTGGGTTCGTGTCTTCCTGGGCTCTTTCAAGACTCCCAAAGAGGCGCGCCGCTACGGCGAGCGGCTCGTAGCCGCGCGGTTGATCGACGAGTTCGCAATAAGGCAGGCAAGCGATATAAAAGCGCTTACTCGCCCGCGACTGGCCCGTTTCGGGGGGCCGTCCTACAGATCGAGCCCGGCCGCCACTACTACGAGACAAGATACAGCGAAGGGCTTGAAGCTGGCGGGCAAGACTTATGTGAAGCCTCTATTTTTTGAGAGGCTCCCCGCGCACGAGAGCCTGTCGGGTCAATCGGGTTCTGATTCGCGGCCGTTTTTCCTCGCGACAGCGACGACCTGGTCCGATCCGCCCGTCAGCGATCCAGGCAGAGTTATAACGGGCGATCCGTTTTTCTGGCCAGAGTCCGAGTTGCGCGAGATAGAGCTGCCGCGAGCCGACGATCTCGATCATTCCCTCGTACCTTTGATCGACACAGCGCTTGTTCCCGCACCGGACCCCGTGCAGGCGGCTTTCAGGATGGTCATGAGCGAGACCCCTGTTGCGAGGGCTTCGCACGGCCGGGGCGGGTTGTATCTTTCAGGCGATCTGCCTGAGGGGCTTTCCCGGCTGTTGTGGATAGCCGGGGACGCGCGCGTAAAGCTCGTCAGCCTCGACCCGGACCGGCGAGTGCATATCGACCCGGCTTTGCTGGCAGAGGCAAGCGGCATCACAGACGCGGCCTCGCCCACTGCGCCGCTCATAATCGCCTCTTATATACGCTCTAATGAAGGGTTGTTGTTGCTCGTGCAGTTGAGCCAGAGCGCGCACCGTTACCGCCTGCACATAGGGGAGACGGCCGAGACCGGGGGCGGAGAGGTGCCGCTTAGCGGCAGCATAAACCTCGATAACAACTTTGACAGCCGCATAAACCCTTACCGCCGCGCCGGAAAGAAGCTCGGTCGCGAATGCCCGCCCAAAGAGTTCGACGCGCTCATAGCTGTCAATCCACATGCCCAGTGGCTCAACCTCCACACGGGTAAGCTTGTGCCGGTCGCGCATATAACTTTTCACGAGCTGGCCGAAGCTTATGCAAAGGTCGATCTGGGGTTGAACTACCTGGCGCAGGGCGCGCGGCCCGGCGCGCACAACCTCGCCATCGAGCGCGAGAAGCGGCTGAAATCGCAGCGACCGTCTGTGGACGTGGTCGTCACGGTCGGGTCGAACCGCGTCATCAAGTCGGCAGAGGAGCTGGAAAAGTTCTACGTCGAAAGCGACCTTTTGAAGAAAAACCAGAGGTGAGCCGACGGCAGGCTCAAGTTAACCGCGTTGAAGCGGGCCCAACTGGCCGTTGACCGAGCTTTACAAAGGCTTTACAGGTCTTGGCGGGGTGTGCTAACTTTTGTAGGTTCAATTGAACCGAGTATTTTGATTAGTTAGAGGAGAACAGTTAAAGTGGCTTTAGCTAAGGAAGCTAAGAGCGAGATAATCGGTCAGTACAAGACGCACGGAACCGACACAGGCTCGCCCGAAGTACAGGTCGCTCTGCTCACGCAGCGGATCAATGACCTCACGGAACACTTCAAAACTCACGCCAAGGACAACCATTCTAGGCGCGGTCTGCTGAAGCTTGTTAGCCAGCGGCGGCGCTTGCTTGACTACTTGCGAAGTAAGGACGCGAACCGTTACCGAGAAGTTATTGGTCGTCTGGGTATAAGAAAATAGAGATCGAGTCAATCAAAGGCCGGGGATCAAACCAGCCGCAAGGTGCGGCCCGGCCATTTGTCGAGTCTCTCGAAGTTGTCGGTTCTCTGGCGCGCACGCGCAAGGTTGCTGGATCAAGAGAAGCATCTCGTTTGTCGTCAGCCGCGCTTGATGGTTTGAAGCACAGCGCGCCGCCTTACAGCTCAGACAATATTACTTGCACTTATTGGCCACGGGAGCGCGTCTTCAGGCGACACCGCTCACCGTGGCTTTGTCTTTTCGGACGTGACACACTATGAGTTGCATCAAGCGAAACGTCCCAACACCAATCGCAGCAATATCAGAATCGCGCGCCGTTGAAGTTTGAAAGCGAATGAGAGATTACCCCCAATCGTGCGGGATGAGCCGAGGGGCGCGCAGCGGAGAGGGAAGGAGAAAATTATGGAGTTGAAGGAATCAGTCCAATTAGGTGGGATAGAATTTTCTATTGAAACCGGGAAGGTGGCCAAGCAGGCCGACGGCGCGGTGATCGTGCGCTACGGAGACACGATGGTCCTGGTCGCGGCAGTGGGGACAGAGCCGCGCGAGGGGATAAATTTTTTCCCGCTCACGGTCGAATACCGTGAATACGGGTACGCGGCCGGTCGTATACCGGGCAACTATTTTCGCCGCGAGGGTCGGCCTTCGGAAAAAGAGACGCTTACGTCGAGGCTTATCGACAGGCCCATTCGCCCGATGTTTAAAGAAGGCTACAACAGCGAGACGCAGGTCGTCGCGCTCGTGCTTTCGGCGGACGAAAATTACGACTCGGACGTGCTGGCAATCACAGGGGCGTCGGCCTCGCTCTACCTGTCCGACATACCGTTTGAGACGCCTATCGCGGGCGTTCGCGTGGGACTTATAGAGGACCGCTTCATCGTAAACCCTACATACGACCAGACGCGCGAGTCGTCGCTCAACCTGATACTCGCGGGCTCTGAAGAAGCGATAGTGATGGTCGAGGCGGGAGCGAAGGAAGTCACCGAAGCCGTCATGGTTGAAGCCTTGATGTTCGGCCACAACGAGATCAAGAAGCTTTGCCGCCTTCAAAAGGAGATGTACCAGAAGCTCGGCGTCACCAAGCGCGAGGTCGTAAAGCCTGAGCTTGACGCGGAGCTTCTTTCGGGGATCGAAACGCAAATCTCCGACGAGCTTCGTGACGCGCTCGATACGGGCAAGCACGGCAAGATTAAGAGCTACCAGCTGATCGACGAGTTGAAAGCGAGGCTCGTCGCGTCCTACCCCGAAGAAGAGGCCGACCGCCGCAAGATGGCCTCGAAGATATTCGATCACTTGAAAGAGAAGATCTTCCGCGAAGACATCCTCAACCGCCGCCACCGTCCCGACGGGCGGAGGTTCTCAGAGATTCGCCAGATCTCTATCGACATAGGCTGGCTTCCGCGCGCGCACGGGTCCGCGCTCTTTACACGCGGCGAGACGCAGGCCATCGTGACCGCGACGCTCGGAACGAGCGAAGACATTCAATACCTCGACGACCTGGAAAAAGGCGAGATCAAGCGCCGCTTCATGCTCGCCTACAACTTCCCCCCGTTTTCCGTGGGCGAGACGGGCCGCGTTGGCTCGACAAGCCGCCGCGAGATCGGGCACGGCGCGCTTGCTCGCCGCGCGCTTGAGCCGATGCTGCCGAGCGAAGAGGAGTTCCCCTACATACTTCGCATCGTCTCCGACATCACAGAGTCGAACGGGTCGAGCTCGATGGCGAGCATATGCGGCGGGACGCTCGCATTGATGGACGCAGGCGTGCCGCTAAAGGCTTCGGTCGCGGGCGTGGCTATGGGACTGGTGATGGAAGATAACAAATACGCCATCCTGACAGACATAGCCGGAGCCGAGGACCACTACGGCGATATGGACTTCAAGGTCGCGGGAACTCGCAGCGGGATAACCGCGCTTCAGATGGACATCAAGGTGACAGGGATCAACTCCCGCATCCTTGCCGACGCGCTCCAACAGGCGCAGGCCGGGCGGCTCTACATACTCGACAAGATGGACGCCGCGCTACCCACGGCGCGCGAGGAGATCAACCAGTACGCGCCCAGAATTCTGTCCATACAGATACCTGTCGACAAGATTCGCGATGTCATAGGGCCGGGCGGCAAGGTGATTCGCGGGCTTGTCGAAAAGACGGGCTGCAAGATAGACGTCGAAGATTCGGGCCGCATCAACATCGCTTCGGCCAACCTCGCAGCGGCCGAAGAGGCCAAGCGTTTGATCGAAGGGATCACTGCGGTCCCCGAAGCGGGCAAGACCTATCTCGGAACTGTCCAGCGAATCGCCGACTTTGGCGCGTTTGTCGAGATACTGCCGGGCACGGACGGCCTGCTTCACGTCTCGGAGATCGCCGATTATCGCGTGGCAAACGTGCGAGACGAGCTGCAAGAAGGGCAGCAGCTTCTGGTGAAGGTTATAAACGTCGATCCTTCGGGCAAGATTCGGCTCTCGCGCAAAGCCGTGCTCCGCGATGAGCGCGGCGAAAGCGGCGAAGGCGGCGAGGGCGGCGACGAGCAACCGAACGCAGGCAGCAACGGCGGCGAAGATCGCGGCAACCGAGAGGAACGCGGCAACCGGGAAGAACGCGGACCGCGCGGCCCGCGACCCGGCGGAACGCGCCGCCCGCCTCGCGGACCTAGACGCTAAGAGTCGTAAACCGTGAACCGTAAACCGTGACAAGTCAGAGGAGACTGCCACACCCGGCACTTTCCTCTCTTGTCACGGTTCACGGTTCACGCTCTTTATCTTATTTGAATCCTGTGAGCCTTGCCGTCGTCCGGGATTCTAACGGCCAGGTCGTTGCCGATTCTGTACCACCCGGCCTTCTTTTCATCGCTTCGAGCGGGCGCTAACGGCCTGTTGTCGAGCGTAACCTGTCTGAAAGTTAAAGGCTGTTTGATCGTAAAAACGATGCTGCGCGGGCCGGGGTCATAATTTCCTTCGGGCGCATCCAGCTCGATCTGAATACCGCTGCCCGCCCTGATCGTCTTCACCGCCGTGCGCCGGAAAACGCCTTGCCTGTAATCGTTGCTTGTCCCGTCGTCTTCATAAAGAGTCGCCGCCGACTGTCCTTTATCATCCGGGTATATCTCGAACGTCAGTGGATCAACCGGCTTTTCACCTGTGAAATTCATGGCAGGCCCGGTCGGGATTATCGCCCCCGCGCGGATAAAGAGCGGCACGCGCTCAAGCGGCGCTGTCGCTTCGATCATACCTGCGCCCGCGTGCCGCCTCCCCGTCCAGTAATCTACCCAGACGCCTTCGGGCAGATAGACGCGGCGCGAAGACTGGCCCGGCTTGACTACGGGGGCGACCAGCAGGTCCGCGCCGACCATGAATTGATCGTCGAGGTTGAGCGTGTTCGTGTCGTGCTGGTAATTGAGCAGCAAGGGTCTGAAGACGGGCACGCCCGTTCGGTGCGCTTCTTCGAGCGTCGTGTAGATGAAAGGCATCAGCCGGTATCGCAGCTTCAAATACTGCCGGATTATATCTTCGTAGTATTTCCCGAAGCGCCAGGGCTCGTGATCGTACCCGTCTATGACCTTGTGATTGCGCAGGAAAGGAGTGAGGAACCCGACCTGGTACCACCGCGTCAACATCTCGCCGTCGGACCGCCCGATGAAACCGCCTACGTCGCCTCCGACAAAGGGCTGGCCCCCGAGCCCAAGCGTTTGAAACATCGGGATGCTCAGCGCAAGTGCGTCCCACGTCGAGTTGTTATCGCCGGTCCACATCGTCGAGTACCGCTGTATCCCTGCGTAGCCCGCGCGCGTGATGACGTAAGGCCGCTTGCGCGGCTCAAGCCGTTCGAGCCCTTCGTAAGTTGCCCGCGCCATCAAGAGCGCAAAGACGTTGCGGTTCTTTGCGTGAGTCGAGTTTTCGCCACCGTCATAGCTGACCACGTCCATCTGCGCCTTGCCTGTCTGATCCGTGAAATCGGAAGGCTCGTTCATATCGGTCCAGATGCCGTCAACGCCGTGGTCTGTGTAGGACCTGTGCAGGTCGCCCCACCACCGCGAAGCGGGCTCAAGCGTGTAGTCCACAAAGACGCTGTCGCCCGGCCACACCTTGGGGATGTAGAGCTTGCCGTCCTTGCGCTTCATGAAAAAGTCCTTCTCAATGCCTTGATTGAAGACGTAGTAGCTTTTGTCCTGCGGCGCAAGCTCGGGGTTTAGGGTCGCGTCGGAAGCGCTCTTTTCCGGCTTCTGATGCTTTATGCCGGGGTCGACTATCGTGACGACTTTCACCCCCTTCCGCTCAAGCCTTTCGGTGAAAGCGCGCGGGTCCGGGAATCGCGAGGTGTTCCAGGTAAAGACGCGGTACTCGTTCATGTAGTCTATGTCGAGATGGAGCACGTCGAGCGGCAGGTCGTCTTTTCTGTACCGGTCGACGACCGCCTCCGCGACTGCTTGCGGGTAGTAGCCCCAGCGGCTCTGTTGATTGCCGAGCGCCCACTTTGGCGGCATAGGCATGTGGCCCGTAAGCTCCGAGTAGCGGCCGATGATCTTCTTCATCGAAGGCCCCCAGAAGAAGTAATAGTTCATCTCGCCGCCGTCCGCGGAAAACGCCATGTGCTCTTGCGACGACCGGCCCAGATCGAAATGGGTTCGGTAGCTATTATCGAAAAAGATGCCGTAGCATTCGCCCCGCTCCCAGCCGATATAGAAAGGTATCGACTGGTAGATGGGGTCGGTCCCTTCCGTGTAGCCTGGCGTGTCCGAGTTCCACATGGTGAAGTGACCGCGCCGCTTGTCGAGTCGCGCGGCCTTTTCGCCCAGGCCGTAGAAGTGCTCGTCGAACCCGAAGCGTTTGGCCGAGGCGACGGTCGTTCCCTTGGGGTCGAACATCATCGGGCGCGCGTCCGCATTTATCACCCTGCGCGTGCGCGCGTCTCGAAACTCGATCAAAAGCGGCGCGCGGCGCACTGCTACTTCAAGCTCGCCTGTAGAGATGATAATAAACGCCTCTTCCTCTCGGACCTGCCACGGCACGCTGTCCCAGGTGGTTCGAGCTATGGCCCACGAGTGGTCGCGCTCCGGGAGCGGCTTCTTAAACGACGCTCGAACGCGCACAAGGTCGGGCGCGAGCACTGTTATTCGTACCTGCGAGTTGTCCCGGCAGTTGAGCGTGATCGCCGACTGGCTGCGAGTGTAACCGGAGACGCTGCCTATCGAATCGAGCCCGCCAAGGTCGATTGCCCCCGCGCTCAAGCAGAGCAAGAGGATAAATGAAAACGAGGCGATGATTTTCTTCATGTTCGATTTCCTGTCCGACGCTGGTTTGAAAAATGCAGTCTGTCATGCTCTCGCGAATTTGTGGAGTCGGTTTTGAAATCGGCACGCTGCTTGACTTGAAATCGGTTTTTTTATAAAAGGGTGGTCTGGCTCCTCGCTAACAAGGTTGATCTTGCAGCTTAAAACTCGGAGTTCGGTCGGCCAATGTCTGAGACCCATACGAAACATTTCCGCACAGCCAAATCAGAAACGATTCGCAGCATAAACTCAACCCTGATACTAAACGTCATACGCAACAACCAGCCGATTTCCAGGGCCGAAGTCGCGCGCCGCACCGGGTTACAGCGCAGCACGATCTCGGAGATTTTCAGCGACCTGCTGAAAAAAGAGCTGCTGGTCGAGATAGGCGAAGGTATGTCGTCGGGCGGGCGCAAGCCTACGATGATGCGGCTGAACGCCGAGCGATTCTGCGTCTTCGGCATATCGATTGGCGTGCAGGACATTGACCTGGCCATGAGCGACTTGAACGGCCACATAATCTACAAAGAGGCCTTCCCGGTTCGCGAGACGCCCGAAGAGTTGTTCAAGGTGGTCGCTGAGAAGATCAACAGGATCATACACGCGCGCCGCTCCGAGCGGCTGCACTATGAAGGGATAGGCGTCAGCGTGCGCGGAATGGTCGATTACTCGACGGGAGAGATATTGTTTGCGCCCAATATGGGCTGGCGGCACGTCCGCGTGGAGGACTACTTGAAGGTAGGCGTGCCTGTGCCGATCTACGTCGATAACGACGCGAACGCGGCGGCGCTTGCCGAAGCCTGGTACGACCCGAACGATGAGTCATCGCCCAACCTTGTGCTCGTGCTGGTAACGGACGGCGTTGGCGTCGGCATGGTGATAGACGGCGAAATCTACAGGGGCGCGAACGGGACAGCGGGCGAGTTCGGTCATATGGTCATCGTAGCGGGCGGCGAGAAATGCCGTTGCGGAAATTCCGGTTGCTGGGAGGTCTACGCTTCCGACGACGCGACGCTTGCGCGCTATGTCGCGCCCGGCTCAAAGGGCGAGGGTCGCGCGGGCTTACACGCCGCGCCGGGTCGCGCTTTCAGCATCACCGTCCCAGAGTTGATAGCGCAAGCGCGCAACGGAGACGCGAGCGCCCGCCATACACTCACCGAAGCCGCGCGGTACATCGGCATAGGGATCGGCAACATCTTATCCGGCCTCAACCCTTACGAGCTGGTCATAAGCGGCCAGATTATAGAGGGCTGGGAATTGATCGAGCCTACTATGAAAGCGGCCATCGCTCGCAGCCCGCAGCACGACCTGACACGCACAACCGTCCGCCGCTCTAACCTCGGAAGCGACGGCGCGCTGATGGGAGCGGTAGCACTGGCAATCTCGCGCCGGTTCTCCTTCAAGCGCGTGGGCCACGCCGTAGCGTAGAAAAGGCGTAAACCGTGAACCGTAAACCGTGACAAGTCAGAGGTGAGTAGCAAGCTGCGCATCCCGCCTCATCTTGTCACGGTTTACGGTTCACGGTTTACGCCTTCCGGTTCACGCCTTCATTTTGCGCCTTTGCCAGCCGTGAGCGTGACCGCGCGGTCTACGCCCGACACGCTGAATGTTTCGACCGCGCCGCCCGGCCAGCGGACTTCGAGCTTGTCTATCTTTGTCGCGGCTCCGAGCCCGAAGTGGAGCCGCGTGTCGTTTTGCGAAGAGTAGCTCGCCCCGCTTATGACGTCCATGCGCTGGCGGAGCTTGCCCGTGGTCACAAAGACGGTCGCGCCCGTGGCGTCTTTCGGGTCTTTCTTCGACACGTCGCCGATGAGTCGCACCGATAGCCAGTGACCCGGCTGCTTTGTCGCGTTGCGCAGGACGGTGGGCGGCGAGTCTATGTTGTTAAATACAACGTCCGGTCTGCCGTCTCCGTCGATGTCGCCTACGGCAAGCCCCCGCGCCTGGATCGCAATCGCGAGGCCGCTTGAAGGTGCGGCCGCGACGCGCTCGAACTTCCCGGTGGAGAGGTTTCTGAACAAGACCGGCTGCTGCGCGTAGCTCGTCCCCCACTGCTGCTGATCGACTCCGGGATAGACGTGGCCGTTGGCTATCAAAACGTCTTTCCACCCGTCGTTGTCATAGTCGATAAAGCTCGTTCCCCAGCCGAGGAAAGGGTATGTCGCCTCGCCGTGCCCCGCTTGAAAGGTCACGTCGACAAAGTTGCCGTCGCCGTCGTTTTGATAAAGAGTGTTTGAATCGTCAGAGAAATTTGTGACATAAAAATCGACGCGCCCGTCGTTGTCATAATCGCCTACGGCTAAACCCATGCCCGCCTGCTCGCGCCCGTTTTCATTCAATGCAAGACCTGACGGGTAGCCTAGCTCTTCAAACGTGCCGTCGCCTTTGTTTATGTAAAGCTGCTTCGGGGTCGAGTCGTTCACGACGACTATGTCGAGCAGGTCGTCATCGTTTGCGCGGACAAAAGCCGATGCGAAGCCGTAGTATTTCTGCGGGTCTGTGACTCCCGCCTTCTGGCTCACGTCTTCAAAGGTGCCGTCGGCGCGCTGGCGATAAAGCGTGTCGCCTTCGCCTTTCAAACCGCGCGGCCCGCATAAGACGGGGATGCCTCGGAACTGGCAGAAGTTCATCCCTATCCCGCCTTGCCGCGCCGCCTCGGAGGGGTTGGGCGGGAGGTTGTCTATATCGAATTCGATGTAGCCGGGCACGAAAAGATCGAGTCGCCCGTCGCTGTCATAATCGCCAAAGCTCGCGCCTGTTGACCACCCCTTTCGCGCAACTCCAAGCTTTTCGGCCACGTCCGTAAAAGTGCCGTTGCCGTTGTTACGGTAAAGACGCGACACGCCGAAGTTGCCTATGAAGAGGTCTGCGTTCCCATCATTATCATAATCGCCGACGGCCACGCCCATGCCCCATCGCTCGTTGGCTACACCGGCTTTGTCGGTCACCTCTTCAAACTGCCAGTTGCCCAGATTGCGATAGAGCGCGGCGCGCGGAGCCTTCTCTTTGCCCCGAAGCGCGCCTATCGTCGAGCCGTTTAGAAGGTAGATGTCGGGCCGCCCGTCGTTATCATAATCGAACAGGGCAACGCCGCTGCCGGGCGCTTCGAGTATGTAGTCTTTTGCCGCGCCGCCCGACTTGTGCACAAAGCGAGCCATAGGAGTCCGCGCGGTAACGTCTTCAAAGACCAGCGGGGCGCGGGGGTCTGTGATGCCGACCGTTCGGCGCGAGGTGTATGCTCGCGCCGCGCCCGTCGATACACCGCCCTGGCTCTCCTGCGCGGGCTGCTTTTGCTGCGCGGGTTGCCTTTGCTCTTGCGCCATCAGCAGGGCAGGCGCGAGCGCGAGCGCCAGACCTGCCGCAAATTTTAGAGAGTAACGGTTCATGTGAGTTTGCTTTCCCACTCAGTCCTGTTCCTTGATCGTATGATACCTGTCGATCTGTAGACCGGTGATTGTTTGGGCTGCGCGACCGGGCCATTTGATCTCGATTGAGCGAACCGATCTGGCCGCGCCAAGGCCGACAACGAGCCGCGAGTCGTTGGACGAAAGATAGCTGGCAGCGCTGTTGACATCAAAAACTTGCTTGCGACCGGTCTGGTCTATCACAGTGACGCGCGCGCCCAGACCGGCGCGATTCGATTTTGTGCCCGTAAGCTGAAGCCCTATCCAATGGTTCTTCGTCCCGTTGTTGCGAAGCACAAGCGGTCTGCCGTCCGTCACGCCGATCACTATGTCTATGTCTCCGTCGTTATCGAGATCGCCCGTGGCCGCGCCGCGCGCCGATATGGGCGCGACGAAAGCCTGACCTGACGCGGCCGAGACGTTTAAGAACGACTTGCCGTTGTTTAACATCAAAAGCGGGGGCTGCTTGTGTCTCAGGTAGCTCGACGTCTTCTCGATAGTGTCGAGCACGTGTCCTTGAGCTACGAAGATGTCGCGCCAGCCGTCGTTGTCAATATCGACGAACCGCATCCCCCAGCCTGAGTACAGGAGCGTAATCTGGCCGACCCCGCTGGTGTTCGTGGTATAGGTAAACGTATTGTCGCTGTTGTTGCGAAAGAGCGGGTAAGTCTCGTTTGAAAGCGCCGTGATAAAGATGTCCGGGTGGCCGTCGTTATCGTAATCGCCTGCGTCTATGCCCATGCCTGCGAAGGTCTTTCCGTTTTCGTCATAGCCGACGCCCGAGGGCAAGGCTATGTCTTCAAAGGTGCCGTTGCCAAGGTTATGATAAAGCGACTGGCGAACGCTGTCGTTTGCGACAACGACATCGGTCCAGCCGTCCGAGTCGAAATCGGCGAAGGCTACGCCCAGAGCTTTGCCCTCGGCGTCTGCGATCTTGGCCGCCGCGCTCACGTCTTCAAAGGTGCCGTCGGCGCGCTGGCGATAAAGCACGTTCGACGCGCCTTTGAAATTGTCCGGGTGGCAGTATGCGCGAAACCCCGGCCGGTTGTCGCCGCAGTAGATCGAGCCTCGCTCGAAATCCCAATCGATGTAACGCGCCACGAAAAGATCGAGCCGCCCGTCACGGTTGTAATCGAACCACCCGGCGCTCGTGGCCCACCCGGCAGGGGCGAGCCCAGCCGACTTTGTCACGTCCGTGAAAGTGCCGTTGCCGTTGTTGCGATAAAGCGCCTGCGAGTTGTAGCCCGTGACGAAAAGATCGACCCGCCCGTCGTTATCGTAATCCCCGGCAGCCGCGCCCATGCTATAGCCTTCGCCGCCGAGCCCTGCGCGCTCCGTCACGTCCGTGAAAGTGCCGTCGGCTTTCTGGTGAAAAAGCCTGTTCCAGTATTTCGCCTCGCGTTTGTCAGGCGACTGGCCGCGAGGCATGGGGTCGTTGAGCCGCGCGCCGTTTGTGAAGAAGATGTCGAGCCTGCCGTCGTTATCATAATCAAGAAGGGCGACGCCCGCGCCCATCGTTTCCGGCAGGTATTTTTGCGAAGTGGGCGACGCTTCGTGCTTGAAGTCGATGCCCGATTGCTGTGTTATATCGGTAAAGGTTACGGGCGAAGGGTGGTCGGGCGCGCTCGAAGGGGCTTTCTTTAACGGCTCGCCGCTTGAATAAGACCGCCCCGTGCGCGGCTCGCTCTGCGAAGGCTTTTGAGCGGGCGAAGCGGGCGGCTGACCCTGCTGCGCCTGGCCTGGAAGGGCTGCCGCAGACCACAGCAATACGAGTAAATATGCGTGCCGTGCGAGATTCTTCATGATTTTATATTTGATTGCCTGACCCATTCTTATGCAGTTTGACTCCCGTATGCAAGCCGGGCGCGCGACCGGCCTCAAATCCGGCTTAAAGGATTTATCGAAAGGATTTGACACAGGGCGCGTATATATATTAGACTGCCGCCGAATTGACTTTGCTCGTATAGACAACTAAGCTGCAAAAAAAACCGGGGATAAAGAGTTGGAGCAAGGTTGTAACGCTCCCTCGCATCGGCAAACGAAGTTAACTTCCAAGCTCACAAGACGGGATAGAGAGAAAACGGCTTTTTGGATCGACTCACAGGTGAGGCTCAGATATGACGAACCACTGTAAGACCCCAATGCTTAAGGCATGGGCCAGCGTTGCATTACTGCTCGTCGTCTTCGTGCTTCCGTCCACCGCTCAAACTACAAAAGGCACCATCGTAGGGACAGTCACAGACGCAAGCGGCGCTGTGGTTGCGGGGGCGACCGTTACGGTGAAGAACGTAAACACCGGAGCGACGCGCGACGTTACGACGAGCGATGACGGCACATACACAGTGCCGTTGCTCGACATAGGCTATTACACGGTGACGGCCGCTGCTCCTGGTTTCCAGACCGTCACGCGCGAAAACATAAAACTCGACATAGCAGACCGTCTCCCTGTCGATATTGAGCTGTCGGCTTCGGGCTCTGCCGAGGCGGTGACGGTGACTGCCGAAGCGCCGATAATTCAAAGCGAATCGAGCGAGCGCGGCAGCGTCATCTCCGGCCGCGAGGTGACGGAGCTTCCGCTCAACGGTCGAAACTTCACGCAACTGGCCACACTAACGCCGGGCGTCTCTCGCGTGACGATAGGCACGCTGTCGGACGCTCGCGCGAACAACAACGGCGACCCGAACGCGGGCGGCCAGGGTCCGGGCGGCGGCGACTCTAGAGGCTCGACCGAATCGGCCCGCTTTGCCCGTTCGGGCGGCGCGGTGCTTTCGGCCAACGGCCAGCGCCCGACCAATAACAACTTCTCTGTTGATGGCGTTGACAACAACGAGCCTCAATTCGGCACCATCGGCGTATTCGTTAACCCCGATGCCATCGCCGAATTCAAGGTCACAACCAGCATACCGCCTGCCGAAATCGGGCGTGCCGCGGGCGCGGTCGTCAACACCTCTTTCAAGTCGGGGACCAACGAGTTCCACGGCTCGCTCTACTATTTCGGGCAGAACTCTGCGCTGAATGCTTATCACCCGATCCTTTTGCGCAACCGCAACGATGCGATAATTCGCGGCGACCTTGTGCTCCCGGTGAAGGCCACGCAGCAGACGCACGAGTTCGGCGGGACGATTGGCGGCCCGATCATAAAGGACCGGACCTTCTTCTTCTTCGATTACCTGGGCGGTCGCAATAACCTGCCGACCCCGCTTGGATCGACGGTGCCTTCGGCGGCGGTCCGCATGGGCGACTTCTCCGAATACACGAATGCGGTCCTCGACCCTCGCACGGGTCAGCCTTTCCCCGGAAACCAGATTCCCGAAAACAGACTGAGCCCGGCTGCGCGCAGGTTCTTCGACCTGTTCCCGCTGCCGACGGTTGCGAGAAACAACCCCGGCCAGTTTGACAACAACTTTTTCGCGACCCGCGAGGTGCGCGAAGTCATAGACAACTTTGACATCAAGATCGACCATCGTTTGACGGCGAACAACGCGTTGTCGGGTCGCTACAGCTACCAGGACAACTCAAACGTTCGGGGCTCGTTCTTCGAGCAGGTCCCGGCCGGGTTCGGCGCAGGCAATGAAGTCGGCAACACCCGTCAGATCGTTATCACCGACACGCATTCGTTCAGCCCGACCGTACTAAACGACTTCCGCTTCGGGTTTACCAAGATCGACATCGGTATTCTCAACTGCGGCGTCGGCGGCGCGTGCGGGATCAGCGAATCGTTCTCGGCTGACCTCGGCATCCCCAATGCCAACGACGGGTCGTTCGAGCAGTCGGGCTCGATACTCGTCGGCGGGTTCGGCAACGGGTTTGTCGAGTTCGCAGGCGACGGCGGTCCGTTCATCGTAAACAGCAAGAACCCGTATTTCGCAGACACGTTGACCGTCATCAAGGGCAGCCATACGTGGAAGATAGGCGGCGAAGTTCGCCTCCGCTATCTTGAGACGATTGACGGCGGTCGCACGGGCGGGTTGAAAGGCAACCTCTCTTACGCAGACAACGGCCCGGCGACGGGCGCGAACCCGAACTGCCCGCCCGGATCGGGCACTCCTGCCGCGTGTTTCGTCGATGCCAACGGCATAGCGTTTGGCGGGTCGGGCAACGCGCTGGCGAACATTCTGCTCGCAGACGTCGCCGCGCTCCAGACCTTCCGTGGCAGCGTGCCCGGCGGCGCGTTCAACCTGCGCTCGCAAGAGTGGGGCCTGTTTATTCAGGACGACTGGAAGGTCTCTGACAGGCTGACGCTCAACCTCGGCCTGCGGTACGACCTCTTCCCGTCATCGACAGAGGCCGATGGCCGCCTGGGCAACTTCAGCATAGACGAGCGCCGCGTCATCCTTGCCGACGGCAGCGGCGACCGTTTGATTGAGACGGACAAGAACAACTTCGGCCCGCGCATAGGCTTTGCTTACGCCGTAGGCCCTGAGAAGAAGATGGTCGTGCGCGGCGGGTACGGTCTGCTCTACACGCTCGACGCGACCGACCGGCCGCCGCTTGTCCAGAATCCGCCGTTTACAAACAGCGTAGGGTTCAACAACGCGTTTGACGCTTCGACGCCGCGCAGCGTCTTCAACCTCGACACGGGGCCGCCGGACGTTCCTGTTGTCGATCCCAACAACATCCCTGTGGCAGTCCGCGTCTTTTACGCCGACCCCGAACAGATCATCGCATCGGTTCACCAGTTCAACCTCGGTATCCAGTATCAGTTCGCAAACGACTGGGCGTTCGATATCGGGTACGTGGGCAACCGGTCCAAGCACCTGCTTGCGACACGCGACATAGGCGGCGGCGGCACCGCGCAAGCGCGCAACGCCGCGGGGCAGTTCATCGCCGCGTCCGCTTACGAGAACCGCGCTTCGGCTCAGTACGACTCGTTGCAGATGCAGTTGCAGAAGCGCCTGTCGCACTACGTTCAGGGTCAGATCTCTTATACCTGGAGCCACAACATAGACGACTCGACAGGTGTGTTCCAGGGCATAGGCGAGGGCCGCGGGTCTGTGGGCGGGCCGCAAGACCCGTTCTGCCTGAGGTGCGAGCGAGGCAACTCTGCGCTCGATGTTCGTCACCTGATGACCGCCAACGCGATTATCGATCTTCCGTTCGGAAGAGGGCGACGGTTCTTTAACTCGAACGCGACGGCCGATAAGATCGTGGGCGGCTTCCAGCTGAACTTTATCGTGAGCGCAAGGTCGGGCTATCCGTTCACGGTGGTCGACGGCAATAACGGCAACCGCCGCGCAACACTGATTGGCGACCCGTTCGCGAATGCTCCTCCTGGCCGTTTTCTCGACCCGGCTGCATTCACAGGGGGCGACATTCAGGTGACGAATGAGGCGGGCACGGTGATCGCTTTCGGCTCCCTCGGTCGCAACACGTTCCGGGGACCGGGATTTGTTCGCACGGACATGTCGGTCTTCAAGAACACTGGCATTACTGAGAGAATCAAGATGCAGTTCGGCATGGAGTTCTTCAACCTGTTCAACCAGGCTCACTTCACCGTGCCGAATAACAACTTCAGGGACGTGGGCGCATTCGGTCGGTTCGACGCCGCGCTCCCCGGACGCGTCATTCAATATCGGTTGAAGATTCTCTTCTAAGCTGCGAAGTTTTAGCCATAAGGGCCTGAAGCGATAGCAATCGGGCTATCGCTTCAAGCTCCTGTTTAGCGACCGGGGCGGGTGCGCGACCGGTCGCTTTTTTGTTAGAATCGAAGTGGCTCTCCGCGTACCTAATCTTATTGGAAGTATGAAAGCTCGGTCGTTTCAACTCATCGCATCGATCCCGGTCCTGGCCGTCATGGCTTTAGGGCAGCCTCAAATTGCACAAAATCAAAACCCCAACATACAAAACTCGCAAAACCAGAACCAGAACCTGCCGAATCAAGCCGTGCGCTCGCACGTCGAGCGGTTCTCGTCGCCTGAGTCTTTAGCCGAGCGCGACGAGACGGAAGCGGCCGCGAAGCTTTCGAAAAATCCTTCGGACGCGGAAGCGCTCAACGCGCGGGCGCACGCGCGAATGAGGCTGGGCCGTTACCAGGAAGCCCACGAAGATTTGCGGCGAGCGGTCTCGCTCAAACCCGCGAACGCCGATTATCACGCCAATCTCGGTTACGTGCTCTGGAAGATAGGGCGCGCGGCTGAGGCGATAGCCGCCGAGCGCGCCGCGTTAAAGCTCGACGAAAGGAACTTCACGGCGAATTATCAACTGGGCCGCTTCCTGTTGCTGACGGGCGACCCGAAGCTCTTGCAGGAAGCGGCATCGCTGCTGCGTCGCGCGCTTGAGATAGACCCGCGCCGGTCGGAGGTGCGGTTCGATCTGCTTACGACATATCGCGCGCTCGGCGACGCGCCGAACGCAATCGCGCAGTTGAACCTCTTGCAGGACGCGCGGCCCGCGGACGCTCGCGTGACCTACGCCGAAGCGTTGCTTGCTTCCGACCGTGGAGATATGAACGCGGCCGTCAACGGATTCCGGCAGGCGCTCGCGCTCGATCAATCGCTTCACGGCGCGCTGCAAGACCTGGGGCTCGCCTTAATAAAGCTGAACCGCTGGGCCGAAGCCGTCGAAGCCTTCGCGGACCTCTCGCGCCGCAGGTCGGATTCGGTCGAGGCGGCTTACTTTCACGCCATCGCGCTCTTTAACGCGGGCAGGGTCAAAGAAGCCGAAGGCGAGACCCGCCGCGCATTGCGGCTCGACGCGGGCGCGGCTGCCGCTCACACTTTGCTTGGGATAATTCTGGCATCGCGAGGCGGTTCCGACACTGAGGCTACGGAATCGCTGACGCAAGCCGTCGCGCTCGACCCTGCGAGCTTTGACGCGCAGTTTTACCTGGGCCGCGTACAGTACGCCTCGCTCGATCACGATGCGGCGGTGAAATCACTACGCGCAGCGGTTAAGATCAACCCAAAGCACTCGGACGCGCGTTTCTTTCTAGGCACGGCGCTTGAAGCAGCAGGCGACTCGGAAGCCGCGATGGTCGAGTATCAAGAACTGGTTCGACTCGCGCCCGATTCGGCCAACGGTCAGACGGGCCTTGGCGCGCTGCTTGTCAAGCAAGGGAAGCTCGACGAAGCGATAGCCGCGCTCAGGCGGGCGACTTCGCTCGACCCCAGAAGCTTTGAAGCGCACTGGGCGCTCGGGCGCGCGCTCGCGCTCGCGGAAAAGTACACCGAGGCAATCGAGGCTTTTCAGGTCGCGGTTCAACTTATACCCGACCGCGCCGACGCGCACTATCAACTTGGCCTGGCGTTACGACGCGCAGGGCGCAAAGACGAAGCCGCGCGCGAGTTCGAAACCGTCGAGCGCATCAACGCCGAATTCCGCGCACGGTCGAAGGGGATGAAGTAGAAGGGCGTGAAGTAGAAGACATGAAGCACCGATCTCACACGGCATTTCTGGCGGCCCTGTTTCTCTTGATAGCGGCCGACTTTTCGCCCGCGCAACGGCAGGACGCAAAGCGCAAGCCCGCAGCGGCCGCGCCTTCGTCCGCGAGCCGCGCATCCGCTACCTCCAACGCGAATCCCAACGCGAATCCCGACGGGCTGAGCCCGGCTGCGCGCGCAGCGCTCGATAAAGCGGTAGCCGCTTTGCAATCAAACCAGCTTGCCGAAGCTGAGAAGGCGGCGCGCGCGGCAGTAGCAGCCGCCCCTCGCTCCGCCGTCACGCATAACCTGCTCGGAGTTGTGCTCGACCGCGCTGGTCGCAGGCAGGAGGCGTACGCAGAGTTCAACCTGGCGATCCAGATCGACGCCAATTTTGTGAGCGCGCGCAACAACCTCGGACGGTTTCTGGCCGAGCATGGGCGCACGGCAGAGGCAATAGCCGAGTTCGAGCGCGTGCTGAAGATAGACCCGCGACACACGCAGGCACATTACAACCTCGGCGCTCTCTACGGCGACGGGCAGGACTTCAAGCGGGCGGCGGATCACTTTGCGCGCGCGCGCGAGGCCGCGCCCAATGACCCGCAGCTCGCGCTCGCCTTCTTGAACGTCGCTTATCGAGCCGGGCGCGAAGGCGAAGCTGACGCGGCTGCAGACCTTGTCGAGCAAGCTGTCGCGAAGGATGCGCGCGCCCTCTTCACGCTCGCTACCGCGCTTGCGCAGAATGAAAAATACGAGCGCGCGGCAAAGCTTTACACGGCCGTAAACCAGATGCGGCCTCGCACCTTCGAGGTGCTTTATAATCTCGGAATCGCGCTATTTAACCTTGATCGAAATGAAGAGGCCATGCGCGCGCTGGCCGAGGCTGCCGACGTCAACCCCGGCCCGGCCGAGACGCATTTTCGTCTGGGCTTGATCGCTAGCGGGCGCAACGATCATCCGAACGCTGTCGAAGAGTTCAAGCACGCAGTTGATCGCGACGGCAATCGCGCAGAGTACCGCTACATGCTTGGGCGCGAATATTTCCGTGTAGGCTACTGGGAGGGAGCAATCGAGCAGTACGGGCAGGCGATGCGGCTCGACCCTAAGAATGCGGCTTACGTGCTCGCGCGCGCCAACGCTTATTACCGCAAAGGCGAGTGGACCGCTTCGGCAGACGACTTCGAAGCAGCCGCCGCGCTCGATGCCAAAATCGAGAACCTCGATTACCTGCTCGGTTACGCGCATCGCGCGGCCGGCAATTTCACCCGCGCCCGCGAGTACCTTGATCGCTTCACCGCAAAGAACCCTGACCACGTGGACGCGCTGGCTAATCTCGGCTACGTAGCGATAGAACAGGGTCGGCTTGAAGAGGCCGAAGCGCCGCTCAAGCGCGCCCTTACTCTTGCGCCGGACAATGTCCCGGTGCTTTACGATTACGCGCGGCTCGCCATAAAGCGGCGCGACTATGCCGAAGCGGTCGAGCGGTTGGAGCGCGTCATCGCGCGAAACCCGACGCACACGCAGGCGCATTACCAGCTCTTTCTTGCCTACTCGCGTCTCAGGCAGACAGACAAGGCGCAGGCGCAACTCGCCGAATTCAAGCGGCTCGAAGCGTTAGAAAAGCAGGTCCGGCAAGAGCGCATTATGGACGAGCGGCTGCGCACGCAGCAGATGCTCGGCCAGCCCAACCAATAGCGTTGGTCGCTTTTCGAGAAATGAGGATACATGAAACGTAGTTTGATTTTGTTAGGATTTATACTCGTATTGTGCGGAGTTGCGTCAGGACAGAGAGTTTTAGACAAGCCTTTCAACCAGTGGTCAAAGAGCGAAGCTAATAAGATTTTGAATGACTCGCCGTGGGTCAAGACGCGCGAGATACGTGTCGCCGTAAAACAGGGCAAGCGCCACGTCGCCGGGATGACCGCGAGTTCCGTAGAAGAACAGCGAGCGAACAAGGCCGAGCTTGGCGGAGCCAATGCGCCTGTAGATTTCAAAGTGACGCTTCGCCTGCGCTCCGCGCTCCCCGTCCGACAGGCGCTCGTCCGGCTCCGTCAGATCGAAGCGAAGTATGACAGTATGAGCGCGAGCGACCGCGCCGCGTTCGATGAAAAGATAAAGGGGCTGATGGAGTGCCCCGCCTGCGCGCAGAACTACGTCATCACCATTAGCGCGAAGTCTTCGAATGAACCTGGAGCCGATCCCGTATTCGAGATTTTAAAAGGCGCGACCTTGCCCGCTATCAAACAGTACATATATATCGCGAACGAGCGCGGCGAGCGGCGCGAGCTTGTACACTTCGTGCCGCCAAAGGCGGGCGGCGAGGAGGCTATGTTCTTCTTCGAGCGGCTGGACGAAGAAGACCGCCCGTTGCTCAGGCGGGGCGATAAGAAACTGATCTTCCGCATGAGCGACAAGGACGCGGGCGCGGTCACGAACTTTGAGTTCGACCTGAGCGAGCTTATGGTCAACGGCGAGATCGCCTTCTGAAAACCGATACCGAGAAAGACCGGATGAAAAAATTGAAGCTATCTGTGCAGGCAGGTCTGCTTGTCACGCTGCTGTCGCTTGCCGCGCAGGCCGCCGCCCCGGAAGTCCTGAAGGTAGAGCCGCCTAACTGGTGGGCGAGCCATTCCATAAACCCAGTCCGTGTGATGATACAAGGGCGCAACCTCGCTTCCGCTCGCGTCGAAGCGGTGGGAGCCGGGCTTGAGATAGGCGAAACGAAGCCGAGCGGCTCAGGCAATTACATCTTCGTCGATGTGAAGATAAGCCCGCGTGCGGCGGCTGGTCGCCGCGTGCTCAGGATCATAACTTCGAGCGGCACCGCCGACGCAAGCTTTGAAATCTCGCCGCCCCTTGCCCGTCAGAACCGGTTTCAAGGATTCACGACAGGCGACGTGATCTATTTCATCATGCCCGACAGGTTCAGCGACGGAGACGCCGCAAATAATAACCCCGCCGAATCTCCCGGCATGTACTCGCGCTCGAACCCCCGCGCATACCACGGCGGCGATCTTCAAGGCATCATCAACCGGCTGGGGTGGCTCAAGCAGCTTGGCATCACGGCCATCTGGACCACGCCTGTCTATGACAACACTTCGCGCATTCGCGATTATGAATGGGGCAAGCAAGTTACAGATTATCACGGGTACGGCACGGTCGATTTTTACCGTGTCGAAGAACATCTGGGCTCGCTCGCGCTTTACAGAGAACTGGTTGACCGCGCGCACGCGCTCGGCATAAAGGTGATTCAAGATCAGGTCGCGAATCACACGGGACCGGATCACCCGTGGGCTAAAGACGCGCCTACGGAGACCTGGCTTAACGGCACGCTCGAAAAGCACCTGAACAACATCTATGACATCAAGTCGCTGACGGTGCCGAACCCGGACCGTGAGAGGTACGAAGCGACACTGCGCGGCTGGTTCGGGAACTCCTTGCCGGACATAAACCATGATGACGCGGAAGCCGCCCGCTACGTTATTCAAAACGCCGTGTGGTGGGTCGAGATGACCGGACTTGACGGGATACGGCAGGACACCTTTCCTTACGTGCCGCGCAGGTTCTGGCCCGGCTGGAACCAGTCGCTCAAGCGCGCCTTCCCTCGCCTGACAGTCGTAGGTGAGGTCTTCGATCAAAGGCCGGAAGTAGTCTCTTTCTTTCAAGGCGGCAAGGCGCGATTTGACGGGATCGACACGGAGCTTTATACGGTATTCGATTTCCCAAGCTACTTCGCGATGCGCGATGTCTTTATCAGAAACCACCCCATCAAGCGGCTCGCGGAGGTACTTGCCCAGGACCACCTTTACACGAACCCGCGCGTGCTTGTGACCTTTCTGGGCAACCACGACGTGACGCGCTTCGTAAGCGAGCAGGGCGCGCGAGACGAAGGGCTGATGCTCGCGTTCACATACTTGCTCACGATGCGCGGGACTCCGCAGATATACTCAGGCGACGAGATTGGCCTCGAAGGGCGCGACGATCCCGACAACCGGCGCGACTTTCCGGGCGGGTTTCCCGGCGACACCCGCAGCGCGTTTGACGACGAGGGGCGCACGCCGAGAGAGCGCAAAATATTCAACCACGTCAAAGAGCTAACACGGCTGCGCGCGCGCCACCCCGCGCTTCGCGAAGGCGATATGCGCGTAGTTGTCGCGACCGACACGAGCCTGGCTTACCTGAGAGAGACGCCGCGCGAGCGCGTGATGGTCGCCATCAACAATTCGGGGAGCGCGGCCGAGATCGAAGCGCCCGTCCCTGCCGCGACACGCGTATGGGTCGAAGCTTCGAGCGGGCGGCTGCGATTAAGGCCTTCCGAAGGACGGATACGAATACCGCTCAAGGCGCGGGATTCTATTGTTTTAGTCGAGCGATAACGGGCCAAAATCACGCTGTTTTGACTTTGACAAAGCTCGCATAAGTAGATACAACAAAGGTGCTACCGATCTGATTCAGGGGATGCGGCGCGCATCAGCAGTACCATTCAATCATCAATCATCAGGGTCCAGGTGCGTAGCGTCTTTCGGCATTCGCTTTGTTTCCCGGTTCCGCGAAGGATATGGTAAAGCCAATTAGATTATCTAAAGCCCGTTTTTTCTCCGCGCTGTCAGTCGCGTTGTTGCTGATCTCCGCCTCGCACGCGCTTGCGCAAACCGCCCCGGAAGTCCTGAAGGTAGAGCCGCCCAACTGGTGGGCGAACCATTCCATAAATCCAGTCCGTGTGATGATACGAGGGCGCAACCTCGCTTCCGCCCGCGTCACGACCGCAGGCCAGGGCTTGCGCGTTGTGGGAGCGCCGAAGGTCAACCCGGCCGGCACATATCTTTTCGTAGACGTAATGATTGCTCCGGCGGCGCGACCGGCAATGCGCAAGCTCAAGATCACGACGCCGAGAGGGAGCGCAGAGGCGGATTTTGAAATCACGGCTCCGCTTGCGCGCCGGGGTCGATTTCAAGGGGTGACGACCGACGACGTTATCTACTTGCTGATGCCCGACCGCTTTAGCAACGGCGACACTACGAACGACGACCCGGCGAAATCGCGCGGGCTGCTCGACCGCTCGAAGGCCCGGTACTATCACGGCGGCGACCTTCGCGGAGTCATCAACCGGCTGCCTTATCTAAAAGACCTCGGCGTAACGGCGATATGGCTGAACCCGTGGTACGACAACAACGACGGGCTCAACGAGCGCGAGATGCCCGAAGGCAAGCCTATCACCGATTATCACGGTTACGGCGCGATAGATTTTTACGGCGTCGATGAGCACTTCGGCGACATGGCAATCCTGCGCGAGATGGTCGAGAAAGCGCACGCGCTCGGCATAAAGGTGATTCAAGATCAGGTCGCCAATCACACGGGGCCTTATCACCCGTGGGTCAAAGAGACGCCGCTCGCGGACTGGTTTAACGGGACCGAAGCCAGCCACATCAACGAGACGTGGCAGACCTGGACGCTGCAAGACCCGCACGCGACCCCTGAGATCCAGCGGCCCATACTCGACGGATGGTTTATCAACATACTCCCCGATCTCAACCAGAACAATCCTGAGGTTGCGCGCTACATCATACAGAACACGCTTTGGTGGGTCGGTATGACGGGACTCGACGCGATCCGCCAGGACACGCTGCCGTACGTGCCGCGCTGGTTCTGGCGAGATTGGGTGACGGCGATCAAGCGCGAGTACCCGAACGTCAACGTGATAGGCGAGACATATGACGGCGACCCGGCGATAGTCTCGTTCTTTCAAGGCGGCGAGAAACGATTCGACGGCATCGATTCGCGAATCGACACTGAATTCGACTTCCCGCTCTTTTACCCCATACGCTCGGCTTTTGCTCAGGGCGAAACGATCAAGACGATCCCGCAGATGCTTGCGCGTGACCACCTATATCCGAACGCCGACGTGCTCGTCCCTTTTTTGGGGCTGCACGACATGCTCCGCTTTATGAGCGAGAAGGACGCGACCCGCGAAGGCTTGATGCTTGCGCAGACGCTTATCATGACGACGCGCGGGACTCCTTTGATCTACTACGGCGACGAGATAGCGATGGAGGGCGGGGGCGACCCCGACAACCGGCGCGATTTTCCGGGTGATTTTCCGGGCGACAGGCGAAACGCTTTTACCGAGACGGGACGCACGAAAGACGAGCGGGAGGTCTTCAATTACCTGCGGCGAGTCACGCGGCTTCGAGGCGAGCTTGAGCCGCTTCGTCGCGGGCGACTCGTGACGCTCGGCTTTACGGATCAACAGTACGCGTTTGCTCGCGCGACCGGGCGAGAGACTGTGATAGTCGTCTTTAACAACGCGAAGGATGACGCGGAGGTCGAGTTTGACATAGCGCCTTTAAAGCTAAAGCCGGGCGCGGCCTTTTCCGACAGGCTTGGGGTTGCGAAGCGCGTGACAATGGCCGGGACGATGATGAAAGTCGCCATGCCCGAGCGGTCGTCGAGCGTGTTGACCGTGCGGTGATTATGGGATTTAAGACAAAGCCTTTTAGTGACCAGGCCGCGATCATAACCGGCGGCGGCACCGGCATCGGTCGCGCGTTTACAGAGGCGCTTGCGGAGGCGGGCGCGAACGTCGTAATCGCCGCGCGCCGCAAAGAAGTGCTGCACAGGGCGGCCGACGAGATAAATTCAAGGCTTGATGCGGAGCGCGTCTTTGCTTACGCCTTTGATATAAGGGAGCGCGCGCAGGTCGAGCAGCTTGTCAAATACGTCGGCAATCGCTTCGGCTCGATTGACGTGCTGGTGAACAATTCGGGGCTTGCGGTGCCGGAGGCCGTGACAGAGATCACGGATGACGGCTGGTCGACGGTGCTCGACACGAACCTGCGCGGCGCGATGTGGCTCATCCGAGCGGTCGTGCCTCACATGATCGCAGGTGATTTCGGCGACGTGGTGAACATCGCATCTCAGGCGGGCAAGCAGGGTTACGCGGACGTGCCGTCGTACTGCGCATCAAAGTTCGGCCTGCTTGGGCTGGCCGAGTCGTTGCGCGACGACGTTTTGAAGCGCGGCGCGAACATACGCGTCTTTAACTTTTGCCCCGGCCTGGTCGATGTCGAGAGCGCGACAGACCAGCCGCCACGGCCCGGCTTCGTCCACGTCTCGAATATGGCCAGGGCTTTGATGTTCGCTTTATCGCTTGACCGCAACGTGGTCGTAGAAGATATAAATCTGTATTCCCGGTAGCCCGAAACGGCCAGCTCGATACCGGATTAGAGAAGTTTTTAACCCGTGCTCTTCAATCTTTAGAATTGCCAAGGAGGTGGTGGTATGTTAGGTAGACTCGTCGCTATGATGCTGGCGACCGCGATCTGCGCAACGCCTGTGCTCTCAATGCAGAACCCTGCTCCGACGCCCGCCGCGCAAGACAAAGATACGATCAGGATCTCCACGTCGAGCGTGCAGATGGACGTGATCGTTACAGACAAGTCCGGCAAGCGGATAACCGGTCTGACCGCTTCGGATTTCCAGGTCCTTGACGAAGGCGTCCCGCAGAAGGTCGATTTCTTCTCGGCCATTGAAGGCTCTCGCGTGATCGCCTCGCTCGACGGCAAGCCGGCAGCGGGCGCGGCGGTAGGCGGGGCGACGAGGCCTAACGCGTCGCCGCTAGCCACACCTTTCGAGGGCCGTTTCGTCGTCCTCGTGATGGACGACCTCCACCTCACGACGGAGAACCTTATGCGGTCACGCGGCGCGCTGCTCGACTATGTAAACACGCAGATGAAGCCGACAGACATGGTGGCGGTCACCGCCACGACCGGCGCTATCGGCGCGTTGCAGCAGTTCACGAACGACAAGCAGCGGCTGATAGCGGCGATCAACCGGATCGGCGCGCTCGGCGGTTTTTCGGACCGCGCTCGCGATTCACGGTTCAACATGACGGCGGCAGAGGCTGTCCGCATTGATGCGGGCGACCAGGGAGTGCTCACCAATGTAAAACGGCGCATGGCCCAGGACGACCCGGGTTTTAATCTCTATAAACCGCCCCAAAGAGAAAGCGGTAGTCGCGCCGGGAATAGGCCAACCACCAGGCCGGAAGAGCAGAACCCTGAAACAGCGACCGCGACCGAAAACGAAGATGACAATGACGCGCTCCAGAGCATGATAAAGAGCGCGGCAAAGGCTCTCGTAAGCCAGATGTCAATGGCGGCGCAGGCCAGTTTGAAAACTCTCGCGAGCCTGTTTCAAAGCATGAGTGATCTGCCCGGGCGCAAGGTCGTCGTCCTTGTGACCGAGCAGCTTGTTACGGCAAGCTCGACGACAGGCGACCTGAGCGGGCAGCTCAACAACCTGATCGACATCGCGCGGCGAAGCGGCGTGAGCGTCTACGCGGTCGATGCGTCGGGGCTCAGGGCCAATAACAGCCAGGCCAGCGAGCGTATCACCGGTCGCGAGTTACAGGTAAAAGCGACGAGGCTCGAAGCCACTTTCAGCGATTTTGAAAACCTCGGCGCGGCCCGCACGCTCGTGCTCGGCACAGGCGGCGAGATGATATTAAACACGAACGACCTGTCGGTCGGCTTACAGAAAGCGATGGAGGATTCGAGCAGCTATTACGTCGTGGGCTTCACGCCCTCGGCCACGCCTGACAACAAGTTCCACCAGCTGAACGTGTCGGTCAAGGGGCGGAGCGACCTCGTAGTGCGAACGCGGCACGGCTACCTTGCGGTCAACGCGGACACAGTGCGCGGGACCAATACGGAGCTTGTAGCGGCGTTGATCTCGCCGGTTCAGCGCATGGACATCCCGCTCGATGTGGTTGCCAACGTCCTGCCGGGCGAGGGCGGCCAGGTGACGATCACGGGCTTTCGTGTCGGGCGCAACTACCTGAGCCTGCCCGCCGCAACCGCAGCAGACCAGACCGCCGCTTACGAGCTTGTGGCGTGGGTGTTCCCGGCGGGGCGCGACGAGCCAGTCGGGCGAATTGAAAAGACATTCACGTACGACGTGAAGGACCCGGAAGCGGTCAAGAAGCTAAAGACGGAAGGGTTTCTCTATGTCAGCAAATCGACGCAGCTCGCGCCGGGGCCTTATCAAGTCAGGGCAGTGGTAAGGGAAAAGACGACAGGCCATGTCGGGTCTGCGTACCAGTTCTTTGAAGTGCCGGACGTTAAGAACAAGAAAGACGTTTCGCTTTCGAGCGTGCTGCTTACGCCTACGGGGCAGGGTGAGTTCGGCGGCCATAACGCATTCAAGCCCTCAAGCGAAGTCGATATGAGGTGGGTGATATACAACGCGCCGAAGGACATAAAGACGCTTGAGCAACGAGTGAAGATGATCGACGCGCACGGGAAGGTCTTGATGGACAGCCCGCTCGCGCCGGTCCCGGCGCAGGGCGCGGACCAGTCACAGGCGGCGCAGGGAACCAGATTCAAGCTGCCGCCGATGCGCGGGCGGTATTCGCTTATAGTGAGCTTGCAAGGTGATAAGGATAAGATAAGCGAAGAACGACGAGCAGATTTCAGCATCGAATAACACGAACGCGATGAGAGGAATGCGGACCGTAGATCGTGAACCGTGAACCGTAAACCGTGACAAGAGGGAGCAGATGCCTGGTCTGCCGCTCCTCTCTGACTTGTCACGGTTTACGGTTCACGGTTCACGAAAGAAGGGGTGATTTAGATGGAAAAGCCGCGTTTGAGCTTCTGGCAGATCTGGAATATGAGCTTCGGCTTTCTGGGTATACAGTTCGGCTGGGGGTTACAGCTTGCCAACATGAGCGGCATATACACGTACCTGGGCGCAAGGCCGGAAGAAGTGCCGATACTGTGGCTGGCTGGCCCCGTCACAGGGTTGCTTGTCCAGCCGATAGTTGGCTCGATGAGTGACCGCACGTGGAACCGTCTGGGTCGCCGCCGCCCCTATTTCCTGGTCGGGGCAATTTTCGCAAGCGTCGCGCTCTTTTTCATGCCCAACTCGTCCGCGCTGTGGATGGCCGCCGGTATGCTGTGGATACTCGACGCCAGCATAAACGTCAGCATGGAGCCGTTCCGCGCATTCGTCGCCGATAAGCTCAACACTGACCAGCGCACCGCGGGGTTTGTGATGCAGAGCTTCTTCATCGGCGTGGGCGCTACGCTTGCGAACATACTCCCGTATATCTTCAGAGAGTACGGCGTAGACGCCGGAACGTCCACGACTGCAAACGCCATCCCGCCGAGCGTGACCTACTCATTCAAGATCGGCGCGGTGGCATTTTTGGCGGCCGTCTTATGGACGGTCTTCACAACCAAAGAGTACCCGCCTGAGAACATCGAGGAGTTCGAGCGTCACCGCCGAGAGCACAAGGGGATAGCCGCGGGGTTTGCCGAGATAACATCGGCAATGCGCGATATGCCGCGAACCATGAAGCAGCTGGCCGTCGTTCAGTTCTTCACCTGGCTCGGTCTGTTTTGCATGTGGATGTTTTTCGGGCTTACCACTTCATACCACATCTTCGGCGCGGCAAATGATAATGACCCGCTCTTTAAAGACGGGCAGGCGTGGGGAGGCATCGCCTTCGCCGTCTATTCGATCACCTGCTTCGTCGTAGCCTTCGCGCTGCCAAAGCTTGCAAAGGCGACCAGCCGCAAGACCGTGCACGCGGGCGCGCTCATCTGTGGCGGCATAGGTCTGCTGTCGGTCTACTTCATTCACGACAAGAACCTCTTGCTGCTGACGATGGTCGGCGTCGGCATAGCCTGGGCATCTATCCTGTCGATGCCCTACGCGATACTTGCCGGCTCGCTCCCTGCGGCCCGCATGGGCGTCTACATGGGGATATTCAACTTCTTCATCGTCATCCCTGAGATAATCGCGTCATTCAGTTTCGGCCCCGTCATACGCGCGCTCTTTGGGCCGGATAATCCATCGGCCCCGCTTTACGTGGTGATGGCGGGAGGCGCGTTCATGGTGATCGCCGCTTTATGCGTGGGGCTTGTCAGTGACGTGGCCGACCAGCCCGTCCCTGTGGGCGCCGTCTTGCGCGCAGACGAGTACGAGCCACTGATTGTTCCCGAATCGGCGCATCCTGTCCCAAGCACAGGCATGATCGACGAGCCGTCGAAGGGCGGTCGTCGCGAAAGCCAGTAAGAGGTGTGGGGCCGGGCGGCGAGCAACCGGGCAAGGCGCAAAATCAAGGATGACGAGATCATTTAAAAAGAGATTTGAGCGAACCCTGCTGGTCATCGTTGCAGTCGCGGCGGCCGCCCCTGCACTGGCGCAACAGCCTGCGCGCGACTTCTCTCGCGAGACCGCGCTCAAGGCTCCAGCCTGGGTCGAAAGCGGCGTATTCTATGAAATATTTCCCCGCCAGTTTTCCGCCGAAGGCAACTTCAACGGCATCACCGCCCGGCTCGACGACCTGAAAAAACTCGGAGTCAACATACTCTGGCTAATGCCTATCCACCCGGTCGGACAGGAGAAGAAGAAAGGGACCATCGGCAGCCCTTACGCCGTGCGGGATTTCTACGCGATCAACCCCGATTACGGCACAGCCGAAGACCTCCGCCGGTTGGTCCGCGAAGCGCACCGTCGCGGACTCAAAGTCATAATAGACATCGTGGCGAACCACACGTCGTGGGACTCGGTGATGATGAAGACGGCTGATTTCTACACGCGCGACGCTAGCGGCCGTGTCATCCCCCCTGTGCCCGACTGGGCGGACGTGGCCGATCTGAACTATGACAACCCGCGCTTGCGCGACTACATGATCGAGATGATGAAGCACTGGATCAGGGAGTTCGACCTTGACGGTTTTCGCTGCGACGTTGCGGGGTTCGTGCCGACAGATTTCTGGGAGCGCGCGCGGGGGGAGCTGGAGCGCATCAAGCCTGACATAGTGATGCTTGCCGAATGGCACTCGCCCGACCTGATGGTCAAAGCCTTCGACGCCGATTATGCGTGGCCCTTTCACAGCGCGATCACGGAGGTGCTGCAAGGGCGAGCGCCAGCGTCTCAGCTTCGGGCGGTGTGGCAAGAGGAGCGCTCAAAGTTTCCTCGAAACACGCTGCACATGCGTTTTTCGGATAACCACGACGAGCGCCGCGCAATCGCGAGGTTCGGCGAGCGCGCGGCGCTTGCCGCCTCCGCGCTGGTCTTTACGATGGACGGAGTGCCGCTCGTCTACAACGGGATGGAGGTCGGCGACACGACAGAATCGGGAGCGCCGGCGCTCTTTGAAAAGCTCCCGGTATTCTGGAAGATCGCCGAGCGGCGACCGGAATTTCCGCGCTTTTACGAGCAGATGATCGCGTTGCGCCGCAAGTCGCCCGCCCTGCAACAAGGCGAAACATTGTGGCTCGCAAACTCTGACGATTCGCGAATCGTCACATACCTCAGGCGCGGCCGCGACGAAGAGTTCCTTGTGGCGATCAATATGTCGAGCCGCCCGTTCGTCGGGTTTGTTGAAGTCGAAGGCGGCTCGACTTTCACCGACATCACGCCGAATCTGGATGCGCAAGGGAGTAAAGACGCGGTGAGGCGGACCGTCGGGCTTCCGTCTATCGCTCTCGATTCCTGGGGTTTTCGCATATTTCGCCGCGCGACGCGATGATCAAGAAGAAACGATGATACGAAATTTGATTGGAGATTTGACGATGCAGAACCGAGGAAAGCTGATGGCCGTTTTGCTTGCGGTGGCGCTACTCGCGGCCGGGTGTGTGACTACGCCGCCCGGTCAACAACCGGCCAACCGCGAGCCGAAGTCGGGCAAGATTCGTATAGGGTTTTCGATGGACACTCTGAAAGAAGAGCGGTGGCAAAAAGACCGCGACCTGTTTATGGCGCGCGCCGCAGAGCTTGGAGCGGAAGTCCTTTTACAAGTGGCCAACGGCGACGACGCGGCGCAGACGCAGCAGGCTGAAAATCTGCTCACTCAAAAAGTGGATGTGCTGGTCGTGGTCCCGCATAACGCCGAGGTGGCGGCTTCGATAGTCGATTCGGCCAACCGCCAGGGCGTTCCCGTCATCAGCTATGACCGTTTGATACGGAGAGCGGATGTCGATCTCTATATCTCGTTCGACAACGAAAAGGTGGGCGAGTTGCAGGCGAGTTACTTGCTGGAGCGAGCGCCGAGGGGGAACTACGTGCTGATACAGGGCGCGCCCACAGACAACAACGCGCGACAGTTTCACGATGGGCAGATGAGAGTTCTGAAGCCCGCGATTGATCGCGGCGACGTGAAGGTGGTCCTCGACCAGCCCGCCCGCGAGTGGCTGGCCAGCGAGGCGTTGAAGCATACCGAAAACGCGCTGACTCAGGCCAACAACGACGTCGCGGCAATCGTCGCTTCAAACGACGGGGTGGCGGGCGGCGTTATACAGGCGCTCGAAGAGCAGAAGCTCGCGGGCCGCGTGCTCGTGTCGGGCCAGGACGCGGACCTCGCGGCGTTGCAGCGCATAGTTCAGGGGTCGCAGACGATGACCGTCTACAAGCCGATTGACCCGCTTGCTCGCCGCGCAGCCGAAGCGGCCGTGTTGCTTGCTCGCGGCGAAAAGCCCGCAACCACCGCGACCGTAAACAATGGCAAGCGAGACGTGCCGTCGATCTTGCTCGAACCCGTAGTGGTCGATAAATCGAACATCGCCGCGACCGTTGTAAAAGACGGCTTCCTCAGGCTCGAAGATATTTATAAGAACGTGCCGCGTGACCAGTGGCCCGCTCAACCGACGGCAATCGGCGGCAATTGAGGAGGTGACAAGTGACAAGTGACGAGTGACAAGAGGGAGGAACTTTCCGACCGATCCTTTTTCTCTATCTTGTCACTCGTCACTTGTCACTTGTCACTAAAACATTATGGCGACAGGCACACCGCTTCTTGAGATGCGCGACATTACAAAGTCTTTCCCAGGCGTGCGCGCTCTCGACGGGGTGACGTTCGATCTTTACGGGGGAGAGGTGCACGCGCTTGTCGGGGAAAACGGCGCGGGCAAATCTACTTTGATGAAGATATTGGGCGGCGTCTACCCTTACACAGACTACGGCGGGGAGCTGAAGATCGAAGGCCGTGAGCGCCGCTTCTCAGGCGTTCGCGATGCGGAGAGTGCGGGCGTCGCGGTTATCTTTCAAGAGCTGTCGCTTGTGAAGGATATGACGGTCGGTGAGAACATCTTTCTCGGTCGAGAGCCGCGCCGCTTCGGCGTGATCCGCTGGGGCGAGCTTTACGCTAAAGCCCAGCGCCTGCTCGACGACCTGCACCTGAATATTGACCTTCGCACGCCTGTCCGCAACCTCGGCATAGGCCAGCAGCAGCTTGTAGAGATAGCCAAAGCCCTTGCCTCCGAAGACGCGCGCATACTGGTGCTTGACGAGCCGACCGCCGCGCTCACGGACGCCGAGGTGGCGACGCTCTACTCGATCATAGACAAGCTGCGCGCTCGCAAAGTGGGAATGGTCTATATCTCGCACAAGCTCGAAGAGGTCTTTCATCTGGCCGACCGCATAACCGTTTTGCGCGACGGGCGCACAGTGGGCACGCACCCGAAGGACTCGATAAACGAGCAGCGCGTCATTGAATTGATGGTCGGGCGCGAAGTCAGCCAGCTTTTTCCCGTCCCTGAGCACGAGCCCGGCGAGACCGTCTTCGAGGCTCAAAATATCACCGTCTTCGATCCGGCGGTTGATGGAAAGAAGCTCGTCGACAACGTCAGCTTTTCAGTGCGCCGGGGCGAAGTGCTCGGCATTGCGGGGCTGATGGGAGCAGGCCGCAGCGAATTGCTGATGGCGATATTCGGCGCGCACGCGGGGCGGCACTCGGGCGAGGTCCGTATCAACGGGAAGCCCGCGCGGCTCGCGAGCCCCGCGGCCGCTATCAAGCGAGGCGTCGGGTTCGTCACCGAAGACCGTAAACGTTTCGGCCTTGTGCTCGACCAGACGATCCTGAACAATATGACGCTTGCGAGCCTGGGCCGCGTGTCGGGCCGCTTCGTCACAGACGTAGATAGAGAGGCGTCCGCAGCAGAGCGCGAGATGCGCGCGCTTCGCATCAAAGCACCCACGGTCTTTACGGTCGCAGGGACGCTGTCGGGCGGGAATCAGCAAAAAGTCGTGCTCGCGAAATGGCTTATGACAGAGCCGGTCGTGCTCTTTTTAGACGAGCCGACGCGCGGGATAGACATAGGCGCAAAGCAGGAGATATACGCGCAGATCAACGCGCTTGCGAAAGCGGGCCTCGCTATAGTGCTCGTATCGTCCGAGCTGCCGGAAGTGCTCGGCCTGTCCGACCGCGTGATCGTTCTTCACGAAGGGCGCGAGACGGGCCGGTTCACGCGCGCCGAAGCGACCCCCGAAGACGTGATGGCCTGCGCCACGGGCCATATGAAACGGACAGCCTGAAGCATGTAGTTTCGAGGTCAGCTTTCGCAGAGCTACTCTCTTACGCGAGGTTGAAATGGAGAGACCCGCAAACGAGCCGGTGATCGACCGCCCGCCCGCGAACGCAGACGCAACGCCGCAGGTCAATCTGGGCGGCTTCCGCATACAGACCTCCGTGCTGCGCGCATATACGATGGTCATAGCGCTTGTGGCCGTCTGGATATTCTTCCATTACTCGACCGGCGGGATATTCCTCGAAGCTCGCAACTTCTCGAACCTCATGCGGCAAACGGCCGTGACGGGCGTGCTCGCGGTCGGGATGCTTATGGTAATAGTCACGGGGCAGATCGATCTTTCGGTCGGCTCTGTCGTAGGGCTTGCGGGCGGGCTCGCCGCAATCGCGCAAGGGTGGCTCGGATGGGGGCTTGTGCCGTCGCTTGCCGCGGGCGTAATGGTCGGCCTTGCGATAGGCGCGGTCCAGGGCGGGCTTGTCGCATATGCCAACATACCCGCTTTCATCGTGACGCTCGGCGGGCTGCTCGCCTGGCGCGGGGTGATAAAAGGGGTCACGGCGGGAAACACGATCCCCGTTGAGCTGGCGGGTTTCAAGGCGCTGGGCCAATCTTATATCACGCCTGAGTCGGGGTATGTAATCGCGGGGTTTGCGGTCGCCATGATTGTCTGGCTTGCTATTCGTCGTGACCGTGCGCGCCGCAGGCACGGGTTTGCTCAAGAAAAGACTCTCGGCTTGATCGCGCGCATATTCTTTCCGTCAATCGTCGTCGTAGGGTTTATCTACGCGCTCAACTCATACTCAGGCGTGCCGATACCCGTAGTCATACTGATTGCGGTAGCGCTCGCGGGAGCGTTTATAACTCAGAACACGACCTTTGGCCGGTATCTTTACGCGATTGGCGGCAACCCGGACGCGGCGCGGCTGAGCGGTATAAACATACGCGCCCACCTGCTCGCGGTATTCTGCATAATGGGCGTGCTGACAGGCGTAGCGGCGATCATCTACACGGCGCGAGTTGGAAGCGGCGCTCCTGACGCGGGCGTGTTGCTTGAGCTTGACGCAATCGCGGCCTGCGTAATCGGCGGGGCGAGCTTGATGGGCGGTCGCGGCAGCGTTTTCGGCGCGTGCCTGGGCGCGCTCTTTATGGCGAGCCTCGACAACGGGATGTCGCTCAAGAACGTGCCCGATTTCACGCAGGACATCGTCAAAGGCGCGATCCTTGTGACCGCCGTAGGGCTCGACATGCTTGGAAGAAAACGGAGGTAAGACGGATGGTTACCTTAGAGACGGAACGCCTTCTTTTAAGGATGTGGAGAGAGAGTGATTTTGAAGCCTATGCGCGTTTCTGTTCCGACCCGGAAGTGATGCAGTTTCTCGGAGAGGGCCGTCCGCTCAGCCGTCTGGAAGCCTGGCGGCACATGGCCACGATTGTAGGGCACTGGCACTTGCGGGGCTACGGCATATGGGCGGTCGAGGAGCGAGAGACGGGAAAGCTTGTAGGGCGGATAGGGTTCTTCAACCCTGAAGGCTGGCCGGGCTTCGAGCTTGGCTGGGTGCTTGATAGAGAACACTGGGGTAAAGGCTTTGCGAGCGAGGGCGCCAGGCGCGCGCTCGACTATGCGTTCACAGAGATGAACCGCGATCACGTCATCAGCCTTATCCACCCCGACAACATCGGATCAATCCGCGTAGCCGAGCGGCTGGGGGAAAAACTTGAAGGGAAGACAGAGCTGTTCGGCCACGACGTTCTGATTTACGGCATCGACCGTGTGCGGGAACCCTGATCAAACCTCAAACGGAGATAGACTTCAATGGACATAAGACTGCGTGCAGGCACGCCCGGCGACTCTGAAAGGTGCGGCCTGATCTGTTACGAAGCATTCAAGGTTATTTCGGAACAGCACAACTTCCCGCGCGATTTCCCAACCCCTGAAGTCGCCGCCGAGTTGCTGTTTCAACTCTTCTCGCGCGACGACATCTACTCCGTCGTTGCGGAAGCTGACGGGCAACCCGTCGGCAGTAACTTTCTCTGGGAGAACGGCGTCATCGCGGGGGTCGGTCCCATCACTATTGACCCGACTATTCAGAATGTCGCCGTCGGGCGGCGATTGATGGAAGACGTGATGCGGCGCGCGCAGGACAGGGGGTTCGCTGGCGTGAGGTTAGTGCAGGCCGCTTATCATAACCGCTCATTATCTCTATACACCAAGCTCGGCTTTTACACGCGCGAGCCGCTTTCAACTCTTCAAGGCCCGGCTATAGGGCTTGAGACGCCCGGCCACCCCGTCCGCCCGGCAACCGAGGCCGACCTGGACGGCTGCAACAGGTTATGCTTCAAGGTCCACGGCCACGACAGAGGGCCGGACCTGCTGGACGCTATAAAGCAAGGGACGGCAACCGTGGTCGAGCGCGGCGGGCGCATCACAGGTTACGCTACTCTTGTGGGGTTCTTCGGGCACGCCGTCGCAGAGAGCAACGACGATATGAAGGCGCTCATCGGCGCGGCGACGGAATTTCCTGGGCCGGGGCTCTTGCTGCCGACCCGCAATAGCGACCTGCTCCGCTGGTGTCTGGAGCGCGGGCTGCGCATAGTTCAGCCCATGACTTTGATGAGCACAGGTTTGTACAACGAGCCTGCCGGTCCATTCCTGCCTTCGGTCGTCTATTAAGATGTAGTGTTATGAGATCACCAGCGATCATGCGGCTTTCTATCGCTTTGCTCCTGACGGCGGCGGCTTCAACCTCTATCGCTCAAGCCCCTAACTCAATAGCGCCCGGCGCGCCCGGTGCCAGGCCTGCGTGGACCAACGGCAACAAGCAAGGCGTCGGCACTTCAAACACACTCGAATCGAAGGTCTGGTTCACTCTCGGCGAAGGCGTGCTTCAGGAGACCTATTACCCGACCGTTGACAAAGCCAACACGCGCAGCCTCGAATTTATCGTCACAGACAACCGCAGCTTTGCCGAGCTTGAAAGCCGCGATACGACGCACGAGATCGAAGTCGTAGCCAGTGATTCGCTGGCTTTCCGACAGATCAATACCTCGAAGTCAGGCCGCTATCGCTTGACCAAGACTTACATAACCGACCCCGTACGTGACACAGTTCTTATAAACGTCGACTTCGTGCCGCTCAAAGGGGAAGGGCTGCGGCTTTACCTGCTCTACGACCCGGCGATTAACAACAGCGGCTTTCACGACACCGGCTACTCGGAAAACGGCGCGCTTATCGCGGCTGACGCTCGCGTTGCTTCCGCGCTTATATCGAGCACCGGCTTTGCACGCGCGTCGAGCGGCTACATGGGAGCGAGCGACGGCTGGGTTGACTTGAAAGATGATTTCAAACTCGATCAGGCGTACCGGCGAGCCGTCGATGGAAACGTTGTGCAGACGGCGGAGCTGCCCGCCGCCGCTCGGTCGTTTACGCTCGCGCTTGGGTTTGGCACAGAGGGCGCGGCTGCGCTTGCTGCGGCCCAGATGTCGCTCAAGCAAGGCTTTGCCCGGAAGATGGATCATTACAACACCGGCTGGCGAAATTATCTCGCCACGCTCAAGACCGTGGAAGCGAAATACCGCGACCAGTACCTTATGGCCGCGATGATGCTGAAGGCGCACGAAGACAAGACGTATCGCGGCGCGGGCGTCGCTTCGCTGACAGTGCCGTGGGGCGACGCGGCCGACGCGAGCGAGCCGAACGTCGGCGGGTACCACAACGTCTGGTCGCGCGACCTCTATCAAGTCGCCACAGCGTTTTATGCTATGGGCGACAAAGAGGCCGCCGACCGCGCGCTCGATTACCTGTTCAAAGTTCAGCAAAAACCGGACGGCTCGTTCCCGCAGAATTCATGGCTGGACGGACGGCCCTTCTGGAACTCTGTGCAGATGGATGAAGTGGCCTACCCGCTCATACTCGCTCACGAGCTTGGGCGCACTGACGCCGAGACTTTCGAGAAACACATAAAGCGCGCGGCGAACTATCTAGTCAAACACGGCCCGGCTACGCCTCAAGAGAGATGGGAAGAAGAGAGCGGCTATTCGCCTTCGACCATAGCGGCCGAGATCGCCGGGCTTATCTGTGCGGCTGAGATCGCTTCAAAGAACCGCGACGAAGCGTCGTCCGTTTTGTGGCGCGCGGCGGCTGATGATTGGGCACGCAAGGTGGAATCGTGGACCGTCACAACCGGCGGCCCGCACGGCGGGCGCTACTTTTTGCGCGTCTCTCAAACGGGAGAGCCAGACTCAGGCCAACCCCTTGAGATCAACAACGGCGGCGGGAGCTTTGACGAGCGCGAGATCGTTGACGCAGGATTTTTAGAGCTTGTCCGGCTTGGGATTCGTCCGGCCGACGATCCGCTTATCAAACGCTCGCTTGAGGTCGTCGATCAAAAGATCAAAGTGGAGACGCCCAACGGCGCTGCGTGGTACAGGTACAACCACGACGGCTACGGAGAAAAGCCGGACGGACGCGGCTATGACGGCACGGGCAAGGGGCGGTTATGGGTGCTGCTCACGGGCGAGCGCGGCGAGTACGCGCTCCAAGCTGGTCTGGACGCTCGCCCTTATCTTGACGCCATGCTTCGCATGGCAACAAAAGCTCGCATGCTTCCCGAACAGGTGTGGGACCGCGCCGAAAGCCCCCTGCCTCACCTGAAATTCGGCCAGGGGACGGGCTCGGCTACACCGCTCGCCTGGACCAACGCGCAGTTCATAAGGCTCGCACTCGCGATTCGAGAAGGCCGCCCCCAGGCCATGCCCGCCCCTGTCGCAGCACGTTATCTAGGGCAGGGCGCGCGGCTATCGACGACCGCGCGCGCATCGCTCACGCGGCCGCCTGAGATCACCGCTGTCAAGCCCGGCCAGCAGATCGAGATAGCCGGTTTCACTGAAGGCACGCAGGCCGTCTTATTCACGGGCGGGGAAGTTAAGGAGATCAAACCCGGACCTTTCAGACTGCCTGTCACTGTCACTGAAGACGAAACGCGCGTGGTGGTCGCCGCAACCGGCGCAGACGGCACGACTGCGATTGACTCGATCACGGTCAGACAGTCTCGCCCCGCCTCGGAAGACGCGCCGCCCGATTGGAGCGACCGCAGGCTCGGCGACCAGTTGATGAACGGGCTCTCTCCAAAGATCACAGGCTCGTGGGTAACGTTCATCTACAGGGGCGACGCGAAATCGGTCGAGGTCGTGGGCGAGATGACCGGCTGGAAGAGGCGCGGGTTAGTGATGAGGCCGCTCGCGGGCACGAACGTCAAATACCTCTCGCTCAAGTTTCCTGAAGACGCGCGCATCGAATACAAGTACGTGGTCGATGAGAAATGGGTGCTTGACGAGCTTAACCCGAACAGGATCGATAAACGCGTCGGCGGTGAAAACAACTTCTTCCAGATGCCGGGCTACAGGCAACGGGACTGACTGGCAAGTCCAGCCAGGTAATTTCTATCATCGGCTTCCGGCGCGGGTTCCGGCTGATTACAATAGAGCAGGAGGAAAATCATAATGAAAGCAATTTGGAACGGCGCTGTGCTGGCCGATAGCGATGACACAGTGGTCGTGGAAGGGAATCAGTACTTCCCGCCCGACTCGATAAACCGCGAATACTTTCGCGAGAGCGGTACTCACACGACCTGCCCGTGGAAAGGCGAGGCGAGCTACTACGACGTTGTGGTCAACGGCGAGTCGAACAAGGATGCGGCGTGGTATTACCCCGCGCCAAAGGACGCGGCTAAAGAGATAAAAGATCACGTTGCGTTCTGGCGGGGCGTGCGGGTAGAGCAATGATCGAGTAGCGCTTGATTGTAGATCGGTCGAGGGCATGAGGTGAGCGTATGCCCTCGACCGAGACAGGCGTTTCAGTTCTTCTTCTTAGCTTCCTTCTTGATAGCGTCGCCGACAGCATCCTTGATCTTACCGAAGAGGCCTTTCTTCTTCTCCTTCTTCTCTTCTTTCTTCTCTTCTTTCTCAGGCTCTTTGGCTACGACTTTTGGCTCTTCTCTTGGTTGAGGCTTAGGCGGCGGCGCGGTGACAACGGGTTGTGGTTGAGCGGTAGCCGCTGGCGCGCTGCTCTCCGCAACCTTTTCCGCGCGACCGCCCCGTGTGCGGCTGGTCTTGCTTGCCTCGGTTGGGGAGGTGTCGGCGGGTGTCGAGCCCGTGTCGAGTTTTGGCGGATTTGTCGGGTCGGTGACCGCCTGCGCCGGAGCTTGCGACTGCGCGGGCGCAGGGGCGGGCGCGCTTGCCGAGGGCGGCGTAAGGTTTTGAGGCTGCGCGGGCTGACTGCCGCCTCCCATAAAGGCGAGCGGCACTCCGAGCAGTGCGAGGATTGCCACGCCCGCTCCCGCGTAATGTTTCCAATTCAGCTTGCTCAGAAGAGAAGCCTGCGCGGCCTGACCGGCAATGTCATGCGAGGGGGTCCTTATGGTCGGCACGTTTGAAAAATCCATGTAAGGCGCTTGCGCGCCAGTGCCCGCGCCGAGGCGTGTCTCCTTGGGCTGAGCATCATTAAAGTGAGCGGGAGCGGACGGCTGGTAATTGCCCCCCGCGCCCGGAGCGAGCCGCGTCTCCTTCAAGCCGCCGGCCGCTGGCGGCTCTCCGAGTCGTGTCGCGGGCGCTACGTAACCGGGGTGCGCTCGTTCCGCGGGGGTCGCGCCCGCGTTTAGCGCGCCGAGCAGCACCGCGCGAAACTCGCCCGCGCTCTGAAAGCGTGCGGTCGGTCGTTTTGCTAGCGACCGCATAATGGCTTCTTCGATGACCGGAGGGATCGACGCAGTAAATCTTGTCGGCGGCGGCGGCGCATCCTCGATCTGTGATTTCATCAGATCGAATTCGCTCGGACTGCTAAACGGCACGCGACCGGTGAGCATCTCGTAGAGCAATATGCCTAGCGAATAGATGTCGGAACTCGCGCCTGTCTCTTCGCCGCGAACCTGCTCAGGAGACATGTACTCGATGGTGCCGACGATGTTGCCCTGCCGCGTCATTCGCGCGGTCCCAAGCACGCGGGCGATTCCAAAGTCCATCACCTTGATGGTCCCTGTCTCGGTCAGCATCATGTTGGCGGGCTTTACGTCCCGGTGAATTATGCCGAGCTTGTGCGCGTGGTCGATACCTTCGAGCGCCTGGCAGAAGAGCGTGACCGCGCGCTCCCACCCAATCGCGCCGTTTCTTCTTATCACGTCGTCGAGCGTCTGGCCGCGCACGAATTCGAGCACCATGAAGAAGTCTTCGCCCTGGCGGAAGAAGCTGTGAAGCGTTGCGATATTGGGATGGTTGAGCTTGGCCAAGGTGACGGCCTCGGAGCGGAAGCGCTCGACGACCTGGGGCTGGCTGGCAAGCTCAGGCCGCAGCATCTTTATCGCCACCTCGCGTTCGAGCATGAGGTCTACGCCTTTGAATACGGCCCCCATCCCGCCTTCGCCTATCTTCTCCGTGATCTTATAACTTCCTACTACATTGCCGATCATATTTTATCCTCCTACTCGCGCGCGGCGATTTATACCCTAGTTGTAACTCTGGATCAAACTGATTATTAGGTTCGATTCCGCCTTCTTGCGTGTCGCGGGCGCGAAGTTATAAGTCTTTGACTTGTCCTTCGCCTTCTGTTGCTCCGGTTCTCTAAAGACCTTCAGATGAAAAGCGCCAAGCTCTGAGCCGACAAACCCGTTCAGCTTCGCCTCTTTTATCTTCGTATCTTCCGCTTCAAAAGTATGGTTGCCGTCTTTTGCCTTGAATGTCACGGCAGCCTTTGTGACAAAGAGCGAGCCCTCGCAGTAAGTCTTAAAGAAGCCGTCGTGATCGTGATAAACATAAAAGACCGCGGACCCGCCGCGATCAAGCGCGGCGCGCATGGACTGTTCGGCCGAAAAGATATCTTGATTGCCGTACAACTGCGCAAACCCCATCAATTGATACGCAGTCGGTCTTGCCGAGTCCATCCTGACCGCTTCTTGAAGCAGACGAATGGCGCGATGAGAGTCGCTTGCCTGCATCGCGGCGACCGACTGGTCTGTCAGATCATCATAATCGGGAGTGTTGGCCGAGGCAACTCTCGACGCAGAGCTTGACGGTGCGGTCGTAGCTTTTTCCGAGATCGCGCCGAGGAGCGAGCGGTTGCCGCCAGCGGCGGTGATCTCGCGTGCGATCTCAGGCGTCATAGAAAAACTGACGCCTCGCACTTCGACAAACTGCTCGACGCGCGCGACGGGGACGCCGCTTTGCAAGAGCGTGATGACCTCGTTCTTTCCGAGCGGCGGCCCGGCGGGCACTGCCGCCGAATTCCGCCCCGCGCTGTTCGAGCTGGCCGGGCGCGACGAGGTTGAAACCGGCGTCGCCGGGCGGTAATTGGCATGGATGGCAGCTATAAGCTCCGGCCGCGCGCCTGCTTGCTGGAACTCGGATTCGATTGAAGGGGTCATTTGAAAATCGACCCCGCGCTGCTCGATGGCCTGGACGACCTCCTGCGTGGACAGAGCGTTCAGGCGCACAACTTTCAAAAGCCGCTCCTTGTCATAAGGATTTTTCCGCGCCTGCATCTCGGCTGTTGCGAAACCGAATGAAGCGACTAATATCGCGGTCGCAAGGAATGTGACCGCGCGGGCGAGCCGGGCTTTTTTGTGGTCTTCAAACTCTCTTTTCATGAACGAATCTCCTGCCCCTGCTGACGAATTACTGATCGAGCAGCCTCCTTGCCTCTTCGCGTTTTCGCGCTCGCTCGCGCGCCGCAGTGTCTGTTTCCTTGCGCGTAACCTTAGGCTGCTGCTTTGGCTGGTTTACGGCCTCGCGCGGACGGGCGATGTTGTCGGAAGGTACGTTGACCGCCTCGGCCGGTTGCACCTTGGTCTGGCCCGGAAGCGGCTCGGCCACGGGCGCGGGTGGGGCGGGCGTATCCGCCTGTTTTTGCGCGGGCGCTGCGGCAGCCGGTTGTATAATTGTGGCTGGCGCATCGACGGCTTCGCCTTTCTTTCCCCCCACAAGCGCGAACCCAAGCCCGATGACCGCGACCAGAACGACCGCCGCCGCCGCATAATGCATCCAGTTGAGCTTTGATAAAGGCGAGCCTTGCGCGGACGGCTGAGCGTTGCCGTATTGAGCCGCGTTGTAATAAGCCGGGGCTGGCTGAGCGCCCGCAACGGAGCCGAGCCGCGTGGCAGGCGCTTCGTCCTGAGCGTTTGCGGCTCCGAGCCTCGTCTCTTTTAGCGCCGCAGGGTTTGTTGAAACGCCTTGGCCGAGCCTTGTCGGCGGAACGGCCGGGCGTCTCTCTTCAAACTGTTTGTCGACGGGGCTCGTGGCAAGGCTTTTTTGAAGCGCATCGCGAAACTCGCTCGCGGTCTGAAACCGCGCGGCAGGGTTCTTTGCGAGCGCGCGCATTATAGCGTCTTCGACCGCTTCGGGTATCTGCGGCGCGAACGATCTTGGCGGCGGCGGCGCTTCTTGAATCTGCGCCATCATCAAGCCGAACTCCGTGTCGCTCGCAAACGGCACGCGGCCCGTCACCATCTCGTAAAGCAGAATACCGGCCGAGTATATGTCTGACCTCGCATCGGACTCGTTCCCTTGGATCGCCTCGGGAGACATGTACTCGATGGTGCCGACGATATTGCCCTGCCGCGTCATCCGCGCGGAGCCGAGCATACGCGCGATGCCGAAATCCATCACCTTGATCGAGCCGTCCTCGCGCATCAACATTATGTTGGCGGGCTTGATGTCGCGATGGACGATGCCGAGCTTGTGGGCGCGGCCTATGCCTTCGAGCGCCTGGCAGAAGAGCGAGATCGCGTGGCCGCATTCCATAGCGCCGGTTCTGCGGACGAGGCTGTCGAGCGTCTCGCCCTCGACATACTCCATCACCATAAAGAAGTCTTCGCCCTGTCTTATAAAGCTGTAGAGAGTGGCGATGTTAGGGTGGTTGAGCTTGGCCAAGGTGACGGCCTCGGAGCGGAAGCGCTCGACGACCTGGGGCTGGCTGGCAAGCTCAGGCCGCAGCATCTTTATCGCCACCTCGCGTTCGAGCATGAGGTCTACGCCTTTGAATACGGCCCCCATCCCGCCTTCGCCTATCTTCTCCGTGATCTTATAACTTCCTACTACATTGCCGATCATCTTAACCCCTCCACTTCACGGGTTTCAGGAACAGGTCGCTCATTTTCGGGCGCGAGGCTCAGGATGCCGACCGTTATGTTGTCGTGGCCGCCTCGCTCTTTCGCCACATTGACCAGATGCTCGCACGCCCGCTGCGGGTGATAATTCAAGACCGCATCTTTTAGCTCCGCGTCTTCTACGAGGTCGTACAACCCGTCGGAGCAGAGCAGAAAGCGGTCGCCCGTTTTGACAGGGAAGGGCTCTTCCCACGTAGCCACGTCGATGTCGGACTGCGTGCCCATGGCGCGCAGTATCACATTTTTGTCCGGGTGATACCGCGCCTGCTCCTGGGTGATCCAGCCGCGCTTGACCATCTCCATAACCGCCGAGTGGTCTTCGGTCATCACGTAAATCTCGCCCTCGCGCACGAGGTATATGCGGCTGTCGCCGACGTGCGCGGCTATCGCGGAGTTGTTGAGCAGCACGAGCGCCGTGCAGGTCGTCCCCATCCCGCTCAACTCCTCGTTGTCCTGAGAAGCGTTGTGAATAGCCTTGTTCGCTTCTCGAAATGCCCGCTTCAAAGCCTGTGTGGGGTCGTTGCCGTCCGAATAATAGATGTCGCTTACAATATCGACCGCCGTCGAGCTTGCCACCTCTCCAGCGGTGTGGCCGCCCATGCCGTCGGCCACGATAAAGAGCACCCCCTTGGTTGCGAGCGTATGCGGGTCGTTGGGGTAGACGTATTTGCCTGAGTCTTCGTTTACCTCGCGCACGCAACCGACATCCGTCTTGAGACCCGAAATAATATCATATTCGGGCAACAGGCTGCCGGTGGCTGCGTGCTGCCCGTCGTTGCCTGTCTTGTGTCTTTTCAGTAGGTTGAACATAAAATGATGGCTCTCTCTGAGGCTCTCCCCGGTTTAGTATAAATAGAGAATGAACATACCATGTGCTCGTCAAAAACTGTGCAGCCGTTACTTGCTGCCGGTCGTTTTATCAAGGTTGAAGGTATAGACTTTACGGTTGTCTGTGACTGAAAAATCTACCTTCTTATCGACGAACCCCTCGCTTTTGAGCGTGAAGTTGATCTGCTCTCCTTGCGCAGCCTCAAACTTGTAGGGCGTGCTGCCGACCTTCTGGCCGTTGCGATAAACTTCTGCGCGCCCTTCGGCCACGTCTATCGTAAGCGATTTTATCTGCGCGCCCGGCTGGGCTTTATTCGAAGACCGGTTCTGAGGCGCAATCTGCTGCGTGGCCGGGACGGTCTGCTCGCCGTCTCCGCCCGCGCCGGTTATAAAGTAAAGGCCGCCCGCTACGGCCAGGACGAGCGCCGCCGCGCCGCCCGCCATCAGCGCTCGCGGGTTGTTGAGAGGCCCCGGCAATGACGGCCCCTTTGCCGCGAGTCCCGACGGGCCGCCGGGTTGAGGCGCTGCCATCCCTGCCCGCCCGACATCTCTCAACAGGTCGACTGCCGACTGGTATCTTTCCGAGGCGTTCTTTCTCAGGCACCGCGAGATTATATTCTCGATCTCGCGCGGCGTCGAAGGGATGATCGCCGAAGCGCGCACGAAATCCACTCGCGTGACCTTCTCGTAAAGCTCGCCTATCGTGTTCGCTTCGAAAGGCAGGTAGCCCGTCACCATCTCGTAAAGCAGCACGCCCAGCGCCCAGATGTCCGAGCGCGCGTCGGCGTACCCGCCTTTGAGCTGTTCCGGCGACAGGTATTGGAGCGTGCCGATAAAGCCTCCGGCCTGCGTAAGCGCGGGCGACGATCCAGACTTGGCAATGCCGAAGTCGAGCATCTTTACCTGGCCCGCCGTGCTGATCTTTACGTTGCTCGATTTTATGTCCCTGTGAACAATGCCCTGGCTGTGTGTGTAATTTATGGCGTCGACTATAGAATGATAGATAGAAAGCGAGGTCGATAGCGGCATGACGCCTCGCCCTCTGATAAGCTCGTCGAGTGTCTGCCCCTCGACGTATTCCATGATTATGCAGGGGTGTCCCTGGAATTCCAGAAAGTCGTAGAGCGTGGCTATGTTGGGGTGCTGAAGGCTTGCCTGAATCCGCGCTTCGTTATAGAACCGCTCGATAAATTCGGGAGTGCGGACGCTCTGGCTCAGGACTTTGACTGCGACTATGCGCCCGATCTTCAAGTGTACGGCGCGATAAACCTCGCCCATGCCGCCCGCGCCCAACTGGTCTACGAGCCGGTACTCGCCGATGACCGAATTTATAAGTGAAGCTCCGTTCATATGAACCAAAGGCGGGATGTCTAACTTCGCGACATCCCGCCTCGTTTTCGATGTTCAGCGCAAAGTTACCTGGATGAGCTGACGCTCATAAGCTCTTTGCCGTAGCGTATGGGTACCGCGAAAGTTATCATCGCATCCGAGCGGCTGCTGGCAAAGAATATGCCCGTCACGCGCCCGCGATCATCAAAGACAGGCCCGCCCGAATTGCCCGACCCCGTCGAGTTGATCGTCAACTGGTACGCGTCGCCAAAGGCGCTGTAGGCCGAATCTTTGCCCGCGCTCTCCGAACTGCGAATGATGCGCCCGATATTGCCGACGCTCACGGTCGGGTCGGGCACGATCTTGACCTTCGATTCGCGGTTAAAGACATCCTGCGATTTGGTGACGCCGTACACGGGAGGGCTGACCGCAGGATAACCCAGCACGATTGCCGCGTCGCCCGGCTTGATCGCGTCGTAGTTGTCATAAAGCTCAACCTTTGATACCGCTTCAGGAACGTCCACCTTCATCATCGCTACGTCGTGGCGGTCGCTCACGCGAGCCAGCTTGGCAGGGATGCGCAGGTCGTTTTTGGCAAAGGTTACGTTGAGATAATCGTTGCGGCCTTCAAACCCGCCCTGTAGCTTCTGGCCCGCTTGCTTGGTCTCGGAAGGGACCCAGTCTTGCGGCGAGCGGATGAGAATGGGGTTGCCCTCATTGTCCAAAGCGATCTGACCGCCCTGCACGACGATTCCGGGCGTGGCGTCCTGCGGGAACTGGTAGCTCGTGCGCCAGGTGGCGGCGACGTGACGGTTTGTGAGGATAAAGCCGTCGCTTGTGACGGTAAAGCCGGAGCCCGTGTGCTCGCCGCCTATGGGTCGCCCGCCACGGCTATCCGTAGTCAGGTAAGGCTCGATAGTGTCTTGCGACACCATGACGTAAGCGGCCACGGATTGCCGCCCGTCCGGTACGATCTGCCGACCCTTGAAGTTATTCGGTATATACATCTGATAGACCTGGCCGCCCGTCGGGGTGTAGATAAGCTTCCAGCCGCACTCGATGTAGACAGCCGAGTTCGTATAGTTTTTTACGATGTCTGCGGGCGACATAGGCCCGGCTGCTGCCAGCGCCTCAAGCCTCCCTGATGTCTCGCTTGCCAGCTGCTTGCTCGAAGAATATTGCATGTACCACAGGACCGCGCCGACCGCCGCGATCACGACCAGCAGCGCGCCCGCGCCGATAATCATGAAATTGCGCGAATCGCTCTTGCTCTGCGTTATCATGCGCTCGACGGTCGCTTTGCCCGGCCCCTGCTGATAATGCTGCTGCGGGTAGCCCTGCGACGAGCCGTAGCCTTGCGGCACAGCGGTTTGAGGCACTGTCCCGCCAACGCGAGTCGCGGGCGGGCCGCCCGCCGTCGGGTTGTCGCCCACGCGCGTAGGTTTCACGGCGTTTGCCGGTCGCGGTTCGAGATCGAACTGGAACTCAGGACCGCCCGCGCCGAACTGCACCATGTCGCCCGGCCCGACCTGTACGGTGCCCACAATCCGCTGCTTGTTGACGAACGTGCCGTTGCGGCTGTTGAGGTCTGTCACGTTAAACCGCGTCGGGTCGGCCGGGTCCTGCGATATTCGCGCGTGTTGACGCCCGACCAGATCGTCTCTTTCTGGATCGTATTTGACGGTCGCGGACGTATCCCGCCCGATAATGAGTTCTTTAAAATGTGTGAGCGGAAACTCTTCGACCTGTCCGGCCTTCGACCCGCTAATATGCCTGAGAACTATACGCTCCATGGTAGCCTCCATTTGAGCCCGTTGTTATTCGGGTGATTCTTGGACGAAAGCAAAGGGTAATGCGTGCCTCTCGCGACTAAATCAAAGTTTAAGTTCAGCCACATACTATCAAGATTCTGACCGCTACTTACCGCACCCTTTCGTTCGTGTTTAGTTGTTCTGGGTTTGTCGCACAGGTAATCTTTAGTCCCTTGCGGGGGTTCGTGAAAATTACCTCACAAAACGGCGTGATTTTATGCCTGTTCCTTTTCTATGGCAAGGCCAAAATGGCACTGAATGAAACATAAAAGATAACGCCGCCGGGTTATCGAGTTAAGCGCGCGTGCTGGCATCCCTCGGCGGAGGCTGAACCGGTTGCGCGTTTTCATCATCGTGTGTCATAAGCCCTGTCGTCCCTTCGGTCACGGACGGCGGCTGCGGCAGGGGAACTTCTCTCGCAAAAGGATCGGTTCGCGCACTGAAAGCTTCGGGAACGGGCGGCAAGACCTGCTGTCGAGCCCCGGCAATCTGAGGCTGCGCGTTTGTCTCTTTAGTATTGATGGCCCGCTTCAAACGGCCCAGGCCGAAAAATGTCCCCGCGAGCCCAAGCGCGGCAAAGACGCCGAACAGTATCATCAGCACTGTGAAAACTTTTATCCCTTCGTCCCCTTTTAATCCGAAGACCAGGAACGCAAAAAATGCGAAAAGAAAGGCGATGCCGGAAAAGATCGCGCTCATCAAAAAGTTTGACTGTCCCGCTCGCGTCTCTGCCGCTATGCGCAACACTTCAAGCTCGGCGATGTCCGCAGAGATTGGCGCGCCGCACCGGCGGCAGAATTTGGAATCGTCCGTCGTGCCGACGCCGCAGCCAGAGCAGACCGTAGGCGTCGCGCGCGAGGTCGCGAGCGCGGCAATAGCCTTGGCCTCGCGCGACAGGATGCGCTTGTCGCCCTTCGTAAGCATCGGGTGCTTTACGACGTAATCGAAGGTGGCTCGCGTGGCGAACGCGCTGTCGGCTTTGAGCCGGACAGTGAGCGTCGCCGGGTAATCCATCACGTCGGAAGATGCCATGGCCTCGGCCCATCCTCGCGCCCCGCGCCGCCCAAGCACAACGGGCTCCTCCGCGATGATCGTGTAGCCGCACCTCTCCATCGCCGCTGAAATACTCGCTCGCACGGTTTCGATATTACCGGCGACGATGTGCGTGACATAGTGCCCGCTCGCGCCGCTGCTTTCCATTCCGAGCAGGTATTCTGTTGACATCTCTCTCCTGTCGAGTCATTAACGAGCTTGAAGTGGTTTTACGCCGCAAGATTTTATCAGGTTTCAATATTCAATCCCAGCGGTCTCCAATACCGCCACAGCCTTCGGTTTGCCTACGGGCCGCGCCAGTCCATATAATTTTTCTATGAGTCTTAGCACGCCCGACCCGAAGCCTGAGCTGCTCGGTATGACCGCCCAGGAGCTGACAGAGTTCATGCTGTCGCTTGGCGAAAAGCCTTACCGCGCCCGCCAGCTCTACCAGTCCATCTACCACCGCCGCATAACCGACTTTGACCGGATGACCGATTTGCCGAAGACGCTCAGGCGGATACTGGCCGACCGCGCGCATATCACTGATACGCGCGTGCGAGACGTCTTTCTTTCGCTTGACGGCACAAGGCGATTTCTTTTGACGCTTGGCGACGGTCGCGAAGTCGAGTCGGTCTTCATGCCCGAATCGCGCCGCGACACCATCTGCATATCGAGCCAGGTCGGGTGCCCGCTCGCCTGTGATTTCTGTATGACGGGCGTATTGGGCTTGAAGCGAAACATGACCGCGAGCGAGATAGTCTCGCAGGTCGTCGTCGTGCTGAACGAGGTTTACGGCCAGGGCGAGCAGACGCCGCACCGCACCAACATCGTCATGATGGGCATGGGCGAGCCTTTGTTGAACTACGATAACGCGATCAAGTCCGTAAGGATTTTTGCCGATCAAGAAGGGCTCTCCATAGCCGCGCGGTATGTGACCCTTTCGACCGCCGGGATAGTTCCGCGCATATACGATCTTGCGAAAGAAGAGGTGCGCCCGCAGCTTGCCATCTCGCTCACGGCGGCAAATGACGAATTACGCGACAGGCTCTTCCCGATCAATCGTAAGTACCCGCTCGCGGAATTGATCGAAGCCTGCCGCCTTTATCCGCTCAAGGAGCGCGAGCGTTTGACCTTCGAGTACGTGATGCTCGCGGGCGTAAACGACAGCCCGCGTGACGCTCGCGAGCTTGTCAGATTGCTTTCGAGGGTGAAGGCAAAGGTTAACCTTATACCGCATAATCCCGCGCCTGAGCTTCCGTACCTGGCATCTTCAATGGAGAGCATAATCGCTTTTCAAAAGGTGCTGACCGACGCGGCGCTGCCTTCATTCATTCGCCGCCCGCGCGGGCAGGATATATCTGCGGCCTGCGGCCAGCTCGCCGCACGCCACCAGGCGACAGCCTAGCTCAACCCCCAGGTCTTATCACTTAGAAATGCCCCGGGTCTGAAAAGAGGCATGTGACAGATCGTTTTAGCGCCGCCGACGACGTTATCGGCGCGAAGCTTGAGCTTGAGCTTTTCTTCCTTGGCGGCGCGTTCGACCTGTACGAAGACCGCGCCTTTGTCGCTACAGTCGAGCCCGGTCATACGTCCGTAGAAATATCTTACGGAAAGCTCATACTGTCGTGCTGGGGCGAAGCGTGGTCGAGATCGTGGCGCGTAGTCGCGCACCGGTCGACCGCGAGCGGTTTTAGTCTCGAATGCGCAAGACAGTTGAACCGCGCGCACTCCGTCATATCGCTCGAAAGAGCCTTCGGACGAGACCCGGCTGAAAGGGCGCGCTTTGTCACTCGCGATGAGTTCCCGGCGTGGCTCGCAAGGATGATCGAGGCTCGATTCACAGGTTGCCGCGTCGAGCCTGCCAAAACCCCGCGCGAAGCCGCTTACAACTTTTCCGCCCTCCACACACGGCTATTGATGAGAAATCGCGGCTCGCACGCCCTCTGCCTCGGCGTCCGAAGCCAGGAGCCGCAAACGAGCGTTGACGCGCTGTTGGGGCAGGGGATTATGTGGCTCGACGCGCACGCCGGTTCGCGCCCGTTCATCAACCGCTTGATGCTCTTTGTTCCGTGGGGGCGTGCGCTCAATCTCGCCACACGGCTCGCGCTTATCGACAGAGTTCCGGCCGAGGTTTCACTCTACGAATACGACGAGAAGCGCGAGTCGATAAGCTCTGTTGCCCCGGTCGATCAAGGCGATCTTTCCGACAATTTGAAGCGCGCTTCACGCGGGGCGCTCTGGCCGAAAGAGCCTCGGCTTGACCGGGAAGCCGCATCGCTCGTCGAGCGAATAGTTCAACTCGCGCCCTCGCATATCGACACCGTATTTAGAGAAGGTCGCGTAAAGATGATGATTCGCGGCCTTGAGTTTGCCGAACTGTCTGTGAAGCAAAGGCGAGGGTGGTTCATGGGCCAAGGCGGGAACGTGAGCCTGAGCCAGGCCACCTGGCCCGACCTGGAAAGGTTGGTTCGGAAGATAACGCGCGTGCGGAGCGGAAATTCCGATTGCCGCGACCACGAATTTTACCGCGCGCAAGCCGAGCGGTGGCTTGAATCGCTCCTCAAAAAGGATATAACCGTGCTCGATGCGCGGCTCGACCCGCTACACGTATACTCGCAGGTCCCTGCGTACAGAGGCGAGAAGCGAGCCTACATAGACCTGCTCGCTGTGACAGGTGAAGGCAGGCTCGTAGTGATTGAGTTAAAAGTTTCCGAAGACGCGGAACTGCTCTTTCAAGGGCTCGACTACTGGGCGCGCGTCGAGTGGCATCGCAGGCGCGGCGACTTCGAGCGGCGCGGCTATTTCAAAGGGGTGAGTCTCCTAGACCTGCCGCCGTTGCTCTACCTTGTCGCGCCGTTGTTTCGTTTCCACGCCGCGACTCGTCTGCTCGCGCGGACGATAAGCGACCGCGTCACGGTCTGTCGCATAGGGATAAACAGCGACTGGCGCGCAGCCGTACGCGTGCTTTTGAAGGAGCAGTTGAGCTGAAGCGGGGTTGAATTGAGACGGCAACGCGGGTATCCAGTTATATGGACTCCTTTTGATGAATCCAGATAACCAGACACCCGCGTTGCTGTTTTCCCTTGTTCGCACTGGCCGGCCCGGCACAGGTGCCAGACCGGGATGGTTAATGCAAGTAGTCTTAGACTACGGTTCGGCGACCACTCAACAAGTTGAAGATGAGCACAATCGCCGCGACGACCAGCAGCAGGTGAATCAAACCACCGCCGATGCCGCCGATCAGGCCTAACAGCCACAGTACCAAAAGAATTACTAGAATTGTCCAAAGCATGATTTTCTCCTTACCCTCCTAAAGATGTTGATTAAGCGATTATCAAGCCGCTGCCTCTTCGGCCCAATCAATCGCGTTCATACCGGTTTCCACTCGTGTGAGGTGTATGACTGCGGGCGCGCTCGTTTGCTCAACAGCTTCGACAACCGGTGTCGAAAGGTATCGGCTGATTCCTAAAAGAACCAGTTCAATCACCAGCCCCCCAATAGCAACCGCTAGCGCCGTCATGATCAACCCAATCCCTATTGCCAGAATCACCATCGTCATCCACCTCCGCATCTACATTCTGCAACCGGTATTCCAATCCTTGGCCGCGCGCGGTGCTGTTCGCTAAACGCTAGATTTATTAAGAGGATAATCAGGCGAGACCGATTTTCGGGTCGAGCGTCAATCGATTTTTGAATCTTTTTCGGACGGCGCGAGAAAATCGTCACGTATCAGTTTAGGACTGGGGGGCGGAGCGCCGGGCTGGAGAGTATACGAGACCAGCCTTCATAAGAGACCTGGTTGGCAGACCATCCGCCGAGCGCTCCGCTCCTCGTCTCTATTCATACCTGAGGCACTCGATGGGGTCGAGGCGCGAAGCCTTGCGCGCGGGCCAGACTCCGAAGATAAGGCCGACCGCTATTGAGACCGTGAGCCCCGCGATGACCGCCCACACGGGGATTGATGAGGGAAGGGCCGGCAAGAGCAGGCCGAGCAACTGGCTTATGATGACCGCCAGCACCACGCCCGCGAAACCGCCGATGAAGGTCAGCGTCATGGCTTCGATCAAGAACTGGCGGACTATATCGCCCTTGCGAGCGCCTATGGCCTTTCGTATGCCTATCTCTTTCGTGCGCTCCGTGACGGAGACGAGCATGATGTTCATCACGCCTATGCCGCCCACCAGAAGGCCGACGCCCGATATAGCGATTGCGATCAACCCTACGGCTGCGGTGATAGAGTCGAACTGTTCGATGAAGCGGTCGGCGGTGTTGAGGTCGAAATTGTTCGGCTCGTTGTACTTTACCCCGCGCTGGCGGCGGAGAATGTCTTCCACCTGATCGAGCGCGACCTTCAGCTGGCCCGAGTGCGCGCGTATGAGCATCATCATCCACTCGCTTTCCGGCGAAAGCTTTCGCGCGGTTCGATAAGGGATGAAGATCGCGTTGTCTTCTTCGTTTTCGCCGAACAGCCCTGTCTTTCTCTTCTCCAGCACGCCAATGACATCGAAAGGCTTGCCCGCAAGATATACCTGCTCGCCTATGATCTGGCCACGGTGCGGAAAGAGGGCCTCGGCCACGTTTATGCCCAGCACCATGACGTCGCGGCGGTGCTGGTCGTCGATCTCTGTGACAAAGCGGCCTTCGGTCAGGCTCACGTTCGCAATCTCTGCGTAACTGGCCGAGACGCCCTGTAGATCGCCGCGCTTATAGGTAACGCCTTTGTATGTGACGGTCTTATCGAAATTCCAGCTGATGAAGGCTATCGAGGCCACGTCGTCTACGGCGGTCGCGTTCTGGCGTATAGCTTCAGCGTCTTCGGGCGTGAGCGGCGGGCGCGCCCACTCTTTTCGGTCGCGGTTGCCGACCGAAATCCCTGTCGAGAGGTGAAATGCCCAGATATTGTTTGTGCCGTACTCCTCTATGTACTGTATCAGGTTGCTGCGCAGACCCGTGAGGATTGAAGAGATCGCGATTACCGTCATGACCCCGATAACGATGCCGAGCATAGTCAGGAAGCTGCGGAACTTGTTCGCTCGAAGGTTATCGAACGCCATCAGCACGGTCTCTTTTGGAAGTATTGATTTGATCTTCACGGTGCGCCTCTCGCTCCTGCTCTTAGCTCTTGGTCAACGCGACAATAGGGTCGAGCCGCGCAGCCTTAAACGCGGGGTATATCCCCGCGACGACTCCGATGACGCTGGAAAAGGCCAGCGACAGAAATACGTAAATTATTGTGATCGTCATCGGTATGGGCGTCGTCGCGCTTATGACCCAAGAGAGCGCCGAAGCCAGCAGAATCCCGATTGCGCCGCCGAGCGCGCACAGGATCGAAGACTCGATCAAAAACTGCACGAGTATCTGCCGCTTTGTGGCCCCGAGCGCCTTGCGCAGCCCTATCTCGAACGTTCGCTCGGTGACCGATACGAGCATTATGTTCATCACAACTATCCCGCCTACGAGCAGAGAGATCAGCGTGATGGGAGTGACGACCATCGCTATGCTGCCGGTGAACTCGTCCACCTGATTGTTAAGCTCTTGAACATTCACAAGCCCGAACGTGTCCTTCTCGTTGCCTCTTAGCTTGTGGCGGTTCCGCATCGCGGTGCGGGCCTCTTCAATCGTGGCCAGAAACTGCTCGCGGGTGTTCGCCTTGCCGTGGAGTTGTATGCTCTGGCGGCGGCCAAACATCCGGCCGTAGGTGGTAAGCGGGATGTATATGTGATTGTCGAGCGAGTTGCCGAACATCGAGCCGCGCTTCTCCTCGACGCCCACGATTCGCAGCGGGATGTCGTTGACTTTTAACTCGCGGCCTATGGGGTCGACGCCGGGGAAGAACTTCTCTTTTATGTCGTAGCCGATCACGCAAACGAGCGAGGGGTTATCCACCTCGTGCGGCAGGATGAAGCGGCCTTCGACTATTGTCTTGTCTTCGATCTTGTCCATGTTGGCGGTGACGCCGTTTACGCCTGTCGAGAAGATCTCCTGCCCGTCTTGCTTCAGATCGACGCGGGTGCTGGCCTGCGCCCCGACCTCCGAGCAGTTCGCGCAATGCTCGCGGAGCCATTCGAAGTCTTCGAGGTCGAGCCGCTTGTTGCGGCGGTCCATCTCTTTCCACTCTTCTTCGGTCACGTTCCCTGAGCTTGCCATGCGAGCGATCATGAAGTGGTTGACGCCAAGCACCTTCGACACGCGCTCGATGACGTAAGAGTTAAGCCCGCCGATGGCGGCGCCCACCACGACGACCGACGCAACGCCAATGATGACGCCTAGCAGCGTGAGGAACGCGCGCAGCTTGTGAGCAAAGATAGATTGCAGGGCAATCTTGGCCGCGTCTGTGTAGAAAGAGTAAAAACTTCTCATAAAATATTTTATAGTCCGAAAGTTCTGCGGATACCTGTGTTGTACGAGCCAGTTGGCCAGGATGTTTAGGAAAAGTTCTGGCTAAACGCGAACCGAGAGCCGTGAACCGTGAACCGTAAACCGTGACAAGCCAGAGTAGAGCGGTAGACCGGGCATCTCTCCTCTTGTCACGGTTTACGGTTCACGGTTCACGATCTTCGTAATCTCTTGTATGACGAGGCGGAACTTGCCGCTTGCTACGAGCGGTATCTCTTCGGGAAAGCTCAGCGTGATCTCCATGGTGTCGCCCATCTTTTCAGATAGTGCGGCACGTATACGGTGGCTATCCCGGTCCGTGTAGCCGGACCTTCGTCTGATCCGAAGCTCAACCTTGCCTTTTTCACGCTGATAAAACTGTATCTGGTGTACGTTGTCAAAGATGTCCGAGTGCATATTCAATGCCGTCACCGAGATCAGGTTATCGAGCCTGCCCACAAGCACCTCTTGGTGCCAGCGGCCGCGCGTCTCTCTTAGCAATCTATAATTGCGCCCGCAGGCGCAGGACGACGGGCCGACGACTGCCCAATCGTCCGTGCGGTAGCGAATGAGCGGCATGGCAAAGTTGTCGAGCGACGTGCCGACAAGCTCGCCCATCTCGCCTTCTTCGGTCGCGTCCGCGCCTTCGGCGGTGAGCACTTCGACCACGCCGTACTCAGGGAAGATGTGATAGTTATTGCTCGCCTCGCATTCGCCCGCGAGGATGGTGGTCTCGCTGTGGCCGTACCAGGAAAATAGCCGCGCGCCGTAGAAAGATTCTATAAACTCGCGCTGGCCGGGATAGAGGTTCTCGGATGACGCGAGTATGGCTTTGAACCGGGGCGGCTCCTGACCGAGCGCTTGCAGGTGTCGCGCAAAGTCTATGACCGCCGACGGGTACGAGTGCAGAAACGGCAGCCGTTTCTCTCGCATGACGCGAGCGTAAGCGGCCACGTTTTCAGGGGTCATATGAAAGTTGGAGAAGACATAGGATCGCTCCGAAACCTGATACTCCCAGTGGCGGCGGTTCTTGACCGCCCAGCCCCTCAGCGCAGCCCGCAGGTCTCGCGGGCGAAACCCCACGCGCGCCCACTGCGTGAACATGAAAGCTCGCTCGCGCCCGCCCGCGTGCTTGAGGTTGTAGACTCCGAGAGGCGTGCCCATCGTGCCGCCGGTCGTGAAGTAGAGCCTGTCGCGCGGCTTTATATTCTCGGCAAGAAGATCGCGCAGGTTTTCGCGCACGGTCTCTTTGTCCAGAAGCGGCAGTACGCGCAGGTCTGCGACCGTTCGCACGCCTTCGGGGTCGAACCCGCGCTCTCGAAAGAGCCTGCGATAATAAGGCACATTCTTCGCAGCGTGACATAACATGCGGCGGAGCTTTTTCAGCTGATAATCCGCGAGCCTGTCTTCGCTCCAATGCTCGGACTGTTTTAGCAGGCTTAGTGTGGGCGCATACTGCGGCCCGTAGCATATAGGATCGGGCAGGCGGTAGTAGACCGGCTTTAATAGGGATTTAATCGAGTCTTTCGCGCCCATCGAAAGCCTTATAACGCGCCGCGAGCCTGTCGAGCGCCCGAAACCTTCTAACCTTTCGCGCCCACCGGCTCCGCGACCCTGAGCGCAGACCCTGCCTGCTCGTCGCTTCCTTGCGGGCGAGTGATAAAGAAAACAGCCGCGAGATAGAGCAACGAGCCTACGACGAGCGCCTGATTGAACCCCGTCAGGATGGCGATGACAAGCGCGGCGACCGACCCCATGACGGAGGTCGCGCCGTTTACGCCCCACGCCCACGGAATTATCTCAGGCTGGTTGCGCGCAAGCAGGCGTATCCCCATCGGCATAGGCATTCCCATAACAGTTGCCAGCGGCCCCATCAGCGCAATTGCTATCAGGATGCGCAACGGGTGCGCCAGGTGGACGAGCCCGTAAAAGATGGGCGGCAGCACGACTATGTAAACAAAGACGAGCGCGACCACCGCGACAAGGATTTTGATGATCGTCTTTGACAGCCCGGCTTCGGCAAAGCGCCCGCTCAGGTAACTGCCGATGGCGCTGAACGTGAGCAGCGAGAAAAGGACCACTGCGAGCGCGTAGACGGGGTGTCCGAGAAAGAGTATGAACTTCTGAATCATCGCCACCTCGACGATGATAAAACCCGCGCCTAGACATCCGAAGTAGAGCAGGTAAGAGAGCCGCCCGCCGCCTTGTTTAAGCTCGCGCCCCCGCGCAAGGACAAGCGGCCCGATGATGAACAGAATCACCATGACGGTAGTGATAGCGAGCAGCGCGAACAGTACGAACGTGCCGAGATTGGTCTTCTGCCACTCGCCCGCGCCGCTCAACGCGCGGCCGAGATTCGACAACCGTATCGAGTTAAAGAAGAACGGGTTGTTGTCCCAGGTCGGGTCCACGTTCGTCTCGAAGGATTGCCATACCTGTTCAGGGTCGTCGGCCTCGATCATCCGTGTGAAGACGTTGGCGGGCCTCGTCAGCGGAGTGTATAAAAGCTCGAACCCGTTAAGGGCCGCGTGCGCTTCGATTGCTCGAACCTCTTCGTCCGTGAACTCGCTCTTCTTAAAAAGAAAAGTTGCGGGGGTCCGCTCGTCGTTGTAGCGGGCATCGCGGATGAGCATGACGTGGCGGGGCGCGTTCCCGATCCCAAGCTCTGTCATCATCGCTCGCGTCAGCGTCAGCAATCTGAGCAACTGGTCGGGCGGCTCGAAATACCACCGCGTCATCGTAAAGATGCCGTCGTCTGTGAGGTGAGTCGCGTAATCCTTGAACGCTTCGACCGTGTAGAGGTTGTTTTCGGTAAGCGAGAATGCGCCCGCCGCCGTCGCCGCCCACGTGTCGACCATCGTCGCTTGCAGTATGTCGTAGCGGTCGCTCGACCGCCGGATAAAGCTCCGGCCTTCATCGACGACGAGCCGCACTTCCGGGTGATGGTATATGCCGCCCGAATAACTCTTAAACGGTTCCGACGACATCACGTCTTCAGCGATGATCGGGTTGATCTCGACCGCTGTGATCGCGCGCGCGCCGAACAACCGCGCGGCCAAAACGTCATAGCCGCCGCCGGGTCCGACTATCAACACGTTCGGCTGATGTTTGAGGTGATAGACGAGCGCGGCTATGCGATTGCGCTCGCTTTCATGCCTTGCGAAATCGTTCGAATCCTTTACTATCCCGGTCGCGGCGTCGGCGTCGATCTTTATCTCTACAAGGTCGTTCAGGTCGCCTTCGACAGTGATGCGCGAAAAAGAGTTCCACTTCGAGAAGAGGACTCTATTCTCTTTAAGCCCCTTCGACTGTTTGATGTCGATTGCGCGGGTCGCGCTGTTGTAAGCCGCGAGCCCCGCGAATGCCGCGGCAAACAGAAGCGACGCTGCGAGATAACCGCGCCCGCCCGGCGTGGCTGTGCTAAAGAGCGCGGCTGCCAGGGCCGCGAGCGCCGCGACGATTATCACGGTGTTGATAGCGCCTATGAGGTTTAAGACGGGGATCATCAGCAGACACCCCAGTGCTGCCCCCGCAAGGTCGAACAGGTACAACCGGCTTATATCTTTGGCGAGCCTCGTGATGGAGAGCGTCACCGCGCACCCGCCAAAGAAGAAGGGAAGCGAGGTCGCCGCGTAAATCCGAGCCAGCTTGTAATAGTTCTCTTCGCCCATCTCGAACGCCAGCGGGTTTGCGAGTATCACGTAGAGCGCAAAAACCGTGGTTACCGCAAAGAGGATCGAAGCAAGGCTCAGCCACTGGCCCGTGCGCTCGCCGGCAAGCCTGCGCTGTACGAGATAGATAAAGACGCCGCTCGCGCCCGATCCGAACAGCGCCAGCGAGATCGCCAGGAAGGCGAAGTGATAATACATCGTCGCCGAAAAGAGCCGCGTCAGCGACAGCTCAAGCATCAAGATCGAAAGCGTTATCAGGCCGATACCCGCGAAGATTCTTCTATGATCCATTTCCCACTCTGCCCTTGACCCTCAGTCCTAAAATATCCCTGCTCACCTCTTCGGTCCGCGCGTCCCAGGTCGACTCTTTTACGGCCTGCTGTCGCGCGTGGCGGTCCGCTGCCGTGTCGTTGCCGAGCGCGTCTTCAACCTTTCGGATGAAATCGTCATACCCGCGCGAAATGCGCAGTATACCATCGAGTGACTCGTACTCGTAAAGCGGCGTTATCACCACTGGCTTGCCTGTCGCCAGGTACTCTCTGACTTTGATCGCGCTGCCGTAGCTGACAAACTCGTTGTCGGTCACCCACGGCAGCACGCACACGTCGAACGAAGCGGCATAACGCGGCATCTCGGCGTAAGGCTTTGAGCCGAGGTAATGGACGTTCGGCAAACTTTCTATATCGAGCCGCGCGGCCTTTAACCCCATCAGAACCCAGTGCCAGTCGGGTCGCCGCTCGCTTATGTAGCGGATCATCTGCTGGTCGAGCAGCCACGTCTCTATCGCGCCGAAGTAGCCGAGGCGCGGGCGAGGGATTCGAGCCACATCTGCGGGCTCCTCCCAGCGGTCCGCCGCCTGCGCGAAATGATCGAAGTCAACCGCCTGGGCCAGCATACGCGATTTCGCAAGCGTGTGCGGATAGGCGGCGAGGTGCTCTTCATAAAGCTTGCGGCCAGAAAAATAGATCAGGTCCGCCCGCTCGACCAGTTCTTCATGCATGCGGGTTATGATATTGCCGCTCGTCGCGTGGTCCATCCGGTTAGCGTCGTACTTGTCGGAGACTTGATAGATCAACGCGCGCTCAGACAACCGGCCCGCCATGTCGCGCGCGGTCGGTATGGCGATCCACAGCAGCGGGCTTCTCATGTCAAAAGCGATCATCAGCAACTTCATCTGAAGCGACAACAGCCAGCGGTTAAGAGCGCGGCCCCACGGGCTTGAATAAAACGGCGTGACGATGGGCGAGACGACTATGATCCCTTCCTCGGTCCGGCGGACAAAGCGCGCGTAGCTTTTGAGCTTGCGTTTGATCTTGCCGAAAAAATCGGGGCTCTTGACCGAGGGCAGACCCATCGAGATGGAGTTGACGAAGATTACGCGGTTGCCTGCGCGAGCGAACCTCCGCATTATGTGGTTCTTCGAATGCGGGTGGTGATACCACCAGTCCTCGCCTGCGAAACAGATTATCGATTGGTTTTCGAGCATAGAAGGAAGCCGCTGAGGCCGCTGCACAGGTGAGACAGAAGATTCTTCGCTAAACCTTAAGCCCTTTCTTAAAGACTCGCTCGGCGTTGTGCCGCCAGGTGTACCGCTCTATGACCTTCTGCCGCGCATTCTTGCCGAGTCGCTCGCGCAAGTGCGCATCAGCGGCGAGCCGCTCGATGCTGCGCGCCAGCGCGTCCGGGTCACCCGGCGCGACTAAAATCCCTGTCTGCTCGTCGCCTATCACGTCGGCAATCTGGCCGAGGCGGCTGGCGACGATTGGCCGGGCCATCGCCATATACTCGAACAGCTTTGTCGGAGACCCGAAGAACTCGCTGCCGTCTTCACTCTCGACGTGAGGCGACACGAGTATGTCGCAAGCGTCAAGATAAGCGCGCACGCTCTTGTGCTCGATGCGACCTGTGAAGGTCGCAGTCTGAGATTTGCCCGCGTCCTCAAGACGCGCTTCGGTCATCGCTCGCTGGTCGCCGTCGCCTATGAAAAGGAAATGGCAGTTTGCCGGTTCCGCAACTCGCGTGGCCGCTTCGGCAAGCACAGGCGCTCCGTGCCACGGTCCGAACGTCCCAAGAAACCCGACGACCACGCGATCATCAATGCCAAGCTCGCGGCGAATCTCACGACCTCCACAGCCAGGGTAAAACTCGTCCGCGTCAACGCCGTTCGGGTTCGTGATAACACGCGCGGGCTCGACGCCTGCCTCGATCAGGTTGCGCCGCTCTACCTCCGAGACTACAAAGATCAGATCGGCTGCGCGGTGGTTAAGCCGCTCGAACCGCTCCAGAAGCCATAGCTGGTCGATAGGGTCCCAGTGACGGCCCAGCCACAACTCAGACCCGTTGTACTCAAGAAGCAGCGGCAGGCCCGTCATCATCGACAAAACGACGCCTGTCCAGTTGAACCGGCTGTAGCGTTGATAGATAAAAGCCGTCTCGCCGGTATCGCCACGGTCGCGGATATAGCCGAGCGCGCGGACAGTAAAGACAAGGTTATTCCAAAGCTCAAACAGCACCCTGGTGGCGCTGATTTCGGGCGATAAAGGGATAATGTTGACTTCGACGCCGGGATTTTCGATGCCGACATCGCCCACGGTGACGAATTTCAGTTGATGACCGAGCGCGAGCGCGCCGCGCGTGAATCCCGCGACGTGGCTCGCCATGCCGCCTGCCGAGGCCGCGCCCGTAAGCGTCGAAGCCGAAAGCGTGCCCCTCAGATAAAGGACCGCCTGAGGTTCGCCATCTCGAAAGGTCCGTGGTGGCGACGCAGACTCGCGCGTCATCTTGCGATAGCCAAGCAGGGCTCCCAGCATCACAGTGAGAAGCCACGAAAGCGGAACGAGCAGCCCGTAGCCCAGGATTAGCTCAAGCGCGAGCCGGGGCGCTTCGAGCGCAAACGCGCCCGCGCGTCGGCGTGAAATCTTTCGGCCAGCGCAGTCTCCGAGCAGGATGCGCCGCGCGCCCGCGAGAGCCGCAAACATTATTATCGAGCCGCGCGCGCTCTGCGCGTTCAAGTCCGATGTAAATACCGCAAATGTATCGGGAGCAAGTTCGCGGATTCGCGCAAGCGCTTCGCGTTTCGATCCCCATTTCAAATCGGCCTTGTTCAGCAGGACGATCTCTTTATCCTTGATCTGATCCGAGGCCCAGCGTTCCGCCGCGTCTTTGTTACCCGAAAGGTCGAGCAGCGCCGCCACCCCCTTGCGACTGGCGGCGCGCGCGCGCGAGTCGGCTTGTGTAGAGATCTGGTGAGTTGACGAAGGCAGCGATTTTTCGGCCGTTATTATCAGGTTCCAGCCAAAACGGACCGCGAGCCATGTGAAGAGAGGTTCGGGGAGTTTTTTGCCGACCACCCCAAGCTCGGGGCGGGTCAATTGGTTTACTTCAACGGCGCAGCGGCCAAAGTCTTTGAACAGCTCGTAGCTTTCGCCGCGCGTGAAAGCTTTGACAAGCGGACGCCCGCCAGTTTCCGTGTGCTCGACATAGCGGCTCATGATCTCGGCAGGGCCGTATTTGAATAACTCGCCGCCGAAGATGCCGCGCTTGAGCATGAGCCCGAGCCAGTAATAAAAAGAGCTGCGGTGATAGACCATCACGACCGCTTTGCCGCCGGGGCGCAGCACGCGGTGAATCTCACTCACTGCGCGCTGGGTATCGGGCGTGTGGTGTATGACTCCGAACGAGTAGACCAGATCGAAACTCTCGTCCGGGAAGCTCAGATTCTCGGCGTCGCTTATGGAGAACTGGCCTTCGAGGCCGTAGACTTTGAACCTGCGCCGCGCGATCTCTACGCTGCGCGGCGTCAGGTCGCAGCCCGTTACGACCGCGCCGCCTCTGGCAAACTGCAAGAGGTCCGTGCCGGTCCCGCAACCGACTTCGAGAACGCGCTTGTGCTCATACCTGTCGAACCCAATTACCTTTTTCATCCACGGCGCGTAGATGCGGTAGCGGTAATCTTCAATCGCGTCGAAATACCCGCGCGTGCCGAATTCAAGCCCGCGCGCCACGTGCGCCCCGCAAGGGTTCTTGCTCCACTGCTCAAGCGCGCGGCGCTTCGCCTGCTCGGCTGCGGGCCGAATCGGTGCGAGCGAAGCTGCCTGTTTTTCGAGACTATTCATCGTTTATACGGTCTGGGCGACGGGCTCTTTGCACAACTCGCTGCGCAGCCTTCGATAGTAGTAAAGGTGCAGCAGGTAGTCCAGCGCCATCGCCGACGCGCTCGTCCAGGCGGCCCCCTTCACTCCGTAAAGAGGGACTATCACTATAAGCCCCGCGACGCTTGCCACCGTAACCATAACCGCGATGTTGCGAAGCTCGGCCCCGCGCCCGTGGGAGGCAAGGAACATGTTGTACGGCTGAAAAAGACCTACGCACAGGCCGAAGACCGCGAACGGAACGAGCAGCGGCGCGGCTTCGCTGTATTCCGGGAAGAGCAGGCGGAGCGCGAACGGCCCGAACAATATAAGCCCTGTCGATAACCCTACGAGCACGAGCGCGTTCCAGCGGGCGATTCGTCTTGGCACGCGGTCGAGCCTGGCAAAGGCGCGAAACCTCGTTATGGCAAGCGAGCGAGAGACCGTTGAGATGGGGCTCGCGAGTTTCTGCGCCAGCGCGTATAGACCGAGCGGCGAAAGGTCCGTTACGAAATAGGCTATGATGAGGTTGTCGAACCTTGAAGATATCTGCCCGGTTATACGCGCAAGGTATACGTTCAGCCCATAGCCGCGCGCTTCCCCAAGCACGCGCTTTATATTGCCCCGCACGTCGTTGAACTTCGGCTTCAACCCGGCGAGCGCCCAGACCGCGCCCATGCCTATGCCGGATAGATAGGCCACCAGCGCAGTCCCGGCCGTCAACCGGTGCGAGAGCGCAAGCGGGACCAGTATCAACAGGTAAAGGAGCGACGTTATCAACTGGAACACAGAGAGGCGGCGAATCTGGTTCAAGCCCTGACAACTCTGTTCGACGAGCCATTGAAACGGTTGAAAAAAGGCGAAGGCGGCGACCGCAATGAGCAGCCACTTAACGTCTTTGTCGAAGAAGAAAGCGATTGGCGCGGCAGCCAGAGCCACGAAGATTGCGAAGATTGCCCCGATCCCTGCGGCCATCAAGATGAGCGCGGCCAGCGCTCGCCGCTCGGCATTGCGCGACCCGGCCAGCGCAAGCACTCGCGAGCCTGCCGAAAAGATGCCGAACTCGAAAAACAACCCGCCAAGCACGATGATCGTCAGGCAGAACGTGAACCGGCCAAGCTCCTTCGGCTCCATCCACTTTGCCTGTATGAGGCCCGTGACAACCCCTAACGCCATCGAGCCCGTGTGCGCCGAAAAGAGCATGCCGGCTTGCCGCGATGTCTCGCCCATACGCGCCCACAGCGCGCGCGCGCCCGTCGGCCCCGAGCCTTCGCCTGCTATCACAGATGATTGCGCTTCGATCTTCAGACGCTCGTGCTCCTCACGCTATAAGACCTGAGCCGACCGCTTCGACGGACCCGCTCTTGCTCACAGGATTCCCGCTGCCTTCGATCCATCGCTCGTACCAGAGGCTCAGATTTAACAGGCTCCACAGGAAGAAAGAGTTGTTGACGCGCCCCTGGCGATGCTGCGCGAGCAGTAGTTTGATGTAGTCGTAATCGAACAGTTCAAGCCTGCGGAGCGACCCGTTTAAGAGCGAGTCTTCGACAAACCCGCTCATCCGGCCGAACATCCACTCGTTTATCGGAACGCCGAAGCCGCGCTTCTTTCGGCCGATCACGCGGTCGGGGATGATGCCTTCGAGCGCGCGTTTGAGCAGGTACTTCGTCTGGCCATCGCGGTATTTCATCTCTCGCGGCAGGCTCAGGGCAAACTCCACCAGGTGATGGTCGAGAAAGGGCACGCGGGCTTCGACCGATGTCGCCATGGTTATCTTGTCCACTCGCATCAAGAGAAGCTCTGCCAGGCGCAGCTTCAGATCGAGATAGGTCATGCGCTCAAGCTGGTCCGCTTCGGGCCTTTGTGCGAGCAGCCGGTCGAGGTCTTCGCGCACGACTTTGTGTGACGACAGCCGCGCGCCGCCGTTTGATGATGCGGCAATCATCCGCATCGCCTCCGGCGTAAGCAACTGCCGCTTTCGCGTTTCGTCGAAGATGAACGCGCCGCTCCAGAAAAGCTCTTCTCCTTCGCCGAGCCTGCGCAGCAGGTCGGGCGCAATCTTCCCCCACGCAGGCGGAAGCACCGGTTCTGCTGCGCGGAAAACGGCGAGCGCGGACCGCGCCGCCGCCTTTCTTAGCGCCGGTGGGAGCGCGGCCAGGTAGCGCCAGGCGTAATCGTAAAACTTTAGATAGTGAGTGTAATCGCGATACCCGCAGAAAAGCTCGTCCGCCCCTTCGCCGACCTGAACGACCGTGACGCCCGCCTCGCGCGCGAGCTTCGAGACGTAGTAGAGCGGCACGCAGACAGGGTCCGCAATCGGCTCGTCCTGGTGATAGATCAGGTCCGGGATGAAGTCTACAAAATCGCGCTCGGTTATGATGATCTCGTGATGATCCGTGTGGTACTCCGAGGCGATGGCTCGCGCCTCTTCTATCTCGTTGTAGCCGGGATTGTCGCCAAACCCGACCGTAAAGGTGCGCACGGGTCTTGTCATCAACCTCGACATCAAAGCGACGTTTGCGGTCGAGTCGATCCCGCCCGACAGGAAGACCCCGAAATCGACATCGCTCATCATACGCTTTTCGATAGACCGCTCAAGCAACTCGACAAGTCTTGCCGTCAGCTCCTGCTCCGAACCGTTTTCGGCTTCGCGGCGGCTCGCGATGGCGTCCCAGTAGCGCGTGATATTCACATCGCCGCGAGCGTCAACTGTCATCAGGCATCCGGCGGGCAGTTTCTTTATCCCACGAAAGAGCGTGTCGGGCGCGGGCGTGGTCAGAAAGGTCAGGTAGTGATAGAGCGATTCGAGGTCGACTTCGCGGCCTGCGCTCTCATGAGCGAGGATCGCTTTTATCTCGGAGGCGAAGATGAGCCGCCCGTTCTCTATCGTGTAATAGAGCGGGTTAACCCCTATACGGTCGCGGGCCAGCACAAGCCGCTGCCTGCCCTCGTCCCACAAGGCTATCGCGAAATCGCCTTCGATCTCTTGAACGAAATCGAGCCCGCGCTCCTCGTAAAGATGGATGATCGTTTCTGTATCGGTTCGCGAGCGATATGTGTGGCCTCGCTCTTGAAGGCGCGCTCTGATGGGTTCGTGGTTGTATATCTCGCCGTTGAAGATTATCCACACCGTCTCGTCTTCGTTCGGCATGGGGTTATGCCCCGCGGGCGAAAGATCGACTATCGAAAGCCGCCGGTGTCCGAGCCCCACGCGGCGGTCGGCGCTCAGGTAGATGCCCGCGTCGTCGGGGCCGCGATGGCTCAGCACATCGCGCATACGGGTGATCTGCCCGGCGGTCACGCCCGGCTGGCTCACTCCGAATTCATAGACTCCGCAGATGCCGCACATCTTGATCTTTTGCCCTTAATCTCGATCTCTCAATCTTGCGAGTACCGCTCCTCGAACTCCCTTGCGATCATCTCCACTTTCGCATCGTCCCCGATCTGGTAGGGGATGAGCAGCGTGATATTTTCTAAGGGGGCGCTCCTGTTCAAGCGATATATGATAGCAGAAGAAGGCTCGCGCACGCCGTAACTCGGAGAGATCCAACGGGGGGCGACCTCTGCCTCGAACTGGTGACGCGAGACAACGATCACTGCAAGCGTGGCATGCTCGCCCCGCGCCGACGCGCGGAGATTGTCTTCGAGCCGAACCTCAAGACCTGAATCGAAATTGAAGAAGAACTCGAAGAGGTGGCGGCCGTCGCCTGAAAAAGTGTCGCGGATAATCCAGAACCCTCTCTGCTTTTCAAATATCACCGCGCGGCGATGAACCAGACCCCCCGCCTCGCCCGAATATGCGTGGTGCTCGGCGTCGAGCAGATCGCGGTCTGTCGAAGACTGCCAGTCGTTTATCACAGGCTTGATGTTGGGACCGAGCGCGAACAGGTGGCCTTCGGTTATCGAGCTGATGTCGCGGCGGTCGATTCGGACGGTGTTGTGATAGGCGGTCGAGCGAAACAGGTTTCGCCACCGCTCGCTCGCCGAGTAAACGTATGTGCCGGGGTCGCGCAAGAATGTATGGCCATAAGCGAATAGCTCAAGCGAGAGCGCGTCTGAATGAGCGTGTGAGCCGCGCCCAAGCGTGCCGTGGTCACCGCAATCTATGATCGAGTAGAGCGGCCCGCTCCGCTCTATGAAAATCTGCGCGTCGGGGAATGCGCGAGAGCGAGGCTCCTCACCGTGCGCGGGCAGGCTTTCGAACGCCTCGCGGCCTTCAGCGCCGAACCACCAGACGGCCTCTTGATCCAGGCGGCTCGATTGCTTGTACTTCTCCTGTTCGAGCAGAACCGCCGCTATCGACATCAAATATGAATGATCGCGCGGCTCGCGAGCCTTGAAACACAAGAGCCTTCCGTCGTCGCTGTCTCCGATTATAGGCGCGGTCCCGTCTGGCTTGATGTAGCTTTGCGCGAAGTCGAACATCGCTTCCAATCTATGCCAGTAACGACCGGGAACCTCGATTCTGTTTGCGCGACAGAGCGCGAAAAAGAGCGTGAAGATTTCAAGCACAAGCCTGTGATAGCCGACAGAGCCTTCGTAGCTGACCCCGTCCGGGTAGACCTGCCGCTCAAGCTCGAACAGCAGTCGGGGGGCGCTGAAAGCTACCCACTCGCGGGCCTCGTCAAGCTCCGGCGCGCACAACCCTGTTGCGAACAGCCCTATCAAATCCGACAGGTAATGATTGCTGGGCGCGCGGTTTGAATATTCGAGATTGCTGCGAATAAACCGGCCGTGCGAGAGCAGCGTCTTTAAGATGAGCTTGATCGCATCGTCGCTCAAGAGCTTTGAGCCGCGAAAAAGCTGGAGCGCGGCGATGAGGTTTATCGCGCGAATCGCCGCTTCCATCGCCACCATCCAGTTGACGCCAAAACGCGGGGGGTTATCTTCGTACCACGAGGCGAGCTGGATCAAAAACTCTTCGGCATATCGCTCGTCGCCCGTGAGCGCAAAGGCGCGACCGAGCGTTGTGAAGTGGTGCAGCCGGTTCAGCTCCCACACGCGGCGCGCGTCAGAGCCTGGCTCGACTTGAACATTCATGCGCGTGAAGTGGTCGAACGGCCATTTGACTTGAGTGGCGGGGTCGGCGTGCCAGTCGATGACCGGGCCGAGATTGAATTCGCTGTCGAAGATCGTGATTCGGTGAGAGAGCACGAGGCTGGCTTCTGCGACCGCCTCTTTGACCGAGTCGGGAAAAAACTGTGAGAGCGTGCGAGCCGTACCGGACAGGTCTGCCAGCCCCGCCGTCAGGGATGGCTCGCGGCGCTCGCGTATACTGGCGGCGACTTTGTAGAGCGTGTCGCCCTTTAATGCGCGCGACAGGTTTTCGTCTGTGATGTATGTCGAGCCGGGTTTATCGAGAGCACGGCTCGTCGCGCGGCCGACGCGTCGCTCGATGCGGAGCATGACCTCGGCGACTATTTCGCCTGCCGTCATTCCCCGGATTTTAGACCGCAGGTTGGTCAGGCGTTCCACCGCGCTCCCGTTCGTGCTTACCGGCTGAACCGTTCAGCAGCAAGCCGAGAAGAAAGAAAAAATAGAGATTAAGGTCGGAGTACGCGCCGCTTGTGAGCGTCAGCCCCGGTATCCAGTAGGCGAAGGCAATCGCCAGGTAACAGGCCGCGCGCCGCCGCTCGCTGCCCGAGCGTGCGCGCTTGAACGCCCTGTATCCCGCGAGGAAGATGTAGACGTTTGCCAGCAGGTATAAAACGGAAGCCGCGAGCCCAAGCTCTGACGCTATCCATAAGATGTTCGAGTGAGGGCTTGCCGCCGCGCGCGCGTCGAGCACCGATTCTCGAAGCCTGTCCTGGCCAACATACGTCTGTTGAAAGTATGTGGTGTAGTTTCCAAGCCCCACTCCGAGAAGAGGGTTCTCAAGCGCGATCTTTGTCGCCGTCTGCCAGGTGGCAACACGGCCGTAGATGTTTCTCGGATCGGCAAGCCGTCTCTCTAGAGACTGCCACCCGATTATCGCAAAGAGCAGGGCGATCATCGCAAGCAAACCAAGCGTCTTTGCGTTTACTCTCGTAAGCCAGCCACGGTGGCCCGCAAGCGAATATAGCGCCCAGCAGATGACAAGCGCCGCCGCGACGACGCGGAACAGCGGCAGCAGGCAGGCGAGCGCCGCAGAGGCCAGCGCGATAACGTAAAGCAAACGCGCGCTCTTATCGAGCCGCGCGCCCACAGCGGCGGGCGCGGCCCTGACAAACAGCGCGACCATCAGGCATATGACCGCGTAAGACGAATCGGAAGCAAACGGGCCGTTGACACGCAGCTCGCCTTCGCGGACAAGCTCCGACCCTTTATACGGGAAGAGGTTCGACCCGGTCAGGTATTCGTACGCGCCCGTTGCAAACAGGAAGGCCGCGAGCCACATCGCAAGCAGAATGAGCGTGGGACCTTTTCGCCTGAGATCGAGATTGCGGCGCGCTATGTGAAACGCCGCGAGCGGGAGCAGGAATGAATCGAGCGCGGTCTTGGATGCGGCCCCTATGTCGAATGATTGCGCCACCGCGCTTACCACCGCCAGAACCGACACTAGCGCCCAGAAGATTTCGAGCTTGACGAGCGGCAGCGTCTTCGCGCGCAAAGCACGGCGGGCGGCGACAAAAATTGCGGTTGCAAAGACCGCGCGGTCGAATGTGATTATTGATCTCTCCGCCGGGTAGCGTATAAAAAAGGAGGCGATTGGCGAGAGCGCAAACCACGCGAGCAGCAATAGCTCAAGGCTGAAAAGGGTTTGAATAGAAGATTGAAGCCTGAAAGGCGGCGACCACGAAGCGGGGTTTGGGATTGGAATCACGTTGCGCATCGCCCACTCCTTCACGGCCTGCGCGCGGCTTCGGTCTGCTTCCCGGCCCTCTCGATTGCATCGACGATGCGCGCCGCCGCATGGCCGTCCCAAAGCTCAGGAACTCGCGGCGCTCCGCGCTCGGCGTCGAGCGCGGCCGTAGCCTCGCGCTTGATGGCTTCAGGATCGTTGCCGACTACGCGGTTTGTTCCTTCGGTGACGGTGATGGGCCGTTCAGTATTCTCTCTGAGCGTCAGGCAGGGTATGCCGAGCGCGGTTGTCTCTTCCTGCACGCCGCCGCTGTCTGTAAGCACGAGCCTTGAGTTGCTGTAAAGCTGCAAGAAATCGAGATAGCCAAGCGGCTCCGACAATATCAGATTCTTCTGCGCGGCAACTCTTTCGGTAAGCCCGAACTCTTCGAGCCGCGCGCGCGTGCGCGGGTGAACCGGAAAGACTACCGGCAGCCGCCGCTGAAGGAAATCGACCGCGTCTAGAATACCAGCCAGCACGTTGCTTGTGTCCACGTTCGACGGGCGGTGCAGGGTCATTGCCGCAAACTCGCGGGGCTTCAGTCCGAAGCGTTCGAGCGTCTGGCGCGCGCGCGCGCGCTCAAGATTGCGGCGCAACGTGTCGATCATCACGTTCCCGACAAAGCATATCTTGTCGGGCGAGATGCCTTCATGCTCAAGGTTCCGGTTTGCGTCGAGCGAAGGCGTGAGCAGCAAATCCGCCAGCGCGTCCGTAACGATTCGATTTATCTCTTCGGGCATACTCCGGTCGCGGCTGCGCAGGCCCGCTTCGATGTGGGCGACGCGAACCTCCATCTTTGAAGCGACAAGAGTTGCGGCCATAGTCGAGTTCACATCGCCAACGACGACGACCCAGTCCGGCCGCTGTTCGAGCAGCACTCGCTCGAAGGCGATCATTACGCGGGCGGTCTGCTCCGCGTGCGAAGCCGAGCCGACTTCGAGGTTGATGTCGGGGCGCGGGATTCCCAGTTCTTCAAAGAACGAATCGCTCATCGCTTCATCGTAATGCTGCCCCGTGTGGACGAGCAGAGATTCCAGACGACCCTTGCGCCGGCCGATCTCGCTGATGACCGGGGCTATCTTCATAAAATTCGGCCTTGCGCCGACCACGTTCAATATTCGAAGCATACGGTCAATTCTGCCTGCCTGCGGCAAGTTTGTGTCGGGCGGGTTTGTAGTATTCAAATATGATCACGGCAGCTATTGCCAAAAGCCCCGCGACAAGCGCGGCGAGCGCGGTCGGTCGCCAGAAGGATGGGCGGATGGCGGGGCCTGCCACTACCTGTTGCTCGACGAGGCGGCTCTTTTCCGTAATGATCGCCGTCGAGTTGTTTGCGCGAACCTCAGAAAGCTCTGCTTCCACTCTTAACGCAAGGTCGCGCGCCGAGGCGAAAGATTGCCCGGCGGTCGAAGATTGCAGCCACGCATCTTTTAGCCGTTCTTCCAGCCTGCGCTCGCGTTCGATGTGCGGGCGGATAGCGTCCTGGAAAATTTTCTCGTGACGCGCTACGACGTGTTCCGCTGCGGCTTGAGCAAGCGTAAGCGACTGGTCCTGGCTCTCTGTGGTCGCTGTGATGCGCACGAGTATCGGATACCGGGCGCGGCGCGGGCCACCTTCGACAGCCCTTGCGCTGATGGCCTGTCTGAGCTGGTTCGGCTTCAAGCCCGTCTGGTCGACAAGCTCGCGGGCAAAGGCAGGGCTGTTTATGATCTCGCTCGTAACGTAATAATCTTCGAGCGGTTCTTTCCACACGCGGCCCGTCTTGATGCTTGCCGTGGCGGTGTGAAGAACCGGCTGACGGCTCTGGATAAATGCCGTAGCTCCCGCGACCGCAAGCACGATCAGAAGCACCCACCATTTGGCTCGCCAGACGGCGAAGACTGCTCGGTCGAGCGCGAGTTCTTCAGTTGTTTCAAGGCCTGAATCGTTCATCGCTGTAAACAGCGGGAAGTCTACAGGTCGCGAGCGGGGTCGCACAAGTCAGCGAGCCGAAGATGAGAATGGGCGGGTAAAAAGGGAAGGGAGGGGCGCACACTCGCGCGCCCCTGAGGTAATCTTTACTGCACGCCGAACGCGCCGCTTAAAACTGCGGTTCCCCAGTGAATCTTTATCTCGCCTTTGCCCTTCTTATCGGCAAGCGAGATCGTAAGCTGCTCGGCCGAATCGGCCGCCGTCGTAAGAGTCAACGGAAGCTCGGCTGCGAAACCTTCTTTGAGCGCGGGCGCTCCCCACACGCCTGTCTTCGGGTGGAAGGCGAGAACCCAGGTCTTGTCGCCGGTCTTCTTGGCCCATAGCGAATACTTGCCCGCTTTGAGCACTGAGCTGCCTATCTTCAAATCACCCGCCGTCTCTATCTCTGTGGCCTGGTTCATACCAAGTCTCCAGACCGTCCCGACCGGCGCGAGCGATAAGAGGTCGCGCCCTTTGAGCTCAGGGCGACCATAGCTTATGCTGAGCGACTTTCCTTTTACCGTTGCCGTAGCTGTGCCACGGGCGCCGCCTTGCGCGAAGGCCGCTGCCGCCAGGCAGAAAACCGCGATCATCGAAATCAAACCTCTCAATCTCATTTCTGTAATTCCTCCACTTCTATAGATGAGTTAGTAGTCAGTACCGAGATAGTATCCGAGCCGCTAATCACCGGCAAGCACGCGCAACTCTTTTTACAATCATTTTACAGCGAGTTTCAGGCGGCTTTTGATCGCTCGCCGGAACCGGCGAAGCTCAAGCAAATATGCCCGCCGACTCGCGCCTCGACTTTACCGGTTCGAGTGCGACCAACAGTGCAATGAGCGAGCGGCAAGCGGTTGGCAACCTCCTTCACCAGAAAAAAATTGGCCCTCCAAATCGGATTTTCTAAGAAACGCAGTCGCCCTTACCCGCGCGGGTAGTCGCGGCCGTCGGCTGCTATAAAGATGACAATTGACAAAGAAATAAGTCGGTCCATAATGTGTCCGACTGTTTTTCGAGTCGCTAGCCGTTGCCCCCTGGGAAACGAGCTCTGATGGTGTTATCTCAAATTCTATAGGTATACAGTTGAGCGAGAGCGCAATTTCATCCGAACCCGGACATTCAGCCCTTGCAGAGACAGCGTTGAGCGTCGAGCAGATAAGCACGTACTATCTGGAGCTTGATCGTCTGCTTGATGCGATAGAACGCGCCACGACTTACTACCAGATTCTGAGCGTGGACCGCACAGCCTCTCTTGAAGAGATACGAGATTCATACCTGCAAGCGGTGACGAGGCTGTTCCCAGCTTACGCGATAAGCGCGGTCGTTCCGGCCGAGACGCTTGCGAGGATGGATCGAGCCTTCACACGCGTGACGGGCGCGATGAGCGTTCTGGGAAGCCAGCCCAAGCGCGCCGAGTACGATAATGTTTTAGGGAACAAGCTTACAAAGGGGCTAGACCCTCTTGCTCTGAGGGCCGCGCAGGACCGCCCTGCCGTTGAGCGAACAGCCGCTTTGAACAAGCCAGCGTTTACCGCCCCGCAGCCACAGCCCGCAAGGCCGCAGCCGGCAAAGCCACAGCCGCAGCCGTCCACGCACGCCTCGGAGTCGATAGACATCAAGCGGCTTCCGATGCAGAAAGAGGTCTACAAGGAGTTTGCCAGGGCCACACAAGCCGACAACCGCCGCAGGAGCGAACGGTTCAGGCTCTCTATCCCGGTTCGCGCGATAGGTCACGACCGCAAGAGCGGCAAATGGAACGAGATGACGCAGACGGTCGATGTGAGCCGCACGGGCGTCAACCTGCGGCTACAACGGCGAGTCAGACACGGCACGGTCTTGTACCTGACGCTGCCGCTGCCGACCAAACTGCGGAGCCACGGCTATTCAGATTCGACCTACAACGTATACGCGCTTGTGCGCAGGGTCGATCCGCCGAGCAAAGGCACGAGGTTTGTCGGGCTGGAATTTTTAGGCGAGCACCCGCCTCCGGGCTACCTTGAAAAGCCCTGGGCCACATTCCGTACGGGGAGGTGGGGCGGGTCGGAACGCCGCCGCAGGCCGCGTGTAGATCGACAAGAAGAGGTCTGGATCGAATACCTGACCGACGCGCTTCAATCGCTTGGACGCGAGCATGCGGTCACTGAAAACCTCAGCCGCACAGGCGCTCGCATCCTCGTAAAAGGCGCGCCCGTTGAGTTCGATCTGGTCAAGATAACGTCGATCAAGCGGAGCTTCGAGGGCTTCGCCGCGCTGCGCAACCGGTATTACGGCAAAGACAAGGCCGAGCGCATCTGCATCGAGTTCACAGATAAAGAGTTCCCTTGCTGATAAGGGTTGCCGCTCAATCGAGTGTAGGTTAAGGTAATCTTCTCTCTGGCAATCCACCTATGGCGACCCTTACACCAAAGCAGAGGATGAAGCTCAAAGCCCTTGCGCACAGCTTGAAGCCTGTCCTGTACGTCGGGAAAGAAGGCGTCACAGAAATGACCGTGCGCGCCGTCGAAGAAGCGTTCAATACTCGCGAGCTTTTGAAAGTCAAGGTACAGGAATCCGCGCCCGAAAGCGCCAAAGAGACGGGCGCGCTGCTGGCCGGGCGCGCGGCGGATGTCCACCTGGTCCATGTCATAGGCAAGACCGTGATCCTTTACCGGCGGCATCCCGAAAGACCGCTGATCGACCTGCCTGAGAAAGTGACAAGTAAACCGTAAACCGTGAACCGTAAACCGTGACAAGTAAGAGGAAGAGTGCAGGACCGCGTATCTCTCCCTTCTTGTCACGGTTTACGGTTCACGGTTTACGCTTCAAGTCTCCTTGCTGCTTTGCAACCTCGGCGCGGTATGCGCTCTCGGTTCGCTTGATAAATTGTTGATAACCGTCAGGGTCTATGAAAGGGTTCGACTTCGCGCCTTTTTCAAGTCTCTGCGACTTCTCTTTCAATGCGAAGAACGACCCGTGAGGCGCGAGAAACACATCGCACTTCAACGACTTTAACAGCTCGAACGTGTGCGCATAATCGGCAGCTATCCCAGGATACTGAGGGTTATTGACGAGTTTGTATCCCGGTGCGGTCGTGCTGCCGATGAATACCACGTCCAGCTGCCCGCCGCCGTCGCGCACCTTCATAGTCCACGTAGTGCACCCTTTTGTATGACCCGGCGTCAGCCGGGCAACCATCGTAACGCCGCCTAACTCGACCTTCTCTTTATCTCGAATAAGCCTGTCGGGTTTGGCCGGTCTGTAAGCCAGCGTATCGCCCCACGCAAAGTCGCCTTTGCCGCCGTTCGAGATCAGCTCCGCGTCGCCTTCGCTGATGACAAGGCTCGCGCCGGTCAACTCCTTGAGACGCGCAAGCCCGCCGGCGTGATCTGAATGAGCGTGGCTGTTAATCAGTATCTTCACGTCTTCAAGCTTGAACCCCAGCCGCTTGACGTTATCTTCGATAAGAGGGACCGTCTCGGCAAACCCGCTGTCGAGAAGTATGTGGCCTTCGGGCGTTGTTATCAGGAACGATGTCACGTCGGATGCGCCGACATAGTAGATGTTTCCGATCAGGCGGAAAGGCTTCACAGGCTGATTCCACGCGCGCCACGCCGGGTCGTCTTGCGCGGCGGTCAGGGAAGGCGATGCCGTGAGCACCGCCAGTAAGATTAGCCGGGAAAATATTAGAGCTCTTCGCATCCTCATCCTTAGATTAAGTATTGAACGGGCCGCCCACACCGCCGCCTTCGCCTTCGCCTATCATCTGGCTCACTTCATCCTTGTGGCCCCGGCGGCACTCTTTGCATATCTTCGGGTCGTCCATGCCTCGCTCGCTGTATAGCTGCTGCTCGCCGGGCGTGAACTTAAACTCTTTGCCGCACTCCTCGCAACGTAAGGTCTTATCTTCCATTGGTCAGGTCCTTCGTATCCTGAGACTGGTCAGGGGTCTCGCACTGCTCGTGGCTGAATAACTTTTCACGCAATTCTTCATACGCTCTATGCGCTTCTTCGCGCTTCTCTTCAGGCCCGCAAAGCGCCAGCTCTCTGAGCGTCTCAAGTTTCTCTATGTCAGCTTTACCTTTGTCATTCATAATTCACTTACCCTGTCTTTATATGCGCGTCCTGCTCAATTATACACAGTAGAGATTGAAACCGCCCCGCTAAAACGTGCCCGCGATACTCTCGACCAAATTTTTAAACTCGCCCTCTAAACAGACCTTGACAACCATCGAAGATAATTCTATTCTGGCCGTTCTTGAAAATGATTTTCATTTCCGCTCAATGCTGAAAAGGAGAAGAGGCGATGAAGGCAGGACGGAAGAAGAAGGGTAAGCGCAATCGTTTGGCACAGGGCGGCCCGAAGTACTGGATCACTTTGAGCGCGATGGGGGCGCTCGGTTGCACAGGCTTCTGCGGGCACCTGGCGTCGCCCGCCGTTGCGCAGCCAAATCCGGCGAGTGTGCGGGCCGTCTATTCGCAGGGGCAGACTCCGGCGCGCCAGTTCGACATCGCGCCCGGAACGCTTGAATCGGTTCTCAAGACCTTTAGCGAAGTGACGGGCTGGCGGGTGCTTACCACAAACGACACGATCCGTAACCTTGCGTCGCCGGGAGTTTCGGGGGTACTCACAACCGAGCAGGCGCTCAAACGGCTTCTCGCAGGCACAGGCGTTACCTACAGGTTTACCGCTCCTGAGACTGTGTCGCTTGACGTTTCGGGTCCATCGGCTTCGGTCGACATAAAAGGCGAGGCTTCGACCGTGCTGTCGCCGAAATATACCGAGCCGCTGCGCGACATCCCTCAGACAATCACAGTCATCCCCAAGGCCGTGATAGAAGAGCAGGGCGCGACCACGCTTCGTGACGTGCTGCGCAACGTGCCCGGTCTTACAATCACGGCCGGCGAAGGCGGCGCACCTGCGGGCGATAATCTGACGCTGCGAGGTTTCAGCGCCCGCAACGATGTCTTTATCGACGGCGTGCGTGACCTGAGCCCGCAAGCACGCGACCCGTTCAACCTCGAACAGGTCGAGATAACAAAAGGGCCGGGGTCTGCCTATACAGGGCGAGGCTCGACAGGCGGCACGATCAACCTCATCAGCAAGTCGCCGGGGCTTGATACCTCTTACGGCTTTACGCTGAACGTTGGCACAGACCGCACACGGCGCGTCACAGCCGATGTCAACGCCCCGCTTGCTCGATTGGGACTCGGAGAGCGAACCGCTTTCCGCATAAACTTCCTGGCGCACGAATCGGGCGTGGCGGGTCGTGACGTTGTAGAGAACAAGCGCGTCGGCATCGCGCCGTCTATCAGCTTCGGTCTTGGGACCGAGACGAGGCTCACGTTGAGCTATTTCAGGCTGAGCCAGGACAACATATCGGATTATGGTATCCCCTGGGTCCCTGTCACGAACAACGCGCTGGCGGAATTTCGCGACAGGCCCGCGCCGGTCGAGCGGGATACGTTTTACGGGCTTAAGTCTCGCGACTTTGAGAAATTGAACTCGGACCTGGCAACGATAAGGCTTGAGCGCGACTTTGGCGACAATATGACGCTTCGCAACCAGCTGCGTTACGGCCGGTCGACGCGTGATTCGATTGCCACCCCGCCGCGATTTGCAAGCAACGATTCGACCGCCATCAATCGCGAGATGAGGTCCTGGCTCACCGAAGACGAGATATGGGACAACCAGACAGACCTGCGCGTCAGGTTTTCGACCGGCGCGGTTGAAAACTCTATAGTCGCCGGGCTTGCTTTCAGCCGCGAAACCAATCAGCGCAAGACTCGCACAGCCCCGAACATGCTGACAACTCTGCGCGACCCCAATCCTGACGATACCTTCACAGGCGCGATCACGCTCAGCCCCATAGTCGGGGATATAACGGGAAATTCGATTGCGGCCTATGCATTCGACACAGTGAAATTCGGCCAGAAGTTCGAGGTTAGCGGCGGGCTTCGCTGGGACTACTTCGACGTTGAAGGTATCAGTACAACTGGAGCTGAGCTTTCCAGAATTGATCGGATGCTGAGCTTCAGGGCCGGGGCCGTCTACAAGCCTATGCGGCAGGGAAGCGTGTACGTTGCGTACGGCACATCGCACAGCCCCTCCCTGGAAGGGCTCTCGTACGGGACCGCCAACACATCAATCGAGCCTGAAAAGACGTACACGTTTGAAGCAGGCAGCAAGTGGGACCTGTTCAAGGAGAGACTGTCGCTCAGCCTCGCGGGGTTCCGTGTTAACAAGACCAATGCCCGGACTCCGGGTCTTCTTCCCGACGAGCCGCTGCAAGTGCTTCAAGGCGAGCAACGCGTCAACGGGGCCGAGTTAAGCGCAACCGGCTACATCACGCGCGAATGGAGCCTTTTTGCCGCTTACACATATCTCGACACGGAGATCGTAAAATCGAACGTCCCCGCTGAAGTAGGAAAGGAGCTTTTGAACACGCCAAAGAACTCGCTCAGTTTCTGGACGAGTTATCAATTCGCATCGAAGCTCAACATAGGCGGCGGCGCGCGGTTCGTGGATGATCGCTATGGCAACAACATAAACACGAGGCGCGTCGGAAGCTACTGGACGATTGACGCGATGGCTATGTACCCGCTGACGAGCAGGGTCGATCTAAGGCTCAATCTCTACAACTTGAACGACGCTTATTACTTTGACCGCCTCGGCGGGGGACACCTGATACCGGGCCCCGCCCGGTCTGCGAACGTGAGCCTCGGCTTCCGGTTCTAGCCGAAAGCCTGTCAGGGAGCGAGAGCGATGCTGATCCCTATCCCCAAAGTGCTTAGCGCCGAGCAGGTGGCCGACTGCCGCCGCGTCCTCGATGAGGCGCAGTGGGTTGATGGGCGTGTCACGGCAGGCCACCAGTCGGCCAGGGCCAAAGAGAATCTGCAACTCCCGGAAAACCACCCGGCGGCGCGACAACTTGGTGACGTGATCCTCGCGGCGCTCGAAAGCAACTCACTTTTTATGGCGGCGGCGCTTCCGCTGAAGGTCTTTCCGCCGCTTTTTAATTGTTACCAGAGCGGACAGGCGTTCGGCACTCACGTCGACAATGCGGTCCGCCAGATTACCGGCACGCCTCACCGCGTCCGCACAGATTTATCAGCCACGCTTTTTCTGTCCGAGCCTGATGAATACGACGGCGGCGAGCTGGTGGTCGAAGAGACATACGGCGTGCATAACATCAAGCTGCCCGCAGGTCATCTGATCCTGTATCCCGCCACCAGCCTGCATTGCGTTCGCCCGGTCACGCGCGGCGCGCGCATCGCGTCCTTCTTCTGGATTCAAAGCATGGTGCGCGACGACGGCGAGCGGATGGTGCTGTTCGATTTAGATATGGCGATCCAGAGGATCGGTCAGGATATGCCGGACCATCCTTCAGCGGTGCAACTCACAGGCGTCTATCATAACCTGCTGCGCCGGTGGGCGGACGTTTAAGCCGCGCCTGAGATTATCCGTACAAGGGGCTATTTTTCGATGAAGCGTTTTCGCAAAGTGATCTTCTGGTGTCACCTGCCTGTGGGCGCAGTCGCGGGGCTGGTCATTCTTCTGATGTCTGTTACGGGTGTGCTGTTGACATACGAGCGGCAGATGATCGACTGGGCAGACACGCGTTCATACCGCAACGCGCCCCCCTCTGAAGAGACTGCGCGACTCCCTGTAGAGACGCTGCTTTCCGAAATCAAGAGATCGTACCCCGACCTTACCGCATCAACCATCACAGTACGCGCTGACCGCGCCGCGCCTGCTGCAATCGGGCTGACGGGCGGGCGCACAATCTTCGTCAATCCCTACACGGGCGAAATGCTGGGCGAAGGAGCGAAGGGGGTCAGGGACTTTTTTCAGTCGCTAAGGGAATGGCATCGCTGGCTGGGCGCGCGGGGCGATAACCGAGCCACCGCGCGCGCCATCACCGGGGCGTGCAACCTCGGCTTTCTATTCCTTGTAGTCAGCGGCATATATCTGTGGTGGCCAAGAAAAATTGCGTGGTCGCAGGTTAAGAACGTGCTCTGGTTCAGGCGCGGATTGCAGGGAAGGACGCGCGACTTCAACTGGCATAATGTGATCGGGTTCTGGTCTTCGGTTCCGCTCTTTATCGTCGTGCTTTCGGCGGTGGTGATCTCCTACACGTGGGCGAGCAATCTGGTCTATCGCGTTGCCGGCGAGGAGCCTCCCGCGCCGCGAGCCACTGCTGCTCAACCTCCCGGAGATACTGCCTCGCCCAATGTCGCGCCGGTCGAAGGGCTCAACCGGTTATGGGGCCGGGCCGAGCAGCAAGTAGCAGGGTGGCAGACTATCAGCCTGCGCCTCCCAAACTCGTCGGAGGCGAGCGCGACATTTACAATCGACAGCGGCAACGGCGGCCAGCCGCAGAAGCGCGCACAACTCACTCTCGATAAAAACAGCGGCGACGTTGTGCGATGGGAGCCGTTCTCAAGCTACACCACCGGGCGACAGTTGAGGTCGCTGTTGCGGTTTGCGCATACGGGAGAGGTGGCAGGTGTTGCCGGTCAAACCGTCGCGGGGATAGTTTCGGCCGGGGGCGCGGTGCTCGTCTGGACGGGCCTCGCGCTGGGCTTGCGGCGCTTCCGCGCGTGGCGTCTTCGTGCGCGACCTGCCACGTCGCGGGCGGGTGTCTCACGGCTAGCTGAAGAGAGCGGCGAATAAGAGATAACGATTCAATCGGCCAATCCTGTTTGACAATTCGACCTTCACAGAATAGATTGCCCCTGGACGCCTCACACGATCTACAAAGGTTCGTTGATGCGAAAAATCGTTCTGGTCTTTACAGTCTTTATCTCTATTCCACTCCTTGCAAACGCTCAAAACGTGACTCTGCCGGCTCTGGTTGCCAACCCGATCCGTGTTGAAACCGCGCCCTGTCTGACCACGAAAGGGCTGATCATACCCCTTACAGACGGCTGCCCCGGGTTTCGTCCGGCGGAGGCTCAAGCAAAATCCGAGGCTCAAGAAAAAATAGAGCCTCAACCCAAACCGAGCGCGCAAAGCGACGGCGTGCAATCGCAGGTGTCCGTGCCTGCCGATCTGGCTGCGGTTAAACAGGGTGACCTCGACGCACATTCCGGTTTCAAGTGGGGGCCTGCGCTCAAACAGTATCTTCTCCTGCTCGCGATTGAGCACACTTTTGACCTGACCCAAGAAAAGACCCGGCGCGAGTTGAAAGGCCCGTTCATCAAAGATTACTTCAAATCGGTTAGAGGGCTGGGCGGCTGGGACGACGGCGGCAAGTTCTTTACAAACTACATCGCTCACCCGATGGAAGGCGGCATCTACGGCTGGATTCAAATTCAGAATGACCCTAAGGGGATAAAACAACAGGTCGGGCGGTCGCCGCGTTACTGGGTAAGCCGCATGAAGGCCATGGCGTGGTCTGCCGCGTGCAGCTTGCAGTTCGAGATAGGCCCGCTGAGCCAGGCGGCAATCGGCAATGTCGGTCTTCACACGCCGCATGATGGAAAAGGGAAGCGCAAAATGGCCTACGTCGATATTGTTATCACACCGACCATCGGCACAGCCTGGATTATCGGAGAGGACTTGCTTGAGCGATATGTGCTCAAGAAGCTGGACCAGTCGAATAAAGAGATACTGAGAAACACGCTGAGGACCGTGCTGACTCCTATGCGCGCCGGGGCGAACCTGCTCCGGTTCAAGATGCCCTGGTATCGCGATAAATAATTTGTCACGTTAAAGAATTATGGAGTGCGGCTGTCTAAGCCCGCACTCCATGTTCGCCCGCCCTGAGGTCGATTACCCCGTGCAGCACTTGAGATAGATCGCGAGAATTATCAGGGCGATTCCAGCCCCGATGGCAATCCCTATAGCAATCTTTGCTCCCGTCGACAGGTTCTGGCCTTTTACCTGAGCGACATTGCTGTAAGCGATGCTGGTGGCAGCGCCCGTCTTCGCGTCCGTTACTGTGAAGCGATCAGCGGTCGCTTCGCTTACAAACCCCGCTAGCTTTGTCTTATCGCGCAGCTTCAGCTCGACCACAGCCGATTCACCTACGCCCAGCGTCGCGATTCCTGTCCTTACCTTCTCGGCAAATTTGGCTTGCTTCTCCGCTTTGGAATCGGCCGAGACTACCTGTGCGCATACCATCTGAAGCAATAGACATGCGATGAGCATAGAGAGAGATTTCTTGAGCATCCGCTTTCTCCTTGTTTCAGCCGATGGCTATCGTGTTGCAAATATAATCGCGACCACCGCCAAAAATCCTATGGCGATCCCGATCCCGATCTTTGCGCCGGTCGATAGGTTCTGACCTTTGACCTGCGCCACGTTGGAGTATGCGACAGAGACGCGCGCGCCCGTCTTCGCTTCCGCGATCACAAAGCTATCGTCGTTGATCTCTCGTATGTAGCCGGCCAGGTTTGATCTGTCTCGCAGTCTCACCTCGACTTTGCTCTCCTGCCCCACGCCGAGCTTTGAGATGCTTAGCCGCACCTTCTCGGTTGATCGAGCCTGTTTGTCCGGCTTCACACTGGCTGATGCGGTATTTAAGCAGACCACTGCCTGAATCAGAATGCTCACAACGAGCAGCGCGAGAAACCTTCTTATCATGATCGGTTCCTTATAACTGTGCGAGAGTCGCCAAAGTCTAAGCGCCTGTGGCGCTATATTAGCACAGTCTCGGCTCTTTGGAGAAAGCTGCCGTAACGATTGTTGCGCGCGGCCATTCGAGTGTAAAAGATTAGTATGAGCCTTCGACCCAAAGACCTGTGGCCGTTGCTGAAAGCGACCGTGACGAAGTGGAATGACGACAACTGCCTGCGGCTCGGCGCTTCGCTCTCCTACTACACTCTGTTTTCAATCTTCCCGCTTATACTCGTCGTCTTATTCGTAATCAAGCTGGTCTACTTAAACTCGGACCCCGCGCGCGACGCGATACTCGATGCGCTTTCAAGTATAACCGGCGGGTTCCGCGACGAGTTCCTGGCTGTCCTCGAAGCCGCATCCACGACCAGGCAGACAAGCGGACTGGTCGGGACCGCCGTGCTTTTCGTCGGAGCCTCGTGGGTCTTTGGCGAGCTAGTGAGCGCGTTCAACATTTTCTGGGTTGTCAAATCGCGCGGGCGCGGGGGGCCTATGGAGTTTCTACGCATGACGTTCTCATCGGTGTCGCTCGTGCTCGCGGTCGCCTTCTTACTGCTAGTCTCGATGATCGTCAGCGCGGTCTTGACGGTCGTAGGAGAGTTCATAGGCAACCTGCCGGGGGGCGCGGCCGTGTGGGGAATCGCGCAGATTCTAATCAACCTGGTTGTGTTGACCTCCATCTTTGCGTTCTTATTCAAGTACCTTCCGCAGACCCACGTCGCCTGGCGCGATGTGTGGCTGGGCGCGCTGGTGACCGGGGGGATATGGAGCTTGCTGCAATACGCGATCTCGTATTACATCGCGTTAAGCAGCTACAAGGACTACGGCGCAGTGGGGTCGATTATGGCGCTGATCGCGTGGGTATATCTCTCGTCACAGATTCTGTTTCTGGGAGGCGAATTTACATCCGTTTACGCTCACCGTTACGGAAGCCGCGCGGGCAAGCGGGCCGAGGCCTGAGCATCGGCTTATCAATTGGTCTTCTTCAAGACGTAATCGCCTTTACGCGCGCCCGGCGCTACTGTCCATCCTTCTTTCAGCTCAAGCGTCCAGCCTTCGCCTCTCACATCTCGCGCGCCCGGAGCAATGGGGGCCTGAACATGAATCTTTGTGAAGGTAGAGTTCATCAACGCCCCTTTTGAAACCGTCAGGATCCCCCAGAGGTCGACTATTCTTATCGTCGGATAAACGGTCCCAAGCGAGTCGAGGGGCTGTAGTGTGTTAGGGTCAAACTCCATGCTCATACGTTGGAGCGGCAAGGTCAAAACAGGCCCGTCGACAAGGCTTGCGCGGTACATCGCTATTCTTCTTTGACGACTGTTCTCGCGCTCTGTCTCCGACGCGCGAAGCGCCGCGCCGCCGTAAAGGCGCGAAGCCTTCTCGGCTTCCTGCTTGAGATTCTGCGGCAGTTTCAGAGCGTGCGCTTTTTCGAGCAAGTCTCCGAAATCGGTCTCCGGTCTTAGATTCTTACGCCACGCGGTCCCTGTCTCGTCAAGCAGGAGCCCGTAAGCAGGGCCAGACGCGTAGGCGAACGACCTGACAAAGCTATCTCTCTTCTCAGCCTGTTTCAGGTGGTTAGCCGTATAACCGGACGCGTCATCCACACCGCTCAGCTTTACGCCCGTATACTCGGCAAGCCCCTCGTGCATCTCCAGAGCGCGTTCTTCGGCTGTGGCCTTTGGAAAGAGCGCCCTACGATACGCGCGAAAAACTAGGGCATCCTTGATCGCCTGTCGACGCTTTGGCCCGCGATGAACGAGCGCCTCCTGAAGCGCTCGCCATTCCATTTGCAGCCAGATGCGACCCTCGACCGAGTCGAGGTGATCGTTGGACGGGCCTGTGCTTGGAAGCCCAATATCGGTTTGGACGCGATGCCACAGCTCGTGCGCCATCGTGCTTGCGCGCTCGTGCTTTACATCAGAGAGCGGCCAGATAATCATCGTCCACCTGACCCCAGCCCAATCGAGCGCGGTGTTTGCGATGTTGAACTGCGCGGGCAACTTCCCGACAAATAGACCGCGCTCCGGGGAGAGATTGCCCTCTTTATCGCTCTGACTCGCCACGACCCTGCGAGTCTCGCGGTCAACAAAGAGCATAGGCCCGCAAAGCGAAACGGACCACAGGCTGCCGTTGTCTTTTTTGCAAATTGCTTCGGCTTCCTGAAAATACCTGGACGCAAGCGAGGTGTCGATGGGCAGGCTCTGAGCCGATACGCCGCGCGCCGCCGAGATGAAGAATAGTGTAAGGGTGCAGAGATATGTTTTACGCATAACGCCTCAACATATATTTCACCCGATCCAGGGGATTAGTTCCCGTGAAATGATTTTATGTTGAGGCTAGAGCCGGGCCGAATCTTGCCGCGCTAGCCGGGGCTTCGAGGCTCAAGCACCATCTGTGTCTGCGTGACCACCGCGACCAGCTTCCCGGTTTCGGTTGTTATACGCGTCTGCCACGCCATAGTGCGCTTGCCCCTGTGAAGCGGGAGACATTCTCCGATCACTTTTGTCCCCACAGGGGCCGGGGCAAAGAAGTTCGTTTTCGATTCGATTGTAGTCGTGCCGTAGCCTTCTCGGAGATTGAGCACGGTCGCACACGCGCCAAGCGTATCCGCAAACGCCATGATGGCCCCACCGTGCAAGATCGCCGGAGTCGTGCACAGCTCATCGCGCACGATCAGCTCGGCGGCGACTCGCTCAGGGCTCGCGTCGAGAAAGGTCAGGCCGAGCAGTTTTGAAAAAGGAGGGATTCGCTCCTGCAAGATAGCCGGTAGGTCGAGATTCTCTGTCATCATTTGCCCTCTTTCGCCTGCTCAATCGACTAGTCGGCTCCGACCGGTTCGAGCGAATCCGGGGCCGCGCCTCTTTCCGTGTCATCCGCTTTAACCTTCTCGTGCAGGCCGCGCTCCTCGATCATCGTGTAGATCGTCGGTATGAACAGAAGCGTGATCAGCGTCGAGGTCATAAGCCCCCCGATTACCACGCGAGCCATCGGAGCCTGGACCTCCGCTCCTTCGCCAAAGCCTAGCGCCATCGGCACAAGCCCCAGCACCGTACAGAGCGTCGTCATCAAGATAGGCCTCAGCCGACGCCGCCCCGCAAGCTCTACGGCGTGTCTGAGCGCAAGGTTGTCGCGCCGCCTGAGCAGGTTCGTGTAGTCGATCAAGACTATGGCGTTGTTGACGACTATACCGGCGAGCATGATCGTGCCGATGAACGCCTGTATGTTGAAGGTCGTGTCGGTCAATACCAGCATCAACGCGATGCCGATTGCCGCGAGCGGGATCGAGAAGAGGATGATGAACGGGTCGCGCAGCGACTCGAACTGCGCCGCCATGACCATGTAGACAAGTACGATTGCCAGAATCAGACAGAACAACAGCTCTTTGAAGGAGCGCTGCTGTTCTTCGTACTCGCCGCCGTAGTTGAGCGAGAACTGCGCGGGCATCTGCATCGCGCTGAGCGTCTTGTCTATGTCCTGCATTATGGAGCCGAGGTCGCGCCCTACGTACCCGGCTGTGACGGTGACGATGCGCTCCTGGCCCGAACGGTCGATAGAGACGGGTCCTTCGCGGCGCTGCATGCGGACAAGGCTCCCTATCGGGACCGACTGCCCGGACGGCGTCACGACGGGAACCTGGTCGATCTGGCCTATATTTGCGCGCTCGGCTTCGTTGAGCCGTACGAGTATATCGAACTCGTCGCCCTGCTGGCGGAACTGGCTGGCGCGGCGGCCGCCTATGACCGCTTCAAGCGTGTCGGCCACTTCAGACGCGTTGATGCCGAGGCTTGCCGCCTTAACGCGGTCAACCCATATCTTCATCTCCGGCATGCCTTCGCGGCGGCTGATCGTAGCTTCGGTGACTCCGGGCACCGCCTCTATGGCATCCTTGACGGTCTTAGCCAGGTCGCTCGCCACAATCATGTCATAGCCGCGAATCTCGACTGAAACGCGGTCGTCGCTGCCGCCGGGCGAAAGCCTTCTCATGAATGAACTGCTGCCGGGCCTTGAGCGCGTTATCATGCCGGGCTGAATGTTTATCTTCGATCTGAGCTGCGCGGCTATTTCCTGGCTCGACCGGTCGCGCTTGGATTTATCGACCAGCTTCAACCTTATGTCGGACGTGTGCGTGGACGAAGACATCCACCCGCCCCCGCCGACTTCCGTAAGCGTGTGCTCGGTCTCAGGCACCTCGCGGCGCAATATCTCTTCGACGCGCCTGGTCAACCCGTCTGTGACCTCTACCCTCGTCCCGGCAGGCAGCTCAAGGCTGACCCTGACTTCACCCTCGTCGGTTTCGGGCATCATCTCGAACCCGATCAACGGGACCAGGGCGAGGCTCGCGAGGAAAAGGGCGGTCGCGCCGACGATGACCGTCTTGCGGTTGGCCAGCGCCCAGTGTATCGACTGCTGGTATTTCTCGTCCATGCGGTCGAACACCTGCCCGCTCACCGCGATCACCCTGGCGATCATCGGGTGCGCTTTGACGTCGGGCGGTCGCACCCTGAGGTACTTCGCGCCCAGGACGGGGACCAGTGTCAGCCCGACCAGTAATGAAAAGATCTGGGAAAAGCCAACTATGTAAGCGAGCTGCTTGAACATTATCCCGGTCATCCCGCTCAAGAAGACGAGCGGCACAAAGACCGCGACCGCCGTGAGCGTAGAGGCGACGAGCGCCGAAGATACTTCGCTCGTACCCACGACGGCGGCCTCTTCGTGCGACAGCCCTTCCTCGCGGTGGCGGAAGATGTTCTCGATTATGACGATGGCGTTATCGACTATCATGCCGACGCCGAGCGCAAGCGCCCCGAACGACATCGTGTTGAGCGTGAAGCCGGATGAATACATGAGCAGGAACGTGCCCATGATCGTGATCGGGATCGACACGGCCACGATCATCGTGCTCCTGACGTTTCTAAGAAAGAGGAGCAGGATCATTATGGCCAGTATGCCGCCCGATATCGCCGACTCTTTCACATTGTTTATCGACTGCGTTATGAACTTCGAAGTGTCGATTATGGGCCAGATGTCGATGTCGGGGAACGGCTTTTTAAGCTCGACTATCTCCTGTTGAACGCGCTCGGCCACATCGACCGTGTTGGCTCCCGACTGTTTGCGTATGGCCAGCCGTATGCCCGGCCTGTCGTCTACGCGGACGATCTCGCGAATCTCTTCGTGCGCGTCGCTTACTTCGGCAACGTCTCTGAGGTATATGGGAACCCCGTCGCGCGCCGTTACGACGACGTTGCGTATCTGGTCGACGTTATCGAACTCGCCTTCGGTCCTGAGCAGTACCTCGTACTTGCCTTCGTCCATAGGGCCGACCGGGCGGTTCTGGTTCTCGCGGCGGAGTATGTCCACGATCTGGTTTACGGAGAGGTTGAACGAGGTGAGCTTTTCGATGGAGAGGTTGATGTGTATCTCGCGCCTCAACCCGCCTCGGATATCGACGGCTGCGACGCCGGGAATGCGCTCAAGGCGGGGCTGAATCTCGTCCTCGATAAAGGTGCGCATTTCGCGGGGCTCTTTGTCGCCGGAGATGGCGAGAAAGACTATGGGAAACTGCGAGACGTCGAACTTGAATATAGTCGGGGGCTCAACGCCTTCCGGCAGCTGGCCGCGCACCCTGTCGACGCGAGTGCGAATCTCGTTCGCGGCTTCGTCGAGGTTCACGTCCCAGTCGAAGCTCACGCGCACGGAGCTTGACCCTTCGGCCGAAGTGGAGTCTATGCGGTAGACGCCGGGCGCGGAGCTGAGCGCGGCCTCAAGCGGGCGGGTGACAAGGTTCTCGACCTCTTCGGGCGCGACGCCCGGGTAGGCAGTCCTGACCGTCAGGGTTGGGTTTTGCACGTCCGGCATCAGGTCGACCGGCAGCCTGTAAAACGCTATGCCTCCGAGCAACACGAGCACAAGGATACCCATGTAGACCGTGATAGGGCGACGAACTGAAAACGCAGGAAGACCCATTTTTTACTCCCGAAAATGAAACTGCCTTACTGACTTCTCGCGGCAACTACCTTCACGCGGTCGCCTTCCTTGATGGTGTTGACGCCTTGCGTTATAACCGTCTCGCCTTCTTTGAGTCCGCTCAGGACTTCGACCTTGTCCTCCTGGGTCAGCCCCGTCTCGACTGTGCGAAAGCGGGCCGTGTCCTCTTCGATCAGATAGACGCCCGGCTGGTCGCCGCGATAGACGAGCGCGTCGCGCGGCACAAATGTCACCTCGCGCGCGGTCCCGAGGTCGAGCTCGGCCTTGGCGAACATCTCACCCTTGAGCGCCCCGCCTGGGTTTGCGATCTCTATCTCGACGACGCCGCTGCGCGTCTGCGGGTCGAGTATGGGAGAGATTCGCATCACGCGCCCTTGATACTGCTGCCCTGGCATGCTGTCGAGCGTGACGGTGGCGGCGCTGCCGAGACTTACGCGGGCTATGTCGCGCTCCGAAGCGTTTGCGTTGATAACCATCGTTTCGACGTTGACGACCGTCACTATCGGGGTCGACGGGTTTACCAGCGCGCCAACGTCTACGTGACGCTTGGCGATAAACCCCGTCATCGGCGCGTAGACTCGCGTCTGGCCGTAGCGCAAGTTCAGCTCGCGCTGTTCGGCCTCGGACTGGCGGCGTTGCGCGCGGGCAAGCTCAAGCTGCGACTGCGCGACCTTGACGCGCGTCTGTATCGCGTCAAACTGCTGGCGCGACAGCAGCCCCGCGTCGAGCAACTGCTTGTTTCGCTCAAGGTCTGCGCGGGCGTTGTTAAGCTCGGCCTCGCGCTGCGACACGCCCGCCTGCCCGACCGCAATCGAAGCCTTCGAGCGCTCGACCTGCTGCCCCAGCTCCGCGTCCTCGATCACCGCGATGAGCGAGCCGCGCTGGACAGGGTGGCCCGTATCGACTTTGAGCTGAGTCACGCGGCCCGTCAGTTTTGGCGCAACGTCAACCTGCTCTTTGGCCTTGAGCGCGCCCGTCAGGGTTATCTTTTCACCCATCACCCCGCGCGTTATCGTGCTGGTTTGAACGGTCATCACGCGCGGCCCGCCCGGCCCGCGAGTGGATTGCGCTTCTGAATTGGCGGCTTGAAAAATCCTGAACCCTAAAAGCCCTGCCAGGGCGGCGATAGATAAGATGATGATGAGACGCTTTGTGGTTAGATTCTTCAATATGTTCTACCCTTCGATCACCGAAGATTCGACCCCAAGCTCTAAACCTCCACCTTATTATGACTACGGCTGTGGAGCGCCGATGGTTACGGCTACACGTAACAGCTGGCACACTAAAGAGTTTAGCAGCTTGACCATCGGCCGCTCCAGTGCGAAAAAACCTCGCGCGCTTGACCGCAGGTCCGGCGAGAGGTTAGAACATCAACTGCCGTCAGGGCGGAAATCTAAAGAGTGTCGAGGCCCGTAAAGGAGATCATGAAGACAATCCGGTTGAGCTTGATTCTACTGGCGCTGGTTTCGCTCGCGAGCGCAGGCGTCGCCAGACCCTTACCGTTTATCAAAGACCCGAAGATGACAGCCGACGAGCGCGCGCACATCGTCAAGCTCCTTGTCGATTCTCAGAAGGAATATCTTGACGGGTTGGAGAGGCTGACCGACGCTCAGTGGAGCTACAAGCCGTCGCCGCTGAAATGGTCCGTGGGCGAGGTGGCCGAGCATATTTTGCTGACAGAGATCGCGCTCTTTTCAAACGTCGAGCGGGCGCTGGCTCAAAAAGCGAACCCCGATTGGGAGACAAAGACCGAGGGCAAAGCCACTTTCATCGAGCGCGTGGTGCCGAGCCGCGCAAACCGCGCGCAAGCGCCAATCGAGGTGCGCCCCACCGGCAAGCTCACGCGCGACGAAGTCATCAAGCGATATAAGGAAGTGAGGACCAGGGTTTTGGAGTTTGCACGGACGACCGATCTTCCACTAAAAGCCCACACGGTCGAGCACCCGTTCCGCGTCTTCAACACGCTGAGCGCGTACGACTGGCTGATCTACATTCCGACACACAACATACGCCACAACGAGCAGATGGCTGAAGTGAAGGCGACTGCCGGATACCCTCGGAAGTAATGTGGGAAAGTAAACAGTGACAAGTGACGAGTGACAAGAAAGGGAGAAGAACCGACGCGCCTTCCGGTCTTTCTTGTCACTTGTCACTTGTCACTTGTCACTGTTTACCTGTCACTTGTCACTTTCCCCTATTCCTGTCTTTGAGACTGACCAATCCCGAAACCGCACACAACCCGATATTGCGGCAGAGGCTGTCGCTTGCCAAACCCGGTCTTAAAACCGCTTAGCCGCTGGCCTGTTACGGCACGCCGTTTGTCTCAAGACCGGGGCGAACCCGTGCCTGGCTTTTAATCTTTTTTAATACGCAGGATTTCACAGATCGATTGTTCTATCGCCGTAAGACGCCGGAGCAAAGTTGACATGACGAGACCGAATTTTTTTATCGCCGTGATTTTAACGGCAATGCTCTGTCTTCTGCCGGGAAAAAGTCTCGCCCAGCAGAAGGAGATTTCATCAGGCATAACCCGTTTGAGACAGGCCCTTGCTTCGACAAAACTCGGCGATCAAGAGAAAGCCGCTTTCACCGCCCAGATCAAACGCGCCGAAGATGCGCTCAATTCCGGCCATCTCTATCTCGCGCTTCACCGCTTGCAAAATACCTGGGCGAGGCTTGGCGCTCACGCTTTTATGGAGTCGAAGGCCGAGATTGCCGGTAAGGGAAACGACGCTTTCGAGATCGAGTGGCGAAGGTTGGGAAAAGGGCTTGCCGCAAGTGAAAAACAGCTTGCCGCCGCCCCGCCTGCCCTTGCGATAACGAAATCTCTCGTTCAGTCTTCCAGATTGCAGAGCAGACCCTATTACCAGTCGGGCCGGCTGTTCGGGCTTAACACGACACCCGACCAGGGCTTCTACTACGTTGGGATCGCACGCGCCAGCCTCGACTTCGCGCTCTTTTGCAGTCATCTGCCCTTTTCAAAACCGTCGCGCGCCCTGAGGCTTGGCCCGCTCACACGCGAGCTTGAAGAGCTTGAGAAGGAGACGCTAAAGGCTTACGAGCAGTCGGTCGCGGACGATCAGCCGCGATATAACAATCTCAACTCGACGTTGAAACTCGCGGGCGAGCTTGATCGAGAGCGCTGGCAGGAGGGCGCGCTTTTGAAGTACCTCGAAGCCCGGCTGTCGCTTGGGATGCTCACGGCAAAGACGCCCGATGCGGGCCATCTGTCTGCGCTCGAAGCCGGGATCAAGACCGCGCGCGCAGAGCTGGATGCCGCCAACAGGGATCACAGCATCGGCCTGATGTTTCTTGAGATGGCTCGGACGGCTATTTCGCCAACCGGCGAGGCAGATGCGAACGGCTTAAAGCAGGCGGCAGTGATCCTGGAACAGGTCCTCCCGCGATACCTCAAAGCTACGTCAACTGCACTTTAGAGATAGAGATATGGTTAAGACAAAATCGTTTCTGTTGCTGGCAGTTCTCTTGATGTCGGCCTCGACCCCTGTGGCCCTGACCCGGCCCGCTCAAAAGAAGCTTACGGTGACGCTTGTCCGCTGGCCTTATACCTGAAGCCTGTCAGACCCGGCAAGTTTGCTGATAAAACAGGTCGTTCAGGGCTACGGCGGGCAAGTCGAATTCGTAAGCCTTGATTGGGGGACTTCCGAGCTTGCCACGCGCTTTGGCATCAAGCGTTACCCGGTCGTCTTCGTCGACGACGTTCTGGTTGCACAGCCCAGAGATTTTGGCGGGTGGGGAGAGAAGGGCGGCAAGTATTCTCCATGGCGCGAGACGGCCAATCACGAAAAATTCAAACGCGACCTTTCGCGTATGATCGATCTGCTTTTGCGCGGCGACAAACAGACCGCTGCGCGCGCAGGGGCAAGCGTTGACGACGCGGCAGAGATACCCGCGCTGCCGAAGCTCGACGTGCGGGACATAGCAGGGCAAAGCGTCGAATCCGACAAACTCGCGGGGCAGGTTGTAGTCGTCGAGTTCTGGGCCACGTGGTGCCCGCCCTGTCGCGGCACGCTCGATTGGCTCGGAAAGCTTGAGCGGCGCTACGGCGATAAGGTGACCGTTGTGGCTGTGGCCGTCGAGTCTGAAGAGAAAGATGTGCGCCAGCTTATCGAGCCGCTTCGCCTGCCGGTTCATGTCGTCATGGGGCAGAAAGAGATGGTCACTCCGTTCGGCGATTTCTCAACCGTGCCGACGATGTTTGTCTTTGACCGAAAGGGGAAGACTGCGGGCGTTTTCTACGGCGCGCCGAAAGACCTGCACCGTAAGGTTGCGCGTTTGATCGAGACGCTAGTGAAGTGAAAATTCAGCCGCGACTTTGTAAATAAAAGTAAAAGTTGTGACCGGGTTGCAAAAAGTCGAACCTTGCGCGTACTCCTGTCGTCCGGTTCTAGTAGAATCTCCGGCAGCCAGTTGTCAGAAATGTTTTCAAACAGCGATTAGACTCTTTAGGAGGCCAATATGAAACTCTATTCTATACTCGTGAAAGCGACGTTCCTGCTAATTCTTCTTCTCTTGCCCGCGTACGGTCAGGCGCAGCAGGTGGGCGGGCCGACAAGATTGACGATCAAATCTGAAGTGCTCGGCGAAGAGAGAACCATACTCGTTCGGACGCCGCAAGGGTACGACGCGAACAACCTGCGCTATCCCGTGCTTTACATGACGGACGGAGACGGGCACATGACGCACACGAGCGGCACGATAGAATTTCTTGCCCGCAACGGGCGCATCCCCGAAATGATCGTCGTCGGGATCACCAACACTGACCGCACGCGCGATTTGACGCCGACCAACTGGGGGTTCCCACAGCCCGACGGCACCGTGACAAAGCTGCCGACCAGCGGCGGCGCGGACAAGTTCCTGAAATTTATCGAGACGGAACTGATGCCGATGATCGAAGGCAAGTACAGGACGCAGCCTTACAAGATATTCGCGGGCCACTCGCTCGGCGGTCTGCTCGCGGTCCACGCGCTGCTTGCCCGGCCTGAGATGTTCAATGCGTACATAGCCGTCAGCCCTTCCCTACAGTGGGACGACCAGCTTCTCGTCAAGCGAGCCGAAGAGGCGTTCAAGACGCGCAAGGAGTGGAACAAGACGCTCTATGTGACGCTCGGCAACGAACCCGGCGGCATCGGCGAAGGCTTTGTTAAGTTCAAAGAGGTTCTATCGAAAAACCTGGCGAAAGGGCTCGATTGGGAAGCGCAGCAGATGCCGGATGAAGATCACGGGTCGGTCGTGCTGAGGAGCCACTATTTCGGGTTGCGCAAGGCCTTTGACGGCTGGCAGATTGCGCGAGACCCGCAGACGGGTGCGATAGTCGGCGGGCTTGCGGGCGCGGATGCTCATTACAAAAAGGTCTCTCAAAAACTCGGCTACACCGTCGCGGTGCCGGAGAACCTTATAAACCAGCTTGGCTACCAGCTTCTCGGCGCCGGGAAGATGGACGAAGCAATCGCGGTCTTCAAGACCAATGTCGAGCGCTATCCGGGGTCGGCAAATGTTTATGACAGCCTCGCGGAAGGCTACGAAAAGAGCGGCAGGCTCGATCTGGCAGGGCCGAACTACGACAAGGCTGTTGCTTTGGGCAAACAGACGAACGACCCGAACCTTGCCGTCTACAAGGCAAACGCCGACCGAGTAGCCGAAAAGCTGAAACAGACCGCCGCAACTAAAAAAGACTGACGGCAAACAACTGAGGATTGAGGGCTGCGGTTCGGTCCTCAGTCCTCAGTTTGCCGATGAACGGTCCATACCGGTCCCGTTCCCGCTCGGCACTTCGCTCCTCAGCGCTGAGAAATAAGCGCGAGCAACCATCCCTGTTGTCGCTGCAACAAACCCGCTGTAGAATCACGACCTTGATATTGCAATCGACAAGGGTGGAACATGATCCGGGATTTGCGCTACGGGCTGCGGATGCTTCTCAAGAAACCGGGCTTCACCGCTATAGCCGTGCTGACTCTCGCGCTCGGAACCGGCGCAAACACTGTGATCTTCAGCGGCGTCTACGCGCTCTTTCTTCAAAACCTCCCCTACACGAACTCGGACCGGCTGGTTGCTATCTCGCAGGCCGGGAAGCAGGAGTTCGACACGGGCGTCTCATACCCCGATTTTCAATACTGGAAGCAGCGCAACACGGTCTTTGAGCAGATGGCCGTTTCCCGGTACGTCGCTATGAATCTTAGCGACAGTTACCCTGTAGAGCGCGTGACGGGCAGCCTCATCTCCGAAGAGATGTTCCCACTGCTCGGCGCTCGCGCTGCTGTCGGCCGCACGTTTCTGGCAGAAGACTTCCGGCCCGCGTCGGCAAACGCCGTCATACTAAACCACGGGTTCTGGCAACGCCGCTTCGGCGCGGACACGAGCATAATCGGTCGCGCGGTGAAGCTCGACGGAAAAGAGTTCACCGTCATCGGCGTCATGCCGAAATCATTCCAATACCCGTTTCGAGCCTCGTTCTGGCTACCGCTTTCGGCGGTTGAAAAAGCCGAGCTGCTCGAAGACCGTTCGGCCACCCTTTACGAGCCCGTCGCGCTTCTAAAACCCGGCGTCACCGCCGCCCTCGCCGCTAAAGAAGCGGGCTCGCTTGCCGAAGCGCACGAGCGGGAGAATCGGTCGAACCGAAGCGAGATGGTCATCAAGGTCGTCGCGCTCGGCGACACGCTTCCGGGAGTGGGGAAGTATCGAGCGCCGGTCCTCGTTTTGCAATTCGCGGTCCTGTTTGTCCTCTTGATCGCCTGCGCGAACCTTGCGAACCTGTTGCTTGCGCGGACGACGGACCGCCGCCAGGAGTTCAACATCAGGCTCGCGCTTGGGGCGGGCCGCGCTCGCCTCGTCAGGCAGGTGCTTTCCGAGAGCCTGTTGCTGGGCTTGATCGGCAGCGTGGTCGGGTTATTGTTCGCCGCCTGGGGCCTGGACGCGCTCCGCTCGATCATCCCGTCGCAGTTACAGGGCTTGGTCGAGGTTGAGATCAACGGCCCCGTGTTGCTCTTTACGCTCGCTTCATCTTTGCTTACAAGCATCGGTTTCGGCCTTATCCCTGCGCTTATCGCATCACGCCAGGACTTAAACGAATTCCTGAAATCGGGCGCTGCGAGCGCGACATCCGACCCGCGCCGCCGCAGGCTCAGCCGCGCGCTTGTGGTCGCGGAAGTGGCGCTGACAGTGATTCTGCTTGCCGCATCCGGGTTGATGATCCGCACATTTCTGAATCTTACGAAAGAAGACCCCGGCTTTAATCCGGGCAACGCTGTCGCGGTGTCGCTTTCGATTCCGCAGTCGCGGTACTCGAACGCAGAGAGCATCGCGGCCTATTACGATCAGGCGATTAGCCGCATCGAAGCGGTGCCGGGAGTGGAACGCGCCGGCTGTGTCGGCTATCTGCCTATGGTCGGTTACAACCCCGGCGTGGAGTTCACGATTGACTCTGCGGCGGCCGCAGCCGACGGCGCGAAATTCAAGTCGGACTTTCAACCCGTCACCCCCGGCTACTTCCAAGCTATGGGGATACCCTTGATCGGCGGTCGCGGCTTTACCGACTCGGATATGAAGGTCGCTCCCGAATCGGTTGTTATCAATAACACTCTGGCCAGCCGTTTTTTCTCCGGCGAAGACCCGCTCGGCAGACAGATAAACCTCGAAGGCGAGCAGGCCATCGGCTCGCCGCTCGTAGTTGTCGGCATAGTCGGAGACGTAAAGCAATTCGGGTTGCACACGAGCGCCCGGCCCGAAATCTATCTGCCGATGTACCGTCATTCATCAACGATGATCGTTCGCGCCGCTGTCGCGGAGGCGGACCTGATCGCGGCTTTAAGAGAGATAGTCCCGGCGCTCGACAGCGGCGCGGCCTTCCATATCAGGACGGTCGAGCAGGTTGTAAAAGATTCGATAGAGAAGCGGCGAATCTTTGCTCTGCTGCTTGGCACGCTTGCCTCGGTCGCGCTTGTGATGGCCGCGCTCGGAATTTACGGCGTCATCTCTTATACGGTGGCGCAGCGAACGCGCGAGATCGGCATTCGCATGGCCTTAGGCGCGCGCGCCCGCGACATCCTGCTTGGGGTAATAAAACAGGCGTTCAAGATGGCGCTCTTTGGTATTGTGACGGGGCTGGCCGCGCTGCCTCTGGTCAACCGCGCGCTCGCCAGCCTGCTCTACGGCGTGGGCTTTATCGAGCCGGTCGTCCTGGCCGGTCTTGTGCTGCTCGTTATCGCCGTCACCTTGCTTGCCAGCTTCATACCTGCTCGCCGCGCGACGAAGGTGGACCCGTCGGTCGCGCTAAGGTATGAATGAAAAAGGCCGGTGATGGTAGAATGCCACGCCGGGCAATCGGAGTCGGAAGGAATAATGTTATGTTAAGACCGACAAAAATCATTCTAGCCCTGGTTTTAATATCTGCCAGCGCGCTGGCTCACCAGGAAGATAAAGAGAAGTCCGGCGGCGCCGCGCGCGATAAGCAAACGCTTGAGGCCCAGGCGGCGCAGGTTCCTCAAGATCAGGTAAGGCTGTTGCAGGAAAAGGGCTCCTGGGTCCTCGAAATCCAGTCGGGCGGCGGGTTCCACGGGCGCGGGAGAGGCGGTTTGACCGTCACATCGGAAGGCCGCCTGACCTCGACCATGCCCGAAGCAGCGTGCGAAGTGGTATTACAGCCGCCGGTCCTGGAAACGCTTGCCCGTCTTGCCCGCTCTGCGAGGCCGTTTAACAATGTCGAGCTTAACGCGAGCGTGTGCAATGACTGTTACTCGACGAGCATGGTCTTGCGTCGTCGAGAATCAGACGGCTCTGTGCGAACATACACCGCATACTGGGACGATTCGACGAAGAAAAGTATACCCTCTGACATCATCAGCATACACGACGCGATCCTGGGCGCGAGAGATTGCAAGTAGGATATGACAGAGTGGTACAAAGAAGACCTCGCTTATATTCACGATGTCGGCCACACTGACTTCGCGCGGAGATCGGCCCCGGGCATTCTTGAGATCCTGCGGCGCAGCCGTGTCGGCGGAGGTCTGGTCGTAGACCTTGGGTGCGGCAGCGGGGTATGGGCGCGAGAACTGACGCGGGCCGGGTATAAGGTTCTCGGCATAGACATCTCTGAATCGATGATACGTATTGCGAGACGGCGAGCGCCGCGCGCGGAGTTTCGCGTCGAGTCTATGTTTAAGGCAGACATCCCCGCGTGCGATGCGGTAACGTCGATCAGCGAATGTCTGAACTACCTGTTCGATTCAGGCGGCGACGGCCGAAGGCTTGCTCGGCTTTTCCGGCGCATATATGACGCGCTCAATCCGGGCGGCGTCTTTATCTTTGACGTGGCCGAGCCCGGCCAGATCAAGAAAGGCGGCAAGGTCAGAGGATTCTCGGAGGGCCCGGGGTGGGTGACCGCGCTCGAAAAGGAGGAAGACGAGGCGAGACAAATCTTTACTCGACGCATAACGAGCTTTCGCAAAGTGGGCAATCATTACAGGCGCGATGACGAGATACACCGCCAGCGATTATACAGGTCGTCTGAGATAGCGGCTCAGCTCCGCGAGACGGGCTTTCGCGTCCGCGTAGTCCACAGCTACGGCGAGCACGATCTTCCGCCGAGGCACGCGGCATTCATCGCGCGAAAAGCGGCTTTTTCATCAACCGACAAAGGATAAAAGAATATGAGTCTAATAAACGGAGTGGGCGGGGCATTCATCTTCTCGAATGACCCGGAGCAGCTTGCCCGATGGTATACCGAAAAATTCGGCCTGGTCTTTGAAGGCGGCGGCGAAGCGTTTTATCAGGTCTTCTTCGCCGTGGACCCTAAGGACAGTTCTCACAGGCTCGATACCGTTTTCTCGATCATCAAAGCGAACACCTCTTTTTCAAGACCGTCGCCCGCCGAAGAACCCGAATCTATGTACGGCGATCAGCCTTTCATGCTGAACCTGCGCACGGACGACCTTGCTGCGCTCCTCGCGCACCTCGAAGAAACAGGCGTACGGGTTATCAAGCAACAGGACGAGCCGTACGGGCGATTCGCCTGGATCAGGGACCCGGAAGGCAATCGCATCGAGCTTTACGAGCCGCTCGGAGGTTTGAATTAAATGCCGATCTCAATCGTGTCGAAACGAGCCTTGACCTGTCTCATGTTTGCGCTCACCTTTTTCATCGCGCAGGCGCTTGCCCAAAGCAGCACGTACGTTCCTAAATCGGGGAGCGATGAGCGAAAGGCGATAATGGATGCGCTTCGCCTGCCTGTCGAAACCGTGCTCAAAAGAAAGGCGATCTTCAAGGTAGATCACCTCAAGGTGAAAGACGGCTGGGCATTCATGCGCGGGGTTCCAAGAGAGGCCGACGGCAAGGCCTTCGATTACAAAGGGACCGTCTACGAAGAGGCGATCAAAGAGGGTATATTCGACGACTGGATTTGCGCGCTGCTGAAAAAGAGCGAGGGCAAGTGGCAGGTAGTCGTCTATACAATCGGCGCAACGGACGTGGCCTATGCAGGATGGGAGGAGGAACACAAAGCGCCCCCGGATATTTTCAGGTGAAGATATTTTCAGGTGAAGGTATGAAGACCGCAGCTCTTTTTCTTATGCTCGTCTTTTCGGCTTCCGCGATCATGGCTCAGTCGCCGCAGCCATTTAAGCCCGTCACAGGCAGGTTGGAAGTGAAGGGAGGGTCTATCTACTATGAAACCCACGGGAGCGGAGCGGCGGTCGTGCTCTTACACGGCGGGTTTGGAGACAGGCGCATGTGGGACGACCAGTTCCGGGTCTTCGCGCGCGAGTTTCAAGTGGTCCGCTATGACCAGCGCGGTTTCGGGCAATCGACCAGGCCCGAAACCGCATACTCTCCCGTCGAAGACCTGCTACGGTTGCTGGACCATCTCAAGATCAAAAAGGCTCATCTTGTCGGCAACTCCATGGGCGGGGGGCTCGTGCTCGACTTCGCGCTCAAGCACCCGGACCGCGTGGCCAGCCTTGTCGTCGTAGCGTCGGGACCGAACGGCTACCCGGTCGATGATAAAGAGGTTGCCGATGTCGTGGCCGTCTTTAACGCGGCTCGAAAGGAGGGAGCCGACAAGGCGGCGGAAATGTGGATGGCGCATCCTATGGTCGCGGTCACGATAAAGAAGAAGGGGGCAGGGCAGCGGCTTCGGACGATGATAAATGAGAACAAGGGCATCTTTACGATGAATCATTGGCCTTCTGAGCCTATGGAGCCCCCGGCAGCAAAGCGGCTCCGAGAGATAACCGCCCCGACGATGATCCTCTGGGGAGCGCGCGACACGGCGGTCGTCCGCAACCAGGCCGATTACAGCGTTAAAGAGATACGCGGAGCAAAGAAGGTCGTGATGCCGGGCGCGGACCATCTGCCGCAGATGGTAAACCCTGCGGAGTTCAACCGTATAGTCCTAGGATTCTTGCGGTCTTTGTGAAGCGAGAGGCGGCGCAGATGCGTCGAACATAACAAACCGGTCCGAGCGTACAAACCGACGAAGGCGCAAGCGGTGTAGGGTCCACCGCGAGATTAATTCCGATCACCAGGAGGAAGCCATGTCACTTAGCAGATCACTATTGCCTGAATTCGATTACGAGACGGCGAGCACCAGAAAGACTCTCGAAAGAATCCCGGACGACAAGAAGGAGTACAGGCCTCACGAAAAGTCCATGACGATGATGACTCTCGGCTCGCACCTCGCGAACATCCTCACCTGGGCCAGTCACGCGATCAACAAGGACTCGATTAACCTGGCCCCGCCGGGCGCGCCGCCCGCGCGGACACCGCAGGCAGGCTCGCGCGAAGAGCTGCTCGAAATATTCGACAAGAACCTTGCCGACGCGCGGGCCGCGCTCGAAAGCGCAAGCGACGAGCACCTCTTACAGCCCTGGTCGCTTTTGATGGGCGAGCGAACCATCTTCACCATGCCACGGGTCGCGGTGATACGAACGATGGTGTTGAATCACAGCATACACCACCGCGCGCAGCTTGGCGTCTACCTCCGGCTCAACGACATACCGGTCCCATCCGTCTATGGCCCCTCGGCTGATGAAGGCAACCTGTGAGGGAGTGACAAGTGACAAGTAAACAGTGACAAGTGACAAGAAGGAGAGAAGCGCCTCCCCGGTTTCCTCTATCTTGTCACTTGTCACTGTTTACTTGTCACTTTCCCATAGCTACGATTTACAGTTTTGAGAAGTCAAATCCCACAAGCGAACAATCCGGCCCCCCTCCGCTTGCCCTATCTCCAGGCTTAACCTGTCGAGTCGCGGCAGTTAGGCCGCTCGCTCGCTGTGGCACAGCGTTTGGTTACCGGGATGAGCAGACTCTTCAGATAGGAGGCGGCATCATGCGAGCACTCTGGCAAGACCTGCGCTACGGATTGCGAACCCTGTTAAAGAAACCCGGATTCAGCCTTGTGGCAATAATCGTGCTGGCATTAGGCATAGGCGCGAACACGGCCATCTTCAGCGTCGTTTACGGGATACTGCTTCGCCCGCTCCCCTACAAAGACCCGGACCGTATTATCACCGTCTGGCAGAACGACCCCAAGACCGGCGTCAATCAGGTAGACTGCTCGCCCGCCAATTTCATCGACTGGCGCGACCGGAATCAGGTCTTCGAGCAGATGGCTGTGGCCGAGCCTTTCAGCCACGACCTGACGGGGCAGGGCGAGCCGGAGTCGTTCAGCTCCTGGCTTGTCTCCGAAGGGTTCTTCCAGGTCCTCGGCGCGAGCGTGCTCTACGGGCGCGCATTCCAGGCCGACGATTACCAGCCGGGGAACGACCGCGTGGTGGTCATAGGCCACGGCCTGTGGCAGCGCCGGTTCGGCTCGGACCCCAACCTTGTCGGGCAAGAGATACTGCTCCGTAACCAGCCCCATACGGTTGTGGGAATACTGCCGCCCGCTTTTAATTTCCCGCCTGAATCGAGGCGAGAAGTGTGGGCCCCGCGAGTCCAACGCGACAGTGACAAACAGAATCGCGCTTCCACATACATGAAGGTGATCGCGCGGCTAAAACCGGGAGCCGCTCTCGACCAGGCTCGCGAGGAGATGCAGGCAATCGCCTCGCACCTTGCCGACGAGTACCCGCGCACGAACGCTGGTACGGGCATCACGCTTGTGCCGCTGCCTGAGCAACTGGTCGGGCAGGTACGCTCGGCGCTGCTTTTGTTATTGGGCGCGGTGGCGTTCGTCCTGTTGATCGCCTGCGCAAATGTGGCGAGCCTGCTGCTGGTTCGCGGCGCGGAGCGTCATAGAGAGATGGCCATCCGCGCTGCCCTCGGCGCAAATCGCATACGGCTGGTGCGGCAGATGTTTACCGAAAGCTTCTTGCTTGCTATGACAGGCGGCCTTGGCGGAATCCTGCTCGCTATCTGGGGGGTCGATCTCATAGTCGCCATCAGCCCCAAAGACCTGCCGAGGCTCGGTGAAGTCGGTATAGACAGAAGCGTGCTGGCTTTCACCTTTGCCGTCTCCGTCATCACCGCGATCATCTTTGGTCTGGCCCCGTCGATACAGTTCTCAAAGCCGGACCTACAGGAATCGCTCAAGGAGGGAGGGCGCACGGCGACAGACGGGGCGCGTCGCCACCTGTTCCGCAACGCGCTTGTCGTCACTGAAATAGCGCTCGCGTTAGTCCTGCTCGTAGGCGCGGGTCTGCTGATTCGGAGTTTCACACGTCTTACCAGAGTCGACCCCGGCTTTGTCTCCGAACGGGCCGTGGCGCTGGAAGTCCATGTCTGGTCGAAGAGCCGTACGCCTGAGCAGCGGGCGGCATTCTTCGATCAAGCCTTGCAGCGGATTTCCGAGTTGCCCGGTGTGCAATCTGCGGGCACGGTCCTCGCGCTCCCCTTTGTCGGCGATGCCAACAGCATAGACATCGACCCGACATTCACCATAGCCGGTCGCCCGCCTTTTTTAGAGGGGCAGGAGCCGACCGCTTACCTCTCTTTCACGGGTGGCGATTATTTCAAGGCGATAGGCATCCCGCTTCTCGCGGGGCGGTTCTTCACCAAGTTTGATAATCAGGATGCGCAGGTCGCGTTTTTGATCAGCGAATCGATGGCCCGGCGCCACTTTCCCGATGAAGACCCCGTCGGGAAGCGGATGACTGTAAACTACGCGCGGGGCATCACAGGCGAGGTCATAGGCGTTGTGGGCGACGTGCGCCACAGCGGTTTCGACAGCGAGCCGCGCCCCGAAATTTACATGCATCACCCGCAGTACCCTTACGGTTCGATGACCTTCGTCGTGCGCACGACGACCGACCCGGCGGCGGTGATACCCGCGATAAAAAACGAGATCTGGGCGGTAAGGAGCGATCAGGCTATCTCAAGCATCGCTACGCTTGAAGAACTGGTCTCAAAGACCCTTGAACACAGGCGGTTCAACCTGCTGCTGCTCAGCCTGTTTGCGGCAATCGCGCTCATACTGGCTGCGGTAGGGATATACGGGCTGATTAGTTTCTCCACGAGCCAGCGAACACACGAGATCGGCGTTCGCATGGCTTTGGGCGCGCGCGCAAGCGATATATGGAAGCTGATAATAGGGCGAGGCCTTCTCTTGATCTTGGCGGGCCTGTGCACAGGGCTTGCGGCGTCACTCGTGTTGACGCGGCTTCTGGCGGGGATGCTTTACGGCGTGAGCGCGACCGATCTGACGACTTTTACGGCAGTCTCTCTTCTGCTGGGCGCAGTAGGGCTCGTGGCCTGCTACATCCCTGCGCGCCGCGCGATGAAGGTAGACCCGATGATCGCCCTGCGCTACGAGTAGCGCGAGCTATCGTCGCAGGGCTGACGGCTGAGCGGAACAATTTCACCTGTTAACCCTGTGCGCAGCACAGGGGCTGCCGTTCGTTTCTACACACGCGGTTGTCGACTTGCCGGATATTTTTAGTTCGGATAGGCTTTCATCATGACTAGGGAGAATTAACCAGGGGTCAGTATCGAATGTCTCATCAGAACCGCGAATCATCGAGGATCGACAACAGGCTGCTTGCCAAATTTACCGCCGAAGAGATGGAACAGTTGCGCCCTCACTTTGAAGAGGTATGGCTCTCGCACGGCGACCGCATGATCGAGCCTGACCAGCCCATTGAATACATGTATTTCCCGACGGGCCTGCTCGGCTCTTTAGTTACCGTGCTGGAAGACGGCACGACCATCGAAGCCGGAACGGTCGGCCGCGAGGGTATGGTCGGCGTGCCCGTCCTGCTCGACGCGGCAACGACCCCTATGGAGACGCTTGCGCAGATTCCCGGCTACGCGCTGCGTATCAAATCGAGGGTCTTCAAGGAGGCTTTCGACAGGGGCGGCGTGTTGCATAAGCTTTTGCACCGCTACATTCACACGCTGTTCGTGGTGGCTTCGCAATCGGCTGCCTGCAACCGGCGACACCAGATACTCGCAAGGCTCTGCCGGTGGTTGTTGATGAGCAGCGACGGGGTGGGCTCGGACGAAGTCAATTTGACGCAGGAGTACCTCGCGGCGATGCTCGGTGTCCGCCGCTCAGGCGTCACCGAAGCCGCGCTTGAGCTTCAAGGTGAAGGGCTGATCAGCTACTCGCGCGGGCGCGTCAGAATTCTCGAACGCGAAAAGCTGGAAGCATCCGCCTGCGAATGCTATCGCATGGTCAAAGACGAATTCGAGCGGTTGCTGGGATAAAATTAAGACCCGGCCCTGCTTCCATGCTTCGCAAGCCTGCCAATCAATCCATCTTCAAATAGCCGCTCGTGTCGAACACGACAAATATGAAATCGCCTTCGCCGATTGAAGCGCGCGTGATCCCTTCGGGCTTCAGCTTGCGGTCGAATGTCGTCACCTCGCGGAGCTGAGGCTGGCCGTCATTCCCGTTCCATTCCCAGAGCTTGAAATCGGTCTTGTCCTGGCTCTCGGTCGCCCCGGCGATTATGTTAAACATCTTCGAGCGGCTGTCATACTCGATGCTGCGTATGCCAAGCCCTCCGAGCGACAACCGTATCGCCCTTATATCGTCGGGCCGGAAGTTCTCGTAAGAGAACCTGCCTCCGGCAGTTGTGGGTTTAAACGCAACGACGAGCGCGGCGCTGTTCGCTCTCGGCGAGCGCAGCCCAAGCAATAGCCGCCCGCCCTGCGGGTCCCAGGCCAGGCCCTCTATGTTGATGCCGTCCTCGCTCGATTTCTTCTCGCCCATGCCTTTCAGCTCGGCGACATGTTCGACGAGGAACTGCTTCAGGCCGCTGAGCGTCTCTACCTGCTCGACGCTTTCGCTCTTCGGGTTGAACCTGAATTTTACGATGCCGTACTGCTCCCCGCCCGCTTTTCTCGATTGTGAGCCGACGATGTAAAAGCTCGTCCCGTCGGTTGTGATGCCTTCCGGGTCTTCGATATTTACACCGAGCTTCACAGGCTTGATCGCGCCCGCCTGGTTCCCGTTACGGTCGAGCTTCATCCATAAGACCTCGCCCGGTCGCCCGTCATCGATGAACAGTATTCCGTCAGTACCCGGCACGTATGCTACGCCCGACGCTTCAAAAGTGCCGCCCTCGAAGGCCTTGTGATTTGCGGTAGAGGTTCCGGCCACTGTCGCGGTCGAGTCGCCCCCGGATAGATAAAGCGCGAGACCGCTAACGGCCATCACCGCCAGCAGCACCGCAAGCAGATACCTGAAACTTCTAGGGTAGGCGGTATATCTCTGTTCCGATTCCATTTCTCGTTCTCCTTGAGACATAGACCCGTTACTTCGAAGTCTCGTTGCTGAACTCAAGCTCGGCGTCACCTTTCGGGCTTGTCGTGAATGCGACTATCTCTTGGCCGTCGACAAAGAGCTTGAAGCTGGCATCGGCGGCCAGGTTGTTGACCTCGAGGTCAAGCTCTTGCGACGTGACGCCGTCTTTTGTAGCGATGTCGATCTCGGCCTCTCCACGCGCATCGGGGTCGGCTCCTGTGCTCGTGAGCGCGGCTTTCCGCTCAGACTCGCCGCCGCTCTGGATCGCGGCTGAAAAGCTGCCGCTCAGGATAACCTGATCGCCGCCGTCTTTAATCTCTACCATTTTTACATCGGCAAGGTTGCTTAGTGTCGCGGGCAGCGGGTGCTTCACTTCATCCGCATCGCCTGTTGCCACCGCGATTGCGGCCACGCCGATTATGATTGCCATGCCTATGATCGGCAGTATCGTTTTAGTCTTATATTTCATAGCTTCCCCGTCCTGAACTTGAATAATATACGTCCATCCTACTCACCTGTAAGTTTACAGGATTGAAGATGAACGCAAGATGAACAGGTGAAGTTACAGGCTGGCAGTCAGTTACGAGCCCGGTATTGGAAGCGTGGCGATAAACGTGCTGCCGTACGGGCCTGAGTGCAGAAGCTCAAGCCTGCCGTCATGAGCTTCCGCTATCCACCGGGCGATGGCAAGACCGAGCCCCGTGCCGCCTCCTTTGGCGGTTTCGGCGCGCGGGCGGGACTTGTCTGCGCGGTAGAACCGCTCGAAGATAAACGGCTGCGCTTCGGGCGGTATCCCTGATCCTGTATCGGATATTTCAATCCGGTAAAAGTCTCGATCTTTTGTGAGGCTCAAGCTGATAGCGCCGCCTCGCGGCGTATGCTTTACGGCATTATCGAGGAGGTTCAATATCATCTGGCGCAACAGGTCTTCATCCCCGTGAAAAGCGGCCTCCGATGAGCGGGCCACTTTGATATCGAGCTCTTTCGCGGCGGCAAGGATGCTGCCCGCGCGCGCAGCCTCGTCCAGCAACTCGTCGAGATAAAAATTGGTCCTGCGAAGCGGGTAGCGGCCCGCGTCCGCGCGAGCCAGGATAAACATATCCTCGACGATACGCGTGAGCCGCCGCGTCTGGTCGTCGATCATGCGCAGCGCGTCGCGGTATTCGCCCTCTTCGCGCCGGTCTTTTTCAAGCGTCACGTCGGCGGTCGTGTGCATAACCGAGAGCGGCGTGCGAAGCTCGTGCGACGCGTCGGCCATGAACTGGCGCTGCTGCGCGAATGCCGCGCTGAGCCGCGTCAAAAGCTCGTTGAAAGAGGTGGCAAGCCGCCCTAGCTCATCGCGCGGGTTTGCTACCGGCAATCGCTGATCCAGATTTTCCGCCCCGATACGCCGAGCCCGCTCTGACATGGAGACTACAGGCGCAAGGCTCTTGCGCGCGAGAAACCAGCCGCCAACGCCAGCAAAAACAAGCGCGATTGGGATTGAGTAGTATAAAATCCCGCGAAGCGATTCAAGCTCCTCTTCGACAGCCTCCAGTGGCTGGCTCACAAGAATTATATAAGGTGTGTTTAACGGAGGGATCTCGACTCGCCTGACCGCGACGCGGTGATTGTCGTCTTCGTCTTTATCTTCGGAGGCGGTGTACAGGTAAAGATCGTTACCCGATATAGAGCTTGCGTCAGGCAATTGCGCGTTGAAATCGTCTCGAAAATTGTTCTCGGCGAGCAGCCTGCCCGACCCGTCGAATATCGCCATCGCTTGATTCGGATTGAACAGCTCTGTGACCGTGCTTATGGCCGCGCCCTCTGTCGTCTGCCCCTCTTCGGCGTCGTGTGTCAGCGAAGTTATCGCCACCTGTATGACCGAGCGGAGGCTTTCGTCAACGCGCTGGTCGAGAGAGCGTGAAAGCAGCGTGTATATCCCAAAGCTGAACGCGACCAGCACGAGCGCAAGCACGCTCACGTACCAGAGCGTCAATCTGAACCTCACCGAATCAAACATCTGTGGCCTCGCCTCTGGCCGTGAGCATATACCCTTCGCCACGTTTTGTGCGTATAAGCTTGACGGCGTGGTTGTCGTCGATCTTGCGGCGCAGCCGCTGAATGTAGACTTCGATCAGATTCGAGAACGGGTCGAAGTTCTCGTCCCAGACGTGCTCGGCAATATCCGTGCGGGTCACGACTTCGTCAACGCGGCGTGCAAGGTATTCGAGCAAAGCATACTCTTTGGCCGTAAGCTCCACGGCGTTGTCTGCGCGTGAAATCTTCCGCGCGCGCGTCTCGATTTTAAGGTCGGCTACGGCGATAATCTCAGGGCGCAGCGCGGGGCCACGGCGCATCAGCGCCCGCACGCGAGCCAGCAGCTCGTGAAAATCGAAGGGCTTTACAAGGTAATCATCTGCTCCGGTATCGAGCCCTTCGATGCGGTCTTCGATTGCGTCGCGCGCCGTCAGCATCAATATCGCCACGGTCGAGCCGCCGGCGCGCAACCTGCGACAGACCTCGAACCCGTCAACGCGCGGCAGCATGACATCGAGGATAACCAGGTCGTATTCGTTCAGCTCCGCCTGCGCGAGCGCCGCCTCTCCGTCGGTTGCGATGTCAACGGCGTGCGATTGCTCGCGCAGCCCTTTAGCGAGTATCGTTGCTGCGTCCGGCTCGTCTTCGACCAGTAAGATTCGCACTCGAAGCGTTCCTCCACAACTCATTATATTTGCGAGGCGAGAAGTTTAAATTAAGAAAAGCCGAGCGTCCACGCACAGGCTCGACTTGACCGGGCGGCCCGGCCAAAGTTGTCAATGCGTGCCCGTTTTCATAGAATGCTTTCGCTTTGGCGACCTACACTACTTTGACGACAAGTAAAAAGGAGACGCTATGAGTAAGACCGACGACGAAGAAGAAGACAACGGTATCTACAGGGTGGTTCTAGTCCGGGAGTATCAGTATACGATATTTCCCGCCGACCGCGAGATTCCGCGCGGAGTGAAAGATACGGGGATGAAAGGGACAAAGGCAGAGTGCGCTGCATATATAGAGAAGAAGCTGGCAGAGAGACGCTGATTGAACGCGGCCGGTTATAGCAGCCAGGAGCCGAGAGCGTTATATTAGACTCCGGCTCCTTGATCTTTTCGGTGGAGTTGCTGATGAGAGTAGCGAAGACCTTATTTATACTTTTACTGTTGGTCGCGGCTGGCGCGTGCAAGTCCGTTCCCAATGAGCCGACAATAGTCTTTATCGTCCGTCACGCCGAAAAAGCTGACAATAGCGACGACCCGCCGCTTGCCCCGGCCGGTCTGGAGCGCGCGCAGGCGTTGATGCGCGCGGCCGGTGACTCCGGGGTGAAAGCCATCTACTCGTCTCAGTTCAAACGCAACCGGGACACGGTTCAGCCGCTCGCAGACCATCTCAAGGTTCCAATAACGGAGATGGCCGTCACGCTCGATAATCCGGGCGATTATGGAAAGGAGCTTGCCAGAGCGGTGCTGGCTAAGCACGCGGGCGAGACGGTCGTTGTCGTGAGCCATCGCAACACGATACCTGCGATCATCGAAGGTCTGACCGGAAAGACCGGTCAGGAGACGACGGGTGACGCGTACAACGACCTGTTTATCGCGGTAGTGCCCGCCAAAGGCGACGCGCGATTGATCAAAGCCCGGTATGGGCAATAGCAACGGGCAGTAGCAGGCGGCCAGCGCCGAAGCCTGTAGAGACGCGAGTTCTTACTCAGCATCTCGACTGTCCACCTGCCGCTATTTTCTCGCTGCTTCCGAGGTCGCGGCAGCGCGCCCTTTTACCACTCGCAGGTTGAGATTTTCGTCCACGGCCTCGTAAAAGATGCGGCCCTGCATCATCTCGTCAACAGTGAACTCACCCCAACGCACGGTCTGGCTCGGATCGGGGTTGAGCTTGTTCTTCGCGCTGTTGTCGTATGTGCCGACGTACTCGACAACCGTTCCCTTGGGAACCTTTATCGGCTCTTTAAGGATGTATGTCCGCTGCCAGTTGAAATTGTAGTTCTGCACTTCGAGCGCGGTCTCGACGCGCCCATCCGGGTAGTGAAGGTTCATCACGTAAGATTTGCCGCGAAGGTGCATATGAACGTGGAAGAACTTGATAACGGCGTCGGTCGGAAAAGTCTTACGCGCGACAAAAGATGCTTCGGCCTGACCCGGCTGAATGACCAGGTCTTTCCGGTCGCCAAACAGCACCTTTATGTGTTTGTTGATAACGCCGTTTGCGAAATATAGACCGACCTGTGTTTGATCCATAGCGTCTTGATCGGTCGGCGCGTAATGAATCTGTATGCCTAGCTTCATCCCTTTCGGGAGCCTGAGCGACGTGCCCTCATCCAGCTTGACCGCGTTCGATCCTGGAACCCAGCCGGAAATCATGTACGTGCCTCTGGCAGAAGGGTCAAAGTCGCCGGCTATGTACCCTTCCGGCGGGACCTCGAAATTAGCCGGGACCAGGTGGACGTTTGCGTGATGCACGTTTCGCGCGGCACCAGGGCGCACCTGCACAGAGCTGATCCAGGTGTCTTCTGCAAATACGTGATCGAATACAAAGAAGACATAGAGGTCTTTGCCGTTCTTATTCAACGTGAACGCTCGCCTGGGCGAGACTACGAGGTCCGGCTGGCCAAACGCCCACTGGTCTTTCCACACGGCCGGGGCGGGCATAAGCTTCGGGTCGCCTTTGGTTGCGCCGCCGTCAACCCAGTCGCGTATCGTCGCAATCTCGGCATCGGTCAGTCGCGGGTCTTCGTGATAGCGGCCCACTGCGCCCAGCGCGTGAAACGGCGGCATCTCGCGTTTGACTACGCGCTCCCTGATGGCACGCGCCCACGGTCGCGCCTGCTCGTAGGTCGCAAACGACATAGGCGCGACGCCGCCCGAACGGTGGCACTCCTCGCATCGCTTCTGTAAGATCGGCGCTACGTCCTTACTGTAGGTTACCGCCTTGCTCGCGCGATCAGATGCCGCGCTCGCAGCGCCTCCTCCGAGACTCGCGGCCAGGCCCGTAAGCGCGGCGACTGAGACGAGAATAAGCTTCTTGATTCCAGAATTCTTCAACCTGATTCTCCTTCGGGAGGATGGTAAACAGTGACCAGTGACGAGTGACAGGTATCAAGAGGTGGAAATAGTCGATGCTGCGCTGACCTTTCCATTTATCTTGTCACTTGTCACCTGTCACTGTTTACTCTATTAATTCCTGGCCGAATAATAAACTTTGCCAATCCATACATCAAGGCCACTGTGTCATAATACGCGTGAAGGGCAAAACCGATGAAAACCCGTAGAGTATCGATAGCTCACCTGATTCTAATCGCTTCGGTGGTCGTTTTGCATCCGACCGCAGCCGAGGCACAGGCTCGGCGCGGCCAGACCGCTACGCCCGGCCAAACGGGCAGCAAGGCTCGCTTCGCTTCCGGCAACAGCGCTATCGGGATTCCGTTTGAGCTCGACAACAATTTGATCCTGCTCAATGTTCGCGTGAATAACTCAAGGCCGCTCAGGTTTATATTCGACACGGGCGCTTCAATTACCGTGACCACCCCGCAGATAGCAGCGAGGCTTGGGCTTGGCAAAGGCGGTCAGAAGATCAAAGGCCTAGGCACTGGCGGCAGTTTCGAAGCCACGATTATTCAGGGCGTCAGGCTAAGCGTGGCGGGCGTTGAAGTCGCCAATCAGCCCGTCGCTCTTTTCCCATTCGGGCCTGTAGGCTGTTTCAAGTTCGACGGAATCATCGGTTACGACTTCATCAACGAGTTTGTGGTCGAGATCGATTACGTAAACCGGAAAATGAACCTCTATGATCCGCGCAGCTACAAATATTCCGGGAGCGGAGAGGTCATCCCGATCACTCTTCCGAGAAAGCCGTTTGTTCGTGTTGCGGTGCGGCTGCCGGGTCGTGAGCCGGTCGAAGGCCCGTTCGAGATCGACACAGGGGCCGACGGGACCATGACTATCTACAGGCCGTTTATCGAAAAGCACAAATTGGATGAGGCGCTGGGCGGAACTCTGCAAGGCACCGCAGCAGGGGCGGGAGGCGAACAGGAGTTCCAACTCGCCCGCGTGCCGGGCTTACAGATCGGCAGCATAAAGATCGAAAACCCGCTCGTCGGTTTTGCGCAAAAGAGGGAGGAAGCAGAGGCAAGCGAGGAAAACGCAGGGTTGATCGGAGGCGAGATTCTTCGCCGCTTCAAGCTCATCCTCGATTACTCGCGAAAACAATTGATCCTTGAGCCGAACGCGGGCCTGGCCGACGCTTACGAAACCGATATGAGCGGGTTGACTGTCGGTACAGACGCCAGGGATTGCAAGCTGTTAAAGGTAGAGGGCGTAGGTAAAGGGACGCCTGCCGCCGAAGCGGGTATGCTCGCAGGCGACATAATAACCTCCATAGACGGTAAGCCCATGCAGAGCTTCACCGACGCTGAAATGGAGAAGCTGTTTTCCCAGGACGGACGCGAGATGCTGCTCGGCGTCCGGCGAGGCAAGCGTGTCCTGACGGTAAAGATCAAGCTGCGAAGATTGTTGTGAGCGAGGAAGGGCTTTTATGACGCGGGAAGCTGCGCCGGTTGAGCTGGTAAAGCTGGCAAACAAGTCGGAGATGAGCGACAGCGATTTCGATAAGATGGTCGAGCTGCTCGACCGCAGGCGCAAGGGCGTTGTTGCCACGGATGACCTGCTCGCGCTCTATGCCGAGACGGTCGAGGCAAGCCGCTTCGCGGCCAAAGACCGCCAGCGCCCCGATTGCCGAGGGTGCGGGGCGTGCTGCGCGTATTTTCATCAGGTTCCGGTCTTGATGGTCGATGCGACCCCACGCGCTTTGACATGGGCCGTATGGGACGAAGCAGACCGCGAGGGCGAAAAACTTCGCTGGCTCCGGCGCGAGCCTGCCGAGGGGCGCTGCGTAGCGTTAGACGGGCCGGTGGGCGGGCGCGTTTCGTGCTCGATTTATGAGCTGCGCCCGCAGGCTTGCAGGGAGTTTGAAGCAGGGAGTGACCGCTGCCATGCGCTCAGAAGGATGTACGGGCTTGAGCCTGAGATGGAAGCATACGACCGCGCGGCTCACTCCCAGTTGCTAAAAGAGACCGTCCCGTGTGAGTTGCAAGAGTTTCAAGATGACGATCTCTGGCCCTCGGATGAGGCCGGGCAGGCATCCGTCATGAGAGAGTTGATCGAGTACAATACTTCAAAGCTCGAAGAGATCATCGCTGAAATGAAAAGGCTGGGCGATTGCCTCCGCAATCATGGAAGCAAGCAGGGCGAGGCTCTGTTTGTCGAGGCGACGGCGGCGGTCGAGAAAGACGTTCGCGCACTGGGCGTGTCTATTGACGATCTGCTCGACACGGGGATCGCATCGCAGCGGGCTTTGGAGCTGGCATCGAATCGGCTCTCGGAGCTTGGCCAGGCTGCTTTCGAGATACTGGGCCTCCGAGCTTGTGCCGATAAATCTATGCTGTAAGCTTGGCGCGTATATACGTACTGACGAGATCAACATGCTTATAGACGAGTTCATGCCTGTTTATGATGCGATAGAGCGGCATGAACTCGTCATTCAAGCTCCGCCGTCTTCGATCTACGCCGCGTTACGAACGACAGATTTCGGGCGGTCTGTTCTGGTAAGATCGCTGCTGGCCCTGCGGGCAATGCCGTCTCTATTGCGCGAACGAAGACGACCGCCGGACGAACGCGCGCTGACGCTGGACACTATCTTGAAAGGCGGGTTCGTTTTGCTTTCGGAATCGAAAGATAAAGAGATAGTAATCGGGCTTGTTGGAAAATTCTGGACGCCGACCGGCTGCCTTGAGCGGACCGACGCTGATAGCTTCAAACGCGAGAGCCGCGCGGGGCTTGCTCGCGCCGCGTGGAATTTTGCGCTTGAGCCGGAACCGTCCGGCACGCGAGTCGTGACGGAGACGCGGGTTCAATGCACGGACGGCTCAAGCCGCCGCCGCTTTCGAGCCTACTGGTTGTTCGTCCGCCCCTTCAGCGGCTTGCTCAGAAGATACATGCTCCGGGAGCTTCGGCAGGCGACTGAGACTCATTCAAACCATTTCGACAGGAGGAGACAAAAGTGAGTGAACAAGAGAATCTCGACCTTATCAAGCGCATCTATGGTGCGTTCGGGGCAGGAGACATTCCCGGCCTGCTCGGCATGCTTGCCGAAGATATAGACTGGTTTCACCCGCGCCCCGATCAGATCCCCTGGGGCGGCGCGCGCAATGGCCACGAGGAAGTTGTCGGGTTCTTTACAGCCCTTGGCCAGAGCGTAGACGTAGAGCGTTTCGAGCCGGGCCAGTTTGTTGCCAAAGACGACCAGGTCATCGTCTTTGGCGGGGAACGGATGAAGGTCAAGTCAAACGGCACTGCCTATGATGTCGATTGGACGCACGTATTCACTGTGCGAGACGGCAAGGTCGCAAAATTCCGCGAGTATACCGACACGGCCGGGATCATCAACGCGTTGAACGCAGATTGAATCCTGGACGCGCAACGATTTCGACCGCCGCACTGCCCTCGTATCCGAATAGCTGACATTCGCCCGGCCCTCAAAGGCCGGGCTTTTTTGCGCCTGGCGACCCCGCTCGATCAATCTTTGTGTAAGAAATATCTCATGTTATTATCGCGCGGTTGTGTCACTCAAACCTCAAAGCCCATAAGGAGACAATAATGAAGAGCAAAAAGAGAAGACCGAATTTCCTCATCTTCATGGTAGACGAAGAGCGATACCCGCCGGTTTATGAGACAGAAGGAGTGAAGCTGTTTCGAAAGAAGAACCTGAAGGCTCAGGAGTGGTTCAGCCAGTCAGGCATCGAATTCAACCGCCACTACGCGGCCGCGACAGCCTGCTCGCCGAGCCGCGCTTCGATCTTCACCGGCCAGTACCCGTCGCTCCACGGGGTCACACAGACCACAGGGACCGCGAAGAACCCGTTTGACCCGGACGTGTTTTATCTGGACGCCAACACTGTGCCGACCATGGGCGATTACTTCCGCGCAGCCGGGTATCAGACTTATTACAAGGGCAAATGGCACGTTTCGCACGCAGACATAATTATGAGCGGCAGCCACGACGCGCTCGAAAGCTATGACGACAACGGGAGGCGGGTCAATCGCATCATCAATCTCTATAAACAGGCGAACCGGCTGGACCAGTGGGGTTTTAGCGGGTGGATAGGCCCTGAGCCGCACGGCAATCTTAAAGCCAACACCGGCACAAACCGCGATCCCGGGTTTGCCAAAGAGGCGATAGAGCTTATCGAAGAACTCGACAAGCAGTATAAGAAGTCAGCCGACGAGCAGGCCCCGTGGCTCATCGTCAACTCGTTTGTGAACCCGCACGACGTTGTCCTGTTCGGGCTTGCCTGGGAGCGATTCGGTTATCCGTACACAAAGGGATGGGTCCCTGATATACCGCCGCCTCAGACCGAGAACGAGAATCTCGATACGAAGCCGCAGGCGCAGAAAAGCTACGTCGAAGTCTACCCGAATATGCTGATGCCGCAACCGACGCTTGAGATCTATCGCCAGTTTTATTACTACCTGCAAAAGGAGTCGGACCAGCATATACAGAAGGTCTACAAAGCGCTTGAGCGCTCCAGCTTCTTTGACAACACATACATCCTGTTTACATCCGATCACGGCGAGATGCTGGGCGCGCACGGCGGGATGCATCAGAAGTGGCATAATGTTTACGAAGAGTCTGTGCACGTCCCGCTGATAATCTCGCACCCGCAGGTTTTCAAACAGGGGCGCACGGCCGATATGCTGACAAGCCACGTAGACCTTATACCGACGCTGCTGGGTCTGGCAGGGGTTGATGTGAACAAAGCCAGGCGAACATTGAGAGCGGACCATACGGAAGCTCGCCAGCTTGTCGGGCGCGATCTTTCACGGGTTGTTCTTGGCAAGGCAGACCCGGACAGGTCAACAGCGCCGCTCTATTTTATGACCGACGACGAGATCAGCTCCGGGCTGAACCAGACTAATCAGGTGACAGGCAGACCCTACGATTCGGTGATCCAGCCAAATCACATAGAATCGGTCATAGCAGTCTTAAAGAATGAGAAAGGCGAGGACGAAGTCTGGAAATACTCTCGCTATTTCGACAACCCGCAGTTCTGGACCAAGCCGTTTCAGTACGACGTGACGTACGCTAACGGCCAGCCGATCCAGAAAAAGAAGCCCGTCAAAGCCGAGTTCGAGATGTACAACGTAACATACGACCCGTTGGAGCAAGTCAATCTCGCTCATTCATCGAACAAGACCCGCGACTTGAAGCGGGTCGAACAGGAGCTTCAAAAGATGCTTGAGGCCGAGCGGGCTCGCAAGCGGCTATACCCCGAACCGTATCCGAAGTATGCTCAAGACGTGAAGGCGGCGGATTGAGCGGTGGTCAGTGGCCGGTGGCCGGTGAGTGAAGGCTCTGCTCACTCGGCCACCGGCTTAAGGATTACTGCTCAGGGCTTGAGAAAAGAGAGCCGCCTTCTTGCGAACCCTTCCGCCGCCTCGTCGTATTTGCAATTGACCCGCCAGTTGTGATTTAAAACTCTATGTCGCGATCTTAAATGACGAGGAAGGAGAATCGTATGCCCAAATACGTAATCGAACGGGAGATTCCAGGGGCGGGCGATCTGACCGCCGGGCAGCTTCAAGCCGTGTCGCAAAAATCGTGCGGGGTGCTTAAAGACCTTGGGCCGGAGATTCAATGGGTGGAGAGCTTTGTGACTGACAACAAGCTCTACTGCATATACATTGCCCCAAGCGAAGATATGGTGCGAGAGCACGCGAACCGGGGCGGGTTTCCTGCCAACTCCATATCGGAAGTGAAGACGGTCATAGACCCGACGACGGCAGAAGCCTGATTGTAGCCCGACGACAGGAGCAACCTCATGGCTATGACAAACTGCGCAGAGTGCGGCAACCAGATATCGACAGAGGCGATGGCCTGCCCGATGTGCGGGCGGCCGACCGAAAAGGGGGTTGAGCGCGAGCCTTATCGCTTGCTTCAAATCGGGGCGCTTGTCGCTTTAGGCGCGACGGCGCTCTTTATTATCATCGGCCTTGTTGAACGCCTCTTGAGATAACGCGGTTTGCCCCAAATATGAAGCTAGATCATATAACCGTGGCCGGAGCAGAGCTGAGCAGGCTGGAGACTTTGTTCCGCTCGCTTGGGCTGGGCACGCACTACGGCGGGCGTCACTCGAACGGCGTGACACATATGTCCGTCCTGGGGTTTGATGACGGCTCTTATATAGAGCTGATATCGACTATCGAAAAAGGCCAAAAGTCGCCGTGGTGGGATAGCTTCATAGAAGGCGACGCGGGAATCTCTGCGTGGGCTGTCGAGGTTGACGACGTAGCCAGGGAAGCTGCGCGCATATCCGCGATGGGGATAGAAGTGACTGGCCCGGTCTATATGAGCCGCCAGCGGCCCGACGGGCAGGTCGCCGAATGGGACCTCGCTTTCATCGGCGCGGGCGAACCTGGGACGGCTCTGCCTTTCATAATAAAGGACCGCACGGACCGCCGCCTTCGCATCGAGCCGTCCGCGAGCGTCACGGGCACAGAGCTAACGGGCATAGGCAAAATAGTGGTTGGGGTCGCGGACCTTCAATCTTCAAGCGACCTCTTCAGAAACGTCTACGGGTGGGCCGCGCCTCTGGTGGCGGCAGGCTATCTGCCCGGCGCTGTGCTCGCGGATTTTGAAGAGAGGCCGGTTATATTGGCCTCGCCCGAAACCGGTAGCGGGTGGCTGGCGCAGAGGTTGAAACGATTCGGCGATTCGCCGTGCGGGTTCTTGATCGAAAGCTCGGACCTGGAAAAGACGCGTTCGCGCGTTGGCGGAGGCCATCTCTCGAATCTGTCCGGGCGCAAGGCTTTGTGGCTCGTGAGCGATACGCTCGATCATTCGAGAATAGGGTTTATAGAGCGGAGGTGATTATGACTGACAACGAAACTGACCGGGAGGCTATCTGGCCCGCGCTTCCGCTCGAAGAGTGGAAAGATACTTACGCCACGCTTCATATGTGGACACAGATAGTGGGAAAGATCAGGATGGTCTTGAGCCCGAAGCTCAATCACTACTGGCACTCGACGCTCTACGTGACGCCGCGCGGGCTCACAACGTCGGCCATTCCCTATGGGAACAGAGAGTTCTCCATAAATTTCGATTTCATAGACCACAACCTTGTCATACCGACAAGCGACGGGCAGACGAAAGTATTACCGCTTGCGCCGCGCTCGGTCGCCGATTTCTATGAAGAGTTGATGGCGACCCTGCGAGGTCTTGAGATCGAAGCTCGCATCAACGCCAAACCGGACGAGGTCACGGACCCTATCCCTTTTGCAGAAGACACGGTTCATGCTTCTTACGAAGCCGAGAAGGCGAACCGTTTCTGGCGCATACTGATGCAGATCGACAGGGTGTTTAAAGAGTTCCGGTCGGACTTCATCGGCAAATCGAGCCCTGTCCATTTCTTCTGGGGGAGCTTTGATCTGGCGGTGACGCGCTTTTCCGGTCGCCGCGCGCCCGAACGGCCCGGAGCCGACCGCATCACGCGCGAAGCTTATTCTCACGAAGTGATAAGCCACGGCTTCTGGCCCGGCGGCGGGAACATAAAATCGCCCGCTATTTACTCTTACACAGCGCCCGCGCCCGAAGGGTTGGATAAGCACCCCATTCGCCCCGGCTCGGCATTTTACAGCCAGGAGATGTCGGAGTTTCTGCTGATGTATGACGATATTCGGCAAGCCGATGCGCCCGACGACCTGTTGATGGAGTTCTGCCGGTCCACGTATGAAGCGGGCGCGAATCTCGGCGGGTGGAACCGCGAAGAACTGGAACGCAAGTCGTAAACCGTGAACCGTGACAAGTCAGGGGAAGGTGACAAGTGACAAGTGACAAGTGACAAGAAAGAGGAAACCGCTAGCCTGGCGACAGCTCTTTCTCGTCACTTGTCACTTGTCACTTGTCACCTTCCCCAGGTCACGGTTTACGATCTTTGAAACTATTGCCTTAGCCTTTCTGCCTCATTAGAATATTCAATGTGAACAGCGAGAAAGGTGGTTAAGGGAAGGGTTGATCCGGTACGAGCAGTCACAAGGGTTTGGGCGACCGATTTCAGGCTAATCTTTTCATCCGGCTTGAAGATTTATAACCCGCCAGCCGTATCCCCGTTCGTCTGGCGTGCTCCGACCACGTGCCTGCGGGCTGCCAACTCCGACCGTCCATCTTTCAACTTGATCCATTAATTCAACGGAGGAAGAGAGCTTGATAATAAAGTGCAAGAAGTGTGGAGCGTCAGTAGATGAGTCGCGCAACTGGACCGTATGCCCGCACAACCCGCTCGATCAGGGGGTTGATGCGGAGTTCTGCAAGACTCACAGCAAGTACGACTGCTTCGACTGCGGCGATCATCTTTTAAGCAGGTGATCTGCTTTCAAACCAAACCTGCGGGCGGGTGCGACCTTGTGCACCCGCCTTTTCTTTTCTGCCACTGGACACCCGCGCGGTTTTTGCCTATCTTTGCTACCTCTATTACTTCAAAGCAGGAGAGAGATTATGAAAGCCGCCTTCGTTTTATCCGTCATACTGCAAGCCCTGTTGCTGTTGCCTGTCGCGGGCAAAGGCCGCGACGGTGATAACTGGCCGTCTTTTCGCGGCGCTCACGCGGCCGGCGTCGCCGATAATCAGAACCTGCCCGACCGCTGGGACGCTGCCAAATCGACAAACGTGAAATGGAAGACGCGGATTCCGGGGCTCGCTCACTCAAGCCCTGTCGTATGGGGTGATCGAGTCTTTGTCACGACCGCGATCAGCAGCCGTGGGGGCGACAACTTCCGCAAAGGTCTGTACGGCGACGGGACGGCTTCCGACGACCGGTCTGTTCACCAGTGGAAAGTGTACGCGCTCGACAAACGGAGCGGCAAGATTCTGTGGGAGGCGGTCGCTTACGAAGGCGTGCCGCGCGAGAAACGGCATATAAAAGCGACCTACGCAAACTCGACCCCCGCGACCGACGGCCGTGTAGTCGTCGCGTTTTTCGGCTCGCAAGGGCTATACGCTTTTGATATGAAAGGCCGCCAGGTCTGGAAGAAAGACCTGGGCGTGCTCAACGCGGGGGCTTATGACATACCAAGCTTTGAATGGGGAAACGCAAGCTCGCCCATAATCTACAATAACCTCGTCATAGTGCAATGCGACACGCAATCGGAATCTTTCCTGCTCGCCGCCGACATCAAGACAGGCAAGACCGTCTGGAAGACTTCGCGCGAGGAGCTTCCTTCGTGGGGCACGCCTACAGTCTATCCGGGCAAGCAGAGAGTCGAGCTTATAACCAACGCTTCGAATTTCATTCGCGGTTATGACCCGGCTACGGGCAAAGAGCTATGGCGGCTTGGCGGCAGCTCTAAAATAACCGCGCCGACGCCAGTCTTTTCCGGTGACATGATCGTCGTCGCGAGCGGTCGCCGCCCCGAAGCGCCAATCTTCGTTATCAAAGCCGGGGCGACGGGCGACATAACGCTCGGCAAAGACCAGTCCTCCAGTCAGCATGTCTTGTGGAGCAAGCAGCAGCGCGGGTCATACATGCCGACCCCGCTCATCTACAACGGGCACCTGTATGTGCTCGGCAACCAGGGCGTGTTCGACTGCTATGACTTGAAGACGGGCCAGGAGGTCTACCGGCAGAGGATACCGCACCAGGGGAGCGGGTTTAGCGCATCGCCTGTCGCCTCGGACGGAAAGATATACCTGTCGAGCGAGGACGGCGACATGTTCGTGATTCAGGCCGGGCCTAAATTCGAGGTGCTCGCGACAAACCCTATGGGCGAGCCGCTGATGGCGACGCCCGCCATAACGTCCGGGATGATCTTTGTCAGGGGACAGCACCACCTGTACGGCATCAGCCGTTGATTGAAAAGCACGGGATTTGCACCCTCAGCAACGGCGAGACGTACAACTTCGAAGTGCCCGGCAGCCGTACAACCGTCGCCTGATGGCCTGTCTCCCCTGGCGTGCTCTGCTTGAACGAGAGCCCCACGAGCGCGCTATTTTTGAAGCGGTTGAAAAATCCCGGCCGTGGTTTTAGAGTATTTCTGCTCGCAGCTATCCTTGAGAAAGAGGTAGATGATTTGAAGAAGACATTACTTGCTGGCGCTTGTCTTATACTGACGCTGTCTGTTTCTGCCGGTTCAGTCATCACAACCGCAGCCGATCCGAGAATCGCTCGCGGGAAGTACCTCGTCGAGCAGGTCGCGATGTGCATCGACTGCCACACGCCGCGAGATCAGAAGGGCCAATTTATACGCGAGCGGTGGCTGCAGGGCGGCCCGCTCGATTTTCAGCCCGTCCACCCCATGCCGATCTTTGCCTCAAACGCCCCCGGCATAGCCGGGCTGCCCGGCTGGACAGAGGCCGAAGCCGTAAAGCTCTTACAGACAGGGCTCGGACTCGAAGGCAAACCGCTTCGCCCGCCAATGCCTATGTATAAAATGTCGAAAGCCGACGCTGCTGCGGTCGTGGCCTACCTCAAGTCGCTCAAGCCGCTAAAGAAATAATTCTACGAGCGGCAGGCAGCTTCTACCATTTCAATCTGCTTTCAAAATCGCCCGGGCCTGATGTATCATTGGTTACCTTTTGAGGGGGTTATATGCATTCTAATGGTCCGTTTCTCGCATCAATTATCGGGATGATTGCGGGCGGAGTTAAGGTCGCTTTTTACACAGACCCCGGTTCGGGAACGCTAATTTTGCAGATGCTGATTGCGGCGCTCGTCGGGCTGATGTTCTACATCCGGAGGATCACCGCTTCGGTTCGTCGTATGATAAAAGGGGGAGCGGAAAGACCGCAAGACGCGCCCTTGGACACGGATGCCGGGCGAAGTTCGTCGGGCGCCGGTCAGGTTGGACGATTCAAATAACGGGTTTCTGTCCTAAACCACGAACGCCGCACACGGGCCTTCAATCTCGCCCCGGCCTAAGCCATTGATGATGAACTTCGACCCTGCTTCCAAATCTCCGGTAGCCTCTTTTCGCGACCCCTCCGGCTCCTTGTTCGAGTTCAATGATCACGTTGCGCGGATAATAAGAAGAGAAGGGCAGGGGGATTTCAATGCTTTCATGCAGTCGTCTACGGCGAAAGAGTTTGTAAAGTCGGGCCGGCTTGTGCGTACAAGCATACTCGACCGGGAGCTGGTAAAAGAATTACTGAGCGCCGAAGAGATGGCGGGAGATTATCGCGACGAGGAAGGCGCGATAGTAGTCGAGCATGATCGGATCCCGTTTCGAAGTTACCCGTATGAATGGCCGCCGGAGATGTTGCACGCGGCGGGCGCGTTGACGCTTGACCTCGCCGACAGGCTGCACCGTGAAGGACTGGGCCTCAAAGACGCGACCCCGTACAATGTGCTCTTTCGCGGGCCTGAGCCGGTCTTCGTCGATCTGTTGTCATTCGAGCGCAGAACCGAGGGTGATCCTATCTGGCTGCCATCGGCGCAATTTGAACGCACATTCCTGCTGCCGCTGCTGGTAAACAGAAAGTTCGGAATCACGATCAACGAACTGTTGACATCTCGCCGCGACGGCCTCGAACCGGAGGAGGTATACAACCTCTGCGGTACGGTTCAAAAGCTCATACCTCCTTTCTTGACGCTTGTTTCGTTGCCTGCCTGGCTAGCCGCAAGACGAAACCGCGACGACCTTGCCATCTATGAAGCAAAGCCCCTGGAGGACGTAGAGAAGGCGCATTTCATCCTCGACTCGTTGTACAAGCGATTGCGTAGAATGCTGAACCGGCTTGAGCCCCAGGCCGGCAAAGAGTCCGCGTGGTCCGATTACATGGCTTCAAACAATAACTATTCCTGCGAGCATTTCGCCGCCAAACAGGATTTCGTCGAGCGCGCGCAAGCCGAGTTCGGGGCAAAGCATGTTCTGGATGTGGGGTGCAATGATGGCCACTTCAGCGCGCTTTGTGCGAGGGAGGGGGCGAGCGTCGTGGCTATCGATAATGACCCGGTCGTGGTCGGAAATGTCTGGCGGAAGGGGCGGGCAGAGAAGCTCGATATTCTGCCGCTGGTGATCGACCTGAGCCGCCCCAGTCCTGCCATAGGATGGCGAAATCGAGAATGCCAATCTTTCCTTGACCGCGCGCGAGGCGCTTTCGATTGTGTATTGATGCTCGCGGTCATTCATCATCTGCTTGTGACGGAACGCATCCCGCTGGCTGAGATCATAGAGCTTGCGGCCGAAATCACTACCGATGTCTTGATAGTTGAATTCATAGCTCCGGAGGATTCCATGTTTCGTCGCATCGCTCGCGGACGCGACAATCTATTCCGTGACCTCACGGTCGAGTTGTTTGAATCGACTTGCAGGACACATTTTGAGATCATCCGGTCGCAGCACATGGACCAGAGCAGCCGCTGGCTTTATCTGTTGCGTAAAAGGAGATAGCCGGGGATGCTAAAAGACCTCGCGATCTCGCTGTCGCTGGCCAATCTCTGCTTCATAGAAGCCTGGTCCAGGCTGATAACAAAATCGACAAATCCGAAAGCCCAATATCTGAGGTACAGCTTTCAAGATAGCGTCGCGGTGATAATCAACGTATTGCTTCTTGCGGCGTTAATCTGGGTATGCGTGACACTGGTTAGGCGAAGCGGCAGCGCGGCGGTCTTGAAAACCGCGCGGTGGCTTTTCGTGCTCGCCCTGCTCGTTCCAATCAACGGCCTTATCCATACGGAGTTTCCAGATTCCACCATCGACGACACGTCCGTCTTGTTCAGCAGCGCAGGGCAAACGATACTCGTAATTGCGATCCTCCTTCTCGCGGTTTACGTCGTAGCGCGATTCATTGACCGGGTTGTCAAGGTTGCCGCGATAGCCCTGTTGTTGTTGCTCCCGTTTGTCCTGATGACGTTTGGCCAGACGACGTGGCATTTAATCAAGTTCTCAGACAAACACGCGCGCGCCAGGTCTGTGACCACATTCGCCGCTGCGACCAGAGTAGTCTGGCTCGTATTTGACGAGATGGACCAGAAGATAGCGTTCGACGCGCGGCCCGCGAGCCTGAAACTGCCGGAGCTCGACCGGCTTCGCGGCGAATCTATCTATGCTCCGAATGCATACCCGCCAGCCGGACAGACGCTCTTGTCGCTGCCTTCGTTGATTACGGGCAGATTTGTTTCGGGCGCAGCGGCGGTCAACCCTTCCGAGTTGATGATTACGTTCGAAGATTCTCAAGATAATGTAAGCTGGGGCGCTCAGCCGAACATATTTTCAAAAGCCAGGGAGATGGGAGTCAACACGACCCTGGTAGGATGGTATCACCCCTACTGCCGAATCATAGGCGAATCGCTCGACAGCTGTATCTATTACGACGTTAGAAAAAGAGGCTGGGGGGAGGTCTTTCTCAGCCAGGCGGCGGCCCTCATAAACACCGTCCCGTTTGTCGCCAGCTCAGGCTTGCTGAACGATTCGAGCTTCGGGCTCATAAAAAGAGAGGAGGGGGCGCGTAAGCAGAACTTTCTGGGAATCTACTTGTCGATGCTTGACGACGCCAGGAGGCTTGCGGCAGACCCGTCCGTGGGGCTTGTGTTGATCCACTGGTCGATTCCGCACTCTCCGAATATTTACGACAGGGCGAGCGAGGAGTTTACCTGGAACAAGAAGGTCGGCTACCTCGATAACCTCGCGCTCGTAGACCGCACGGTGGGCGATATACGGCGCGAGATGGAGAGCGCGGGGGTCTGGGAGAATACGACACTCTTAATCACCTCGGATCATTCATTAAGGGGAAAGCATTTGAGAGCGAACTTTCCGCCTGTCACGGCCGAAAGCGCGACCGAGGCATACGGCAAGCCCGACCCGCGTGTCCCGTTCGTGCTCAAGCTGAGCGGCAAGACTCAGGGCGTCACGTATGATCCGGCTTTCAACACGGTCGTGACGCACGATCTATTGCTCGCGCTGTTGCGCGGAGAGATAGGCAGCACGGAAAGTGTAACGGCGTGGCTCGAAAATAACAGGTCGGTCGCCGAAAGCCCTTATAAGCGTAACAGGAAGAGGTGATGTTATGTCGCAGGTGATTCCGGCCTGAGACATTGAGCGCAAGAATCGGATAGATTTCAAAAGCCGCTCCTCGTAAGATCGTGACAGGAGGACGGAGCCATGAGAGTTGACCGGAAGATAGCGGCGGAGATGAAGCAGATAGAAGATGAGACCCAATGGCAGGCAGTCGATGCACGCGACGCGAAATTCGACGGGGTCTTCTTCTACGGGGTCCGCTCAACAGCCATCTACTGCAAGCCGTCGTGCCCCGCGCGCCGCCCGCGCCGCGAGCAGGTCGTATTTTTCGCCTCGCCGGAGAGCGCGGAA
>CAZTUB010000005.1:174190-242424 GCA_964615905.1 uncultured Clostridia bacterium
GCGCCGCCCGCGCCGCGAGCAGGTCGTATTTTTCGCCTCGCCGGAGAGCGCGGAAAGCTCAGGGTTCCGCGCTTGCCTTCGCTGTCATCCCCGGCGCGCGCCAGCGCCGAGCCCTCAAGTCGAAACCGTACTTCGCGCCTGTCGAGCGATTGAGGCGCACATCGAAGAGGCCGTCTCTCTCAAGAGCTTGAGCGCAGAGTTGGGCGTGAACCAGACGCACCTGCACCGGATATTCAAACACGTCATGGGCGTCACCCCGCGCCAGTACGCCGCATCGATCAGGCTCGGCCAGTTCAAATCCGGCATCAAGAAAGGGCGCAAGGTGACTGGCGCAATGTACGAAGCCGGTTACGGCTCAAGCAGTCGGCTCTACGAACGAGCGAGCGAACATCTCGGCATGACCCCTGCGACATACGCACGCGGAGGAGCAGGAATGATGATCCGTTTTACGATTGTATCGTGCCATCTCGGTCGCATGCTTGTGGCCGCGACCAGTCGCGGAATATGCGCGATCAGTTTCGGCGAAGATGATAACCAGCTAGTCACCTCGCTCGGTTCGGAATACCCGAATGCAGAGATAAGGGTTGACGACGAAGGTCTTACTTTGTGGGTCGATCAACTGCTTGAACATCTCAAAGGATCGCACCCCGCGCTCGACCTGCCCGTTGACGTGCAGGCCACAGCCTTTCAGCTGCGCGTGTGGGAAGAGTTGCGAAAGATCCCTTACGGCTCGACGCGCACCTACGGCGAGATTGCCGAGGCGTTAGGCCGCCCGACGGCGACGCGCGCGGTGGCCAGAGCGTGCGCTACAAACCCGGTCGCGCTCGTCACGCCCTGCCATCGCGTCATCCGCACAGACGGCGGCGCGAGCGGTTATCGCTGGGGCATCGAGCGAAAAAAGAGCTTGCTCGCCCATGAGCGTAAGCGCGCAGGGCAGGCTGTCGATGAAACTCCCTGCCTCCCTTTCGATCTCTGTGAATGAGCCGGCCTTCTTTTAATAGCACCTTGCGTTGTCGACGATCAGGTTGTACAACATAACCGGAACTTGCGCGGGAGGATGACCGGATGAATACACGCCCCACGCCGACCAGGAAAGCGACGGTCGAAGACGGCTTGAGCCGTCTGCCCACCCCTGACGGAAAGCGATTCGTCACACTATTCAGACACGGCACCCTGCTTGTCGAGCTATACGCCCCGCGCGGAACCGATCCGCAAAAGCCGCACACGCGTGATGAGGTCTACATAGTCGCGGAAGGCGCGGGCGAGTTCATCTGTGCGGGAAGCCGGATGGGTTTCAAGCGTGGCGACTTCCTTTTTGCGGCGGCGGGCGAAGAGCACAGGTTCGAAAACTTCACTGACGACACAGCCCTGTGGGTACTCTTCTACGGGCCGGAAGGCGGCGAAGCCGACGAGCCGCCAAACCGGTAAGGAGATGGGCAAAGGCTGCACTGTTGGGCTGTTTCACAGCCGGTTTGATCCCGCGATAGGGATTTGCCCGGCGAGTAATCGCCGCGAACAGCTTGCTGAGAGGACACGATGGTGAAAAAGATTTCGCGCCGTGACTTTGTAAAGACAGGGGCGGCAGCCGGGTTGATTGCCGCAAAACCCGCTTCTGCCGGGAGCCACTCGCCCGTGGTTATATTCCCTTCGGCCGCAAAGCCTGTGGTCGTCGCTTCTGCAAACGGCAACAAGTTCAAAAACGGCGGGAATGTCACCTGCGTCGAGAAAGCCTTCACGATGATGACAGGGGGCGCGGACGTTTTGGACGCGGTCATTGCGGGCGTCAACATCGTAGAGCTTGACCCTGAAGACGACAGCGTAGGTTACGGCGGCCTGCCGAACGCGGAGGGCGTTGTCCAGCTCGACTCTTCCTGCATGCACGGTCCGAAAAAGAGAGCCGGAGCGGTCGCCGCTCTTGAAGGCGTGCGGACGCCGTCGCTCGTCGCAAAAGCGGTGATGGAGCAGACCGATCACCATCTTATAGTCGGGCGCGACGCGCAGACCTTTGCTCGCAACCTGGGCTTTAAGATTGAAGACGATTTGAACACGGACCACTCGCGCCAGCTTTGGCTTGAGTGGAAGCGGCGGACGGACCCTCATCATTACCTCGACCCGAAAAAGAGGGCCGAGGCCGGCCACAAGGTCGCGCTAGAGATGGTAGCGCAGGGGCTGATCAACGCCGACCATCTTTACGGCACGATCAACTGCAACGGCGTGAACTCCAGGGGTGAAATCTGCGGCGTGACTACTACGAGCGGGCTCTCGTGGAAGATACCCGGCCGCGTGGGCGACTCGCCCATCCTCGGCGCGGGGCTCTATGTCGACGGCGAAGTCGGGGCGGCTGGCTCGACAGGGCGCGGCGAGGCCAATCTTTTTAATCTTTGCTCTTTCCTGATCGTCGAGAACATGCGCAGGGGGATGCACCCGAAAGACGCAGGGCTCGACGCGCTCAAGCGGATTAAGGCGAACACAATCGAAAAGCGGCTGCTCAACAGTCGCGGCACACCCAATTTCGGAATCAACTTTTACATCCTGAACGCGCGGGGAGAGTTTGCAGGGGTCTCGATGTACGAGGGCGCGAAGTACGCCGTCTGTACGGACAGGGGGCCTGAGACGCGCACGAGTGACTTCCTGCTTACGGGCAAGCCGGGCGAATAGAGAGGTTGCCGATAATATGGTTAAGTCAGAGATAACCGTTCTGCTCAGGTTGATAGATCAGGCGTTTGACCACAGGGCGTGGCACGGCACGAACCTTCGCGGCTCGATAAGAGGTCTGAAGGCCGAAGACGTTTCCTGGCGACCGGCCCCGGGCCGACACAATATCTGGGAGACGGTCGTCCACGCCGCCTACTGGAAATACACCGTGCGCCGCAGGCTTTTAGAAGAAGCTCGCGGCTCGTTCCCGATCAAAGGCTCGAACTGGTTCGAGCGCCCCGTAGACGGAGCGGGCGACCGCGAGTGGAAATCGGATGTCGCGCTGCTGGTCGAGACTCATGAGACTTTGCGCGAGGCGATTGCGCGGCTTACGCCTGCCGACCTTGGGTACAAACCCCGTGGAAGCAAGGTCAGCAACCTGACCCTTATAACCGGCATCGCGTCTCACGACCTTTACCACGCGGGGCAGATTCAGCTGCTGAAACGGCTCCGGCCCGCTCAAAATCCCGTTCAATGATCGAGTCGATAATAGAGCAGAAGGCTAAAGAGACCGTACCCGTCGCTTTAGACGACGAATCGCTCGAACGAGGGCTCGCCCATATCGCTCGTATCGACAAAGACCTTGCGCGGGTAATCGGCAAGCTCGGCCGCCCCCCCTTGTGGGAGCGCGAGCAGGGATTTCCAACCCTTATAAAGATCATACTCGAACAGCAGGTTTCGCTAGCCTCGGCAAAAGCCGCTTTTGACCGCTTGCTTCTCACGGTCGCGCCGCTTACCCCAGAAAGCTTTCTGCTGCTTGATGACAGCACGCTAAGAGTTATAGGCTTTAGCCGACAGAAGACAGGCTACGGGCGCAACCTTGCGCGCGCTATTGTCGAAGGGAGTCTCGATTTAGAGAGCCTTGCGACGATGACGGATTCGGCTGTGAGGTCTGAATTGATAAAGATCAAGGGCATAGGGCTCTGGACGGCCGACATCTATCTTTTGATGGCGCTATTGCGACCAGACATATGGCCTAAAGGCGACCTCGCGCTCCTGGTCGCGTACCAGAAGATCAAGGAGCTTCAGTTGAGGCCGACGCCCGACGAGCTTGATCGCCTTGCCGACAGGTGGCGACCCTGGCGCGCGGTCGCGGCCCGCGTCCTGTGGAATTATTACTTGAACCCGGCCGTTTAAAGGATGTCTGAAGCGACAACGGATGATCCGGCAATTCGAAAAAGGCGATTACACGATCAGCACAGACAAGGGCAGGCTTGATCTGAAACTCATCCACGCGTTTCTGGCAAGCTCCTACTGGGCGGAAGCTGTCCCGATTGAAGTGATCGAGAAGTCCGTCGAGCACTCGCTTTGTTACGGGGTCTATCACAAGGGTGAGCAGGCAGGGTTCGCGCGGGTCATCACCGACCTGGCGACGTTTGCATACCTGGCCGATGTCTTTATAGTCGAAGCGCATCGCGGGCGCGGGCTGTCGAAATGGATGATGTCCTGCATAATGGCCGACCCCGATCTCGCGGGAGTGCGCCGCTGGATGCTTGTGACGCGCGACGCGCACGGCCTTTATTCGCAGTTCGGCTTTGCCCCTTTAAGCGACCCGCGAGCTTTCATGGAGATTCGCGTTCCCAATCCCTACAAGAGATCGTGAGAGGGACAATTCATGAAGCGTATACTCAAAGAGAACGGTCTTTCGATAGTCTGGCTCGGTCTTTTCTTTACGACCTTCATCTTTGGCCAGACCGCATTCGGGCATCGAGAGTATAACAACGACCAGCGCGATCACGGGCAACCTGAAGTCAGCTATATCGAGTACCTCGGCACATCGCACTTCGCAGAGGCGACTATGGAAAACTGGGAATCCGAGTTCCTACAGATGTTCCTTTTCGTCGTCCTGACCGCCTTCCTCTACCAGAAGGGCTCCGCCGAGTCCAAAAAGGTAGACGAAGAAGAAGCTGTCGATAGGGACCCGCAAAAATCGCGCAACAAAAAAGACGCGCCGTGGCCGGTTCGCACGGGCGGGCTTGCGCTTTCGGTTTACCAGTATTCACTCGGCATCGCATTTTTTTTGCTCTTCCTCATATGCTTCATTCTGCACGCGGCAGGCGGCGCGCGAAACTATAACGAAGAACAGATGGCGCACGGCGTCACAGAGCAGGTGACTACGTTCGGGTATCTGGGAACGTCGCGGTTCTGGTTCGAGTCTTTTCAGAACTGGCAGAGCGAGTTCCTGGCCGTAGGCGCGATGGTCGTGCTTTCGATCTTTTTACGCCACAAGGGCTCGCCGGAGTCGAAGCCTGTAGAGGCTCCGCACAGCCAGACCGGAAAAGAATAGACAAAGCATTATCAGGGCGGAAGATGACCGACGAGAGAACCGATTTTGTCATAGACGCGTGGGCGCAACCTGCGCGCCCGCGAGCTTATGAGCTGATGCCTGAGATCGCAAGGCTCTTCAAACAATCCGGCTCGGCAGAGCTGTTGTCGTCCGGGCTTACCACCGGGCAGATCATCGAAGCGATGGACAGGGCGGGCATTCAAACCCTCATGCTTTCGGCGTGGCACAGGCCGGGCCAGTGGGTCATCCATAACGACGAAGTGGCGGAGATGGTCGGGCAATTCCCAGGCAGGTTCGCGGGCGTGGCGGCGGTCAATCTTGAAAAGCCCGTCGAGGCCGTGCGCGAGCTTGATCGCGCCGTGCGCGAGCTTGGCTTCAAGGCCCTGCGCGTGGTGCCGTGGTTATGGAACCGCCCGCCGAACGACCGGTTCTATTTCCCGCTCTATGTGAAGTGTATAGAGCTGGACATCCCTTTCTGTACGCAGGTCGGGCACACGGGGCCGTTGATGCCTTCGGAGACGGGGCGGCCTGTCCCTTACCTCGACGAAGTCGCGCTGGTATTTCCTGAGTTAAAGATCGTCGCGGGCCATATAGGCTACCCGTGGACGGATGAGATGATCGGCGTGGCGTGGAAACACGAAAACGTCTACATAGATACGTCCGCATACCTGCCGCGCTACTACCCGCCGCAGCTTCTCCATTACATGAAGACCTATGGAAAGAGCAAGGTCATGTTCGGGACGAACTTTCCACAGTTGTCGCTCGAAAAATGCGTCGAGCAGGCTTGCGCGCTCGACCTGCCGGAAGAAGCGCGCTCGGCCTTCCTCGGCGGAAACGCGCGCAAGGTCTTCAAGCTCTAGCTCGATTCTCAGACGGGAGGGGTCGTGGCCTCAGGCGAGAAGAGATTAAAAAAACGGGTTCGCGAAACTATTGCCGCGCTGTCGGATGACGAGCTGGAGCGAATGGCGAAGGGGTCGAAATCCGAGTATACCGCCTATGCTCTAAGGATGGCGCGCGACGAGCTCAAGAGAAGGACGAAAAAAGAGCCGCCCCGCGAGTCCGCCTCGATCTTCGACGATCATTCCGCCGACCCCGTAAAAGCGAGCGGCTGTTACATAGAGCTATGGCGAGAGAAGAATTACGAGGGCGAGTATATCTGCATACAGGGGCCCGCGCAGCTCCCCTGGCTGAAGTCGCAGGTTTTCGATTGGAGCGATTGTATCAGCAGCCTTCGCGTCGGGCCGAAAGCGTTTGTGCAGGTATTCAGCGAAAAGGACTATACGGCCACAATGGTATGCTTCGGGCCCAATCAAGAAGTCCCGGACTTGCGCGAGTTCAAAGTCGATGACCAGATAGATTCTATGAAGGTCATCAACTCGATAAAGATACTCGACCGTATACGGTTAGACAGCCCTCCGGCGAGCGGCGAAACAGCCGAGAGCCTGCCCGAAGGCTTGCCCGAAGCCACGCCGAGAGTGATTTGAAGCCTCAGGCTCCGGTCGTTGCGCGGGGTTTTCATCGGTGATAAACTCGGCAACCGGCCCTGGTTTAGCGGTTGAACATCGATTCGGTCAACAACCCGTTATGAGCAACTTAATCAAGCATCCATATGAGTCAGGGGATTTACCCCGCTCGAAGCAATTCGCGCCGAACCTCGATTTACAGACTTGATGAAGCGAGTCGGCTTTTGATGAAAGCGCCGGAGATTATTATGAGTGAAGGGAAACTTGAAGCGATCTGGATCAAACGGATGAAGCGCGGCCCGATGGATGCTAAAGAATCGGCCAGCCTCGTCGCAGGGCGCGGGCTTATCGGCAACGCGAACCAGGGCGGCAAGCGTCAGGTCACGATTATCGAAAACGAAGTCTGGGATAACCTGATGGAGCAGCTTGGCGGAGAGCTCTCGCCGTCCGCGCGAAGGGCCAATCTTATGGTTAAAGGCATAAGGCTCGAAAACAGCGGCGGCCGCACACTTCGCGTGGGCAATTGCCGCATACGCATTTACGGCGAGACGCGGCCGTGCGAGAGGATGGAAGAGGCGATGACCGGGCTGCGTGACGCTATGCGCCCGGGCTGGGGCGGCGGCGCGTATGGCGAGGTGTTAGATAATGCCGACATACAAGTCGGCGACGCGGTCAGATGGGAAGATTAGACCGGGCCGTCGGATAGAAGGAGACTGATGCAAATACTGAAGCTCGTGATGAAGTGCCTGCTTGGACTCTTTTTCGTCGCGGCGGGCGTGAACCATTTCTACAACCCCGATTTTTACATGAAGATCATGCCGCCTTACCTGCCGTGGCATCTCTTCCTGGTCTACCTGAGCGGCATATTCGAGGTCGTATTCGGCGTAATGTTGTTTGTGCCTAAGTACGAGCGTATAGCCGCCTGGGGGATTATCGCCGTGTTGGTAGCGGTCTTCCCGGCCAACCTTCACATGGCGCTCCACACGGAATCCTACCCGGACGTCAACCCGACTGCGTTGTGGATAAGGCTTCCGTTGCAGGCGGTGATGATCGCCTGGGCTTACTGGTTTACGAGGCGCGCTTCCGCGACGGGCCATAACAACCGAAGCCTCAACGCCTCTGCTTGAAACTATCTACGGCGGGAGGACAGTCGATATGATCGCAACTCAAGTGCTCGAAGAACTGGAGTCTCTAGGGACCGAGCAGAACCGAAAGATATTCAAGCGGCACGGCCTGGGCGAGAATCTCTACGGCGTCAGCTCGGCCAACTTGAACAAGCTGAAAAAGAGGATCAAGGTCGATCATCAACTCGCGCTCGACCTCTGGGAGACGGGCAACTATGATGCGCGGGCCCTTGCTACGATGATCGCCGACCCTGCCTTGCTCGATGACAGCCGACTCGAATCGTGGGCAAAGAGCCTCGACAGCTACGGAATCGCGGATATGTTCGCGAGGCTTGCCTCAAGGACACAGCTGGCCAAAAAAAAGATGGAGCGCTGGGTAAAATCGAAAGATGAGTGGACGGCGCGCGCGGGCTGGCAGATGCTCGGCGCTCTAGCGAGAGATGACAAACGGTTGCCCGAAGATTACTTTGAGCCGTACCTTGAGATGATCGAGCAGAAGGTACAATCGAGTAAGAACAGGGTCAAAGACGCCATGAACAACGCGCTCATCTCCATCGGCGTCAGGACCCCGCGCCTTCACAAACGCGCGGTCGAGGTCGCGCAAAAGATCGGCCGCGTAGAAGTCGATCATGGCGAGACAGGCTGTAAGACTCCCGACGCCATACCTTACATGGAGAAGATGCTTGAAAGGGCCGCGAAGCGTTGATCTTGGAAGCGCCGATTGTGGCCGTGAATCGTAGTCGTTATACTGGTCTTTGAGGAAAGATTAGGTAAAGGATTCGTTCGATGAGTTCAGATCGAGGAAGAGAAGTTGCGACGCTCGGCGGGGGATGTTTCTGGTGTCTGGAAGCGGTCTTCAAGGATTTGCGCGGAGTCGAGCAGGTCGTGTCAGGCTACGCGGGCGGCGAGGTCGCGAACCCAACTTATATGCAGGTCTGTTCCGGCGCGACAGGCCACGCCGAAGTCGTCCAGTTGACGTTCAACCCGGAGGAAGTATCGTTCAAAGAGATACTCGAAGTCTTCTTCACCATACACGATCCGACGACTATGAACCGGCAGGGGGCCGATGTGGGAACGCAATACCGCTCTGCGATCTTCTACCACACCCCGGAACAGAAGGCGGTCGCTGGCCAAGTCATCTCCGAGTTGAACGGGGCAGGAATCTGGCGCTCGCCCATAGTTACAGAGGTCGTGCCCGCGCCGACCTTCTACCCGGCGGAGGATTATCACCAGGAGTATTACGAGCAGAATCCGAGCCAGCCTTATTGCCGCATGGTGATCGAGCCGAAGGTGGCGAAGTTTCGCAAGCTCTTTCTTGAAAAGCTCAAGCGATAATCTCGTATGACGCCCGCGATAAACGCCGCTCGAAAGGCAGGCGTAAAATTCAACGTCCACAAATACGATCATGACCCCGCCTCCGAATCCTACGGGCTCGAAGCTGCCGACGCGCTCGGCGTAGATCCCGCGCGAGTCTATAAGACGCTGATAGCGGCGGCGGACCAGAACCGGCTTGTCGCGGCGCTCGTGCCCGTCGCGTGCCAGCTCGATCTCAAGGCGCTGGCTTCGGCCGTCGGGTCGAAGAGAGCCGTTATGGCCGACCTCGCGGAAGCCGAACGCAGCACGGGTTATGTCGCGGGCGGCATCAGCCCGCTCGGCCAGCGAAAGCCGCTCCGAACAGTGATAGACGAAACCGCGCTCGGTTTTGACACCGTCTATGTCAGCGCCGGTCGTCGCGGGCTTGATATAGAGTTGAGCCCTTCGGACCTAGTTCGCCTGTGCAAAGCGCAAACCGCGCCGATTGCCAGGTAGTACCGCTCACGGGGCGCTTCACCCGGCCCGAAAAACTGAGTTATAATCGCCGCATAAAAAATTAAAGGCCCACTCGAAAACAATCGGAGGTCGCTTATGAGATATACGAGCCTGGTCTTATTGCTCCTGCTGACAAGCGCGCCCGCGTTCTCGCAGCATAACCACGCTTCATCGGAAGCGCACAGGCCCGCGCAATTGATCGCGGGTCTTGGCGAGCTTCACCACCCGGTTTCAACCCGCAACGCGGAGGCCCAGCGCTTCTTCGATCAAGGGCTGGCGCTCGTCTACGGGTTCAACCACGAAGAAGCGATTCGCGCGTTCAAACGCGCCGCCGAGCTTGACGCGGGGCTGGCCATGGCTCACTGGGGTGTCGCGCTCGCGCTCGGGCCGAACATCAACATGCCCATCGACCGCGACCGCGAGAAGCTTGCTTACGAAGCTATCCAAAAAGCGATCTCCCTCGCTTCAAAAGCGACCGAAGAGGAGCGCGCATACATCAACGCGCTCGCGAAAAGATACTCGAACGACCCGGCCGCGGATTTGAAGAAGCTTGATGTCGATTATCGAAACGCGATGCGCGAGCTGGTCAGGCTTCACCCTGACGACCTGGACGCGGCGACGCTTTATGCCGAAAGTATTATGGATTTGCGACCGTGGCAATACTGGACCGCCACCGGCCAGCCCGCCGAAGATACCGCAGAGATAGTCTCTGTGCTTGAAGGCGTGTTGAAGCGCGACCCTAATCACATCGGCGCGAACCATTACTACATACACGCAGTCGAAGCGTCGCCCAACCCCGAATGGGCGCTTCCTAGCGCGCAACGGCTGAAGGTGCTCGCCCCGGCGGCGGGCCACCTGATTCACATGCCAGCGCACATAGATATTCGCACGGGCAATTATGAGGCCGCCGCTCGAAGCAACGCTTACGCCGCAGAGGCCGACCGCGAGTTATTCAAGGTGACAGGCGCGGGCGGGATGTACCCGATGATGTATTACAGCCATAACCTCCATTTCCTCGCCGTCGCTCACAGTATGCAGGGGAGGTTCGAGGACGCGACGCGCGCGGCCAATCAGCTTGAGACGCATGTGGGGCAATATCTCAAAGAAGGCCCCGCGCGTGAAGCGAATCAATCGATGATGGAAGCCTTCATGCCGACTGCGACCCTCGTCCTGGTTCGCTTCCGCCGCTGGGACGAGATTCTAAAGGCTCCGCAGCCCGACAAACAACTGGCAATCGTCACATCGATCTGGCATTTCGCGCGTGGCCTCGCCTACGCGGCTGCGGGTGATGTTGGAAAAGCCGAGAGCGAGCAGCGGCTCTTTGACGCCGCCCGGAAGCCGGTCCCTGAAACCGCGCCTTTTGGCGCAAACACGGCAAAGTCTGTGCTCGATATCGCGGACCATCTCTTGCGCGGGAAGATCGCTGTGGCAAAAAAAGACCGCAAGGCGGCAATCGAGCATTTCAAAAAAGCCATCGAGATAGAAGACAACATGAACTACACCGAGCCGCCCGATTGGTATCTGCCTGTCAGAGAGTCGCTCGGCGGCACTCTAATTCTGGACGGCAACGCTCAAGAGGCGGAGCAGGTATTTCGCGCAGACCTCAAACGCAACGCCAGAAACGGGCGGTCCCTTTTCGGGCTGGCCGAGTCCTTGCGCGCTCAAGGTAAAACCTCCGCTGCGCAGTTTGTACAGAGAGAGTATGAGACCGCCTGGAAGAAGGCCGACTCGAAGCTAAGAATCGAAGACCTTTAACGGTTGAAAAGGAATTTGGATGAATAAATCTATCACGAAGCTCTTTTTAGCGCCGGTCGGGATTATGCTGCTCGCGGCAATCATCCCTGCGCAAAGTAAGCCGGAACAAGCCGAGCCTCAATACGACATGGGCAAGATGCAGATGGTCTTTCTCAAACGCGCACAGGGCTGGAAAGCTGCCGCGAAAGAGGTAAAGCAGGTGAAACGCGACCACGAAGCTCGCGTCGCCGCCTTGATAAAAGAAGGAGAGTGCGCGCTGGCCGGAAGTATCACAGGCGACGGCGATCTCGACCACGTGCTGGTCTTCAAAAACGAGTCGCTCACAGAGATTCAAGCGCTGGCAGATACGCTGCCCGGCGTGAAATCGGGTATGCTCAAGGCGGAGGTGGTTTCGTGGTACGCGGCGAGAAATATGATAACGCCGCCAAAGACGCCGCTCGTAAAGGTCAATTACATCTTCGGCGTGCTGGTTCGCGGCCCGAACTGGACGCCGGCCGTTACCGACGAGACGAAGAAGATACAGGAAGGCCACATGGCAAACATCAACAGGCTGGCCGCCTCGGGCAAGCTTGTTCTGGCCGGCCCGTTCGTCGAAGGCGGCGACCGGCGCGGCATCTTTATCTTCAAAGTGGATTCGCTCGAAGAGGCCGAGCAGTTGACCAACACAGACCCTGCGGTCATCGCGGGCCGTTTAAAGATCGAGCTTCACCGCTGGGCTGTGCCAGCAGGCATGCTTCCATGATAACGACCGAACGATTGCGGCTCCGCCCCTTCGTCATAAGCGACGTGGATGAGATTCACCGCCTATGGACCACGCGGGGCGTGCGCCGGTTTCTCTGGGATGATGAAGTGATAACCCGCGAGCAGGCGCAATCGGCCGTCGAAGAGAGCGCGGCGCTCTTCACAGAAAAAGGGTACGGGTTGTGGGCGGTCTGCTTGAAAGGCGACGAGCGGATTATCGGTTTTTGCGGTTACTGGTTCTTTCACGAGCCGCCGCAGCTTGAGCTGCTCTACGGGCTGGCCGAAGACGAATGGGGCAAAGGGCTGGCTACGGAAGCGGCGACGGCGATGATCAGCCACGGGTTTGAACATCTTGGGTTTGACCGCATAGTGGCCAGCACAGATGCCGCCAATCTCGCATCAATACGTGTGATGGAGAGATCGGGCATGCGTTTTGAGAAGCGCGAGAGCACAAACGGGCTCGATACTATCTATTATGTGATTGACCGCGATTGAGGTGCGAGATGGAAATAGATTCCATACAGCCTTTCTTGAGTTACTACGAAAACATACGCGCGCGGACACGGCGAGTCGTCAACTGCATACCGCGCGACCGCATCGACTGGATTTACAAAGAGGGCAAGTTCACCCTGGGCGACCTCGTCCGGCATATCGCCGCAATCGAGAGGTACATGTATGCCGAGAACGTCCAGATGAAGCCGAGCCTCTATCCCGGCCACGGGAAAGAGCTTGCCGACGGGTACGACGAGGTCATTGAGTTTTTCGACCGGACCCACAAAGAGAGTGTGGAGATATTTTCACGGCTGACGGATGACGACCTGCACAAAAGGTGCGTGACGCCGGGCGGCGCGGAAATCTCTATAAGGAAATGGCTGCGCGCCCTTGTCGAGCACGAGGTACACCACAGGGGGCAGATTTACCTGTACCTGGCGATGCTCGATATTGCGACGCCGCCGATTTACGGCCTGACATCAGAGGAGGTTTTTGAGAGAAGCCGCCCCGGCGCGGATAGATTATGACGAACTTCACACCGAGGAGCAGCCGCTACGAAGAACGTATACGGGAAAGCTTCGCGCGGCAGGGGCTCATGGCCACGATTGGCGCGAGGCTGGCGGGTGTGATGCCTGGCGCGGTCGAGATCGAGCTTCCATACCGCGCGGACCTGACTCAGCAAAACGGGTATCTACACGCGGCGGTTGTGACGGCGATTGTTGACAGCGCGTGCGGCTACGCGGCTTACACGCTCATGCCGGATGATTCGGACGTGCTGACGGTTGAGTTCAAAGTGAACCTCGTCGCTCCCGCTAAAGGCGACTTGATGATAGCGCGGGGCCGCGTGATGAAGCCCGGCAGGACGCTTACGGTTTGCGCGGGCGATGTCTTTGCAGTAGCGGACGGCGAAGAGAAGATCGTTGCCACGATGCTTGCGACAATGATGGCCATATCGCTCGGCCGCTAGCCCTTTGATCGCAAAGTAAAAGCTCTGTATACTACCGCCTCTCTGATACTAAAATGAGTTTCATAACCATCATGTCACTGGCGATGGGGTCGGCGTGGGTGTCGGGCATAAACCTTTATGCCGCCGTCGCCACGCTGGGGCTGCTAGGCCGATTTACGAGCATACAACTGCCGGGCGAGCTTCAGGTCGTTACGAACTGGTGGGTGATCGCTATCGCGTCTTCACTCTATGTCGTGGAGTTCGTCGCGGACAAAGTGCCGCTGGTAGACAGCGTGTGGGACGCCGTCCACACTTTCATACGAGTCCCGGCCGGAGCGGTGCTCGCCTCGGCGGCGTTCGGCGATTTCGACAAGGGCATTCAGGTCATCGCCTTTCTGCTCGGCGGCGGGCTTGCGCTCAGCTCTCACAGCACAAAGGCCGCGACCCGCGTGGCGATCAACACGAGCCCTGAGCCTGTCTCGAACATCGCCGCGAGCCTGTTTGAAGACGTAGTGGCCGTCGGATCGATCCTGTTGTCGGTCTTTGTTCCAATTCTGCTGTTTGTCGTGGTCGCGGTCGGGCTCGTTATCTCAATCTATATGCTGCCGAAGATAATCAAATACCTCTACGCCATAGCAAGAAAGCTCCGAGGCACTGAGATAAAAGGGGGATCGTCATAATTATGAGGCGACGGGTCGGTTTGGTTGCGATCTTTTCTTTGTGGTTGCTCGTCTGCTTGGCGGCGCTGGCCGAGGCGCAGAGTACGGACGCGCGGCTAAAAGAGGTTGACGATTACGCCGCAAAGGCGTTGCAGGATTGGCAGGTCCCCGGTTTTGCCGTGGCCGTTGTTAAAGACGACCGCGTCGTTTTTGCGAAAGGCTACGGCGTCAGGAGAGTGGGCGAGACAAAGCCTGTCGATGAGAACACGCTTTTTGCCATCGCCTCGAACACCAAAGCCTTCACAGCGGCGGCGCTCGCCGTGCTGGTTGATGAAGGAAAGGTAAGATGGGACGACCCTGTAACAAAATACCTGCCGTGGTTTCAGATGTACGATCCTTACGTCACGCGCGAGCTGACGGTCCGCGACCTGCTCAGCCATCGCAGCGGGCTTGCAACGTTTGGCGGCGACCTTCTCTGGTACGAAACCACATACGACCGCAAAGAGATTCTGCGGCGGATACGCTACCTCAAACCTGTTTCGAGTTTCAGGAGCCAGTACGGTTATCAAAACGTCATGTTCATCGCCGCAGGCGAGGTAGTCGAAGCCGCTTCGGGTAAGACCTGGGACGAGTTTATCAGGGAGCGATTCCTCGCGCCGCTCGATATGCGTTCGACCACGACGAGCATTAGCGCGCTCAAGGGTGTCGAGAACGTCGCCACCCCCCACAACGAGCTTGACGGCAAGCTGCGCATAGTCAGGTACAGCAACGTCGATGGGGCAGGCCCGGCTGCTTCGTTGAACTCCTCTGTCCGCGACATGGCCGAGTGGATAAGGCTTCAGCTCGGACGCGGAACTTACAAAGGCAAACGCATCTTCAGCCCGGCGGCCTCGCGAACCATGTGGTCGCCCCACACGATAACCGGGCCGGTCAGCGAGCAGGCGGAGCGATTCAACCCGACGCGCCATTTCAATCTCTACGGCCTGGGCTGGGGGCTGAGCGATTACCACGGGCGCAAGGTGGCGTCACACGGCGGCGGGCTCGACGGCATGATCTCGCAAGTGGCGATGATGCCGGAAGAGAATCTTGGCGTGGTGGTTTTGACGAACAGCGAGACGCCGCTCGCATCGATCATGGTGAACAAGATATTTGACGTTTACCTGGGCGTAACCCATCGCGATTGGAGCGCGGAGATGCTCGCGCTTGTCAAGCAAGGACGTGAAGCCGCAAGGGCAGCCGAAGCCAGGAGCGAAAGCGGGCGGGTAACGGGCACGACCCCATCGCTCGCGCTCAAAGATTACGCAGGTTCTTACGGCGGCGATATGTACGGCGAAGCGCGAGTCACCGAAGAGAACGGCAAGCTTATTCTTACACTCGTACCTTCGCCGAACTTCGTGGGCGATCTTGAGCACTGGCATCACGACACGTTTCGCGTGAAGTGGCGAGACACGGTCAGCTACCCTTTCCCGCGCGGGTGGGTGACCTTCACGTTGAATCACAACGGGCAGGTTGACGAGATGAAGCTTGACGTTCCCAACCCCGATTTCGATTTCAAGGAGCTTGAGTTCAAGCGCCGAAAACAGTGAGGACGAAAACAGGTGAGTAATCCGAGAGTGAAGTTGTTCGTCATTGTTTTTCTCATCTCTACTTTGTCAGGTCTTACAAGCGGCGCGCAGGATGAAAGACGGTTTATCGACCTGTCGGGTGTGGCCGCCGAGGGCGATTCGGCGAAGGCGTTTGCTCCTAAAGGGTGGGTGGTCGAAGAAGAAGTTACAGGCGACCTCAACGGCGATTCAAAACCCGACGTGGTAGTAAAGCTGATCGAGGACAAACCCGCCGAGGACAAAGATGGCATCCCGCTCGAAAGGTACCGCGCGCTGCTGGTTCTTTTGAGGACCGACGGCGGCAAGCTTCGGCGCGCGGCGACGGCCGACCGCCTATTGATGTGCACGACCTGTGGCGGGATGTTGAGCGACCCGTCGGGCGCAAATGTTCAAGTCGAGATCACAAAAGGCGTCATCGTGATAGACCAGCTTCGAGGCTCGCGCGAAGCCGTAAACACGACCCTGCGCTTCAGGCACGACGCCAGGCTGAACCGCTTTGTGCTGATAGGCGAAGATGTCGAGACGCGGGACCGCGCAACCGGAGCCACTACTCGCGAAAGCAGCAACTTTCTAACCGGCGTGAAGCTTACGGAGAAGTATCGCTACGACGAGCGAACGGACAAAGAAGCGCTTGTATCGAAACAGAGGCAAAGGCTGACCGGCGCAAAGAGGTTTATCGAAGATATAGATTTCGAGAGCTATTGAACCTAACGTGATTTGCTAAACGTGATTTGCTGATCCAGCGTGCCTGCCCGCTCGCCGCCGGATCATGTTCGAAACCGATCTATGGACCAGTTCACCGAAGCCGAGATTCAACTGCTCGTCGTAATCGCCAATTTCAGAAGCCGGTATAAGCTGATGATGGGGCTCGATCTCGACGCTCCCCCGAACGCCGAGAACCTGCGCGCGTTCGGCGAGACGTGGGTTGGCCGCTACCTCGAAGGCCGGGAAGAGTGGCAAGCGGCTTTTGACTCTCTCATCGAAAAAGGACTTATCGAACAGTCACAAGGCGCTTTCAGCCTGACCGAAAGGGGAGAGCCGGTCTCAAAAGCTATCGAGCGCACAAGCCCGCTATGGCTTTACGAGTACGATAATTTTTACGCGGCCGCCGCCGAGAGCCATGCGCATTCTCTGCTTTGCCGTGAGGTCTACGGCGAAGACTTATCACAGCACGGGCTTGTCGATCTTGACCAGCTAAACTCTTTGATCGCCGCGCTCGATCTGAGCGCCGCCGATTACGTGCTCGACGCAGGGTGCGGGAACGGGCGCATCACAGAGTACCTTCACAGGCAAACGGGCGCGCGCTTTCTTGGCATCGACCTGTCGAAAGAAGCCATCAAGCAGGCGAACCGCATCGCGACCGACAAACTAAACTTTCAAGTCGGAAACCTCAACAGTCTCGCGCTCCCTGCTCGATCATTCGACGCGGTTATCTCGGTTGACACGCTCTACTATGTCGAGAACCTTGAATCGACCGTGGCGGGGCTAGTCGAGGTATTAAAGCCCGGCGGGCGGCTCGCGGCATTCTTCAGCCAGTGGGTGACAGATGCGAGCGAGGCCGGGCGGCTCGCGGCCGAGCATACCGACTTGGCCGTGGTCTTGTCGAAGCTGGGTCTGGAATTCAAGACAATCGATCTCACACGCGAGCACGAATTGCACTGGGACAAGAAACTCGCCGTCCTTAAAAGATTGAAACCGGAATTTGAGCGCGAAGGTAATCTTAAATTATACGAGTACCGCTTTAGCGAAGCTTCGCGCTATTCGGCGTGGGATCGTGGGAAGGCGAGCCGCTATCTTTATACGATTAAGGTTCGATAACTGGGATTCAACCGGCGTTTCTCGCAAGTCAGCTGCTCTATCGTCTGTGCCAGCTCAGCCAGATTTACGGGCTTGGTCAGAAACTCAGTAGCGCCCGCCTCAAATGCCTGCGTCATTGTGTTTGCTCGCGCGTCACCCGAACAGAAGATGATCGGCGTGCTGGCATCTGTCTCGCGAATTCGCCTGCAAAAGTCGAGTCCTGACCCGTCCGGGAAGCGAATATCGAGCATGTACAGATCGAACGCCTCCTCGCCCACAAGCTCGAAAGCTGATGCGAGTGTGGGCGCTGTCTCTACTTCGTAATCAAGCTGCGTTAACCAAGTGCTTAACAGGTCGCACGTATCCGCGTCGTCGTCAACGCACAGAATCCGCCTCCTTGAATTAACCATTGATCTTCACCCTCTTGTTCGTCGCTTTATCTTGTGGGAAATCGCTGAGTGCCACATTTAATATACACGCGCTGTCAATAATCTATCTGTTCGGTTTCAGACATAATAGAGAGCCGCGAGGAGAAAAAAGATACATTGAATTTGAGAAAAGAATTCGCGCTTGAGCGCGAATATACTGGCGCTCCGGCGACTCGTCGAGCAAGCGGCGGTCTTTCATGCGGGCGAAATCTCTTTGACTTTTGTGGTATCGAGTATTACAAAACAGGAAGCCGCTTGACGCTTTCCGGATGATTGATAGGGGGACGGAGAAGATATGAAAGCCTTAAGGAGCAGTCTGGTTACGCTATGTGCAGCTCTGCTGTTTTTCAACCCGTCTGACGCCGTTTGGACAGGCGCAACTGTAAAGAGTGCGACTGTAAAGAGCGCGACTAAAAAGAACCTCGCGGGTCAAAGCTCCGGCAGCGGTTTCAAACCTGCCTGCGCCAAGCCGTCTTACCCATCGCCCCCGCCTTCGACTGCGCTGGCAATCGATAAGTCGTGCGGCGCTTCCGGGTCGGGCACAGGGGCGGAGGCTGCTCAAAATCAGGTCAAGAACAACTTCTGCGCGAAGGGCACGGCAAAGGCTATGACCATCGCCGATTTTCAGAATCTCCAGGCGCAGGTAGAGAAGAACCCTGCGATTAACTTTGGCGACGAAAATAACCCGCCGCGAATGAAGGGGCCGACGACCGACCGCGCGCCTCTCAAGAGATTGGGCGAGGGCAGGCTTGTAACGGTGAAAGCTTACGTGCTTCTGGCCCGCCAGGAAGGCGGCGAGAGCGTCAACTGTGGAAAGAACGTGCCGAACCAGCCGCTGTTTCACGACATTCACATAGAGCTTGTCGCCTCTCCCGATGATAGCGAATGCACGAGCATAGTCGCAGAGATGAGCCCTCACCGCAGGCCCGATTCATGGACGCAGGCAAACGTGGAAAAGGTCGCGAAAAGCAAGGCGCTCGTCCGCGTCACGGGCCAGCTCTTTTTCGATTCGAGCCACGAGCCCTGCGCCGACGGCAAGCCGGTCAGAAGCAACCCGCACCGCGTCTCGCTGTGGGAGATACACCCGATATACAAGTTTGAAGTCTGCACAGCGAATTGTGACAAGGCGGGAACCTGGCTGACTCTCGATAAGTGGGTGGCGCAGCAATAGACCTCGGCGTTGACAAAAGCCGCGACGAGTATAATCTTATACAGGCGGACCCACCCGGAGAAGGAGTGATTTATGCGCATACCCTTCGTGCCGACAGTCCTGATAATAGTAGCTACGGCATCGCTGGCCTCAGCGCAGATCACGCCGCGCCACGACACGAGCGGCAGCGGCGGCAGCATAACGCGGCCTCACCCGATCAACAGCCCGTCGATCAGAGACACGAACCTCCGCCATGTCGGAGCGGTCGAGACCTGGGGCGCGATTGCGCCGAGAAAGAACCTCGCCCCCTCCGTCACAAGGCTCATCGGAAAGGACCTGCACCTGGCTCTCTTCAATTACTCCAGGGAGGGCGGCAAGCTTGAAAGCAGCGTCGCCTTTCAGGTGAAGCCCTTTGTCGATAATCAAAAGGTCGAGGTTCAGGTCTTTGCCGTCGCGCAGAATGATAAGCCCGTGGTCCCTACCGCGCTTGGTCCCGCTCAAGCCATTGCGTTGAAGAGACAGGGGGCGATACTGCCTTTCACTGTCGAGATGAAAGAAGGCGAATCGCTTACCTGCGAGATGCTCTTCTTAATAAACGGCGAAGAGCGCGGGCGTGCGACGATCAGGGTAAACAGTCGCGGCCTCGATTTCTTGCCCGACAGGAAGAATTCAGCAACAACCCCTACCCCCAAACCGTAGCTAGATAACGGGTCCCGCCCATCGCCCGTCTTAATACCGGGAGGTTTACAGGTGGCCCGGACTGGTGTATCAATTCTTGCGGTCCGGTTGAGGGAGGGTCTATGGCTAATTCCAAACGGTTTAGCGTCGTGCTCGACAGGTATGAGGGGAGTCAGGCAACCGGAATTATCATCCCGTTCAACGTCGAGAAAGCTTTCGGCTCGCGTGCGCGCGTCCCTGTTCGCGGCACGATAAACGGGTTCGCCTTTCGCAGCTCCGTCTTTCCAAAGGGCGACGGCCGACACTATATGGTCGTCAATAAGGGCGTGCGCGATGGCGCGCGCGCGAAAGCTGGCGACACTATCAAAGTGGTCATGGAGCGCGACGACGAGCCGAGGGTGATCGAGACGCCTGGTGATTTCGCCTCGGCGTTAAAGTCGAACAAGGCCGCGCAAGCTATGTGGGACCAGTTGAGCTACTCGCACAAACGCGCGCACGTCTCTTCAATCGAAGAGGCAAAGCGGCCGGAGACTCGCGCGCGAAGGATAGAGAAGGCGGTGGCCGATCTTGCCGAAGGCAAAAAGCCGTAATACGAGTCTGAGATGGAGGGCGCAAGATAGATGAGTCATAAAGAGAGAAAAGGGTCGGGGCTTAAGCGCAGAGACTTTTTGAGACAGGGGCTTGCGGGGGCGGGCGTCGTGATGAGCGCAAATCCCGCGCTTGGCCTGTCCCAGCGTTTCGAGCTTGAAGAGGCGACAATAAACGAGCTTCAAAACGCGATGCAAAACGGAAAAGAGTCGTCACGGTCAATCACTGAAAAGTACCTCGACCGGATCAAAGATATAGACAGGCGTGGCCCGGCTCTGAACTCTGTGATCGAGATCAACCCCGACGCCGAGGCCATCGCAGAGGCGATGGACCGCGAGCGCAAAGCGCGCAAAGTGCGCGGCCCCTTGCACGGTATCCCAATACTTCTTAAGGACAACATAGACACCGCTGACAGGATGGCCACAAGCGCGGGCTCACTCGCGCTCGCAAAGAATATCGCCGCCAGGGATGCGTTTATTGCCGAGCGGCTGCGTCAGGCGGGGGCGGTCATCTTAGGCAAGACCAACCTGAGCGAATGGGCCAATTTCAGATCGACGCATTCGACAAGCGGTTGGAGCGGGCGCGGCGGCCAGACTCGCAACCCTTACGCGATTGACCGCAACCCTTGCGGCTCAAGCTCAGGGTCGGGCGTGGCGGTCTCGGCCAGTCTCGCGGCGGTCGCGGTGGGCACGGAGACCGACGGCTCAATCGTCTGCCCGTCGTCGGCAAACGGAATAGTCGGCATAAAACCTACGCTCGGTCTTGTGAGCCGTTCAGGGATAATCCCCATCGCCCACAGCCAGGACACGGCCGGCCCCATGGCGCGGACCGTAACAGACGCGGCGATACTTCTCGGCGCGATGACAGGCGTCGACGCAAGGGACTCTGCTACGGCCGCCAGTCGCGGGCGGTCCCACACCGATTACACGAAGTTTCTCGACCCTTCAGGGCTGCTCGGCGCGCGCATAGGCGTGGCGCGCAACTTCTTCGGGTTTAGCGACAAGGTCGATAAGTTGATGGTGTCGGCCATCGAGGCGATGAAGCAAAAGGGGGCCGTGATAGTTGACCCGGCAAACATCCCGACCGCAAGTAAGCTCGGCGACTCGGAATTCGAGGTACTTCTCTACGAGTTCAAGGCCGACCTCAACAAGTACCTGGCGGGCCTCGCGCCCGACCTGCCCGCTCGCTCGCTGAAAGACCTGATCGAGTTTAACGAAAAGAACCGCGACAAAGAGATGCCTTATTTCGGCCAGGAGATCTTTATAATGGCCGAGAAGAAAGGGCCGCTCACGAGCAGAGCCTACATCGCCGCGCTCAGGAAGAATCACCTGCTTTCGCGTGCGCAGGGGATCGACGCGGTGATGACGCGGCACAGGCTTGACGCCATCATCGGCCCGACAGGCGGCCCGCCCTGGACGACAGACCTCATAAACGGCGACCACTTTTCCGGCGGTTCCTCCACGCCCGCAGCCGTCGCCGGGTACCCGAGCATAAATGTTCCCGCGGGGTTTATCTTTGGGCTTCCTGTCGGAATCTCGTTTTTCGGTCGAGCCTATAGCGAGCCGATTCTTATCAAGCTCGCTTATGCTTTCGAGCAGGCGACAAAGCTGCGCGTGCCGCCGCGCTACCTGCCGACGGCAGACCTCACCGGGGGAACGTACCGTCTCTAACATCATGATCAAATTCAGAATGGAGTCATATATGCTTTCGATTAAGAGAAGAAATCTGTTCTTACCTCTGTTTTTATTGCTGCTAGGCGTTCCGGTTGCGGCGCAGACCGATCAAGCTGCCGCGCCCGCCGGTGACTTGACGAAGCGTGTCGACCAGCTTTTCGCGCAATGGGACAAGCCCGACTCGCCCGGCTGCGCTCTGGCGGTGATAAAAGACGGAAAGATCGTCTACAAACGTGGTTACGGCATGGCCGATCTTGAGCGCGATGTGCCTATCACACCGAAGTCGGTTTTCGATATAGGCTCGACCTCCAAACAGTTCGTGGCCATGAGCATCGCGCTGCTGGCCCGGCAAGGCAAGCTTTCGCTCGACGACGACATACGCAAGCACATTCCTGAGATGCACGCTTACGACCAGCCTGTGACCATCAGGCATCTGATTCACCATACGAGCGGCATCCGGGACTACCTCGGTTTGATGGCGCTCGCGGGGATGAGGTTTGAAAACGACTATCACGACGAAGAGATAATCGCCTTGATCGCGAAACAGAAGGAGCTGAATTTCAAGCCCGGCGAAGAGTTCCTCTACAGCAACTCCGGCTACTTCTTTCTTGCCGAGATTGTCAAAAGGGCATCGGGCAAACCGCTGGGCGAGTTTGCCAGGGAGAACATCTTCAAGCCGCTCGGCATGAACAACACGCAGTTTTATGATGACTACACGCGAATCATAAAGAACCGGGCGCTTGGCTACTCTCCGAGGAAAGGCGGCGGCTTCTCTTACGAGACATACCTGTTCGATCTGGTCGGCGACGGAGGGTTGCTCACGACGGTCGAAGACCTCTTTCTCTGGGACCAGAACTTTTACGACAACAAACTCGGCGGCGGCGGGCGCGAGCTGATCGACCAGGTCTTGACCGTGGGGAGCCTCAACAACGGAAAGAAGCTCGATTACGGGTTTGCTCTTTTCGTTGGCCAGCACAAAGGGCTGAAGATGATAAGCCACGGAGGTGCGTGGGCCGGGTACCGCGCAGAGATGCTGCGCTTCCCCGATCAGAGATTTTCCGTCATCTGCCTTTCGAACCTCGGATCATTCAACCCGACCGCGCTCGCAACCAAGGTCGCGGACATCTACCTTGCAGACCATATGAAGTCCGACCCCGAAAAGGCCATGGGCAAGCCGGCCGCCAAACCGGCTTTCATATCGCTGCCCGAATCGGAGTTGAAGAGCAAAGTCGGCAGCTACCGCAACCTTGCGACAGGGACGCTCTGGCGAGTCTACATGCAGGACGGCAAGCTGAGAGCCAGGGTGTCAGGCCTCGATTTCGAGGCCGGTCCCGTAAGCAAAGACAGGTTCCAGTCAGCCAACGCGCCGCCGGAAGTGGCGCTGACTTTCGAGCCTTCGGGAGACGCGAAGGCGACGGCGGCGGTTGTCGAATTCGAAGACCGCCCGCCCGTAAGGATCGTGGCTTACGAGCCTGTCACTTTGAATGCGGATCAATTGAAAGAGTATACGGGCGAGTTCTACAGCGACGAGTTGCAGACCACATACAGCCTTGTAATCAAAGACGGCAAGCTGGTCTTCAAACGCGGTTTTGATCCCGAAGGAATACCGTTCGAGCCGTTAGCGCAGGACGAGTTCAGGGGACCGGGGGTAACGGTCAAGTTCACAAGGAACAGCCAGAAGCAGATCGCCGGGTTTACGGTAAACGCGGGGCGCGTCAAGAACATACGCTTCGCGAAGAAAGGCTAGACGAAAGCCGCAGTGTCGTCACATACCGGGCCGGCTCCCTGAGCCTCGATCTCAAGGGAGTCGGCCTCGCTTTTTGCTAATGCCCCGTCCTCGTTATACTCACTGATGTGGAAGCCGTGAATCGAGTATTCGGGCACAAAGATCGAGCAATGAGGAAGGTAGAACATGAAGGTTCTTGTCACAGGAGGCACAGGCGTAATCGGCGAAGGGGTCATACCCGCGTTGCTAAGAGCCGGACACGAAGTCCGTTTGCTTAGCCGGGGCGCCGAAAAAGATTCGCGGCAATGGCCGGAAGGAGTCGAGGCTTTCGCAGGCGATGTGAGCGACCCTGGCAGCATCACAGGCGCGGGCGACGGGTGCGACGCGGTCATACACATATCAGGCATCATTCAGGAATCGCCGCCCGACATCACTTTTGAGAGCGTCAATGTTCAAGGGACGATGAACATGATAGCTGAAGCCGAGCGGGCAGGCGTTGCGAAGCTTATCTTCATGTCGTCGCTTGGGGCAGACCGTGGAAGCTCCGCCTATCACGAGTCGAAACGGCGAGCCGAGGAACTTGTCCGGGACTTTGACGGCGACTGGCTGATCCTGCGACCGGGTAACGTCTACGGTCCGGGCGACGATGTGCTCTCAAGACTGCTCAAGATGGTCCGCGCGCTGCCGGTTATCCCTATCATCGACGCGGGCGACCAGCAATTTCAGCCTCTGTGGTATGACGATCTCGGAGACGCGGTGACGCTCGCGCTAGAAACGCAGGAGCTGCGAGGGCAGGTTTTGGAGCTGGCCGGGACAGAGATCACGACGACGAATGACTTGCTCGACAGGCTTTATGAAATTACCGGCAGGACGCCCGCCCGCGTGCCCGTCCCCTCTTTCCTCGCCTCGCTCGGAAGCCGTATTGCCGACATCACATCGCTCGGCGAGCAGTTCACAAAGCTGACAGGGGTCGACATCCCGATCAACGAGGCAAAGCTGACGATGCTTGTCGAAGAGAATTTTATCGAGCCGTCAAAGACCAACGCTTTGACCGAAGTCTTTCACATAACCCCCGTTTCACTCGACGAAGGGCTCAGGCGGCTCGCGGACCAGTTGCCAGAGCAGTTGCCGTCGGACGGGGTAGGCCCGCTTGAGCAAAAGCTATTCTGGGCCGACATCGAAAACAGCGCGCTTTCGCCCGAAGAGATGATAGAGCTTTTCCGCCAGCGCGTAAGCGACGTGATGCCTATAGAGTTCGACGCGGAGCCCGGCACGCCGCGCGTCATCGAGAAGGGGATTATCCTCACGGCGTCGCTTCCGATGCGCGGCAATATCCAGATGTGCGTTGAAGAAGTCACAGATAACCACATCACCTTCTCCACCGTAGAAGGCCACCCGCTGGCAGGCATAGTCAGGTTTAACGCCGTCGGCGTGGATGACCCTTTGAACGGTGTCCGTTTCTTGATCGAGATTTATACCCGGCCGTCAAACCTCTTTGATCGAATCGCTATGGCTGCAATCGGGTCGGTTTTGCAAAGGGAGAACTGGGAGCAGGTAGTCGAACGCATGGTCGAGCTGAGCGGAGGCTCTGCGCCGAACGGGGTCGAAAGCGAGGCCGCGACTCTTGACGACGAGACAACGGCGCAGATCGAGCGATGGGTTGAAGAGATGATTATAAACCGCAAAGCTCAGGCCAACGCCGCGAAGGTTGCGGGCTCAAACCTTGATGCCGAATAAGCGGCGAAGCGCGGATTTAGCGGCGAGATGGCCGCACATACCGTGGACGCCGCCGCCGGGAGGCGTAGAGCTTGAGCAGATATAGAGTCGTTCGTTGGGCGTGGAATAAGGGTTGAACCTTGGGATAGGGCGCGCGAGAAATTGTATTATGTCGTTCGCCCCGCCGCCTATGTCGCCCCCGATCATGTTCGGGTTGTGCTGTTCAAGCTGAGTCGCAGTGATCGTGTGGCGTGCCAGTATCAGGTCGCGAAACCCCGGCGCGAACCGCTCGACTTGAGCTTCGATACGCTCGGTCATATCGACATCCGATCCGTGCGGCACGTGGCAATAGGCCCAGCCCGTGTGCTTGCCCGCGGGCGCTCTTGTCGTATCGAACATGCTCTGCTGCGTGAAGAGCACGAAGGGGCGCTCAGCGTGTCGCCCGTGCCACATCTCATATTCGCTTTGAGCGATCTCGTCTATTGTCCCTCCCAGATGAACTGTCGCCGCGCGGCTTGCGTCCTCGTTCTTCCACGGAACCGGCCCGTCTAACGCCCAGTCTATCTTGAAAATTCCCGGCCCGTAGCGGAACCGTGAGAGCTTGTTGCGATAGCCGGAAGGCAGATCGTCACCGGCTATCTCTACGACCTGGCGCGGCGTGAGGTCGAACAAGACTGCGCGAGACGCGGGCAGGTCGCGCATAGTTTTTACAGGATGATTGGTCAGAATCTGGCCGCCGTGGCTCTTTAGACAGGCGGCCAGCGCGTCGATGATCTTCTGCGACCCGCCGCGAGCGCAAGGCCAGCCAATGGCGTGCGCCGCGAGCGCGAGCACGAGCCCGAACGAAGCTGTGGCCGCGTGGTTCAGCGGCAAGACGCAGTGCGCAGCACAACCAGCAAATAGCGCCTTTGCGCGAGGCCCGCGAAAACGCGTCCGCGCAAGGCTCGCGCAAGACCTGAGCCCCATCAATCCGAATCGCGCCATCAGCAGGGGGTGTCGCGGGAGCCGCACGGGGCGCAGTATCTCGTTGAAAAAAGCGTCCCCGTGGTCGAGCATGGGCTTCATCAAATCGCGATAGCTCTCGCCGTCTGGCGCGAGAGTCTCTGCCGTCGCCTCAAGCGATTTGTACATAAGCGCCGCGCCTCCGTCGTCGAACGGGTGCGCGAGCGCGATGGGGGGATAGACCCACTCAACGCCCCAGCTTTCAAGCGGCAGTGTTTTAAAGAACGGCGACACGACGCCAATCGGGTGGATGGCAGAGCATATGTCGGAGTGAAACCCCGGGGCGGTTAATTCGGCCGTGCGAGCGCCGCCGCCAATCGTCTCTTTTGCTTCGAGGACACAGACCGAAAGCCCCGCCCTTGCCATCTCGATGGCCGCGCTCAAGCCGTTCGGCCCGGACCCTACTATGACTGCGTCAAAAAAGGTTTCGCTCAAGGTTCAACCGGCAGTGATTGAAATTATGCGTCCGTGGAGCGGCCGCACGTGGCAGCCAGTCGAGATACTCACCAGTCAAGATAGTCACATAGGGAATCGAGAGTGCGCAAGCGTCCGGCTTCTTATGCCTTCGGGGCCTGTGGTAGACTTCACGCTTCTTTTTCTTCGCCAGAGAAAATATATGGCAAGTACAGGTGAACAGAAGACGAGTGAGGACGGGAGCGAAACGTCAGAGCGGGCGCAAGGAACATGGGCGTCTATTCGTGACGCGCTGCGCGGGTCGCACATCGATTACACGAGCGGGCCAATCGGCCGCGCGATACTGTTGCTTGCGGTGCCGATGGTGCTTGAAATGGTCATGGAGAGCGTCTTCGCGGTGGTCGATGTCTTTTTCGTCGCAAAACTCGGCGCGGACGCTGTCGCTACGGTCGGGCTTACGGAGTCTTTGCTGACACTCATTTACGCGCTGGCCATCGGGCTTGGAATCGGGGCGACCGCGACCGTTGCGCGGCGCGTCGGGGAGCGGGACCCGGAAGGGGCCTCGCGAGCCGCGGCCCAGGCAATCATCATCGGGTTGATAATCTCGGTCGTGGTCGGCATCGCGGGTGTGGCGCTCGCTTCACGGCTGCTCGCCGTCATGGGAGCCTCTGAGGGCGTCATCGCTCAGGGGTCAAATTTTACAAGGGTAATGCTCGGCGGCAACGTCGTCGTGATGATGCTCTTTTTGATCAACGCAGTCTTTCGCGGCGCGGGCGACGCGGCCATCGCCATGCGCGTGCTGTGGCTGGCGAACGTGATAAATATCCTGCTCGGCCCTTGTTTGATCTTCGGCCTGGGGCCTTTCCCTGAGCTGGGGGTGACTGGCGCGGCCGTGGCCACGACAATCGGGCGCGGCACGGGCGCGGTTTACGCCTTCTCTCGATTGATGCGCGAAGGCGCGCGCGTGCGGCTTGAGCCGCGCCATTTCCGTTTAGAGCCTCAGATCATGATGAAGCTTGTTCGCCTTTCGGCTTCGGGCACTTTCCAGGTCTTCATCGGCATGGCAAGTTGGATAGGGCTGATCCGAATACTATCAAGTTTCGGAAGCCAGGCGCTCGCGGGCTATACGATTGGGATTCGCGTGATAATCTTTGCGCTGCTGCCGTCCTGGGGCATGAGCAACGCGGCGGCGACGATGGTTGGCCAGGCGCTTGGCGCGGGCAAGCCGGACAGGGCGGAGCGGGCTGTGTGGAAGGCGGGGTTCTACAACCTCTGTTTCCTCGGCCTGCTTGGCCTCGCGTTTGTCGTCTTCGCTCGTCAGATAATCGGCTTCTTTACGACGGACCCGGTCGTCATGCAGTACGGCATCGACTGCCTGCGCGTCATAGCCTGCGGGTTTCTCTTTTACGCATACGGCATGGTGATTACCCAGTCGTTCAACGGCGCGGGCGACACGTGGACGCCTACGGTGATAAACCTGTTCGTCTTCTGGCTGTGGGAGATTCCGCTTGCATACCTTCTCGCCATCACCTTCGACTTCGGACCGCACGGGGTCTTTCTGGCTATCGCCGTCGCATTCTCAACCCTGGCAGTCGTCAGCGCGGCGGTCTTCCGTAAAGGCAAGTGGAAAACTAAAGTGGTTTAGTGAGCCCATTGGGGAGAGTAAACAGTGACAAGTGACAAGTGACAAGAAGGAGAGCAGCATAGCGGTTCGGGTCTTTCTTGTCACTTGTCACTTGTCACTTGTCACCTTCTTCGTCTTCTTTCTTGCCAAGCCCCCAGAACTCTTTCACGGCATCCGGGTTCGGGACGAGCTTCTCCCACAGCTGCGGGGCGGTCGCGCCCATCTCAAGCAACCCTCTGAACCGGCGGTCAAACTCCTGCTTTGTCTTCATGTATGCGTCAAAGCTTGCCGAAAGATAGTTTCGGAAGAAGTCCTGCACGCTCTCTTCCTGCGACCGGATCAACTGGTAAAGGAACGGCACGGGCAGGATGCTCTTCTTGTTCTTTTCCTCTTCGAGTATGACCTGTATAAGGATCGGCTTGGTCACGTCCTCTTTGGTCCGCGAGTCGATGACCTGTATGTCGTTGCCCGCGCGAATCAAGGCTACAAGGTCCTGATAGTTAACGTAACTGCTCGTCTCCGTGTTATACAGGCGGCGGTTGCCGTAGCGCTTTATTACCAGGCGGTTGTCGTCTCTCTTTTTCTTCGGCATATACCCGCGCAGAGTATCACACTGCAACAATATTGTCTATCTTGTCGAGTTAAATGGAGAAATAATACAAGTTAACCTTCTGCTGCGACTGCGAGGAGAAAATATAGTCCAAAACTGCGCCTTATCGGTCAATCTGCAGATTCATAAATTAAAAACTTTCGACGTAAGCACAATCATTTGTCAGTTTAAGATTCTTTTTTCGCATTTGCGAAAAAACTGCTTGACTCCATTTGAATCTCTGGTATTCTAAGGTTCGTTCGAGACGATGAATCGAGATTTAAGACGGAGGAATTTGAAATGACGCAGAAGAAAGAGACTAGCCGCAAACAGACGACCGACGCTTTTGGGGTCAGTGATTTGATCGAGCTTTCGCAAGAGACGACGCTCGCCACGCTTCGCGCCGGTGTCGAGATGCAGCAGGCAAACGCGCGGCTTGCGCAGGGGCTGATGGAGATTGGGGTCGCCGCTCAGGAGTCTAATTTGAAGGCGGCGCAGGGCTACTGGAACGCTCTCAACCAGGCGCGTCAAGTGTGGCTCAACCAGGCTGCCCAGGTGACGGAGACCATGCTCTCGCTTTCGCCCGCGGCCTTCCAGTACCCTTACAAAACAGAGGTCGAGCAGCTCGGCTCAGACGTCGTCCAGACGGTCCGGCAGGCCTTTGATACTTTTACGCAGCCGCTCAAGACCTCTACCGGAAAGTAATTACTGGCGAAGGCCCGGCAGGCAGCGATTGACGAAAGGCGGAAAAGATTGTAAGCTCGCGGCCACCTGCCCGCTCCGCCTTTCTGGAGACCTGGATGATACGAAAGCTGCGTGGCTCAACCGTGGTGGTTACAGGCGCATCAAGCGGCATCGGTCGCGAGACATCGCTCGCCTTTGCGCGCGCAGGCACTCAGGTGGTTGTGGCCGGTCGTCGCAAGCAGAACCTCATTGACCTTGTAAAAGAGATCGAATCAAAAGGCGGTCACGCGCTCGCGGTCGAGACGGATGTCTCGGATCAAAAACAGGTCGAGCGGTTGATAAAGAAGTCGCTCGACAGGTTCGGGCAGATAGACACGCTCGTAAACAACGCGGGCGTGGGCATGGCCGCGCGGTTCGCTGACCAGTCGATAGAAGATTTCAAGCGCGTGATGGATGTGAATTTCTGGGGGGCTGTTTACGCGTCGAAAGCCGTGCTCCCCGTGATGCGCAAGCAGCCCGCGGGCGGCGTTATCATCAACGTCTCCTCGATCATGGGCAAGCGCGGGGTTCCGTTCGAGACCGCATATTGCGCGAGCAAATTCGCGCTCGCCGGTTTTTCCGAGGCGCTTCGCGGCGAGCTGATGGCCGAAAAGATCGACGTCAGCACAATCTTCCCCGGAGCCGTCGATACGGAGATATTCCAGACGTCCGCCAACCAGACGGGGCTTGAGTTGCCCGGATTTCTGCCAAAATTTCCTGCGCGCCAGCTGGCGCGCGTTATCGTTCGAGACGCGCGGTTTCCTCAACCTGAAATAGTGATGGCGCTCGATGCCCAGGTGATAAACATATTCAACACGCTTGCTCCGGGCTTGATGGATTTAGCGATAGGCCTGGGGGTTCCTTTTGTCGAAGGGTTGCGAGGCGGCAAAACGCCCGCCACAGGCACGGGGAATCTTTACAGCTCCCGTCACCGGAAGCCGCGCGGCGAGCAATAATCTTTCACTTCTGAGAGGATTATGAGCACCAGTAAATCGAAGGCCAGCGACGAGTCTCCATATTCAAAAAGACCCTGGCTCAAGCATTATGACTTCTGGGTTCCTCAAAATATCAACTACCCTCGCCAGCCGGTATATCAGGTATTGAACCTTGCGGCGAGCATCTTTACGGATCGCCCGGCGACTGCGTTTCTAGACGCAGAGCTTACCTACGGCGAGTTGAAAAGTCAGGTCGACAAGCTCGCAACCGCGCTCTTGCATCTCGGCATAAAGAGCGGCGACCGCGTCGGTATAATGCTCCCGAACTGCCCGCAGTACATCATCAGCTTTTATGCGATTGCGCGGCTCGGCGCAATCACAGTCAACGTAAACCCGATCTACACGCCAAGGGAAGTCGAGCTTGTTGCTAAAGATTCCGGCATGCGGGCCATGATAACGCTCGACGCCCTCGCCCCGACAGTGCTCTCGATACAGGGCCAGTCCGGCATTGAGACCGTTATCACAAGCGGGTTGAGAGATTACTCGTCCGCACCCGAAGTCTCCGCGTCAACGGTCGAGGGCACGCTCTCGTTTTCAGATTTGATCGCGAGCGTGGACACGCCATCGCTGCCTCGCGTAGAGATTGACCCCGAAGAGGACGTGGCGGTCTTGCAGTACACGGGTGGAACGACGGGCACGCCGAAAGCGGCTATGCTTACGCATTTTAACCTCTTTGCGGCGGCGGTGCAGGCGGCGGTCTGGGGCAGCTACGTGTCGCAACGCGGCGATGAGCGTTTCCTGATGGTGATACCTTACTTTCATATCTACGGCCTGCTAGTGGGCGTGATCTACGGCGTGTGGACGGGCGCGATGCAGGTCATCATCCCAAAATTTGAAGTCAATCAGATGCTTTCGGCGATCAAGCAGCACCGCCCGACTTACTTTCCGGCGGTTCCGACGCTTTTTATCGCGCTGCTCAATCACCCCCAGGCCAGGGATTACGGGCTTGATCTTGTTCGCCGGTTCAACAGCGGCTCGGCTCCGCTCCCGCTCGAAGTCATAGAGCAGTTCGAGCAGTTGAGCGGCGCGATGCTTTTTGAAGGCTACGGGATGACGGAAACGTCCGCGCTCGCCACGACCACGGCTACGCTCGCGCGCCGCAAGCCCGGAAGCATAGGCCTGCCCGTTCCCGACACCGAATGCAAGATCGTCGATCTGGAAAGCGGCGAGACGGAAGTTCCCGCGGGTCACGAAGGCGAGCTTTGCCTGCGCGGGCCGCAGGTGATGAAAGGCTACTGGGGAAACGCGGAAGAGACGGCAAAGACCTTGCGCGACGGCTGGCTCTACACGGGCGACGTGGCGCGGATGGACGAGGACGGCTACTTCTACATCGTGCAGCGCAAGAAGGATATGATTATCGTCAGCGGCTTCAACGTCTACCCGACCGAGGTCGAAGAGGTCATCTTTACGCACGCGGCGGTGAAAGAGGCAGCGGTCATAGGGGTTGCGGATTCGTATCGCGGAGAGGCCATCAAGGCATTCATCGTGCTCAAAGAGGGCGTTCAGGCGACCGAGGATGAGATCGTCGAGTTCTGCCGCGCGCGGCTCGCACGCTACAAGGTCCCCTCCGTTATCGAGTTCAAACAGAGCCTGCCCAAGAGCACAGTCGGTAAGGTGTTGCGCCGCGAGCTTCGAGAGATGGAAGAGGCCCGAAGCGATCAAGAATGATTCGGAAAGGAAGAGGTTATGTCTAGCAGATCGAAATCTACAAAAGCGTCAAAGAGCGGGAAGTCATCAAAAGGCAGGAAGTCGTCAAAGAGAGCCAAACCGGCCCAGGAACCGTCCGGTTCCGCCGGTTCGACTTCGACCGGTCAACAATCGAGCGCGACGGCGGGAGCGGCAGAAGCCGCCGAGTGGGCGAGGCAGGTCGTCGAAAACCTTGTTGAAGCGCAGAAGCAATGGATCGAGCTGACATCGCAACAGAACGCGCTTGTGCTGAAGGCGATCACCGAAGGGATGGGGTATTACAAAGCGGCCCCGACCCCGGCGCTTGCAGAATGGGTAAAGCAGGGCGTCGAAGGGTTCGTCGAAGCGCAGCGGCGCTGGGCCGAAGTCGTGTCACAGCAAAGCTCGCAGTTTTATGATGCGGCGCGCGAAGGCGTAAATTTCGACGCTTCCGACGTGTTGCGCTCGATGTCGGATTACGCGGGGCAGGGGATAGAGACTTTCGTGAGAGCGCGGACCGCGTGGCTCGATTTCGCTGCGCAGCAGAACTCCCAGGTGATAAGCGCGCTGAAAGACGGGCTCGGCCTCGACGAGTCGTCACCGGCGGCGGCGCTCGCGGACTTCGCAGAGCAGGCGGTGGCAAATTACGTCGAGGTGCAAAAACGCTGGCTTGAGCTTGCCACGCAGCTCCCGTTCCTGGGCGGCGCACAAAAACGATAGTCAGACCAAAGGAGAAGTGAATGAGGACCGAGGCGCTCTCGAAAAGGGAATATCCCTGGACCACACAGATCAATGATAAGCGGGTAACTTTTCGCCTCATGACCGCTGATGACAAAGAGCCGCTGCTCCGTTTCGCGCAAAGCTTGCCCGAAGACGATCTGCTCTTTCTTTCCTTCGACATCACACGGCCGGAAGCTGTTGAAAACTGGATTCGCAACGTCAAGGCCGGTCGCATCAAGACTATACTTGCAGAGATCGACGGCAAGCTCGTCGGCCACGGCAGCCTCGGTCATAACGAGATGCTCTGGACTCGTCACCTGGGCGAGATTCAGCTGCTGATAAACCCTGAAGTGCGCGGTTGCGGGCTGGGCAGTCTGCTCGCCAACGAGCTTTTCGCGCTGGCCCGCGAGCAAGGGCTGAAAAAGATCGTGGCTCGCATGGCTTCGGGTCAGCGTGGGGCCATGCGCGTGTTCGAACGGCTGGGCTTTCGCGCAGAGGCGGTGCTTGCCGATTACGTGATCGACCGAAAAGACGTAACGCACGACCTGATAGTGATGTCTTACGACGTGACGGGCTTCACGATAGAATAGCCAGCCCTGGCTCAAAGGAGAAGCAGAGCGTATGTCACACGCGGCGCGAGCATCCACCGGCAAGAAGAGATCGGCGAAACTGGCCGCTGCCAACCTGCCGCCCGGCCCAAAGACGAGCACGCCCGGCGGCCACATAGTCGCTATGACGCGCGACCCGCTTCGCTTCTTGATGAAGGTCGCAAAAGAATACGGCGAGATTGCTCATTTCAAGCTCGGCCCTCAAGACACAGTCCTGCTGAACCACCCCGACTACATAAACAATGTGCTTGTGGCGCACGACTGGAATTTCTTGAAAGGGCGCGGGCTGCAACGAGCCAAAAAAGTGCTGGGGCGAGGGCTGTTGACAAGCGAAGGCAACTTTCATCGCCGCCACCGCCGTCTCTCGCAGCCTGCATTTCACCGCCAGCGCATAGCCAACTACGCTCTCACGATGGTCGAATACACCGACCGCGCTCGCTCGCGATGGCAAGAAGGAAAGCCCGTAGACATAGCTCAAGAGATGATGCGGCTCACGCTCGCGATTGTAGCAAAGACGCTATTTGACGCCGATGTCGAGAGCGAATCGAAAGAGATAGGCGAGGCGCTCACGGACATCCTTGAGATGTTCGAAACCTTCACGTCGCCGCTGACGGAGATACTCGACAAGCTTCCGACGCCTTCGAACCTGCGCGTGAAAAAAGCTAAGGAGCGGCTGGACGAAACCATCTATCGCATCATCGATGACCGCCGCGCAAGTGGCGAAGACCGGGGCGATCTGCTCTCGATGCTGCTGCTCGCGCAAGACGCGGAAGGCGACGGCGGCGGCATGTCGGACGAGCAGCTGCGCGACGAAGCGATGACGCTCTTTCTGGCGGGTCACGAAACGACCGCAAACGCGCTTGCGTGGACGTGGTATCTCCTGTCTCGAAATCCCGAGGCCGAAGCAAAACTTCATGCCGAGCTAGACTCTTTATTAGGCGGGCGATTGCCTTCGGTCGATGACGTGCCTCGCCTCGTCTACACCGAGATGGTGATGGCCGAAGCGATGCGGTGTTACCCGCCCGTGTGGGTGATGGGGCGGCGCGCGCTTGCGACTTACAAGGTCGGCGATTACACGATACCCGCGGGGTCGATTGTCCTTTTGAGCCAGTACGTGATGCACCACAACGAGAAGTATTACCCGGACCCCGACAGGTTCGACCCCGAGCGATGGACAGCCGAAGCGCGGGCCGCGCGACCGAAACACGCCTACTTTCCCTTCGGCAGCGGCCCACGGCTGTGCATAGGCGAGCAATTCGCCTGGATGGAGGGCATACTGATAATCGCCACCCTTGCGCAGCAGTGGCGCATGCGCATGGTTGAAAATCACCCTGTGAAGATGCAGCCGTTGATTACGCTCAGGCCGCGACACGGGCTGCGGATGACGCTTGAGCGCAGGTAGCTTTTAACTGCCGGAGGCGAGATCAGAGGACGAAATGGTACAGGCTAATCTCAATCGCCGTCTCACGTCGATGGACGCGAGCTTTCTATATTTCGAGAAGAAAGAAGCGCCGATGCACATCGGCAGCGTAAGCGTGTTTGACGGCGAGATACCTTTCGAGCGGTTTGTCAAAGGCGTACATTCGAAGCTGCACCTGATACCGCGCTACCAGCAGAAAGTCGTACCCGATCCTTTTCAGATAGGCCACCCGACCTGGGAGTACGATCACGAGTTTGACATCAAACGTCACATATTTCGTGTACAGATCGATAAGCCCGGCGGGGAAGCGGAGCTGATAGAACTGGCCGGGCGCATATTCACCCCCGTGATGGATCGCTCAAAGCCCTTGTGGGACATCTATCTCGTCTACGGACTGGAAGGCAAACGCTCGGCGATGATCGCGCGGGTACATCATTGCATGGTCGACGGCGTGTCGGGCGTCGATCTGTTGAAAGTAGTTCTCGATTTTTCGCCCAAGCCGCAGCCCGTGCCCAAACAGCCGGAACGCCCGCCCTCTCCAAAAGAGGACGCGACGCGACGTTTCTTCGATTCGCTGCTCGGAAGCATGCAAGAAGGCATGACCCGCTGGATGGAATTTCAAAACGGGCTTTTGAATCTGACCCAGGCGCTCATAAACGATCAGGGTCGCGGCCCGCTTGGGCAGATAAACTCGTTTATGCCGCAGCTGGCGGCCCCTGCCCCCGTGCTTCCTTTCAACCGCCAGTGTTCGGGCGAGCGCAAGCTTGTTTGGAGCGAGTTCTCTTTTGCGGAGGCCCGCGCGATTCGCGGGGCTTTGGGCGGGACCGTCAATGACGTTGTGCTGACGGTTCTCGCGGGCGCTGTCTCGCGTTACGTCACGGCGCAAAGACAGAGGACTAAGGGTCGCAACCTTCGCATAATGGTCCCAGTTAGCATGCGGCAAGAAGAGAAGCGGGGCGCGCTCGGCAACCTCGTCTCGATGCTCCCTGTCGAGATACCGCTCGATATGAAAGACCCGCTCACGCGTTTCCGGTACGTGAATGAAAAGACTGTTGCGATGAAGACCGCTCGCGTGGCCGAAGGCATAAACGTGCTGTCGGCTTTGATGGGCATACTGCCCGCGCCCGTCCAGGCGCTGGTCGGAGCCATAGCGAGCACACCGCTCCCGCCTTTCAACATGGTCTCGACAAATGTTCCGGGGCCGCAGGTCCCGCTCTACGCCATGGGTAAGCGTATGGTCGCTTACTATCCTTACGTCCCTGTCGGCTATGCGATTGGTGTAGGGTGCGCTATCATGAGCTATGACCAGAAGCTCTATTTCGGGCTGTCGTCCGATACACAGGCGATGCCCGACGTTGAGAGACTCAAGCGGTTTTTGGACGAATCGTTTGTCGAGTTGCGCGAGAAGGCGTCTGTGCCTGAGATAGAGCCGCAGAAGGTTAGAAGCGTAAACCGTGAATCGTAAACCGTGACAAGTAAGAGGAGGGTAAACAGTGACGAGTGACAAGTGCCAAGAAATAAGAGAGGCCCAGGTGGTATTTCTCTCTGACTTGTCACGGTTTACGGTTCACGGTTTACGCTCCTCTTGTCACTTTCAAGAGGGATAATGGCAGCAATACCAAACACTTTCTACAAGGATCAAAAGCCCGTCAGACGACCGATATGGCTCGAAGCCCTGACAGGGATGGACTGGCTTGCCTTGCGAGCCTCGCCCGTCTTCTACGGGTTCGGGGTCCCGCGCGGTGACCGGTCGGCGGTTATAGTCGTGCCCGGTTTTATGGGTACAGACCTGTACTTGCAAGAGATTTACTGGTGGCTCAAACGCGTTGGCTACCGCTCGTACCTGTCGCGCATAGGGCGCAACGCCGAATGCCTCGATCTGCTTGTCGACAGGCTCAGCGCGACGATAGACAGAGCTTACTCCGAGACTGGAAGCAAAGTGCACCTGATCGGCCACAGCCTTGGCGGGATACTGGCCACCTCCGCTGCCACGATAAAGTCGGACCGAGTCGCTTCGGTTATTACGCTCGGCTCGCCGTTTCGCGGCATACGCTCGCACCCGATGGTGCTTGGCATGGCACAGGTCGTGCGGCAGCGAATAAAGAGAGAGCAGGCACACACAGACCCGCCCGCTTGCTACACGGGCTACTGCACCTGCGACGCGGTCAAGGCGTTACAGGTTCCGCTCCCGGACTCTATTAGCCGGACGGCGATCTTCACAAAGTCAGACGGGATTGTCGATTGGCGGTATTGCAAGTACGACGACCCGGCGGTCGATTTTGAAGTCATAGGCACGCACGCTGGGCTCGTCTTCAACCCTTACGTCTACCAGTTGATTGCCACGCGGCTTGCGGGCCTGAAAGCGCGCTCGTGATCGAAGATGTTTGACCGGTATACATATAGCCACAGGTTGCGCGACGGCTCTACGATGCGCGTGCGGCCGATCAAGCCGGGTGACTCGGTCAAACTGCTGGACCTCTATACCAGGCTCTCGCGCAGGAGCCTGTACCAGAGATTTCTGATCGTCCCTTCTCCCGATCCGGCTAAGGCCGAATACCTGGCCTCGGTCGATTACGAAAACCACTTTGCCATTGTCGGAGAGGTGGCCGACAAGATCGTCGCGGTGGCGCGGTACTACAGACAGGCTGAATCGCCTCAAACGGCGGAGGCGGCCTTTACGGTCGCGGATGAGTTTCAGCGGCAAGGCATAGGCGCGCACCTGCTCTCGTCGCTTTCGCGTATAGCGCGCGAGCACGGGATAGAGGTGCTCGAAGGCCACGTGCTTGCGGAAAATGAGCCGATGATGAAGGTCTTGTCTCATTCAGGTTATGATCTGAGCACGCGGCTCGACGCGGGTGTGTTTCAAGTCCAGCTGTCATTGTAGCTCTCCTTCAAAGATCACAGGGCGTTCTCATTTCTTTTAAAGGTGGTCCGTCATGTCAAAAAACGGCTTTGCTCCTATTACCAATGTCGTGGTCTTGATGCTAGAGAACCGCTCCTTCGATAACATGCTTGGGACCCTCTACCCTAGAAGCGCCGACTTCGAAGGGCTGCCGCTGGACTCGAAAAACTACAGCTTGAACGGCGTCGCTCATCGTGTGAATAACAACCCGAACTCGACGGCGGTCCCGCCCATCGATCCCGGCGAAGCCTTTGCCGACATGAACCTGCAAATCTTCGGGAATACGGACGGGACGGGCACCGCGTCGATGAGCGGGTTCGTTCTCGACTATCTGGCCACGCATCAACAATACCCGGATATTCCGACCAAGCCGACGTACTGGTACGCAGACCTGCCGCGCACAGATAGCGTGACGGGCGAGCGCGCCCGCGCAAAAGAGATAATGAACTATTTCACTTCGTCAGGCGATTCTCCGCAGGTGGGGGTGACGGGCGAGCTTGCGCAGGCGTTTGCCGTGACCGACTCGTGGTTCGGCTCGTGCCCGACGCAGACTTTTGCGAACCGTCTCTTCTTGACCTGCGCCAGCTCCGGCGGGTTTGTGGACGATTACGAATACATCGAGTTTATACTCAAAGAAGCCAAGATTCCGAATCTTCCGTCGATCTTTGAACGGCTCGATACTCTCAACCCGAACTGCCCGTCTATCGAGAACTGGAAGGTCTATTTTCACGACATACCCGCCTCGGTGTTCCTTATCGATTATGTTTTTCAAACCATGACGAGCTTTTCCGGCAACGTATGCCACTTCGATAATAACAAGCCGGAGTTCGAGCCGCTTCTCGCTCCGACTTTTCTCGACGATCTTAAGAACGAAACGCTGCCCAGGTTTTCTTTGATCGAGCCGATGTTCCAGAATTACCCCGACAACTCGCCGCCGCTTTTTGCCAATTGCAACCACCCGCCGAACGACGTGATCTACGGCGAGATATTACTCGCCAACGTCTACAACGCGATTCGAGCAAGCTCTTACTGGCAGCAGGGTAATATTCTGCTCATCGTCACGTATGATGAGCACGGCGGCTGTTACGACCACGTCCCGCCGCCCGAAAACGCCACGCCGCCGGGCGGGGCGGAGCTGACGCCGCCCGATAATTACCCGTACCCGTACCCGTTCCCAGGCACGCGATACGGGCCGCGCGTACCGGCTCTGTTGATCTCGCCGCGCGTCCCTGCCGGCACAGTCTTCAGACCGGAAGGGTTCACTCCCGCGCCGCCTTACACAGCCGTCACGCCCTATGACCACACATCTGTGATCGCGACGCTGAACGATTTTTTCAAGACCGGCTCGTTAACATACCGCGATGCGGCCGCGCCGTCATTCAGCCATGTCTTGAGCCTTTCGGATGACAACCTCAACCTCGGCCCTGCTTCGGTCAAAGTGCCGACGCCGCCCACCCTATCGCCGGACCAGCTTGCGGGCTCATTGAGACACCCGACCGCTATGGCAAAGAAGCTTTCGGTTTTGAGAGAGCTGTTCAAGGACGAGATAAAACTGTAGAGCGGTTTCAATCATACGGGTCTATGCGCTGCGCAATGACAAGTCACTGCGCAGCGCGGGTCGCGGGAAGCCGCTTCGGTTATCATGAGTACAATACTAAAACTTGACCCCCGCCCCCGCAGGGTATAATCTTAATGCGTCTGCAATACAGCAGAAAGCCATCCGGTCTGAGTGGTAGCCGGTTTGACTCCGCAAGATGCCACTTGTGGAGCTTTCAATGTCGGTGTCAATCTATCCTCACAGCGACGGTTCACAGGCTCCCGGCTTAACTTGCTTTATATCCGCTTAGCTTCGAAGGGAAGACCGGTAGACATCATGAATACAAGGCTTGTAAATATCGACGACGCTATAGGGCGGCTTGCTTCCGGCGAAGAGGCGTACGCGTTTGAGATAAGCGACCGCTTGATGCTGGTCGGGCCTGCCTGCGGGTACGGGGCAGATTACCTCAAGCACCTTCGGACCGAAGGGCGTTACGCGGAAAGCATAGAGGAAGCCACGCGGATTGCCGACTCAAGAGGCGCGACGATAACAGGGGTCTGGTTTGTGAAGCCGGTGCCGCAGCCTGAATGAGTCTGAGGCCGCCTCGTTAGCGCATATTGCAAGAGTTTGAATAAAATATGAAATCAACACAATTGATAGACGAACAGCCGTGGACGCGCCCCTGGTGGCAATATTCGAAAGGGAATGGCCCCGTCTTATTCTACCTCGCTTCGATTCACGTGCTTGCGGTTGTCGGCCTGATCTTATTCCCGCTGCCCGACCTGGGCGTGCTCGCCCTCGCTGTGGCGATCACTTCAATCGGCGGGATCGGCACATCGGTGTGCTATCACAGGTCGTTCGCTCACCGCTCGCTCAGGCTGCACGGGATTGCGGAGAACATCCTGATATTTTTTACTATCCTAAACGCGTCGGGAGAGCCGCTCGGGTGGGTGGCCAACCACCGCCAGCACCACGCCAAGGCCGATACGCCCGAAGACGTATCAAGCCCCCGCCACGGAGGGTTCTGGTGGGCGCATATACGCTGGGTCTATCAATATTCCGGCACGGATATAAAGCGATGGTGTCCAGACATGGACAGGCCCAGGTATCGTGTATGGAGGCGCTTGCAGATTCCCATAATCGCGCTGTCGGTATGTATAGGGCTGGTTCTGGGGTGGCAGGCATTCTTCTGGCTCGGCGCGATAAGACTTGTTTACGCGCTGCACTTTCAAATGCTCGTCAACAGCCTGCTGCACATGACTCCGGGCCTGCCGGAAGGCGCGGATTCGAGCCGCAACCTTTGGTGGCTTGGCCCGTTTCAACTGGGAGCGTGGGGAGAGAACTGGCACAGGAATCATCATTCGGACGCGAATGCCGCAAGGTTCGGCCGCCGCTGGTGGCAGATCGATTTCGGATGGTACGTTATTCAAGGACTCAAAGCCGTCCGGCTCGCAAGCAACGTGAAGCCGACGCGGGAGATTCTTAAAAAGAGGGCGCAACACGCATCATAAAGCTGAACGGAGTATCTCTGTTTCGGCAGCGACTAAATTTCGAAAGAGTAGAAAATGAGCACGCTCAATCAGAACCTTGTTCAAACGATTTTGCAGGAGATAGACGCCCACTTGAATAGAGGGGTTTTGCCCGTGCACAACGGGCACCTGGAACATCTTTCTGAAGAGGGCAAAATCCTCGAATATCTTCTCTTCATGAAGGGTGAAGGTTTGATCAGCGGCGACCTTGTGACGAAGGGGACTAACAACACGCCTTATAGAATTACCAATATCAGGCTGACATACATAGGTATCAAAGCGCTCCGGTCTCAGCTTGAGTAGGCGGGGCCAATCTTTACTCGTCTCCGAACGAAAGGTGAATATGACTGACCGATCATCTGATGAAAAGCCCGACCCCGTTCCTGTGCCCGACGGGCAGGAGCGGCTGGCTACAAAAACCGAACGCAACGATGTGGATGAAAAAATTGAAGGCTTTAATTCAACCTCGCCCGAAAGCTCCGCCCCGTTGTAGCTTCACTTGAGTCCTTCAACTTAATACGTGGGAATTATAATTCAGGTAACGAAGGAGTCTATTTGATGTCAAGTAAAAGCACTGCGGTTGATGACGACGAAGATCAGAACGTAACCGGTCCTACGGACGCTGTCAGCCGGGCGATAGCCGACTACGCGCTGACGAAAGCTTTTTCGACGCAAAGAGAGGCCGGCGATGAGGTGAACCGCTTCCTGCTTTGCTCTCTGGTCAGCCAGTCTGCAAAGCGTGTCAAGGCAAGGGCCGAGACGGAAGGCGAGTTTTTGCCGATGACATTGGTCGTGCGCGGCGTCTTGCGAGCTTACCGTGTTGCGATAAAAGAGCAACGCGGGGCGCTGGCAGGGCTTGAAGCGGACGCGGTCAAATTAAAGAGCTTGAATACGGCGATCCTGAAAGAAGAGCTAAAGCGGCACAGACGAGAGAGGGTTGAAAACAGCAAGACGAGACTCGACCAGGCGAGCAGGTCCGGCGATGAGGCAAAGGTCAGGACCGAAAAAGATGCGCTGGAACGGGCCATAGCGGCTCGCGACAAGCTTCAGCGCTGACTTGCGCGGCAAACCCACCGGGAAATAAAAGAATATTCTGTAGCAGCCTTGGAGAAAACATGAAAATCAAGACTGGCAATACGGTTGCCTATAAAGACCCCGACACCTCAAACCTCTACGGCATCGGAGTAGTGACGACTGTGACCGACGCCGAGTACACGATACTCTGGGCGCGGCGCGGCGCCAGGCGGTATAAGCGCGCGATCCTCGATCAAAAACTGGATGATATATTTCAGCGCGAAGCCAAGCCGGGGGAACTGCCCAAGGAGAAACATCTGCTGCTTGGCGCGTCCAAGGTCGCAATCCCTTTTAACGAGAACTACGACCGCATGAAGGTGAAGACCTTGTGCGAGACTCTGTCTGAGTCCAAAGCCACGCACGCAAAAGACCTCGCGGGCGGGTTGACCGGCAAGATGTTTACAAACAAGCTCGCGATGCGCGCGGCGACCAAGGCGGTGCTCCAACATCTGGCCGAGCTGTGCAGCAACTCGAAGCACGCCGAGGCGTCAAGCGCCGCCCGGCAGATAAGCCAGGAGCTTTTCTTCGGTTATATAATTCAGAAGTCGGATTTCACGCGAGAGCCGTAGCAGGCGGGCCGCTCGGCACAAAGCAGCCCGCCCGCGCTCGCGTTTTAGGGGTTGTCGGTCTGTGTCAAACGCGTGCCTGCGTCGATAGTAAGCTCGGAAATAGGAGCCTGGCTCGTTCCTTCGCGGACCTTTTTCGCCTTGCTCCGGCTGTCGAGCGCCTCGCGCACAAGCTTCATGATCGTACGCCTGTTCTGGGCGATCACCTTGACCCACGCAAGCTTGCCTACCTGCGGGAAGTATATGCCGCGAAAGCATAGCCTCGCTACCAGCACGTTTATTCGATGAGTGATGGGTTTGTCCGCCATCGCGTCCATCGCCGCCGCTATGGCTTCGGGGCTATAGGAACTGGCCCACCCGTGGTTGACCTCTGCGTGCGCCTGCTCAATCGTCATCTTAAGCGGCGTGTGCGCCATGCCGAAAGGCGTGAACTCAAGCCAGTGCTTTGGCCGCGTAAGCCTGCCCGCTGCCTGTAGCCGCTTGTAAAGCGGCGTGGAAGGAAACGGCGTGAGCTGACCGAAGACAGGCAGCCCCGGCGGCCAGCTGCGAATCTGCTCAAGCGTTCGCTCGGCCGCGCCCGGCGTGTCGTTGTCCATGCCAAAGATGAATGAGGTGATCGCGTGGATGTCGCGCTGCGCCAGCCTTTCAAGCACGGCCTTATACTCGCTCGGCTTGTTGAACCCTTTATTCATGTCGGCAAGGTTTGCCGTATCGACAGACTCCATGCCGATGAATATCCACCTGCCGCCCGACGCCGCGATAAGGTCGACCAGTTCTTCGTCGCGTAAGAGGTTCGCGCTGATCTGCGCGACCCAGAAGACCTGCGCGTTTGCGGCTATGATGTCGCGCAACAGCGACTTTGTGCGCTTGACGTTGATTGCAAAGTTATCGTCTATGAAAAAGACGGCGATCTTCCCGTTCTCTCGTTTGGCGCGGGCCTTGAGGCGCAGCAGCTCGTTTACGACGCTTTCGTTCGAGCGGAACCTGATCGAGTCGCCAAAGAACCCTGTCACCGTGCAGAATTCGCAGCCGTACGGGCACCCTCGCCCGGACTCTATGGGGATAAGGCGGAAGGTCTCCCACCCTACCTGTTTGAGAAGGGGGGCGAAAGCTTTCGGGACTATGTTGAACTGGTCGAGGTCCATCGTCTCCCAGGGGATCTCAGGGTACGGTTGAAGGCTCGGCTTGCGCTCTTTGCCCGTCTCGTCAACGGGCGTGTAAACCTCCTTCAGCTCCCCGCGCGCCGCGTCCCTGACTATCACAGGCCACGTCTCGTCGGCTTCACCGAGCGCGACGGCATCGGCGTGGCGCGGGCCGCCGTCTCGCCCGAGCGCCTCGTCCGGGACCTCGGTAACGTGCGGCCCGCCCATTACGACCGGAACCCCAACGGCGCGGATCGCATCGGCCATACGGTATGCCTTCTGGACCATTCGGGTCATCGCGCCGATGCCGACAAGGCCGATCTTTTGCTCAATCACGAACCGCGCAATCTCGTCTTCATTCATCCGCCGCGCGTTGCCGTCGATCAATATCACCTCGTGTTCGGGCGGAGTAATCGATTGGAGCAGAAACATCCAAAGGTGCGGCATGAAATTGCGAGTCACGCCGTTGTCAGGGTTAAATAACAGTATTTTCATAGGTCCCTTTCTTCTCTTCAAAACGCTCTGCCTGAGTGTAGAGCCTGCTCCTTATCTACTTATCTTCAGGCGCTTCATTTAAGAGCTGTGACGGCCTGCCGTTATCATACTCCCACTCGGCGGGCAACGGTTGTGGGCCGGGACGGATTCCGGCTATGTCCGGGTCTTCTCCTTCGATTCTCAGAGACGCGCCTGCGCCCCTCTCTTTAGCCTCAGCCCTGCGGGCTTCTTTGTCCTTCTGTTTTTGCTGCCGCGCCTTCTCCTTTTCCCGTTTCAAAAAGGTAGGTCTCGATTTTTTTGCCATAAAAACTCCGGTGAACCGCCTTCTTTCATGCCCGTAAACGGCCCGGTTGGCCGATGCATCAAAGAGCGGATTCGATGCCTTAAAATAATTGCCTGTCCCAAATAAAAAATTGCTGTGGACGAGTGACCTTTCAATCACTTCAGCCCTTGCCGGTCGGATGGCGGAGGTCTAGGATCCGATGCCTGGGTCTTTCCGATGTAATTAAAACGATTGAAAAGACCCTTCTGATTGGCAGTTATATCCAGCCTGATCTATAAGCCATCTGCGTCAGGCAGCCTGGAGGATTCCAGAGAAGCTGAGAAGTGAGCGGGCTAAGCTCAATTCTTTGTAAGCCTATGGTAAGTGATTGGCCTTGTCAATCAAAGTAAGAGTTCTGCCCGCAGATCACCGGTCGTTTGCGGCGAGTTTTAAAACTGAATGACGTCTCAATAATTGTTGTTGACATCGCATTGCACCCGATATAAAGTTCTCCGCGTTGTTTTGAGCCCCACAGCTTTAAACAATCCCCTCAGTACCAATTCCGGACCTCTAGAAAAGCCTGGGTAGGCTGAAGGTCAAAGGATTATGGTGTTGGCTGGCCTTTGCAATTTTGGGCTCTTCCGACCATAACTGGTTGCCTTTCCGTTGAGCCCTCTTGAAGCGGTACGAATTTACGATTAAGTGGAAGCCGGGTTGTAACGATTTACCTTCAACCTGCCAATAGACTCTGGTCCCTCAATATCTTAAGGAGAACTCTGGGTGATGAATAATAGAAGTAAAAATGGAGCCGCTACCCGTCGGAATGGCTCGAAGAGAGCAATAAATGGAAAACTCGGACGGCTGCTAGTGCCGTCGATACTGGTTATCATAGGCCTGGTTGCGATCACCGCCGCCGCGCTTTTTTCGGCTAGAACACCGAAGGCGAACGCCGCCCCGGCTCAGGCAGAGCAGGGGATTAGCCCCGAAGCCCTCGCGCAGATCGACGCTCTCATACGGGAGAAGGATTCGCGCACGGGCGTCGAGACCAAGATGGATTCGCAGCTTGTCTATGAGGTGAAGATGCGAAACGGCTTGCCTGTTGCCGAAGGCGTTTTGGAGGTCGCGACCGACCTCGAATACGTCAACGAGACTCAAGGCAAGGTCGAACTCGACATAAGAGCCAATGTCTCGGACGCGCTTTTAAGCGGGCTCAGGGCAAATGGCGCGCAGATCGTCAACTCCGCGCAGGGCACCATTCGGGTGATAACCAGCATCGACAGCGTCCCGACGATAGCGGGCTTCCCCGATGTCATCTTTGTCCAACCCAAGCAAAAGGCGTCAGTCTCACAGAACTACGGGCAGGTTGACGACACGAAGGCTTCGAGGAAGGCCGAGAGATTGCGTAACAGCCGGGCTGAGAGAATCTTTAAGAAGTACGCAGTGTCGCCTGAGTTCCAGGAGAAAGCCCTGAAGATTCAAGACCAGGTGGCCGCCGCCCTGACAACAGGCGTACAGACGAACGTCGCAGGCACGGGCGCGCCGACGGGTCGCGGCAGCCGAAGCTCGGAAGCCGACATCACACACCGCGTCAACTCTGTTCGCGGAGCGTTTCACGTTGACGGTACGGGCATCAAGATCGGCGTTCTCTCTGACGGCGTCAACGGTCTTGCCACCGCCCAGGCGCTCGGTGACCTCCCCGCGGTAACCGTCTTGCCGGGGCAGGCTGGCCCTGCGACAGGCGCTGAAGGGACAGCGATGCTTGAGCTTGTCCACGACCTCGCGCCGGGCGCGCAGCTCTTTTTCGCCACAGGTTTTCCGACGATCACGCAGTTCGCGCAGAACATACGCGATCTCCGCACCGCCGGGTGTGACATCATCGTAGACGACCTTTTCTATTTCGCAGAGTCTCCGTTTCAAGACGGCCAGGCTCCCAGCGTAGTTTCACCCAGAAACCAGGGCGTTGTGATCCAGGCCGTAAACGATGTGACCGCGGCGGGCGCGCTCTACTTCTCGTCGGCAGGCAATTCAGGAAACAAAGACGATAACACCTCCGGCACGTGGGAAGGCGACTTCGTTGACGGCGGCGCGACCGCCGCGCCGATTCCTGTGGGGTCGGCAGGCAACCTTCACAATTTCGGGGGCCAGAACTTCAACCTGATGACCGCGGCATCGACAAGCGCCGGATCGCCTACCACTCTCAACTGGTCCGACCCTCTGGGCGGATCGACAAACGACTATGACTTATTCGTACTGAACTCCACAGGGACGACAGTCCTCGGCAGCTCGACCAACATTCAGAACGGGGACGATGATCCGTTTGAGATAATCGGTCAAGCCGCGAACACTCGCATAGTAATCGTCAGAAAGACTGGCGCTGCGAGCCGCTTCCTCAACCTGAACACCAATCGCGGACGGCTGTCGATTAATACAAACGGCGTGACGTACGGTCACAGCCACGCGGCCAACGCCTTCAGCACAGCGGCCACTCCCGCCGTCGGGCCTTTCCCCGGTCGTCACAGCAGCGCAAACGTCAGCGAGACGTTCACCTCGGACGGCCCGCGCCGCCTCTTCTATCAAGCCGATGGCACGCCTATCACCCCGGGTAACTTCCTGGCGACGGGCGGACTTGTCCGTCAGAAGCCCGACATCACCGCCGCCGACGGCGCATCCGTCACAGGCGTCGGTAATTTTCCCACGCCGTTCTTCGGCACTTCGGCAGCCGCGCCGCACGCCGCCGCCATTGCCGCGTTGCTCAAAGACGCCAACCCTGCCTTCACGCCCGCGCAGATTCGCACGGCGCTGACTAGCACGGCCATCGACATCGAAGCGCCGGGCGTTGACCGCAACACAGGCGTGGGCATCATCGACGCCTTCGCGGCCATGCAGTCTTTAGGAGTGCCTGGGACGGCGTTCTTGGAATTCGGCACGATTACCGCGCTCGAAGCTCCCGGTGACGGCAACGCGCTTGTCGATCCGGGTGACGGAGCGACTCTTGCCATCCAACTGATAAACACGGGCGTCGCCCCTGCGACGGCCATCTCGGCCACGCTCACATCGACTACTCCTGGGATAGTCATCACGCTGCCGAGCTCGCGCGATTACCCTGACCTTGCCGCTCTGGGCGGCGCAGGGCTGAGCGCGATGCCGTTCCGGTTCAGCGTCGCGGGCAACGTCACTTGCCCTGCGACGATCAACTTCACGCTGACCGTAAACTATGCGGGCATAGCGATGCCACAGGTGATGCATTTCACCGTCCCAATAGGACCGCCCGCAATCAACATCGCGTCGACTCTCGACCTGACAGCGCCGGTAGCGGGCGCGGGCTTTACTACGGCCACAGGAATTCAAGGTGCACGCCACTTCCGTGACGGCATCGCCAGCGCGTGCGGGGCGGCGAAGGCGGCCTTCCCCGGAACGACGCAGCCGGGCAATCGCCAGTTTGACGCTTACACCTTTACAACCTGCGCGAGCAGCGGGGCGAGCTGTATAACGGTAACCTTGACAGGCGCAAATGCTATCAACCTGTTTACGGCGGCTTACATCAATAGCTTTAACCCGGCCAACCTGGCGACGAATTACATTGCCGACCCGGGATCGAGCGCGGCGGTCAGAACTTACTCATTCAACCTGCCAGCAGGCCAGAGCACGTTCGTCATCACCGTCTATGACGTGCCAATCGGAGCCGCATCCAACTCGGCATACAGCCTCAACGTCAGCGGCGGGTGCATAGGCTCGTGCTCTCCGCATAACGAGCTGCCCGTTGCCAAGGCCAAGAACGTAACGGTCTCGGCAGACGCCAACTGCCAGGCGAACGCTTCGGTTGACGACGGCTCGTTCGACCCGGACGGCGACCCGATCACCATCACGCAGACGCCTGCCGGGCCGTACCCGCTCGGCGTGACGCCTGTGCTTTTGACCGTAACAGACCCGCGCGGCGGGACGACTCAGGCCATGGCAAACGTCACGGTCGTCGACGATACGAAGCCGACAATCGCGACGCTGCCGGACATCATCACGGCAGCCCCTGTCGCTTGCCCGTTCCCCACGGGGCTTGCGATCACCTTCCCGCTGCCTGCGGCAGGCGACAACTGCTCGACTCCTACGGTAGCCTGCGTGCCGCCGTCGAACGCGATCTTCCCGCTCGGCACGACGACCGTCACCTGCACGGCTACGGATACTGCGGGCAACTCTAATAGCAGCACCTTCGCGGTCACAGTCTTCACGGGTTGCTTGAATGACGACACGGTGGCGGCGACTACGGCGCTCTACAATCACCTGACCGGAGCATACCGCTTCTACGTAAACGGCGTGCTTACGGCTTCGGGCACCGGCAGCCTGACGAAGAGTGGATGCACGGTGACGATCCAGCACAACACTTCGACGAGCCGCGTCACTATTCGCGCAGACCACTCGACCAAGAGCGGAAACGCGACGCTTCAAAAACCGGTCGGTGTGCTCAAGGCTACGATCACGGACAGGGACTTGAGAAATAACTCCTGTACGTACGTCACCCCACCCACGCCCTAACCGCTCTTGAGTTAAGAGCTAAAGGCCGCCTGCTCAAAACAGGCGGCCTTTTTTCTTATCAATCGATGTCGATCTCGGCGAGCAGGGGGAAGTGGTCCGACGCTTCTCGGACAACGTCAGGGGTCATTACTATCTCGCAGGCTTTGAGCCGGGCGGCGAAAGGCGCGGGCACGAACACGTAATCGAGCCGCACGTGCGGGTCCCACGTCGGGAATGTGTAGCCTTTATCTTGCGGGTGAAATATTCGGTAGCCGTCAGCATACCCTGCTTCAAGAAGAATCTTTATCGTCTCCCACCTGATGTTGCCGCCGCTCAACCAAACCAGCGCGCGAAGCCTCGCGGGCAGGCGTGTGGCGTCGAGCAGCTCGCCCGGCGCGAGCGTGTTGAAATCACCCACCAGAACGTGAAAGCCTTCCTGATGCTGCTCGATACCTTTCAGCAGCGCGCGAAGCTCCCTTACACGCCGACGCTCCGTCCAGTTGGAGTGGATCGCGCTCAGGTGAAGACCAAAGACGCGGGCAGAGCTGTCTTTCGGGACGATCTCAAGAAAGGGATGGCGTGCGCCTTCGGGTTTATGCCAGCTGTAATGATCTACGGCCAGACGGCTCATGAACCCGACAGAGTGGCCCGGCATCGCGCCCCACACATTCATCCCCGTCTCTTCAGACAACCGCTCGATGACGTGAGGTCGTGTCGATTCCTGAAAGACAACTATGTCGGGCGAGACCTTGCGGATTACGGCGGCCATCTGGGCCTCGCGCCCGACGCCGCCGTAACGTATGTTGTAGCTTAGCAGCTTTATCGTCATTCTTCTTTGGGCTTTTCGATCAGCGTGAGATACGGCTGGCCGATGAGGTCGCCCCGCAGGTACATGACAAAGTCTCTCGTAGCCTGGATGTTCACGGGGCGGCCGACCATGTGCTGGAGCTTTTCGCGCAGCGGCACGAGATCGGGCGCAATATCCGGGTCTTTATCGCTGAGCGGTTTTGAATGGATCTTTGGGAGATAGAACCCGTCGAGTATGTAACAATCGATCACCTTTTCGCCCAGCAGCGTCAGATCGAGGTCGCTCGTGCCCGGCCCGTCCGCGTCAAACGGCGCGCCGTCGCCCCACCGCTCGCCTGTGATGGCGCTGCCCCTGAGCACAGCCCCCGTCCCTTCCGGCAGCTCCGCTTTTAGCACGCTGCAAAACTCTTCAAGTCGTCCGGGGTCCCCCCCGAACGCGAGCTGTATGAGCCGCTCGCGCATCTCCTCGTCGGTCAGCTTCTCCTGCTCTTTCGCTTCTTTTGCTTCTTCGGCCATACAATAATGCCCCCTGATTGAATGATTTCAACGCCGCTTTTCACACGATTGCGCTCACAAGCCGTCAAACGGTTTTAAACAGCAAACACCGTACCTTCTGTCTCGCCACACCGGCAGATTCCCGTATGTTTTGTAATTGTCACAGTTCGCCGTTTGCTATCTGTCTAAACCTGACCGCGTCTCTTTTCATATCTATGTTGTTAAAGAAGACATAAGAGATCACACCCGCGGGCAGCATCGAGTACAGCTCTTCCATCTCGCCGTCCTCATAAGAATACCTCCAACCGCCTCTGCCGTGGAGTCTGAAGTAACATCGTCCAGGGGTCACGCTCCTGTCCGAGAACGGGTCCACAACGTGCCACAGATCAAGCTCCTCGCAAAGCCCTTCGACCAGCTCGCGGGGCCAATCGCCTCTCGGCTCCCAGCCGCAGGTCAATCCGTCACGCTCCTGCTCCTTAAAGAATCTGAGAAGGTTTTCGATGTTTTCGTGCGTTGGACGAAAGCTCGCGGGACATTGAAAGACTACGGTCTTGGCTTTGAGCGCGCGAGCGCACCGGCGCGTTAACGCCCAGGCCTCCCGGACTATCTCTGTCGGGCGAAAGGCCCCGGCTTCCTCCTTTTCAACCGGCGTAAGTTCCCGTTTCATCCGCCTGTATGTGGGGCTTGATGCGTGATGTGTGATTAGCTGCCAGGCTTTCAACGTAAACTCAAAGTCAGGCGGGGCTTCCGCTCGCCACTTCTCAAGCGTCGAGATTTGCGGCGGCTGGTAGAAAGTGTGTTGGACTTCGACGGCAGATAATGACGAGTAGTAAGACTGGCGAGATGAGCGAAACCCACAGCAGCCGATCTGCACACGCGCTTTGCTCGATTCCATAGCTAAAAGAGTAAACCAGATGCAAGAATTTATCACCCTGCAAAGGCGGGGACTGGTGTGCCGGGCAAACTATTTATAGCTAAAGATTTAAGGCTGATTACAGGATCAGCGCGCCGCCGGTATGCGCTTTCGCGGAAAAGAAGACCGCTCGCGTTGATATTTAACTTCGCTCTTCAGGCAACGCGGGCGCAGGCGTCAGTAATCGTATGAACGACTCGAGCAGATGGGATCAGAGGAAAGGTGTACTAAAAATGGACTTACGAAGGCTGAAAAAGGCAGTCGGAGGGGCGGTGGTCGCGCTAACCCTTATAACCGGCTGTGGAATCTTTGACACTACGGCTCAGGCCCAAAGCCGGAGTCGGCATTGGGACCGGGACAGGGATGGGCGACGCGACGGCAACTGGCAGCGAGACAGGGACCGGAACCGCGAATGGCTTCGCCGCCAGCAGATTCAGCGCGCACGCCTGTTAGAGTTACAGCGCCAGCGCGAGCGCGAGCGCAGAGCCCGCGAATATTACCGCTACAGGAATCAGCGCAACGATGGCTATTACGGCGGTAACTATGGCGGCTACAGCAACGGCGGGTACGGGTACTCCAACTCTGAGGTTGAGCGTGGCTATCGCAACGGTCTGAAGGAAGGTCAGGATGACGCGCGTGATCGCGATTCTTTCAACCCGAGCAGGCACAGCAGCTTCAGGGACGGCAACCCGTCATACCGCGAAGGCTTCTACAGGGGATACCAGACGGCTTATCGTCAGTTTGCCCGCTACAGAGGCTGGTAGCAGCAAGCGGTCTGTGATCGGGGGCCAGTGGTCAAAGAAGAAGTAAGCCAAAACCTTACTTTCCTCTACTGACCACTGGCCGCCGGCTGCCGCTCAATCGTTCTTCTTGCGTTTATACTCGAAGTCGGGTGACTCCTGCCCTGTCTTTGTCAGCCGAATTCGTATGTTGATGGGTGTGCCCACCGGCACGCGTTTGTGAACCTTCTTATCTTCGACAGAGACCTTCTTGCAGGTGCCTGTCGCATCATCGCACTTTTCGGTGAACTTGACCTTCTTGAGCTTGCGCCCGTCAACGTAGACTTCGGTCTGGTTCAGTCGGAAGTTCCTGCCGAACACCTCAAGCTGACCGTTCTTTCCCTGTTTGGTGTCGAAATCGGCGTCGGTGATTATAGGCATCGGCCATACTTCGAACTTGCCGACGGACGTGATGGCTGCGGCATTTCCGGCCCCGTCATAGACCGTTATGCGGACGCGCCCCTTCGACGTATTTAATGTGACAGGAACCTGCCAGCTATAGCTCTGTTCTTCGCCGCTTGATGGGGCCGACAGCTCTATGATCTTTTGGAAAGTCTGACCGGCGTCCTGCGAGAACTCGATTACGCGTTGGATGACGCCCACATTGTCGCTCTCTTTCCAACGGATCGTCGTCACAAGCCCGCCGCCGAGCACAGAGTCTATGTTTGGCGTCAGCAGCAGCACGCTGGGCGGCGAGGTGTCTGGAGGCCCCTGCACCACTTCGAAATTGCTGAAGCTGACGGAAGCGACCGGAAGGTTGACGCCGTCTAAAGCGGTCACCTTGATCCTGCCGGAGGTTGTGGCCACGGCGGGTATCTTCCAATCAAAGCTGCGCGCATTGCCGTCAAGCGTCGCAATCGTGTTGTAGGTCGCGCCGCCGTCGGATGAGAACTCAACCCGCTGGCTCGTTATCTCTTTGTTGTCGGAAGCGTCCCACAGTATCCGTATAGAGTTTCCGACCGTCAGCCTTTCGCCGCCGACAGGGAAGTTGAGCTTGACCGACGGCGGTGAATCAATCGGGCCGTCGCCGCCTTCGCTGCCTTCGCTCCTGGCGTTGTAAATTACGACCGCAAAGTCCTGGTCGGTCGTATCGCTGTTGTTGGGGACGCCGTCGCCCGCGATGTTTGTGCCGACTATGCGAATCTCGAAATCGCCTGTGAGCCCGGCGGGCAGCCAGACGGATTCGACGTTGTTCACTTTGTCGGCCGGGCCGCCTTCTACCGAAACGTCCTTGGCGAACCTGTTTCCTAGATAAGTCTTGCCGCCTGCGCTTACCTGTAGATCGAGATTATTGACCGTGACGGCGCCGACGGGCGAGCCGGGCGCGTCTGTCCAGGCAAGGGTCACACGGAACGGTCTTGTCGAATCGGCTACGCTCCCGCGCAGCGTCACTGTCTGGCCTGTGCTTGCGAGCACCTGTGTCTGGTCGGCAGAGATTCTCGGCGTTTCGTCGAGCGCGCGCCCCAGGTTTACAAGCCCCCAGCCTTGCGTCGTCGCGGGCAAATTGCCGCCCGCAAGCGCGCCGGTCATGTATGTTGAAGAGTTGGTCAGAAACGCCTTTATCATAGCAGGGCTCGGCGGCGTGCCTGTCGAGTTCTGGAAGAAGTGCCGCACGAGCGCGGCGGCTCCCGCCACGGCCGGGGCCGAATGGCTTGTGCCGGATGACCAGGTGTAAAGCGTCTGCCCTGAGGGGAAGTTCAAAGGCCCGCACACGCCTCCGCCTGTATTGAGCTGGTCCTGCGAACGCGCGCCCTGAACGTGGGTGCCGGGCGCGACTATGTCAGGTTTTACGCGACCGTCCACGGTCAACCCGCCGCTTGAAAAATCGACCATCGACATCGCATCGTCTGCGCCGTCGGGGTTGACGCCGCAGCCGTCCCTGGCGGTCGGCCTGATATTCTCGCTTGCGCCGACGGTGATGACGTTCTTTCCAGTGCCGGGCGAGGCGAGCTTGCCGTGTCCAGCGTTGCCCGACGCAAACAGTATCGTCATCTCCTGATTGCCGGGAACCGTTCGCTGCGCATCTCTCACCAAAGAGTCATAAGTCTGCGCGTCGATGGTGTAGTTGTTGTTGACCGCGCCCCAGCTGTTTGATGATACGCGCGCGCCGTCTGAATATACCTTGTCGATCATCGTGACATAGTTAGGGCTTGTGAAGGTCGGGTTAAAGACCTTTGTGACGCCAAGCTTTACGTACGGGTGAACGCCGAGGCCATAGCTATACCCCTGAGCGTCAACATGCGGAAACTCGGAGCCTGTGTTGTACCCGCCGACGATTGCGGCATTGATAGTGCCGTGTCCTGTCGTGTCGTTCGCAGTGCCTTCGGTCAACGATGTTCCGACGAGCCGCGCATAAGCTACGCGGGCAAGACCTGCGCCGTTAAGAAAATCAGGGTGCAAGACATCGGGGTCGAGTTTGCCTCGATCCATGCCGCTGTCGGCCACGTCCACGATAAAGTCAGGCGTAGACGCCAGCCCCTTCGATTGAAGCCACTGCATGTAATTCGGCGGGCCTAGCTGGCTGCCTGTGAAAGCCCCTTCCAGGATGAGGTTCTGCCGCTCGTCAAGCAACTCAGGCTCGTTGTAAGGCTCGATCCAGGTTACGTTGGGCATCTGCGCTATCTCTCGAAGACGCGACGTGTTCGCTTTCAAACGGATGTTCGTGTAGCCGAGCACCGGGGCCGCTTCCGTTTCGAGGTAGCCTGCGCCGAGCGATGCGACCTGGCGAATCTCCTCGTCGGTCTGCTCGCCGGTCACAAGCTGAACGTTGACTGTGATCTCTTTATCGAGTGCGAGTGGGATTTCGGGCGCGATCTTGTAAGCGGGCTTATAATCGCCCGACCACTGTATAAAGCTTCCCTGTGAAGATTTCATGCCGTCGATCAGCGCGAGCCCTTCACTGTTTGCGCGGACGAGGTAAGCGTTGTTCGGGATATAAGAGACGATCTCGGCCGCCTCTTTCAACCGGTCGAGCCATTCGTCTTTTACGGGCCCGGCCATCTGAACAAGGTAAAGCTGCCTGTCCGAGCTTGCGGGCTGGTCGGTTATGCGCAGCGCGCGGGGCTCGCCTTCTGTCGTGTCAAAGACGCCCGCCCTTAGGAAGATCAGGTTCATGTCGTCGCGCAAGCCCGACCCCTGTGCGGAGTCGAGGTTGACCCGTTTGAGCGTATTCGACGGGACGCGCAGCAGAGAGAAACCGCCGTAGTCTTCGACCAGAGTCGCGCCCTCGGCCAGAAGCGACTGGCGAAGCTCGCCTTCGTGGGCGTAGACGACAACCTTGTGGCTCGCCGACCGGCTCAGGTAACTGGCCTCGGCGACCAGCTGCTTTGCGTGCTCGGTCTCCAATGAATCGGTGCGAGCCGGTTGTTTGCCGACGAACATCAACACTAACAGGAAAGCTGTAATCGATATGATATGAAAAAAAGACCTGTGCATGGAACCTGTGCCCCCAGCTTCGCAATCGCGGCAATGGCCTGACGAGACGCGCTCGCCTGAAGCTCAAATCCGTCGTTGCGCTGTTCGGGTAATAAGATCGAAGGGGCAGGCCAATCAAAAAACGACTCTGCTAACGTGGAGCGATGGTAAGTTAGCGCCTTGAAAGTGTCAATAGTTTTCGCTGTCGCCGCTGCGGTTGAAAATGGCTCACACGGATGCTAGGCTTTACCGCTTTTGGTTTGGGCCAGTTCGTGCAGAGAGTTGATTGAGGAATGATGAGCAATCAGCAGTTGTTAGACGGGTTTGCCGGGCGCGAGGTGCTTGTGACCGGCGGGCTCGGATTTATCGGCAGCAATCTAGCCTTCCGGCTTGTTGACCTCGGCGCGCGCGTGACGTTGATGGACTCGCTCGCCGAAGACTATGGCGGCAACCGCTTCAACATACGAGGGATTGAAGACCGCCTGCGCGTGGTCATTGCCGATATGCGCTCTGCCGCCGAGGTCGAGGCCCTCGTCTCAGGCCGCGACATCATCTTTAACCTGGCGGGCCAGGTCAGCCACATCGACAGCATGAACGACCCGCTGACCGATCTTGAAATCAACGCTCGCGCGCAGCTAGTCCTGCTCGAAGCCTGCCGCAAGAAAAACCTCGATGCGAAGGTGGTCTACACAAGCACGCGCCAGTTGTACGGCCGGGCCGAGCGTTTGCCCGTCGATGAAACGCATCCGGTCCGGCCTGTAGATGTGAACGGGATCAACAAGTTTGCCGGCGAAGCCTTTCACCTGCTCTACCACAAAGTATACGGGTTGCCGACGGTGTCGCTCAGGTTAACCAACACATACGGCCCGCGCCAGTTGATAAAACACGCGAGGCAAGGGTTCATGGGATGGTTCGTTCGCCGTATAGTCGAAGGGCGCGAGATCGAGCTTTACGGCGACGGCAGCCAGATCCGCGACCTCAACTATGTCGATGACGTGGCCGACGCGTTGTTGCTTGCTGCCGCGTCTGAGCAGGCGGCGGGCGAAGTCTTTAACCTTGGCGGCGGCGAGCCTGTATCGTTGAAGTCGATTGTCGAATTGATGATCGAGATAAACGGCGGCGGCAGCTACCGCCTGGTCGAGTTCCCGCCGGAAAAGAAGGGGATTGACATAGGCGATTTCTACGGCGACTTCACAAAGATAAACCGCGCGCTCGGCTGGCGGCCGAAGACCCCGCTCGTTGAAGGGCTGCGGCAGACTTTCGATTATTACAGAGAGCACATCTCGCGGTACATAAAAGCATGAAGGTTCCGTTCGGCGATCTGCGCCGCCAGTACAACGCGAATAGAGAACGGATCGACTCCGCGATTGGGCGCGTGCTTGAAGGCGGCTGGTTCGTGCTTGGCCGCGAGGTTGAATCCTTCGAGCAAGAGTTTGCCGCATACCTCGGAGCAAAACACGCGGTCGGCGTCGCTTCGGGGACCGACGCGATACACCTTGCGCTAAGAGCTGTAGGCGTCGCGGCGGGCGACGAGGTGATTACGGCCGCCAATACCTGTGTGCCTACAGCATCCGCCATCTCGCTTGCCGGGGCCGTGCCCGTGCCCGTAGATGTTGACCCGGTCAGCTATACCGCTGACCCGGAAAGGATCAAGGCGGCGATCACCTCCAGGACAAAAGCGATCATCCCTGTTCACCTTTACGGCCAGGCCGCCGATATGGACGCGGTCCTGAAAGTGAGCCGCGAAAGCGGCATCCCCATCGTAGAAGATGTTGCGCAAGGGCACGGGGCGATCTATCGCGAGAAGAAACTCGGCACGATAGGCGAGGCGGGGTGCTTCAGTTTTTACCCAAGCAAAAACCTGGGCGCGTACGGCGACGGCGGCGCAATCGTCACCGCCAGCCGGGAGCTCGCAGACAGGCTGAGGCAGCTAAGAAACTACGGCGAGGCGCGTCGTTATCATCACACCTCGGTCGGCTTTAACAGTCGCCTCGACGAGATTCAAGCGGCGATCCTTCGCGCGAAGCTGGTCGACCTCGATTCATCAAACGCCCGTCGCAGAGAGATCGCCGCGCTTTATAACCGCGAGATCACAAACCCGATAGTGAGAAAACCTGTCGAGCTTGAATACGGCCGCCACAATTATCACCTGTACGTCGTCAGGTGCGAGCAGCGTGATTGGTTGCAGCAGCACCTGGCCGATCTGGGCGTTCATACGCTGATACATTATCCTGTGCCGATCCATCTTCAAGAGGCTTACGGCTGGCTCGGCATGAAGCGAGGTGCTTGCCCCGTCGCCGAGCGGTGCGCGAGCGAAGTGCTGTCGCTTCCGATCTTCCCTGAGCTTACGGATGAAGAGGCGCTGTACGTAGCGGCCTCAGTCAATTCATTCACCGCGCGAGCTTGATTGCGCGCCGCGCGGCTTATAGAATGCTTGAACGGTAAACAGTGACAAGTGACAGGTGACAAGATAGAAGAAGGCGTTATCTGGCCTCTTCTCTTTCTTGTCACCTGTCACTTGTCACTTGTCACTCTTATGAACGATAGACAAAGCATCAGCGTTTTTCTCCCCGCCTATAACGACGCAGGCACGATAGGCAGCATGGTTGCGCTGGCCGACAGGACCTTGCGAAAGCTGACCTCCGATTACGAAATCATCGTAGTCAATGACGGCAGCCAGGATAACACCGCGCAGGTTTTGACTGAGCTTGAGAGCCTCTACACTTCGTTGCGCGTGGTCCATCACCCGACGAACATGGGTTACGGGACTGCGCTAAGGACAGGGCTGCGGTCGGCTACCAAAGAGCTTGTCTTTTACACGGACGGCGATGCTCAATACGATGTCGGTGAGCTTGAGCGCCTCGTGCCTTTGATGACGGGCGAGGTCGATGTCGTAAACGGGTATAAGATCAGCCGCTCGGACCCGCTGCACCGCATCGTCATCGGGCAGGTCTACTGCTGGGTAGTGAAGCTCGCCTTCGGGATAAAGATCAAGGATGTGGACTGCGACTTTCGTTTGATTCGCCGGTCGAGCTACAAGCTTGTCAAGCTTCACTCGTCGAGCGGGACCATCTGCGTAGAGATGATAAAGAGCTTTCAGGACGCGGGGCTGCGTTTTGCGGAGACGCCTGTCCATCATTATCACAGGGCTTACGGAAAATCGCAGTTCTTCAACTTCAAGCGGTTATTTAAAACGCTCATCGACCTGACTCACCTGTGGTGGCGGCTTGTCGTCAAGCGACAGTCGCAGCTCGCGCCGACCGGCGACGAGTCGGCCGCGCCCGCAAGCCCGTCAAAAGAGAAGATCGAGTAGGCAATCAACCCCACTCACCCTGGTCTATGCAAGAAGACGAATACCGCGCGATGTTTGAGCTGGAGGAACGCCTCTGGTGGTACGAGGGGATGCGCGCAGTATCGGAAGGCTTGCTCAAGCGAGCGGTCCCGGAAGGGGCGAGCCTTTGTCTGCTCGATGTTGGATGCGGGACCGGCTACACGCTTCTTTGGCTGAAAGAACGACTCCGGGCGCGCGAGGCGTTCGGCATCGACGCGTCGTTGCACGCGACGCGGTTCTGGCGATTGCGCGGGATAGATTCGGCCGCAATCGCTTCGGCCGCAGCGCTCCCGTTTGACTCAGATTCGTTCGATCTTGTCACCTGTTTCGATGTCATATACCAGTTCGCGCACGAGGATGCGCGCCGCGCGCTCGCTGAGATGCAAAGAGTCTTGCGGCCGGGCGGGCTGCTCTTGATCCGAGAGCCCGCTTACGAATGGCTGCGCGGCTCTCACGACGTAGCCGTGGCCACGCGCCATCGCTTCACGCGCGCGCGCCTCGCCCGGTTGCTTGCAGCAGAAGGCTTTATCGCAAGGCGGGCTACTTACGCCAACTCGCTTTTGTTTCCGGCGGCTGCCGGGCACAGGCTGGTTTCGCGTTTGAGAGACGGACGCGCGAGCGATGTTAAACCTGTCCCCGCCTGGATGAATAGAGTGATGCTTGCCGCACTGAGGTTAGAGGCGCGGCTGCTCGATCATTTCAACTTCCCGTTCGGTTTGTCGGTTGTTATGCTGGCAGAGAAACGATCCTTATTGAATGAGAGCAAGTAAACAGATTTCGGGTCCCCGTCTCGACACACGAGAGAGGCTGTCTGCCGTCGTACCGCTTTCGGCGCTTGCGGTCGCCGGGCTCGCAAGCGCGTGGCTCTACCTGTGGGGCGGCGACCTGCATCGTTTTATCCAGGGCATCAGCGGCTACATAGCAATGTTTATCGCCCACTTCGCGATCTACCTTGCGGCCTGCCTGGCGGTCTTCAGGCGTTCGAGCAGGTCGCGTCGGGATTCGACAATCGCGGTCGTGATGGTGCTCGTCTTTGCCGCGCTGTTTCGCGCGGAGCTTGTAGGCAGGCAGCCATATCTTTCAACAGACACATACAGGTACATCTGGGACGGGCGCGTGCAATCGGCCGGTATAAATCCTTACCGCTACGTGCCGTCTGCCGCCGAGCTTGCGCACCTGCGCGAGGATAAAATTTACCCGAAGATCAACCGCGCGGATTTCGCCCGAACGCCTTACCCCCCGGCGGCGCAGGCGATCTATTACGCGATCTATCGCGTCTACCCGCTGAGCATAACGGCTTTCAAGATAGCCATGTCGCTCTTCGATATGCTCGCCATACTGGCCGTGATGCTTGTGCTCGCGCGCGAAGGGCTGGACCCGGCGCGGGCTGTCATCTTCGCGTGGCACCCGCTGTTGATCTGGGAGGGCGCGCACTCAGGCCATGTCGAATCCGCTTTCATATTATTCGTATCGCTTGCGCTGCTCGCTCGCGCCTACAGGCGGTACGCTCTGGCGGGTGTCGCGGTAGGGCTCGCAGCGATGGTCAAATTCTACCCGGCGTTGCTGCTGCCCGTGTTTATGGCTTCTGATTCTCTAAAAGATATGACTGCCCCGCCAAAGAGTTTGGGTCAGTGGATAAGAGCTGCCTGGTCTGCGCTGACAAGCAGAAACAATCTGTGGACGATGGGAGCGTTTGTAGCGACAATTCTCATCTCGTACCTGCCTTATCTCGGCGTAGGCAAGCAGGTCTTTGGCTACCTACCAAACGAGTTTCGCGAAGAGGGATATGTCGACCAGGGCGAGCGGTATTTCCTGCTCTTGATTATCAAGCAATTTGTGAATCTGCCCACGCCTCTCTTTATGGCTGCGGGCGCGATTGCGCTCGCGTGCGGCGGCTTATGGTGGCTTGTGCGCAAGAAGAGTAGCTCAATCGATGTTGCGCGCGGAGCCATTGCGCTCATAGGCCTGTTCTGGATCGTAACCACGCCGCGTTATAGCTGGTACTACGCCTGGATCCTGCCCTTTCTCTGTTTCGTTCCCGCCACGGCCTGGCTTTACCTCACAGGCGCGACGGTGCTCTTATATCTGCTCTGGTTCATCCCAAATGTCTACCCTGAGATGCCTGTATGGCTTGGCGCTTCGCTTTATGGGCCGACGCTCCTGTTCCTGCTCTGGGAAAGTGTTAAGGCTCGCCGGGCGCAAGCGGAGGTTGTATGACAAACCTTATTGTAGAGCTTGGCCGACGCCTTTCGTCGCCTGTCGAAAGGCGTCTGTTGGCCGAATACGGCGCGGTCTTTGTGACGCGCGCACAGCCCCCGCCGAGGGTTATCTTTTCAGGGCCGGAAGAGGTCGATTCGTTTCAAAACTCGCTCGCGATTCGGGGCAGCACGTTCGGCGCTCATTACATTGAGTTGCAAGCCGAGGCGATGGACGCGCTCTTAGCCAGTGCCAGCGAGCTTTCCCGCGAAGGCCTCACCCTTACCGCAAGGGCCGCGGATTCGGGTCGCCGCTCGTATCAAGAGACAATCGGGTTATGGACGCGGAATGTGACTCGCGGGCTTGAGCACTGGACAGCCCTGGGCAGGCTTTCGGAAGACCGCGCACGGTTGATTCGCGCGCTCGCGCCTGCAGATCAGGTCGCGCCTGTGCTCGATCTTGAGCAGGCCGACCAGATCTACTTCGGCACATACTTTGATAAATCGATACTCTACTCGGTAGCCGCTCCCGGGGCGTCGCAGCACCTGTCGCTGCTCGCCTTCGATGCGGCAGAGTTTCAAGAGCCCGCGACGGCAGAGACGCTCGCCCGTCACGGCTGGCATCAGACGGTCGCTTATGACTTCCCGCACTTCACCTATTTGGGTTATACAGGCGGTGAGTTGCCCGGCCTGGGGCTCAAGCAGATCGTTCGAGAGTATAACCACAAACCTTTCAGTTTCTGGGTCCCGGCCGTCGATCTCGATCACGCCTGATGCCCTGGAACTGCTATTGGGACAAGATTGTCACAAGGCTGTGATAGATATGTGCCTAAACGCCCGCCGGGATTTCAAGGAGGTATTCGGCCGGGCCTATGGTTTTCGAGGAGCGACATCTATTTCCCGTGTCATTGTGCAAATTAGCGTCATAATTGAAAAAAGCTAGAGGCCGAATCCTTGTTTGGCACGGTGGTTGTTAATATAAGAAGCGAGTTCGGATATTAATCTCGAACACTCACAAGCGTCCACAGCTCGCACGCTCGTTTATTGAAAAATATTATTAAAACCAGGCGTGGCGTAGCAAAAGATAATTGTGAGAGAAAAGGGGGCGAAAGCCCCCTTTCTCATTTTCTCCCCTTTTCATCCGGTCACCGATCCGACCGGGCTCTCAATTCTTGTATCTTCATTGCATACAATAGGACTATATTCAGTTTAGAGCGGTTTCGATGTACAATCATTTACGTGAACCAGACGAACGCGACAACTGAAAGGGCGTCAGTGATGCAGGCAGTGGAACCCGCAAAAATTCTTGTCATCGAAGACAACAGAGATTCGCGCGACATCCTTTCAAAGCTCTTACGCATGAGCGGATACGATGTCATCTCGGCTTCGGACGGCGAGACGGGGCTCGATATGGCGGCCGTGCAGAAGCCTGACCTGATTATCACGGACATCAACATGCCGAGGATGGACGGTATAGAGTTCGTCAAACGGATTCGCACGGACACGGCGCTCGGAGAGACGCCTGTGCTTGTGGTGACGGCCTTTGGCATAAACGTAGCCCGCGAGGCGGTCGAAGCCGGAGCCAACGCATCGGCCGAAAAGCCTTTCGATTTCGACAAGTTCCTGGCGACGGTCGAAAATCTTATTACTCAACATAGATAGACCGCCCGAATCGAGTTCTAAAAAAAGGCGAGCCCCACGGCTCGCCTTTTTTGCTTTTAATCTAAGATGACTCGGCTGGCCTATCTCTCGCTCCAGTGGCCTGCGGCGGCGGCCTCTATCCTCGCCAGGAGATCGAGGAACATGGCCTTTCCGTCTTTTTCGTCGCGCCTGATCGTGCCCGCGTCTACCGTGACCTTTTTACTGAGACCGGCCAGCGTGACGAAAACCTGACTCCTGTTGCCGACCTTTGACACGTCTACGGCGAAAGAGGGCAGGTTCTTGTCATAAAAACGAGTGACTGTCGGCTTCTTATCGCCGACCGCCTCATCCGAGTAAGCGAACTTCTTCACCTCAAGCATGATCGCTTCCATCAGCTTTATATGCTCAAGCGGATACAGATGCCACACGACGCGCTTGGTCGGGTCCGACAGAAGGAACGAGAATTGACCGGGTTTCTGGTCGGGAATCGATATGCGAAAGCTCGCTCCTGACGGCGCTACCTTCTTAGCGTTGCCGTGAAGCTTCTGTAGCTCCTCATTAGAGGGCGGCTCGGAACGCGGTTTTGCCTTTTGTTGTGCCAGGACCGGGAATGATAACGTGATTGCCAAACCTATCTGGATCGAAAAACTTACGAACAACTTCATAAACTACCTCTACTCGAAATTCAAATAACCTCAACGCTTGAATAGCTGTTTGGTTCGATTTACTCTCGCCTTAAATGGTCGAGACAGGCTCTTCAGGCTGCTGGCCGGAAAGCGAAGCGAATTTGGTTTCGTCCCGCTTATGAAGTGACGAGGCGGCACGCGCGCCCGAATCCATTACCTGCGTCTCAAGTATCTCGCGTGGAGGCGCGGGCTTTGTTTTCCCGCGAAGGCTCTGGACTATGTAGATTACGCCGCCCGGCAGGCTCGTCGCTACGAGCACCGCCAGCCACATAAGCGCAAGCGTCAGCGCCTGGGGCTCTGTCGCGCCGACGGATTGAAACAGGACGATGTAGGAGATTTCGCGCCAGCCCATCCCGTTGACAGAGACAGGCACCATGCTTATAAGCCCGATGGCAGGGATAAAGACAAGATAATCGAGCCACCCGTGCGCGGTCGCGAGCCCTATCGAATCGGCCAGCATCACGTTGACCAGCACGCAGCCTACCTGCACGCCGAGCGAAAGCGCCATGCCTGCCGCGAGCAATCCCCACTTGCCTCTGTACGAGTTGACCGACTCGAACAGGTGCTCGATCCGCTCATCGACGCGCTTCATCCTGATAATCCTGAGCAGCCGGTGGAGCAGGTTGTAAGTCGGTCTGTAAAAGATGGCAAGGTTTGCGGCTGTGAAAGCAACGCCTATAAGGCCGAAGATCGGCGCGAGCGGTAACCCGTTAAAGCTCGTGCCCGCGAAGGTCGCCACGACCGTCGCCATCAAAAGCAGCGCGGCCATGCCGAGGTCCCTGTCTACGAAGACCGAAGCGGTCGAGCCGCTCAAACGGCGAGTCTCTTTGTTCAGGTAGTAGACGCGCACGACGTCGCCGCCTATGGCCGTCGGCAGGAAGAAGTTGAAATACATCCCCAGAAAATAGAACGAAAGCAGTTTGGGGTAGGGTATCTCCATGCCGAGCGGTTTGAGCAGCAAGTACCACCGGTACGCGCTCACGCCCTGGATGAGCAGATAAACCAGGATGCCTGATAAGAAGAACCAGAGATTAGCCTGCCTGACTTCTGACCATATATGCTCAATGTCAACTTTGGTGAAGATATAAGCGAAGAGGCCGACGCTGACGGCGATCTTCAATACTGTGACGGCAGTCTTCTTCATTGCGGGCTACTGGTTCCACCTTTGTTTGATATAAGGACTACTTGAGGAAGTCCATCTCGATCAAAAATGCCTTTCAACTTTACTTGAAACACCGGACGGGTTGCAAGAACATAAGTCGGCGTCGGCAGGTGCTGTTTGATCGCTTCGTAGTCCTGCTCTCTCATAATGCAGTAAACCTCTTTGCCGGATGAAAACTCGCGTGCAAGCTCATCCTCGCTGTAGTGTTCGAAAATCTGCCGCCTGAGATAAAAGACCATGCTCGGAGACGCGAATTTATAATAGCCCGCGCTCGCCTCCTCACCGGCCTGCGCCTTGATCGTCTCGCACATAGCGCGCACGGGCTTGAAACGCTCGAAGTCCGGCAGCGTCTTGATAACGAATAGCCAGTTGATCAGAGCCGCCGCAACGGCGAGCGAGACGATTGCCGCAAAACGCCTGCGGGTAAAGACCATGGTGATTGCCGTGACGCCGCCCGCGATTGCGACCGCGCCGATAAGCTCCGCGCCCGCGAGGGCATAATTCCCGGCCCTCCCGCTGAAAACGTAGCCCGCCACTGCTCCCACGAACGCAAACAGTAAACCCGCCGCAAGCAACGATGCCGAAAAAAGGCCCGCGAGCCTGTCGGTCGCCTTCGCCGGACCTTTCTCGCTCGACTCACCTTTTGAAGCCGCCAGAGCTGCCGCCGCGCATCCTATAAGCGCCGCAGCAGCCGCGTAAGCGGGTAGTATGTAAAGGTCTTCTTTATTTCTTGAGATAGAGAAAAAAAGGACTATCACGGCTATCCAGATCAACAGCAATAAGAGAAGCCTCGGGCTCATCGTTTGAGCTTCGGCTGGCGCGCTGCGCCTCGCGCGCCACGCAGACCAGACCGCCGTGGGGAGCAGGAGGGAGAAAGGGAACAGGTCGCCGAATATCACCGGAAGATAGAAGAACAAACCGCGCCGAGGCCCCCAGACGGGCTCTGTATAACGCGAGAGGTTGTCTCTCAATATGAACGATTCGATGTAGCCCCAGCCGTGTTCGGAGTAGATGACCGCATACCAGGGCACGACTATCGCGGCGACTATCAACGCGCCCGCCGGGAGCATCATCCGCCGGATTGTTTCCAGACGGCGCGTGATTGCGAGGTAGATCAAGAAGGCCGCGCCCGGCAACGCTATGGCAATCGGGCCTTTCGTCATCACTCCAAGCCCGCAAGAGATATACATCAAGGTGAGATAGAGCCGCCGCCTGCCAGGTCTTGCTTCGGCCAGCGCAAAGAAGAGAAGCGTGAGCCCAAGAAAAAGGCTTATATAAATGTCTATAAAGATGCGCCGCGAAAACATGAGAAATCGCGGCGACAGGGCGAGCGCAAGCGCGGCTAGGGCTGCCGCCTCGACCGAGAAAGCGAGGCGGGCGAGCGCGAAGGCTACGCCGATGAGCGCAACCGCCCCGATAGCGATGCCGAGTCGCTCTACGCCTTCAGAGACGCCGAACAGGTTGTAGAGGCCCGCAACGATCCAGTAAGAGAGCGGCGGCTTGTTAAACCTCGGCTTGTAGTTGAATGTCGGGTTGACGTAATCGCCCGACTCGATCATCTCGCGCGGCGTTTCGGTATAGAAAGCTTCGTTAGAGTCCCACACGGTCGATGCGCCGAGCGCAAAAAAGTAAGGCGCTGCTGCCACGATCACAAGGGTGATCAGAATGCGAGCGCGGTTAGCGAAGGGGTTGTTCATCGGCCAGGGAAGGTTGTTACTACGGCAGGCGGTGCGCGGTCAAGGGCCGTGGTCAATTGACCGCAGCCCTATTTTTCGATTGCTATCAACAGCGGCTGTTTCTTTCTTATGATCTTTAGCCTGATGCTGCCTGCGCTCGCGGCGAGCAGGCTTTGCAGTTGCTCTCCCGTCGATACCTGCTGGTCGTCTCCGATGCCGACGATGACATCACCGACTTTCATCCCGGCAGTCTCGGCGCGGCTCCCGACTGTGACGCTTGTAACTAACATGCCCCCGGTAGTGCCAAGGTATCTGGCAAGCTGCGGGCTGAGGTCGCGAGCCGAAAACCCTGCGTCAAAAGTCGTGTCGGGCACTGCCGACGGCGGCTCGTTCGAGGCGAAGCTGGGGAGCATCCCTTGCCGCTGCCGCTTCTCCTCTTCCATCCCCCGTATGATGTCCTGTAGTTGCCTGATTTCCATCTGAAGCTCGCCCAGAGCCTCTGTGCGCTTCTTTGAGTCGGGCATCTTGAAATAGTATTTCTGGTACTGCGCGCCGAGTTCCGCCAGCCGTTCGCGTATCTGCGCTTCCTGAGAGACGGACTGCGCCCAGGCTTGCTCAAGCGGGAGCGGCGACGGGTGTGTCGCGGTAAGCGGGCGCGCGCCCAGGACCACATCGATCTCAACCGGCTGGGTGTCCCTGATCGCGCGAAGCTTTAGCGGCTGCCCTGCAGGTGAAGATGATACCCTTGCGACGAGGTCGGCTTCGCCTACGATGTCCAGATCGTCAACGCCGACGATAATATCGTTTACCTTGATCCCAACCTGCGCGGCGGGGCTGCCGGGCGTGATCTCTCGCACGACGACACCGACTTTCCTGTTGACCCCAAGCGTGGCAAGCTCTGCGTCGGCAAGCTTGGTCAGGCTGTCGCCCTTTAACCCCAGCCAGCCGCCGGGCACGCTGGCCTTCTTGTCGATGACGCGGCGTGCAATCGTGTTGCGAAGCAGCTCGACTGGAAAGACATATGCGCGGCCATAGCCCGCGTACTGAGCTACGCCGACCACCTTGTTGTCTGTGGTGATGACAATGCTGCTGTCGTTGCGCGAAAGAAGCTCTGTCGAGATCAGCGTGAGCGCGTTGCGCGCTCTTGAGTATAGGCTGTCGGTTCTGATCTGCCCCTGCATTACCTTGATAGATGGCGCGAAATAAACTTGACTGGCTCGCTCGACGGAAGCGGCTTTCGGCTCGACATCGGCGCTCAGGATGTTGACGGTTGTCCCGTTGGCCATCGACGGCGCGAATACGGGCAGCGCGATCCTGAGAGAGTCGGCTTCGAGGATGACGAACCCGGTCGCCCCGTCCACCCCGACGAGCCGCGCCTGCACTGTCTCCCCGTTGCTGGCGGTGACCGTGATCTTAGGCTCTTTTTCTTGCGGGTCGAGATTAGGGAGCCTTGTGATGATGTAGCGATTATCTAATACAAGCCCTGTCGTGACGTTATAGATGAATTGCGGCGCCTGGCCCCGCACTCCGATCCGCACCTTTTCCTGCTCTCGCATGCGCGCAAGCATTTTGTCCAGCTCCGTCGTGTGAACGACCGAGACCACCCACGGCGCATCCGCGCGCCGCGCCGTGGCAGGCTGCGACGACTGCGCAGCCGACACCGCTGCCAGCATCAATATAACCCCTAGTACCGCAGTTATACTTTTAGACATAGATATTATGGAGACTTGCTCTACACGCTCCGGTTGAAAAATGCGCGTAGCCACTAGAACGAAGCTCGGATGTTACCCGAAACCTGACGGCCTGCGCTCACATACATAAGCGACTGCGCGCCCACGCTCACGGTCGGCATGGAAAGCTCGCGCTCTCCGTTTCGGCCGCGCACAAGCACGACGGCCCTGTCCTCGTCCGCCCCCGCGATCTCAGCCGACCGGCTGGCCGCGGGTCGCGCGGCGGCTCTGGGCTGGCTTATCGCGACGCGTGATACGTGCAGCTGCTGTGCCCTCGAAGGGCGCGGCGCGGTCGTAGCCAG
>CAZTUB010000005.1:242524-338561 GCA_964615905.1 uncultured Clostridia bacterium
CGCGTGATACGTGCAGCTGCTGTGCCCTCGAAGGGCGCGGCGCGGTCGTAGCCAGCGTGCCGCTTACGGGGGCCGGCCGACTATTCGCCTGATCTGTGCTGGCTCCCGGCGAAGGGGTTACGGCGACGACTGGCGCTTGAGTTTGAGGCGGCGCATCGCTCGAATCAAAGAGCGGGCCGTCCATCTGAGCCACAAAGATCGCCGCGACAAGCATGGCCGTCGCCGCGCCGAAACGCATGTAAGCTGCCGGGGTCAGCCACGCAAAGCGGCTTTGAGCCGCCCGCTCGACAAGCCTCGCGCGGAGCATCGCGTCAAAGTTGGCCGGGGCGGTCACTCGCGCCGTCGAGCCGAGCAACTCTCTTAAGCCCGCCCTTTCGCTTGCAAACGCCTGGCAGTCCGCGCACGAGTCCACGTGTTTTGTCGCTTCATATGAAAGCAGGTCCGGGCGGTCCGCTTCGTCAATCAGTCTCTTGATCTGTTTACAACCCATCATAAATTCATCCATCCTGACGCAGGCTCAAAGGGCTTCTAGATATAAGCCCTGAGCTTGTCCTTCAAAAGATTGCGCGCGCGATTTATGCGCGATTTAACCGTTCCTTCCGACAGCTTGAGCACTTCGGCTATGCGGTCATAGCTCAAGCCTTCGACATCTCTAAGCACGATGGCCACACGGTATTTCTCCGGCAGCGAGGTGATTGCGCGGGCCACGGCCTGCCTCCGCTCTGTCTCGATCAACGACTCGTCCTGCAAAGGGTTCAAATCCGGCAGGTCCATCTCGATCTGTTCGCCGTCGTCGTTTGTGAAGGGAGAAAAGAGCGAGACGAATTTTCGGCGCTTGCGGCGGCGCAATTCGCTTATGGCCAGGTTCGACGCTATACGGTAGATATAAGTCGAGAAGCTGTAGTTCGCCTGGTAGCGTGACGCGCTTGTGTAGACCCTTATGAACGTCTCCTGAGCCAACTCGACAGACCTTTCGTAATCATCGATCATCCGGTAGACAAAATTGGTTATGGGATTACGATAACGGCGCACAATCTCCTGGAACGCGGCTTCATCGCCATCCCTGATCAAGGCCAGCAACTCGTGGTCGCTCACGGCTTCTATCGACCGGCTGCTGACTGCTAATACGTGCGCCTCGTGTGTGAGTGTTGCCATCCGGCCAGTGTCGTCCTCTTCGTAGGTTGCTCCTCCATTATACGCTTAACACTCACGTTCAAGTAAGGCTAAAGTTCCCGAAATGTTCGGACTTGCGCCCGATTGACCCGTGGAGCGAGCCGCCAAACATAATATTTGGAAGTAGCGCCCCTTTGAGATGAACTTGCGCCCATTAGAGCGGGCTTATTTAGAAAAGATATAGACTTAATCCAATAGCGCAATCGGGTCCGGGCAACAGGGCGGGCTGTCATCCATAAGCGACAACCGCGATGACGCGGCTATTAGGTCGAACTATCTGAATTTTGGCACATCAGGAAAACTCTGTCGTGCAGACAAGATACGCGGGCGGTCGCCTGTTAGCGCCGGTCTATGCCTTATTCTTGTGCAGCGCGCTCTTACAAGCTGGCGACAACCCGGTGGCAGCGGTCAGCGCGGGCGCTCGGCTGATGCAGGCGGAGGAGCCTTCTCTATCGCGGGCGCAAATCATGCGTGGTTGACAAACAAGATAGCCCCTATATAATGAATATCTTTTGCGTTGAGCGATTTTGTTTGACTGTAAGAGCAAGGTTGGGTTTAGCCGTCTCGCGAGCCCTGGCCTTTGGAAAAGGCTTTGAGATGAAGATTCAAGTGAGCCAGATCAGAGAGGATGAAGGGCTTCGCGTTCAACATCTTTACCCGGCGGGCGAGCCGGGGCTGGTGGGCGATGATGCGCACATCTCAGCGCCTACGTCTGTCGAGCTTGTCGCGACAAGAGACGGCGACCAGGTGAAGCTGGCCGGGCAGGTAATGACGGAGGTTCAGATAGAGTGTGACCGCTGCCTCGCGCCGGTCGCCGTCGCGGTCGATCAGAGTTTCGACCTGCTCTATATCCCGGCCGCCGCGAGCCGCGCGCCCGAAGAGAGCGAGCTTGGAGACGACGATCTTTCGGCCGCTCCCTACGAGGGCGATCTGATAGACCTCGATGACGTGGTCCGCGAGCAGGTCGAGCTTGCGATCCCCATGGCACGCCTTTGCAGCGAGCAGTGCAAGGGGCTTTGCCCGGAGTGCGGCGCTAATCTAAATGAGGGCGATTGCGGGTGCACCACTGAACAGATCGACCCGCGATGGGCCGCGCTGAAATCATTGAAATCTGATAACTGAGTGATAATAAAGTAAACCGAGGAGTTAGTAATGCCAAATCCTAAACGGAAACATTCGAAGTCTCGCACGGGTATGCGCAGGGCGCACGATCACCTGATCCCGCCCGCGGTCGGGCAGTGTCCCAACTGCGGCGAAAACCGCCGCCCGCACACAGTCTGCCCCAAGTGCGGCTTTTATCGCGGGCGCGTCGTCATCGAGATGAAAGAGAAAGAATAGCGCCTGGCTGGTCAGGCTCAGCGCGGGGTTCGGCTTGCGGCAGGAGAGCAGGCTCGATTTTGACGACCGATCTTTACCCGCGAACGAGAAATCGTAATCCTAAATTGTAAGGGCTTATGTTGAAGATCGCAGTGGACGCTATGGGCGGCGATTATGCCCCCGCCAGCGAGGTCGAAGGCGCGATCAACGCTGCGCGTGATCTTGATGTAGGCGTCATACTCGTAGGCCGGTCCGAGCAGATTCAAGCCGAGCTTGAGAAGCACCAGGAGCGCTGGGGGCTTCAAAAGGTCAGGGCCGGGCTTGATAAGCAGCGCGAGGCGTGGGGGCTGCCCCCAAGCCGGTTTTCGCGCGCATCAAATATCGAGGTCGTCGACGCGCGCGAAGTCATAACTATGGACGACCCCGTTGCCACGGCGGTCCGTCGCAAGCGCAACAGCTCTATCCGCGTAGCCGCGCAGCTAGTCCGCACGGGCGAGGCACAGGCGCTCGTGAGCGCGGGAAACACCGGCGCGGTCATGATGACGGCCAAGCTCGTCATAGGCACATTGCCGCACGTCGACCGCCCGGCGCTTGCAGCGGTCCTACCCACGCTCACGGGGCGCGGGACCGTGATTTTGGATGTCGGCGCGAACGCCGAGTGCAAGCCCTCGCAACTGGTCGATTTTGCCGTCATGGGCTCGCTCTACTCGCGCGTCATCGTGGGCGTTCCAAACCCGCGCGTCGGGCTTCTTTCGATTGGCGAAGAAGAGATAAAGGGCAACGACCTGACCAAGGAAGCTTTCAAGCTGCTCAAAAGCTCAAACCTCAACTTCATAGGCAACGTCGAAGGGCGCGATATGTACACGGGCCAGGCCGACGTGATCGTCTGCGACGGTTTCACCGGCAACGTCGCGCTCAAGGTGAGCGAAGGCGTGTTCGAGTTCATCATGCGCCTGCTCAAAGAGGAGCTGAAATCGTCCTTGCAGACAAAGGCCGGGGCCATGCTCACCCGCCCGGCTTTTCAAAAGTTCAAACAGCGGCTCGACTATGCCGAATACGGCGGCGCGCCGCTTCTGGGCGTCAAGGGGGTCACAGTGATATGTCACGGGCGGTCTACGCCAAAGGCGATCCGCAACGCCATAGGCGTCGCCCGAAACTACTGCCTGGGCGAAGTCAATTCCGGCATAGAGACCCAACTGGGGTCCGGCGAAGCGGCCACGTTTGGAGGGCACAGGTAGGCGGGCGCTCGCTTTGATCTTCTGCCTTTTTGATGATGAAGACAGCCTTCATATTTCCGGGCCAGGGGTCGCAATCAGTCGGCATGGGCAGATCGATTGCCGAGAGCGCGGCGGCGGCGCGCGAGGTCTTTGAAGAAGCGGACCAGGCGCTCGGCTTCTCTTTGTCGGCGCTCTGTTTCGAAGGGCCTGAAAGCGAGCTGAGGCTCACGGCCAACACGCAACCGGCGATACTTGCGACCTCCGTGGCTTTATTGAGGGCGTTTGAGCAGAGGCTGGCCGGCGCAGGTTTTGCGCCGGATTTTGTGGCAGGGCACTCGCTCGGCGAGTACACGGCGCTTGTCGCCGCCGGGGCTATAGGGTTTGCCGACGCGGTGCGCGCGGTCCGCCAGCGCGGCATCTTCATGCAAGAGGCTGTGCCGGAAGGCGTAGGCCGTATGGCCGCGCTTGTCGGCTGCGATGTCGAGACGGTCAACGAAATATGCCTCGACGTCAAAGGCCTCGGCGTATGCGCTCCGGCCAATATCAACTCGCCCAAACAGGTCGTCGTCGCGGGCCATGCGGCGGCGGTCGAGCGCGCGGTCGAGATTGCGCGCGAGCGCGGCGTGCGGCGGGCGGTTATGCTGCCTGTGAGCGCGCCTTTTCATTGCGAGTTGATGAAGCCCGCGGCCGAGAGGCTACAGGCGGTGCTCGACCGCCTGGAATTTGAAGATTTGCGGGTCCCGCTTGTGGCCAACGTGAGCGCAGACCTTGTCACGACGGGCGAGCTTGCGCGCACCTGCCTCGTTCAGCAGGTCGCTTCGCCCGTCCTCTGGAGCGAGTCGATTCAGAAGCTGATCGAGTTCGGCGTTACGCGGTTTATCGAGATAGGGCCGGGCAAAGTTCTGTCAGGCCTGGTCAGGCAGATAAGCCGTGACGTGGAAATCCTGAACGTCGAGGAGACAGAATCGCTCGAACAATCGGTTGCCGCATTGGGTTGAAGCGGTGAATAATATATTGGTGAGTTTGCGGCAGGCTTATGGCTCATCATATCTGGATAGCTAGAGCTTCGAGAATTTAATACTTTAGGAGGGGCTAGGACATGGCTGAAGGTTCCGTAGAGGAAAGAGTCAAGCAGATTATCGTTGATGAACTGGGTGTGGACGAAGCTGAAGTAACCGCCAATGCGCGTTTCATTGATGATCTCGGCGCAGACTCGCTCGACACGGTCGAGCTTGTAATGCGTTTTGAAGAGGAGTTCGATATAGAGATTCCTGACGAGGACGCCGAGAAGATCACAAGCGTGCGTGATGCTGTCGAGTATATAGGGAAGCACGCCAAGTAGATTTACCTGCGCGTCTCGCTTCAATTTTGGAGGTGATGGTCTTGAATCGTCGTGTTGTAGTTACAGGCATCGGCCTGATTTGCGGCTCGGGTAATACGAAAGAAGAGGTCTGGTCGAACGTACTCGCGGGGCGCAGCTCGGTCGGGCCGCTCACCCGGTTCGACGCCTCTGCTTTCCCCGTTCGCATCGTCAGCGAGGTGAAGGATTTTGACCCCTTGAAGTACATCGAAAAGAAAGAGGTCAAAAAGATGGATATCTTCATCCACTACGCGATAGCGGCGGCGCAAGAGGCGATGGACGATTCGGGCATCCGCATCACCGAAGAGAACGCCGCGCGCGTGGGGTCGTACATCGGGTCAGGGATAGGCGGGTTCGGCGTAATCGAGCGCGAGCACGAGAAGTTTCTAAAAGGCGGGCCGGGCAAGATCTCGCCTTTCTTTATCCCCGCGGCAATAGTGAACCTTGCGGCGGGCCAGGTCTCGATTCGCTTCGGCGCAAAGGGGCCGAACTCGGCCACCTGCACCGCCTGCTCGACGGGCGCGCACGCGGTCGGCGACAGCTTCAAGATCATCCAGCGCGGCGACGCCGACGCGATGATCTGCGGCGGGGCCGAAGCGGCCATCACGCCTATGGGCGTCGGCGGGTTTGCGGCCATGCGCGCTCTCTCTACGCGCAACGATGACCCGCAGCGAGCCAGCCGCCCGTTCGACGCCGAGCGCGACGGGTTCGTCATCGGCGAAGGCGCGGGTATTTTGATCCTCGAAGAACTGGAGCACGCCCGCTCGCGCGGCGCGAAGATTTACGCGGAGATGGTCGGCTACGGCATGTCGAGCGACGCGTTTCACATCACTCAGCCATCGGAAGATGCCGACGGCGCGGTGCGCGTGATGCAAAACGCGATCAACGACGCGGGGCTTGAGCCGCACGAGATCGGCTACGTCAACGCTCACGGCACTTCGACCCATTACAACGACAAGCTGGAAACCATGGCCATCAAGCGCGTCTTCGGGGATTCGGCTTACTCAATACCCGTCAGCTCGACGAAATCTATGATGGGCCATCTGCTGGGCGCTGCGGGCGGAGTCGAGGCGGGGATAATCGCTCTGGCGCTCAGAGATCAGGTCGCGCCGCCTACCGCAAACTACGAGCACCCCGACCCGGATTGCGATCTCGATTATGTGCCTAATACCGCACGCCGCGTCGACATACGCTACGCCCTGTCGAACTCGTTCGGGTTCGGAGGCACAAACGCCGCGCTGCTGATGAAGCGTTACGACGGGCAAGATTAAGGACCGGGCAATGAGGACTGGGAACTGAGTGAAAGCCTGTTCTTTCGCTCGGTTCCCGGTCCTCAGTCCTCATTGCTCAGGAAAGGATTACGATGAACATAGTGGTTTGCTTGAAGCAGGTGCCGAAGAAGGACTCGATTCTTAGAATCTCGGCAGACCAGAAATGGATTGATGATCGCGATATAAGCTACGAGATGAGCGAGGCCGACGCCTACGCCCTCGAAGAAGCGCTTCGGCAGAAAGAGAAGCACGGGGGCGAGGTGATAGTTATATCGATGGGGCCGGAGCGCGTCCGCCAGTCGATCAAAGAGGCGCTGGCCAAAGGGGCCGACCGCGCCATCCACCTGAACGACCCCCTCTTCGAAACGGCTCAGGACGCTACCGCCATAGCGCGTTCGCTGGCCGCCGCGCTCAAGGATGAGAAGTTCGACCTGATAATGACAGGGCTGCAATCGGACGACTACGGCTTTGCGCAGGTGGGGCTTGTGCTTGCAGAGATGCTCGACGTTGCGAGCGCAACCATCGTCATGGAAGTGCAGCCCGAAGAGACGAGCATCCGTGTCAAGCGCGAGCTTGAATCCGGGTGGTTTCAGTGGGTGAGAGTGCCGCGCCCCGCGCTGCTCACGATTCAATCGGGCATAAACCAGCTCAGGTACGCTACGCTCAAAGGGATTATGGCGGCCAAGAAGAAAGAGATTCGCGACGTAAAGGCGGCAGACCTCGGCCTTGCGGCTGACGACCTTAAACCTACGCAGCAGATCGAGCGCGCATACCTGCCTGAAAAGACAAAGCGCACGGAGATTATCGAGGGCAAGCCCGCGGAGGCCGCGGCGAAGCTTGTCGAGAAACTGCGCTTCGACGCAAGGGTGTTATAGGAGGATTTGATGAGCGAGGGGATACTTCTTTTTGTCGAACAGCGTGACGGGGTGCTCAATCGCACCTCTTACGAAGCCCTTGTGGCCGCGCAGCGCATTGCCGCCGAGACCGGCGATAAGATTTCGGCGGTCGTGCTTGGGGCGGGCATTGAAGGCGTGGCCACGGAGTTCGCGAGCAAAAAAGTCGAGGTAGTCTACACAGTCACTGATGAGAAGCTTTCAAGTTACACCCCGGACGGCTATGTGGGGGCGCTCAGGCAGGTGATCGAAAAACTCGACCCGCGCTACTTTATCCTGAGCCACACATACCGCGTGCGCGACTTCGCGCCGAGGCTTGCGACGGCGCTCAAAAAGACATTTGTAACGGACTGCGTAGGCTTCCGCGTCGAAGGGCAGGACGTGGTCTTCACGCGACAGATATTCCAGGGCAAGATCAACACAGACGTTCGAGTGAGCGGCGCGCCGCCCGTCTTCGCCTCGTTCCAGGCGGGGGCATACCGCGCAGACCTCGCAGAAGCTGGCGAGGGGGCACGCGTCGAGGCTCTCCCGGTCGATCTCGGACAGGTGAGTATAAGGACCGAAAACGAAGAGCCGTTCCAGGAAGCCAAGCAGGCGGTCGATCTCACTCAGGCCCCGCTTATCGTCGCGGTCGGGCGCGGCATCAAGGAGAAAGACAACCTCTCGATCATCACAGACCTTGCCCAGGCGATGGGGGCCGAGATCGCCGCCTCGCGCCCGATCTGCGATAATGAGTGGCTGCCGATGGATCGCCAGATAGGAAGCTCCGGTCAGACGGTCGCGCCCAAGCTCTACCTCGCCGTAGGCATATCGGGCGCGATTCAGCACGTCGTAGGCATGAAGAACTCGCAGACGATTGTGGCGATAAACAAAGACGCGGAAGCGCCTATCTTCGATATAGCCGATTACGGAATAGTCGGCGACCTTTTCGAGATAGTCCCCGCGCTTACGAAAGAGATTCAAAAAGTCAAAGGAGAGTAAACAGTGACAAGTGACAAGTGACAAGTGACAAGAAAGAGTAAACGACGCGCCAGTTGGCTCTCACTTGTCACTTGTCACTTGTCACTTGTCACTCGTCACCTTTATGGCAATTGAGAGAGAACAGCTTGAGATGGATGTCCTGCTCGTTGGGGCAGGCCCGGCAAATCTTTCCTGCGCGCTCCATCTTTCAAACCTTGTCAATGCCCACAACGAGCGCGCAAAAGAGTCGGGGCAAAAACCGCTCGACGAGATCAACATCGCAGTCATCGAGAAGGCCGCGGAGATCGGCGCGCACCAGTTGTCGGGGGCGGTGCTCGATCCCGTCTCGCTAAGAGAGCTGATCCCCGACTTCGAGAAAGAAGGCGCGCCGCTCGAAGCGCCTGTCGGCGAGGAGTCGGTCTACTTTCTGACGGAGCGCGGAAAACTGGCCGCACCTATCCTCCCGCCGCCGCTAAAGAATCACGGCAACTTCGTCGTCTCGATAAACAAGCTTGTGCGATGGATGGCCGAAAAGTGCGAAGAGGCGGGCGTTAATATCTTCCCCGAATTTCCCGGCGCAGACGTGCTGTACGACGGCGACGGAGTTATCGGCGTACGCACGGGCGACAAGGGGGTTGACAAGACGGGCAAGGCAAAGCCGAACTTCGAGCCGGGCGTCGATATTCTCGCCAAAGTAACCGTGCTCGGCGAAGGCGTTCGCGGCTCGCTCACAAAACAACTGGTCAACCGGCTCAAGCTCGACCGCGCAAGCGACCCGCAGGTCTACTCCGTAGGCATCAAAGAGCTTTGGGAGATGCCCGACGACCGTTTCGCGCCAGGCTCTGTCATACACACCCTGGGGTGGCCGCTCGACTCGCACACGTTTGGCGGGTCGTGGGTCTACGGCATGCGCGACCGTATCATCGACATAGGCCTGGCGGTCGGATTGGATTACCGCGACCCGCGAGTCGACCCGCACCACGAGTTTCAAAAGTTCAAGACTCACCCGCTTATCGCTGACCTGCTCAAGGGCGGGAAGATGATACGCTACGGAGCAAAGGCGATGCCCGTCGGCGGGTGGTACACGATTCCGCAACTGACCGCCGATGGCGTGATGATAATAGGCGATTCGGGCGGGCTCTTAAACGGCGAGCGGCTCAAGGGCATACACACGGCGATCAAGGCCGGGATGCTTGCGGCAGAGACTATACTTCAGGCCCTCTTGACCGGCGATTCGTCGCGCAAAACGCTCGAAGCCTTTGAGAAAAATCTGAAAGAGAGCTACGTCGGGCGGGAGCTTTACAAAGCGCGCAACTTCCACCAGGGGTTTGATAAGGGCCGGACTATGGGTCTTGTGACGGCCGGAATCTCGACGGTGACGGGGGGGCGTTTGCCGAAAAAGCTGCCGATCAAGGCGGGCCACCAGCACATGCACAAGCGGGCTTCGGTGAACGGCGGCGACCGCTATGCCGATCTCAAATACGACGACAAGCTCGTCTTCAACAAGCTCACGAACGTATATTATTCCGGCACGCACCACGACGAGGACCAGCCTTCGCACCTGAAAGTGGTGGACATGAACATCTGCGTCGACCGGTGCACGGTCGAGTACGGCAACCCTTGCCAGAATTTTTGCCCGGCCAGCGTTTACGAGATGGTCGAAGCGGGCGGGGGAGCGCTGCGCCTCCAGGTCAATTTTTCGAACTGCGTGCACTGCAAGACCTGCGACATTATGGACCCGTACCAGATCATCAATTGGGTGACGCCCGAAGGCGGCGGCGGCCCGAATTACAGAAACATGTGAGCTCGGTAATTTACCTTGCTTAATGAGGCGCGCTTCCCTGCGCGCCTCAACTCCTTCGCCACACCTGCTTCAAACGACTTGTGAAATACAGCCGCAAGGCTGTATCTTTTCATACCAATCGGCTCTAGGCTTTTATGAGCCCGAAACCAGAGCGAATCGACGGTAAGTTCCTGTCACGAGAGATCTGATGAAGCGATTCAGCAACCCCCGGCTAATACTCTTTTTTGTCGCCCTCACGGTTTTGCTCACGCTGGTCGTCGTCTATTTGTGGGAGCAACTGCTGATGACGCAGCTTTACGGATGGTTTGAACATCACTATCCGGGCAAAGCCTCCGCTGACTATCGCTGGCGCATGGCGCAGCGGATCGAGCATTTCTTTATCTCGATTGTTGTCGACACGGTCGTGGTCTTTTTGCTGCTGCGAGTCGTAGACAGGCAGCAGCGCAAGCTTCAAGAGAGTGAGGAGCGTTACCGCGCCATCTTCGAGCACGCGCACGACGGCGTGGGCGTGGTGGCGACCGCCGACCACCGGCTTGTCGATGCGAACAAGATGTTCGCAGAGCTGCTGGGCGTGCCCTCGCAGGCGCTCATCGGCCGGAATATCGGCGACCTGCTCAAGCAAGAGGACGGGTCGAGCCCCGACTGGCTGGAAGAGGTGCTCGTTCAAAGCGAGACCGATTCTCGCGAGCCGTCGGCTGAAAGGTGGTCAGGCGAGCGCGAGGTGAAGATTCGTATACCTTCGGGCAAGTCGCTTGTGGTATCGGCCTCGTGCACCATACTCTCTGCGGGCAAACAGAGGCTTTGCATACTTATCCTGCGCGATTTGACGGAGTTCAAGCAGCACGAGCGCGAGCGACAGGAGCTGCAGCGCCAGCTTTTTCAAACCTCAAAGCTTGCCTCCATCGGCGAGCTTTCGGCCGGCGTGGCTCACGAGATAAACAACCCTCTAAACGCAATCGTCAACTTTGCGCAGTTGTTGAAAGATGACCGCGTTGCCCGCACTGAATCAGAGGCGATGATGATTCAGGGGATAATCGACGAGGGCGACCGGATAGCGCGCATAGTGCGCGACCTGCTCACCTTTGCCCGGACCGACCCGCCGCAGCCGACGCGCGTCGATATCGGTCAGTGCGTAGAAAAATCGATTTCGCTCTTCGGCCACCAGCTTGCAAAAGACGGCATCACGGTTGAAGTAAACGCCCCGGCAGGAATATTCCCTGTGCTTGCCGACGCGAGCCGCCTGCGCCAGGTCGTGGTCAACATGATAAGCAATGCTTACCACGCGCTCAGGGCGAAGCCCGATCACCCGAAGACTTTTTTGCTCTCGATTTCGAACGGCGAAAGGGGCGGCCTGCCCGTGGTCAGGATAGAGTTCTACGACAACGGCATAGGCATCAAGCAAGAGAACATCGAGAAAGTCTTCGATCCTTTCTTCACGACGAGGCGCGACAGCGGGGGCACAGGGCTTGGGCTCAGCCTCAGCTTCGGCATCATTCAAAACTACGGCGGGACGATCAAGGTAGAGAGCCGGGAGGGCAGCTATACGAAATTCACCGTCGAGCTGCCTGCCGACACTGGCGCGGGGACCGATTATGCCAAAAGTGTTAGTGGTGGACGATGAGCCGAATATCCGCTGGACCATGTCCGAGCTTCTAAAGCGCGAGGGGTACGAAACCCTTCTCGCACAGGATTTCGACACGGCGCTCTCGGCCTTTGAGGAGAACGATCTGGATGCGGCGGTCATCGACATTGTCCTGCCGCGAAAGAGCGGCATAGACATTTTGAACGAGCTGCGCGAGCGCGAGTATCACACCCCTGTCATAATGATCACGGGCGAGCCCAACATCTCACACATCCCGCAGATGGTACAGGGCGGCGCATACGATTTCATATCAAAACCGGTTATGAAAGACGTGCTGCTGCGCGCCGTCTCGAAGGCCGTAGAAAAAAAGCGGCTCGAAGACGAAAAACTGAGGCTGGAACAATCGCTCAGGCTTCACACGGAACAGCTCGAAACTATAGTCGGGGAGCGCACCCGCGAGCTTGCCGAGGCGCATAACTTTTTAAACACGGTGCTCGATAGCTCGACGGAGTACGCCATAGTCGCCGTCAGCACCGAAGGCCGCATAACGCTTTTCAACCGGGGCGCGGAATTGATGTCGGGCTTTGGCGCGCCCGATATGATAGGAAAAACCGCGCCGGAGCTTATCGACACCGGCCAGGCAGGCGACTGGCTCGATTGGCGGCGGATCGGCGAGGTGAACAGGTTTCATCAGGTCGAAGTCGAGCTGCCTCGCTCCGACGGCAGCCGATTCATAGGCTCGGTCGCGGTGACGCCGATTCGCGAGCAGGAAGGCGAGACCATAGGCTACCTCGCCGTCATTCGCGATATGACCGCAGAGCGGCGTAACGAAGAGGCGCTCAGGAGGATGCAGGCGCTTCTTACGCACAACGAAAAGATCGCCGCGCTCGGTCGGATGGCGGCGCAGGTCGCACACGAGGTCAGAAACCCGCTCGCAGGGCTGCGCCTCTACTCGCTCCACCTGAAAGGCAAGGCCGAAGGCAAGCTCGCTGCGAGCGAGATGTCGCTAATAGACAAAATCATCGGCGGCATCAACCATTTATCGAACACGGTCGATCAGGTGCTAAACTTCGCGCGGCCTCTCACGCTTACGCGCAGGCGCACGGATTTAACTCGCATAGTAAACGAAGCGGCACAACTGCTTGAGCTGCAACTTTCTTCCGGCAGGATAGATTTGAGGCTCGGCTTGCCCGACGAGCCCGTCTACGCGGAGATAGACGAGGCGGCCGTGCGCTCGACTCTTATCAACCTGATGCTGAACGCCGTGCAGGCGATGCCGGGCGGCGGAAAGCTGAACGTCGAGGTTGCCTCGACCGATACGGGCGTTCAGATAGAGATTGCCGACACCGGCTGCGGTATGACGGCCGAACAGGTCGAGCAGGTCTTCGAGCCTTTCTATACCACAAAGAGCCAGGGGCTGGGCCTGGGCCTTTCATACGCGCTAAAGGTTATCGAGAAGCACGGCGGCTTTGTCAAAGTGGACACGGAACTGAGTCGCGGCACACGCATAACGATCACATTACCTGGGGAGGGAAGTGACGGATGAAGCCACAAGGCAGAATCCTCGTAGTAGACGACGAGAGCAGCATAACCGACGCTCTCGAAATAATACTGGGCGAGCAAGGGTTTGAGGTTCACACCGCCGCAAGCGTGAGCGGGGCCGCCGCTGCGCTCGAAGGTAAGACGTTCGACCTTGTCTTTACGGACTTGAGGTTACCCGACGGGAGCGGCATCGACCTTCTGCTGTTGATAAAAAACGGCAGCCCCGAAACAGAGGTCATATTGATGACCGCGCACGGCTCGCTCGACGTCACCATCGACGCCATCAAAAAAGGGGCGTACTACTACCTGGAAAAGCCGTTTACGCCTGAACAATTGAAGATGATTACAGAGCGCGCGCTTGAGTTCGCCGCGATCAAGCACGAGAACAAGACGCTCAAACGCAAGCTCACGACCGAGAGCGCGGCTTTTGGAATAGTCGGGCGCACGCCGCGCATGCTTGAGATATTTGAGACGATCAGGGCGACCGCGCGCTCGGAGGCTAGCGTGCTGATAGAAGGCGAGAGCGGGACGGGCAAGGAGATGATAGCCTCGGCGTTTCATCTCCAAAGCGACCGCGCAAACAACCAGTTCATACCGATCAACTGCGCCGCGCTCCCGCCGGACTTGATCGAATCGGAATTGTTCGGCTACAAGAAGGGCGCGTTTACAGGGGCCGACCGCGACAAGCGCGGGCTGATTGAGGCGGCGCGCGGCGGCACGCTGCTTCTCGACGAGATAGGCGAGATGCCCGTCCACCTTCAGACCAAGCTGCTGCGCGTGCTGCAAGACAGAAAACTCCGCCGCCTCGGAGACGAGCAGCCGATAGATGTGGATTTCAGGCTCATAGCGGCGACCAACCGCGACACGAAACAAGCCATGAAAGAGGGCCGGTTGAGAGAGGACCTCTATTTCCGAATAAGCACGATCAAGCTCATGGTCCCGCCGCTCAGGGAGAGGTTCGACGACCTGCCGCTTTTGGCCGAGCAGTTCCTGCTGCGGTACTCGCAAAAGTACGGCAAGCAGATACGCGGCATCTCACAGGCGGCCTTCGCGCTGCTGAGTCGCTACGACTGGCCGGGCAACGTGCGCGAGCTTGAGTCTGTGATCGAGCGCGCGGTCTTGTTCTGCCAGGCAGACCAGCTCGCGCCGGAAAACCTGCCCGACCACATACAGGCCAGCGTGGCAGGCAATTTCCGCTGCGAGTTTCCGCCCTACATGACGTTAGACGAGATAGAGCGCGAAGCAATCGAGCAGACGCTTGAGCGGACAGGTGGAAACGTCAAGAAGACTGCCCAGATATTGAAGCTCCATCGCCCGACGCTCTATCGCAAACTCCGCCGCTACGGGATAAAAGGCGGCGCGGATGCGACGGATGTAATGGAATAAAACATGCGCGCGGAAATATTTACACTACGAAACAACCGTTTCTCGTTTTAGTCGCGGCCGCCTGGTCGTGAAACGGGCTTTATTCACTCGCAATCTTGCGCCGCCCGGCATTCATGAAGTCCCGCCAGAGGCGGCACATCGCTTGCTCTCACATTCATCTGTTTCCGGCTGCATCTCTATCCCCAGCGTATAAGGCCCGGAGCGCGCGCGCGCCTGTGATAGTCAGTACAGGTGTGCGTCGTTGAGTCTATAAGAGCAGGCGAGGAGAGCTTGTAGAGCTTATGATAAGGATATTAGTTATTGATGATGAACCGACCGTGGCAGACGCGCTCGAAATTATATTGAGCGACGAGGGCTACGATGTCGTCGTAGCCGCGACGGGCCGCGACGGTCTTGAGCAAGTAAGCGCAGGCCGCTTCGATGTCACGATCACGGACCTTCGATTGCCCGACATGACGGGACACGATGTGCTGGGCCGAATACTTGAGGATGACCCCGCGAGCGCGGTCATCATAATCACAGCGCACTCGTCGCCCGAAGTCGTCGAAGAGTCGATCAAGCTGGGCGCGGTCGAAGTGTTGCCCAAACCTTTCTTCCCGAATGATGTCGTAAGGCTGATTGCCAGCATCACCGCCCGCCGCCAACCCTGCTTGTCTTGCAACGACAAGGTATCCTAACCCGCAGCCGTAAACATACCGCGCGCTTTGATCCTTGTTTGACTATGTATCACAGGCCATAGAGAAGTGATTCACGGTGAAACATACCCTTCGGCGTCAGGCCAGAAAAAAATCCTGCGCGGGCCCAAAAAGTTGTGTGGATTACAGCGTTTTTTGCCATAAGCGTGTGATCGAGCGCACAGGGGCACGGTGATTGCTCTTACCTTGTCGACCAATCAAAGCTCATGGCCCTGAGCAATTAGTAACTCAATCAACTTATTGGTTGTTTCGTCGGAAGCTGTCCGTTTCGAGCGTGCGGTTCGGGTCGAGGGAGTAGCTTAGAACCCCAAGTCCGAACGAACCCAACAGTAGTTTAGCGGCGGTGTGGCCGCTCGACGGCGGTCAGACGCATTCGACAATTATTCATAAAGCCCTCCGGCGCAAGCGCGCCAGTAGATGTTCGTGTGTCTGGATCACGAGAGTCTCTGGCGATTGATCGCGGGCGAGCTGGCGCAATTAATTATAGGAGAAAGGAAGCGATGAGCCATCCGAAAAAAAACAGTTCGATGCTTCCGAAGCTTGGCAGGTTAATGAGCCTGGTAGGGTTGCTGGCGATGACAGTAGTTACGGTCACGGCGCAGCAGCCCACGTGCAACAAGACGATCAAAGCTGATGTCGTCGCGCTAGACCAGGTTATCACCTACAACCGCTTTGGAGCGTTCAACCCGGCAGGCATGTTGTATGCCCTCCGTCGGGATGTCATGTCAATTGACGGGTCGGGCGGGCTTACGCCCGGCAACGTTCAACTGCGGCCTGAGAAACGGCCGCGCCCCATCGTTTTACGAGTCAACGAAGGAGATTGCCTGGAGGTCACCTTTACGAACCTGCTCAATCCCAACCCCCCCGACTCGGTAAACGGAGTTTCAGTAGATTCCCCTGCGACGCGCAAAGCCTCCATGCACGTAAACGGGCTTGATTATGTCGGCGGCATCGCTTCCGACGGCGCTAACGTAGGTCAGAACGCGTCATCGCTTGCAGCGCCGGGCCAGACGAAAGTCTACACCTGGTACGCCGCAAAGCAGGGCCAGTACATGCTCTACTCAATGGGAGCGAACGCTGGCGGCGAAGGCGACGGCGGGCAGGTTGGCCTCGGCCTTTTCGGGTCGGTCAACGTCGAGCCCAAGAACTCGAAGTGGTATCGCTCGCAGGCTACAAGCGAGCAGCTTCAGGCGGCTACGACCGGCACAAACCCGAACGGAACGCCCAAGATCAACTACGAGACGACAGACGCGAGCGGCACGCCCGTTCTCAACATGCTCAACTCGGCCGGCGAGATTGTCCACACAGACATCAACGCCGTGATCACAGATAACGACGGCGTGCTTGACGAAGATTGCAGCACAGCGCCCCCGTCGTCGACTTGCGGCCAGCCTTTCCGCGAGTTTACGGTCATCTTTCACGACGAGATCAAAGCCGTGCAGGCTTTCCCTGAGTTGGATGCGGAGATCATGCACGGCATACGCGACGGGTTTGCCATCAATTACGGATCGGGCGCGATGGGCTCGATTGTATTTGCAAACCGCAAGAAGGTAGGCCCGGCCGCCGATTGCGGCGAGTGCAAGCTCGAAGAGTTCTTCCTCGAATCCTGGGCCAATAACGACCCGGCTATGGTTGTTCGTAAAGACCCTGAGACGGGCAAGGCAGTCGAGGCGCTCTACCCGGACGACCCTTCAAACGTCCACCACTCGTATCTGGGCGAGGCGGTCCGCTTCCGCAACATACACGTGGGAGCAGAGACGCACGTATTCCACCTGCACGCGCACCAGTGGCTTCAGAGCCCGCGCGATCAGAACTCGACCTATCTCGATTCGCAGACGATCTCGCCTGGCAGCTCATTCACCTACGAGATCAATTACGGCGGATCGGGCAATCGCAACTTCACACCGGGAGATTCGATCTTCCACTGCCATCTTTACCCCCACTTCGCGCAAGGGATGTGGGAGCTTTGGCGCGTCCACGACGTCTTCGAAGCAGGGACTGCCGACCGGCGGCTGCCCGACGGCGAGATCACGGGCGGCACGCCCAACCCGGCGGTCATTCCTATCCCGAACGCTACCGTGAAGAATAACGCGGGGGCCACGTTCGCACTCGGCACCCCCCCCATGCCCAACGAAGAGTTCAAAGGCTTTCCGTTTTACATCGGCGTAAAGCCCGGCGATGACCTCAATGCCATAGCGGGCAACAGGCCGCCGCAAGCGCCCAACGACATAGAGCGGGATGGCGGCCTGCCGCGCCATCGCATAGTTCAATCGACAATCGTCGACGGTCCGGCGGCAATCGAGCCGGAACTGCTCAACGACCCCGTTGCCGCAAGAGTCCTTGCGCAAAACGGCGACCCGAACCTTTTGATTTTCGCCCGCAAGCTCCTTACGGCGAAGGTCGATCTTCTTCCGCTTGACGGGACCGCCGTCGAAAAGAAGGCGATGGACTTTCACGCAGGCGTAGGCGGGGCACCCTTTACCACGCAGTATGATTGGCCAGCCAAGGCCTATAACTCCTTCACAGCGACAGGCGCACCGGGGCTGTTCCTGGTCAACGGCAGACCGGCCAAGGCGGGCGCGCCGTTTGCCGATCCTTGCCCGGATACGTTCAAGATCGGTTCGTCCGTGCGTAATGTTGCTACGCGCAATTACAGGTCTGCCTACATCCAGTTCGACATGACTGTGAACCGCGAAGGGTGGCACGACCGCCAGGCGCGCATCATGACGCTTGAGCAGGACGCGCTTCCGACGATCAACGGAACGCGCGCGCCTGAGCCGCTGTACTTCCGCGCAAATTCCGGCGAATGTATAACGTTCGCGGCGACAAACCTCATTCCCCACGTATTGAATCTGGACGACTTCCAGGTCTTCTCTCCGACCGATACGATGGGCCAGCACATACACCTCGTGAAGTTCGACGTGACCGCCTCAGACGGCGCGGGCAACGGCTGGAACTACGAGGACGGGACCTTCTCGCCCGGCGAAGTGCAGGAGCGTATTGAGGCCAACAATGCCTTCCAGGAGAGCATAGGCGGAAGCCAGATTCTTCATCCTGTTGCCAACCCGCTGTTTGGCGAAGGGCCGGACCTTGACGGCAACGGCCACGGCGACTGGCTCGGCGCTCAGACTACCATTCAGCGCTGGTGGGCCGATCCTCTGCTTAACAAAGCGGGGCAGGACCGCACCATCCGCACCGTCTTCACGCACGACCACTTCGGCCCAAGCTCGCACCAGCACCACGGATTTTACGGCGCGCTGGTTGTCGAGCCGACGGACTCGCAGTGGAAGGCGCTCGACAACACGCAGCTTGGCGGGCGTCTGGATGGCGGCCCGACATCTTATGCTGCCAACATCATCACACCCGACCAGGCGAAGAGCTTCCGCGAGTTCAACCTCGCGCTTGCAGACTTCGCAATCGTCTACAGGCCCGACCTGACCCCTGTCAATCCTCCGGGCCGCAAGGAAGCTGATCTTCCGATAGCCATCGAGCCGACGCCGATACCGCTTCCCGAATCTATCTCGGCTGCGGACCCCGGCACACAGCTCGTCAACTATCGCAACGAGCCGATACCGCTTCGCATAGGCGAAAACCAGGGCGGCGACTTCGTTCAGAAGACCGGCGCTGCCGGCGACCTTGCGAACGCTTTCGACTCGAAGACTCACGGCGATCCTTTCACCCCGATCCTGAAGGCTTATGAAGGAGACAAGGTGCAGATTCGCCTGATACAGGGCGCGCAGGAAGAACAGCACGGCTTTACCATGCACGGGGTCAAGTGGTTGTTCGAACCCGGCACTCCCGGCCAGCCCACGCCGAACAATTCGGGCTGGAACAACAGCCAGCAGGTAGGCATCTCCGAGCACTTTGAGTTCGTGCTCGACGGTGTAATCGGTCAGAACAACAACGCGCCCAACAAGAAGGTGGACTACCTCTACTCGTCGGCCGCGACAGACAACCTGTGGGACGGCCAGTGGGGCTTGCTCCGCGCATTCCAGGGCGCACAGCCGGGCCTTGCCTACCTGCCGAACAACCCGGACGGGGCGGCCAAGTCAAACAGCGCGGTCTGCCCGCAGGGCGCACCCTTCCGCGAGTTCTTTGTCGAAGCGTGGACGGCGCGCGACCTGTTGCCGGGCGGAGCGCTGGTCTATAACCAGAGGTTCGGCATAACCGATCCGAACGCGATCCTGTTTGTCGAGTCTTCTGACGTGGCCGCGCTTCGAGCGGGCACCAGGAAGCCCGAACCGCTCATCCTTCGAGCGGCGGCAGGCGAATGCATCAACGTGACCCTGCGCAACAAGCTGCCTGAGGTATTGCCGGAACAAGATAGCTGGAACATGGTTCCGATGATCGTCAACGGCTTTAACTTCAACCAGGTCAAGTCGTCGAATCGCGTCAGCCTGCACCCGCAGCTGCTGGCGATGAACCCCCAGCTTGACGACGGCGCGAATGTCGGCTTCAACGAAAACACGACCATCGGGCCGGGCCAGTCGTTCACTTACATCTGGTACGCGGGCGACCGCAAGCTCGATTCGAAAGGCAAGCCGGTTGCGGCCCCAATCGAGTTCGGCGCGACGAACCTGCGCGACATGGGCGATGTCATCAAGCACAGCTCGCACGGGGCAGTCGGCCAGCTTATCATCGAGCCGCAGGGCTCGACCTGGACGACGGTCGGTGGCAGCAAGGCGACCGCCGACGTCAGGAATGCTGCGGGCGCTCTGTTGTTCCGCGAGTTCTCCGTGCTCTACCAGGATGACTTGAGCCTGCGCCGCAACGGCGAGCCGCTCAAGAACATCGTCGAGGCGGACGATTCGGAAGATTCAGGTATGAAGGCGTTCAACTACCGCACAGAGCCTTTCTGGGCGAGGCTGGGCTTCGACATCGACCTGAACCTTGAGGATCAGAACCAGAAGGATTTCTCGGACGTGCTCAGCTCGACGGCCAGCAACCCCGGCTGCGGCGGCGCGTGCGGCGATCCTGAAACGCCTATCTTTACCGCAAAGGCCGGAACCGCTGTCCGGTTCCGCGTGACACAGGCGGCGGGGCACCCGCGCCAGCATGCGTTCACGCTCTTTGGCCATCACTGGAACTTCGAGCCGTGGCAGAATAATTCGACCGTGATCGGCAACAACCCGCTCACGTTCGAAGTCGGGACCTACGGCGGGATAACCCCGACGCGTCACCTGAACGTTGTGACGACGGCGGGCGGGCTGACAAAGACAACGGGCGATTTCCTCTACCGCTCTCAGGAGGCTTTCCAGTTCTCAGGCGGCGGCCTGTGGGGCATCTTCCGTGTAACACCATAACCGCTAGTTTCTCCCCCGTGCCGGTAGCCCCGGCACGGGTCCTTTCAGGCGAGGAGGGTGCGTAGTAAATCACCCTTCTCGCCTATTTGTTTTATCCTGAAACACCCCCCAGACCGGGCCAACCCACATAATGCGAATTTGCTTACACTTGCAGGACTGAGTATTCGGCACGGCGGTTGCAGTAATAAATACTTCACAAACAAGGGTCTGAGTTAGAAAGGGCCTAAAACTAATCTACGACAATGAAAGGGAGAAACAAATGAAGCGCATTCTAGCAACTGCAATTATGTCGATGTTCGTATTCGGCTCCGCTCTGGCGGCCGACACTTTTAAATTTACATTCACACCGGTGACCTATTCCGACAACTCGACCGGCACTATACGCGCCAGCGTCAAATCAACGCGCAAGTCCACTGTTACGGTTTGCGAATATAGCGATCTGAACGACAAGTACAAAGGCGAGTACCAAACCGTCAACTCGGAAGAGTTTGACGCCCGCAACGCGACCCCTGAGCAGGTACAGCAGTTCTGCCTTCAGAAGTACGCCGAGCGCGAGTAAGGGCTTTTGCAGGAGACAGGCCCGCCCGACACGGTGGCGGGCCTGCTTTATCGAGCAGGGTTCTCAGGTTATAATTCCCGCGCCCGTTTGTCATTTCATCAACAGCTCAAACGAGCAACTTTGCAACAGACGACCTAACACGACAGGCCCTGGCCATAGCTGGCAGGGATGGCCAGCGGTGTAGGTCGCAGATACTCGAAGCTGACGGAACAAAAGCGCCTGTTGTCAGGCGAAGGATTAGCTCGCCGATGATTGGTTCGGCAAGCTAAAGCGGGGGGCCGAACGGGGCCACGGGAAGCCCCCCGTGATTAAAACCGCAAACCCGTTTAATCAAAGAAAGCGATTTCGGATTATGATTAAAACCGCGCTCAATACATTGTGCCTTATTATTATTCTGACATCGGCGGCAGCCGCCCAGGTCGGCGGCCCGGCCGATATGAAGCCTGCCAAATCGGCCTCCGCTTCAGCGGCGACCCCCAAAGCGCCGTCGTCTGTCTCAAGGCAGTTCGAGAAGGAAGGGGTAGTCGTCGATTTCACCATACAATCGGCTGTCGGAAGCGACGGCATTGACAGAGGTCTCGCGGCAGGCTCGGATGCGACGGTGGCGTTCAAGTTTACTGACAAGCGGACGGGGCTGCCCGTCACGGGGCTACACCCGAAGGCGTGGCTGACCGCGCGAAAAGCTGACCACGTACCGAACGAAGCCGAGTGCCGCGACAAGATCAAGACGCTTATGGGCGGGCTGCTCAGCGTTCGCGCGGACGTGGACTTGAACAGCTATGTCGTGCTGACGCTCAACCACGATAACACCGTCACGTTTATAAACCCGCAAATCTCATTCAACATCACCAAGCTCGAAAGCATAGTGACGCTGCCGGGCGCGGGAGCCGACTGGGCGCTTTCAAAAGATAAGAACTTCGTATATCTGTCGATCCCTGACAAGTCACAGGTTGTTGTCATAAGCACTATCACCAGAAAGATCGTCGCGACAATCGAGACGGGGGAAAAGACGCGCCCGCTTCGCGTCCAGACGCAGCCCGACGGTCGCTACATCTGGGTTGGGCTTGATGGGTCGCCGCTTGTCGCCGTGGTCGACTCGCTCACAAATAAGCTCGCGGCCACCGTAGCAGTCGGCGAGGGGCTACACAACTTCGCCTTTACAGCGGACAGCCGCTTTGTGTACGTGACCAACAGCAGCGCCGACACCGTTACAGCAGTCGATATACAGACGCTCAAGAAGGTGGCAGATATTCGCGTGGGCAAGACGCCCGTTCCCGTCGCATACAGCGCGGCGAGCGGCAACTTCTATGTCGGTTCGATAAACGGCGGGACAATCGCTGTGATAAACCCGGCCACACGCGAGGTCGTAAAGACCATAGAGCTCAAGCGCGGGATTGTCGCGCTCAAGTTCGAGCCGAAGGGCCGCTACGCATTCGCCGTCAATCAGATCGACAGCACAGTAACGGTGATAGACGCTTCGACCGACGCGGTGATCGGCGCGGGCGCGGTTGTTAAGAGCCCGGACCTGATTGCTTTTACCGGTCGTTACGCGTACGTGCGCGGAACCGGGTCGGAAAAATTCTCTCTGATCGAGACGGAAGCGGTGGCGAAAAACAGGGAGGTGGCGAGCGTGGAAGTTCAGGCGGGCCGCCAGCCTGCAAGCGTCTTCGCGCAGGAGATAGGAATATCCGAAATGATCGCGCCGACCCCCGAAGGCAACGGCGCAATCATCGCAAACACTGCCGACATGATGCTCTATTACTATGTCGAAGGGATGATGGCCCCAATGGGCACTTTCCAGAACTACAAGCGCCGCCCGCACGCCCTGATGATCGTGGACAGAAGCCTCGCGGAGACGGCGCCGGGCGTTTATACCGCCCCGTTGAAGCTAACGGCAGCGGGCGTCTACGACGTGCCTATGGTCATAGATCAGCCCCGCCTCATAAACTGTTTCGACATGGAAGTGGCGACATCTGCCGACGGCGAGAAGAGCAAGCCCGTTGCCTCCGTTATGGTCGAGCCGCTGTTCAAGGACCGGAAGTTCAACCCCGGTGAGGAGACGATCCTGCGGTTCAAGATAACGGATTCGATCACGAAGCAGCCGCTCAAAGGGCTGACAGATGTTTCGGTGCTTCTATTCGAGCCGCCCGGCATCTGGCAGCAGCGAAAAGTCGCGAAAGAAGTAGAGCCCGGTCTGTATGAAGTATCTCAAAATTTTCCGCGAGCCGCGTTGATTAATGTTATGGTACAGATTCAATCGCGCGGGGTGAAGTACCGTGACCTGCCGCTCACGCAACTACCCGTTGTGAACAAGGAGGGAACCAAATAATGAATCGCCGTCCCGCCCGCCGAACCCATTTCATGATGCTTTCGTGCTTGATGCTCGCCCTTTTCCTTACGCACGCGCCGCTTTCGAGCTTCGCGCTCGCCGGACAGGAAACGAAGCAGAAACAGGAAGTCGTCTACACCTGTGTTATGGACCCGGACGTTCGCTCGAAGACGCCCGGCACGTGCCCGAAGTGCGGCATGACGTTGAGAGTCGCGTCGAACGAGGCGGCGAAGCCGGCCGCCCCGCCGACCGAAAAAGACGGCGCAAAGGGCGGCTCATCGGTTGCCATGCAGATTCCCGACACGGTCGTCTATAACCAGGACGGAAAGAAGTTGAACTTTTACACCGACCTGGTCAAAGGAAAGACCGTTGCGATCAATTTCATCTTCACGACCTGCACGACGATCTGCCCGCCGCTGACCGCGACCTTTCGCAAGGTGCAGCAAGACCTCGGCGAGCGAGTCGGTAAAGATGTCGAGTTGATCTCGATAAGCGTCGATCCCGCGACAGACGTGCCGGAACGGTTGAAGGCCTTCGCCGCGAAGTTCAAGGTCGGACCCGGCTGGCAATTTATAACCGGGAACAAGCCCGACATAGACAACTTGCTCGCGGCGCTCGGCGCTGGCGTAAGCGATAAGAACGACCACACGCCTATGATTCTCGTCGGTAACGACGGGGCAGGGTACTGGACGCGCACATACGGGTTATCTTCGCCAGGTACTATCGTCAAGGTGATAGGGGAAGCGTCGGAGAAAAAACCGGCTGACAAACCGGGCGACAAGCCTGCCGGGCCTCAACCCGTGAAGAAGCCTTCGGAGGCGGCCGCCGCTTATTTCCCGAACAACGTGCTGGTTACTCAAGACAACAAACAGGTCCGTTTCTTTGACGATATGCTAAAGGGCAAAGTCGTGATGATAAACTTTGCCTTCTCAACCTGCACAGGGATATGCCCGCCGATGACGGCGAACCTTGCAAAGGTCCAGGAGTTTTTGGGCGACAGGGTAGGCCGCGACATCAACATAATAACCATCAGCGTCGATCCGCTTATCGACACGCCCGATGTGCTGAAGAAATACGCCGCAAGCTTTAAAGTGAAACCCGGCTGGTACTTCCTGACGGGCAATAAAGCGGACGTAGATCAAGTCTTAAAGAAACTGGGCGGCTTCGCCGAAGACAAGCTCCAACACAGCAGCGTCCTTCTCATCGGCAACGTCGAGACGGGCGAATGGAGCAAGGTGTTCGCTATGGCAAAGCCTGCCGAGATCGCAAACGCCGTGATGAAGCTGGCCGGTCCTGGGAAGTAGATGAAAATCGCCCGGCCAAATTTGAGAGCGCTATCGCTCACGGCGCTTGTGTTTACGGCGTGGCTCGTTTCATACGCCACCGCTTCAGCAAATCGACCTGCCGAGCTTACGGCTCAAGAGAAGCGCGGCAAGCAGATTTACCTGAAAGGCGAAGGGGGCGAGGGCGAAATCACTGCCATGCTTGGCACGAGCGATCTTGAGCTGCCCGCCAGTTCCTTTAGCTGCTCGAACTGTCACGGCCTCAGAGGCGAAGGGACGCGCGAAGGCGGGTTGCAGCCGCCCGCTATCAACTGGGCTGCGCTTACCGCGCCCGCAAACTCGCCGCTCAGCGGGCGAAAACGCCCGGCCTATACCGATGCGACGCTCGCACGCGCGATAAGTGAAGGGATAGACCCGCTCGGCAACCGCCTGCATCCGGGCATGCCTCATTACAAGATGAGCGCGAGCCAGATGGCGGACCTCGTCGCTTACCTAAAAAAGATCGGGCTCGAATCGGATGCGGAAACCGGTGTGAGCGACGATAAGGTGAAGATCGGGGCGGCGCTGCCTGTTACAGGCCCGCTCGCAGAGCTTGGGCAAGACATCAAAGCGGCGATGGCCGCTTACTTTAACGAGGTGAATTCGCAGGGCGGCGTTTACGGCCGTCGCGTCGAGCTTGTTACGGAAGACTCGCGAGGCGAAGCTCAGGGGACCGAAGAGGCGATGCGGCGGCTGATCGAGAGCGCGGGCGTTTTTGCGCTCGTCGGCAGCTACGAGCCGAAAGAGAGCCGTCTTGCAAACGAGTTTTTGAGAAAGAGCGAGGTCCCACTGATCGGCCCCGTCACGTTGTCGCCGGGCACCGGGTCCGTGCCCAACCCTTTCGTCTTTTACCTGCTGCCGAGCTTCAACGATCAAGCGCGGTCGCTCGTCGATTTCATCGGCACGGAAGGGATGAGACCGGGCCAGAAGCCCGCGCGGCGCATCGCTGTAGTTTATACGGGCGACAGCTTTGATCGAGACGCAATAGCGGGCCTTAAATCACAGGCCGCGCTCTATTCGATGACCATCGTAGGCGAGCACGCGTACACACCCGGCAATCTCAAGGCGGCGGTCAATGCCGAGGAGTTCAATCGAACCGGACCCGACGTTATATTCTTCTTCGGCAACGCGGACGACTTTAAAACGCTTGCAATCGAGATGGACCGCGCGAAAGTAGACGCGGCGCTTGTAAGCTCTGCGGTGATGACCGGGCGCGGCGCGTTCGGCCTGCCCGCCCAGGTCGCTGCGAGAACCTACCTGTCATATCCCGGCTCGATTCCGAGCAAGGACGATTTTTCGGAGTTCTTGTCGTTGATGCAAAAGTCGGGAGTCGCTTTGCGGAACGTGGCTTTTCAGGCGGCGGCCTTCGCCTCGGCAAAGGTGTTCGTCGAGGCGCTAAAATCGAGCGGAAAGCAATTGAGCCGTCCGGTACTTGTCAAATCGCTCGAACAATTGCAAAACTATAGGACCGGTGTGATGCCGCCCGTAACCTTTGGCCCTAACCGGAGAGTCGGGGCGGCTGGCTCATACATAGTAGGAATTGACCTTGCGAATAAACAGTTTGTGCCGATAGGCGAGCGTGTCGCCCCGAAGGGCAACACTCGATAGCCTGTGCGAAGACTGCCGACGCTCGGAAATCAGGAGGTATCATGAAAACATTTTTTTCGTTCGTTTTAATACTTGCGTTAAGCTGCGCGGCGCTCGCTCAGGCGACAAAACCCGCTGAGCAGAAAGCTGGTCCCACTCAACCGCCCGCGAAGGCTGAAGATTGCGGCTGCGATGTTAAGAGTTCTCCGACGGACGTTGTTGCCACAGTCAACGGCACGCGGATCACGCTCAAAGATATTGACGAGCCTATTGAGAAACAGATAAAGGAACTGCAAAGGCAGATTATCGACGCGCGGGCGAGCGAGCTCGATCTTCAGATCAACTCACTGCTTTTAGAAGCCGAAGCGAAAAAGCGCGGCATCAGCTCCACAAAGCTGATCGAGCAGGAGGTTGTCGGCAAAGTCAAAGAGCCGACCGAAGCGGAAGCTCAGGCCTTCTACAACGCGAACAAAGATCGCATACAACAGGAGTTCAGCGCGATAAAGGCGGATGTGATCGCTTATCTCAGGCAGCAGCGACAGCAGGAACAGGCGAAGGTCCTGGCCAACACCCTGCGCGCGGCCGCCGACGTTAAGATCATCACCAAAGAGGTGACGCCTCCCGCGACGGAAGCCGATAAGGCTAGGGTCTTTGCTACCGTCAACGGCAGGAAGATCACATCGGCCGAGATCGAAGATTCGCTCAAGCCGCTGGTCTTCAGCGTGCAGGAGCAGGTCCACCAGCTAAGAAAGCAGGTGCTCGACGTTAAGGTAAACGACCTGCTGCTTGAGCAGGAGGCGGCGCGGAAGAAAGTTACCACGCGGTCGCTGCTCGACACGGAAGTTGTCGCAAAGCAGAAGGCGGTGACGGAGGCCGATGCCCGGAAGTTTTATGACGAGAACAAGGATCGCATCAACGGCGAGTATGAAGCGATCAAGCCCCAGATTATCGAGTACCTGAAGAAGCAGGAAGATCAGAAAGCCCAGTTCGCATACGCGGATCAGCTGCGCGCCGCGAGCAAGGTTGAAGTGAGCTTGAAAGAGCCCGCGCCGCCTACGTTCCAGATAGGGACGCTGGAGCAGCCCTGGCAGGGCGGCGAGAAGGCTGGCGTCACAATCATCGAGTTCACAGACCACGAGTGCCCCAGCTGCGCCGTCCACTTTTCCGTGATCGAAGAGGTAGTCAAAGAGTACGGCAACCGGGTGAAATGGGTGGTCAGGGAGTTCCCGCTCACACAGCACGTCAACGCGTTCAAAGCGGCCGAGATAGCTGAAGGCGCAAGAGAGCAGGGCAAATATTTCGAGTATGTGAAACTGGTCTACGCTAACCAGAGGACCCTGTCGACCGAAAAGCTCTTTGAATATGCCGTGCAGGCCGGGGTGGATAGAAAGAAACTCGACGAGGGGCTCGCAAGCGGCAGGTACACCGAAGAGGTGAAGAAGGATATTCAGGAAGGCAACCGCATCGGAGTCAACGCCACGCCCAGCATTTACATCAACGGCCAGCGCGTAAAGGATAAGACGAAAGAGGGGTTGAAGGCAGCAATAGACGCGGCATTGAAAGAAGGGCCGGCAAAGCAGACCGCGAGCAAATAGATAAAAACAGTGACAAGTGACGAGTGACGAGTGACAAGAAAGTGGGATCGGCCAACGCGGCTTCTCCCCTCTGACTTGTCACTCGTCACTTGTCACTTCCCCAAGTATTCAGCTTTGCGGCGGTTTTGCCTGCATATGCGCCTGCAACTGTGCGCGCATCTGCTGTAGCCGCTGGTTCTCCCTGGCGGCGTCGCGGGCATTCGGCTGATTCTTCAGATAGAGCGTGAGGCTGTCGATAGCTTGCTGAATCTGGCCAAGGTTCTGGTATGCGTAGGCCAGAAACTTATTCACGTCATTGTGCTGCGGCATCTGTTTCCGAGCGAACTCAAGGTACGGCAGCGCCGCCTGGAACTTGTTGTCGAGCACATAGGCCGCGCCCATGTGAAAGTTGATCATGGGATTCTCGGGCTGAGCCTTTAACCCGTTTGCGAAAAATGCCCTCGCGCGGTCGAGGTTTTTCAGCTCCGTGTCGAAAGTGTATGCGCGGCCGAGCGTGTCCCAAAGCGTCGGCAATTCGCTGTTGATCTTAAGCCCCATCTCGCATAACGCGATGGCGCGGTCCAGATGAGCGCGCTCCATCGTCCCTTCAAACATGAGAAGGCGCGCAGTCGCCAGGTTTGATATGACGAAGAGGTTCTTCTCATCCATCTGCATATACCGCTCGAAAGCCTCTATGGCCAGGTCGTGTCGCTGAATCTTCAGGTAGTGATGGCCGAGGATATAACTCGCCATTTCTTGATCGGGCGCTGTTTCAACGCCGTGAGTCCACAAAGTCGTGTCGTCCTTCCACACGACGTTCTGGGCGATAGTCTTTCCGCAGAGCAGCAAGACTATGACGACGAAGACGGCTGCCTGCGCCGTCCTGCGACCGCCAATCGCAAGCCACTGCTCGATTGGGAGTTTCAAAAGCGCCAGCCCGACCAGGACGGAGAACCCGATTGAAGGGATATAGACGTATCGCTCTTGCACCATAAACTGCCAGGCGAACGCGCTCAGGTTGAGCACGGGCAGCAGGTTTATTACGAACCATAAGACCGCGAATCTGGCGATTGTCGAGCCCCGAAGCCGCCACAGCCCGACCGCGACGGCCAGCACGATTGCCAGCGGGATATAAAATCGCGGGCTGAGCGGAGTTGTGACCGGGATCGTTTCGTGAAACAGCGAGAGGTCGACGGGCCATAAAAGCAGCCCCAGGTATTTGCATATTACAAGCGGGATCGTCATCAGAACATCTACCGTCCGGTAAGAGGCGAACTTGGTATCGTTCAGCACGAACCCCAGCGCGTTGTAGCGCATCAGAAAATAGCCCGCAGAGATTGCCAGGTAGCCCGACCCGAACAGCGCTGCCGAGGCGATCTTATCCTTCAGGGATTTGCCTCGATTAAACACGAGCGCGTCGTAGGCTACGATAAATATAGGGAACGCGACGGCGGGCTCTTTCGAGAATGCCGCGATTGTAAACAACGCGAAAGACGCTGCCAGATACTTGAGCTTTTCCCGCTCGCGGTAGAGCAGGTAAAAGTAGAACGACGGCAGCATGGACATCGCCAGGAACAGGTCTGTGACGCCGCTTATCCAGGCAACGCTCTCGCTTCGCAAAGGGTGGACGGCAAACAGGAGCGCGCTTAACGCCGCGAGCTTTGTGTTGCCGCTTATCTTCTCGACGACCAGGAAAACGAAGTAGACCACCAGGGCGTGCATAAGGACGTTGAGCAAGTGCCAGCCCGCCGCCGTGTCGCCAAACAGGGCCCAGCCGGTCATGAGGTATAGCGTAAACACGGGCCTGTAGTAAGGCGTCGTCGGGCCCGCCTCTATGTTCGGGTCCTTGTCCTGAAGCACGCGCCAGAACCACACCTCTTTTGTCAGAGCGGTCGGGATGTTCTTAAAACTGCGGATCAGCTCGTTGTTGAGTATCTGAGTCGTATCGTCGTAGGCGAAGCCGTTAAATATGGTATTGAAAAAGGCAAAGAATGTGACTCCCAGTATCAGTCCTATTATCCATTTGCGCGGCATGTCAAAGCCGGAAGCCCTGGTTGCCGGGACTTCCGCCTGCTTTGCGGTCTTGTGCTGGCTGCGTTTCTTTCTACTCATGTGAACCTGTGCTCTTTAAAAATTGTTGGCCGTATAGGAAATCCCGTTGTATAGGGTGACAAAAATGTTATCGCGAGGGTTGTGGCGTGTCAACCACGGCGGGTTCGAGCTATAGCTTGACTACTCGGACCGCGCGGACTAAATTTATCGACCCTTTCAGATGAGAAACCGGGAGTCCGACACAGATGAATTTGGCCGAGTATGCCGAGATGTACAGGCTCGAAAGCTTCTACTGGTGGTTTGTCGCCCGCCGCGAGCTTCTCGAAGCGATAATAAAAGAGACCGCCGTAGGGTTTGACTCACCCGTCATGCTCGACGTTGGATGCGGCACGGGGATCAACTACTCCGTGCTATCGAAATTCGGCCAGACCTTCAGCACGGACCAGTCGGAAGAGGCGCTCAAGTTCAGCCACAATCGAGGCAACTCGGAGCTTGTGCGCTCGCACGTCGAGCGGTTGCCGTTTCTCGCCTCAAGCTTCGATCTTGTGACCGCGCTCGACATGCTTGAGCACGTAGACAACGACCTGACCGCGCTCGACGAGCTGCACCGCGTGATGAAAGACAACGGGCTGCTCGTCATAACCGTCCCGGCCTACGGCTTCCTCTGGAGCGAGCACGACGAGGCGCTCCATCACAAGCGTCGTTACGCGGCCTCCGAGCTGAGGAACAAGCTGGCGCGGTGCGGCTACAGAGTGGAGCGCGTCACGTACTACATCACTCTGCTCTTTTTCCCTATACTGTTCGTGCGATTTGCGCAGAGCGTATTCAAAAAGTCGATTGAGCCGAGAACTTCGCACATAATACTGCCGCGATGGATCAACTCCTTGTTGATCGCGATACTCGCCTTTGAGCGGTTTATGCTCAGGTGGATCAATTTTCCTTTTGGCGTATCGATAGTCTGTCTTGCTAGAAAATCCGAACGTTGAGCGTGCTATCATTAGCCGAGCCTGCTATCTCTTGTTATCCGATGTCGGTTGAACTCTCCATCATCATGCCTTGCCTCAACGAAGCGGAGACGCTTGGCGTCTGCATCGCCAAAGCGCAGCGGTCGCTCGACGAACAACAGGTTTCGGGAGAGATAATTGTGGCCGACAACGGCTCGACAGACGGCTCGGAAGAGATCGCCGAGCGGATGGGCGCGCGGGTTGTGCGCGTCGAGGCGCGCGGGTATGGGAGCGCGCTGATGGGCGGGATCGCGGCGGCGCGCGGCAAGTACATAATCATGGCTGACGCCGATGACAGTTATGACTTTACGGCGCTCGCCCCCTTTGTCGAGAAGCTGCGCGAAGGCTACGACCTTGTGATGGGTAATCGGTTCAAAGGCGGCATAAAGCCGGGGGCGATGCCAGGCTTGCACCGTTATCTCGGCAACCCCGTGCTGACAGGGATCGGGCGATTGTTCTTTCACAGCCCGGTTAGCGATTTTCATTGCGGCATACGCGGCTTCACAAAAGAGGCGGTTGAAAGAATGGACCTCAGAACTACCGGGATGGAGTTCGCAAGCGAGATGGTCGTCAAAGCGACCCTGCAAAAGCTGAAGATCGCCGAGGTGCCCGCCACCCTGTCGCCCGACGGTCGCAGCCGCCCGCCCCACTTGCGGAGCTGGCGAGACGGGTGGCGGCATCTAAGGTTTTTGCTGCTCTACAGCCCGCGCTGGCTTTTTTTATACCCCGGCGCGGTGTTGATGCTGGCGGGGCTGATTTTAGGAGCGCGTCTTCTCACAGGGCCTATCAGAATAGGCGAGGTAGTGCTCGACATACACACGCTGCTCTACTCTGCGATAGCCGTCGTCATCGGGTTTCAAGCCATCATCTTCTCAATATTCACAAGGGTCTTTGCCTACAACGAAGGGCTTCTGCCGGAATCGGTCCATCTCAAGAGCGTCTTCCGGTTTATCAACCTCGAAGCGGGGCTCGCGGTGGGAATAGCGCTTGTGGCCGCAGGGCTCGCCGCTTCCATTTACGAGGTCAGTAGCTGGAGCGCAAGCTCTTTCGGCCCGCTCGACCCGACAAAGACGTTGCGCGTGATTATACCTGCCGTGACTGCGCTCGCGCTCGGATGCCAGATCGTGTTGTCGAGCTTCTTCTTGAGCGTGCTCGCGTTGAAACGGCGATGATTTAGGGGAGGGCGCTTTTGTGGTAGCGCCCCGTATTAAAGACCCGGATCGTCGCGCCCTTCACTGCCTCTTCGCCACCCCTGTTATCGCGGCCCCTGTGTTTGTTTGAATGAAGTGGAACTCTCTTCCTCTATCGAGAATTATAAGATTATAAGTTCCGCCTCCGCTTGTCTGGACGGAGCCCGTGCAGTCTTCATCAACCGTGTAGAGGCCCGTAAAAGTGGTGGGAGGCACGATGTTTCCGTTAAAGCTCTGGGTAGTGGTCAATGTAAGCGTCCCGTCACTGTTAAAGGTAACCAGCCCGATTGCCGAATAAGGGCCGTTCGGTATTGTCGGAATCGGAGAGGCGGTTATGACACCGTTTGTCGTGAACGAGAAGGACCCTTCGAGAGTGCTGAGCTTGCACTTTTTGGCCTGGGTCTTTGCGGTTGCTTTACCGCCCTCGGCGAAGCCTTTCGATACAAGCCCTGTCAAACAAAGGGCCAGGGTCATCATTGTCGCGGCGGTTCTGGTCAGTTTCGTCTTTTTCATTTCAGTCTCCTTATATCCTGATGCCGGTGCATTGTATTAGCCATGCCAATGGCTATAAAATGTGCGAGCCTTAAGGGATCGCGCTTCAAATCGTCGATGCTTGCTCCATCTCGCGGCAGAGAATAATCCGAACGCTGTAAGAAGTCTTGAAAAAGACGTGATAAAACTTTGATAAAACTTTGAGAGCAACCATATCCATCTATGGCCGGGCAGCAACACTGCATTTATAAGTTCGGACCTTTCCGACTCGATGTGCGAGAGCACGTGCTCCGGCGCGAGGGAGAGATCGTGCAGCTTTCACCCAAGGTGTTAGAGACGCTTCTGGTACTGATCCAAAACGGCGGCCGTGTAATCAGCAAGAGCGAGCTGATAGATACATTATGGCCCGACAGCTTTGTTGAAGAATCGAGCCTGTCGCAAAACATATCGCTTTTGAGAAAGTCTCTTGCCATCGCTTCGGGTTCGCACAGCTATATCGAGACCATACCGAAACGCGGCTACCGCTTTTCGGCCGAAGTGGAGACACAACTATGCGAGCATGCGGGGGGGGAAGACGCGTCAGAGCCTGCGACCGCTTCCGGGTCAAGGGCCGTATCCGCTTCCAGGTCAGTCGGCGTATTGCCGTTCAAGTCGTTAACGCCTGACACCGCTGACGAGTACATAGGAGTCGGCATGGCGGACGCGATTATAACCAGATTGAGCAACATTAATCAGATCATCGTCAGGCCGACGGGCGCGGTTATAAAGTACGCGGGTTTAAATCAGGACCCCGTAACGGTTGGGCGAGAGTTGCAGGTTGAGTCGGTCCTTGAGGGAAGCATACGCCGCCAGCGCGACCAGATGCGTGTGACCGTGCAGATAGTAAGCGTCCGCGATAAGACCACTTTGTGGGCGGGCAAATTTGACGGGCTCTCGGATGACATATTCTCTATCGAAGATAAAATCTCTGAGCAGGTGACACAGGTTTTGATGCTCAGCCTGACCGGCGAAGAGCAGCAGCGTTTGACCAGACACCATACAGAGAGCCCGGAAGCATCCAGGCTCTATGTTAAAGGGGTTTATTACACGAGCAAGGCGACGAAGGAGGGCGCGCAGAAGGGGATTGAATACTACAAAAAGGCGATTGATCTTGACCCGGATTATGCTCTCGCATATGCGGGGCTGGCCGACGCATACTGCTGGCTTTCGCATACTTTCTTATCCCCAAGCGAAGCCATGTCAAAAGCGAGAGCCACGGCCCTGAAGGCATTGGAGAAAGACGACACGCTTGGGGAGGCTCATTTTGCGCTAGCACAGGTGAAGATGTGGCACGACTGGGAATGGGAGGATGTCGAACTCGAATTTAAAAAGGCAATCGGGTTCAACCCTAATCTTGCGGCGGCTCACCTCTATTACGGCTTCTACCTGACCGCAATGGGAAGGTTCAACGAAGCGGCGGCGCGAATAAAGCTTGCGCAGGAGATAGACCCTCTTTCGCTGCTGGCAAATTCGACATTGGGCTGGTCCTTTTACTATGCGCGAAAGTACGATCAGGCGATTGACCAGTGGGAAAAGACGCTTGAAATGGACCCCAACTTCTTGAACGCATACTGGGGGCTTGGGTGGGCCTATAACCATAAGGGCGAATACGGCGAAGCTATCGCGCAACTAAAGAAGGCGATGAGCGTCCCCGGAGGCGGAGGCCCAGAGATAGTTGCGGCGCTCGGCTACACGTATGCGCTTTACGGAAACAGTGAGCAGGCTGAAGAACTGCTCGACGGGTTGAAGGAATTATCCAGGCAACGCTATGTATCACCGTATTATCTGGCGCTGGTCTACCTGGGGCTCGGAGAGAAGGGACATGCGCTCGACTGCCTCGAAAAGTCCTTTGAAGATCGATTTGAGTGGCTGGTCCAGTTAAAGGTCGATCCTACTTTCGAGGTTCTCCACCCCGATCAAAGATTCAAACAGTTATTGCGGCGGTTACGACTGGGTTAAGCGATGCTCGCCCGATTTCGTAATAGAGGCGTTTGAAGCGCATCGTTGCGTAACCTGTCCCTGGTTGCTAGACTCGATTAGGCAAGGAGTGAATGATGACCTCAAACAGCCAGGATAAGGATGACGGCATCGAGAGCCTTAAAGGGTCGGTCGTAAGACGCGGGTTCGGGTTGAAGGGCGAGATACGCCCTGCGCTTGCCGTCGATTATCACAGCGATCTGGTCGATAGGATCAAGAGCCAGGGCAACGAGCTTTGCATCGGGCGGCTGACGTTTCGGCTGGCCGAGGAGTTCGGCTTCTGTTACGGCGTGGACTTCGCGCTCAATCTCGCTTACGAGACGCGAAAGAAGTTCCCCGACCGCAGAATCTTCCTGACAAACGAGATTATACACAACCCCCGCGTAAACACGCGGCTCCACGAGATGGGCATAGAGTTTATCGACTGCTCGCCCGCAAACAGCAGCCGGTTTGCCGAGGTCAGCTCTGAAGACATCGTGATGATCCCCGCCTTCGGAGCGCCTGTCGATGAATACCGCGACCTGCATGAAAAGAATTGTCTGGTGGTCGATACGACCTGCGGCTCGGTCGTGGCGGTGTGGAAGCGCGTTGAAAAGTACGCCGCCGAAGGCTTTACCGCCATCATTCACGGCAAGCACGAGCACGAAGAGACGCGGGCCACAAGCTCTCAGGCTTCGAAATACGAAGGCGGGCGCTATCTGATCGTGCTCGACAAAGACGAGGCGCGCTACGTCTGCCGGTACATAGTCGAAGGCGGCGACAGGGCGGAATTTCTTGCGCGGTTCAAATATGCCTGCTCGGAGGATTTCGACCCCGACAGGGATTTGCGCTTCGTAGGGCTTGCCAATCAGACGACCATGCTCAGCAGCGAATCGCTTGAGATAGCCGAGATGTTCCGCGAGGCAATCGAGCAGCGTTATGGCGCGGAGCGGGTCAATGAACAGTTCCGACATTTCGACACGATTTGCAGCGCGACCCAGGACCGGCAGGATGCTGTGAACAAGCTTGTCCGCGAAGATATAGATTTGATGATAGTCATCGGCGGCTACAACAGCAGCAACACGAGCCACCTCGTCGAAATCTCAAGCCTCTATAAACCGGCGTATCATATCTCTGACGCCAGCTGCATTTTGTCTGACTCAGAGATACGCTACAAGCCTGTCGGACAGAGCGCGGAAGTCGTGACACAAGACTGGCTGCCCGGCGGCCCGGTCAAGATAGGTGTTACTGCGGGCGCTTCGACCCCCGACCGGCTGGTTGGTGAGGTGATTGACCGCATAGTCCGTTTGTGCGGCGAGCAGGCGTAAAAGGTGAAGGCCGAAACATGCCTGCGCCGAGATTCCAGCCCCAAGAGTCACCCACCGGCAATACCCGATTGACCATCCTACTCTGGGCAGCGGTCATCTCGGTTATTCTAATTTTAGCCATCGTCGCCGCGCTTCGATGGCGGCGCGATTCCGCACCCAACGCAAACGACCCCTATGCCGCCGTACCCTTCCGCCCAAGCGTGACTTATGACTCGCTAAACGTAGCCATCAGCAATACCGAAGATGAGCCGTATTTCGATACGAGGTTGAATCTCTACGTTGGAGTGATCGTTTATAGCGTTCAAATCGGCACGATGCATCCGGATGAGACTGCAACGCGCTCTCTGCGCGACTTCACTAATGAACAGGGCGAGAGCTTCGACCCGACCAGACACAAGGCCATTTTGCTGGAAGTGCGGGCGCGCTTTGGCGCTTATGATGTGCACAAGGACTTTCTCCCGCCTCAGTGAACAGACGCATCAACTGCAATCGAGCGATTGAAGTTCATTCTCCGTCGGCGGCTCAAACAGGCTCCACCACGCGTCCATCTGGGCTTCGCTGATGCGAAACGTATACGGCGGCAGGCTGGCGTTTCGGGCCGCGAGGCGTGCCGCGAGCACCTCGCGAGACACGTCGAGATAGTGCAGCTCAACTCCAGCGCCAAGCCCTCTTGCCCGTGAGCGGAATTCTTCGCGCTCGCCACGCGTCCAAAAACCGAAGTCGAGTATCACGCTGACGCCGAGTATCAAGGCGCGCTCAGCCACCTCCCACTGTAGCGCCTCAACAGGGTCTCTGCACCAGTCGAGCGTGGGCGGTGCGAGATCGGCCCCGAACAGCTTCACTATCCATTCGTCTGGAGTCAGGCGGAGCGCGTGGCGGTCGCGTTCGATCTCTCTCGCAAGTGTGGTCTTGCCTGAGCCCGGCAAGCCGCAGATCAAAAAGAGCGTAGCCATCATACCTCCGCCAGTACCTGTCTTCAGCAACTCGCCAGGTCACTAACGCCTCACATCACCCGACCGCGCGGCCCCGTCGGAAGTTTATATGAGGTTACACTGTCAGGCCAGTAAGCGATCATATTCGTCTTTGACAACTCGATAACACTCGCACACGGCTGCTTCAAGGCCTTTGCGGTCGAGGATCGTGATTCGGCCACGAGCGTACTTGATGAGCCCTTCGGCTTGGAGGCGACCGGCAGCATAGGTAACACCTTCGCGCCGCACGCCCAGCATATTGGCAATGAGTTCCTGGGTCATTTTCAAAACGTCTGACTGTAAACGGTCATGGCTTAATAGAAGCCAGCGGGAGAGTTGTTGTTCTATTGTATGAAGGCGATTGCAAACGGCCGTCTGCGAGATTTGGGTGATTAGCGCCTGGGTATAGCGCAGCAGCGACAGTTGAAACTCCCCGGCTCGTATGAACTCATCTCGAAGCACCTGAGCCTTCATCTTGAGAGCCTCACCTGCGCTCTGCACGATGGCGCGGTTGGGTGTTGTGTCGCTTCCCATAAACAGTGCGATGCCGACCACGCCTTCATTGCCGACCACGCCTATCTCAGCGGACGTGCCGTTTTCCATCATGTATAGTAGAGAAACGATGGAGGTGGTGGGGAAATAGATGTAGCCCATCTTACCTCCGGATTCGTATACGACCTCACCAAGTGCAAAAAAGACGGGCTCCAGGTGAGGCAGGAGACGCTCATACTCTCCTCGGGGAAGCCTGGAGAGAAGCCGATTCCTAATTGTCTCAACCGGTACTTTAGACACGAATGGAAAGCCCCCTTTCACTCTTCGCTTCTGTGATTATACCCACTATATGGGTGGTAAAACAAAGACGGAATAGGAGATTTAGATTACAATTACTGCGCCGCTTCTTTCAGAATTCATCACTCGACATCAGGACTTGATTGAGAATCAACTTCTAATGCCTGGGAACTCTCGACCGCTGACCAATCCAGAACCATCTTATTGCCGAACTGGTGAGCAAGGAATACAAGCGCCTGACCCCCTCTGCAATACATAGAACGGCGGAGAAGATATGTATCAGAATTAAAGTGACCCCGGAGGCAACACGGGTTGCCCCCAGGGTTTGAGTGGATACAGATCAGTCGCCTATTTTCAATGGAACTGAATGTTGCCGCGACTAATAATACGCAGCTCCCTGTTCTCGCTCTTCGTACCAGTCACGGACAAACCGAATGTATCGATTGTGCCTGGCTCGCCGTTATCTTGCACTATCACGGTGAACGTGCAGCCCGTGCCGCACTCGCCAGAGAACTTGACTGTGTTCGGCGCGATTAACTGAGAGTTGAGGACCTTGCCGTTGACGTGCAGGCCGGTCACATGGTTGACGTAGTTGAAGTGGCCTTTCGCGGCACCATCCACGCAGTTCTTTTCCGGCTGCGAGTTGAAGCCGAAGCTGGCGCGGCCTGTGCCGGTGGCGAATTGGTTAGTGCTATCCGGGTTAGGAACAGGTATTTGCCCGCCTCCCGTCACCTTGGGCCCGCAGACAATTGCCGGGTCAGGGTCAGGGTCAGGGTCAGGATCGGGGTCAGGGTCAGGCACGTTGATGCCGCAGGCGGAGATATTGTTGGTATCCAGCGTCACCGCGCCAGTGAGCGCGAAGACGCTACCAGCCACGCTCGCGGTGAAATTCAAGGTGGTGCTAATATTAGCGACAATGTTTCCGACAAATTGAGAGGCTGTGCCGATAGTCGCGGAACTGCCGACCTGCCAGAACACGTTCAACCCGCCACGACAGTTTGTAGCGCATGGGTTATTGATCACTCTAACGGACGACGCGACGGAGGTGGTGAGAGTGCTCCCGGTCTGGAAAACGAAGAGGGAATCACACGAGCCTTGCGCGTCGAGAGTGAGTGTCCCCGTCAACTGGGCCGACGAAGCGAAACAATAGACGCCCGGCGTGAGAGTCATCCCACCGAGGTCTTGACCGGTCAAATCTGTGCCGCACGTCAAGCCGGCCAGATAATTGTACTCGACGTGGGCATCGGCCTGAGCCTGAGCCGCGACCGGGTCGCCTAAATGTGTCGCCCCGGTTATGACCCCCGGAGGAAAGCCTGTGAGCGCAGTTCCCGGACTGACACCCAGGTCACCGTTGACCACGCTCAAGCCCGTGCTCGTCACCGCCGTGGCGGCCAGGACAGCGAAGGTCGTCGTCGTGCCCCGTGGCACTCCGCTTTGCGCTGATGCTATGGGCGCATAAAGAAGTGGCACGCTTGCCCCGCCAAGAAGTATGGCCAGTGCCACACTTGCTAAGAATCTGAAGTACTTGTGAGTCATTAAAACATTCCTTTCTGAGGTTAAAGCCGAAGCGGAGTTGAACAATCCTATCCTGCTTCGACACCACCATAAACAGCTTTGAGGCACATCATCCGGTAAGTGACATTACTGCCTGTCGACAGGGATTACTCGCTACGGCTGGAACATCCCGGTCGTTGAGTAGAGTCCAGCACTTGCCGGATTAGGATCATCTAGTTGGGAAAGCAATTTCCAGGAAATGAACCTAAGTTCTGGGGAGAATACTTGCGTCCAATCAAGTTTAGATGAAGGGTTCGCTATTGATACCGCTAACCGTTACTCGTTTTCTCTTCCTTACAACCGGGCTTGTCTGGCAACCCTTTTTAAGGAGTGAGAGAAGTTACAGACTAATTGATACTTATGTAACGGTCTGTGCGATAACACACGTACAGAGGATTTTTTTACTAAACGTGAAAAAGGTACCGTTGTAAGAACTAATAAGAGAGGAAAAGGCCGCTTTGTTGGCCGCTGCCGGAGTTGTTAAAATAAACTGACCCCCAGCCATATATGTTCTTCACGGATGCCTGTTAGGCTGCATCAAGGTTTCGCTCAGATGCTATTTATGAGACTGTTTCTAGTATCTCTCGCTCTTTCTTCATCGCATTCTTATTGGACGATTCATTCATTTTGATCTCCGGTTGGGCCTGCAAGTCACAGCGCGTAACCCTTGATGGTCACAAATAATTGCGCAACCCGCGCAGGCTCTGTTATAAACTTCTGTCAAAATTAGTGATAGGCGAGGCCCAGGCGTCAAAGCAGTGTGGCCGTCAAAGGGCTGATTATGAAGTGCCCGTCTGAAGATAATTCAAGAATAGAGCGCGGCAGGGTCTACGTCGCCGCTATGATCATAGCGGCCATTGTATTTGGTGCGTGCAGATCGCGCGACCAGGCGGGCGCGAGCGGCGCAACCCAGAACGCGCAGCCGCCGACCGTGCTTCGCGTAGATGCCGAAGCACAGCTTTTTGTTCAGGGCCGCGACTCGCTCCCTGTGGCGGCGGACGAAAAGGCGCTCGACGAGTTGATCGTCGCGCTTGGGTCAAGGGACGGAAAACTTGAGAGCCTTATCGCGTCGGGCAGGGTCTTTAACGTCGCCAACAACACGCGTATTCGCATAATGGAGACGGGTTTCACCAAGACCAGGATAAGAGTCCTCGAAGGCGATAAGACGATGCAAGAAGGCTGGGTGGCTGAGAGGTGGATCAAGTAGCCCGGTTTTAGAATTACCGGGATTATTCAGGAGTAATAAACTTTTATGTCGCAGGGAACAAGAGTGCTTGTAACGGGTGCGGGGGGATTTATCGGCCACCACCTTGTTACGTTTTTGAAACAGAAAGGGTACTGGGTGCGGGGCGTCGACATCAAGCAGCCCGAATATACCGCGACCGACGCGGACGAGTTCGAGCTTTTAGACTTGCGCCGATGGGACAACTGCCTTCAAGCGACACGCGGAGTCGAGGAAGTCTACGCGCTTGCGGCCGACATGGGCGGCATGGGATTTATATCCGCGCACCACGCAGAGATATTGCACAACAACTCTTTGATAAACATCCATACGCTTGAGGCGGCGCGTGTCAACGGGGTAAAACGCTATCTCTACACCTCATCGGCCTGCATCTATCCGGAGTACAAGCAGACGGAGGCTAACGTCACCCCGCTCAAGGAAGAGGACGCATACCCGGCGCAGCCGCAGGACGCCTACGGCTGGGAGAAGCTTATCGCCGAGCGGTTGTGCCTCCATTACGGCGAAGAGTATCCGATAGAGACGCGCATAGCCCGCTTTCATAACATCTTTGGTCCGCTGGGGACCTGGGACGGAGGGCGCGAGAAGTCGCCCGCGGCGATGTGCCGCAAGATAGCCGTTGCGCGGTTGACCGAGAACCCTGAGATCGAGATCTGGGGCGACGGCGAGCAGACGCGGTCGTTCTGCTACATCGACGATTGCGTGATAGGCATCTACAAGCTTATGCGCTCGGATCACCGCGAGCCGCTCAACCTTGGCCAGGACCGCATGGTGACGATAAACCAGCTTGCCGATATGGTCGCCAGGATTGCCGGGACTCGGATCGTAAAAAAGCACGTTTCAGGACCGCAAGGCGTCCGTGGGCGCAACTCCGACAACACGCGGCTGCGCGAGGTGCTGGGCTGGGAGCCTGAGATATCGCTCGAAGAGGGACTGGCCCGGACTTACGCGTGGATCGAAGAGCAGGTGCGAAAGTCCTCGGCTGAGATCGCGCACCCGGCAAATGCCTGACCGCCGTCACAGGCTGCGCGCTCGCCTGCGCTTAAAAAGATCGACGGCGAAAAGGGAGGCGGCGATTAGAAACCCTGATAGGGTCGCAATAGCGCCGACAGTGCGCGGCCAGGTGTTTTCAAAGCTGACCTCAAGCTTATGAATCCCCGGCGGCACTTCTACGACCTGCACCTTATCCTTATCGTCAAGGATAGGGACCGGCTGGCCGTCGAGTCGGGCGACCCAGCCGTGAAAGTTATATGTCTTGAGCCTGATCCTGCTCGGGACGCCCACTTTTAGATCCAGCTCGCGGTACTGAGGCTCCCATCTGGCCACCTCGATTGCCGCTCCGAACGGCTCGCTCATGGCGAGCGGCGTTTCAGGGAGCGATTCCGGGTGAGTAGAGCCTTTCGGTGTAAAGCCCGAATCTAGCTTCTTTGCGCCCGGTTTGTACGAAATCTTCGAGAACGCTTCGACTATCACGGCTCTTGCCGACACCCAGATGTTTAGACCGAGGACCACCGCGACTGCGACTCGATAAGCCCACAACTGCCACCTGGCAATCGTCGCGCCTCGGCTCAACCCCTCAATCGCTGCGGCCACGAGCAGGGCCATAAAGACGCTTGCGATAGCGAGCCATCTGAAAGGCGGCACCGCTACCTGAATCTTTGGAATGAGTATCGAAACGTAGTAGGAGTAAGGCGTGGTCATAAACAGCGTTACAACGGCAAGGATCACAAAGATGCGCGTGTGGAGATCGGCGCGACTCTCTTCGACCTTCCGAGTGGCCCTGAGCGTGACTATCGCGACAACCAGCACAAGCGCGTGAACGGTCCACGCCATGTTGACTCGCTGTCCGAACACGTCGTTGGTCTGCATAAGGGTCAGGTACATCGAGTGGTAAGGAAATAGCTCGCTTGCCCACTCGTATGCGTACTTGCCTTCGAGCGCGGCCGGGAGCAGGTAGACGGAGGCGACGACAAACGCCAGCGCCATCCCGCCCGCGATGCGAAGCCCTACTTTTACGTCTCTCTCTTTAATCGCCCTTAGCACAGCGTAAGCGGCGAGCACGTATGTGAAGATATAGCCGACTGGAAAGTGCGTCATCAGATAGACGCCATACACTAGCCCCAGCGCCGCGAAGTAACGCAAGCGGCCCTCATTTCCAAGCCTGTATGCGAGGTACAGGACCAGCGGGATGAAAGCGAAGCCCAAAAATTCCGGTATCGCCCCGCGCCAGTAGAGGTCGAGCATGTGATAAGGCGCGAGCATGTAGAGCAGCGCGGCGATTGCGCTTGGAAGCCGGGAGTAGAATTCGCGCGCGAACAGGTAGAGCGTAAGACCCGAAGCGGCGAGCCCAAACAGGCTTATCACAAACAGGGTCATGATCCAGTCTCCGACAAACCGGTTTATGAACGACGCCAGGTAGTAGATTCCCGGCGGGTAGAAGTTGCCCGTGGCAGTACCGTACCCGTTATTGATCGTCGCAAACCAGCGCGTGTAAAGCAGGCCCGAACCGAGCCCCCTGTCAAACTCTTCGATGGCCGGAATCAGGTTTTCCAGGTCGTGAGTCTCAGGGATTCTGTAGACCCGCTGGCCGCCTACATTTTCAGGGCGCGATAAATAAAACGGCGCGACCGCCGCCGCGCTGACCGCGAAGGCGGCGGCGACTATCAGCAGGCCGCGAATGAGCGGTCTGGCCAGTGATTTGCGCGCGCCGGTTTTTGTCTCGGTGCCTGGACTCTCGTGCATCGCTCTCCTCGTCTTACAGATACTCACGCACTATCTCGGCAAGCTGCCGCGCCCTGTGGCGAAAGGTATGCTCTTTAAGCAATCGGTCGCGGGCCGCGCGCCCGGCCGCGAGCCGCTCGGCTTCGTGGTTGAGCAAATAGCGATAGCGGTCAATCGCTTCCTCCGCCGAGTTTATAACAAACAGCTCTTTGCCTGGCTCGAACCACTCTTCGATCCCGACGTAAGGGTTCGAGACGATGCACGCGCCCATGCTCGCAAGCTCGAACGGGCGCGACGTAGCCGAGGCGTCGAGGTTTGCGTGCGCGCCTCTTGTCACGTTGAGATTGATCTTGCTGCGGCAGGTATACTCGCGCATCTTTGTAAAGCTCATGTAAGGAAGCATCTCTGTGCGACCGAGATCGCCGAGCTTCTTGCCTCGCGCGGCAAACCTGGTTTCCGGCATGGCGCGTGACGGGATAGTGACCATGTTGTCCATCCAGTCCGATCTGTACTCGCGCCCGTGACCGCAAAAGAGCACGTCGAAATCTTGCTCGGCCACCTCGACAGGGCTGAAGACGTCGGGGTCCGCGCCCCAGTAAAGCGCGTGAACCGCTCGCGCGCCAAGCTCCTTTAAGGCAGGGGCCGCGCCCCGGCTGTTGCTGATAAAAGCCGCGTACTCGCCGGGGTCGGAGCCGTGATAAAAGCGAAAGCCTGTCGCAAACCCCGCCATGCTTGGAAGGCTCGCCGGAAGGTCGCCGTCATAATAAAAGACAGGCTTGTTGTGCTTGCGCTGAATCTCTGAAGCCACGCCGTTGAGATGGTTGAGCGGCACGGTCAGAAATATCAGCGCGGTTATATCGGGCTGGTCGGTCAGTATGCGGTCGAGATGCTTGAGCCAGACGGGCGCTATGAGCGACCGCGCGACGTGGCGAACCGCCTTATCGGAGACGCTTTCGGGTATCTCGCCTGAAACCTTGCCGGACTGCGCTTCGGCCCTGCGGTTGTTTCCCAGGAGTTTTTGGGCGGTCTCTTTTGCGAGCTTGAAAGCATCGCCCTGGAGCTTCGCGGGGTTCGGCAGCGCCTGCCACCATAGCGATTCTATAGCCGGCCCCTGATACGGCGTGGCTACGACTTCGATGCCAATTTCACAGCAACCCTTCAGCAGTTGCCACCACGCGGGAGTGGCGCTGAAGGGCTGCGTTAGGTCGAGCGATGACGCAACGAATAAGAGCTTCATAAAAAATCGTGATTCGATTCGGATCAGTCGTTAATGTGAAATCTTACATCCCCGGACCTTGAATTGTTAAGCAGAAGTCACACGATTAACCGTCCCTTTCAAACGGGTTTGAATGTTATACTCCTTGGACGCGCCGCGAGTGTTCATCAAAAACTGTGGGAGGCGACGTGTGGGTAATCCAGTGGGCTAAGTCCAGGTCGAAGACAAACGAGTTCGATGTTCCCATCCCAAACTTCGCAAAGGTGACGGACCATCTTTTCAGAGGTGCGCTGCCCGATTTCGACGGCTATCGCGCGCTCACAGAAAAAGTCGATGTGTACAGGGTCTGTAGCATGATCGAGCACGAAAGCCAGGACGATAGAAAGCTCGCATTGTCGGCCGGGATAAAAGAGTGGCGCTATATACCTTTCTCGGACCGCGACGCGCCTGAGCCAAAGAGCGTCAAAGAATGGCTCGAATATGTTCGCTCGGCGAAGAAGAAGGGCGCGATCTTTACGCACTGTCGCGGAGGCCGCCATCGGACAGGCACGCTCGTAGCCGTCTTTAGAGTTGTCGATTGCGGCTGGACTAAAGAGCAGGCCTTTGAGGAGATGGTGCGATACGGGTGGTACGGCGCGCTCGGACACGAGCCCCTGCTGGACTGGTTCTTTAAAGAGTTCGACCCGCAGGATTACTCTGTCGATTCAGAGACGCGCTTGAGTTGATCGAGCCGGTCGCGCAACGCTCTTGTAAAACAGTCGACCTCTTCCGGGGTCGCGCCGCTCGCTTCGAGCCCCGCGCGAAGCTGGTCGTCGGTTATACGGCCCACGTACCTGTAAAGCCATCGAACGTCTTCGACGCTTATACCTTCGGTCGCGTCTGCGGTCCTCTGGCCGATATAGCCCCACTTGATCAGACCGTTCTCGACCCCCTTTATAAACTCGGTTGTCTGCGCTTCATAAGCAGGGCAGTCCCACTTCTGCCTGAAACCGACGGGAGCCCAGCGGCCCATCGTCGCGCCCCAGTCGATGACAAGGTAGCGGGCTTCGCGAGTCCCATCCGGCAGGCGATACTGGAAGATCGCGTTGTTCGAGCCGCGCGCAACATCGCGCAGGTCTTTATTATCCCAGTTCGACACCAGCATCATGATGATCTTCAAGCCGTTTAGCTCTCTGGTCCCCACAAACGGGTTGTCGTCCCACGACCATCCGTGCTCGTCAAACGTCTTTGTGACGCCCTTTTCATCAAGCTCGAACCGCGCATCGCTGAATGTACAGTCGTCATTTACGCAGCTTGACGCCCGCCCAAGCGCGGGTAGATTCTCAATCCGCCCTTCGGGGATAAAGTGTGTCGTCTCGGCAAAGTACCCGGCGGCCCACGCTATCCTGACCGCAAAGGTTTCACTCCGCACCTCGTCCCCCCACTTGACTCGCCACGTGCGACCGCGCGAGTCTCTGACAGACAGGCACGGGTTAGAGCCTGTAGCGTGTTCTTCTACGAAATTAAAAGGCGGGGCGGGCGCGAGATCCGGGCCGCCCGGTCCCGCGCGAAAATCGAGCTGTTCGACCGCGCCGGGGTCGCGCCAGATTACCTCGCGGTGCGGCCGCAGGCGGCTCGGCCCCGCTTGCCTGATCTTGTAACGAGAGATCGCCCACCAGATAGAATAGATGCTCGCGATTACGGCGGCGGTCCCTATTATCGCGATGTATATAACCCAAAGAAGCTTGTTCATTTATTTTGGCGTTTCCTGAATATCGAGGACGATTGCTTGCAGTATCAACTGGAACCCTAGGATCAACGGCAGAAGCGAGAGCATAATCGTGCCGGTCGGCGTAAGCTGGCTCGTGAGCATGGCCTCAATCCACAGGTACAAGCCGAAGATAAACCCCCATCCAAATAGCAGCAGGCCGAGAAACAGAAACAGCGCAATCGGGGAGAAGTCTCTCAGCACGTACTTCTGGTATATGCGGTGAAAGAACCTTCTGAGCAGCAGCAGCGGGAACGTCACGCCTATCTTGACCGGGTTAAGGTCCGACACTTCATCGCCGTAACGCGCCGGGATCGCAACGTCTTTGACGCGGCGGCTCAAGAAGTTCAGTTGAACAAGCATATCGTTCTCAAAAAAGAAGCGGGGGTGAATCGCGTTCAGGTCGAGCCCGGTGAGCGCCTCCTGCTTTATCGCAGTGTAACCGTTTTGCGGGTCGAAGATGTTCCAGTAGCCGGAAGCGAGCTTTGTCATAAAGGTGAGCGCAATGTTTCCGTAAAGCCTGTGGCGCGGCATGAAGGCGAGCGACTCGCCCGCGAGGAAGCGGTTGCCCTTCGCGTAGTCGTAGCCCTGCTCAATCAATGCGTCGAGCAATGATTCAAGATATTCGGGGGCCATCTGCCCGTCGCCGTCCATCTTGACCAGTATCTGGCTGCCAAGCTCGATTGCTTTCTTATAGCCGAAGATCGTGGCTCCGCCGACGCCCATATTGTGCGGAGTCTTGACGGCGATGACGCGAGGGTCGGACGTTTCGAGTGCGACTTCAAGCGTGTTGTCACGGCTATGGTCGTCAACGACGATGACGTGATCGACGAAATCCGGCATGGTCTTTATGACCTGACTGATATGCAGCGCTTCGTTATGGGCCGGGACCACTGTTGCTATGCGACAGTCTTTATACATGAGTCTATGCGGATACGGGCGCTGGCTCCTTCTTTGCCAGCGCCTGTTCGGGCGTGCGCGCGATCATAAAGAACACGAATATGAAGCTCGGCCACAATTGCGTGTAGAGCCGGTTGAGCGAGACATTTATGTGCCAGACAAGGTCGCGCGGACTGATGACGTAGATCATAAAATACCCTAAAAGCATGATCGACAGTATTATGAACGCCGCCGCGACGCTCGCCCTTTCTCTCTGTTCGACCTTCACCCCCACGATGAGAATGTAGAGCAGCAACAAGGGTACAATGCTTATGGCCCAACTGCCAAATCCATAAGATTCCTTAATGAAGGACTCCAGAATCAGCCGATACCTTGACGGGTCAAACAAAACATCGGAGAGCTTTCGCCCGGCGGGCTGCGCCAGCAGCAGGCTTGAGTGGGCAAAGGCGAGCTTTAAATAAACTATGAGAGCAAGGAAGGGCAGGGTTCCCGCTCCAAAGTAGAACATCTGTCTGATGAAGGGCTTGATTCCGTTTCGCGGCACGACCGCCAAAAAATGAGCGGCCACAACCGCGACCAGAAATACGAGTCCTTCGTTCTTAGTCCAGGCAGCCAGCCCCGTCGTTATTCCCGCGAGGACCAGAAACCTGTGGTCGCCGTCGGGCAGTCTTGTCTGAAGGCTTAATAAGGCTATGGTCGCCAGGAAGAAGAACCCTACAGGTATATCGCAGTACAGATCGGCCCCGTGTATGAGGAAGTAGGGGGTGCACAGCAGCAGGAGTCCCGCAAGCAGCCCCTGATTCTTGCTCCGTAGCTTCGACACAGAGCTGCTGAGAAGGCCGACCGTCGCAAGCGTAAAGATCATTGCCACCGCCGACGGGACAATCAGCGTCTCTCTACCGATCAACGTCCACAGGCCCGCGATTGAAGCGGGTATCAGCAGCGGGTAATCGGTGCTCGTCCAGCGCATCGGCTCGGAAAAGAGGTCTTGCCAGTGCTCGCCCGCCCGGAAGAAAAACCTTGCCTTCATGTTGTAGACGGCCCAGGCGTCCCACTCGCCATGCGGGTTCTTTAACGACATAAAGATGAAGCTGATGGCGGCCGATGCGAACGCGACTACAAACGCGATGAGCAGGAAATGGTTGAACCTCGTCGGCCGGTCTGATTCAAAGACGCTCGCGGGCGCCGCCGTCGCGCCCGCGCGGCGGTAGACGAAGCACAGGGCGATAACGGTCGCGACCAGCGCCAGCGCGAGCCCCACTCTCGACGGCCCGATCAAGCAAACCTGTACGAAGTAGATGCTCGACAGAAGCCCAAAGCCGACGCCTGCCGAAAGAGAGAGTTTTAAGAAGGGGTCGCCGCCAGGGAGACCTCGGCTCGGCCACAGGATTGATATTAGCAAGAAGGCTAACGCCAGCGGGAGCAAGAGACAGACGGCGACCAGCGCAAAAATCATGTACCTGTCCTCACCACCTTGATACCGTTGCCGAAGTCCATGATCTTCTCGCCGTTGCCGATATCCATAAGCGTATAGCCTCTTTCGGGCATCTCTAGCTCTGGAACATTTGGGCGACCGTTGATTATGAAAAGGTTGTGGCCCGGCCTTGGCGATACGACAAGCGGCGCAAGCGTGTACTGCGTCAGGTACCAGTTGTAGAGCGAAGCGCCGTCGGACCTGGTATCGTCGAGGCTGCCTTGCTGGCCCTCACCCAGGTAGCCGATAACCCCGTTTGACGGCAGCCGTGTTTTGACCTTCTCGAACCGCTTCTCGTATAAACTGATCGGGTCGTTGCCTACAAAGCTAAGGTCGGGTTGAACGCGTTCGTATAAAAGCTTGATGTTTGAGTAGAGAGCGATGAGGACCAGCAGCGCTATCGCCACTCGCACGAGTATAGGGTAAGCAAACTTCATAAGCGACTACCTGTGTAAACACGGATCGGGCCGATTCCGGTGAGCGCCCAGCGAGGGGCAGAATAGTTGTGCACAGTCTGGTTGTCAACCGCTACGTCTCGCGGGCCACGAGGGCTTTCTCGAATCTCTCAGCTCCAAACGGCGCGGCCTGTTCCGGGGTAACGCCATTAATAATTGCTTCTGCGATCAGGTCGGCAGTTATCGGCGCGAGCAAGATGCCGTTCCTGAAATGGCCTGTTGCAAGCCACAGGTTATCGACGCGCGTCGCACCAAGGACCGGCAAGTGATCCGGGGTATCCGGTCTCAGCCCTGACCACGACTCGGCCACCTCGAACTTTTCAAGCCCCTCTACGGCCTCGATAGCCGCCTGTAACAGCGAGCACATACCCTCGGCGGTCACGGCCTTGTCGTAACCGACATACTCGACGGTTGCTCCAACCAATACGCGCCCGTCACGTCTCGGAACGAGGTAGCACTTGCTCGTATGGATGACTCGCGTCATCACATCGCGAGCGCCACGGAGCGCAAGCATCTGACCGCGAGCGGGTATAAGCTTTACGTCGAGCCCGACAGGCTCAAGAAGCGAGCTTGACCACGAGCCCGCCGCTACGACCACACCGCCCGCGTCAAAGCGGCCAAGCGATGTGAGAACGCCCGTGGCTTTCCCGGCCGTGGTCATAATCTCTAACGCTTCGCACTGCGGTATCACATTTACGCCGGAGTTCTTGAGAGCAAGCTCAAGCGCGTCCATCAACCGGCGGTTCTCAACCTGGTGGTCGCCCGGAATAAAGACCGCGCCGGTCGCGCGCCTTGCTGCCTGAGGCTCGATGCTGGCAAGCTCGCTGGCCGATAAGAACTCACATCCCAGCCCTGCCGCCACCTGCCAGTCGAGCCAGCTTCGCACTTCCGTATGATCGCATTCGTCGCTGATTATCCTGAGAGTGCCCCGGTCGCTGTATTCAATGTCGACGCCGGACAGCTCTTGCAAACGCGCGACGAAATCTGGGTAGAGCGCGCGGCTTTGCAAACAGAGGTCAAAAAACGCGCCGGGCGCAGGCGCTTCCATCTGAGGGGAGAGCATACCGGCTGCCGCGCGTGACGCCTCGCATCCGAGCCGGCCGCGCTCGATGACAGAAACGCTTAGCCCTTCGGCGGCGAGCCTGAGGGCAATCGAGCAGCCGATCACCCCTCCACCTATCACCATTATGTCGTTTTTCATAACGAATTATCCTAGCATCTTTCAGTAGATGCAGCGAGTCAGGCCATTGAGCGAAAAAAGTATGAAAAAGGGCTTGACTCTGGAGCCGACTACAGGGTTTACAATATTAATGTGAAAAATAACCTGAAAAGTCATGAGGACGGCGACCGGCGGTTGCTAAAGATTGGCGAGGTGTCGCGCGAAAGCGGCGTCGGCATAGAGTCGCTCCGCTTCTACGAGCGACAGGGGCTGCTTGGGCGGCCCGGTCGCACCGAAAGCGGTTACAGGCTCTATAGCCCCGACGTTTTGACGCGGCTCGATTTTATCAAGCGAGCGCAGGTTCTGGGTTTTACCCTTTCTGAGATCGCACAGATCATCTCCGAAAAAGATGCGGGGCAAAGCCCATGCCGAAATGTTCGAGAGATCGTGCGCCGCCGCCTCGAAGAGCTGGACGAGCGCATGAAAGAGATGCGCCGGTATCGCAACGAGCTTGCCGCCGCGCTGGATGAATGGGACAGGTCGGGCGATAAGGCGGGTCACGTCTGCGGGCTGATCGAAACCGCGCAGGTCGACCACGGCATCCCAAAGAGCTCAGGCATTAAGACGAGAGCGCAAAAAAGGAGCAACAGGTGAGCGAGAAAGTAATCGACCCGGTGTGCGGGATGAGCGTGATAGTCGAGACTGCCGCCGCTTCAAGCGAGCGCGACGGCAGGAGCTACTATTTCTGCTCGCCCGTTTGCAAAGAGAAATTTGACCGTGACCCGGCCCTGTACTTAAACGCCGCGCCTTCGGTCGCGAGTGTGACGCCGAATCTCGTCCCTCTTACACGCGCAAGCCGCCTTGCCGATCAACGCGCGACCCAGGAGCTTCATGGAGAGCAGGTAGACATTCCGATCACAGGGATGACCTGCGCCGCCTGCGCGCGGAATATTGAGCAACAGCTCTCATCGACCGAAGGGGTCAGCCGAGCGGGGGTCAACTTTGCCACCTCGCGCGCAACAGTGCAGTACGATCCGAGCGTGACCGGCGTCAAGCAACTGATGGGCGCGATCAAAGAGCTTGGATACACGCCGCACGAGGTTCCGGCGGATGAGGACTTAACGGGCGAGGATTTCGAGGCGTCTGCGCGCGAGGATGAATACCGCGACCTGAGGCGGAAATTCTGGGTGGCCGCCGTCTTATCGCTTCCGGTGCTTGTAATAGCGATGTCACACGGGCGTATAAGCTGGCTCGATTTCCCCGGCATAAACTGGCTGCAATTTGTTCTGACAACGCCCGTGGTCTTCTATTCAGGGCTTCAGTTCTACAGAGGCGCGTGGTCGGCCTTTCGCCATCGCACAGCCGATATGAATACCCTTATAGCTATCGGCACAGGCGCGGCCTACCTCTATTCGGTCGCAACGCTCGTTGCGCCGGGGTTCTTTCACCTTTCGGCGGCACACGACGCGATGGCGGGCGGCAATATGTCGCCGCCGGTCTACTTTGAAGCGGCGAGCGTGATCATAGCGCTCATCCTGCTTGGCAGACTGTTGGAAACGCGGGCAAAGGGGCGGACCTCTGAAGCTATCAGGCGGCTGGCCGGGTTGCAGGCCAAAACAGCGCGCGTCGTTCGAAACGGCGCGGAGGTGGATGTTCCCGTCGCGGAGGTTGTTTCGGGAGACACGGTGATCGTTCGGCCCGGCGAACGGATTCCAGTTGACGGGGTTGTGATTGGAGGGGCGTCGGCGGTTGACGAGTCGATGCTGACGGGCGAGAGCCTGCCGGTCGAAAAAGCGACCGGGGCAGAGGTCTTCGGCGGGACGATCAACAAGACAGGCTCATTCAAGCTCAAAGCTACGAAAGTGGGTAAAGAGAGCGCGCTTCAGCAGATCGTCAAGATGGTCCGCGACGCGCAGGGCTCAAAGGCTCCAATCGCGCGGCTGGCAGATTATATAAGCGGCGTCTTTACACCCGTCGTCATCGTGATTGCGATAGCCACGTTTGTCGTCTGGTTTGTGGCCGCGCCGGTTGATGAGCGGCTGACAATAGCGCTCACAAATTTCGTGGCGGTCTTGATAATCGCCTGCCCCTGTGCGCTCGGTTTAGCCACCCCGACCGCAGTGATGGTCGGGACGGGCAAGGGAGCCGAAGCGGGCTTGCTTATCAAAGGGGGCGAAAGCCTTGAGACAGCGCACAAACTGCAAACTGTCGTGCTCGATAAGACAGGCACAATCACAACAGGGCAGCCCGCGCTTACCGATGTCAAGCCGGCCAGCTGGATCAATGAAGACGAATTGCTGAGGGTTGTGGCCTCGGCCGAACGCAAGAGCGAGCACCCGCTCGCGCTCGCGGTAGTGGGCGAGGCTGAGCGCCGCCGGATCGGGCTTGTCGAGCCATCCGACTTTAATGCGCTGGCAGGGCATGGTATTCGGGCGGTCGTCGACGGCCATGACGCAGTCATCGGCAACCGGAAACTGATGCGAGACAGCGGCTTTTCTCTTGATGGTTTTCTAGAGCAAGCGGCAAGGCTTGCAGAGGAAGGTAAAACCCCCGTTTTCGCGGCGATTGATGGGCGGGTCGCGGGCCTTCTCGCTATCGCGGATCAGATCAAGCCCGAATCGAAGAGGGCTATCGACCGTATGCGCAAGATGGGGCTTGATGTCGTCATGATAACGGGCGATAACCGTCCGACCGCCGAGGCAATCGCAAAGCAGGTAGGGATTACGCGGGTGCTGGCCGAGGTGCTTCCCGGCGAGAAGGCCCGCGAGATCAAGCGGCTTCAACAGGAGCAGAAGATCGTAGCAATGGTGGGCGACGGAATTAATGACGCGCCCGCGCTCGCTCAAGCCGACGTAGGCATCGCGATAGGTACGGGAACCGATGTGGCAATCGAGGCGTCGGATATTACCCTGATAAAGGGCGACCTTAACGGTGTTGTCGCCGCCATCGGCCTGTCGCGGGCAACCATACGCACGATCAAGCAGAACCTGTTCTGGGCTTTTATCTACAACGTCGTGGGCATACCTATCGCGGCGGGGTTGTTGTACCCGCTGACAGGGTGGCTGCTGTCGCCCGTCATTGCGAGCGCGGCCATGTCGCTGTCAAGCGTATCGGTGGTTACAAACAGCTTGAGGCTCAAGCGCTTCAGCTTGAGCGGGCGAGCCTAGCGGGAGCGAATCGACATGGAATCAATAGAGATAGCAGTGATAATCGGCGGGCTTGCGAGCATAACCTTTGTGCTCTGGTATTTTTTCGGCGAGCGCAAACGGGTCGCCGCACGTTTAGGAGAAGCGGGCGTTCAGGAGATAGACATAACCGTCAGGGGAGGCTATTCGCCTGATGTGGTCGTCTTGCGCGCAGGCGTGCCGGTGCGGCTAAACTTCTACCGCGACGAAACGGCGTCGTGCAGCGAGTCGGTCATACTCGGTGATTTCGGGATCGCCAGAGACTTGCCCGCGTTCAAGACGACACAGATCGAGTTCACCCCCAGGCGGCCCGGAGAATACATATTCACCTGCGGCATGAACATGCTGCGCGGCAAGCTTATAGTCGAGGGCTGATTGTCGAAGGCCGGTAACGGCCAGCGCCTCATATTTACGCTGACGGCTTGACGGATGGCACTCCGGTTGAATAAAATCGAACACTCGTTCGAATGTCTTTACTTGCGAACGTTTTAGTTATGCCGGGTGAGCCTCCGTCAAGATACGATCAGAAGCTAGTCTACGTGCTGAAGACCTCGGCTGCCATCTTTGCCGAGAAGGGTTACCACTCCACAAGCATACGCGACATCGCGCGCGCTACGGGCATGAGCCTTTCCGGGCTATACTATTACTTCTCCAGCAAAGAAGAGCTGCTCTTTCTCATTCAAGATTACTGTTTCTCGACGGTGCTCGACGAGTGCCGGAGGCTGCTTGTAGGCGTGGACGATCCGGTCCGCCGATTGAAGCTCTTGATCGAGAATCACCTCAACTACTTCGTCAACAACATGAACGAGATGAAGGTCCTCTCGCACGAAGCCAACTCAATCGCGGGAGATTTGTTCAAGAAGGTCAATTCCAAAAAGCGGCAGTATGTCGATCTGGCCATGGGCCTGCTCACAGAGATTGCGCGCACGCATAACATCGAAGGGCTGGACGTGCGTGTGGCTACGTTCTCGCTCTTCGGGATGATGAACTGGATATATAACTGGTACAACCCGCGAAAGGACCTCGACGTGGCGAGCCTTTCGCAAAACATCACGCGGTTATTCCTGTCGGGGTTTCTCGGCGATAAGGCCATCGAATTAGAGACGGGCCGCGAGGCACACCTCAACCGGCCGGTCTCCGTCTGGCAGCAGTGAGGGGAGAAAGAAGATGACAAGAGAAGCGATGGAAAACAGTCTGGTCAACTACAGCGTCGAGGGCGGCATAGCGCTGATCGAGCTGCACGACCCGCCCGCCAACACTTACACGTATGAGATGATGCGCGACCTGGATGACGCGATTTTAGAAGCCAGGCTTGATGAAGAGGTGCACGTAATAGTATTGCGCGGCGCGGGCGACAAGTTCTTTTGCGCGGGGGCGAACATCAAGATGCTGCTTAGCGCCACCGATCAGTTTCGCTACTTTTTCAGCCTCCACGGGAACGAGACGCTTATGCGTTTAGAGAACACGCACAAGCTTGTGATTGCCGCGATCAACGGCCACGCCGTAGGCGGTGGGCTTGAGATAGCGCTCGCCTGCGACATACGAATAGCCAAGCGCGGCCCCGGCATGCTGGGCTTACCCGAAATCAACCTGGGTCTGCTCCCCGGTATGGGCGGCACACAGCGGCTGCCGCGAGTCATCGGCAAGACCAGGGCGCTTGAGCTGCTGGCGACGGGCCGCACGATCTCTGTCGATGAGGCGCTTGAGATAGGGCTTGTGAGCCACGTATTTGAGGAAGAGAATTTCTTTGACAAGGTGATGGAGTACGCGCGCCAGTTCGTTGCGCCTGCTAAGGCGAGCAAGGCCGTGGGCCTTGTAAAGCGAGCCGTACAGACAGGGCTTGAGATTCCGCAGACCGAAGCCCTTGCACTTGAGCGCGAACTGCTGCAACAGCTATTTGAGAGCGAAGACGCGGCGGAAGGTCTTGAAGCTTACGCGAAGAAACGACAACCGGAATTTAAAGGCAAGTAGCCGGAGATTATTGGAGGATTCAGATGGCAAAGATGTTTATAGCAGGAGAATCGGCGGACGCGGCTTCGGGCGAGACCTATGAGGTCTTGAACCCCGCAAACGGCGAGGCGGTCGATACAGCGCCGAAGGGGAACGAAGAGGATGCGCGTAGGGCGATTGACGCGGCCGAAGCGGCTTTCGATGAATGGTCACATTCGTCTGTCGAAGACCGCGCACAACTTTTATTCAAAGCGTCGGAGGCCGTAAGAGCGGAGCATAAGAGCTTGGCCGAGTTGCTGACACGCGAGCAGGGCAAGCCGTTTATGGAGGCAAACGGCGAGATAGAACACTTTCTACACGGCATAGATTTTTACGCGGGGCTTGCCACCAAAGTCCGTGGCGCGCACGTGCCGCTCCCCGCAAAGAACGCCTACGGCATGGTCATTCGCAAACCCGTCGGCGTGTGCGGCGCGATTGTGCCCTGGAATTTCCCGATCACGCTGATGGGCACGAAGGTCGGCCCTGCGCTTGCCGCAGGCAACACCATCATCGTCAAGCCCGCATCGACCACGCCGCTCACGACCATTCGCATAATCGAGTTGATGAATCAAGCCGGCATCCCCAAGGGCGTGCTCAACGTCATCACGGGACCGGGCAGCGTTGTCGGTGAAGAGTTGCTGCGCAACCCCAAGGTCCGCCGCATCGCCTTCACCGGCGAGTCGGGCACGGGCAAGCACGTCGCCGAAGTGGCCTGCGCAGATTTCAAGCGGGTGACGCTTGAGCTTGGCGGCTCCGACCCCATGATCGTCTGCGAAGACGCGGACATCCCCAAGGCGATTCAGGGGGCGATGGTAGGCCGGTTCTGGAACGCGGGCCAGGCGTGTCTGGCGGTGAAACGGCTTTACATCATCGACAAGGTGTATGACGAGTTTATCGAGGGCCTGGTCTCCAAGGTCTCGCGTTATGAAGTGGGCGACGGTATGACGAGGGCCGAGAAGCCGAAGATTCGCATGGGTCCGCTTCACACCTCGGCGCAGCGCGACGAGATCGCCTCGCAGGTCAAAGACGCGGTCGGTCGCGGCGCGAAAGTTCTTCTCGGCGGCGCAGCGCCCGAAGGCGAGCAGTACGGCAAAGGCTTCTACTACCAGCCGACTATCCTGGCCGACGTGCCTGACGACGCGCGAGCGGTTCAAGAAGAGGTCTTCGGGCCGGTGCTTCCTGTCTTCCGCGTCTCAAGCCTGGACGAAGCGATTGAGCGGGCAAACAATACGATCTACGGGCTGGGCTCGTCGATATGGACAAAGAACCTCGATAACATCGAGACTGCGATTGACCGTATACAAGCCGGGAACGTCTGGGTGAACTCGCTCCATTATGGTTACGACGAGCTGCCCTTTGGCGGGGTGAAGGCGAGCGGGTTTGGCCGCGAGCACGGCCCTGAGGCGCTCGACTACTACCTTGAGCCGAAAGGCGTTGTGATTACCCGGTGAGGAATCGTAAACCGTAAACCGTGAACCGTGACAAGTCAGAAGAGAGTAAACAGTGACGAGTGACAAGTGACAAGAAAGAGAGAAACGGAGCTTGGCCGGTCTCTCCCCTCTTGTCACGGTTTACGGTTCACGGTTCACGCAAGGAGTGATATGGCGCAGATGTTGATTGGCGGTGAATGGGTCGGGTCGCGAAGCGGCGATCTGATCGAGGTGATGAACCCGGCGACGGGCGAGGCGGTCGATACAGCGCCGCGCGGCACGGTCGACGACGCACGCGAGGCGATTGACGTAGCGCACGAGGCTTTTGGCGTGTGGAGCGAGTGGACGCAGGCAAAGCGGGCGGATGTGCTTCGCCGGGCGGTCGAGCTTATTCGCATGCACGAGAAAGACCTGGCCGAGCTTCTCACGCGGGAGCAAGGCAAGCCTCTGCGTGAAGCCATACTGGAGATTCGGCGTTACGCCCACACGCTTGAGTATTACGCGGGGCTCGGCAAAAACATTCGCGGCGGCTACATCCCGCAGATTGACGACAACAAGTACGGCTTGATTATCAAGCGACCGCTCGGCGTAGTCGGCGCGATTGTGCCCTGGAACTTTCCCGTTTCGCTGATGGGTAACAAGATAGGTCCTGCCCTTCTTGCCGGTAACACGATGGTCATCAAGCCGGCCGAGACTACGCCGCTCACAGACCTTCGCGTTACAGGGCTTTTTCACGAAGCGGGGCTTCCGAAAGGCGTTGTCAACGTAGTGACCGGCCAGGGCTCAGTCGTCGGCGAAGAGATAGTGACAAACCCGAAGGTCCGCAAGATAGGCTTCACAGGCTCGACAGAGGTCGGCCGCCGTGTGATGGCCTCCGCCGCCCGCTCGATCAAGCGGGTGACGCTTGAGCTTGGCGGCTCCGACCCTATGATCGTCTGCGACGATGCGAACATTGACGAAGCGGTAAAGGCTGCCGCCGTAGGCCGCTTCTTCAACTGCGGCCAGGCGTGTCTTGCCATCAAACGGCTCTACCTCTTCGATTCTATCGCGGACTCTTTCATCGAGCAGCTGACGGCGCGAGTCAAAAAGCTGCGGGTCGGCAACGGGCTAGCCGAAGGAACGATAGTCGGCCCGCTGCACAGCCAGTCGCAGCGCGACGAGATCGAAGCCCAAGTTCAGGACGCGATTGATCGCGGCGCACGCGCGCTCGTGGGCGGGCAGCGGCTCCATGGCAAGGACTTTGACAACGGCCACTTCTTCGAGCCGACACTGCTTACAGATGTGCCTGAGGATGCGCGCGTGGTTACCGAAGAAGTTTTCGGCCCGGCGCTCCCGATCTTCCGCGTTTCGGGGCTTGAAGAGGCGATTGAGCGCGCGAACGATTCAATCTACGGGCTCGGCTCTTCGATCTGGACGAACGACCTGAACCGCGCGACGCGCGCGGCCGAGCGGATAGAGGCGGGTTACACCTGGATCAACTCCGCGCAGACGATCTATGATGAGCTTCCGTTCGGCGGCTTCAAGCAGAGCGGCCTTGGCAAAGAGCACGGCATCGAAGCGCTCGATTACTACACCGAAACCAAGTCGGTCGTCGTCAGCACCAAACCCGATTCGGAGACGAAACCGTCGGGCAAGGTTGCACATTAAAGACAACCAGATGGATTATAAGACGATCACCTTCGAAGAGGCGGGCGGGATAGCGACGATCACTTTAAACCGGCCCGAACGGCTCAACGCAATCAACGAAGATATGCGCGCAGATTTCTCGCGGCTGTTTACAGAGCTACAGACCAACGAGCGAATCCGCGTCGTGATAATCACGGGCGCGGGTCGCGCCTTTTCAGCCGGGGGCGACATAGAGTATTTTGAACGCGACTGGAACACCGCGAAGTTTCGCGCAGAGAACCACAGGCTCACACAGTTTTTCGACGAGCTTGAGCTGATCGAAAAACCTGTGCTTGCCGCCATCAACGGGCCATGCACGGGGGCGGGGTTGCAGATCACTCTGTCGTGCGACATCCGCATAGCTTCGGACCAGTCGCGGTACGGCTTTCGCGAAAACAACATCGGCCTGATACCGGGGGCGGGCGGCTGCTCGCGGCTCGTCAAACTGATTGGATACGGCAAGGCAAAAGAGCTAATCTTTACCGGCGAGATGATCTCGGCCGAGGAGGCCGAGCGGATCGGGCTGGTCAATCGCGTGGTGGCGCACGACGATCTAATGAATCACGCGCGGCAACTGGCCGAGCATCTTTTGACTCGCGCGCCCGAAGCGCTTGGGCTCGCCAAGCGCATACTGTGGCACGCGGTCACGAGCGATTTTCAAACAGGGCGCATGCTCGAAGCGCTCGCGCAGAGCGTGCTTGTTAAGACCGAAGACCATCGCGAAGGCATTCGCGCCTTCCGCGAAAAACGGAAACCGCAATTCAAAGGCGAGTAGGTTCAGAAGCAAAAAAGATGTCAACAAAAGCAGGATCATACAGCAGCGAATACGATAGAGCAGTAGCCTTGCGCTCTGCGATGATAAAGACGGGCGGCGTGGCGCTCGCGGTTGCGCTGACAATCGCGGCGGCAAAGCTGAGGATCACTCTGCCGTTCAGCCCCGTCCCGATGACCATGCAGCCTATGGCTGTATTGCTTGCGGGCGCGATACTCGGACCCTGGCTAGGGACGGCGAGCCAGCTTATATACATAATGCTTGGGCTGTCGGGCGCGCCTGTCTTCGCGGGGCTTCCCGGCGCGGGGCCGCTTGTGTTGATAGGCCCGACCGGCGGTTACTTGATGAGCTACCCCGTGGCCTCGTTCGTCACGGGCTGGCTTTCGAGAAGGACCGGCTCTGTTGTGCGAATCGCGGTCGCGCTCTCGGCGGGGCTTGCGATCATATACCTGTTCGGGCTTCTGCATCTGGCGCTTGTGACAGGGGCAGGCGGGAGCGGCGCGCTCGTCTTAGGCATCGCCCCGTTTATCTTGAAAGACATTGTAAGCGTGGGGATCGCGTCTCTGGTCGTTGTCGGGTTGCGATCTATAACTCGGACTCCGAAGCAGTCATAATCGAATCGGCTTGACCGATAGACGAGGAATCCAATGACTTCAAGCAACGCTGTGCTCTCTGGCGCTGACAGGGTGTATGAGAACATCAAACTGGAGAAGGACGGGCCGGTTGCGCGGATAACGCTGAACCGGCCCGAACGGTTAAACGCTTTTGTCGGCACGATGCGCGAGGAGATTTACGACGCGCTTTGCGAGTGCGAATCCGATGACGTTCGCGTGGTCGTCATCACGGGCGCGGGCAAGGGGTTCTGCTCCGGCGCCGACGTCAAATTCCTGGCTCAGGTAAGAAATACGAACGACTCCGAGTCGCTTGACGGCGTGCTTCAGATGGCGCGCAAGGTGGTGACAAAGATCCGCGAGCTGCCCAAGCCTGTCATTGCGCGCATCAACGGGCCGACGGCGGGCGGCGGCATAAACCTCGCTTTAGCCTGCGACATTCGAATAGCCAGCGAGAACGCCACTTTTGGCGAGACGTTCATACGGTTGGGCCTGCACCCCGATTGGGGCGGGACCTTCTTTTTGCCGAGACTGGTAGGCACGGCCGCCGCGTGCGAGCTGATGATGTCGGGCGACGTAATAACCGCCCACGTCGCTTTGAGCCTCGGGCTGGTCAATCAGGTTGTGCATCACGACAAGCTCGAAGCCGCTACTAACAAGATGGCGCAGAAGCTCATTCGCAACTCGCCTGCGATCATCGCGATGATAAAGAAGGCGATTTACAAGAGCCTGAACGCCGACTTTGCGACCATGCTCGATTACGAAACCGAAGCGCAGAAAGCCTGCTTCGATCTTGACGCTTCGACCGAAGGGCTTAACGCGTTCGTCGAAAAACGGCAGCCGGATTTCAGCTAATATGGCGATAGAGAAGATTGCGGTAATCGGCGCAGGGACCATGGGGCACGGCATCGCACAGGTGGCCGCACAATCGGGATTCGATGTCACGCTGGTGGATGTGAGCGAGGATTTCGTGGCGCGCGGGCTATCGGCAATTCGGGCCAATCTAAAAAAGGGCATCGAGCGCGGCAAAGTCGCCGAAGCTGAAGCCGAACAGACGCTCTCGCGATTGCGCACTTCGGTCGACGTGGAAGCCGCCGCTTCCACGGTCGACCTCGTCGTCGAAGCGATCATCGAAAGTCTCGACGCAAAGCGCGAGCTGTTTGAAAAGCTGAGCCGTGTGTCGAAGCCCGGATGCGTGCTTGCCACAAACACATCGTCGCTTTCAATCTCGTCAATCGCTTCGGCCACAACGCGGCCCGAATCGGTCATCGGGATGCATTTTTTCAACCCTGTCCACATCATGAAGCTTGTCGAGCTAGTCGTGGCCGACACGACCTCGCAAGAGACGCTTCAGGCGGCGCTCGCAATCGCCAGCCGGATGGGCAAAGAGGCGATCACTGTGAAAGACACGCCGGGCTTTGCGACAAGCAGGCTGGGCATCGCGCTCGGAATGGAGGCCATACGGATGTTTGAAGAGGGCGTGGCGAGCGCGGAAGACATCGACAAAGCGATGGTGCTCGGCTACAACCACCCGATGGGGCCGCTCAGGTTGACAGACCTTGTCGGGCTCGACATACGTTTGAGCATCGCCGAATACCTTTTCGACAAGCTCGGCTCCGAGGCTTTTCGCCCGCCTGAGATTTTAAGAAGCAAGGTCAGCGAAGGTAAGCTGGGCAAGAAGACAGGCGAAGGATTTTATAAGTGGGACTAGAGGAGAGGGAATAGATGGCACTTGAGAATGTTCTTATTGAAAAACGCGGCCGCGTGGCGATTGTCACCGTAAACCGGCCCGACAAGCTTAACGCGTTGAACATCGCCACGCGCAACGACATACTCGCGGCCTTTGACGAGCTGGAGCGCGACGAAGAAGTGCGCGTCGTCGTAATCACAGGGGCGGGTGAGAAAGCTTTTATCGCGGGCGCGGACATAAGCGAGTTCGCCGGGATGACCGCCGTCAAACAGCGGTACGTGATGAAAGGGCGCAGGGCTTTCGACGCTGTCGAAGATTTCCCCAAGCCCGTGATAGCCATGATAAACGGGTTTGCGCTCGGCGGCGGGTGCGAGCTTGCGCTCGCCTGCGACATCCGCATTGCATCGTCAAAAGCGAAGCTGGGGCAGCCTGAAATCAAGCTTGGCATCATACCCGGAGGCGGCGGCACCCAGAGACTGACGCGGCTCGTAGGCGAAGGAAAAGCCATGGAGCTGATCCTGACAGGTGACATGATCTCTGCCGAAGAAGCCGAGCGGCTCGGACTGGTCAACCAGGTCGTGGCCCCCGAAGAACTTGAGGCGAAGACGCTTGAGCTTGCCGACCGGATAGCCGAGCTGAGCCCGGTTGCGCTCGCCATGGCCAAACAGGCTGTTAAGAACGCGGCGCGGCTCGATTTGAAAGCGGGTCTCGAAGCTGAAGTCGACCTTTTCGCGCTATGCTTTTCGAGCGAGGACAAAGAGGAAGGCGTCAGGGCATTCCTTGAAAAGCGCAAGCCGGAGTTCAAAGGCAGATAGCGCTTTCTCGTAAATCCATGTGAAATGAAGACAGGCTCTCATATCAAGCGATGGCTTTCGTCTGTCATCGCGCTGTGCCTTGTCGCGCCGTCATCGGTCGGCCAGACCGGCGACCTGGCCGCGATACGAAAATATATAAAGCAGAGCTGGCACACGCTCGCCAGGTCGAACGCTCGCCTCGCCCACGCGGCGGTCGATCCCAAATTCAGCCCCGCTTCAAACAACCGGTGGCCAGTTTACGTCTCGCGCAAAGAAGATCTGAAAAAGGTAGAACGGGCGTTGCGCGCTCAGATGCGACCTGCGGACTTCGCGCGGATCGAGCTTCGAGCGCTGCCGTCCGTATCAAATGACGTGCGCGAACACGGGCTGCTTTACCTGCCCGATCCGTACGTGGTGCCGGGCGGGCGGTTCAACGAGATGTACGGGTGGGACAGCTACTTTATACAGGTCGGGCTGCTCAGAGACGGCCGTGTAGATCTGGCAAAGAATATGGCCGACAACTTTCTTTACCAGATCGAGCATTACGGCAAAGTGCTGAACGCCAACCGGACTTACTACCTGACGCGGTCGCAGCCGCCGTTCCTCACGCAGATGGTCCTGGGTGTCTACCGCAAGACGCGAGATGCGCGATGGCTTGCCGGAACGGTTCCGGCAATCGAAAGCTATTACCGATACTGGACCGAAGGCGAGCACTTTATAAAAGAGACAGGGCTTTCGCGGTACTGGGACGCGGGCGACGGCCCTGCGCCTGAGGTAGTCTCAAGCGAGCGCGACGCCGAAGGGCGCACTCATTACGACCGCGTAAGAGAGTATTACCGAACGCACGATGTCGTTGATTATGATGAGAGCCGGTATTATGACAAAGCGGGAGATAAGCTGACCGCTCTCTTTTACAAGGGCGACCGCTCGATGCGGGAATCGGGCTTCGACCCTTCAAATCGCTTCGGCCCGTTCAACATAGATATAATAAACTACAACGCGGTCTGTTTGAACTCGCTGCTCTATTTGATGGAGACGGAGACGGCCGAGATACTGCGTCTGCTCAGTCGCGAAAGCGAAGCGAGTCGGTGGGAAAGGCTTGCCGCCGAGCGGCGAGACCGTGTAAACCGCTTGATGTGGGATGAGGGCGAAGGGCTATATTTCGATTACAACTTCGAAAGCAAGAGCCTGCGCCGGTACCCGTTCATGACGACTTTTTACCCGATGTGGGCGGGTATAGCAACCAAAGAGCAAGCGGCGCGGATTGTTAAGAACCTAAGCCTGTTCGAGCGGGCGGGCGGTCTTCAGACGAGCACAAACGTGAGCGGCAGCCAGTGGGACGCGCCCTTCGGGTGGGCTCCGATGCAGATGATCGCCATCAAGGGCTTGCGCCGGTACGGGTACGCCGAGGAGGCGGACCGCTTGACGGCAAAATTCCTTTCGCTCGTATTGAAGGAGTTCAAGGAACACAACACGATAGTCGAAAAATACGACGTGGTCGCGCGCGAATCGCAAGTGACGAGCGGCCTGAAATTCGGCTACCAGTCGAACGAGATCGGCTTCGGCTGGACCAACGCCGCTTACGTCGAACTGCTGGCAGAATTATCCCCGGATGCTCTAAAAAGGTTTGAAGCGGGCAAATAAGGCGTCGAGATCAAAGGTAATACCTATATTCCCTCTCACTTCCTTCTCCTTTATCAGTTCGGTTCGATTTGCAAAAGTAACAGAGATCGGTATCTTAAATCCTGTGCCTTTGATCGGGACTGTCAGCTTTAACTGTCCAACGGCTATGTCTCCTTTAGTATCCATTGCCATCATCCCATCGGGAGTCATGGCATCCTCAAGAAGTCGTTGGTACTTGCCCGCAAAAGATAGAACGATCTTCCCAACATCCTCCGCCTTGCCGAATGCGGCATCTAGTTGCCCCGCGAACTGGAAGTCCCGAATGCGTTTCGTCATCCCGGCCGGGATCTTATCGAAGATAGTGAGAGAGCCGTTTGCCGTAGCGTCGAAGCTCCCGCCTGCTCCTTTCTCCGCTACGAATCTGAAGTTTGAGAGATTCGGCGCATTTACCTGGCGGGTATTAGTATACTCAAATGTTACAATCCCGCCTTTAGCGATCTTATCCAGAATCATTTGTCTGGCATCCAGGTAAGTCTTGAGCTTTACGCTGAGGTCTGCTATCGCTTCTGAACCTTGTGAGGTTAACCCTTCGACCGGGATTGAGTTCAGCCGCTCCCTCAAGACGGAATCAACTTGAGCAGGCGAGGCGCTTCTGACAGCTAACTGAGTTGCCTGATACCACTGCTGGAGAACCGGGTCCTTGAACCTGTAGAGTTCTGTCGGCGCCGGGGTAAACCCAGTTATGACACCGCACTCGCGGAGCAGGCCGGGTCCAGGGTCTGCCGAGTCAATCGGAGCAAAAGCGCTGGGTGCGCTTATCCTTCCCCTGGCGTCAGGTTTGTACAAAAGGCAAACGTTATCGCCGGTCTTGATTGTGTCCTGCCCGGTTATCGAAGTGCCGAAGGTGATAAGTATGGTCTTTTGGCCAATTGTAATAGTTCCTTCAGGTATTCGTTCGAGCAATGCATCGATCATCGTGCTAGCTGCTACGGTAAACTCTCTGGTAGAGCTGCTATCGACAAAGATCTCCCAATCCCTCTTGTAGTCTCTATGCCTCGGGTCACGCTTATTATATATTTCGTAGCGCAGCGAAAAGGCAGACAGTTGTTCTTTATCGGCGGTGAAAATATTTGGGGCGGGCATCCCGCCCATGTCCGTAGTCGAAGTATCATTTCCTCTGCTGGTGTCGAACGAGACTGAGAAAGAGAGACTTCTAAGAAAACGAGTGAACGCAGACTGATCGCTCTCGTCGTAACTCTGAACGAAGCCCTTGTTAGCTAATGCGTTATATATGCCGAGAGGATTCCCTCGAAAGGTCACCGTCGTACCACTAACCGATTGAACTAACGCGCCATTCTCTACCGCAAGGCCCAGGATTGTCGGGGCACTGCCTTTGACGGTCAGAGAGGTGGAGCCAGAAGTTGAGGGCCCCGAACCCACTTGCTTATCAACGCGCGATTCTTCGGCCAGCAAAATGAAATCGGGCCTCTCCTTTCTGGCAATAAGTATTGTAGCGATGCGGAAAATGTCTTGCGACAGGTTAAGACCCGCGCTGGGATTTCCGGGTACTCTGTCCCCAAATTCATCAATCCGGTCGGTTTTTCTCTTGTTCACTTCCAGGGTCAAATTGCAGACATACTTATCGAACAGAGAGAATGTCTTTGGATTACTCTCGAACTGGGCGCATTCAACCGTCGATGTCGGTGGCTGCGCGGGCGCGGGTGTAGGGGGATTCTGTGGCGTTGAGTCGGACGTGCTCGCTCCGTTCGGCTGTGCCTCCGGTTGCGAGGCAGTTGACGCGACGGGTTGAGCCTCTGGGCCACGATTGGCAACAGGGACTGTTGCGGCGGTTGTTTGAGTCGCACTTCCTGTTCCCGGCGTTCTGCTTTCCGCCGACGGCTGGCCTTCGCTTTTTCTTGGCTCATTGTTACTCAGGTTTGATAGGCCGGCTGTCACACGTCTCAAAGTATCGAGATCGTTTTCATAGTCCCGAATCAGTCCCTGAACTTCACTGACCTGATCTTCCCTGAGAGAACCCTGGAATTTATTGAGATACTTCTTCAGCCCGTCGATTTTATCGCTTAAGAGCTTCTGCAACTCGCTGCGACGCTCTTGCAGGTGACGTTGAGTTATATCGGCCGGAAAATCAGGGTCTTTCGCCGCCGCCTCCAGATCGCGAATCGCCTGTTTTAGCTTGTTTATGTCGTTGTTATCAGGAGGAGTGTTCTGACTCGTCATTAAGGGTATGGGTCCACCCATAACGACGGCATTTACGCTGCTTGAACAGAGCACAGCAAGAATTACGAGGGAAACGAGTATCCTCTTTTTCATCTTCAAATCTCCTGATTAACCGCAGTTGCTACCAAACATCTATTGTGTATTGCTTCACATCGACCGGGATTCCGAACGATTGGCTGAAGGCTTTAATGAACGTGTCACCGCCGTTGCTTCCGGTAACTTGAACCCTATATGCACCGTTTTGAGATGGGCTCGATGATACATAATGAAGAACAAGGGTGAGTTTTGATGGATCGGCCTTAGACTTCTTCAAAGAAAAAGTCAGAGTTTTGCCTTGCGGTATTGAACCCTGGGTCCCATCCAGGACATAAGTCACCATGTGTACTGTATTTTTTGACTGGATACTGACGGTTATCTTTTCGCCATCATCGCCTTCAAGAAATAAAGAATCGCGATCTACGATCTGCATGATTTCTCTCCTTATAAATCTATAGTCTTAATTACTAAACAGACAGATAGTCGTTTCCTAATGGATTATCGATAAACCCCGGTCTAGTTATTGGCCAAAAGTGCGGCGAGTGTATTTCTTCTCACCACACTTGTCAACTAAATTCTAATTACAAAATCGGGCCGTGTAACCTTTCCTCATACAGGTATGAGCGAAATGGACAAAACGTTTCACGGGTAAGAATGGCGAGGGAATATAGTCGCTCAAACTAGCGAGTCAAGCTCTCTCTTAAGGCGGCGGGCGACCGATTGCCAGTCGTAGCGGCGGACCGCTACATCCCTCAAAGTCGCTTTGTGTTTGCCCGCGAGCGCAAGCGCGGCTGTTGCTTTTCGGGCTATATCTGAAACGGTTCTCGCCGGGTCCGGGCTTATCTTCATCAGGTCGGCGTCTTCGGCGGGCAACTCCTCGGCTACGGAATCTATGCTAGCGGCCATCCCTGCGAAATATGTCCCGAGCGGGAAGCAGCCCGATGCTAGCGCTTCGAGGAATACAAGCGGGCCCGCTTCGGCTACAACGGAAGGGAAGACCGCCGCATCGGAGCACGGGAATATATACCTGAGTTCGCGGTGCGTCAGGTAGCCTGTGAAGATTACGCGGTCGCGGCGGATCGTACGGGCGGCTTTCTCGAAGTATCCATCAAGCTCTCCACGCTCTTTCATCTGCTCGAAAAAGAGCCGCACCTCTTCAAGCGGCCCTGCCCCTGTTCCTTCAAACTCGCGCCCCCAGGTTACGATATTTTCCGCAAGGTTTCGCGCCCCGTGCTCTAATGCCCACAGCAGCGCTTCAAGCGGCTCGCGCAACGGCCCGTGCCCGACAATCAACAACCGCGCGCCCGGCAGCTTGTCGAAGATCAAAGGCAAAGCCGCTATGACGGACTGCACGCCTTTGCTTGCTATTATCCGCCCGACAAAGAGGAGCGTATCTGTTTCGGCCCATCTAACTGCCGAGAGCTTCTCTTCGAGGTCGTGGTCGGGGTGTTTGTTTGTGTAATCGGAGCCCTCTGAGAGAATCTCTTTGAACTCGTCAAACTGCAAATCGTCCGACAGCTTCTCGATCAAAGAATCGGTCTGTTCTGCGCTCTTGCCGCGAGCGCTACCGGCGACGATTTCTTTGAGCCGTTCTATGTTTTTTGACCGCTCGCCCGCTTCGACCGGCTCAAACAGCGTCGTGTCGGCCGCAAGGTTCATCTCCGTAAGCTTCGACTCGATGGCCGGGACTTCGCCCAGGACCTTCGTGACGCGCTCGCGCATCTCCCCGCCTATCACAAAGACGCGGCTCGCAGCGGTGAACGCGCCGACAGCGTATCGCAGAAATCGCTCGTCTTTTTTAACCGCGTATTCGATGGCGCTGCCGTGCGGCATGATAGCGAAGGGCACGCCGGCCGCGCGGCTTACGCGCTCAGCGGCCACGCTCATCAAGACCGCGTGGTTGACGTGCATGGCTGTAATACCGTTGTTGCGAACGATCTGAATCAGCGCGTCCGTATTGCGCTTCAGGTAATCTTCCAAAGCTTCGGTGGGTAGCTGAACCATCGGGACCACGTTTTCAAACTCTTCGTAGTGGTCCCAGACGTAGACGGGCAGCGTAGCCCCCAGCTCAGGCTTATGCATTATGGCGCGGCCCGGATAATCGATCTCGCGCCGAAACATTGACTCGGCGGCTTTGCCCGGCCTGTACAGCCACGCCTCCGAAATAAAGTCGAAATCTTCGGGGTGATTTTCCTGGCAAACCAGATGAATTGTCTCTCCCTGCCGGACGAGCGATTGGACTATCGAGCGAGTCCACAGGTTGCTGCCTGACCCGTCGAGCAGGTAGCCGTGTATTATGCAGATCATCTCTTAATTTTTCGCGCTCTTCAGATACTCAGAAGGGATCGGGTTGTCGGGGCGTTCGGATTCCCAGAAGATCGTCACTATCCACCACCGCGAGCCGTCGTACATTAACTGAATGCTGTTGATGCCGCGCGCGAAGGGCTTTGCGTCTTCCAGCTTGTTACGCGAATCGTATGTGCTGAAGACGTGCGCGAGATTGCCGAACCTTTCGGTGCGGCGCGCGATCTCTTTTTCAAAGAAACCGTTTGTCTCAAGATAATTTCCGGAAGCGTTTATGTATCCTTCAACGTCGAGCACGCGCGCGTTCACTTGCTTCTGCGGGTCGCGGGCAATCGGTATCAGCCTCGCACCCGGCACGAACAGCGACCTCATACGATTCCAATCGCGTTTCTTACCCGCCGGGCCTGAGATCACGTCATAAAGCGCCGCGATTATCGAATCAACAGAGGCCACGTCGGACGGCGCAGCTTGCTGTGCCTGGTCGCTCCGAGGGGAAGAGGGTGAAGGCTGCCCGGTTTGCGCGTTGATTTCGCAGGTACAGGCGATCAAAGCCAGAAAGATTCCCGTTACGGCCAGAGTCAGTCTCATCTGCTCTCCTTGTTTGTCGAGTCGCGCCGCGTCAAGGTTGAAGCTCATAGGTTGCCGAGGTCGAAGGGGTCTCCCATACCCGCACCTTGTAGACTTTTATGCGGTCGCTGTTAAGCTGGTCTGCGACCTTGTGAAGTATGAACCCGGCGATGTGCTCGCTCGAAGGGTTCATCTCTACGTCGAACGGGTTCAGCTCGTTGAGGTTTTGATGGTCCAGGTACTTCATCACCTGCCGCGTGGCCGATTTCAGCTCTTTGAAATCGACAAGCATGCCGACTTCATCCAGCCTCTCGCCGCGCACGTAGACTTCCACTTTCCAGTTGTGCCCGTGCAGGTTCTCGCATTTGCCGCGATAGCCGCGAAGCGCGTGCGCGGCTGAAAACTCTTCTTCGATCATCACCTCATACATTTGTTCGACCTCGCTCGTCGGTTTAATTCAAGCCTAAAAGACGCCCCCGGCTTTGTCAATTATATGTGGCCGGCGCAGGCGCGCTGATGAAAAAGGCCGGGTTGTGCGAGCGTGGCGCGGTCATATATTATTAAAAACTTGTGAACGGCTCGGCGGTCCTATTTGTGGCGATTCAGGTGTCCGAGCCCAATTACCTGGAGGCAAGAAATGACGCACAAGATCACGCTGATACCGGGCGACGGCATTGGCCCCGAAGTGATTGGAGCTACCGTCACCGTCATCAGAGCGGCAGGTGTAGAAATAGAATGGGAGTCTTTCATAGTCGGCACAGAGGCGCTCGCAAAGTACGGCGACGCGCTGCCGAAGGAATTGCTCGACTCGATCCGCAGAACAAAGGTGGCGTTGAAGGGGCCCGCAATAACCCCCGTCGGCAAGGGTTTCGTTAGTTCCAACGTCAGGCTTCGCAAAGAGCTTGATCTTTATGCCAACCTCAGGCCGATTAAATCGCTCAAAGGCGTCAAGTCGCGGTACGAGGACGTAAACCTGATCGTGGTGCGCGAGAACACGGAAGACCTCTATTCCGGCCTTGAGCACGAAGTCGTGCCGGGCGTTGTTGAAAGCCTCAAGATAATCACCGACCGCGCTTCGCGGCGCATCGCCAAATTTGCTTTCGAGTTTGCCCGCCGCGAAGGGCGAAAGAAGGTCACGGCCATTCACAAAGCCAACATCATGAAGCTCTCTGACGGCCTCTTTCTCAGGTGCTTCCGCGAGGTTTCGGAAGACTACCCGGAGATAACTGCCGACGACCTCATCGTCGACAACGCCTGCATGCAGCTTGTCATCGACCCGTTACAGTTCGATGTCCTGCTGCTTGAAAACCTCTACGGCGACATCGTATCGGACCTCGGAGCCGGTTTGATCGGCGGGCTCGGCGTCGCCCCCGGAGCAAACATCGGCGAGGAGATGGCCGTCTTTGAAGCGGTGCACGGCGCCGCGCCGAGCATAGCGGGCCGAGGCGTTGCCAATCCCACGGCGATGATCCAGACAGGCGTGTTGATGCTCAGGCACATCGGCGAGCGCGAGGCCGCCGACCGTATACAGAATTCGCTCGAAAAAATATTGGCAGAAGGACATGTGCTGACAGGTGATCTAGGCGGGCAGGCTTCGACTGTTGAATTCACCGAAGCGATAATCCGTTCACTTTAGTTTGGCTTGCCTTTGTTCCGCTGAAACGCTATGCCATGTGTCAGGGCTCAGTGGCGCGGGCCTGTTCCGGCTTCACCTCACCCCCAGGAGATGAGCTGCGCGGTTGTTCGAGCGCGCTTGCGCGCAGTTTCATGAAGGGATGTCACAGCATATGAGGATAAACACAAGCAGGCAGAATCTGGGCGAGATAAGCGAAGACCTCTTGATCGTGCCGGTCTTCGAGGGCGAGTCTGTGCGCGAAGGCGCGCTGGCCGCGCTCGATCACCTGACAGGGGGAGCTATCGCTCCGCTTTTTGAAAGCGGCGAGGTGGACGGAAAACGCGACCGCTCGACGCTTCTTTACGATGCCGGAACGCTCGCCGTAAAACGGCTTCTGCTTTACGGCGCTGGCGCGGCCCAATCGTTGAGCCCGCTCGTATGGCAGCGAGTAGCCGGGGCTGCCATACGGTCAATCGGGCAGCGGAAAATCACCAGCGCGGCCTTCCTGCTTAGAGCGCAGATTGAAGACGAAGCGCAAGTAAGGGCGATAGTCGAAGGCGCGCTCCTCGGAGAGAAGACCTCCGATCTCTACCGCTCGAAACGCGACCCCGTGACAAGGCTTGAAACGCTCCATCTTGTAAGCGAATCGCCCGACGCGCCCGACTTCGCTGAGGCGGCGCGAGTAGCACAGATCGTGGCCGAAGCCGCAAACTTTGCGCGCGACCTCGGCAATGAGCCTGGCAACGTGATAACGCCCTCGGAGCTTGCGGACAGGGCCGTCGAGATGGCCCGCCGCGAAGGGCTTGCCGTCGAAGTGCTCGGCGAAGAAGAGATGAAACAGCTCGGCATGGGCGCGCTTCTCGCCGTATCACGCGGCAGCGAGCAGCCCGCTCGTTTGATCTTCATGACGTACGAACCGCAGGAGGCGGGCAGCGATTATGACGGGCCCGTCATCGCGCTCATCGGCAAAGGGATCACGTTCGATTCCGGCGGCATCTCGATCAAGCCCGCTGAGCACATGGAAGAGATGAAATACGATATGGGCGGCGGGGCCGCTGTGATCGGCGCGCTTCAAGCGATTGCGCGGCTCCGTCCAAACGTGCGAGTGCTCGGAGTCGTGCCCGCCTCTGAAAATCTCCCGTCGGGCCGCGCCGTCAAACCGGGCGACGTGGTCCGAAGCTTGAGCGGCAAGACGATAGAGGTTATCAACACCGACGCCGAAGGCCGCCTGATACTAGCCGACGCCATGACCTATGCCATAAACCACGGCGCAACGCACCTTGTCGATGCCGCGACTCTGACAGGCGCTTGCGTCGTCGCTCTGGGCGACGTACGCGCGGCAGTTATCGGTACGGATCAGCCGCTTATAGACGCGCTTTTGAGCGCGGGCGAGCAATGCGGCGAGAGGCTCTGGCAACTGCCCGCCGACAAGGAATACGGCGAGCTTATACGCAGCGACATCGCCGACCTGAAAAACATCGGCAATCGAACCGCAGGGGCCATCACGGCAGCGATGTTTTTGAAGCACTTCGCGGGCGACTTGCCCTGGGCGCATCTCGACATTGCGGGCACAGCCTGGCTCACATCGACCAAGCCCTACATGGCCAAGGGCGCAACAGGGTTTGGCGTTAGATTGTTGACCCGTTTTGTATTAGGATTCAATCGCGAGGATTCGTGACCGCGCTTGAGCTTCAATGCCGGGGGTCGAAGATATGGCCATAGAGACAACTGAGGCGAGGAGAGTCGAGCTGGAACGCAAGGCTCCTGCTTTAAGCGTTCAGCTATTTGCTTTCATCGAAATCCTCCTGCTCGGCGTCTGGATAGGCGCGATGATCTTCGCCGGTATGGCAGTTCCCCCGACCGCTTTCGGCGTGCTGCCCACGCGCCACCTTGCGGGCCAGGTCGTCGCGAGCAGCTTGATGAAAGTCGAAGTCCTGGGGCTCATTTCAGGCGCGATCATCTTGCTGATCCAGGTCCTTACCTGGCGCACGCGGCCGGTTGCGAGGACTTTTCGAGTCGCGCTCACCTGTCTGATGCTGGCCGCCGTAGCGACCTCGCTCTTCTGGGTCTCCGCAAGGATGCAAACACTCCGGCAGAACATGGGCGGCATCATTGACGACGTTCCTCCCGGCGACCCGCTCAGAGTGCAGTTCAACGACCTGCACCAGTATTCCGTCGCGCTCATGTCGGTTGCGATGCTTGCCGGAATAACCCTGCTCTTCTTCACCGTGCGGTCGTGGCTAAAGCGTTAGCTCGTGGTCTTGACGATTTCGTAACGGGTCTATAATCTGCCGATAACGCGTGGAAATAGAGACTGACAAACATGCAGAGGTTGAGCCCGCGACCGACGGCCATCACACGTCGCTCCCTCGGACGCTCGGTCTTATAAGCGCGATTGCGATTCTCGTGGGGTCGACGATAGGCACCGGAATCTTTCGCACGCCCGCAGGGATAGCCGCGCGCGTACCGGACGAGGGGCTATACCTCTTAATGTGGGCGCTCGGCGGTTTCTTTACGCTGTGCGGCGCGCTCACTTACGCAGAGCTTGCGGGCGCGCTTCCGCACACGGGCGGCGTCTTTGTCTATCTGCGCGAAGGGTTCGGGCGGCTGCCCGCTTTCTTGTTCGGCTGGTCCGAGCTTGTAATCATAAGAGCCTCGGCGCTCGGCGCGATCTCGACGGTCTTTGCCGAGTACTTTCTCAGGCTTCTCGGAATAGAGAGTCCGGACGCGGTCCATTACGTCGCGGCGGCGGCCATACTCGTGGTCGCGGTCTTCAACCTGCTCGGGGTAAAGCTCGGCGCGATGGTCCAGAATCTCACGACGGGCGCGAAATACATTGCGCTCGTCTTGCTTGTGCTCGCGGCTTTTTTGATCGGGGCAAACAACCCGGCCCCGGCAAGTCTTGAGACGGTAGCGGCAACCTCGACCGTCTCGCTGCCGCTTATCGGGCTGGCTTTTATCTCGATGCTTTGGGTTTACGACGGCTGGGCCGACCTGACTTTTGTGAGCGGGGAGGTGAAGCGGCCTCAGCGAAACCTGCCGCTCGCTTTGATCGGCGGTACGCTTGCGGTCATAACGATCTACCTGCTCGCTAACCTCGCTTACCTGCACCTGCTCGACATCAATCAAATTGCGAAGTCAAAGCTGGTCGCCGCCGACGCCGCGCACCGCATTGTCGGCCAGACCGGGGTGACGCTCGTCTCTATCGCGGTGATGATCTCGGCGTTCGGAACGCTGAACGGCTCGATGATGACCGGCCCGCGAATATTCTTCGCGATGGCCGACGACGGCCTTTTCTTCAAAAAGATTGCTTCGGTCCACCCTCGCTTTAAGACCCCTTACGTAGCGATCTCGCTTGCCGCGACGCTGGCCATCATCTTTGTGCTCATCCGCACGTTCGAGCAACTGGCAGACACTTTCGTGATGGCGATATGGCCTTTTTACGCCGGAGGCATAGCGGCCGTGTACGCTCTGCGCCGCAAGCGCCCCGACTTGCCGCGCCCGTACAAAACGATAGGCTACCCCGTAACCCCGGCTCTATTCATACTCGCAGTCATGTTCCTGCTGGGCAACGCGCTCAGGGAAGACGTGTCATATTATTCGGGGAGCGGTTCGGCTTCCGCGTCAAGCGGCGCGCTTATGGTCTTCGGGATAATTCTGCTCGGCATCCCCGCATATTTTCTCTGGCAAAAACTCAATGGCGTAAACCGTGAACCGTAAACCGTGACAAGAAGGAAGAGTAGCGGCGCGGCTGCTTTTCTCTTTCTTGTCACTTGTCACTTGTCACTTGTCACTCTCTTCTAACTTGTCACGGTTTACGGTTCACGGTTCACGCTTCGAGCGTTATAATTCCTCGAAATGGTTCAAGCGGCCGAAGAAAAGACGGTTGTTTACAAGAAACCGCGCGCGCGCTGGCGCAGGTGGGCTAAGGGGATTCTTGCCGTCATTTTGTGCGCCGCATTGTTTTATCACGGGCTAATACTGTTTCAGGTCTTTCGTTATAAGAGCAAGAATCCTGAGATCACCGCGATGATGGAGCAGCGAGCGTCGGAAGCGGCAGCCGCAGGAAAGACGCCCGTGCGCGAACAGGTGACAGTGCCTTATGACCGCATCTCGCCTAACCTTGTGCGGGCTGTGCTGGCGGGCGAAGACTCGCGCTTTTTCGATCATTCGGGTTTCGATTGGGAGGAGATAAAGAAGGCTGCCGAAAAGGACTGGGAAGAGAAGCGGTTTCACAGGGGCGCTTCGACCATCAGCCAGCAGCTTGCCAAAAACCTTTTTCTTTCGACCTCGAAGAACCCGTTCAGAAAGCTGCACGAGGCGCTGATAACCAAAGAGATGGAGATCATTTTGAGCAAGCGCCGGATACTTGAGCTTTATCTGAACGTGATCGAGTGGGGAGACGGGATCTACGGCGCGGAGGCTGCCGCCCGCCACTACTTCAACACCCCGGCTTCGTCGCTAAGCGCAGAGCAGGCGGCCTTCTTGTCGGCCATCATCCCGAACCCGCGCACTGCCTATAACCCGAATAAACATCGCCGCAGGGTCGAGCGGCGCAAGAACCTTATCATTCGCCTGATGCGTCACGTCGTTATCCCCAAAGACCTGACCTAACCCTCCGCTTCCTCGATAACCGCTTCCGCTTCTATCTCGACAACCATTTCAGGGAGTATCAACCGGCTCACTTCGACCATAGAGGTGGCTGGCCTAATGTCTCGAAAGAACTCGCCGTGCGCCCTGGCTATCTCTTGCCACTGGTCGATGTCTGTAACGTATATTCGAGTGCGGACTACGTCGGTCAACTGAGCGCCCGCCGATTTAAGCGCCGATTCGATGTTCTTTATAGTCTGTACCGCCTGGCCGTAAGGATCGCCGTAGCCAATCAGGTTGCCGTCTTGATCTGTGGCGGTTGTGCCGGAGACGTAAACCATCTGGCCGACCCTGACCGCCCGCGAGTAACCGACCACCGGCTCCCACCGCGTTCCCGTCGAGATCAATCTTCTTTTCAAATCAACCCTTGCCTTTCGGGAAAAGGAACTTCAAGACAGCGCCGACGCGCGCAGCCCACGCTCGCTCGTTATGCTCCGCGCCTTCTGCGGCAAGGAAGCTCAGGTCGCGGTCTAACGACCATCCCTTTCGCACAAGCGCGTCGCGGAGCGCTTCGGCATCCTTCACTCCGTCCTTGCCCTCCTTGGTCCCCATATCGAGCCAGATTCTTAGACCCGGCTTTCGCTTCAACCGTTCGACCTCGCGAACGATCACTTTATTATCCCACCAGACCGAAGGCGATATGACGGCGAGCTTGCCGAAGACCGACGGGTACTTGAGCCCCAGGTGAAGCGTCACAAGCCCGCCGAGCGAAGAGCCGCCCAGGCCCGTATTCTTCGCGCCTTTCAACGTCCTGTAGTGGGAATCGATAAACGGCTTTAACTCTTCGACAAGCATGCGGCCGTAAAGGTCAGCCTTGCCTCCGACCTTGTGCTTTGCATCCTGAGTCGGCGTGTACTCGTCCGCGCGCTGTTCGCCGCTGTTATAAATGCCTACGATAATCAGCGGCTCGATTGCTTTCGACCCGATAAGCTCCTGCGCGGTTTCATCCACTCGCCATTCCATGCCGGGAATGTACGAGGTCGCGCCGTCAAAGAGGTTCTGCCCGTCGTGCAGGTAGAGCACAGGGTAACGCCGCTTGCTCGTCGCATAGCCCGGCGGCAGGTATACGATAACGTCCCTGTCCTTTGCCAGGTGCTTCGAGTGGAAATTCTTGTGAGTGTGAAAATCTCCCGTGAGCGTCTGCTGTCGCTGCATCACGTGATCGGCCCAGGCCACGCCGCCTGGGATGACAACCGACGTCACTACCACGACACATGAAAGCGCCTGTCGCATTCTGAGTCCCTCTTTCGTGAACCGTGAACCGTAAACCGTGACAAGATGAGGCGGCACGCGCAGGGTGGTACTCTCCTATGACTTGTCACGGTTTACGGTTCACGGTTCACGATCTTTATCCATCCTGTGCCTTCGTGACCGAAATCGAAAATGTCCGGGTGGTTGATTTCGGCCATGATCTCTAAAGATTCAACCACGCGGGGCCCTGGGCGGTTGAAGAACTGATTGCCGTCCGCGATGTAAACGCGTGACTCGCGGACAGCTTTTAAATCTTTCCACTCAGGCCTGCCCGCAAGCAAGCCTATCTCCTCACCCGTCCTTCGGATGTCAAACCCGCAGGGCGTGACCACAATAATATCCGGGTCGGCCAAGGTCAACTCTTCCCAGGTCATCCAGGGCGAATGTTTGCCCGCTTCGCCAAATAGATTTTTGCCGCCCGCCATCTCAACCAGCTCAGGCATCCAGTTGCCGGCCGCCATCAACGGGTCTATCCATTCGATGCAGGCGACCGTCGGACGCCGATCTGTGCCGTGCGCCTTCTCTGCGATCTCATCCATCCTCGCTTTCAAACGCTCGATGAGACGGTCTGCGCGGTCCGCCGCGTCGAGCGCCCGCCCGACCTTGCGAATATCCGCCCAGATGTCTCGAAGCGCGTTTGGCTCAAGCGAAACGATGACCGGGTTAGAGCTTGTTATCCGGCACACGGCCTGTTCGACATCGCGAAGACTGACTGCGCAGACATCGCACTGCGATTGAGTGATGATGTGGGTCGGGCGGACGCTGTCGAGCCGCGAGGCGTCTACTCTATAGACGCTCAAGGCATCCGTAACTATAGCCTTTACTCGCTGGTCTATCTCGCGGCTCGTCCCTTCGGGGTTGAACTTGGGCTCGGTCAATTGCGGCAGTCGCCTGACCGAGGGCGGATAATCGCACTCGTGCGACCTGCCGACAAGACAGCTTTCAAAACCGAGCGCGCAGACTATCTCTGTCGCGCTTGCGATGAGAGAGACGATTCTCGGAGTAGTCATCAAGCTTTGGTGTAAATCTCCGCGCCTGCCGCTTTGAACTCTTCGGACTTTTCGCGCATACCCGCTTCGAGCGCCGCCTGCTCGTCGATGTTCTGCTGTGCGGCGAAATCTCTTACCTCCTGCGTGATCTTCATCGAGCAGAAGTGCGGGCCGCACATCGAGCAGAAGTGCGCGACCTTTGCTCCCTCCTGCGGCAGCGTCTCGTCATGGAACTCGCGCGCGAGCTCAGGGTCGAGCGCGAGATTGAACTGGTCTTCCCAGCGGAACTCGAACCTCGCCTTCGACAAGACGTTGTCCTGTAGCTGCGCGCCCGGATGGCCCTTGGCAAGGTCAGCGGCGTGCGCCGCAATCTTATAAGCTATCACGCCGTCTTTGACGTCCTGCTTGTCGGGCAAACCGAGGTGCTCTTTCGGCGTGACGTAACAGAGCATCGAGGTGCCGAACCATCCAATCATCGCCGCGCCTATCGCCGACGTTATGTGGTCGTAACCGGGCGCGATGTCTGTCACGAGCGGGCCGAGCGTGTAAAACGGAGCTTCGTGGCAGACTTCGAGCTGCCGGTCCACGTTCTCTTTTATCAGGTGAAGCGGGACGTGGCCCGGCCCTTCGATCATCACCTGGCAATCCATCTCCCACGCCGTCGTGGTCAACTCGCCGAGCGTGTCAAGCTCCGCAAACTGCGCCTCGTCGTTCGCATCGGCAATCGAGCCGGGCCTGAGCCCGTCGCCCAGGCTGAACGAAACGTCATAGGCGCGCATGATCTCGCATATCTCACGAAAACGCGTGTAGAGGAAGCTCTCCTCGTGATGCGCAAGACACCATTTGGCCATAATCGAGCCGCCGCGCGAGACTATGCCCGTCGTGCGATTCGCCGTCAGCCGTATGTAGCCGAGCCGCACGCCCGCGTGGATGGTGAAATAGTCTACGCCCTGCTCGGCCTGCTCGATCAGCGTGTCGCGGTAGATTTCCCACGTCAGCTCTTCGGCCTTGCCGCCGACTTTCTCAAGCGCCTGGTAGATCGGCACTGTCCCAATCGGGACCGGCGCGTTGCGAATTATCCACTCGCGCGTCTCGTGGATGTTTTTGCCGGTCGATAAATCCATCACAGTGTCCGCGCCCCACTTGATCGACCAGCGCATCTTCTCAACCTCTTCCTCAATCGAAGAGGCCACGGCAGAGTTGCCGATGTTCGCGTTGATCTTCACAAGAAAGTTGCGGCCTATGATCATCGGCTCGCTTTCGGGGTGATTGATGTTCGCGGGGATGATTGCGCGGCCGCGCGCCACCTCGTCGCGCACAAACTCCGGCGTGACGAATCGAGGGATGCTTGCCCCGAACGATTCGCCCGCGTGCTGGAAGTTGAGCGCGCCACGGTTGCCTTTTACGTCCGCTTCAAAAGCCTTGTGGCGACCCATGTTCTCGCGCAAGGCTATAAACTCCATCTCAGGCGTGACGATCCCGCGCTTCGCATAATGCATCTGTGTCACGGCGTGGCCTGAGCGCGCGCGAAGCGGTCGCCGTCGCAGGCCGGGGAAAGGGTCGAGCCTCCCTTTATCTTTCGACATCGCGTACTCGCGCGCGCCTTCGGTCAGGTAGCCGTCGTCTTGCGGCTCGACCTTGCGGCCCTCATATTCTTCGGTATCGCCGCGACCGATGATCCAATCGCGGCGGAGCGCGGAGAGCCCCTCGTGTATGCTGATCTCTGCGCGCGGGTCGCCCCACGGGCCCGTCGTGTCGTAAGCGCGAAACGGGGCGTTCATCTCGATTGCGCCGTTTGCGCTTCGTGTGACATTGAGCTTGATCTCGCGCATCGGCACGCGAATATCCGGGCGGCCGCCCTGTATGTAAATCTTTTCCGAATTGGGGAACTGAAAGTCGCTCCCCGGCTTCTGGCCGGAATCTGCTGTGTTGGTCATCGCTTCACCTCGTTGCCGAGGAAAGATCAAGAAATTGAAAGCCGGGCGGGATGACCCTGGTCATGACGGCTTTATGGTTCCTTCTCTCCCTTCGACGGTATTATCCGTATCAGGTTCAAGGGGTCTCCCTTGCGGGACTCTCAGCCTCGCTCCTCAGCGAAGCTCCCCCGAAAAGCTCTTGTCTCGCGTGCATAGCTTAGCAACGGCTGAAATAGATCGGCAAGCCTATCTTTACCCGCCGATGAATGACATGGTGCGGGGCGGCTGTACGAAGTCGGGCTGGTTTATGCGGTGGCCTTCCTCTTTCATCATGACGGTGGCGATTATGAAATCGGCGAGCTGGTCGCGCGTGTCGCCCCTGCGAATGCGGTCGCGCAGGTTGTACTCGTCAATTGAAAAGAGGCAGGTGCGCAGGCTGCCGTCTGCGGTCAGCCGCAGCCGCGAGCAGGCTCCGCAAAAAGGCATCGTTACGGGTGCGATTATCCCTATCTCGCCCCGCGCGCCGTCCGCAAACTTGAACTTGAGCGCCGTCTCGCTCGGCGTGTCGCGGTCTACAGGCTCCAGCTTGTGCCGCGCTTCGATGCGCTCGATCACTTCGCGCCCGCCCACAAGCATCTGCCTGTCCCACTGGTGCGCGTTGTCGAGCGGCATATACTCGATGAACCTTATCGCCACTCCGGTCTCGCGCGCGAAGTCCGCAAAGTCGGCCACCTCGGTTTCGTTCATCCCCCGGATCACGACGCAGTTTATCTTGGGCGGCGGAAACCCAGCCGCGAGCACGCCCTCTATGCCTTCGACGACAGACGAGAGCGCGTCGCGCCGCGTGATCATCTTGAACGTTTCCGGCTTTAGCGAATCGCAGCTTATGGTTATGCGGTCAAGCCCCGCACGGCGAAGCGCGCGGGCGCGGTCTTTCAACCCGTCGCCGTTTGTCGTAAGCGCGAGGTCTTTTAGCCCCGGTATCGCCGCAAGCTTCTCGATCAAATATTCGATGTCGCGGCGGACAAGCGGCTCGCCGCCCGTGAGGCGCAGTTTTTCGACGCCGAGCGAGACCGCGATCTCAGAGATGAGAATGATCTCCTCGTAGTTTAATAGCTCCTGCTTGCGCTTCCAGACTATATCCTCGTCAGGGATGCAGTAGAAGCAGCGAAAATTGCAGCGGTCGGTCACAGAGATGCGAAGATCACGGATCGTGCGCCCGAACTTATCTTTTAATAAACCTTCAGTCATTTTCTGGACCGTCATTATCTGGGCCGACTAAACGTATCAATGATTCTAACAACCGGGGCGTGGATCGTAAACCGCTGGAGGCGTAAACCGTGAACCGTGAACCGTAAACCGTGACAAGTCAGAGTAGAGTACCACGCCGGTCATCTCTCCCCTCTTGTCACGGTTTACGGTTCACGGTTCACGCATTAAAGCGTAGGCATCTCGGCTGGCTGCTCGCGCAGGATCGTGTCGGCGTGCTCTACGTCGGTCAAGGAGGCGGGGTCTGCGTCGAGCCGTCGCGGGTCTATCTCGTTGCCGCAGACGATACATTTTCCGTAGTCGCCGCGCTCAATGTGCGCGAGCGCCTCGTTCACCTGTCCGAGACGGTGGCTCCTCAGGTCGCGCATGTGCGCCGAGACATCGGTAACGGGGCCGTGCTGGGCCACCTCTATCGCGTCCCTGTGGCTGTCGGAGGGGATGCTTGTCTCATCATCGCTTACACGGCCTATATCATCTGTCAGCTCCGCGCGCTCTTTTATTAACAACTGCCTGTACTTTTCCAGATCGAGTGACATTAAACGTGTCCCCTTGTGAGATTTGCGCCGGAGAAACCCTTTTGTCTCTCCGGCGCGGTAAACAGGCCGTCTATCTTCTGGCCCGGTTTGGCGTCGGTCGCGAGATCTCTTCAAGCGCCTCTGCCACTTCTCGGTCGTCTTCAGCTTCAAGCGCGATGTCGGCCATCGCAATGATGCCTCGAAGCCTCCCGTTCGTATCGACGACGGGCAGGCGGCGAATCTGGTGCTCGCCCATGCGGTTGATGACCGTGATAAGCGAGTCGTCCGCCCAGCAAGTCACAAGGTCTTCGCTCATCGCGTCGGCGACAAAAGAGTTGCGAGTATCGCGCCCTTCGGCGATGACGCGGCAGACAATATCGCGGTCGGTTATGATGCCGACAAGCCTGCCGTTATCGACCACGGGAAGCGACCCGACGTTTTCGCTTTCGAGCCGGTCGGCCACTTCTCTCAGCGAATCGCGAGGCGAGCAGGTCGTCACATCTTTCGTCATGATGTCACTGGCGCGCACGCGCCGCTTGCTGCCACGGTCATCACGGTCATAATCGTCGTCGCGGTCGAAATCGCCCCTGTAACCTGTGCGAGCGGGCTCGGACCCCTGATCGTAATCGGTCCTGCCGTAGCCGCCGAACCTCTCTCTGTGCGTGTCGCGGTTGAACGGGTCCGCGTACCTTCCGCGCTCCGCGTTCGAGCGGCTGCCGTAGCCTCTGTTCTCGCTGCGGTAGTCCTCTCTGCCGTAGCCTTCGGTGTGGGAACGATTGTACGAGCCGCGCTCGGCTTCCTGCTGGCCGTATGCGCCGTAGCGGTTGCCGGTGTCGTGACCGCGCCCGCCGCTCCTTTGCGAGTACGGGTTTGCGAAATCCTCTCTAGACCCGCCGGACCTGTACCGGCCGCGCGCGCCGTATGACCCGGCGCTACCCTGGTCGTAGTCTGTGTTGCTGTAGCCGCTTTGCGTCGGGAAGCCCGGCGACGGCCGTCGATATGAGTCCCGGCTTTGATATTCCTCCGAGTAGCCCTGGTCTCTGATGGAGCGCGAACGGCGCGGGAAATCGCGCGAGCTTTCACGTCCCGGCGTGTAGTCTGTCTGGCCTTTGGCTCCAAGTCGCTGGTCGATGTTGGTAGCCGGGCCTGCTCCGGGTGTTGTGGCTTGAGCGTTCGCCGCTTCGTCTCTGTCTTTGCCTTCTTTGCTTCTGCTCATCTTCATCCCCTTTCTTGATTGACGGAATTATCAATTCGCTAAATCGAGCGTCACGCTCTACCAATCGAACGCGTTGGCCAGACGTCCGAGCCACGAGCCGGACGAAGGCTTGCTGATGTCTTCAAGCGCCTCTTTTAGCTCGCGGTCCTTGTTCGTCTCTAGCGCAATATCGGCCATGGAGATGATGCCCACCAGACGGTCGCGGCTGTCGACAACGGGTATGCGCCTTACCTGGTTATCACCCATTTCGTTGATCACGTCTACGAGCCTGTCGTTCTGGTTTCCGGTGAACAGATCGGTTGACATGCAGTCTTCTGCGCGGAGGTCCGCGTCGTTTTTCTCCGAGGTCAACCCTTTGACCACAAGGTCGCGGTCGGTCACTATCCCTTCGAGCTTGCCGTTGTCGCCGATAACCGGAAGCGCGCCGATGTCTTCGTCTCTCATCAGCCGTGCGACTTCGGCGAGAGGTGTGTCGCGGCGGCAGGTGGTCACGTTCCGCGTCATGATGTCGCGGCAACGAAGATGCGAGCGATGCCGCCCCTGACCCTGATAACCGCCACGGACTACCCGGCTCGGTTCGGAGTAGTCGCGACCGTAATTCTCATAAGTGTTAGTTCGTTCGGAGACGCCTCTGTCATACTCGGCCTGATAATTCGGCTCGCGGTTCATGTTGTAGCCGCGCGTGTAGCCTCGATAGTCTTCGCCGTAGCCACGTCGAGAAGTGTCGTTGAAGGTCTGATTAGAGATCCTGCGATCATCTCTATCTCTATAATCAAACTCCTCCTTCTCGCTCAAAGGCGACCATCCTTTGTCTCTCATTTCCATAGATAACTCTCCTTTGCTCGGAATTCTTCTAGCTTAGATTTGCAATATCTATGCCGACTTACAGCCATCGACCAAAGCGCATCGGCGCGGGGTCAAACATCCCGATACGCTGCCGTTACTGCTAAAAAATCTATCAAACCGCGCTTCTATTGCTCTTAACCGCAGAGCCGCGCGCCGCCGGGTTATGTATGTTTTGTGGGCTTACTGTCTGGAAAAAGGACTCGCGGCGAAATTGAGCTGGCAGGCGGCATGATCTTCCCGTATCTGTGACATTCATGCGCCGGGCGAAATTTGAGTTTAGTTCAAGCCGATGCTATGCTTCGGCATTAGATCATGGACGCGAAAGCCGACAATTACGTAAGCGAGAAGCTGCTCAGGCGGCTGCGCGCGCCGATGGAAGCGTGGGAGCTTGTCGGCGACACGCCGTTGCTCAAGCTCTGCGGGTTCAGATCGGAAATAGGAAACGCAGAGATTTACGCGAAGGCCGAGTGGTTCAACCCTGGCGGCTCCGTAAAAGACCGCCCGGCGCTCGGCATGATCCTGGACGGCGAGAGGCGCGGCGCGCTCAACCGTGACAAGGTCATTCTCGACGCCACATCGGGGAACACGGGGATTGCTTACGCATGGATAGGCGCGGCGCGCGGGTACAGGGTGAAACTTGCGCTCCCGGAAAACGCGAGCCCTGAGCGAAAGCGCATACTAAAGACATACGGGGCGGAGCTTGTGCTGACGAGCCCGCTCGAAGGCTCGGACGGGGCGATACGCGAAGCGCGGCGGCTTTACGGCGAAGACCCCGAATTGTACTTTTACCCGGACCAGTACAACAACCCCGCCAACTGGCAGGCGCATTACCAGACGACCGCGCACGAGATATGGGCCCAGACCGCCGGACGTGTCACGCACTTTGTCGCGGGCCTCGGCACGAGCGGCACGTTCGTAGGCACGAGCCGCCGACTGAAAGAGTTGAACCCTGATATAAAAGCGATTGCGTTTCAGCCCGACTCGCCGTTTCACGGGCTTGAGGGGCTCAAGCACATGGAGACGGCCATCGTGCCCGGCATCTACGACCGGACAATAGCCGACGCCAACTACGAAGTGAGCACTGAAGATGCGCACCATTACACGCGGCTTCTTGGAAAGCGCGAAGGGCTTCTGGTCGGCATATCTTCGGGGGCCGCGCTCGCCTGCGCGCTCAAGCTTGCCAAAGAGATTCGTGAAGGGGTGATCGTGACCGTATTCCCGGACGGCGGCGACAAGTACCTGACGGACCGCTTCTGGGAAGCAGAGGGTTGACCACGGCAGTATGGCTATAAAGGTGACCGAACAATTACTCGACCTGATTCGCAAACACGGCGAAGAGACGTATCCGCACGAGTGCTGCGGGTTTCTGCTCGGCTACAACGAGCAGGGCACAAACGTGCTCAAAGGGATATACCGCGCCGAGAACGAGTGGCCCGCCGCTGACGAAACCGTGCAGGCAAAGCAGGGCGCGAGTCGCGAATCGCTCCGAAACCGCTACCTCATCACCCCCGATCAGTACAAGCGCGCGGACCTGTTTGCGCGAGAGCGCGGGCAGGGGATCATAGGCTATTATCATTCGCATCCCGATCACCCTGCGCGGCCTTCGGGCTATGACCTTGACCATTCATGCTGGCCCGGCGAATCGTATATAATCGTCGCAGTTGAGCGCGGCGCGGCGGCGGCTCTCAACTCTTTCACAAAGCCCGACTATACACAGTTTGAGCAAGAAGAGATTCTGGTTGAATAGCAATAAAAGGAGCCTCGGATGTCCATCAAAATCCTGATCCCTACCGCACTCAGAAATTTCACCGGCGGCGACGACACCGTCGAGGTCGAAGCCACGACCGCAGATGAGGCGCTCGCAGCGCTGACCACCAAACACGAAAATATAAAGAAGCATCTCTACAACGAAGAGGGCCGCTTGCGCCATTTCGTGAACATTTACGTCAACGACGAAGACATACGCTATCTCGACAAAGGCGCTACACCCGTAAAAGACGGCGACACATTGAGCATCGTCCCTTCGATTGCCGGCGGCTCAGGCGTGGTCGCCGATACGGCGCAGGAGGTCGAGCTTGATCGCGACGAGGTGCTGCGCTACAGCCGCCACCTGATCATGCCCGAAGTCGCAATGGAAGGTCAGAAGAAGCTGAAGTCGGCGAAGGTGCTCTCGATAGGCGCGGGTGGCCTCGGCTCGCCGCTCGCGCTGTACCTCGCGGCGGCGGGAGTCGGTCGGCTCGGCCTGGTCGATTTTGACGTTGTCGATACAACGAACCTGCAACGGCAGATCATACACTCGACGGCCAATGTCGGAAGGCCCAAGCTCGATTCGGCCAAAGAGCGTATAGCAGAGATCAACCCTTACGTGGAGGTTGATACGCACGAGGTCGCGCTTACATCCGAGAACGCTCTGGAGCTGTTCGAGCCTTACGACATCATCGTGGACGGCACGGATAATTTTCCGACTCGTTATCTTGTCAACGACGCGTCGGTGCTTCTCGGCAAGCCGAACGTCTACGGCTCTATATTTCGGTTCGAGGGGCAGGCGACGGTCTTTCATGCGAAAGAAGGGCCGTGCTATCGCTGCCTTTATCCTGAGCCGCCGCCGCCGGGGCTTGTGCCAAGCTGCGCCGAAGGCGGGGTGCTTGGGGTGTTGCCCGGCATCATCGGGGTGATACAGGCGATTGAGACTGTCAAGCTGATCTTAGGCAAAGGCGATTCGCTCGTCGGGCGGCTGCTGCTTTTTGACGCGCTCAAGATGAAGTTCCGCGAGCTTAAGCTGAGGAAAAATCCCGAATGCCCGATCTGCGGCGAGAACCCCACAATAAAAGAGCTGATCGATTACCAGGAATTTTGCGGGGTTACACACCAGCCCGAAGTGAGCGTCGGGGCCGAGTTTGAAATTACGCCCGTCGAGCTGAAAGCGAAGATGGATCGCGGCGAGGACTTCGTTTTAATCGACGTTCGCGAGCCCGAAGAGTACGCCATCGGGCGCATACCCGGATCAAAGCTCATACCGCTCAGAACTGTGACGGAGCGGCTGCACGAGTTGTCGAGCGCGGACGAGATCATCGTCCACTGCCGCAGCGGCGTGAGGAGCGGCCAGGCTGTGGAGTTCATGAAACAGGCGGGTTATCGCAAGGTCAAAAACCTTGTGGGCGGCATCCTTCGGTGGTCCGACGACGTTGACCCGTCAGTGCCGAAATACTGAAACGATAAGGACTGAGGACTGAGCATGCGTGCCTGTTTTTAGTTCCGGGTTTTAGAATTATGAATCATGTGAATACCTCGTCCGGCTCAGCGCTCAGTCCTCAATCTTCAGTCATCAGCCCTTTGATCGTCGAGAAACTAAAAGCGGCGCTCGGCGACGAGTATGTGCTGGCCGGGCGCGACGAGCTGCTCGCTTACGAGTCGGACGCGCTCACGCTGCACAAGCACCTGCCTTCAGCCGTGGTCATCCCCGGAACAGCCGAAGAGGTCGCCGCCGCCGTAAGAATTCTGGCAGCCGAGCAGATACCGTTTACGCCGCGCGGCGCGGGCACGGGGCTTTCGGGCGGCGCGCTTGCTTTAAACGGCGGAGTGACCATAGAGCTTGCGCGGCTCAACCGCATTCTCAAACTCGATTACGCCAACCGTCTTGCCGTGGTCGAAACCGGCGTCATAAACGTCGATCTTTCCGGCGCTGCCGCGCCTCACGGGTTTCATTACGCGCCCGACCCTTCCAGCCAGATGGCCTGCACCATCGGCGGCAACGTGGCTAACAATTCGGGCGGGCCGCACTGCTTGAAGTACGGCATGACGGTCAACCACGTGCTCGCGCTCGAAGTGGTGCTGCCGTCGGGCGAGACAGTCACGCTCGGAGGCGGGGGCGTAGACCGTCCGGGGTATGATCTTGTCGGGCTGTTCGTGGGCTCGGAGGGTACGTTCGGCGTTGCGACAAAGGCGACGCTCAAGCTCACGCGCTTGCCTCAGTCGATAAAGACCTTACTCGCGGAGTTCATGACGGTCACAGACGCCAGCCGCAGCGTCTCAGAGATTATAGCGGCGGGGATACTGCCTGCCGCGCTTGAGATGATCGACCACGCGACCATCGACGCCATCGAAAAATCTATCTTCGCGGGCGGCTTCCCTACAGACGTGGCCGCGTTGCTGATTATCGAAGTCGACGGGCTTACTGCCGGGCTTGAGACAGTGGCCGAGCGCGTTGTGGAGATATGCTTGCGCAACAACGCGCGAGCCGTCAGGGTTGCGCGCGACGACGAGGAGCGCGTGCGTTTGTGGGCCGCGCGCAAACGCGCCTTCGGGGCGATGGGCCGTTTGAAAGCCGACCTCATGGTGCAAGACGCAGTCATCCCCCGGTCGAAGCTTCCCGAAGTGCTGGACGAAATCTACCGAATCTCGGCCAGGCACGATCTGGTCGTGGCTAATGTCTTTCACGCGGGCGACGGGAATCTACATCCCAACATAAGCTTTGACGGGCGCGACCCGGACCAGGTCCGTCGCGTCGAATCGGCTTCCAAAGAGATCATGCGGCTGTGCGTCGCAGCCGGCGGCACCATCACAGGCGAGCACGGCGTGGGCATGGATAAGATCGAGTCGATGCGGTTGATATTCTCCGACGATGATCTGGCGAGGATGCTCGCGGTGCGCGACGTCTTCAACCCCACGGGGCTTTGCAACCCCGGCAAGGTGCTCCCGACGACGAAGACCTGCCGGTATTGCGGGTTCGGGCTCGAAGATTACCGCCATAAGCTGAAGACGAGCGCCTTGGACTGTTGATTGGGCTGTCACTTTATGAAAGCATTTATTCGATACGACTCAGGGCCGAAATCAATCGGGCCTGTGAAGATTGATAAGGCCAGGGTCACATTCGGCCGCCATCTATCGTGTGATTGCGTCTTGAATCACCCGACAGTTTCGCGTGAGCACTTTCGCATAGAACGAGTCGGCGGGAAGCTGCTGGCGGTCGATCTTTCGAGCGGCAACGGGACCTTTGCCAACGGAGAGCGTGTCTCCTGGGTCGAGCTAAAAGACGGTGATAAGATTCAGGCAGGGCCTTTTGCTTTTACCGTCGAGATCAAGTCAGAGCAGAAAGATCCGCTTATGGATGAAGAGAAGGCTGACCGCAAGGAGCCCAGGGGCAGAAGTCAGATTTCGCATGACGAACGCTACGACGCGGTTTACCCGCGCGAGTACCTCGAAGGCATAGAGCATTTCAACGCGCGGCGGTACTTTGAAGCGCACGAAGTATGGGAAGAGGTCTGGCTTCGCTCGACCGGCGACACAAAGCTCTTTTACCAGATGTTGATTCAAGCGGCGGTAGGCCTGCATCACTACGAGCGTGGCAATGCGAGAGGCGGGCGCGGCATGTTCAAAGCGGTGACGGAAAAGCTACAGCGATTGCCCGTGGTCTTCATGTCGCTCAGCCTCGCCGATTTTTCAAAGCAATACCGTTCTTTTTTCGCAGAGCTTATTGAGCAAGATAACGAAGCGCCGCCGGATGAGAGCCGACCGAGACCCATTATCCGGCTGCTGACCGGAGACTAGCCGGAACGCGCCGATGGCTGATACGACCGAGATCAAGACCGAAGGCATGACCAAAGCCAGGATGGCAGCGCTTGAGCAGTCTCTCCGGGCAGTCGTGGGGCGCGATTACCTGGCGACGACCGAAGTGCTCACGACCGGCGGGTTGCGCGAGGTCGTTTTAATCAAGCCCGGTTCCGCTGAAGAAGTGGCCCGCAGCCTGGCCGTCTGCCGGGAGCAGAAAGCGGGCGTCATTCCGTCGGGACTCGGAAGCTGGCTCGACTGTGGGAACCCGGTTAGTCGCGCGGACGCTGTCGTGAGCCTTGAGCGACTGAACCGCATCCTCGAATACAGCCCTTCAGATTTGACCATCACTGTTGAAGCCGGTCTTGCGCTTGACGAGCTAAACCGTGTCGCTCGAAACGAGCGACAGTGGCTGCCGCTCGACCCAGCGGGGAGCCGCAACGCGACAGTCGGGGCAGTGGCCGCATGCGCTTCGAGCGGGTCGCTCAGGTTTGGATTCGGAACTCCGCGCGATTACGTGCTCGGTTTGAGGCTGGCACACATGGACGGCTCCCAGAGCCGGTCAGGTGGACGGGTGGTAAAAAACGTGGCCGGTTACGATATGAATAAGCTCTACGTCGGAAGCTACGGCACGCTCGCGGTATTGACCGAGTTGACGCTAAAGCTCCGACCTGCGCCGGAGACGACTAAAACCGTTTGCCTCGTCGACGCCGACCTGGGCTCCCTCTTAAAGATTGCCGAGCGCGTATTCGCATCTGAGCTGGAACCGGCTTCGGTCTTTGTGACGAGCAAGTTTACAAACGTATTGACAGGCCGTCTGACAGACGATGCCCGGCCCGCGCTCATGGCGCGGTTCGTGGGCGACTCGCTAGTGGTCGATCACCAGGTAGACTACTTTGTGCGATCATTCAACCCCGGTGCCGGACCGCTCAACCAGGCGGAGGCTGAAAGCGCGTGGGCAGAGATAACCGAGCTGGACAGCGAGGCGGAAACCTCTGTCAGGTTGAGCGTCCCGTTAGCATCGGTATCGATTGTTTTTGAAAGAGCGCGTGCAGCACAGCGCGGGCGAGTCGTGGCGGACGCGGGCGCTGGTATAATCCGCATCGCGTCGCTTGAAAAAGGTGCGGCGGCGGTTGAGCTAATAGACTCGCTCAGAAAATATGTCGAGCCGATTGGCGGGTCGCTCTTTGTAGAACGTGCTTCAGCCGATGTGAAGCTGAAGACCGACGCGTGGGGAAGCGCCGGTGCGACTGCCCGGATAATGAGGGATATAAAGACAGGTTTCGACCCCGACGGGCTATTGAACCGGGGGCGATTTGTCGCCGGAATCTGATTTTCCTGATGACTACCTTTTTAACAGAGATAGAAAAGGGCAGTGGCCTCGCCGCCGAGCTTGAAGCCAACATCGACAAGTTGTTGACCTGTGTTCATTGTGGGCTGTGCCTGCCCGCGTGCCCGACCTACAGGGTTTTAGGCAACGAAAACGACTCGCCGCGCGGACGAATCTACTTGATGCGCGCTGTAACCGAAGGCCGGCTGAGTATCGGCAGCTCGTTCGTCTCTCACATCGACCGCTGCCTTGGATGCCGAGCCTGTGAGTCTGTCTGCCCGTCGGGCGTGCCTTACGGGCAGCTGCTCGAAGCGGCGCGAGTCGAAGTAAAGAATGCTCGTTCGGACGAAGGCGACGCGACAGCCACGCTGTTTCGCTTCTTGCTAAACCACGTCTTCACGCGACCTCTGTTGCTTCGAGCGGGCTTTGCTATTGCGCGCTGGCTGCGCGATAGCGGGCTGGCTCGCCTGGCTTATGAATCGAACACGTTTGGGGAGAAAATCAACCTCGCTCTCGCTTTGTTGATCGCAACCAGCCGCCGAAAACGGAAAGATGATTTTCAGCCGGGCAGTGAAGTGAAGAGGCCGCCCGCTAATCGGGTGAGCGTCGCGGTGCTTCGCGGCTGCGTGATGGAAGGGCTGTTCAAGGAGACCAACCGCGCGACCGAACGCGTGCTCATACACGCGGGCTGCGAGGTTCTAGGAGCTGACGCCCAGGTCTGCTGCGGGGCGCTCCATTCTCACGCGGGCGAGATAGAGCGGGCGCGCGAGCTGGCGCGAAGAAATATTGATGCCTTTTCGGCCAGCGGGTGTGAGGTCGTTATTGTCAATTCCGCCGGGTGCGGCGCGGCGATGAAAGAGTATGACGCGCTGCTCGCAGGCGACCCAAAATACGCCTTGCGAGCCAGAGAGTTTAGTCAAAAGGTCCGTGATGTTTCTGAGTTTTTGGCGGCGCGCGGCATCAAAGGGCTAATGCGCGCGATACCCAGGAAGGTCGCTTATGACGCGCCCTGCCACCTTTTGCACGCTCAAAAAGTTGCCGCTGCTCCTGTTGAGTTGTTGAATTCGATACCGGGCCTTGAGCTTGTGCCGTTACAGGGGAGCGCAAACTGCTGCGGCGGCGCGGGCACTTATAATCTCCAGCAGCCGCGCTTGAGTGCGGAGATACTCACAGCCAAGATCGAAAACATACGTATGAGCGGGGCAGACGCTGTAGCTACAGGCAATCCCGGTTGCATCATGCAGATCGGGGCAGGAATTATGAAGGCAGGGTTGGAGATCGAAGTGGTTCACCCAATCGAATTGCTGGATGATGCTTTGCCCGGTTGGTAAAATAGACGGGCACATCCGGTTATTCTGTCGCTTGACGGGTGAGTTTCAGGAGAGATGCGAACGCGGGTTATTATCCTAATCTACCTCCTAATCTGGAGCGTCTTGACAGCCCCGGCGCGGGTTTGCGCACAGGATTCTACTGCTCAATCTTACGGCCCGGAAGTCGCGGCATTTTTGAGCCTGATGAAGGATGAAGACGAGGAGCTTGAATTCCAAATCAGGCGGAAAGAGATCTCTCATCCTGCTTACGTGCGCGCCAAGAAAAAGATCGTGCTCCATCGCGAAGCCGTCCTTCAAATCGTAAAAGAGACAGGCGAGGACGTCGTCCCGGAGCTTCATATCGTCACCGCTGCCGAAGTGGATCAGATCGTCGAGGGCGGGGTCAAAGCCATCAAAGGGGTCAAGCCGGGCGACACGATAGCCGACAGGTGGCGGCTGGTAGATATCGTGACCAGGGGTGAGGTCTTCTATATTTTTGAACGCGTTAGCAAGTTCTGAAGCTCGGAAGATTCTCTCAAATAGCAACCGGCGGCGCGCCTTATATTCAACTGTTGACAACGGCAAAATCACCGCTAATATCGAGGCGAAGAGTCAATTGTATGCCCCTGCCTTGAAGCATTCACGCTAGCCTGATCATCTTAAATTACAGCACGCCGCTCAGATGATGTCGAGCCTGCGGCAGATGACACACGGCTTTTCAGCAGGACTATCGGGGAATCCTTTCAATGTCTACGATCAACTTCTCGCAAGTAATCCAGCAAATGCTCGCCGTATCGAACAAGATTTCAGACTTGATCTTCTCGCCCGGACGCCCGCCGCAGGTCGAGCTTATCGGAAAGCTCACGCCCGTAAACATACCCGGAATGGAGACGCTGACGCCTGCGCACACCACGGCGATTGCCAAGGCGCTTATCGGCAGTCACAAGATCGCCGAAGAGTCGCTTGAAAAGAACGGGTCTGCCGACCTGTCGTTCAGCCTGCCGGGGATGTCCCGCTTCCGCGTCAATATCTTCAAACAGCGCGGGACGCACGCCATTGTAATGCGAGTGGTGCCGAACGAGATCCCGTCGTTTACGGACCTCGGTCTCCCGGACACGCTGAAAGAGATAGCGGATATGAAAAACGGCATCGTGCTCGTCACAGGACCGACGGGTTCGGGCAAGTCGTCGACGCTTGCGGCGATAATCGACCTTATCAACGAGACAAAGTATTATCACATAGTGACCATCGAAGACCCTGTCGAGTTTATGCACCGTCACAAGAACTCTACCGTCCACCAGCGCGAGCTCCATTCGGACACGCCGAACTTCGCCTACGCTCTCAGGGCCGCGCTGCGCCAGGCTCCGAAAGTGATTCTTGTGGGCGAGATCCGCGACCTCGAAACAATAGAAGTTGCTCTCGAAGCGTCTGAGACCGGCCACCTCGTCTTCTCGACCCTGCACACGACCGACGCTGCCAAGACCGTCGAGCGCATCATCGGCATGTTCCCAAAGAGCCAGGAGCACATCATAAGGATGCGCCTCGCGGGCGCGTTCAGATTTATCATCTCGCAACGGCTGCTGCCGCGCGCCGACGGCAAAGGCCGCGTCGCCGCGCTTGAGGTCCTGCGCTCTACAGCCAGAACGCGCGACTACATTGAAAAAGGCGAGCGCGAAGGCAAGTCGCTTTATGATGCGATGCGCGACGGCAATATCGACGGCATGCAGGTCTTCGACGGAGAGATCGAGCGAATGATACGCTCGGGCATCATCACGCTCAACGACGGGCTGGCTTTTGCCACCAACCGGCAGAACCTTATGCTCCAGCTTTCGGATTACGGCGGCGGCTCGGTGGGCGATATTATAAACCCGGACGCGCAGGGGAACGGTCTTATAAGCTAGAGGCCAACCCGGCCCGTAATCGCGGTCATGCTATACTGGTTGTCGCAAGGCACGCTGAGGCGGCCTGGCGGTCTTATGCGTCCAACCATCATCTCGATTTCAGGGTTCTCTTCAAACGTCGGAAAGACGGCCCTCGTCTGCGACTTGCTCCGAATGTTCCCCGGATGGGAAGCGATCAAAGTTTCGCGCGGCCACTACCGCTCTTGCGGCAAAGACCCGCAGGCCTGTTGCGTGAGCCCGCTCCTGGGCGAGCGGCCAAAGATACTGAGCGGGCGCGAAGAGACTTTCGCATCGGGGAAAGACACGGGGCGATACTGGGAGGCGGGCGCGAGCAACGTGCACTGGGTGATCTGCACGAGCGAACAGGTTGAAGAGGGCGTCAGATCAGCGCTCGCAAGAGTCAACAACGCGGGCGTGTTTATAGAAGGCACAAGCCTTGTCAAATGCGTTCCTGTTGACTACAGCCTTATGGTCGCAAGCTCATTGCGGCGGGAAGTCAAATCGTCGGCCGTCCGGGTTATGGACCGCGTGGACGCTCTTTTCGCGTGCGGAGAGATCTCTGCCGCAGGTTTTTACGAGCACGTAAAGCAGGCTCTTTTGAAGCGGGGTATATCGTTTAAGGATGTGCCGATCTTCCTTGAGCAGGACTTGCCCCGGCTGGGCAAAGAGATAACCCGCATCCACGAGGCCCGTGGCTCGCAAGCTATTTCGATGTCGTCTCCGGTTGCGCCAGCCGAGTTTTGAGTCACGTTGTCGATCAATAGAGCGTGAAGGAGCTATAGCGCTTGTCGCTGTTTTCAGTAGCGGCACAGCGCGACTAGGTCTTCTTTTATCTGCTCGTCGGAGTAGTCCCGATCATTATACAAACTCAATCGGTCGCTGGTCAGCAGGTGAAGAAAGACCTGCTGCGCTATGATCTCTATATCATACTGGCTTTCGGGGAGAGTTGATCGGACCAATTCGGATAGTCTATGCCAGATAGCATCCGCATCTTCGCTTGTTAAAAGTTCTCGCCAGCCGCGCACGTGTTTGAGGGGGCGTTTAACTAACACGTGATCTAGGCTCGCGCGCTGGGCAACATATGTGAGGGCTTTCGTTGCCATCGCGCCACTCCTGTCTATTCTGTATTCGCTCAGGCCAAAGTACGACGATTGCCACTAACCGTCTGTTCGTCTTGTGTTCCTAAGAACGGAGCCAAGGATATAGCAAGAGGCAAATTTATTCAAGCATCAAGGAAGATCCCCTAGATTTATTATTTCATCTTTACATACCATGAAAAACATGGGATTAAATGTTGGTAAACTAGCTTTTAGATTCGCCAGGTCGTACCCCGGAGGCCACTTGCTCGAAAGACGGAAGACCCGCAGGTTCAACGCCGAATGGGATGTCACTGTCAAAGGGATAGACTGTGTAGGCCAGAGCTTCGATGAATCGAGCGCGGTCGAGAACCTCAGCTCAAGCGGGGTCTTTATCTTTATGACCAACCCGGTCTCGGTCGGCACAAAGCTGGACGTGTGGATACGCGTCCCGTTCAAACGCGAGAACTGGATGAAGTACTCAGCAGAAGTCGTGAGGGTGGAGGATAGACACCCGAAGCTGGGCGTGGCCATGAAGTTTGACACGGCTCGCCCGATATTCCTTGTGAAGTAGCCGCTTGTTTGCCGCCTCAAAGCCTGTTGCTATTCCTGGCCTGCAACTCAAGCACGTGTTCTTTTAGCCGCTTCAGCACTTCTTCCTTCTCGTCTCTCGATGAGCAATGTCTGAGCTCTTCGACCAGGCTGTCTATCTCGCTGGCAAGTGTCGGGCGCGCGGGCGTCGCCTTCACTTGTTTTTCAGAGACGGCCTCCTTTGAGGTGCCCAGGACCTGATTGAGAGCGTCCCAGAAGAGGTCGATATTTATAGGCTTATCAAGACAGCAATCCGCCCCCGCCGATTCGGCTTCAACCATAATCATCGGCCCACACCCGCTTATGACGACAATCGGCGTCGCGCTTACCTGAGGATCATTGCGAATGGTCGATATAAAATGGAGCCCGCTCTTACCGGGCAGCACTATGTCTGTGATGATGAGGTCCGGCTTCTGGCTTCTGGCCAGCGTCAGCCCCACCTCTGCTTCCGACGCCGTAACGACATCAAAGCCTTTAAGCCTTAAAAGCTCCGCCAGCGGGTGTAATGTATCAAAATCGTCTTCGACTACAAGGACTTTCTTGGACATATCTATCTTCTCTCACTCAAATGAGGTTGCTGAGGCTGGCGAGATACGGGAGGTCAACCGGTACGTGGAAGTTTGGGGCAGAGCCACGTAACCAGACTGATAATAACTTCCCGCGCCAAATTGTGCAACCGTGGCCGATTGCCTGTTTTGTGAAGCGAAATCTTTTCGAGCGGTTGACAATTTTAGCTCCGGTGGCATAATACGAATTCCTCTTTTGAGGCTCTGATTGACATCGATAGACCTTTTGAATTGTCCCGTAGAATTTTTCCAAAGAGAATAATTTTAAGGGGTTGACAAAAGAGATTCGTAGTCTATAATTAGAGTTTGCCTCTAAGGCAAGATAAGCAACAAGGGATCTTTGAAAACTAGGTAGAGCGGAACGAACCAGAAGATTCGAGAGTG